>CAIZNI010000035.1 GCA_903934295.1 uncultured beta proteobacterium
ATCGCAACCTCATCGTCGCGGCGGTAACGGCGCCGGTGGTGCCGGTGGTGCCGGTGGTGCCGGTGGTGCCGGTGGTGCCGGTCGTGCCGGTCGTGCCGGTGGTGCCCCCGGCGGCGGCACCCGCTACGGCGGCGCAAACGACGCCGACGCCGACGCCTGCCCCTGCCCCTGCCCCTGCCCCTGCCCCTGCCCCTGCCCCTGCGCCGCCAGACTCGCCCCCCCTGGGCGCGCAGGCGACACTCGAGGAAATCCGACAGCAGGCCGACCCTCGCCGCCGGCTCGAGGTCAAGGCACCCGAGTCGCTGCGCATCGGGCGCGACGCGCTCAGCTTCAGCGTCCGATCCGCGGCCGACGGCTTCCTCTACGCGGTGATGCTGGGCAGCGACGACCAGAGTTTCTATCTGCTGTTCCCCAACCGGCTCGATACCGACAATCGAATCAAGGCCCACCAGACCTATCACTTCCCGCGGCCGACCTGGCAGGTGACCGCCGGCGGCCCGCCGGGCACCAACCGGGTGCTGTTCGTGGTCAGCCAGACCGCCCGGGACGCCTCGGTCTTCCTGCCTGGCGCGACGAGCGGCGGCGGCGTCTTCACCGAATCGCTGGCCGATCCGGCCGCGCGCGCCCGGCTCGTCGACTTCTTCCTGGGCAAAGGCATCCAGGGCCGCAGCGGCGCGATCGGCGCCGAACTCATTCACATCCGGGAGACGCCGTGAACCGGCTCCTCGGCCTGCTGCTGATGCTGTGGTGTTCATGGGCCGGCGCGCAGGCGGCGGGCGCCGATTCACCCGCGCCGCTCGTGAACCCGAGCATCGACGAGATGGTCCGTGCGCTGACCCCGACGGCGGCGACCCGCAGCCTGGGGCGGCGCAATCTGACGGTCGCACCGCCCCGTCTGGACCTGGTGGTGAACTTCGACTTCGATTCCGCCCGGCTGCAAGCCCCGAGCAAACCCCTGCTCGATCGGCTGGCGATGGCGATGAACGCCGAGGCGCTCTCGGGGCTGCGCTTCGCGATCGAAGGCCACACCGACGCCGTCGGCACCGCCCCCTATAACGAACGGCTGTCGGCGCAACGGGCGCAGACGGTGCTGCAATGGCTGGTGTCCCGGGGGGTTCCCGCGGGACGCCTCGAATCCGAGGGCAAGGGCTTTCGCGAACTCCTGGCGAGCGACGATCCGCTGTCGCCCCGGAACCGCCGGGTCCGCGTCCGCTTACTGGAGTGATGTGCTCATGAAAATGTCCGCCCTGATCGCCGCGACCCTGGCCGGCTGGCTGATCGCTGCCGCGCCGGCCGGCGCCCAGACGATGCTGGTCACCGAGGCCGAGATGCTCGCTTCGCAGGCCGCTGGCGATCTCCTGACGCCGCGATCGGCGACCGTGCCGGGTGCGCCCCGGATCGAACTGGTGACACCCGATGTGAAAGCACCGGTCTCGACGCCGACGCGCATCCTGCTGCGGTTCTTCGGATCGGCGCCGGCGCAGCCCCGGCCCGACAGTTTTCGCGTGCTCTACGGAATGCTCAAGCTCGACATCACCAGCCGGCTGCTCGGCCTGGCCAAGGTCACGCAGGACGGCCTGGACGTGGCCGAAGCGGCCCTGCCGCGCGGCTCGCACACCCTGACGCTTCGGCTGGAGGACAGCGTGGGCCGCGCGACGTTGCAAACCGTTCAGTTCACGGTGCAATGATGCGCAACCGGATCCGCGCGCTGTTGCTCCTGCTGGCGGTGGCCACCGTCGGCACGCTGGCGACCGGCGCGCAGGCGCAACCGGTCAAGGGGTCGATCGTGGAGCGCCGGATCAAGCTGGACGATGGCGCCTGGCTCCCGGTCCCCGACGGCCGCTGGCGAGTCGCCAACACCCACAGCGTGCCGCGCAAGGACCACACCGCCGAGAACGTGGTGCTCATCAACGAAAACCCGCAGGCGCTGATGCCGCTGCTGGTGTTGCGCTACACGCTGCAGCGGGTTTCCTGGAACAACACCGTCTGCGACGAGACCAGTCAGTGGGCCTATCTGATCGAGCGCTACAGCACGATCAACACCCAGTTGCTCACCAAGTGCAGCCGCCAGTTTTCCATCCGGAAGCTGTCGGACTGGATCAGACTCGTCGAGGCCGACGAGTGGTGGCGCCAGGTATTGCCGTCGATCGACCATGGCCGACCGTGGACCTCGGAAAGCCTGCTGTACACCGAGGCCAGCGTGCGCGTGTGGCGTGGCCGGGCGGTGTGGCTTCAGGCGTTCGTCCGCGCCGCGCCCGTGGGACTGGACCCGACGAAGATCCGGGAAGCGGCGCAGGCCGGCCGGGAAGAAGCGGCACACCGGGCGCTGCGGGCCTGGGCAGGCGACGCGGTGAACCGGATGACCGAGGACTTCATCGATGGCAATGCCACTGTCCGTCTGGGGGCGATCGATGAGCCCTTGCGCCTGGCCGGGCCCGATGTGGTCGGCGAGCGGATCCGACAGATGGTCGATGCGAACTTCCCGGCTCAGCCGCCGGCTGCGCTCGACTCGTCGACCATCAACAGCCAGATCCACGCCATGATCGATGCGGGGCAGCAAAGAACCCCGGTCGCGACCCCGGCGGTCTCACGACCGCCGACCCCGGTCGCATCGGCGGCCACCGCCAGTCCGGCGTCTGTGACCCCGGCGGCTGCCAACCGACCGCCCGCGCCATCGGGTTCGCCGCCCGCCGCACCCGCCGCCCCCGCCGCCCCCGCCGCCCCCGCGGGTCCGAGCGTCAGCGAACTGGCCGCCGAGGTGAGCCGTCTGCGCGATGAACTCAAACGACAGCAGGCACAAGCGGCCGCGCAACAGGCGAGCGCGGCGTCGGCTGCCGCGAGCGCTGCATCGGCCGCCGCGAACGCGGCGCCGGCCGCCGCCGCCGCTGCACCATTGGTCGTCGCGTCGGCCACCGGACCCGCCATTGCCGCGAAATCGCGACGCCTCGCCCTGGTCATCGGCAACGACAGCTACGGCAAGGTAAGCGGCCTGAAAAACGCCCGCGGCGACGCCCGAGCCGTTGGCGACGCGCTGGTGCGCCTGGGTTATTCGGTCACCGTCAGGACCGACCTGAGCGAGCGGGCGATGAAGGACGAACTGCGCCAGTTCAAGGCCCGCATCGAGGGCGGCGACGAGGTGGTGTTCTACTTCGCCGGCCACGGCATCCAGCTGGCGGGCGCCAACTTCCTGCTGCCCACCGACATCCGGGGCGACTCGGAAGACCAGGTGCGCGATGACGCCTTGCCGCTGCAAAAGGTTCTGGACGACATCCAGGATCGCAAGGCCCGATTCACGCTGGCCATCGTCGATGCCTGCCGGGACAACCCGTTCAAGGGCACCGGACGGATGATCGGGGCGCGCGGCCTGGCACCGACCTCCGCGGCCACCGGCCAGATGGTGATGTTCTCGGCCGGTTCGGGACAGCAGGCGCTGGACAAGCTGGGCGAGCGCGACCGAACACCCAACGGCGTTTTCACACGCGCCTTGCTCGCCGAGATCGACCGGCCCGGCATCAGCGTCGACCGGATTCTTCGAACGGTGCGCACGCGGGTGGTCGAACTGGCGAAATCGGTCGGGCACGAGCAGGTGCCCGCGCTCTACGACCAGTCGATCGGTGAATATTTTTTCCGCAACTGACCTCGACAACCGGACGGTGGGTCCGCCCGGTTCGACCCGCAAGCGGCTATAGTCCCGCCGGCGGCGCAGACACTCCTGTCACACGCCGGCCGACCACGAGGTGAGCCTGGTGAATTTCTTGCGACTTTGCGTCACTGCGATGGCGGCGCTCGCTCTGGGAAATGGTCATGCACTGGCGCAGGATTTCTCGCTGCGCAGCTTCTGGCAGGACGACCCGAACGTCCGGTGGCTGGTCGAAACCAGTGTCGTCACCCGACACTTTCAACCCGATCCGGCGCACGTCAACACGCAGCGCCTGATCAACCTGGAGCGGGTGGGCGCCAATGGCCGCCTGCTCGGGTTCGCATCGTTTCGCAACTCCTTCGGGCAGCCGTCCGCCATCGCCTACTTCGGACAGCGCTGGTACCCGATCGAGCAGTTCCCCGAATTCCATGTGAAGCTGGCGGCCGGTCTCATGCACGGCTACCGGGGGGAATACAAGGACAAGATCCCGTTCAACCAATACGGGATCGCCCCGGTGGTCGTGCCCGCCATCGGCGTGAGCTACCGGCGCGTGGCCAGCGAACTGGTGCTCTTCGGCAATTCGGGGGTCATGCTGACCCTGGGCTACTACGTCTACTGACGTCTGCCACCCGCCCGGTAGCGCGCTCAGTGGGCATTTGCTCACAGCGCCGGATTCACGCACGTCCTAGACTCGGCTGCTGATTCCGCAAGGGATCGCACGGCACCCTGGTTGGCGGGTGATTGCCGTGCCCACGGGAGCCCGAGTTGCCCAACGCGGCAAAAAGCCTGGAAGTCCTCGCCCAGTGGGTCGCGATCGTCGACCCGGCATCGTTGCGCATCGAGTGGTGCACCACCGCGCTGGCCGAACGCCACCCGCAGTGGCGCGCGGGCGGCCCGCTGGCGGCGGTGACCGATGGGTTCCGCGGGCTCGCCGGACTGCTCGAGCGCGCCAGGACCGCAGGCCTCACCGAAGCGGTGCTGGCGGCGCCCGACGGCAGCCCGATCGGCGCACAGGCCGGCGCCGACGACACCGGCCTGATCCATCTGCGACTGACGGATCTGCGCGCCGACCAGCAGGCCGCCGCGCGGCATCTGAATGATCGCGAGCAACTGCTGCTGGTGTCGCGCTCGCTGTCGGTGGGCGAGATGGCGACCACCCTGGCCCATGAGCTGAACCAGCCGATCGGCGCGATTGCGAACCTGCTGCGCGGCCTGCTGGCCCGGATCGATCGCGACACGCTGGACCCTGGTGCGGTGCGGCCCGCCATCCAGCGGGGGGTGGAGCACGCGATGTACGCGGGCGGCATCATTGCCCGGGTGCGCGACTATGTGGCGCACCGCCAGCCCAAGGCCGAGACGATCGCGCTTCGGGCGATGGTCGACGATGCGCTCTCGCTGCTCGACTGGGAGACCGAGCGCGACGGCGTCCGCGTCCTGGTCACCGTCGACCCGAAGGCTGCCGAGGTGCAGGTGCGCGGTGATCGGGTGCTGCAGCAGCAGGTGGTGGTCAACCTCGTGCGAAACGCCATCGAGGCCATGCGCAGCCTGCCGCAAAGCGATCGGTACCTGGAGATCTCGATCGGCCTGGACGAGGATAGCGCGGTGCTGGGAATCGCCGACCGGGGCCCCGGGATCGATGACGACGCGGCCGCCCGGATGTTCACGCCGTTCTTCACCACCAAGCCCGGGGGCATGGGTGTTGGCCTGCATGTCTGCCGCTCGATTGTCGAACTGCAGCAGGGCCGCCTCTGGTTCACTCGCGGACCCGGGCCCGGCTGCACTTTCTGGGTCACGCTGCCGCGCGCCCTGGCACCCGAGGAGTTGCCCGCATGACCCGTACCATCCTGCTGGTCGATGACCATGCGCACTTTCGCGAGTCGGCCGCCTGGCTGCTCGAGAGCCTGGGCTATGCGGTCAATGCCTTCGCCACGCCAGACGGGTTTCTCGCGGCCGCGCCCGACCTGGCTGACACGCTCGATCAGGCCTGTGTGCTGCTCGACGTGCGCATGCCCGGCCAGTCCGGACTGCAGGTGCATGACGCACTGAAGGCGCGCGACATCGGCTGGCCGGTGGTCTACATGACGGGGCACGGTGACGTGCCGCTGGCGGTCGAGGCGATGCAGAAAGGCGCCTGCAGCTTCCTGGAAAAACCGTTCCAGGAATCGGTGCTGGAGCGCACGCTGGAGCAGGCCTTCGAACGCGCGGCCGCGGGTCGTGAGGCCAGGACCAAAGCCGCGGCGTCAACGGCGGCTGCCGGTGCCGGGGTCCATGCCGACACGGGTGTCGATGACGTCGCACCCGATGACGCCATCGCCCGCCAGGTCGCGAGCCTCACGCCGCGCGAGCGCCAGGTATTCGATCTGGTGGTCGACGGCCTGCTGAACAAGACGATTGCCGACCGGCTGGGCATCAGCATCAAGACGGTCGAACTGCACCGCTCGCGGGTGATGCAGAAGATGGGTGCGCACTCCTTTGCCGACCTGCTGCGCCGGGTGCTCACCCGCCCCGGCGTGCCCCTGCGATGATCGCCGAGGCCATTCGAAAACGCCTGCCGCAGGTCTGTCCGACCGAGGCACGCGCCAGCACGCGCCTGCTGAGCCTGCTGGCCCACGCCGGTCTGCGCGCCCGACCACTGACCGACGAGCAGGCAGCCTCGATCCACGGCCGGTCGGCCGTCTGGGTCTCGTTCACCGCCGATTGCGGCGAGGTTCGCCTGGCGCCGCTGATGGCGGCAGGACGTCCCGTCGCGGTTCGCGCGGTGGGCGGCCGGATCGACGCGACGGCGGTCGGCGCGGCCCTGCAGGCCTGCGAGCCACTGATCAATGCGCTGGAGGCGGCGCTGGAAACACCGCTGGTGCCGCGGGCACTGCACGCCACCGCGAACCGCAACGCCTGCCGGGTGGTGATCGACACGCCCAAGGGCGACAGCGTGTGGCTGAGCCTGGACCCGATGGCCTGCGACCGGCTGCCCGAACCCCGCATGACCGCACTACCGCCCTGGCTTCATCCGGTGCGACTGCCCTGCCGGATCGCGCTCGGGGCCTGCCTGCTGACCCGCAGCGAATGGCTGGGGCTGGAGGTCGGCGATGTGCTGCTGCCATCACAGGACTCGCCACAGGCCTGGCCGGTTCGCGCCACCGTTCACGGACAGCGCCGCGAGGCGACGGCCCTCTTCCTTCCCCGCCAGGGACGACTTGAATTCCGCAATGAGGAGCACCACCCGATGAGCGATCCCAATGCCGGCCGGACGATGACCGAGACCACCAACCCCCAGGACACCCGGTGGGAGACGCTGCCGGTGCGTGTGCGCTTCGAACTGCCGCGGGTCAGCCTGCCGCTGGGCGTGCTGGCCGGGCTGCAGCCCGGCGCGGTGATCGACATCGCCCGCTCGGCACAGACGATCTCGATCGACCTGCTGACCGATGACCGTCTGATCGGACGTGGCGAAATCGTCGCGCTGGGCGACGGCTTCGGGGTGCGCGTGCGCGAACTGATCGCGGCACCGCGTTGAGCCGCACGCACCTGCTGATCTGCTGAAGGCCGTTCCGGATGGATCTGTCGACATTCACGCCCGCGACCGCCCTGGTCACGGTGATCATGATGGCGCTGGCGCCCTTCGTCGCGGTGATGGTCACCTCGTTCACCAAGATCGTGGTGGTGCTCAGCCTGCTGCGCAACGCGCTGGGTCTGCAGCAAACGCCACCGAACGTCGTCATCAACGGGCTGGCGCTGGTGCTGACGATCTATGTGATGTACCCGGTGGGGCTGGATGTGGCCGACCGCTGGAACGCGACCGGCCAGCCCGCGGCGAGCGCGACCCGCGACACCGACCGGATGCTGGGCGCGATCGATGCGGTCAAGGAGCCCCTGCGCGGCTTTCTGATCAAGCACAGCGCTCCGCGCGAACGCGCCTTCTTTCTGCGAACCGCACAGCGCATGGTGGGCGAGCAGCGCGCCTCGCTGATCGCCGAAAACGATTTCATCGTGGTGATCCCGGCGTTCACCGTGAGCGAACTGGTGTCGGCCTTCCAGATCGGATTCCTGATCTTTCTGCCGTTCCTGGTGATCGACCTGGTGATCGGCAACATCCTGCTCGCGATGGGGATGATGATGCTCTCGCCGGTGACGGTCTCGCTGCCGTTCAAGCTGCTGCTGTTCGTGCTGATCGATGGCTGGGTGAAGTTGTCCCACGGCCTCGTCCTCTCCTACCACTGACCGCGGAGACCCGCACGCCATGCAGCAGACCGAGGCGATACGCCTCACCTACGAAGCCCTCTGGCTGGTGTTGCAGCTGTCGGGCCCGCCGATCATCGTCGCCTCGATCGTCGGGCTGGTGGTGGCCCTGGTGCAGGCGGCCACCCAGTTGCAGGAGCAGACCCTGCAGTACACGCTGAAGTTCATCGCGATCGTGCTGACGCTGCTGGCGACCGGCGCCTTTCTGGGCGGCTCGCTGCACTCGTTCGGCGACCGGATCTTCTCGGACTTCCCGTCGATGGTGCGGCGCTGAGCACCGGCCCGGGACCGCAGCCATGATGGATGCCTACACCCAGCTTGGCGATCTGGCCCTGCTGCTGGGCCTGTCGACGATTCGCCTGAGCGTCGCTTTCCTGCTGCTGCCGATGTTCACCCAGGAGTCGCTGCCAGGCGTGGTTCGCAACAGCCTGTTCGTCGGACTGGCGGTGATGACACTGGCGGTTCAGCCGCTGGCCGCGCCCGCGCAGATGGACCCGGGGCGCTGGATCGTGCTGTTCGGCAAGGAGGCCTTCATCGGACTGGCGATCGGCATCTTCGCCAGCAGCCTGCTCTGGGCGGTGGAGTCGGCCGGCATGCTGATCGACGGCAAGGCCGGTACCTCGATGGGCCAGATGGTCGACCCCCTGAGCGGCAACCAGACCTCGAACACCGGCCTGTTCCTCGCGCGGCTGGGCACCTATGTGTTCATGGCCTCGGGCGGCTTCATGTTCCTGGTGGGGCTGCTGCTCGAGAGCTACGCGGTCTGGCCGGTGATCTCGACCCTGCCGCAGTTGCGCCCCGACGCCTCGGACAGTTTCGAGTCGGCGCTGGCGCGAATGATGCTGCTGATGCTGATGCTGGCCGCCCCGGTGCTGGTGGTGCTCTTCGTGGCCGATCTCGCGCTCGGTCTGATCAACCGCTACGCGCCCGGACTGAATCTGCTCACGATCGCGCCGGCGCTGAAATCGCTGCTGGCGGTCCTGCTACTGATGATGATGCTGGGCTCGATGATCGATCTGCTGGTCAATGAATTCACCGTGCGCAACCTGGGCATCCTGCGCCTGATCGACAGTCTGTTTTCGCGCTGAGCCGCCCGGTCGGGTCACACTAGGGTCGATCCCAGTGTCGCGCCAGTCCCGGCCCGACTACACTTCGATCCAACAAGAACTGCGGGACCGCAATGACTTCACTCGATGGCCTGAGCACCGGCCTGCCTTTCGCACTGCCGTCACTGGATGCCCTTGCCCCTGCGGCAGCGGGCCGCGATGACGCGCCGGTGCGTCCGGCCGAGGCAGGCCTGCGGTTCGACGGCTGGGCGGCGCGGCCAGGACAGGCCACGATCCTGGGCGACGTCCGCCAGCCGGGCCATTCGCCCGAACACCGGGCCATCGCCCAGTCGATCGCCGCGCAGCTGTTCGACCCGATCCGCTAGGGCGCGGCACGGCCGATGGTCGCCGCGACCGAACACCGCCTGAAGGCAGATCCCGCGTGGGAAGCGGCCGGCCAGCAACTGGTCACCGCACTGACCGACCAGCCTGACGACGATCAGCGCGTCCGGTTGCTCGAACGGGTATGGGCCCGCTTCGGCGAAGGGCAGTACCCCGTCTTCATCCAGCTTCTGTGTGCCATCGAGCAGTTCGGCGACACCCGTGCGCGCGCGGTCGTCGCCCAGACCCTGGCCTCGGCGCTGGCCAGCGCCCGCCTGCCGGCCGGGCGCCTGCCGGCCTGGGGCGCAGCCCGCTGGTCGCCAGCGGCTTCACCGGACGCAATGACCGCCTTGCTGCTGCCGGGACTCGCGGCGGCACCGGCGCCAGCCGCGATGGCACGGCGCGCCGGTCCGATCGAATTTCTGTGCGCTTGGCTGCTGCAACCGGGCGACAAGCCGACACTGGCGCGGGCCGATTTCGAGTTCGCCCTGCAGCGGCTCATCGAACTGTTCAATGCCTCGGCAAGCGCCCGGCGGCTCTACACGGAACTGATGCTTTCCGAAGCCAGTGATCCGCTGGAAGGCGGCTTCAGCCGCCAGACCCGCGGGCTGATCGAGACCATCGCCCGCCAATGGAGCGCTGCCGACACGCCGCGGCAAGTGGTGTCGCAGGCCCTGTCGTCGGTCGCGGGCCCGGCGCGCTTCGGCGCGCCCGACTGGGCGCCGCGCTGATCCGGCCAGACCGGTCGGCCCGGACGACCGAATGCTTCACTCGTCGGCGAGCCGGATGTCACCCAGGACAATGCCGCGCTCGCGCAGGCGCTTGCCGAGTTCGACGAAGCTTTGGGCCACCGACTCGCGCGAGCCCGCACTGGAACTCACCACCAGGTTGAGCACGCCGGCTTCACGCGTCAGGACGATCTGTTCGATCGGGCCGCTGCCGGCGGGAAAGGTCATTCTTACCGCCTGATCGGCCCCCGCGGCCAGTGGCGCCTGACGCAGCAGCCAGCCGGCCAGCGCCGCAGTGTCCATGCCCGCCCGCGGCTGGCCCGGAACCGGCGGCGCGATGACAACCGAACCGCCGGAATCCGCTCGCCAGCCCTGCGCGGGCGGCAGGGCGGAATCAAGACCGGCAAGCGGATCCCCGGACTCGGCCGATTCCCGCGCGACGGGCGCGGGATGCGTCGCCACTGTCGCGACAGCCGGCGGCCTTGCGGGGGGTTCCAGCGCGTCGGCGGGGGGCATGAGCGCGTCGGCGGCGGGTTCGAGCACGTCGGCGAACGCACGAATCATCACGAATTCGCCCGGTGTCGCGTCGGCCGTCAGGACGCTCGCAGGCTCCCCGCTGATCGCAGACCTGGCCATCGGCGAGGGCATTGCGTCGGACCGGGAGTCGCCCGCCGGCGCAGGATGGCCCGGCCAGACCTCGCCAGCGGCCAGACCGTCGGCAGACAACCCATCGTCGGCCGCGGGCCTCGCATCGACGCCCGATGACTGCGCCACCGCCGAGCGGTCCTCGGCACCGGACGCACAAGCGGCGTGCGGCCGGTCGGTGACGCTCGCCGACACCGCTCCCGGTGCGTCACGACCGGTCGGTGAAAGGACGCGGTCGGCGGCCGGCAGCGCCGGTCCACCGACCGGCAAGCCGATCACCGCCGGATCGGCCGCGGCAATGGGCTCTTCCCCCGGCCGCCGCGGGGCTTCAAGCGTCGGCGCTGATCCATCCCCGAGGGGCGCCGAGGGCGCCGGTGACACCGGCTCGCGGGTGGCCAGGACACGCTCGAAGCGCTCGCGCGCCTGCCCGCAAGCGCCACGATCGGTGGCGATTGCGGCAACAGCGCCAGCGGTGTCGGGTACACGATTCGTCATCTCTGCCTCGCCCTGGCCGCGCTGGCCAGTGAATCCGCTGCTTCTTCGAACGCCGCTTCCTCGCGCACCGCGCGCCAGCGACGATCGGTCTGCGCCTGGCGCTGCTCGAGCGCCTCGCACACGGCCCGCTCGCGCGCCCAGCGCATCTGCGCCTGCGCCAGCCGCTCCCGGGCCGACACCGACTGGGTGCGGCACCAGTCGACATACTCCTGCGCCTGCCGGCTGCCACGGGCGAAATCCTCGCGACGGGCATCGATGGTGGGCATCAGCCGATGCACACGCTCGGCCGACGACTGCGTCCAGTCGCGAAACGCCTGCGCCGCCGCATTCCAGTCAGTCTGCATGGACTCGGCCTTGGCCAGGGTGGACGCGGCCTGTTCGAACTCGCGCCGTCGTTCGGCCATCTCACGCTCGGCGAGCTGACGGCGCAACTGGCGCAGGCGCAGCATCTTCGCCCCCGACTCATCGGGCCGGTTCATGTCAGGATCTGCCCCAGCCCGCGGATGGTGGCGTCGAAGTCGCCCACCTCGTCGGCGCGCTGCGTGAGCAGGGCACGGATCGCCGGCAGGCGCGCAATCGCCGCATCGGCCACCGGATCGGAGCCCGCCTTGTACTCACCCACCTGCAGCATGAACTCGATCTCGGCGTGCTTGGCGAGCAACTGCCGCACCATCGTCGCGGCCATGCGATGGGGTGGACGGGCCACCCGATTGAAGACCCGGCTCAGGCTGTCGAGGACATCGATCGCCGGATAGCGGAACTGCTGCGCGAGCTTGCGCGACAGCATGATGTGGCCGTCCAGGATCGACCGCACTTCCTCGCCGATCGGATCGGCGGTGTCCTCATCTTCGATCAGCACCGAATAGAAGGCGGTGATCGATCCCCGGTCATCGTTGCCGGTGCGCTCGAACAGGCGCGGCAGTTCAGCGAACACCGAGGGTGGAAAACCGCGCCGCACCGCCGGCTCACCGGCGGCCAGGCCGATCTCGCGCAGCGCCCGCGCAAACCGGGTGACCGAATCCATCATCAGCAGCACATCGGCACCCTGCGCGCGAAAGCCCTCGGCGATCGCGGTCGCCACATGCGCGGCACGGGTGCGCTCCATGGCCGGCCGATCCGAGGTGGAGACGACCAGCACCGTGCGCCGCAGCGCCTCGGGGCCCAGGCATTCGTCGATGAACTCCCGCACTTCGCGGCCGCGCTCGCCGATCAGCGCCACCACATTGACATGACTGCGGCTTTGCCGGGCGAGCATGCCCAGCAGCGTGCTCTTGCCCACGCCCGCCCCCGCGAACACCCCGACCCGCTGGCCGACACCCACCGTCATCAGACTGTCGATCGCGCGCACGCCGGTCGGAAAGATCCGATCGATCGGGCGGCGGGTGAGCGGATTGGGCGCCGGCGCAAAGACCGGTCGACGCGCCATGGCCGCCGGCAAAGGCGCACCGCCATCGATCGGCACGCCGCGCCCGTCGAGCACACGGCCGAGCAGCTCGGGGCCCACCGCCACGGTGAGCTCGCGCGCCGCCACCATCACCTCGGCGGCCAGCGACACGCCCTGCATCGGGGCCAGCGGCATCAGCAGCGCATGGCCACCCGACAGGCCCACGACCTCGGCGCCCATGCGCACACCGGAGTCGGGGTCGATGATGTCGCATTGCTGACCGATGCTGGCGTCGAGTCCGGCCACCCGCAGGGTGGCGCCGATCGCCTCGACGACCCGCCCGCGGCGCCGGGTGGTGCGCACCTGCGCGAGCGCCCGCAGCAGCGGATCATCGGCCGATGCCGGCACGGCCGACGCGGCCGCCATCGATGCGAGCTCATTCATGATCGGGCGTGACTTCGCGCATTTGTGCCATCGCACCGGACAGCGCCAGACCGATCGCTTCCAGCTGGACCGGCAGTCCGGTCTCCAGCAACCCCGAGCCGGTGTCGATCTCGCAATCGAAAGGACCGAGCGCCTCGCCAGCGATCACCTGAACCCTGGGATGACCCGAGCGCAGATGCGCACCGACGGCATCGATCAGTTCCGGCGCGACACGCACGCGAACCGGCTCGACCGGATCGAGTTCGGTGAGCGCCCGGCTGGCCATCGCGCCGACCATCGCCGCCGGACCGAGATCGCCGGCGATGCGATCGACGATCGACATCGCCAGGCTCACCACCCGCGCCTGCATCAGCGCGCGCTCGGCGGCCAGCGCCTCGTCGAGCCGCCCGATGGCCCGCCCCAGGGCCTGGTCGGCATCGCGCCGGGCCTGCGCCATGCCCTGGTCGTATCCCTGGCGTTGCGCCCGCGTGCGCAGCGCCTCGCACTCGGCGTCGAGCGCTTCGCGCAGATCGCCGATGCGCCGCAACATGCCCACCGCCTCATCGACCGCCGACACCTGATCGCGCTTGATCAGCGGGCGGTCGGTGGTCAGCGTGAGTTCGGGACTGCGAAACAGGGTCAGCCGGGTCATCGCGCGCCCCCCGCAAATACCGACGCCGCGTCCGGGCCCGCGCGCCAGAGCATTCGCGCATCGTCGGCGACCCGGCGCAAGTCGGCAGCGTCTGCCTGCGCAAGCGCGTCGGACGCCGGAAAGAGCAAGGCCAGCCTTTCCAGAACGGCGTCCGGACAGTCGGCCGTGCGCAGCAGCACCTCGCCGCCCAGTTCGAGCAGATCGGCCACCGGATCGGCCGACCACGGCCGGGTCGACAGCGCAGGGCGTCCGGCACACAGGCGGGTGATCAGGTCCAGCCGCGCTTCGCCGATCTCGAAGGCCACCAGCGACAGCAGCACGCCGTCGATCGAGCGACGCAGGGGCCGGGCCCGCACCATCGCACCGGCCAGGAGGGCGAGCTCCCGGCGCGACTCGCGGCTGGCTTCGGCCCAGTCCGGCAAGGCGCCCAGCGCGGTCACGGCGCCATCGAGCAGGCCGGCGCGCCGCTCCCAGGCGGCGGCCAGCATCGCACGCCCGTGTCCGCCGACGTCCTCACGCAGCGGCGAGCGCGAGGCGTCGGCCTCGTAGGCGATCGAACCGAGCAGGCGGGCATCGCGACACCAGCGCTCGCGCGCGTCACGGGCCCGCGCCAGGCGCTGGGCCGCAGACTCGGCCGTCTGCACGTCGGTCACTTGGCCGCCAGCCGCAGGCGCCAGCGGCGCTCGCGCAGATACCAGACACCCGCCAGCAGCACCAGCACCACTGCCCCGGCAGCGGCATAGATCATCCGGTCAGCGCCCCCACCGGCCGCCGCGCGCGACGGGCCGCCGGCGGGGTTGCGCGCGCTCTGCAGGGGCTCGCGGGTGGGAAAGAGCGAGACGGTCACGTTGTCGTAGGTCAATCCCTCGACACTGTTGACCACCAGCGCCTTGATCTGACCGACCTGACCGCTCAGATCAGTCCCCGAGCGGTGCTTGACCATGACCGACGCCGACGCACTGCGCGACTTGTCGGACAGCGGATCGCGCTCGGGCACCGCCAGGTGGACGCGCGCCACCACCACGCCGTCGATCGCCGAAATAGTGCTCGAGAGCTCCTGGGTCAGGCCATAGATCAGGCGCGCCCGCTCCTCCAGCGGCGACGAGACGAAGCCTTCTTTCTTGAATACCCGGCCCAGCGATTCGAACTCGTCGCGCGGCAGGCCCTCGGCGCGCAGCGTCTCGACCGCCCGGCCGAAATCATCGCGAGCCACCTGGATCACCCAGTTGCCCGGATCCTTGCTGCTCTTGGCCGCCTCGATGCCCGCCCCCTGAAGCGCGGCCACCATCTCGTTGGCCTGGCGCTCGGTGAGCTTCGTGTACAGGTCCATCTCGTTGCAGGCGCTGAGCACAAAGCAGATGGCCAGCAGCAGAAGTCTTTGCAGCAGTGTCATGACCCTGTTTCCTCAGATCGCCAGTCGGGTGGTTTCGCCGTCGCGCTGCAGTTCGACCTCGCCCTGGTCGATGCGCACGATGCGATGCCCGGTGGGCAGGATGGCGCCGACGAAATAGCGCGCGCCGTCGGCGGTGACCACATGGCCGCGGGGCCCGTAGGAGACGCTCACCACCCGCTTGCCCGGATCGTCGGGGACCAGCGGACCGCGCGCCACCGGACGCGGCGTGGCCGCCGTCGACTGAACCTTCAATCCGGCCAGACCGGGAACGTCGCGCCGCACCGCGGCCTCGGTCCGTCGCACCCGATCGGGATCGACCTCACGCAGCGTCGCCTCGACCACGCCCCGGCCGATGTGACGCACCTCGGCACTCAGTCCGTTGACGCGAAAGACGTCCGACACCTGCCGCACCAGTTGCTCGCCGGTGGTCACGTCCACGAAGGCCTTGCTGCCCGAGCGGGAGACGAGATCGGCCACCCGGGCCCGCTCGGCATCGGTCTGGACAAAGCCGCGCACCACCGGCGTGTCACCGGCCCCGGACTCGACGACCAGCGTGACATGTCCCTGGCTCGCCAAATCGCTGCGCAGCCGATCCATCGCCCCGCTTGCCGAACCCACGCCGAACGCCTGCGAGACCGACGACAGCACCACCACCGACAGCGCCGCCACCAGGCTCGCGCCGAGCACGATCGGCACCGGCCAGCGCGATGAGGCCCAGCGCGCCGCCGGAATCCGCTGGCGCGCCCATCGCGCACTCAGGCCGGCGGCCAGCACGCGTTCACCCGGCGCGGCGAGCAAAGTGCCGTGCGCCTGATCGCCATCGGGCGAAACCGCGTGGCGGGAAAGCGGCAGCACTGCCTGCGCGGAAGACTGGCGACGCTCGGCCAGCCGGCTGGCCAGCCGGCGGCATTCGGTCCAGCCACGCCCTCGCGCCGGACCGACCGCCAGCATCGCGTCACCCAGGGAGAAGGGCACCAGACGCGGCAGCTCGACCGACTGACCCTCGCCGACCACCACCCCGAGCAGGTCGGCCTGGCCGCGCTCGACCTGCAGCCGGATGCCTTCCTCACGGAGCATCAGGCTGGCCCGCAGGCCGTCTATCGAGCGGTGACGGATCACCACTTCGTTGTCGAGTTCATAGCCGATGCTGACCCGGCGGCCGGGTTCGAGCACCACCCGCGAGCCGGCCCGCGGTCCGGCCACCACCGCCAGCACGATGCGGGCATCGGCCGCCCCGCGGGGCGCGGGCGTGCGAGACTCGTCCGGCATTGAGGGGGTCAGCATGGCGACTCTCCGGCGCCGCCGCAGCGGTTGGCGGCCGCCGGACGTGCGGTCGGCCAGACATGAACATAGGGCTTGCCGATCGTCGACTCCGCTGCGGGAACCGCCGCAGGCGCAGGCGCCGCCGCAGGAACCGCGGCGCGAGCAGGCGCTGGGGACACGACCGGCGCCGGCGCCGGTGCAGTCAGCGGTGCGGGCACCTGCGCCGAGAGCTGCCGTCCCGACTGCACCAGCCGCGGCGTGATCAGGATCAGACGCTCCAGCCGCGATGTCGACTCGCTGCGGTTGCGAAACAGGTTGCCCACCACCGGCAGGTCACCGAGCATCGGCACCCGGTCCACACCGCGGTCCGAGGACTCGCGGGTCATGCCACCGATCAGCAGGCTCTCGCCTTCCTGGATCAGCGCCTGGGTATTGACGGTGGACCGATCGACCACCGGTATCTGATCGACCTGCAGCTTGGAGATGCTGCCATCCTCGACCGCGACCAGCAGCTTGATGCGCCAGCCCTGCCCGTCGCGAAACACATTCGGGGTCACCCGCAGCGAGGTGCCCGCCGAGACGCTGAACAGATCGACTTCCTGACGTCCGGCGAGCCGGACATAAAAGGTCGAGTTGTTGTCGAACAGCGCCTCGACATTGGACAGCGTGATCAGCTGCGGGCGCGACACCACGCGCGCCGCGCCGCTGGAGGCCAGCGCATTGATCCGCGAGATGAAGTTGTAGCCGCTGCCCAGCACGGTGGACACCGACAGGCCCAACCCGGTGGGCGTGATCTGCTGGCCCGGCAGCAGCCGGGTGTCGCTGTCATTGCCCTTGCCGAACAGAACATCATTGCGGCCATTGATCCAGCGCCAGTTGATGCCGAGTTCCTCGAGCCGGGTGATGTTGATGTCGACGATGGTCGCCTCCACCTCGATCATCTGCGGCTCGAAGTCCAGCGCCGCGATCAGCTGTTCATACATCGGCAGGCGCTCGACGATGTCGCGCACGATCACCGAGTTGGAGCGCGGATCGGCCTCGATGTGTGCGCCACCGCGCTGGGTGACGACATAGCGCGGCGGCATTCCCGCGCCCGCGCCGGCCGCCACCATGGCGCGCTCGGTGGCCGCGCGTTCACCGACGCTGCGTTCGACAGCATCGGCACCACCGGTCGAGTCACCGCTGCCCGACTGGCCCAGCGTGGGCAGGCGCCCGATGTCGGCCATCCCCTTGCCCTTCAGACGCGGCAGCGTCGGTCGCAGCAGCGTGTCCGAGTCGATCGGCGCAACGGCCGGACTCTCCAGGCCCGGGAGGTAGGGCTGCACCACGGTCTGCCCCATGCCGGCGGTGACATTGCGAAGCACGCTGGCCACGCCGGGCACGACCATCTGGCGACCGCCGAAGGCGACCCGGGTGTCCTGCGCCCAGGCATGGCGCAGATAGAAAACCCGAAAACCGATGGTCCCCGGCGCCACCGCCGGCGCGGCCGCGGCGGCTGCAGCCGGGGCCGGTGCAGGGCGCGGGGACGAGCCTTCGGCACGCACCAGATCATCGAGCTGCTGCAGATAGCGCGGTGTGCCCAAGGCCACCAGCGTGCCGCTGCGGGTGATCCGCAGGGTGTTTCTCGGATCGGGCAGGCCCAGCTCCTCGGCCGAGCGCACGATCCGCGCCGATTGCTCGGGCTCGGCGCCATAGGTACGGGTGCCGATCTCGGCGGCCGAATACACATGCATCACCGCGCCGTCGTAATACGAGACGAGCGAGAAGCTGCGAGCCAGCTCGCGGAACACGGCGTCAGCCGTCCCCTGGAAGCGCCCGTTCACCGATCCCTGCGCGCTCGCGCTCACCGACACCGGCACATCGATCTGCGAGAACAGGTCGTTCAGGAACACCGGCAACTGCTGCTCGCGAGCGACCAGCGCAACCTTGCGTCCCTGGTTGGGCGCGACGCCGGCCTGCGCGACACTCGACCACGCCAGCGCCAGCGTCCATGCGCACGCCGCCAGCACGCCCAGCGTGCGGCGTCTGCCGGCCCTGTTCGGCGAACCCGTCATTCGTTGCCTTTCCCTGAAATCTGAGTCGGGGGCGCCGGCGGCAAGCCGACCCGACCGGTCACTTCCATGCGCAGTGTCGGCACCAGTTCGTGAAAAGACAGCACCGTCACATCGAACAGTTCGGTCTCGATCAGCTTGCGCAGATGCCGGCGGATCTCGATCGTGGTCAGCAGCACCGGCGTGCCGGTGCGCGCCACCGCCTGGGCGACAGCGCCGATCAGCCGCTCGGCGAAGGCCGGATCGATGGACAGCTGCTGCGTGTTGCCCACCACCCGCACCGCCTGCTTCAGGTGGTTCTCGATATCCGGTTCGAGCAGCAGCGCGCGCAGCACCCCATCGGGGGCGAACCGATGGCACAACTCGCGACGCAGCGCGATCCGTGCGAACTCGGTCAGCGTGTGGATGTCGGTATCGCGTTCGGCCGACTCGACGATTCCGCCCAGCAGCGCGCGCAGGTTGCGAACCCCCACCTCCTCCTCGACCAGCCGGCGCAGCACCTCGGCCAGACGCGCCACCGGCACGATGCGCTGCGCCTCGCGAACCAGATCGGGCAGTTCCTCGCCGGCGCGGGTGAACATCGTTGCGACCTCCTGCGAACCGACGAACAGCGCGCAATGGCGGCGCAGCGCGTACGCGGCCGCGTCGGCAATCGACTGCGCGCCCTCGGCCATCTCCTCGCCCTGGGCGATGGGCACCTCGAAGGCCAGCAGCCGCCAGCTCGAGCGCGGCAACGACGGATTGAAGTGCAGCGAGACCCGCGGCAACGTCACTCCCAGCCGCAGGTTGAAATCGCGCAGCACCTGATCCAGGCGCAGCGCGAGATCGGCCGGATCGAGGCGCCGTGCCTGCGGACCGCTCACTTCCAGCAGCACCATCACCATCGGCTGGACCACCACCTCGGCCGAGCGCATGACGACCACCTCATCGGATCGGTCCGGCTGCCCTCCCCAGGCCTGCGCCGGCCGGGCGAAGGCCTGCAGTCGCTCGCGCAGCGCCGGCGTGAGCATCGCGCCGGTCAGCGCCAGGGTCACACCGAGGATCACGAAGACCACCGACGGAAAGCCTGGCACCACCGCCATCAGGAGCGAGATCGCGCCGGCCACCAGCAGCACCCGCGGCTTGGCGACGAGTTGCTTGCGGATCGAATCGCCCAGATCGCGATCGCTGTCATCGCCGCTGGTGCGCGTCACGATCAGACCCGCCGACATCGCCGCGAGCAGCGCCGGAATCTGCGAGACCAGCCCGTCGCCGATCGTCAGGATCGAGTACTTGACCAGGGCGGCCGACAGGTCCATCCCCTTTTGCAGGACACCCACCGCCAGCCCGCCCAGCAGGTTGATCAGGATGATCACGATGCCGGCGATCGCATCGCCCTTGACGAATTTCATCGCACCGTCGAGGTTGCCGTGCAGCTTGCTCTCGAGCTCCAGGGCACTGCGCTTGCGTCGCGCCTCGTGCTTGTCGATCATGCCCGCGCGCAGGTCGGAGTCGATCGACAGTTGCTTGCCGGGCATCGCGTCGAGCGAGAAGCGGGCGGCGACCTCGGCGACCCGCTCGGCCCCCTTGGCGATCACGATGAACTGAACCACCGTGATGATCAGGAAAGTGACCAGGCCGACCACCAGGTTGCCGCCGGCCACCATCGAACCGAAGGTGTCGATGATGTGGCCGGCATGTCCGTCGAGCAGGATCATCCGGGTGGTGGCGATGCCCAGCGACAGCCGGAACAGGGTGGTGATCAGCAGCACGCTGGGAAACGCCGGGAACTCCGACGGCGAGCCGATGTAGATCGCCAGCAGCAGCATCGTCACGCCGCACAGGATGTTCGCCGCGACCAGCGAATCGATGGCCAGTGCGGGCAGCGGCAGGATCATCAGCGCGATGATCGCGATCACGCAGGCGACCAGCAGCAGGTCGCTGTAGCGCGACAGCAGACCCTCGCCCCGGGGGCGGTTGCTCGCGCGGAAATAGGCGTCCAGGCTCATTGCGACGATCCGGACGGACGTTCGGCACGCGCCGCCGACAACGCCTGGTAGAAGGCCAGGACGTCGCGCACATAGGCGATCGTCTCCGGATAGGGGGGCACGCGTCCGCCATGACGCCGAACCGCGCCCTCGCCCGCGTTGTAGGCGGCCAGCACCAGTCGCAGGTCGCCTCCGAACTCCGCCTGCAGGACCTTCAGGTAGGCCGCGCCGGCGGCGATGTTGAGCATCGGGTCATGCAGGTGCTGCTCGGACTGCACACCGAAACGCGAGGCGGTCTGCGGCATCAGTTGCATGATCCCGCGCGCGCCGGCGGGCGAGACCGCATCGCTGCGGTGACGGCTTTCGACAAAGCTCACCGCGTGCAGCAGCAGCGGGTCGATGTCGTTGCGTCGGGCCGCGGCCACCAGCAGGTCATCGGACTGGCGCATGCGTGCCAGCACCGCCCGGTCGGCCAACCGCGGCTGGGCATCACTGGAAAGCCCCGCCGGCAGCCCTTGCGTCTCGGTGCCGGCCGTGGAGACTGCCGTACGGGCGATCACCGCGCCATCGAGCGCAGTCGGCGCCTCGACCCGCGGCGCGAGCCGAGGCGCCACCCGCTCGGCGGGCGCGGTGTCGGGGCGAACCGGTGGCATCAGCATCGGTCTCTGCGGCGCCGGGTCCTGGACGGCCGGGGCAGGCCGCGCCGGGGGATCGATGTCGACCCGCCGCACCGGTCCGGCGTCTGCGCTCCGCGGGGCGCTCCCGGCGCGCGGCGCCACCGGCTCGGCGATCGTCGCGCAATGACCCAGGGTAGCCGCGAATTTCAGCTGCGCGCGTTGCGCCGCTTCGGGCGCCAGTCGCAGATCGGTCAACACGCAGGCTGCCTTGCCCGGGTAAGCGCCGGCCAGCACCGCTTCATCGGCCGCTGGCAGCGGACCCGCTGCACCACCGACGCTCGCCCACCCCGTCATCAGCAGCCCGAGCAGGAGCGCCAGGCGCCGGCCTGAGCCGGCCCCGCGGGCGCAGGGCTGATGCTGACCCTGACGCACTTGCAGGATCGGGAGGAAGGCTTCTCTCATTCGCCAAAGTATAGAAATCGTGCGAAAAAGCGCCTTGCAGTAATGCACACCCGAGGCAAGATGACCGAGCCAGCCGCCGGGAAGACCGCGGCACGCCTTCCGACGTCGCCTCGACGCGTGCGGGAGTCCCTCCAGCCAACGCGATCCCAGGCGCCCACCAACGATGGCCGACGAGCAGGACTCCGGCGAACGCACCGAACAACCGACTGCCCGACGGCTGCGCGATGCGCGCAAACGCGGCGATGTCCACAAGAGTCGCGAGATCGCCACCACCGCCGGCCTGCTGGCCATGCTGGTGGTCAGCAGTCTGATGGTCGGTTTCGCCGGCTCGCGACTTGCCGCGCTGTTCGACCTGGCGATCGCCTCGATCGGCAAACCGTTCGGTGCGGCCAGCCAGGAACTCGGCTGGGCCGCCGCCATCGCACTGGTCACCCTGGTGCTGGCCTTCGCGGTGCCGATCGCGATGGTCGCGCTGCTGTCGGACTTCCTGCAGGTGGGGCCGGTGTTCAGCTTCGAGAAGGTCCGGCCGCGTTTCGAGCGTCTCGATCCGGTGGCCGGTCTGAAGCGGATGTTCAGCACCGACAATCTGGTCGAACTGTTCAAGTCGCTGGCCAAGACCGTGCTGCTGGCCACGATCGCCTGGCTGGTGCTTCGCCAGATGCTGGGCAAGGTCACCCCGCTGATCCATGGCGGCGCCCAGGCCCTGGGGGAGGCGATCCGGGTGTCGCTGGTGCAGCTGGTCGCCTGGACGGTGGCGATCTTCGCGGTGATCGCGGTGGCCGATGCGCTCTACCAGCGGCGCTCGTTCCTGAACAAGATGCGAATGAGCATGAGCGAGATCAAACGCGAGACCAAGGAAGACGGTGGCGATCCGTATCTGAAGCAGCGCCGCCGGGAGCTTCACCAGGAGTGGGCGCAGCGCAATTCGATGGCGGCGACCGAGCAGGCCCACCTGCTGGTGGTCAACCCCACCCATGTGGCGATCGCGCTGGCCTACGACCCCGAAAAGACGCCGGTCCCGATGGTCAGCGCCAAGGGCGAGGACGCGCTCGCGCTCGAGATGCGCGAACGCGCACGCGACGCCGGCGTGCCGATCCTGCGCGACATCGGGCTGGCCCGCTCGCTGCTGGCCAGGGCTCGGGTGGGCGATGTGGTGCCCGATGACCTGTTCGATGCGGTCGCGCAGGCGATCGTGTGGGCGCGCGGCGTGCGGGCGCGTGCCGCGGCGCAGTCGGAGCAGTCAGCCCCTGACGCGGAAGTGAAAGCGCTTTCGGCCAATGACCCGCAGCACCCGAAAGAACGGGCACCGGACCCACCCCGACCGATGGCCCCACCGCCGGGGTGAGGCGGTCGATGCCGGCCCTGCCAGGCGGCGGGCTGCGATGCGGCGCGGGTCAGCCCTGCTGGCGGAACAGCTGCTGCAGACCGTCCGATGTCCGATTGGCGACATTGGAGGTGAGCTGGCAATGGAACATGAATTCCTGGCAGCGCACCGAGAGCATGATCATCTCACCCGGCGACAGGGTAGCGCCGCCGCTGGCGGCCTCGCCCGCCTTGGCCGAGATCTGCGCCGCCTCGGCGCTCAGCAGCTCGAAGGGCTTCATCAGGGCCTGAACCGCCGGGGAGGAACCCGCCGGTGCACCGGCCCCGCTCGCCGCGGGCTGACCGGCACGCGCCAGCGCAGCATCGAAACCGGCGATGTCGGTGAGCGAGAACTGATAGCCAACCGCAGGCGCCGGACTGGCGAGGGCGGCGACGCCCAGGGGATCGAGGGCCATGGCTCCGGGTTCCGGCAACGATCAGTTCTTGCGGGCCATCGTCTCGAGCGAGGAGCCGACCGCATTGATCGACGACGCCGAACTGGTGGCCATGAACTGCATCTTCGACGACTCGGCGGTGAGCATCGTCAGCGTCGAGGGCTTGTCGTCGCCTCCATTGATCTGCTGCGCCAGGCTCTCGATCTGGCCGGCCTGCCCGTCGAGCGACTGGCCCCACGCCTTGGCGAGCGCCTCGTACCAGGTCGACTGGCGGCCGCTGTTGGTGACGTTGGCCGTTGCGGTGGTCTGGACGGCGGTGCCGACGTTCTGGAAATTGGCGGTGGTCATGAAAACACCTTAAAGAGGGTGAGCGGTCGGAAAGATCGAGTTGCGTTTCAGTCTCGCACGGCCACCGGCGAGGAACAACCGACCTCGCATCGGCCCGGACAGGAGAATCAGGTCATTCGTGACATTTCGCACACGACGGCCTGCCAGCGGCCACCCTGGGGTGAACCCGAGCTATCGCACGCCCCAGCTTTCGTCGGCCCATGGCCCGGTGATTGAATTCGTCATCGCCGCCGCAAGCGGTTTTTTTTCCCGACCCCTACGAGGACCGACATGACCGTTTCCGCCGTGAACTGTGGCTGCCCCACCACCCCGACCGTCTGCACGCCGACCTGGAAGGTCACCACCCTGAACGTCGGTAATGCGACCACGTTCGGCACCGCCACCGTCCAGCTGGACAACGGCTACCGCCTCGAGATGAGCGAGGGCGGTTCGCAGATCAAGATCATCAACTCCTGCGCCAACGAAACCACCACCATCTGGGGCGACCCGCACGTGGACTGGAACGGCGTGGCGGGCGACGAGGGCCGCTTCTTCGGCACCGCGACCTTCGTGCTGAACGACGGCACCAAGATCACCGTCAACACCGTGCCCTACAACAACGGCAACGAATGGCTGGCCAACAACGTGGTGGTCACCAAGGGCGACCAGTCGCTGATCATCGACGGCCTGGCGCAGACCA
The DNA here is from genome assembly GCA_903934295.1 of uncultured beta proteobacterium. Lineage (GTDB taxonomy): Bacteria > Pseudomonadota > Gammaproteobacteria > Burkholderiales > Burkholderiaceae_E > Quisquiliibacterium. The sequence continues at coordinate 24,165 of CAIZNI010000035.1, forward strand.
CCAAGGGTGACTTCAAGGTCTACCAGGGCCTGAACGGCAAGCAACTGGATGCGCTGGTCGGCGACGGCAAGCTCACCGTGTTCGAGAACAGCAACGGCATCGGCTGGGTGACGAGCCAGGGCGGCTGCACGATGGCCACGCAGACCGACTTCAACAAGACCAAGGTCTGCGCCGACGACGTCAAGGCACCCGACCTGTGCAAGCAGCTCGAGACGATGTACCACTGCGGCACGGGCAAGACGGAATCCTCGCACGCTGGCGGCGGCGCCCACTGCGCGACCTGGTTCGAGATCCTGGCCGGCGCCTGGGGCACGACGCTCGATGACCAGGCCGAAAAGCTGGAGGACCTGGCGAGCAAGCTGCAGAACTGCTCCGATGCCGACCGTCCCAGCTACGCCGCGCAGCTGACCGCCGCCGCCACCCAGTTCCAGATCTTCTCGACCCAGGCGATGACCCACATCAACTCGATCGGTCAGGGCCTGCAGACGATCTCGCGCGCCGGCTGATACCGCCGCACCGACGGCACCCGGGTCTCGGCCCGGACGCCGTCACGCTCGACGCCCGACTTCGTGCGGGCGCTCCTGCACCACGCCCGCCTCATCGCGGGCGTTTTCTTTGGGGCTTGCGGCGGCGGCGTTAGCGCTGTCCTCGCCAATCGCTCAGGACAACTCGCGACGCACGATCGCCGCACCGCCGGCCAGCGCCTGCAGCTTGCCGAAGGCGGTTTCCCGCGGCAGGTACTTCATGCCGCAGTCCGGCGCCGGGATCAGCCGCTCGGCGTCGACGTGTCTGAGGCCCTCGCGGATTCGCGCGGCCACCTGCTCGGCGCTTTCGATCCGCGGGCTGCCCAGGTCGATCACCCCGAGCAGGATCTTCTTGTTCGACAACTCAGCCAGCATGCCCAGATCGAGCGCGGGCTGCGCGCATTCGATCGAGATCTGCTCGGCGGTGCTGTCGGCGAGCTGGGTGAGAAAAGAGTAGCCGGTGGGCTTCTGGCCCGGCACCACCGCCGCGTAGCCGAAGCACAGGTGCACCACCGTGCTGACCTTCACCCCCTGGAGCGCCCGGTTGATCGCCCGCACCGCGAAGCGGTTCGCGTTCTCGGGATCGTTGCGCAGCCAGGGCTCGTCCAGCTGGATCACATCGGCGCCGGCGGCGGCCAGGTCGAGCACCTCGGCGTTGACGGCCTCGGCAAAGGCCATCGTCATGGCTTCGAGATCACCGTAGTGCTGATCGGCGGCCTGCTGGGCCAGCGTGAAGGGACCGGGCAAGGTGATCTTGATCCGGCGGTCGGTGTTGGCGCGCAGGAACTGCAGGTCGCGCACCTCGACCGCGCCGCGCCGGCGGATCGGTCCGGTGACCCGTGGCACTCGGGTCTCGCGTCCGGCCTTGCTCACGATCACGGCCGGGGTGTCGGCATCCACGCCCTCGAGCGCGGCGACGAAGTGGTTGGAGTAGCTCTCGCGGCGCATCTCGCCGTCGGTGATGATGTCGATGCCGGCGCGCTCCATGTCGCGAATGGCCAGCAGGTGGCATCGTCTTGCGCCTGAGCGAGAAGCGGCGGCGCGATGCGCCACATCTCGTGCATGTTCACGCGTGGGACCCCTTTGGAGAGCATCACGCGGTCGATCAGCCAGTCGGGCTGCGGGTAACTGCCAACCACGGTGGTGGGCAGGAGGATAGTGCTCATGAGGACCTGTCTTTCCGGTTGGAACATCGGACGATGAGGCCGGGCGCCCCGGCAAGCCGTGTCCTCAGCCTTCCTCGGCGATCCGCTTGGCCCGGACGCTGCGCCGACGCAGCCATGCAAACAGGCCCGCCGGCACCAGCAGACCGGCAACCGCCCCCACGCCGGCCAGCACGCGCCAATCGGTCAGCCAGCTGGACTCGGGCGCCTCCTCTTCATCCTCCTCGGCCGCCTTGCGGGCGGCGACGGCCTTGGCGGATGGTCGGGGTGCGGCCGGCTTCACCGCGTCGGCAGCCTTCGGGGCTTCTTCGGGCCTGGATTCGTCGGCGGATTTACCTGCGTCGGCGGATTTGCTTGCGTCTGCCGGCTTAGCGGCATCGGCCGACTTGCCCGCCGCGGCTTGCGCCGCCTCGGCCCGGCTGCGCCGCAGCGATTCCTCGAGCTGCGCCAGCTGTCGATCGCGCATCACCAGCAGGCGACCGAGATCGTCGACGTTCTTCTGCAGGTCGGTGACCCGTGAATTCGCTTCGGCGAGTGCGTTTTCCAGCGCGACCGCCCGCGTGGCGGCGGCCCCGGATCCCGGGCGACCGACCGCGCCGGCGCCTTCGGAAAGCACCAGCTGATCCCCCTTGCGGGTGCGCTTGGGCGGAGCGCTCGCACCCGGCTCGGGGGCGGTGCCGGCCATCGCAACAGGGGCCGACTCGGCGATGGCTGCCCGCGCCTTGGCCGCCGACATCTCGCGCATCTGCGCCGCGTCGGGCATCAGCAGTTCGACACCGGCGTTCAGGCGGTGAACGTTGCCGGCGAAACGCTCGCGGTTGCGCTCATACAGGGCCATTGCCGCCTGCTCGTCGGCGACGTCGGCCGGCTTGATGCGGCGACCGATCGACAAGGCGGAGTCCCCCGGCGAGACGCGAATGACGTCGGTCTGCGCGACGGCGGCCGCGGGCGCGCGCGCCGGTTCCGGCGCCAGCACCACCGCAGGAGCCGGGCGCGCAGGCTCGGGCGCGGGCGCCGGCGCAGGGGCTGGGCGCGCGGGTTCGGACGCCGGCGCCGGCGCAGCCTCCGCGGGGGCAGGGGCAGGGGCAGCGGGCACCGGTGCCGCGTCACGCAACGCCGGCAACGGCGCAATCGCGATCACCCGGGGCGGCATTGCCTGCGTCGGCTGGTCGCCGGTGGACAGCTGATAATTGCGCAGGAATCGGCCGAACCGCCCGGTCAGCACCAGCACCATGTTGACTTCCCGCTCGCGCACCGGCTGGCGGGCCGCCACCCGGACGGTGACCCGCCCGTCGGGGCGACGCGACACCCGAACCAGGGCGTCCTCGAGGGAGGCCGGAAACGGGAGCCCGAGCGCGATGTAGTCGTCCCGCGAGCCGATGGCAGCGCCCACGGTGGCGATCTCATCCGGACGCAGGTCGGCGACATCGATTTCGGCGCGCAGCGGCTCACCAAACTCCGACAGCACGGTCATGGCGCCCAGCGCCGCCGCCTGCGCGCCGGCGGGAAGACTCAGGCACAGCGACAGGGCCAGCACGGACGCGGCAGCCTGGCGCAGGCCGGCAGAAGAACGGAATCGATCGAGACTGGGCTGCACCCGAGGGGCGCGCCGGCTGGTACCGGAAGCAGCTGACATTCGTGAACGCCGGAAGAGGGAGCGGAAGAGAAAGGCGGGAAGCAGACCCACGCCGCGAAAAGTTTGCCCGGGAGCGTCGATGCTACACGCGAAGATTGTCACCGGCAAAGCCGCCACCGGTTGTGCCAGCCACCCGCATAATGATCCGTCGCGCCAGCGCCCGGGCGCGCCGGCCGCCCGACCCGACCAGCGGAGACCCCGACCCGATGGGCCAGCACCCGACACCGCCGACAGCCGCAATCCGCTGGCGGCGCAACGCAGCGACTGCATTCATGCTGCTGCTCACCGCCCTGAGCGGCTGCATGACCATGGACGAGCGGCTGCGCATGGCCCTGTACCGTCCCACCACCGCGGTGCCCGCCGCCTTCGGCGGCCTGCGGCCGGTCGATCACCGTTACTTCATCGAATGGGATGCCGCCGGCGCGCCGGCACAGCGGCTGCAACTGTGGTGGATGCCCCATGCCGATCCGCAGGCGCCCACCCTGCTCTACCTGCACGGCACCTTCCGCAACCTGTACCGAAACCACCCGAAGATGGACGCGTTGCGCCAGGCGGGCTTCTCGGTACTGGCGGTGGAGTATCGGGGATGGGGGGAGAGCACTCCGATCGTGCCGTCCGAAGCCAGCATCCATGCCGACGCCGATCTGGCCTGGTCGGAATTGCAGCGCCGTCAGCCCGATCGGCAACGTCGGGTGATCTTCGGGCACTCGATGGGCGGCGCGGTGGCGGTGCATCTGGCCGCCCGGCAGGCCGCCAGCGGGGCCTATGCCGGACTGATCCTGGAATCAACCTTCACCCGGTTGCCCGATGTGGCCGCCCAGACCTTCCGGCCGGCCGGCACGCTGACCGAACTGACCGGCCAGAGGATGGACTCGCTTGCGCGCATCGGCGAGATCCGGGTGCCGCTGCTGATGCTGCACGGCGAGGCCGACCGGACCGTGCCCTACACACTGGGACGCCGCCTGTTCGACGCCGCCCCCGGTCCCAAGACCTTCGTCGCGATCGAGGGCGGCCGCCACAGCGACCTGCATGACCAGGCTGCCGAGCGCTACCAGAGGGCCCTGCGCGCTTTCATCGCCGCGTTACCCGCGAGTCCCGGTCCGACGGCAAGCCGCGCGCGCTGAGCACCGCGCGGCGGGGTCGGCAGCCAACCCACGGGCGGGCCGCCGACAGTCCCGGCTTACTGCGGATCGGCGAAAGTCGGCAGGCGCTTCTCGAGATTGGCGCGCACCGCTTCGGCCTGGTTCGAACTGCCGATCAGCCGGGCCTGCTCGACCGACTCGGCCAGCAGGATCGCCGCCGGATCGCCCTGATCGGCCACGGTGAGCAGTCGCTTGGCCGCCCGCATCGCCTCGGGGTTGCGGCGCGTCATCTCGAGCGCGGTCTCCATGGCCACCTGATAGGGGTCGGCGCACACCCGCGTGGCCAGCCCGAGCGCCTGCGCCTCGACGCCGTCGACGATCCGGCCGGTGTAGGTGAGCTCGCGGATGACATCGGCGCGCATCAGGGTGCGCATCAGCAGCGCGCCACCCATGTCGGGCACCAGACCCCACTTGATCTCCATCACGCACATCCGCGCATCCGGCGTCACGTAGCGCAGATCGGCGCCCAGCGCCACCTGCAGCCCGCCCCCGAAGGCCACGCCATGCACCGCGGCGATCACCGGCACCGGCACCTGGGTCCAGATCATCACCGCCTGCTGCGCGCCGTTGGCCAGGCCGTGGGTGCGGAAGGTGATGTCGCGACCCATCGAGCCCTTGGCGGCGCCGGGCGTATCGGCGCTGGCGGCCATCTGGCCAAAGCGCGAGGTGTCCAGGCCGGCACAGAACGCGCGCCCCTCGCCGGAGAGCACCACCGCGCGCACCTGGCGCATCGCGCACAGCTTCTCGCCGGTCTCGATCAGCGCGTGGAACATCTCCGAATCGAGGGCATTCATCTTGTCCGCCCGGAACAGGCGCACATCGGCGACACCCTCGTCGCTGATGCGAAGCCGGATGCGCTCGCGGATCATCTCTTCGGTGCTCATGGAGTGTCTCCTCAGACGAACAGGGTGACGCCGCTGCGCAGGCGCTCGCGGCACTCGTCGACCATGCGGTCGATCAGCTCGGCACAGGTCGGCAGGTCGTCGATCAGACCCACCACCTGACCGGCCCAGACCAGACCGCCCTGGGTGTCGCCCGTCTCGAGCGCGCCGCGCCCGCGCGCGCCGGCCACCAGGTGGCGGACATCCTCATAGGAAGCCCCGCCGCGCTTCTCGATCCCCACCACCTCGTTGGAGACCTCGTTACGCAGCACCCGGCCGGTGTTGCGCATCGTGCGAAAGATCAGGTTGGTCTGACGCTCGTCGGCGGCGATCAACGCCTGCTTGATGTCGTCGTGGATCGGCGCCTCGCGGGTCACGCAGAAACGCGTGCCCATGTTCACGCCCTCGGCGCCGAGCACCAGCGCGGCGGCCATGCCGCGTCCGTCGGCGATGCCCCCGGAAGCGACCAGCGGCACCTTCACCTTGCGGGCCGCCGCCGGGATCAGCACCAGTCCGCCGACATCGTCCTCGCCGGGATGCCCGGCGCATTCGAAGCCGTCGATGGAGATCGCATCAACGCCATTGCGCTCGGCCGACAGCGCGTGCCGGACCGCGGTGCACTTGTGGATGATGCGCACGCCGGCCGCCTTGGCCTTGACGATGAACTCGCGCGGGTTGTTGCCGGCGGTCTCGAGCACCTTCACACCGGAGCGGATCACCACATCGAGGTACTGCTCGTAGGGCGGCGGCGTGGCCGATGGCAGGATGGTGAGGTTGACCCCGAACGGCTGGTCGGTCATGCCGCGGCAGCGCTCGATCTCGGCGGCCAGCGCCTCGGGTGTGGGCTGGGTGAGCGCGGTGAGGATGCCCAGACCGCCGGCATTGGAGACCGCGGCCGCCAGTTCGGCGCGGCCGACCCATTGCATGCCGCCCTGGATGATCGGATAACGGATGCCCAGCATCTCGGTGATGCGGGTACGCATGAAGCCTGACATTGGCAATGTCTCCTGAGAAGAATCAGACGAGGCGAGAAATCAGACGCGGCGAAAAATCAGACACGGCGCACCCGCACGAAGGCGGCGCCCACCGCCAGCAGCAGCATGGCTGCCGCCATGATCAGCATCTGCTGTCCGCTCCAGGGCAGCAGCGGCCCGGACGGCGTGGCCAGCAGGACACCACCCACCATCAGCAGCAGCCGGATCGGCCATTCGAGCGCGCCCGCGCGCACCAGATTGCCGACGAAGCTCAGATAGCCCTGGATGCCGGCGCAGATGAACACGATGCCGATCGCGCACTTGGCGGTCAGCCAGATCGCCTGCGCCCAGGTGCCCTGCAGCACCAGCGCCGGATCGAGCACAAAGAAGAAGGGCAGGAAATAGATGATCGAGCCGACCCGCATCGACTCCCAGCCGGTCTTCATCGCCGGCGCGCCCGCGATGCCGGCGGCAGCGAACGAGGCGATCGCCACCGGCGGCGTGATCGCCGACAGCATGCCCCAGTAGAAGACAAACATGTGGACCGCCATCTTGTTCAGCCCGGCTTGCTCGAGCGCGGGGCCGACCAGGATCGCCAGGAAGATGTAGCAGGCGGTGGTGGTGAGGCCCAGGCCCAGCACCAGACTGGTGACCGCGGTCATCGCCAGCAGCAGCAGCGCATTGCTGCCCGCAATGCGCAGCAGATCGCCGGCCAGGCTGGAGATGACGCCGGTCATCGAGAAGGCGCCGATCAGCAGGCCGCAGCCGGCCAGGATGCCGATCAGCTCGACGAAGGTGCGCCCGTTGACCTCCAGGAACTTCAGCACCGTTTCCCAGTTCCACTTGTCGCGGTTGAACAGCTGGTTGAGCACCAGCAGCAGCAGCGTCGCCCAAAAAGGCGCGTGGCTTTCCCGCTTCATGATCAGCAGCATGAACACCAGCAGCCCGATCACGAAAATGTAGTACCAGCCTTCGCGGAAGGTCTGGCGCAGCGAGGGGAGTTCGGCGCGCGGCAGGCCGGCCAGGCCGTGGCGCGCCGCATAGGCATCGACCTGCATGAACAGGCCGAAGTAGTAGAGCAGCGCCGGAATGACCGCGGCCAGCGCCACCTCGGCGTAACTGACCCCGAGAAACTGCGCGATGACGAAAGCGGTCGCGCCCATGACCGGGGGCGCCAGCACCGCGCCGGTGCTGGCGCAGGCCTCGATCGCGCCAGCGTACGAGGCACGAAAGCCGGTGCGCTTCATGACCGGGATCGTCATGGTCCCGGCGGTGAGCACATTGGAGACGATGGATCCGGACATCATCCCCAGCAGGCCGCTGGCGAAGATGCAGACCTTGGCCGCGCCGCCCCGGAAGGTGCCGCACAGCGCGAACGACAGGTTGATGAAGAACTTGCCCGCGCCGGTCATCATCAGTGCCGAGCCGAACACCAGGAATCCGATCACCGTCTCGGCGAAGGCCTGCACCGGAATGCCCAGCAGGCTCTCGGAGGACAGCATGTGGTACGCGGCCGCCTGTTCGAGCGTGGACTCCTGGCCTGCCAGGGGCCCCAGCCAGCCGGAACCGGCGAACACCGGGTACAGGGTGAACGGCAGGATCGACAGCAGCAGGCTCCAGCCGCCGGTGCGGCGCAGCCCCTCCATCAGCACCGCCCACATCACGTACGAGGCCCAGACCACCCGCTGCGGCGCGCCGGCAAACTCCCAGCCCAATTCGGCTGCCTTGCGGATGTTGAGCATCAGGTAGACGGAGACCGCCGCGGTCGCCAGGAACAGCACCACGTCGTACCAGGCCACGCGCTCCATCGGCGCGTTCGCAGCGCCCGGGAAAACCAGGAAGACGAAGGGCAGCGTGACCAGCAGCAGCCCGTAGTAGTACTCGGTGTTCAGCGGCGTGAAGCCGATGAAGAATTTCAGCGTGAACTGCTGGTTCACGCACAGGAAGATGGTGAGCGCGGTGCACACGATCAGCAGCCAGCGCCAGGGCCCCCGCAGCGATCGGACCCGGGTGATCTCCGAGTCCTGGGGCGCGTTGTGGGGGTCGTCGTAGGTCGGCGCGTTGTTCGAGGGGGTGGTCAAGGCTGGCTTTCGGAAGAACGTCGGGTCGGCGCGCCGGTGCGGCCGATTGTCGGAACGGCCGTGATGTGGTTCGATCGGGACTGCGGCTGCATCGGGCAGCCCGACCTTTTTTCCTGAGGAAATTTCATGCGTGCACTGATCGTTTGCCTGGCCCTGTCCACCTTCGCCGCCTCGGCTTTCGCCGACGGCGCGACCTGTGCCGCCAAGGCGGCTGACAAAAAACTGGCCGGCGCCGCGAAGAACAGCTTCGTGAAGAAATGCGCCGAAGACGCCCAGAAAGCCTGCGAAGCCACCGCTGCCGAGAAGAAGCTGGCCGGCGCGGCCAAGAACAGCTTCGTGAAGAAGTGCGCCACCGACGCGGCTGGCGCCTGACCGTCCTGCCGTCGCCGGCCCGGATCGCTCCGTGCCGGCGGTGGTGGCCCGGCGCCGCGGCGCGTCAGCCCGCCGCGGTTTCCATGTCGATCACGACACGGCCCATCACGGTGCCGGCCTTGAGTTCCTCGAGGCTTCGATTCAGCTCACTGGCGGCGCGCACCTGCACCGGCGTCATCTGCAGGCTGCCCGACTGGGCCAGCGCCACCAGCTCGCGCAACTCGCCCAGGCTGCCCACGTAGGAGCCGCCGATGGTGAGCGCGCGCTGGGCCAGCGGCGGCAGGGGCAGCGTGATCTCGCCGCCGAACAGGCCGCACATGATGTAGCGCCCGCCCTTGCGCAGCGCACCGATCGCCAGCTCGGCGGTGGCCGGCATGCCGACCAGATCGATCGCGCCCGCCAGGCTGTCGCCGGCCAGCGCCTTGAGCCGGGCCAGCGCATCGGCGCCGCGGGTGTTCAGGGTTTCGGCTGCGCCCTGGATCTTCGCCTGCGCGAGTTTCTCGGCATCGATGTCGCAGGCGATGATGTTGCGCACGCCGCGGGCCCGCAGGATGGCGATGGTGGCCATCCCCAGACCGCCGCAGCCCAGCACCGCGACCCAGTCGCGCGCCGACATCGCCGGCAGCTTGCCGATCGCGCTGAACGCGGTCAGGCCCGAGCAGGCCAGCGTGGCCGCATAGGCCTCGTCCAGGCCGGCCGCATCGATCAGGTAGCGCGCATCGGGCACCACCAGGTGGGTGCCGTAGGCGCCTTGCGACAGCACGCCGATGAAGCGCGCCGACAGGCAGTAGTTGTCCTGCCCGGCCTCGCAGACCGCGCACTTGCCGCAGCCGATCCAGGGGTAGACCAGACGGCGGTCGCCCACCTTCACGCCGGTCACATCAGGCCCGATGGCCTCGACCACACCGAAGGGCTCATGGCCGACGGTAAAGGGGGGGATGCAGCCACGGTCGCGGACATAGAACTTCTTGCCCCCGCCCATGTCGAAGAAGCCTTCCCAGATGTGCAGGTCGGAGTGGCAAACGCCGGAGCGGGTGACCCGGACCAGGACTTCGCGTCCCTGGGGACGCGGGGTCTCACGCATCCGGACCTGCAACGGCTTGCCGTGCTCGATGACGTCGTAGCTGAGCATGTGTGATCTCCCTGGTGATCGGATGGTCGGAAAAAAAACGGGCACAGGCGCTGCGCTCGACGCACACGGCGCGGCGGCCATGGTAGCGCGGGCGCGACCCCGCGGCGTTCCGGTTCATGCGCGCCCGAAGACCCGACCCTGCCTTATCATCGCGCCAGTCTATTCAAGGAGATTGCCAGCATGTTCAAACCGATTCGCCGGGCGCTGGGCGCCTTCCTGCTGTTCGCCCTGGCGGGATCCGCCGGCGCCCAGGCCTTCCCGAACAAACCGATCCGCCTGATCTGCCCGTTCCCGCCGGGCGGCGCGGTCGACATCGCCTCGCGCGCGATCGCCGCCGAACTGAGCAAGACGATCGGCCAGCCGGTCACCGTCGAAAACAAGCCGGGCGCGGGGGGCAACATCGGCGGCACCGAGGCGGCCCGGTCGGCGCCCGACGGCCACACCCTGTTCATGACCACCAGCGGCATCCAGGCGATCAACCCGATCCTTTACAAGAAGATGGGCTTCGATCCCGACAAGGACCTGATGCCGGTGTCGGCGCTGGTGTCGCTGTCCAATGTGCTGGTGGTGCACCCGTCGGTGAAGGCGAATTCGGTCGCCGATGTGCTGGCGCTGGTGCGGGCCAGCCCCGGTACCCTCACCTATGCGTCGAGCGGCACCGGCACCAGCATCCACATGTCGGCCGAGATGTTCAAGCACCTGACCGGCACCAGCATCGTCCATGTGCCCTACAAGGGCAGCGCGCCCGCCCTCACCGACCTGCTGGGCGGACAAGTGCAGATGATGTTCGACAACATCCCTTCGGCGCTGCCGCACATCAAGGCGGGCAAGCTGCGCGCGCTGGCCACCACCGGGGCGCGCCGCGACCCCGCCCTGCCCGATCTGCCGACGGTGGCCGAGGCCGGCGTGCCGGGCTATGAGGCGGGCGTGTGGTTCGGGCTGGCGGTGGCTGCCGGCACGCCACGCGAGATCATCGCCAAGCTGAGCGCCGAGGCGGTCAAGGGCACCCGGTCGCCGGAGTTCGTGAAACGGATGAGCGAACTGGGCTACGTCATCATGGGCACATCACCCGAGCAGATGGCCGCCCTGCTGCGCGCCGAACAGACGCGCTGGACGCCGATCGTGAAGGCGTCGGGCGCCAGCGCCGACTGAGCGAAGCAGGCCGCGGCGCGCAGGCGCCGCCGGCTGGCGCGGCGGGCCGACGGCGTGCAGGCGCGGGGGGCCG
>CAIZNI010000036.1 GCA_903934295.1 uncultured beta proteobacterium
CCGGCGCTGCTCGCCGCGCTCCGGGCGGCGCTGGCGCCCACTGCCGCGTCACCGGGTGCGCGGTCAGCCTCCGCCAGCCCGCCGGCCGGCGCCGCCCTGATCCTGGGCGAGATCCACGACAACGCGGTTCACCACCGTCTGCGCCTGGAATGGCTCGACGCACTGCGTGCCGGCGGCCTGCGTTTTGGCGTGGCAATGGAGCAACTCGACGCCGACCGGCAGCCGGCGCTCGATGAAGCCTTTTCGCAAGCCACGCCTGCGCAGGCGCGCCAGGTCGCGCACGCGGGCGGGTTTCGCTTCGACGGCTGGGAATGGGATTTTTATGAGCCGGTGATCGCCTGGGCCCTGCGTCACCGCCTGCCGCTGATCGCCGCCAACCTGTCGGGCGCCGACGCCTCGCGCATCGCCCGCGGCCAGCCCCATCCGATGGCCGATGCGCAGCCCCCCGGCTGGCGCGACGCCGATGAGACCGCGCAGCGTCGCGAGATCGCCGATGGGCACTGCGGTCTGCTGCCACCGGTCGCATTGCCGCCGATGGCGCGCGCGCAGCGGGCCCGCGATGCGACGATGGCCGACGCGGTGCGCCAGGCGATCCTGCGCCGCGGGCTGCCGGTGGTGCTGCTGACCGGCAACGGTCATGCGCGACGCGACCTCGGCGTGCCCCGCTTCCTGACGGACGGACCGTCGCCGGTCCGCGTGATGGCGGTCGGACTGCTCGAGCAGGAGGCGGTCGCCGTGGCCGAGTCCGATCCGACCGGGCTTTATGACTGGCGGGTCTTCACCGGACCGATGGCGCGGCCCGATCCCTGCGAGGGACTTCGCCGGATGATGGGCTCAGGCCGGCGCGCACTGCTCGACCGCCCGCGCCCAGTCGGCCAGCAGGCTGTCGGCGCGTCCGCGCTCCATCATCGGATAGAAACGCCGATCGACCTGCCAGTGCTGCGCCAGCTCGTCGGTTGAGCGCCAGACACCACACGACAGCCCGGCCAGATAGGCCGCGCCCAGCGCGGTCGTCTCGGTGATCCGCGGGCGCACCACCGGAATGCCCAGCAGGTCGGCCTGGAACTGCATCAGCAGGTTGTTCGCGCAGGCGCCTCCGTCGACCCGCAGTTCGCTCACCGTCGAGATCGCGTCGCGTCTCATGGCGTCGAGCAGGGCCGCGCTCTGGAAGGCGATCGACTCCAGCGCGGCGCGGGCGATGTGCGCGATGGTGGTGCCGCGGGTGAGCCCGAAGATCGCGCCCTTGGCGTTCGGACGCCAGTAGGGCGCCCCCAGCCCGGTGAACGCCGGGACCATGATCGCCCCGCCCGAGTCGGGCACGCTGGCGGCGAGCGCTTCGATGTCGGAGGACGCCCGGATCGCCCCGATGCCGTCGCGCAGCCACTGCACCACCGCGCCACCGATGAAGACGCTGCCCTCGAGCGCGTATTGGGGGCGGGTGCCCGGCTGCGCCGCGGCGGTGGTGATCAGGCCGTTGGCCGACGACTGGAAGTGTTCGCCGGTCTGCATCAGCATGAAGCAGCCGGTGCCGTAGGTGTTCTTGGTCATGCCCGGCGAGAAGCAGGCCTGACCGAACAGCGCCGACTGCTGATCGCCGGCGATGCCGCCGATGCGCACCGCCGCGCCGAGCACGCCGGGATCGCATTCGCCGTACAGATGGCTGGACGGGTGGACCTGCGGCAGCATCTCGCGGGGCACCCGCAGCGCCGCCAGCAGCTCGTCGTCCCACTGGCCGGTGCGCACATTGAACAGCAGCGTGCGCGAGGCGTTGCTGACGTCGGTGGCGTGCAGCCGCCCACCCGTCAGCTGCCACAGCAACCAGCTGTCGATGGTGCCGAACGCGAGTTCGCCGCGCTGCGCCGCTGCCCGCGCGCCAGCAACATGGTCGAGGATCCAGGCCACCTTGGTGCCCGAGAAATAGGCGTCCAGCACCAGCCCGGTCCGCTCGCGGAACATCGGCTCGAGCCCCTCGGCGCGCAGGCGGGCACACTCGGGTTCAGTGCGCCGGTCCTGCCAGACGATGGCGTTGTGGATCGGCTCGCCCGAGCGCCGGTTCCAGACCACCGTCGTCTCGCGCTGGTTGGTGATGCCCACGCCGGCCAGATCGGCCGCGCCGATGCCGGCGGCGGCGAGCGCCTCGCGGGCAGTGGCCAGCTGTGTCGTCCAGATCGCCCGCGGGTCGTGCTCGACGCCGCCCGGGTGCGGGAAGATCTGCGGGAACTCCCGCTGCGCCATCGCGACGATCGCGCCGGCGTCGTCGAACACGATGCTGCGCGAACTCGAGGTGCCCTGATCCAGGGCCAGCAGCAGGCTCATCGGTGTCTCAATCCAGTGGGGGTCGGGTCGGTGCCCGGCGGGCGGCGGCGCAGCGTGCTGCGCCTCCCCGGCCCAGCCATGGCGGTCAAGCGCTGTCCGGGTCGCGCAGACCCAGCACATCCTGCATGTCGTAGAGGCCCGGCGGGGCGGTCATCAGGTATCGGCAGGCGCGCAGGCTGCCGCTGGCGTAACCCTGGCGGCTGGACGAGCGATGGGTGATCTCGATGCGCTCACCGATGCCGGCGAACAGCACGGTGTGCTCGCCGACGATGTCGCCGCCGCGGATCGCCGAAAAACCGATCGTCGACGGATCGCGTTCGCCGGTGACGCCTTCCCGGCTGTAGACCCCGACCTGCGACAGGTCTCGGCCGATCGCCTTCGCCACCACCTCGCCCATCTTCAGCGCGGTGCCGGAGGGCGCATCGACCTTGTGCCGGTGATGCGCCTCGATGATCTCGATGTCGTAGCCGTGCGAAAGGATGCGGGCCGCCATTTCCAGCAGCTTGAAAGTCGCGTTGACGCCGACGCTCATGTTCGGGGCGGCCACGATCGGGATCTGCTGCGCCGCCTGCGCGATCTGCGCCCGCCCGTCCTCATCGAAGCCGGTGGTGCCGATCACCATCCGCACGCCGGTGCGGCTGGCAACCGGCAGGTAGCGCAGCGTGCCCTCGGGACGGGTGAAGTCGATCAGGACGTCGGCGCCGGCCAGCGCCGCCTCGATGTCGTCGGTGACCGCGATGCCGGTGTGGCGGCCCAGCGCTTCGCCGGCGTCATGCCCCAGGGCGGGCGAGCCGCTGATCTCCAGGGCGCCGGTCAGACGCGCGTCGGTGGCCTCCAGGACACTCTCGATCAGCATCCGTCCCATCCGGCCACCCGCGCCGGCAATCACGATCCGCAGCGCATTCATGTCAGCTTCCTTCATCGGCCAGTCTCGCCCGGCGCGCGATAGCCCGGCAGCGCCGGATCACTGGTGTCGTCACGCACCGGCAACGGATCGGCGGTGATGGTATCGACCTTCTCGTCCTTGAACAGGATGGTCACACGGCGCAGTTCGGCCTTGCCGTTCGGATGCTGGTAGCGGAACACATAGTCCCAGCGGTCCGGGCGGAAGATCGGGTTGAGCAGCGGCAGGCCCAGGGTAAAGCGGACCTGCTCGCGCGGCATGCCGGTGGTGACCTTGTCGAGCATCTCGCGGGTCAGGTAGTTGCCCTGGGGCAGGTCGATCCGGTAGGGCTCGAAGAGGCCGCTGGCGTTGTTGCGCGACGTGCCACAGCCACCGGCCAGCAGCGCCACCGCGACCGCGGCGAGCGCGCAGGCGACGCGCATGGGAGCGCCGGCGGCGACGGCGCTGCCCCGGGACTGGGTAACTGCGAAGGCTGGCATGGGCGCTTTCACCTGACGGACTGGCGGGGACTGCAAACCCGTTATGATAACGATTCTTTTTTGCACGGCCGACGCATGCCGTCTTCCCACGACCTCAAGAACACCGGCCTGAAAGCAACGCTGCCGCGCCTGAAGATCCTCGACATCTTCCAGAGCGGGCGGCATCGCCACATGAGCGCCGAGGACGTCTACCGCGAGCTGCTCGCCGAGGATCAGGACATCGGCCTGGCCACCGTCTACCGGGTGCTGACCCAGTTCGAACAGGCCGGCCTGCTCAAGCGCAGCAACTTCGAGTCGGGCAAATCGATCTTCGAGCTCAACGAGGGCTCGCACCATGATCACCTGGTCTGCCTGCAGTGCGGGCGGGTCGAGGAGTTCTTCGATCCCGAGATCGAGAAGCGCCAGCACAAGATCGCCCGCGAGCACGGATTCGCGCTCCAGGATCACGCGCTCGCCCTTTACGGCAACTGCACCAAGGCCCATTGCGCCTACCGGGAATCTCCGCGCTGACTTTTTCGATTGAAAGAAGGCACGGCCTTTGCTTCAATGGAACCATGAGCGCATCCAGTCTGAAGTTAATTGCACCAAAAGAGGGCGTTTTCGATGAAATGCTCGAAGCCGGTGGTGTTTCGGCGCGAACGCACTATCGCGGATACGCCGACTGGCTGGCCTCCACCACCAGCGAAGGAATGGCCGCCAAGCGCGCCGAAGCCGACCTGATCTTCCGGCGGATCGGCATCACCTTCTCGGTTTACGGCGACGAAAGCGGCACCGAGCGGCTGATTCCCTCCGATGTGGTGCCGCGGATCATCACCGCCGGCGAATGGACCGAGCTGCAGCGCGGCCTGATCCAGCGGGTCACCGCGATCAATCGATTCCTGGCCGACATCTACCATGGCCAGGACATCCTGCGCGCCGGCCTGATCCCCGAGGACCAGATCCTCGCCAATGACCAGTACCAGGTCGCGATGATCGGCATGAAAGTGCCGCACGACATCTACGCCCATATCGTCGGGGTCGACATCGTGCGCCACAGCGACGGGCGCTACTACGTGCTCGAGGACAACCTGCGCGTGCCCTCGGGCGTGTCCTACATGCTGTCGAACCGCAAGATGATGATGCGGCTGTTCCCCGACCTGTTCCGGCGCTACCGGGTCCGGCCGGTCGAGCACTATCCGGCGCTTCTGCTGCAGACGCTGCGCTCATCGGCCGAGGTCGACAACCCGGTGGTGGTGCTGCTCACGCCGGGCCGCTTCAACAGCGCCTATTTCGAGCACACCTTCCTGGCCCAGCAGATGGGCATCGAACTGGTCGAGGGCCAGGACCTGTTCGTGAAGAACGGCTTCGTCTACATGCGCACCACCTCGGGTCCGCAGCGTGTCGACGTCATCTATCGGCGCCTCGACGACAGCTTTCTCGACCCGCTGGCGTTCCGGCCCGACTCGCTGCTGGGGGTGCCCGGCCTGATGGCCGTCTACCGGCTGGGCAATGTGGTGATCGCCAACGCGGTGGGCACCGGGGTGGCCGACGACAAGTCGATCTACCCCTATGTGCCGGAGATGATCCGCTTCTACCTCGGCGAGGAGCCGATCCTGAACAACGTGCCGACCTGGCAGTGCCGCAAGGCCGACGATCTGGCCTATGTGCTGGCGCACCTGCCCGAGCTGGTGGTCAAGGAGGTCCACGGCGCCGGCGGCTACGGGATGCTGGTGGGCCCCACCGCGAGCCGCGACGAGATCGAGACCTTCCGCGCGGTGCTCAAGGCCAATCCCAGCAACTACATCGCCCAGCCCACCCTGGCGCTGTCGTCCTGCCCGACCTTCGTCGAGGAGGGTGTCGCGCCCCGGCACATCGACCTGCGCCCGTTCGTGCTGGTCGGGCGCGACGTGAAGATCGTGCCCGGCGGTCTGACCCGGGTCGCGCTGCGCCGGGGCTCGCTGGTGGTCAACTCGTCGCAGGGCGGCGGCACCAAGGACACTTGGGTGGTCGACGAGGACGAGGCCGCACCGGGCGCGCCAGGCGAGGCCCGCGCGGCGTCCCAGTCGCAGGGCGGTCTTGCGTCGGGGGGCGTCTGATGCTCTCGCGAGTCGCCTCCCACCTCTACTGGCTTTCGCGCCATCTGGAGCGCGCCGAGAACATGGCGCGCATTCTGGACGTCGGTCACTCGCTGGCCCTGCTCTCGGGCTCTTCCGGCGACGACTCGGCCGCCGTCGAGCCGCTGGTCATCACCGACACGCTGGATGCGTTTCGCGCGACCGGGCGCGCGGCCACGGCCGAGAACGTCGCCCGCTTCCTGGCCTGGGATCCGGTGCTGCCCTCGTCGATCGCCAACTGCCTGGAGTCGAGCCGCGAGAACACCCGGGCGGTGCGCGGCTCGGTCACCTCCGAGATGTGGGAGACGATCAACGACACCTGGCTGCAGTTGCAGGCGCGCCGGCGCAGCGGCCACGAGCCGATCGATTCCGAATTCTTCGACTGGGTCAAGGAGCGCAGCCACCTGTTCCGCGGCGTGACCTTCGCCACCAGCCGGCGCGACCAGCCCTACCAGTTCATCCGGCTGGGCACCTTTCTGGAGCGGGCCGACAACACCGCCCGCATCCTCTCGGTCAAGCAGGGCCGCGAAGGCAACGATGCCGCCGACCAGGGCGAGTCCGACTCCGACTACTACAGCCTTTCGGCGGTGCTGCGGTCGGTGTCCTCGCTCGAGGCCTATCGCGACACCTATCGCGACTCCATCGAGGCGCGGCGGGTGGCCGAACTGCTGATCTTCAATCCGCAGTTGCCGCGCTCGCTGCGCTCCTGCTTCGACGAGATCGACAGCATCCTGCAGGCCCTGCCGCAGGAGTCGGGTCACCCGGCGCGCCGTCTGGCCGCGGTGATCCGTGCCGGGTTGGCGCACGGCGATCTGGAGGATGTGCGCAAGGTGGGCCTGCGCGCCTTTCTCGACGAGTTTCTGCGCGACAACAACCGGCTGGGCGCGGCCTTGCACGCGGGCTACATGGAGCTGCGATAGATGAAGCTGTCCGTTGTCCATTCGACCCGGTATCGCTATGCGGCTCAGGTGTCGCGCAGCACGCAGTACATCCGGCTGACACCCTGCGCGGCGCTGCGCCAGCGGGCGCTCGAGTGGACGCTCGAACTGCCCGGCCCGGCCGTGACGCTGCGCGACGCGTTCGACAACCTCACCCATGTGCTCACGCTCGACCAGCCGCACGAGGAAATCCGGATCGTGGCGCGCGGCACCGTCGATGTCGATGATGCCGACGACGGCGAGCCGGCCGGTCGCATCAATCCGAAGGTGTTCCTGCGTTCCACGCCACTGACCCAGCCCGATGAGGCGATCCGTGCATTCGTCGAACCGATGCGCGCGGTGGTTCGCACGCGGCCCCTGATCGGGGTCAGCGACCTGATGAACGCAGTCCTCGATCGCATGCCGTACCGCAAGGGGGTCACCGCGGCCGACACCACCGCGGCGAAAGCGTTTGCGGCCGCTGCCGGCGTCTGTCAGGACCATGCGCAGGTGTTCATTGCCGGCTGCCGCGCGCTCGGTGTGCCGGCGCGCTATGTCAGCGGATATGCCCGCATGCCCGATCGCGAGACCGTCGCCAGCCATGCCTGGGCCGAGGCCTGGCTGGGCACCCGCTGGGTCAGCTTCGACATCAGCCACGCCCGCACGCTGGCCAGCGGCCACATCAAGCTCGCGATCGGGCTCGATTATCTGGATGCCTGTCCGGTGCGCGGTGTGCGACTGGGCGGGGGTGATGAGGATCTGTCGACCGCTGCCGAGGTCAGTTCCCAGGGGTGAGCGGCGCAGCGGGCGCCAGTGCCGGCGCCGCCTTTCGGCGCGCCGGACGCGGGGCCGAGGGGTCATCGTCGTCATCGTCGTCGTCGGCGATGTCGTCGTCGTTCGGCGCGTGTTCGGCGCCGAGCCAACTGGCGATGAACTGCGCCGCCGGTAACGGCCCGGAGAACGCGCGACCCTGACCGTAGCTCACCCCTTCGCGGCGCAGGTGGGCCGCCTGCTGGGTGTTGATCACACCCTCGGCGATCAGCCGCACGCCGGTCTGGCGGCCCAGTTCGATGATCGCGTCGAGCACCGGCCGGGTGACGGAATCGGTGCCGATGGTGGCCACGATCGCGGGGTCGATCTTCACCAGGTCGACCGACATCCGGTCCAGCCAGCGGGTGCCGCTGTGCGCGGTGCCGAAGCGGTCGAGCGCGATCAGGAAGCCCGCATCCTGGAGGGTGGCCAGCCGGCCCGCCATCGCCGGCTCCCGGGCCTGCCCTTCGGGCAACTCGATCACCGTGTACCAGCGGCGCCCCCCGGGGCGGGCCAGCGCCATGAAGCGCTCGCTGTCGCGCTCGCGGGCCAGCTCGGCCGAGCTCAGGTTCACGCACAGCATGAAGCCGTCGGGTACCCATTCGCACTGGTCCAGACGGGCCGCGACCTCGATGAAGCAGTTCTCCGTCATCAGCCATGACAGCTCCGCCTGCCTGGCCTGATCGATGAAGTGTCCGGCCGCGAGCAGGCCCTCACCGGGATGGCGCCAGTGCAGCAGCAGCTCCGCCCCCACGCAGCGACCGCTGGCCAGGTCGAGGATCGGTTGCAGGTGTCCTTCGAATTCGCCGCGCGCCAGGGCTTGTCGCAACTGCTCGGCGGGCGTGCTCTCCTGCGTCCGACGGCGTTCCCGGGCCATCCGGACGCCCAGTGCGATCAGCAGTGCGCCGCCGGCAAGGGCGGCCAGCCATTCGCCGGCCATCCGCCACAGGGCGGTCCCATCCAGGCTGGCGTGGGCCGAGTAGGGGTGGCGGCTGGAGCGTTGTTGCGCGCTGATCAGGGGCGCCGACCCGTTGATGCGGGCGTCCGGATCGGGCAGCCGCCAGTGGCCGCCGTCCTGCCATTGCAGTTCGCCCGCAGCGGTCACGCCGGCGGGCTGCAAGAGTGAGGCGAGCGCGCCCGCGTCGATCCGGGCACCCAGTGTGCGACCGTCGGGGAAAACGATTTCCGCCAGCAGCGCCGAGGGATCGCCAGCCCAGTTGCCCAGTGCCAGACCAGCGGCTCGGCCCGGTCTGAAACCGGGGGTGGCGTCGGGAACGGTTGCGGCCGCAGGCGCCGAGGTGGTCACCGATGAGTCGAGCCCCTCAGGCGGACACCAGGCACGGCCGGCCGGACCGGCGGCGACGGGTTCGCGCAGCAGTTCGAAGCCCGCCGGCAGCGGCGTGCCCGAGCGCAGCCAGCCGCAGGTGAGGACCGGGTTGTCGACCGCCCGGGTCAGCTCCGCGGCAACGCGGTCGAAGAAGGCGTCGGCCGCCTGGACGAGCGCCTGCGATTGCCGGTCGATCTCGCGCTGCGCGAGGACGAGCAAGACCAGCGCGCCCGCCACCAGAAACGCCAGCGCGGGCAGCGCGCTGCGCAGACGTCGAGGGCGGACCGAGGCAGGGGCGGGGGGCGGAAAGGGGGCGGGGGGTTCAGTCACGATGCGGCGAGTCAGCGTTCGCATCAGACCTGTTTCTGCCCCTTTTCGCAGGCATTCTCCGACAGGTGGCTGGCTGTGCGCAGCAGCCGGTCCGTGGCCCGGCCCGGGCGCTCGCCCGCGCTGCCTTCCGGGCTGGCGCCGGGGCGGCCTCTGCCGGCCCGGCGCCTAGGACGCCGCGAGCAGTTCGCGGGCGTGCTTGCGGGTGGTGGCGGTGATTTCGCTGCCGGCCAGCATCCGGGCCACCTCGTCGATCCGGGTGCTGCGATCCAGCGCCACGATTCGGCTGGTGGTGTGGCCGTCGCGGGTTTCCTTGGTCACCGACAGGTGCTGGTGGGCGCGGGCCGCCACCTGGGGCAGGTGGGTCACGCAGAGCACCTGTCGGGCGGCCCCGAGCGTGCGCATCAGCAGACCGATCGCGTCACCCACCGCGCCGCCGACGCCGGCATCGGCTTCATCGAAGATGAGGGTGGGTACCGGATTGGCCTGGGCGGCCAGAACCGCGACTGCCAGCCCGATCCGCGACAACTCGCCGCCCGAGGCGACCTTGGCCATCGGCCGGGCCTGCGCGCCGGCGTGGCCGGCGATCTGGAATTCGATCCGGTCGACGCCGGTGGCGGCGGCTTCGGCGGGGTTCACCTCGACCACGAACCGAGCCCCCGCCATGCCCAGGGGCTGCAGGTGGGTGCTGACGCCGCGCGCCAGTTGTGCGGCCGCGGCGCGTCTGGCGGTGGAGAGCGCCGCCGCCCGTTCGTCGAAGACCTGACGCGCCTGCTGTTCGGCGGCCAGCAGCGCCTCGAGATCGCGCGCCGCGTCGAGCTCGGTCAGGCGATCGCGCCATTCGCACAGGGTCGCGCCCAGGCTTTCGGGTGCCAGCCGCAGCTTGCGGGCCAGCGAGAAGATCTGGCCGATGCGCTGCTCGACCTGGGCCAGGCGTTGCGGATCGAGATCGATCCGGTCGGCATAGGCCTGCAGCGATGAGGCAGCTTCGTCGGCCTGGATGCAGGCGCTGTCGAGCAGCGCGACCGCCTCGGCCAGTCGCGGGTCGATGGTCGCCAGCGGACGGATCCGGTGCAGCACCCCCTGCAGGGCGCTGGTGAGCGAGTCGTCCTGCTCGGAGAGCCGCTCGGCGGCGGCGCGCGCGCCATCGAGCAGTCCGGCGGCGTTGGCCAGGCGGCGCTGCTCTTCGTTGAGCATTTCCCATTCGCCGGGTTCGACCGCGAGCTGCGTCAGCTCGGCGGCCTGCCATTGCAGGCGCTCGCGTTCCTGGTCGAGATCGCGCGCCGCGCCGCGCGCCTGTTCGCAGCGGTCACGCGCCGCGCGCCAGCGCGAGAAGTCGCGGGCAACCTCGACGGCCAGTGGCGGGAGCTGGCCGAAGGCGTCGAGCAGTTCGCGCTGGCCGCCCGAGCGCAGCATCGACTGCGCCGCGTGCTGGCCGTGGATGTCGACCAGCATTTCGCCGATTTCCCGCAGCTGGGCGACGGTGGCCGGGTGGCCGTTGACCAGCGCCCGCGAACGGCCGTCGGCTTCGACGATCCGGCGCAGCATGACGGTGCCTGGATCGCCCGCCAGCTCGCGGACCTCGAGCCAGGCCTGGAGCGCGTCGTCGGCCATGAATTCAGCGACCAGATCGGCGCGCGACGCGCCTTCGCGAACCACGCCGGCATCGCCGCGCGCGCCCAGCGTGAGCTGCAGCGCATCGATCAGGATGGATTTTCCGGCACCGGTCTCACCGGTTAGGACGGTGAAGCCGGGACCGAATTCGATTTCCAGCGAATCGACGATGACGAAGTCACGCAGGCGCAGGGCGAGCAGCATGGGTGCAGCGCTATTCAGGCAGGCGGACGCGACAGGATCGGCATCTCATGCCAGTTGAGCTTGCCGCGCAAGGTGGCGAAATGGCTGTAGCCGGCCGGGTGCAACAGGTGGGCCATGAAGGGCGCGCGTTCGACGATGATGTCGTCGCCCAGTTGCAGGTCACTGAACACCTGCATGTCGGCGGCCGCCCGCGGCTCGCGCCCGTCGACGACCCGGATGTTGATGCGGACGTCGTCGGGCAGGGTGATCGGCCGGTTCGACAGGGCCTGCGGGGCCACCGGCACCAGCACGATGCCCGCCACCCGGGGGTGCAGGATGGGACCGTTGGCCGACAGCGCATAGGCGGTCGAACCGGTGGGCGTGGCCACGATCAGGCCGTCGGCGCGCTGGTTGTACATGTAGACGCCGTCGACATGCACCTGGAGTTCGATCATGCCGGCCCGCGACGAGCGGCTGACCACCACATCGTTCATGGCCAGCGCGCGCCAGACCTCGTGGCCGCTTCGCACCACACGGGCGACCAGCATGGTCCGGTCTTCGGAGGCGTAGCTGCCGTCCAGGATCGCGCCCAGGGCCGCCGACCACTGGTCCAGCGCGATGTCGGTGACGAAGCCCAGGCGCCCGTGGTTGATGCCCACCAGGGGCACCTGCCACTTCGCCAACTGGCGCGCCAGTCCGAGCATGGTACCGTCTCCTCCGACGGCAATCGCCAGGTCGGCTTCGCGACCGATGGTCTCGATGTCGGCGGGATCGAGGGCGGGGCGGCCGATGGCCTCGAAGGTGTCCGCCTCGACCAGTACCCGGACATCGCGCTCACGCAGAAAGCGGGCGATGTCGAGCAAGGCCATTGCCACGCCTTCCGATTGATAACGGCCCACCAGCGCAACGGTTCGGAATGCTCGGCTCATCTGGCTGATTACACCATAAATCGGGGGGTGCCCGGTTCGGCCATCCGGCCGATCCGAACGGTTCGGTCGAGGCGGCGGGGCGCGCCGGTCGCGGCAGCCGAGGCGGCCCATCACCCGGCTCGGATCTCGCGATCATCCCGGCAGCGGCCCCGGTTGCATGCGGCCGCGTCTTCAATAGAATAGGTGCGCAATGCATGAACTTGATCGCCGCGCCAAAACCCTGCTCAAGACCCTGGTCGAGCGCTACATCGCCGACGGTCAGCCGGTGGGGTCACGAACGCTCTCGCGCCACAGCGGTCTGGACCTGTCGCCGGCCACCATCCGCAATGTGATGGCCGACCTGGAGGATCTGGGTCTCATATCCAGCCCGCACACCTCGGCCGGACGCATCCCGACGCCACTGGGCTATCGCCTGTTCGTCGACACCCTGCTCACCGTGCAGCCGCTGGAAATCGGCCAGACCGAGCGCATCCATGACCGCCTGCAGGCCGAAGAACCGCAACGGCTGCTGTCGGCCGCGGCCGGCCTGCTGTCGACGCTGTCGCATTTCGCCGGCATCGTGACCACGCCGCGGCGCTCGTCGCTGTTTCGCCAGCTCGAGTTCATGCGCCTGTCCGAGCGGCGCGTGCTGCTGATCATCGTCACCCCCGATGGCGACGTCCAGAACCGCATCCTCGCGGTCGATCGCGACTACACCCACTCCGAGCTGTCCGAGGCCGCCAACTACCTGAACCAGAATTTCGCCGGGCTCGACCTCGAGTCGATCCGGCTGCGCCTGCAGACCGAGCTCACCAGCCTGCGCGACGGCATCAATCAGCTGATGACGCGCGCGGTCGAGGCGGGCGGGCGCGCGCTCACCGAAGAGACCGAGCCGATGGTCATCTCCGGCGAACGCAACCTGCTGGGCGTGGCGGAACTGTCGGA
Organism: uncultured beta proteobacterium; assembly: GCA_903934295.1. Lineage (GTDB taxonomy): Bacteria > Pseudomonadota > Gammaproteobacteria > Burkholderiales > Burkholderiaceae_E > Quisquiliibacterium. The sequence goes on from CAIZNI010000036.1 coordinate 12,824, forward strand.
CAACATGGAGCGCATGCGCCGGCTGTTCGATCTGTTCGAGAAGAAGACCGGCCTGCTGCGGCTGATGGACGCCTCGAGCCGGGCCGACGGGGTCCAGATCTTCATCGGCGGCGAGTCGGCGCTGGTGCCCATGGATCAGGTCAGCGTGGTGGTGGCGCCCTACGAGGTGGAAGGCCGCATCGTCGGCACGCTCGGCGTGATCGGTCCCACCCGCATGGCCTACGAAAGGGTGATCCCGATCGTCGACATCACCGCCCGGCTGGTGTCCAGCGCGCTCAGCCACAACGCGGCCTGATCGACATCGCGCCGGGGGTTCTCCTCAGCGCTCCCAGGGCTCGCTCAGCAGGCGCTTGAGTTCCTTCACCCGGGCCGGCCCCAGCCGGGTACCGATGTCGTCCTCGATGCGCTGGATGATCTGCGCGCCGGCGCGGTTGAGCAGCCGACCCTTCTCGGTGTAGCGCACCAGTTTCGAATTCCCGCGCTGCGGATCGTCGGTCACTTCCAGGATGCCGCGCCGCGCCAGTTCGCCCACCGTCTTGTGGACGGCCTGACGCGAGATCGCCAGGCGGCGCGCGATCTCGGCCATGTTCATCGGCTTGCCACCCATGTGGGCGAGCAGTCGGCTCTGGGCGGGCGTGATGTAGGCATGCTCGCTGCGCTTGACGCCCTTCATGATCTCGCGGGCGAACCAGTCGGCGCGTTCGAGCAGCAATTGTTTGAGATTCGGGTCGGCCATGGCTTTCTCGTCAACACGGGTTGACAAGGAGAGTGTGCTGCACTATCGTCTGTCTTGTCAATCGAGGTTGACAAGGGCGGTCCCGCGCCGTCGGCCTCGACCTATAATCGCAATCCCCTGCCTTACGATCCCACCAACCCCGGATCCCTCCTACCCCGAGACAAGCCCATGAAGATCCTCGTCCCCGTCAAGCGCGTTGTCGATTACAACGTGAAGGTCCGCGTCAAGAGCGACCACTCCGGCGTCGACATCGCCAACGTGAAGATGTCGATGAATCCGTTCGACGAGATCGCCGTCGAGGAAGCGGTCCGCCTGAAGGAAAAGGGCGTCGCCACCGAGGTGATCGCGGTGAGCTGCGGCGTCACCGCCTGCCAGGAAACCCTGCGCACCGCGCTGGCCATCGGCGCCGATCGCGCGATCCTGGTCGAGACGGATGTCGAGCTGCAGCCCCTGGCGGTGGCCAAGCTGCTCAAGGCGCTGCTCGAGCGCGAGGGCGCGGGCCTGGCGATCCTGGGCAAGCAGGCGATCGATGACGATGCCAACCAGACCGGCCAGATGCTGGCGGCGCTGGCCGGCCTGCCCCAGGCGACCTTCGCCTCGAGCATCGAGATCGCCGATGGCCGTGCCAAGGTCACCCGCGAGGTCGACGGCGGCATGGAGATCGTCACCCTGACCCTGCCGGCGGTGGCCACCACCGACCTGCGCCTGAATGAGCCGCGTTACGTGACGCTGCCCAACATCATGAAGGCCAAGAAGAAACCGATGGAAACGCTCAAGCCGGCCGACCTGGGTGTCGATGTGACGCCCCGGCTCAAGACCCTGAGCGTCTCCGAACCGGCCGGTCGCAAGGCCGGTGTCAAGGTGGCCGATGTGGCCGCGCTGATCGACAAACTCAAGAATGAAGCGAAGGTGATCTGACATGTCCGCTCTCGTACTCGCCGAACACGACAACGCATCCCTGAAGCCCTCCACCCTGAACGCCGTCACCGCTGCCCTGCAGACGGGCGGTGAAGTCTCGGTGCTGGTGGCCGGTCACCAGTGCGGCGCTGCGGTTGCCGCCGCCGCCCAGATCGCCGGCGTTGCCCGCGTGCTGGTGGCCGACGCGCCCCAGCTGGCCGACCAGCTGGTCGAGAACGTCGCCGCGCAGGTGCTCGCGCTGGCCGCGGGCTTCTCGCACATCCTGGCGCCCTCGACCGCGCACGGCAAGAACGTGATGCCGCGCGTGGCCGCCTGCCTGGATGTCGCCCAGCTCTCCGACATCACCAGCGTCGAGTCGCCCGACACCTTCACCCGCCCGATCTACGCCGGCAATGCGATCGCCACCGTGCAGTCGGCCGACGCGGTCAAGGTGATCACGGTTCGCACCACCGGTTTCGACGCGGCCGCCGCCACCGGTGGATCGGCGGTGGTCCAGGCGGTGGAAGCGGTCGCCGATAGTGGCCTGTCGCGCTTCCTGGGACGCGAGATCGCCAAGAGCGATCGTCCGGAGCTCACCGCCGCCAAGATCGTGGTGTCGGGCGGGCGCGGCATGGGCAGCGCCGAGAACTTCAAGCTGCTCGAGCCGCTGGCCGACAAGCTGGGCGCCGCCATGGGTGCCTCGCGCGCCGCGGTCGACGCCGGCTACGCCCCCAACGACTGGCAGGTCGGCCAGACCGGCAAGATCGTCGCGCCGCAGTTGTATGTGGCGATCGGCATCTCGGGCGCCATCCAGCACCTGGCCGGCATGAAGGACTCCAAGGTGATCGTCGCGATCAACAAGGACGCCGAAGCGCCGATCTTCGGCGTGGCCGACTATGGACTGGTGGCCGACCTGTTCCAGGCGGTGCCGGAAGTCGCTGCCGCGATCTGACCCTCCCTCCCGACTGCCTGCTGCCAAGGACTCGCCATGAGTTACATCGCCCCGCTCAAAGACATGATGTTCGTGCTCGACGAACTGGCCGGGCTGGCGCAGGTCGGTCGGTTGCCGGGTTGCGAGGATGCCACCGCCGAAACCGTCGAGGCGGTGCTCCAGGAGAACGCGAACTTCGTTCAGGGGGTCGTCGATCCGCTGAACTGGTCGGGTGACTGCCAGCCGGCCACCCTGCACAACGGGGTGGTGACCACCAGCCCCGGCTTTCGCGAGGCTTTCCATCAGTTCGGTCAGGGCGGCTGGCAGGGCGTGCAGCACCCGGTGGCCTTCGGCGGGCAGGGGCTGCCCAAGCTGGTGTCGACCGCCTGCATCGAGATGCTCAATGCGGCCAACCTGTCGTTCGCGCTGTGCCCGCTGCTCACCGACGGCGCCATCGAGGCGCTGATGACCGCCGGCAGCGATGCCCAGCGGGCGTGCTACCTGCCGCGGCTGATCAGCGGCGAGTGGACCGGCACGATGAACCTCACCGAGCCGCAGGCCGGCTCCGACCTGTCGCTGGTGCGCACCCGCGCGGTTCGCCAGGGCGACGGCACCTTCCGGATCTTCGGTCAGAAGATCTACATCACCTACGGTGAGCACGACATGGCCGGCAACATCGTCCATCTCGTGCTGGCCCGCACCCCGGAGGCCCCGGAGGGCGTCAAGGGGATTTCGCTCTTCATCGTGCCCAAGTTCATGGTGAACGCGGACGGCAGCACCGGCGCGCGCAACGACGTCTGGTGCCAGTCGATCGAACACAAGCTGGGCATCAAGGCCAGCCCGACCGCGGTCCTGCTCTATGGCGACGGCCAGTTCCAGGTGGCTTCGTCGGCCGGCACCGAGCCGCAGGCCGGCGCGGTCGGCTATCTGGTGGGCGAGGAAAACCGCGGCCTCGAGTACATGTTCATCATGATGAACTCGGCGCGCTTCGCGGTGGGCATGCAGGGGGTGGCGATCGCCGACCGGGCCTGCCAGAAGGCGGTGGGTTTCGCGCGTGACCGGGTCCAGAGCCGCGACGTGGCCGGCTCGGCCGGACCGGTGGCCATCATCCATCACCCGGACGTTCGCCGCATGCTGATGACGATGCGCGCGCTGACCGAGGGCGCGCGGGCGCTCGCCTATGTGGCGGCCGCCGCCAGCGACGCCGGGCATCACCACCCGGATGCGCAGGTGCGCCGCGAGAACCTCGCGTTCTATGAATTCATGGTCCCGATCGTCAAGGGGTGGTCAACCGAGATGTCGCTGGAAGTCGCCTCACTGGGCGTGCAGGTCCACGGCGGCATGGGTTTCATCGAGGAGACCGGCGCCGCCCAGTACTACCGCGATGCCCGGATCCTGACCATCTATGAGGGCACCACCGCGATCCAGGCCAACGACCTGGTCGGGCGCAAGACCTCGCGCGACGGCGGCGCCACCGCGCGCGCCATCATTGCCCAGGTCCGCGCGACCGAGGCGCTGGTGCGGGCCCGTGCCGGCGACGACTTCGCCGCCATCGCCCAGGCGCTCGGCGAGGGCGCCGCAGCGCTCGAGCAGGCGGTCGGATTCGTGGTGGCGGGCGCCCGCAGCGATGTGCGCGCGGTGTACGCCGGCAGCGTTCCCTATCTGCGTCTGGCGGGCATCGTCCTGTGCGGATGGCAGATGGCCCGCGCCGCGCTGGCGGCGTCCGATCGGCTCGCCGGTGGCGACGGCGATCAGGCCTTCCTGACGGCCAAGGTCGGTACCGCCCGCTTCTATGCGGATCACATCCTGGCCCAGGCACCGGGTCTGTCGCGTTCGATCGTCAGCGGTGCGCCGGGGGCGCTGGCCCTGACGGCCGAGCAGTTCTGAGGCAAGCGCGCCGGGCGGCGTTCGCGCCGCCGCCGCCCGTTTCTTCGCCTTCAGTCCAGGTACGCCGCCAGATACTTCTGCAGGGCCAAGACGCATTCGTCGACGATCCGGTCGGCGTCGAACGGGGTGCGCACAGTGGCATCGAGCAGCCCGGCAGTGATCGTCACCGACACCATGCCGACGATGTCGGCCGTTTCCGGTGCCATGTCAGGCTTGCGCCGGGTGAACGCGCCCGAGAACCGCTGGGCAATTTCCCGGTTCTGCTGCTGGTCGAGCGCCCGCAGTTCCGGGTTGCCCTGGAGCGCGGCGCGGATCCCCTGGCCACCCGATCGGTTGACTCGGAGCCCGTAGGCGAGCCGGATCAGTTGATCGATCACGCGGCGCCAGTCGGTTTCGCTGTCAATGCGGGCGTAGAACGGCCCGAGGTTTCGGGCGCGATCACCCCTCAGGTCGTGGAAAAGTGCCCGCAGCACCGCGTGCTTGTCACTGAAATGGCGGTACAGGGTGGCGGTGCTGATGCCCGCCCGTTGCGCGATCGCGGTGGTGGTGAACCCCTCGAACCCTTCTTCATCGATCAGCGTGCCGGCGGCCCGCAGGATCTGCAATTCCCGCTCGTCCGCGCTCGACGCCAGCGCCTCGTTGGAGGCGTTGTCGGGTCGGGGGCGGTCGTCGCTGAGGTCGGGCATCGGGGTCTGTTGCATCGCAGGGCAAATTATGCCGCAAGGTCCGGTCGGGGCGGGGAGTGCATCCGGCGTGACAAACTCGATTCTGCTCAGCGCCCGGCCGTGGCACCTTCCGCGCAAAGGGGAAGCCGGCTGCGGTCGCTGTTCCCTTCCCGAATGCCTGCTGGAGCGACTGACGATGCACGTGCCTGACTGGACAGTTCCGACCGCTTGCCGCGGGCCCGCGCGTCGCGGGTCGCCTGGCAATGCCTTCCTTCGCCTCGGTTGCCTGCGTCTCGGTTGCCTTCGTCTGTTGCTTTTTCTTCTGGTGCTCCTTCCCGGCCGCGCATCGGCGGACGCGCCGTCCATCGAGGTTCACCGCTGGACCGATCCGGCGGGGCAGCCGGTTTTCTCCGACCGGATCGCGCCAGGGGTGTCCGGCGAGATTGTCACCACCCGGGTGCCGATCCCGGATGCCGCCCAGCGGGCGCGCGCCGAACAGGAGCGCGCCTACTGGCAGGCCCAGTCGGCCGCGTTTGCCCGGCGCCAGTTGGGCCGGGATCGTGAGATCGCTCGCGACTACCAGATCAGCGCCGGGCGCGCGCCCGATCGCCGGCCATCCTGGGCGGAGCTGCCGGTGCGCCGGCCGGTCTGGGTGGGCGCGGCCGCACCGGGAGGCAACCGCCGCCCCGCCACCGAGTTGGCGGGACCCTCGTCGGCCGGCGTACCCGTACCGGGACCCGGCGCCGGCGCGCCGCCCGCCGGCTTTCTGGGCAGCGGCTTCGCCACCGGGCGTTGAGCGTTCGCGCGCTCGCGTCGTTGATGATCAGGCGCGAATCGGGTTACAATCGACGGTTTCCCTCGCGCCATACGCGTAAGGGCGGTTGCATCGGATCGCGTCCCGTCGCTTCGGGCAGATCATCGTTCATCATCCGCGACCGGCTAACGCCGGCGCAGTCTATCCGGGCCTTGGTCCGATTGGGGTCAGCATGGTTGTCATTCGTCTTTCACGTGGTGGCGCGAAAAAGCGTCCGTTCTACAACATCGTCGCCACCGACAAGCAGAGCCGTCGCGACGGCCGTTTCATCGAGCGCGTGGGTTACTACAACCCGATCGCCTCGGCTGGCGAAGCCGGTCTGAAGGTGTCGCTCGACCGCGTGTCCTACTGGCAGGGCCACGGCGCGCAGGTGTCGCCGGCGGTTGCCCGTCTGGTTCGCGAGTTCACCGCCAAGACCCAGGCTGTCGCCTGAGGTCGATGAGGATCGGGTCGCCCCGGGGTCCGCAGCCGATGCGGCCCGTCGGTGGCGTCGGCATCTGCCCCCGGTCCCCCTGACTCTCCTGGCCTGAAAACCGCGATGCGTCCTGTGCGTCGGCCGGTCGGCCAGGGAGTGCGCCTGCGCGGTCCGCTGTCGCCGGCGGGCAGTCCGTCGGGCGATTCTTCTGGCAGTTCGTCCGGCAGTCCGTCGGCCGACGCGGTCCGGGACACCGGTACCGGCGCGGCGCCGCCATCGTCTGGCGATCCGGTCACGCCTCCCGCCCTCGAGTGGGGCGCAGGGTCCGTCCCCGAGCGGACTCCCGAGCCTTCCCCCCAACGCCCCCTCGTGCCACCCACCGATCTCGTCTCGGTTGGCCATGTCGTTGATGCCTATGGCGTGCGGGGCTGGATCAAGATCGAGTCGTACAACCGCTCCGAAGAGTCCGTTCTGCATCGCGTGCGGCACTGGTGGATTCGCCCGGGAACCGCGGGGCGGGCAGCCACGGGGGTGCGTGGCCAGGCGGCGCCGGTCGGCTGCGAGATCGAGCGCGTCAGGACCCAGGGAGCGATGCTGGTCGCCAAGCCGCGCGGTGCCGAAGACCGCGATGCCGCGCTGGCCTTCAAGGGCTTCGAGGTACTCGCCAGCCGCGCCGACTTTCCACCCGGTCGCGAGGGCGAGTTCTACTGGGCCGATCTGGTGGGCTGCGCGGTGGCCAACCCGGCGGGCGACGCGCTGGGCGAGGTTTTCGCGGTCGAGGATTACGGTGCCCACCCGATCCTGCGCCTGCGCTCGGCTGACGGCACCGAGCGCATGATCCCCTTCATCGAGTCCTACATTGTCGCGGTCGAGTTGCCCGCGCGGCGCATCATCGCCGACTGGGCGCTCGATTACTGACCCTGCCGGGGCCTCGAGCCCCTCGCGGCAAAGGCCCTCCATGCGCGTCGATGTGGTTTCGATCTTTCCCGCGATGTTCGATGCGCTCACCGAGTGGGGCATCACCTCGCGCGCGCTCAAGCGCGGGTTGTGGGAATTGCATCGATGGAATCCACGTGATTTCGCCCGCGATGCCTATCGCAGCATCGATGACCGGCCTTTCGGTGGCGGGCAGGGCATGGTGATGCTGGCCGAGCCGCTCGCCGATACCCTGGCGGCCATCGCCGCGGCGGGCGCGTCGCCGCGTGCGCCGGTCATCCACCTGTCACCGCGCGGACGGCCCCTCGACCAGGCGCGGGTCAAGGCGCTTTCCGAGCTGCCGGCGCTCACCCTGCTGGCGAGCCGCTATGAAGCGGTCGACCAGCGCCTGCTGGATCGGCACGTCGACGAGGAAATCTCGATCGGCGATTTCGTGGTCTCGGGTGGGGAACTCCCGGCCATGATGCTGATCGACTCGCTGGTCCGGCTGCTGCCCGGTGCGCTCAACGACGCCCGTTCCGCCGTCGAGGAATCGTTCAGCACCGGCCTGCTGGAAGGACCTCATTACACCCGCCCCGAGGTTTTCGAGGGCGTGACTGCCCCCGAGGTGCTGCTGTCGGGTCACCACGCCCGGATCGCGAAATGGCGCCATGAGCAGTCGCTGCGGGTGACGGCCGAACGACGGATGGATCTGATTGCCAGGGCCCGTGCCGAGGGCCGGCTCACGCCGGCCGATGAACGCTGGCTCGCATCGATTCCCTCGGTGACAGAACAGCCCGAAAACAGTTAGAATCTCGGGTTGCCCGACAAAGTGGCTTATGTGCGCCATGGCGGTCGGGCAAAACCATCCTCTGAACGGTAAGGACCGCATGGTGCGGTTTCGGCGAATGGCCACGGCCCGGTTGATCCGGGTCGGCAGCAAGCAGGCCAGCAAGACGCCCGGATCACGATGGCAACAGGAGCCCTCATGGACATCATCAAGCAACTCGAACAGGAAGAGATTGCCCGCCTGGGCAAGACGATTCCCGATTTCGCACCCGGCGACACCGTCATCGTCAGCGTCAACGTGGTTGAAGGCACGCGCAAGCGGGTCCAGGCCTACGAGGGCGTGGTCATCGCCAAGCGCAACCGCAGCCTGAATTCCTCGTTCATCGTCCGCAAGATGTCGTCGGGCGAAGGCGTCGAGCGAACCTTTCAGCTGTACTCGCCGCTGATCGCTTCGATCGAAGTCAAGCGCCGCGGCGACGTCCGTCGCGCCAAGCTGTACTACCTTCGCAGCCGTTCCGGCAAGTCCGCACGGATCAAGGAAAAGCTGCCCGGCAAGTCGGCCCAGAAGGCAGGCTGATCCGCAGCGCGAGCCGGCCGGACGCCAGGACGTCAGCGCACGATGGCTGACCGGCCAGCCCGACCGGCTCCGCCCAGCGCGGCTCCGGCCAGCGCGCAGTCGTCCAGCGCGGCTCCGGCCAGCGCGGCTCCGGCCAGCGCGGCTCCGGCCAGCGCGGCTCCTTCCAGCGCGCAGTCTTCGGGCGCGCCCTCCTCGGGCGCCGCCTCTCCCTGGCGATCGATCGATCCGCGCCAGGTCCCCGTCATCCAACGCTACGCCGATCTCCCCGCGGTTCCGCCCGAGCGGCTGCTGCCGGACTGGTTGCGTCTGCGTGTCTCGTCGCCGCCCGTCTGGGAGCCCGAACACGCCGGCGACCGTGCGCGCGTCGAAAACCCGAACCAGCGCGCTGCGGCGGTGCTGGTGCCGCTGGTCATGCACGGCAGCGGCTTGACGGTGCTCCTCACCCAGCGACCCCATCACATGCGCGAGCATGCCGGGCAGATCGCCTTTCCCGGCGGCCGCAGCGACGACACCGATCGCACGGCGGTCGACACCGCGCTGCGCGAGGCCTGGGAGGAAGTCGGTCTGCACCGCGACCGCATCGATGTCATCGGTCAGATGCCGGCCTATTTCACCGGCACCGGCTACCGGGTCACGCCGGTGGTTGCGCTCGTCGAGCCCGGCTTCGAACTCCGGATCGATGCCGGCGAGGTGGCCGAGGCCTTCGAGGTGCCGCTGCACTTCCTGATGAATCCGCGCCATCACGAGCGTCGCCACCTCTCGCAGGCCGGACTCGAGCGCGAATTCCTCGCGATGCCGTACAGTGCGGGAGAGCGGGAGTTCTTCATCTGGGGGGCTACCGCGGCAATGCTGCGCAACCTCTATCGCCTGCTGATGGCCTAGTGCGCGGCCCGGTCAACCCATGCCAGTGCCCAACGCCGTGCAGACGCCGATCTCCCGTCACCTGACCCTCACGCCGGCATCCGGCGCGTGGTGCTGATCCGATGGCCTTCATCGCCCTGGTCTTTGCACTGCTGATCGAGCAGGGCCGGCCCCTGCCCGAGCGCAACTTCATTCATCACGCCATCGCCCGGGCGTCCGAGGCGGTGCACCGGGCGACCAACGCCGGCGAGCGCCAGAACGGCGTACTCGGATGGTCGCTGATCATCGGCTCGCTGTGCGCGCTGGTGGTGGCGCTGCAGTGGCTCGCGCAGTGGCTGCACCCGGTCGCGGTGTTCTGCCTGCATGTGGCGGTGCTGTACCTGACCATCGGTTTTCGGCAGTTCAGCCACGCGTTCACCGAGGTCCAGCTGGCGCTGGCGGCCGGCGATCTGGCTGGCGCGCGCCGGGTGCTGGCAACCTGGATCCACCGCGATGCTGCGCAGGCGCAATTCGCCGATGCGTCGGTCTCCGATGTCTGTCGAACCACCATCGCCCATGCGCTGCTGGCGTCGCATCGCCATGTGTTCGGCCCGCTGATCTGGTATGTCCTGCTGCCCGGCGCGGTCGGCCCGGTGCTTTACCGGGTGGCCGACATGCTGGCCCGACGCTGGGCGCAGGCCGACGAGCCCTACGCCTGGTGGCCGCGCACTGCCTTCCGGTGGATCGACTGGCTGCCGCTGCGCATGACCGCGGTCGGGTTTGCGATCGTGGGCAACTTCGAGGACGCGGTCTATGCGTGGCGCGGAGCGGTGGCCGCCGGCACGGGTGACGATGGTCGGGCGCTGCTGCTGGCCAGCGGCGGTGGCGCGCTCGGCCTGCGGATTGCCGACCCGGCGCTGGAAGCGCGCTGGGCCGCGCATGAACAGGGTTACGAGCCGGCGGGCATCGAGCCCGGCCCCGAGAGTCTGCGCAGCGCGGTCGGCCTCGTCTGGCGCTCGGTCGTGCTCTGGATTTCCCTGTTCGCGATGCTCAACGCCGCCAACTGGCTGGGGCGTTGACCCGCGTCTCCTCGTGCAGTTTGAGCAGCAGCGAATAGCGACGGGCATCGAAGCGGCCGTCCTGCACCGCCGCCTTGATCGCGCAGCCGGGCTCCTCGCGGTGGGTGCAGCTGTGGAATCGGCATTGGCCCAGCAGCGCCTGGCATTCCGGCATCGCGTGCAATCGCTGCGATTCGGACAGGTGCTCCAGGCCGAAGGTCTGGAAGCCGGGTGAGTCGATGATGCGGCCGGTCATCGGCGCGGGCAGCTGAAACAGCCGGGTGAAGGTGGTGGTGTGGCGACCGGAGGCCAGCGCGATCGAGATTTCCTGGGTGCGCAGGTTGGCATCCGGGATCAGGCAGTTGACCAGCGTCGACTTGCCCATGCCCGACTGGCCCAGCAGCAGGGTCGTCTTGCCCGCCAGCCAGGGCGTCATCAGCGCGACAGTTCCTTCCGGATCGGCGCCCGCGCTGCACTCGAGCACCTCATAGCCCAGCGACCGGTAGAGCGCGATCCGTGGCTCGATCGCAGCGCGCTGGGGGCCGAGGTCGCTCTTGTTCACCAGCAAGGCCACCGGCAGGTCCTGCGTGCGGGCTTCGATCAGCACCCGCGACAACAGGTCGTCCGAGAACGGGGGGGAAGGCGCGATCACCACCGCCGCCTGATCCAGGTTGGCGGCCAGCGACTTGGCGCGCCAGGCGTCGCTGCGCTGGATGCGGTTGCGCCGTGGCAGTACCTCCTCGATCACCGCCTGCCCGGCGCCGAGTTCCTCGATGCGGACCCGGTCGCCCACCGTGATGTCGCTCTTGCGGCCGCGGGTGACGGCTGCCAGCGAGCGCAGATCGTCGGTCAGCACCAGCAGGCGATGCCCGTGCCGGGCCTCGACCGTGGCTTCGATCATCGGTGGCACCCGGGGTGGCGCATCGGGTGGCTAGCTCGCACGCGCGAACACCGCGTCGGCGCGCGCGGCGCAGATGAAATCATTCTCGGAAATGCCGCCCACCGAGTGGGTGTTCCAGCGCACCAGGCAGCGGTTGTAGCCGACGACCAGCTCGGGGTGGTGGTCCTGCGCATGAACGATCCAGGCCAGCGCGTTCACGAAGGCGATCGTCTGGTAGTAGTCGCGAAACGCATAGCTGCGCTCGATCGCCCCGTCGCGCAGGCTCCACCCGGGCAGCACGGCGAGCTGCGCCGCGATCTCGGTGTCGGCACAGGCGCGCCCGTCTTCCAGCGCGCGGCAACTTCGTTCCAGCAACTGCTGGCGGGTGAACACGGGTTTCATGGGTGTGGCGGTCCTGGTCTCAGGTGGGCTGGGGGGCGGAACCGCTCAGGGGGGCCGATCCGTTGGCGGCCCAGGCGGCCAGCCGTCCGACCCGTATCGCGGCGGGCGGATGCGAGTCATAGAACGCCGAGTGCAGCGGGTCGGGCGTCAGGGTCGATGCGTTGTCCTCGTACAGTTTGACGAGCGCCGAGACCAGATCGGCGGCGCTGCTGTGCTGCGCCGCGAACTGGTCGGCCTCGAACTCATGGCGCCGGGAAGCCAGGCTGGCCAGCGGCTGCATCGCAAAGGAGAACACCGGGATGGCCAGGAAGAACAGCACCAGCGCGACCGCCTGGGTGTCGGCCATCGGAGTGATGCCCAGGCCCTGGTAGAACCAGCCGCGGCCGGCCAGCCAGGCCAGCAGCCACAGCCCGGCCGCGCTGATCAGAAAGCTCACCAGCATCCGTTTGGTGATGTGCCGGCGCCGGAAATGTCCGAGTTCGTGTGCCAGCACCGCCTCGACTTCCTCGCCGTTCAGCCGGTTGAGCAGGGTATCGAAGAACACGATCCGCTTGGCCCGGCCCAGACCGGTGAAATAGGCGTTGCCGTGGGCGGACCGGCGGCTGCCGTCCATCACGAACAGCCCGCGCGAGGTGAATCCGCAGCGCTGCAGGAGTGCTTCGACCCGCTCGCGAATCGGCCCCTGGGGCATGGGTTCGAACTTGTTGAACAGGGGGGCGATCACCGTCGGATAGAGCACCAGCACCGCTAGGTTGAATCCCACCCACAGCAGCCAGGCCCACAGCCACCACGCCGGACCGGCCGAGCGCATCAGCGCGAGAATCGCGGCCAGCAGCGGCACGCCCAGGATCAGGCTGACCGCGAATCCCTTGGCCAGGTCGGAGAGCCACAGACGCGGCGTCATCCGGTTGAAACCGAATTTCTCCTCGAGGCGGAACTGGCGATACCAGGACAGCGGCAGGTCGATGATCGAACCGATGAGCGCCACCAGCAGCACGAAGCCCAGCGGGCGCAGCCATTCGCTGTCGGGCAGCAGCGTGAGCATCGCCGAGTGCAGCCACTGCAGGCCGCCCAGCAGGGTGAACCCGAGCAGGACCGCGGTGCTCAGCGCCAGCTCCATCAGCCCCAGCCGGGTCCGCGCGATGGTGTAGTCGGCGGCGCGCTGATGCGCGGTGAGCGACACCCGTTCGCTGAACGCCGTCGGTACCGCGTCGCGGTGCCGCGCGACATGGCGAATCTGACGGCTGGCGAGCCAGAAGCGCAATGCGATCGACGCCACGATGGCGGCGGCGAAGACCAGGCTGAAAACGAGGGATGCGGTCACGGGCGCGGTCTTTCGGGGGCAACGCAGGGAGGGGTCTCTGGGGACGCCGGCCGTCGGCGTTCGCACCAGCGGACCCGGGGGCGCAACCGCCGGCGGGCGGGGAGAGCCGACCCAGACGCGGCGGATTCGGGCCCGAAGTCGCTCGCATCGGGCATCGGGAGTCTCGCTGGCGCGATCCGGAACGGGATTGCTGACGGCGACGAAAATCGGGCGCTGGCGGGAATGTGCCAGAATTCCAGATTATGACACAGACCCCTGAACCCGCCGCCGCCCCGCCCACTCCCCAGCCCGGTCGTCCGGACGAGACCCGACTCGTCTGGGTCGACATGGAAATGACCGGCCTGCGGCCCGACATCGACCGGATCATCGAGGTCGCGGCAGTCGTCACCGACGGCGACCTGAACATCCTGGCCGAGAGCCCCGCGTTCGCGGTCCATCAGCCCGACGATGTTCTTGACGCGATGGACCAGTGGAACAAGTCGACCCATGGGCGCTCCGGACTGATCGACCGGGTGCGGGCCTCCCGCGACAACGAGGCCGATGTCGAGCGCGCGCTGCTGGCGTTCCTGGCGCCCTGGGTGCCGGTCGCCAAGACCCCCATGTGCGGCAATTCGATCGGCCAGGACCGCCGCTTCATGGCCCGCTACATGCCGCAGCTCGAGGCCTGGTTCCACTACCGCAATCTCGATGTCAGCACCCTGAAGGAGCTGTGCCGGCGCTGGGCACCGGCGGTGGCGCGCGGTTTCGTCAAGCGCAGCGCCCACACCGCGCTGGCCGACATTCACGAGTCGATCGACGAGCTGCGCTACTACCGCACCCATTTCATCGGCGCCACTCGCGTCTGAGCACCAGCGCCAGGCCGACGCTGGCCAGCGCGAGGCCGACCACGCCGGCGACCCAGAAGCCCAGCGCACCGGTCTGGGTGCCGTGCAACCCGCCCCACGCCCCGGCCGGGTCGGCGCTGATCGTGAGCAGCCACCCGCCGCCCAGGCCGACGCCCCACATCGAGAGCACGCAGACCGCCATCGGCAGGGTGGTGATCTTGTAGGCGCGCAGGATGAAACCGATCTGGGTCTGCAGGCTGTCGAAGAACAGGAACAGCGCCAGCGCGGCCAGCAGCGGCAGTGTGGCGGCGATCACCGCGCTGTCGCTCGTGTAGGCGGCGGCGATCGGTCCGCGCAGCGACCACAGTGCCAGGCCGGTCAGGCCGGACAGGACGACGGCGATCCGGATGCCGCTCATCGCGATCGCGCGCGCGCGCAGCGGATCACCGGCGCCGATCGATTGCGCCACCAGCGTGCTGGTCGCGTTGGCGATCGCCAACGCCAGCATGTAGGCCACCCCGGTCAGATTCGCGGTGATCTGGTGGCTGGCCAGCGCGGTGGTGCCGAACCGGGCGACGAAGATCGCCATGAAAGTGAATGACGTGACCTCGATCAGGTAGGTGGCGCCGATCGGGATGCCCAGGCGCAGCAGTTCGGCCATCGCGCCGGCCCGTGGCGCCACCGGATGGCGCAGCGCGAAGCGGCGATAGCCCGTGTCGCGCAGCAGCCAGATCAGGGCGATTGCCACGCTGACCCAGGCGATCAGCGCAGTGGCCATGCCGCAGCCCGCCCCGCCCATCGCCGGCAGGCCCAGCGTGGCATTGCCGTGCATGAACAGCAGGTTGAGCGGGAACTTGGCGGCCACGCCCAGCAGGTTGATCACCATCACCACCTTGGGCCGGGAGATGGCGGTGTTCAGGGCATAGAAGCAGCGAAACAGCAGCGCGGCCGGCACGCCCACCGCGGTGGCCAGCAGGTAGGCATCGACCTGTGCGGCCAGTTCGGGCGGGGCGCCCGACAGCGCCAGCCAGGGAGTCGACCAGGCCAGCGCGATGAAGCCCGGCACCGAGAGCGCGAGGGCCACCCACACCGACTGCCAGAACGAGGCGCCGATCTCGTGAAAACGCCCGGCGCCGAAGTGCTGGGCGGCGATCGGGGTGAGCGCGAGCAGCACGCCCATCAGCGACACATAGACGCTGATGTAGATGCTGGCGCCGAGCCCGACCGCGGCCAGGTCGCGCGCCGACAGCTGCCCCGCCATCACGGTGTCGATCACGCCGCTGGCCATGACCGCCAGTTGCCCGATGAACACCGGCCACGCGAGCCGCAGGATGTCGGCGCGCATCAGGGGCGCCGGTACAGACGGAGCACTTCATCGATGTCCCGGGGGCGCGCGCCCTCCCAGACAAGCGACCAGCCGGCTATCGGCGCGGGGGCGTGGCGCGCCTGTTCGCCGGTGTGCTGGATCAGCCGCCAGCGGCAATCGTCGGTCTCGCCCGTCATGGCGAATCCGCCGAAATACTGGAGTGCCGCGCGCTGGGCCGCGCCCACCGCGCGGGTGGCGACGCAACCGGTGCCGGGCGGCAGTTGTGCGGCCAACTGCTGGCCGAGCTCGCGGTAGGTGTTGCGGTGGTTGAAGGCGGGCAACCAGAGCGTCATCAGCAGCAGCCAGGTCAGCACCAGCCCGCCGCACGACAGCGCCACCGGTCGCCACAGCGTGGGCGGGTGGCGCGCCAGTCGCCAGCGCACCAGTGCCAGCCAGGCCAGGGTTGCCGCCAGCCCGATCAGCAGATCGGCGGGTGCCCATCGGGGAATGAATCCGGGCGATGCGGCGGCCGCGCCGCGCGCCATCGGGGCCGGGAAACCGGTCATCAGCGCGAGCCAGTAACCCCAGACCACCGCTCCGATCACGCTGTAGGTCATGACCGCGAACCAGTCGATCAGGCTGGTCACCGAGCGGCGCAGGGTGGGCAGACCGATCGCCGCCAGCATGGCCAGCGCGACCGCCATCAGCGGGATCTGACTTTCGGGGGTGTGCGAACCCTGCACCGCCGCCAGGCTCAGTGCAGCCAGCGTCGTCAGCGGCAGCGCCACCGCGGGCTCGTCGAGCCGGCCCCGCCAGCGCACCACCACCCACAGCGCGATCGGCCAGGCGGGCCAGAAATACCAGGGCAGGGTACGTCCGTAGTAGGCCAGTCCTTGCGGGTCGAATCCGGTCAGCTGCCCGCGATTCCAGGCCAGCCATTGCTGCAGGTGTTCGGTAGCGCCCGGCAGTCCCGAGAAGGCCAGTGCCAGTGGCCAGGCCAGGCCGAGCGCCACCGCCAGTGGCAGGGCGATCGCCAGCCAGCGGCGCGCGATCAGTCGATAGGACTGCGAAACCAGGGGCAGGACCAGCGCGACCGCCGTCAGCGCAGCGGCCGGCAGCAGGCCACGCGTCAGGACGGTGGCGGCCAGCGCCAGGCCGGTGGCCAGCCCGCCGGCGACCGGACGTTCCAGCGCGAGTGCCGAGCCGAACAGAAAGAGCGCCGCCCAGACCACCTGTGCTGCCTCGGCGCTGGTTTCATGGAGCCGCGCGATGATGCCGATCGTTCCCATCAGCACCAGCAGCGCCGAGTCGGCGACCGCCCGGCCGAAATCGACCGGATTGGCGCGGGCATCGAAAGGGTCGGCCGGCTGAACGCCCGGCCGTGCCGCCAGCCAGTAGGTGGCGTACCAGAGAAAGGCGAACAGCAGCGTGAGCCCGGCCATCGCGGCCAGTTGCATCGCCACATGGCCCGGCAGCCAGGGCAGCAGACGGATCGCCAGCGCGCCGAACCAGAAGGGCAGGGGCCCTTCCTCGACACTCGGGATCCCCGCGATGCCGGGCATCAGCCATTGCGCGGCGCCGCCCTGCGCCATCGTCCAGGCGACCCCGAATCCGGCGGCATCGTCGAAGCGCCAGGGGTCGCGCCCGATCAGCCCCGGCACGGTGTAGAGCAGGCAAAGCAGCCACAGCCCCCATCGGGGCAGCTTCCCGGCCTGCAGCTCGGTCACCAGGAATGGGCGCATCAGGACGGATCCGGGAGGGCGTCGCCAGGCGCGGCGAAGACATGAAAAAAGGCAGCCCCAGGCTGCCTTGATGTGCTTTCCTGCTCAGGAGCCGGCGCAGGGGGGGTTATCCCCGTGCCGGCTGATCCTCAGGCGGCGGTCTTGGGCGTGCGCGAGAATTTCTGGCGGAATTTCTCGACCCGGCCGGTCTCGCTGATGCGCTGCTGGGCGCCGGTGTAGAACGGATGCGACTCGGAGGTCACGTCGAGCTTCATCAGCGGGTATTCCTTGCCGTCTTCCATCTTGATCGTCTCGCGCGAATGCAAGGTGGAGCGGGTGATGAACTTGAACCCCGACGACATGTCCTGGAACACGACCTCGCGGTAATTGGGGTGAGCGCCTTCTTTCATGGTCATTCCTTGTTGTTGCGTTGACCGCCCCGCGCCGGCACGACTCAGTAAGGGCGAATTTTTAAGGGCGAATTCAAGTGAGCCTTCAATTATGGCATCCCGGGCATCGTCCGGGCAAGCGCGCCGGCCGTTTCGTCGGGACGCGGCCAGACTCAGCGCTTCATCATCTCGAAGAAATCATGATTGGTCTTCGTCGCCCGGATCTTGTCGAGCAGGAATTCCATCGCCGCGATTTCATCCATGTCGTGCAGCAGCTTGCGCAGGATCCAGATCTTCTGGAGGACATCGCCCTTGATCAGCAGCTCTTCGCGCCGGGTGCCCGAGCGCGAGATGTTGATCGCCGGGTAGACCCGCTTTTCCATCATCCGGCGGTCCAGGTGCAGCTCCATGTTGCCGGTGCCCTTGAACTCCTCGTAGATGACCTCGTCCATCCGGCTGCCGGTGTCGATCAGGGCGGTCGCGATGATGGTGAGCGAGCCGCCTTCCTCGATGTTGCGGGCGGCGCCGAAGAACCGCTTGGGCCGCTGCAGCGCGTTGGCGTCGACGCCGCCGGTCAGCACCTTGCCCGAGGCCGGCACCACCGTGTTGTAGGCCCGTGCCAGGCGGGTGATCGAGTCGAGCAGGATCACCACATCGCGCTTGTGTTCGACCAGCCGCTTGGCCTTCTCGATCACCATCTCCGCCACCTGGACGTGGCGGGTGGCCGGCTCGTCGAAGGTGGAGGCCACCACTTCGCCGCGCACCGACCGGCTCATCTCGGTCACCTCTTCGGGCCGCTCGTCGATCAGCAGCACGATCAGGGTCACGTCCGGATGGTTGGTGGTGATCGCATGCGCGATGTGCTGCATCAGCACCGTCTTGCCGGCCTTGGGCGGTGCCACGATCAGGCCGCGCTGGCCTTTGCCGATCGGGGCGATCATGTCGATGATCCGGCTGGTGATGTTCTCCTCGGCGCGGATGTCGCGCTCAAGCGTCATCACCCGGTTCGGGTGCAGCGGCGTGAGGTTCTCGAACAGGATCTTGTTCTTGCTCGCCTCGGGCGGCTCGCCGTTGATCTTGTCGACCTTGACCAGCGCGAAGTAGCGCTCCCCGTCCTTGGGGGTGCGCACCTCACCCTCGATCGAGTCGCCGGTGTGCAGGTTGAAGCGGCGGATCTGCGACGGCGAGATGTAGATGTCGTCGGTGCTCGCCAGGTACGAGGTCTCGGGCGAGCGCAGGAAGCCGAAGCCATCGGGCAGCACCTCGAGCACGCCGTCGCCGAAGATCGATTCACCCGTTCTGGCCTTGCGCTTGAGGATCGCGAACATCAGTTCCTGCTTGCGCATTCGCTGAGGTGCCTCGATCTCCAGGCCGGTGGCCATCTCGATCAGCTGCGAGACGTGTTGAGCCTTCAGTTCGGATAGGTGCATGAAGTGGGGTGCCCAAGGGGCAAGGAAGGACGAAACGCGGGAGGGTGTCTGGTCGCTGACCGGCGCACGCGGCACACGTCAGGCACTGCGGACCCCCTCGGGGAAGGCCGGATAGCAGCAGATCGAGGGGCGAGGGGCCGAGTTTGGCCCTGGGGTTCGTGACGACCGGTCGGACCGGCCGGTGTCAGCGGCAGCGCTGTCGAGCGTGCCGTGAGATTACAACGAATCAGAGATGGCTGTCCAGGAAGGCGGCCAGCTGGGACTTCGACAGCGCGCCGACCTTGGTGGCGACGAGTTCTCCCCCCTTGAAGAGCATCAGGGTCGGGATGCCGCGGATGCTGAACTTCGCGGGCACCTCCTGGTTGTCGTCGACATTGAGCTTGGCGACCTGCAGGCGGCCGTCGTAGTCGCGGGAAACCTCTTCAAGGATCGGCGCGATCATCTTGCAGGGGCCGCACCATTCGGCCCAGTAGTCGACGAGGACCGGGACCTCGGACTTCAGGACCGCCTGATCGAAGGAAGCGTCGGAGATGTTTTGGATGCTCATGGCCAGATCCTCAGTGAGAGTCGGGAAAATACCATAGGCCCGAATGGATCGCCGGGCGTGCGGTCAATGCGAAGCCGCGCGGTGAAACGGCCGGCGACTGATAGAATTCAAGCGGGCGGGCCCCCCCGCATCGTGGAATGGTGAAACTGGTCAGGTCCGGAAGGAAGCAGCCACAGCCAGCCTCCGCGAGTGCCGGGGTTCCGGCTCGCCCCCTTATTCCCAAACTTATGGCTCACCAGGTACTCGCCCGCAAGTGGCGTCCGCGCGACTTCTCGACCCTGGTCGGGCAGGACCACGTGGTGCGCGCGCTCTCCCACGCGCTGCGCAGCGGACGCCTGCATCACGCCTACCTGTTCACCGGCACCCGGGGTGTCGGCAAGACGACCATCGCCCGCATCCTGGCCAAGTCGCTGAACTGCGAGACCGGGGTCACCGACACGCCCTGCGGGAAATGCCGCAGTTGCACCGAGATCGACGGCGGCCGCTTCCCCGACTACCTCGAGATGGACGCGGCATCGAACCGGGGTGTCGACGAGATGGCGCAGGTGCTGGAGGCCGCGGTCTATTCGCCGGCCGTCGGGCGCTACAAGGTGTATGTGATCGACGAAGTTCACATGCTCACGACGCACGCCTTCAACGCGATGCTGAAGACCCTCGAGGAGCCGCCTGCCCACGTCGTCTTCATCCTGGCCACCACCGATCCCCAGAAGGTGCCGGTCACGGTTCTGTCGCGCTGCCTGCAGTTCGGCCTCAAGAACATGCCGCCGCTGGCGGTGGCCGAGCATCTGGCGCGCATTCTGGCGGCCGAGCAGGTGGCGTTCGAGCCGGGCGCGCTGTCGCTGATCGGTCGCTCGGCGGCCGGCAGCATGCGCGATGCGCTGTCGCTGCTCGACCAGGCGATCGCCTTTGGTGGCGGCAGCGTCGGCCAGGCCGATGTGCGCGAGATGCTGGGTGTGGTCGATGCCGGCTGGATCGGCCGGCTGATGGACGCGGTGCTCGCCGGCGACGGTGTGGCGCTGGTGGCGGCAGCCGACGACATGGCGGCGGCGGGTGCACCGTTCGCGCGCGTGCTCGATGAGCTCGCGGTGTGGCTGCAGCGGGTGGCGTTGCACCAGGCCGGTGTCGTGGCGGCCGATGACGACGGCGGTCTGGCCGATTACGCAGCCCGGGTGGCCGCCGAGGATCTGCAGGTCTACTACCAGATCGCGATCCATGGGTCGCGGGATCTGGCGCTGGCGCCCGATGAGCAGGTCGGCTTCACCATGACGCTGCTGCGGCTGCTGGCCTTTCGCCCCGATGGCGCGCCGCTCGCGCAGGCCACCGGTCCGGTGGCGCGGCCGCAGGTGGTGCGACCTGCCGCGGCGGTCAGCCGACCCGCGGTGTCCGCACCGGCACCCGCACCGGCACCCGCACCCGCACCCGCACCGGCACCCGCACCGGCACCGGCACCCGCACCGGCACCCGCACCGGCACCCGCCGGCGAGGCCCTTTTCGACGGCAACTGGCAGGCGCTGGCCGGCCGCGTCCGGCTCGGCGGAATGGCCCAGCAGTTTCTCGAGCAGAGCGAGCTCATCGGTCACGATGGCCTGTCGCTGCGCCTGCGCGTGCCGATCCGCCCGCTGGCCGACAGCTCGACGGTGGGCAAGGTGCGCGACGCGCTGACTGCCTTGTTCGACGCGCCGGTCCGCCTGGCGGTCGAGGTCGGGCCGGTCGGTTCGGCCACCGCCGCCCAGGCCGCCCAGGAGCAGCGCAGCCAGCGCCAGGACGCTGCCCGTCAGTCGCTCGAGCGCGACCCCTTCGTGCGCAGCCTGATCGATGATTTCGACGGGCGCATCCTCCCCGATTCCATCCGTCCGGTCGATTCCTGACCGGCAGCCTCCCTCTTTTGCAAGGACACCATCGTCATGATGAAGGGACAACTGGCGGGTCTGATGAAACAGGCCCAGCAGATGCAGGACAACCTGAAGAAGATGCAGGAGCAGCTCGCGCTGGTCGAGGTCGAGGGCCAGTCGGGCGCCGGCCTCGTCAAGGTCCTGATCACCTGCCGCAATGAAATCAAGCGGGTGACCATCGATCCCAGCCTGGTCGGCGAGGACCGCGACATGCTCGAGGATCTGGTGGTGGCTGCGGTCAACGACGCGCTGCGCCGTGCCGAGCAGACCGCCCAGGAACGAATGGGCAGCGTCACCTCCGGACTGCCGCTGCCGCCCGGCTTCAAGCTGCCCTTCTGAGCGGTCTGCCGGCGTGTCGCGTGATGGCCTGGCCGGCGGACGGGAGCGGGCGATGAAGCCCCCGGGTCTGCTGGACGCCCTGACGCTGGCCCTGCGCCGGCTGCCGGGGGTCGGACCGAAATCGGCCCAGCGCTACGCCTTTCATCTGCTGCAGAACGATCGTGAGGGTGCCCGGCACCTTTCGGAGGCGCTGGCGGCTGCCCTCACCGGACTGCGCCACTGCCAGCGCTGCAATACCTTTTCCGATCAGGATGTCTGCGAGACCTGCTCGTCGACGCGTCGCGATCCCGCGCTGCTGTGCGTCGTCGAGACCCCGGCCGATCAGCTGATGGTCGAGCAGACCCTGGCTTTCGAGGGTCTGTATTTCGTGCTGATGGGCCGGCTGTCGCCGCTCGATGGCGTGGGCCCGGGCGACATCGGGCTCGAGCGCCTGCTCGAGAGGGCCGGCGACGGCGTGGTCACCGAGGTCATCCTGGCGACCAATTTCACCCAGGAGGGCGAGGCCACCGCCCATTACCTGGGCGAACTGCTGCGCGCCCGGGGTCTGGCGGTCAGCCGGCTGGCGCGCGGCGTGCCGATGGGCGGGGAGCTCGAGTACGTCGACGCCAGCACGATCGCGCAGGCGATGCGGGATCGTCGCGCGGTGCGAGGCTGAGTCCGGCAGGATCACTCGTCCGCCTGAGGGCGCTCACCGCCAGCAGGGCCGGAAGCCCGAGCCCGCCATGCTATTATCCGAGGGTTTGTCCGCCTTCGTTTTTCTTCGCCTGGCGTCGATTTTGCGCGCGTCGTAACGGCATGCGCCTTGACCGCCCGCCCCCGGGTCTGATCGCATCGAGGCCCGTTCTGGTCGTCGGCCCGTTCCCCAACGAGCCGCGTCGCCGCGGGAGCCGCGTCGTCGCGAGCCCCGGTGTCGGGTCCGCGGGCCGCCGCGGTGGTCGAGTCGAGCCTCCCGCTGGCCGGGGCGAGCCCTGATTGGCGGACCCGGATCAGGAGTCACCCGTGTTGCCCCAATTTGCCCCCGCCGTTCTGGCGCTTGCCGACGGCAGCGTTTTTCACGGCCACTCCATCGGCGCGCCCGTTCAGGCGGTCGGCGAGGTGGTCTTCAACACCTCGATGACCGGTTACCAGGAAATCCTGACCGATCCCAGCTACTGCCGCCAGATCGTTACCCTGACCTATCCGCACATCGGCAATTGCGGGGTCAATCCCGAGGATCAGGAATCATCGCGGATCCACGCCGCCGGGCTGGTCGTGCGCGACGTCTCGCCGATCGCCTCGAACTGGCGCAGCACCGGCACGCTCACCGATTACCTGCGCGATGAGGGCATTCCCGGCATCGCCGGGCTCGACACCCGCAAGCTCACCCGACTGCTGCGCGAGAAGGGTGCCCTGGGGGGCTGCCTGGTGGCCGGTGCGGCGCCCGGCGCGGCGCTCGACGTCGAGGCCGCCCTCGCCGCGGCGCGCGGATTCCCCGGCCTGTCGGGCATGGACCTGGCCAAGGTGGTCAGCACCCCGCGTGCCTACGACTGGCAGGGCGGCAGCTGGGCGCTGGGCGAAGGCTACCGGCCCGGCGGGGTGCGCGCCGATGGCCGGCGGCTGAAGGTCGCCGCCCTCGACTTCGGCGTCAAGCGCAACATCCTGCGTCTGCTGGCCGACCGGGGCTGCGACGTCTCGGTGCTGCCGGCCCAGACCGACGCCGCGCAGATCCTGGCGCTGCAGCCCGACGGTCTGTTCCTGTCCAACGGTCCCGGCGACCCGCAGCCCTGCGATTACGCGATCGCAGCCGCACGCTCGCTGATCGAACTCGGCGTGCCGACCTTCGGCATCTGCCTGGGCCACCAGATCATGGGTCTGGCCTCGGGCGCGCGCACCCTGAAGATGAAATTCGGGCATCACGGCGCCAATCACCCGGTCAAGGACCTCGACACCGGCCAGGTCCTGATCACCAGCCAGAACCACGGTTTCGCCGTCGATCCCGACACCCTGCCGGCTAACCTGCGCATCACCCACGTGTCCCTGTTCGACCAGTCCATCCAGGGCCTGGCGCGCACCGACCGGCCGGCGTTCTGTTTCCAGGGGCACCCGGAAGCGAGCCCCGGTCCGCGCGACATCGGCTACCTGTTCGACCGGTTTGTCGATCTGATGCTCAAAGGGCGCGCGTGAGCCTGACGGGGCGGTGTCGCGCCGCCAGCCCGAACCGGGGCTGGCGTCAGCCCTTGCGCGGGCCCGCATCAGCCGCCTTCCCTTTCGCTGCCGCCCCTTTCGCCGCCCCTTTCGCTGCCATCCTTTTCGCCGCCGCCCGTCCTGCTGTCGTCCACCCCTTCTCCTAACGGCCCGATCATGCCGAAGCGCACCGACATTCAAAGCATTCTCATCATCGGCGCAGGTCCGATCGTCATCGGCCAGGCCTGCGAGTTCGACTACTCCGGCGCCCAGGCCTGCAAGGCGCTGCGCGAGGAGGGCTTCAAGGTCATCCTGGTCAACAGCAATCCGGCCACGATCATGACCGACCCCGAGACGGCCGATGTCACCTACATCGAGCCGATCACCTGGCAGGTCGTCGAGAGCATCATCGCCAAGGAGCGCCCCGATGCGATCCTGCCCACCAGGGGGGGGCAGACCGCGCTGAACTGCGCGCTCGATCTCCATCACCACGGGGTGCTGGTCAAGTACGGCGTCGAACTGATCGGCGCCTCGCCCGAAGCGATCGACAAGGCCGAGGACCGCCAGAAGTTCAAGAACGCGATGACCGGCATCGGCCTGGGTTCGGCGCGCTCCGGCATTGCGCACACCATCGAGGAAGCGTGGGCGGTCCAGCGTCAGATCGGCGAGGAGGGCGGCGCCCCCGGTTTCCCGGTGGTGATCCGGCCCAGCTTCACGCTCGGCGGCACCGGTGGCGGGATCGCCTACAACGCGGAAGAGTTCGAGACCATCTGCAAGCGCGGCATCGAGGCCTCGCCCACCAGCGAGCTGCTGATCGAGGAAAGCCTGATCGGCTGGAAAGAGTTCGAGATGGAAGTGGTGCGCGACAGCGCTGACAACTGCATCATCGTCTGCTCGATCGAAAACCTCGACCCGATGGGCGTGCACACCGGTGACTCGATCACCGTTGCGCCCGCCCAGACGCTGACCGACAAGGAATACCAGCTGATGCGCGATGCCTCGATCGCGATCCTGCGCGAGATCGGCGTCGACACCGGCGGCAGCAACGTCCAGTTCGCCATCAACCCGCTCGATGGCCGGATGATCGTCATCGAGATGAACCCGCGGGTCAGCCGCTCATCGGCGCTGGCCTCGAAGGCCACCGGTTTCCCGATCGCCAAGGTCGCCGCCAAGCTGGCGGTGGGCTACACGCTGGACGAACTGCGCAACGACATCACCGGCGGCGCCACCCCGGCCTCGTTCGAGCCCAGCATCGATTACGTCGTCACCAAGATTCCGCGCTTCGCCTTCGAGAAGTTTCCGCAGGCCGATTCGCACCTGACCACGCAGATGAAGTCGGTGGGCGAGGTGATGGCGATCGGGCGCACTTTCCAGGAAAGCTTCCAGAAGGCCCTGCGCGGTCTCGAGGTGGGCGTCGACGGACTGAACCAGAAGACCACCGACCGCGAGATCATCGAAGAGGAGCTCGGCGAGCCGGGTCCCGAGCGCATCTGGTACGTGGGCGACGCCTTCGCCGCCGGATTCACCCTCGACGAGGTCCACAAGCTCACCCGCATCGATCCCTGGTTCCTGACCCAGCTCAAGGAGATCGTCGACATCGAGCTGGCGCTGGACAAGCGCACGCTGGCCGACATCGATCGTGCCACCCTGCTGTGGTTGAAGAAGAAAGGTTTCGCCGACCGGCGTCTGGCCTACCTGCTGGACAGCACCGAGGCCGAGATTCGCAAGCTGCGCCGGGAGTGGGGCGTGCGGCCGGTGTTCAAGCGGGTTGATACCTGCGCGGCCGAGTTCGCCACCACCACCGCCTACCTGTATTCCACCTACGAGGACGAGTGCGAGGCAGCGCCCACCGATCGCCGCAAGATCATGGTGCTGGGGGGCGGTCCGAACCGGATCGGGCAGGGGATCGAGTTCGACTACTGCTGCGTGCATGCGGCCTTCGCGCTGCGCGAGGATGGTTTCGAGACCATCATGGTCAACTGCAATCCCGAGACCGTCTCGACCGACTACGACACCAGCGATCGCCTCTATTTCGAGTCGCTGACGCTCGAGGACGTGCTCGAGATCGTCGACCGCGAGCGGCCGCTGGGCGTGATCGTCCAGTACGGCGGCCAGACCCCCCTGAAGCTGGCCAAGGCCCTCGAGGCCAATGGCGTGCCGATCATCGGCACCTCGCCCGAGAGCATCGACATCGCCGAGGACCGTGAGCGCTTCCAGAAGCTGCTGGTCAAGCTGAACCTGCGCCAGCCGCCCAACCGCACCGCGCGCACCGAGTCCGATGCGATCGCGATGGCGCAGGAGATCGGCTACCCGCTGGTGGTGCGGCCCAGCTATGTGCTGGGCGGACGGGCGATGGAGATCGTGCACGAGCAGCGCGACCTCGAGCGCTACATGCGCGAGGCGGTCAAGGTCTCCAACGACAGTCCGGTGCTGCTCGACCGTTTCCTGAATGACGCGATCGAGGTTGACGTCGACTGCCTGTCCGACGGCCACCAGGTGTTCATCGGCGGCGTCATGGAGCACATCGAGCAGGCCGGGGTGCACTCGGGCGATTCCGCCTGCTCGCTGCCCCCTTATTCGCTGTCACCGGCGCTGGTGGCCGAGATCAAGCGCCAGACCGAGCAGATGGCCCGGGCCCTGAAAGTCGTGGGCCTGATGAACGTTCAGTTCGCCATCCAGAAGTCGCCCGACGGCGGCGACGGCACCGTCTACGTTCTCGAGGTCAACCCGCGCGCCTCGCGCACCGTGCCTTATGTGTCCAAGGCGACGGGACTGCAACTCGCCAAGATCGCCGCCCGCTGCATGGCCGGCCGGACGCTCGCCCAGCAAGGCATCGGCGCCGAAGTCACGCCCGATTACTTCTCGGTCAAGGAGGCGGT
Organism: uncultured beta proteobacterium; assembly: GCA_903934295.1. Classification (GTDB taxonomy): domain Bacteria; phylum Pseudomonadota; class Gammaproteobacteria; order Burkholderiales; family Burkholderiaceae_E; genus Quisquiliibacterium. The sequence continues at coordinate 39,444 of CAIZNI010000036.1, forward strand.
GTTTCCCTTCGTGAAGTTCCCGGGCGTCGACACCATTCTCGGCCCCGAGATGAAGTCGACCGGTGAAGTGATGGGGGTCGGCTATACCTTCGGCGAGGCGTTCGTGAAGTCGCAGCTTGCCGCCGGCGTTCGCCTGCCGGCCTCAGGCACCGCGTTCATCTCGGTCAAGAATGCCGACAAGGCGGGGATCGTGGCCACCTCGCGGGCGCTGCACGACCTCGGCTTCCGGCTGGTGGCCACCCGCGGCACTGCAGCCGCGATCGCGGCGCAGGGCATCCCGGTCGTCGCGATCAACAAGGTGCAGGAAGGCCGGCCGCACATCGTCGACATGCTCAAGAACGGCGAGATCTCGCTGGTCATCAACACCGTCGAGGAGAAGCGCGGCGCGATCGCCGATTCGCGCTCGATCCGCACCACCGCGCTCGCCCAGCGGGTCACCTACTACACCACGCTGGCCGGTGCGCGGGCGGCCGTCGAGGGCATGCGCCACCTGAGCGCGCTGGACGTCTATAGTCTCCAGCAATTGCACCTCAGCCTTCCCCACTGATGGCGCCCGGCCGTCGGATCTGCCCGAGGGCGGTCCGCGGCCCTCATCCAGGAACCGGAGTGAACCGATGCCCACCATCCCGCTGACCGTGCGCGGCGCGCAACTGCTCAAGGAAGAGCTGCATCGTCTGAAGACGATCGAGCGGCCGTCCGTCATCGCCGCGATCGCCGAGGCGCGCGCACAGGGCGACCTGTCCGAGAATGCCGAGTACGACGCGGCCCGTGAGCGGCAGGGCTTCATCGAAGGCCGGATCGGCGAGCTCGACGGCAAGCTGGCCAATGCCCAGGTCATTGATCCGAAGCTGCTCGATGCCGAAGGCCGAGCGGTGTTCGGTGCGACGCTCGACCTCGAGGACCTGATCACCGGCGACAAGGTCACCTACCAGATCGTGGGTGACGACGAGGCCGACATCAAGGTCGGCAAGATTTCGGTGTCGAGCCCGATCGCGCGGGCACTGATCGGCAAATATGCCGGCGATGTTGCCGAGGTCCAGGCCCCGGGTGGCTTGCGGGAATACGAGATCCTGGACATCCGCTACGAGTAGCGGGCAGGGCCGGCGTCCGGAACGGGCCGGCCCCTGCGCTTGCCGGCTGGCGCTAGCGCTTGCGCCCGCCCGAAACCCGCAGCTTGGCGCCGGGCGAGCCGAGCATCGGCGCGCGTCCCGGGCGCACCGGGCGCTCGGTCGACAGGCTGCCGCGTCCCCCCGCCTTGCCCTGCGCGCGCGAGCCGGTCTTGCCGCTCGGGCGATCGGCTGCCTGGGCCGCTTTGCGGGCCCCGGTTCCGGGGCCGTCCTCCCGGCCGATCGCCGCACCGCGGCCCAGCGTGGTCGGGCGCGCGCCCGCCCGCGATCCCGCCGCATCCGGCCCACCCGCACCGCGTGCGGCATGCGCTCGGGCGGTTGGCGCGCGCGGTTGCTCGCCCGCCTTCGGGCTGGTGTCCCGCTCGCGCGGCACGCGCCGGGTCGGCGCTTTCTGGCCGGCACCGGCCGCCTTCTTGGGCTGATAGGGCGCGTTGGGCTTGCGCCGCCGGCGCGTCGTCGTGGCCGGCGCGTCATCGGACGCCGGCCGCCAGACGACCAGCAGCTTGCCGATGTGCTGCACCGGCGCGCAGCCGCTGTGCAGGCAGATCTCGTCGAGGATGGCGGTGCGGGCCAGCCGGTCATCGCCGAACACCCGGATCTTGATCAGCTGGTGGCTGTTGAGTGCCCGGTCGATCTCGGCCAGGACCGCGGGCGTGAGGCCCGCTTCGCCGATCATGACCACTGGTTTGAGGGGATGGGCCTGCGCCTTGAGGGCCTTGCGCTGCAGGGTGTCCAGTGTCAGGGCACCGGTGGGCTGAGGGATTATTTCTTCATTCATCCCCCGATTCTATCGGGGCCGGGCCTGTAGAGGCGGATAATGTTCGATTGGCTGCCGTCCGGCGGTCGTCCTTTCGCATCATGTCAAAAAACCGTTTCAGCAAGGCCTGGCTCGACCAGCACCGCAACGACCCTTACGTGAAGCAGGCGCAGGCTCGCGGCTACCGGTCGCGGGCGGCTTTCAAGCTCATCGAGATCGACCAGCAGGACAAGCTCATCCAGCCGGGCCACACCGTGCTCGATCTCGGCTCGACGCCCGGCGCCTGGAGTCAGGTGCTGCGCGAGCGCCTGGCCACCGGGACGGGCGGCATCCGCGGGCGAATCATCGCGCTCGATCTGCTCCCGATGGAGCCGGTGGCCGACGTCGAGTTCATCCAGGGTGATTTCCGCGAGGACGACACGCTCGAGATCCTGAAGACGATGCTGGCCGGTGCCCGGGTCGACCTGATCGTCTCCGACATGGCGCCCAACCTGTCGGGGGTTGAACTGGCCGATGCCGCCCGCATGTCCGATCTGATCGAACTGGCGGCGGATTTCGCCGTTGATCATCTCAAGCCTCAGGGCGTGCTGCTGGTCAAATGCTTCCACGGCAGCGGCTACAGCCAGATCGTCGAGCGGTTCAAGCGCACTTTTCTTCAGGTGGCGCCCCGCAAACCGAAGGCTTCCCGAGACAAGTCGGCCGAAACCTATCTGCTCGGCCGTGGCCTCAAGCGTTAAATGTCTGTAAGGTCCATATGGATCAACGACTTAGAAAAGACTTGCAGCTGGCGTGGTCGTCCCAATCTGAGTAGAATGCGAAAGTTGGAAAAGGAGCATTCCTAAGTGAACAACGTGTTTTCGAAGGCGGCAGTCTGGCTCGTCATCGCGCTGGTCCTGTTTACCGTCTTCAAACAGTTCGACAACCGGCAGTCGCGCGGCAGCGACATGCCCTATTCCCAATTCATGACCGAAGCGAAGGAGGGACGCATCGAGAGCGTCACCATCGACGGTCGGACGCTGCGCGGCCGGACGAAGGACAACAAGTCCGTCATCGTCTTCTCGCCCAGTGATCCCTGGATGGTGGGCGACCTCATCAAGTTCGGCGTTCAGGTCAATGCGAAGCCTGAGGAAGAGCAGTCGCTGCTCCTCAATATCTTCGTGTCCTGGTTCCCGATGCTGCTGCTGATCGGCGTGTGGGTCTTCTTCATGCGCCAGATGCAGGGCGGCGGCCGCGGAGGCGCGTTCTCCTTCGGCAAGAGCAAGGCCCGCCTGCTCGACGAGAGCAGCAACAGCATCACCTTTGCCGATGTCGCCGGCTGCGACGAAGCCAAGGAAGACGTGTTCGAGCTTGTCGAGTTCCTGCGTGATCCCTCCAAGTTCCAGAAGCTCGGCGGCCGGATTCCGCGTGGCGTCCTGATGGTCGGCTCGCCCGGTACCGGCAAGACGCTGCTGGCCAAGGCCATTGCGGGCGAAGCCAAGGTGCCGTTCTTCTCGATCTCCGGCTCCGATTTCGTCGAGATGTTCGTCGGTGTCGGCGCGGCCCGTGTGCGCGACATGTTCGAGAACGCCAAGAAGAACGCGCCCTGCATTCTCTTCATCGACGAGATCGACGCGGTCGGCCGCCAGCGCGGCGCCGGTCTGGGCGGTGGCAACGACGAGCGCGAACAGACGCTGAACCAGCTGCTGGTCGAGATGGACGGTTTCGAGACCGGTCAGGGCGTCATCGTGATCGCGGCGACCAATCGTCCCGACGTTCTTGATCCCGCGCTGCTGCGCCCGGGTCGCTTCGATCGCCAGGTGGTGGTTCCGCTGCCCGACATCCGCGGGCGCGAGCAGATCCTCAATGTGCACATCCGCAAGGTGCCGATCGGCCCGGACGTCCGTCCTGACCTGATCGCGCGCGGCACGCCCGGCTTCTCGGGTGCCGACCTCGCCAATCTGGTCAACGAGGCGGCGCTTTTCGCGGCGCGTCGTTCGGGTCGTCTGGTCGAAATGGTCGACTTCGAGAAGGCCAAGGACAAGATCATCATGGGCGCCGAGCGCCGATCCATGGTCATGCCCGAGGAGGAGCGCCGCAACACCGCCTATCACGAGTCGGGGCATGCGGTGGTCGCCAAGCTGCTGCCCAAGACCGACCCGGTGCACAAGGTCACCATCATCCCGCGCGGCAGGGCGCTCGGGGTCACCATGCAGTTGCCCGACCAGGACCGCTACAGCATGGATCGTGACCGCATGCTGAACACCATCTCGGTGCTGTTCGGCGGGCGCATCGCCGAAGAACTGTTCATGAACCAGATGACCACCGGCGCCTCGAACGATTTCGAGCGGGCCACCTCGCTGGCGCGCGACATGGTCACCCGTTACGGCATGAGTGATGTGATGGGTCCGATGGTCTACGCTGAAAATGAAGGCGAAGTCTTCCTGGGCCGCTCGATCACCAAGACCACCAACGTGTCGGAAGACACGATGCGCAAGGTCGACATCGAGATCCGCAAGATCATCGATGAGCAGTACAGCGTGGCGCGTCGGATCCTCGAGGAAAACCGCGACAAGGTTGAAGCCATGACCAGCGCGCTCCTCGAATGGGAAACCATCGATGCCGACCAGATCGAGGACATCGTCCGCGGTCGGATACCCAAGCCGCCCAAGGAGAAATCCGGTGGCACGGGTACAGGCGGTACGCCCCCGAGCGCACCCGCCTCGGTGACGCCTGATCCGGTCGCTCCGGCGGCCCCGGCCGCGCCCTGAGCGGCGTCTGGCGGCGGGTCGGGCGGCTTTCTGTCGGCTGCCCTGCCTTGGTTGTGTTGCCGTCCTGTCCCGGAAAAACATGATGCTTTCTTGCGGCCGCTTCGAGCTTTCTCTCGAGCGGCCGTTGATCATGGGGGTTGTGAACATCACACCCGACTCCTTCCATGATGCTTCCCGCCATGCGCAGGCCGATCAGGCCATCGCGCACGCCCGTCGGCTGCTCGACGAGGGTGCCGACCTGATCGATCTCGGCGCCGAGTCGACCCGGCCGGGTGCCACGCCGGTGACCCCGGCGCAGGAGTGGCAGCGGCTGGCGCCGGTGCTCGAGGCGTTGCGTGGCCTTCCGGTACCGCTGTCGGTCGATACCCGCCGGACCGAGGTGATGCGTTGGGCGCTGGCGCAAGGGGTCGACATGATCAATGATGTCGGCGGCTTCACCGATCCGGGCAGCGTTCAGGCGGTCGCCGGCTCACGGGCGGCGCTGTGCGTGATGCACATGGCCGGTGATCCGTCCACCATGCAGGACGGCCCCGTTTATCGGGATGTGGTGGCAGAGGTTCGTGACTTTCTTCACAGTCGCGTTCAGGCGCTGTGCGCGGCGGGCGTTGACGTGAAGCGCATCCTGCTCGACCCCGGGATCGGGTTCGGCAAGCGGGATGCCCACAACATTGGCCTGCTGCGCCACCTGCGCCATCTGACACTGCCGCGAACGGCTCCCGATGCGAACACCCCGGTCGATGGCCAGGCCGCTTCCAGGCGGCTGCCTTTGCTGGTGGGCCTTTCGCGCAAGTCGCTGATCGGGCACCTGACCGGCCGGGCGACACCCGATCGATTGGCGGGCAGTCTCGCGGGCGCCCTCGCTGCGCTCGCGCTGGGTGCCGCCATCGTTCGGGTGCATGATGTCGCCGCCACCCGCGATGCGCTGGCGGTCTGGCAGGCGATCGACCCCCTGGGGCAGTGGGCTGACAACGAGAGCTGAACAACATGGCACGCAAATTCTTCGGTACGGACGGCATTCGGGGTCGGGTCGGTGAGTCGCCGATCGTCCCCGACTTCGCACTGCGTCTGGGTTATGCCGCCGGCCGGGTGCTGACCCAGGGCGGTGGCACGCGCCCGACGGTGCTGATCGGCAAGGACACGCGAATCTCGGGCTACATGCTCGAGGCGGCACTCGAGGCAGGGTTCTCGGCTGCCGGTGTCGATGTCCTGCTGTCGGGCCCGATCCCGACGCCGGCGGTGGCCTATCTGACCCGGGCGCTGCGCCTGTCGGCCGGCGTGGTCATCAGCGCCTCGCACAACCCGTTCGAGGACAACGGCATCAAATTCTTTTCCGGCGATGGCAACAAGCTGCCCGATTCGGTCGAAGAGCGCATCGAGGCGGCGCTGGACGAACCGATGGGCTGCGTGGCTCCCGCGCAACTGGGCCGTGCGCGGCGCATCGAAGACGCAGCCGGCCGCTACATCGAGTTCTGCAAGAGTTCGTTCCCGTTCTCGATGGACCTGCGCGGGCTGAAGATGGTGGTCGATTGCGCCCATGGCGCCGCCTATCACACCGCGCCGCACGTCTTTCACGAACTGGGCGCCGATGTGATCAACATCGGCGACAAGCCCAATGGCCTGAACATCAATGACGAGGTCGGGGCGACTCATCCGGAAACGGTGGCGCGGGCGGTTCGCGAGCACCATGCCGACATCGGTGTGGCACTCGATGGCGATGCCGATCGGATCGTGCTGGTCGACGCCGACGGCCGCATCTACAACGGCGATGAACTGCTCTATGTGATCGTGGCCGATCGCCTGCGCGATCGCGAGGTCGCGGGCGCGGTCGGCACGCTGATGTCCAATCTCGCGCTCGAGCAGGCGCTGGCTGCCTTGGGTGTGGATTTCGCGCGGGCGAAGGTGGGCGACCGGTACGTGCTGGAGGCCCTCTATGACCGCGGCTGGATGTTCGGCGGTGAAAGCTCCGGCCACCTGCTGTGCCTGGACTGCCACACCACCGGCGACGGCACCATCAGCGCGTTGCAGGTGCTTTGTGCGATGCGGCGCAGCGGCAAGACGCTGTCCGAGCTGACTGCCCGGCTCAGCCTGTTCCCGCAGAAGCTCATCAATGTGCGGGTTGCCAAGGGCTTCGACTGGCAGAACCATGTCCCGCTGAATCGCGCCCGCAGCGAGGTCCAGGCCCAACTGGGTTCGCAGGGTCGCATCCTGATCCGCCCGTCGGGTACCGAGCCGTTGCTGCGGGTGATGGTCGAAGCGCGCGACGGCGATCTGGCCGATCGGGCGGCCCGTTGCCTGGTCGATGCGATCGCCGCCTGATCCGCGGCGGAAGTGCGCTATACTCTGACTCCTCCGGGGCGTAGCTCAGCCTGGTAGAGTGCTTGCTTTGGGAGCAAGATGTCGGAGGTTCGAATCCTCTCGCCCCGACCAGTCCCGGCAGTACCGGCCAGACCCTGTGCTTTGTCCCTGTCCGACGGGAAATCTGCCCGTAGCTCAGCTGGATAGAGCATCAGCCTTCTAAGCTGAGGGTCACAGGTTCGAGTCCTGTCGGGCAGGCCAGTTTGATGGTTCGCGGTGGTTTTTGATCTGCCGTGTTCCCCGGTGGTGGCTGTAGCTCAGTTGGTAGAGTCCTGGATTGTGATTCCAGTCGTCGTGGGTTCGAGTCCCATCAGCCACCCCACTGTTTTACCTTATAAATCAACAAGTTAGCGCTATAGACTCCTCTCCGTGGGCCAAATTTGGGCCAGAATCGCGGAACGGGAGCCCCGCAAGGCGCGCGTCCGAGGCAGGCTTTGGGGCCTGTCGGCGTTCACCAAAACGTCCCCATCAAGCCGTCTGCTGAGCAGAAGGCGACGGGTCAAGCAGGGTCCTTCGCTGGCCCGGGCGGAATCGGGAGTGGCCGCCGTCTCGTTGACGGGTGCATCACGGTAATCGCTGCCTGCTCTCGCGGAGCGAGCGGTTCCCCGAAAGCGGTCGAGGATCAGACCCTCACGCCAGACCCGCTCTCACCTCTCGGGCCACGGTCAAACCCGCAGCGCCCTTGGACCAGGCCTCAGTCTTGCAAGTGGGCCAGAGGCTCCGCCTTGCTCGCGCGAGTCCGCGCAATCGACGCCTCCAGTCGCTCCATCTCCCGGTCGTTCTGCTCGCCGTCGAGCCACTTGGCGTAGGTCCGATGGAACATCTCGACCGAGTGGCCAAGCTGGCGCGCGCAGAAGGCTGGATTCATGCCTGCCATCAGCATCACCGTGGCGTAGGTGTGCCGCATGTTGTAGGGCCTGCGGTAGCGGATGCCGAGCCGCTTGAGCGTCGGGGTCCAGAAGCTGCGCCGGAACGCCCGCTCGTCCACCCATGGTTTTCCGAATCTCGGATCGTTGAAGACTGCGCCGCCTGCGAGCTGGGTGTGCGCCCGCTGGCGTTGCAGGGCATCGGTAGCCCGGCTGTTCAGTTTGATGGTCCGGGCAACGTTCGTCTTCGTCCGATCCTTGTGAACGCCCCTGACCAGTGCCTCAGCGATCAGGGCGGTGCCGCTGGCCATGTCGACGTTCTCCCATGACAGCGCGAAGAGCTCGGAGGTTCTAAGGCCAGTCCAGAACCAAAACTCGACCATGTTGGCCACCTGGCCCGGGTGACGAGCATTGAGGTCTGCCAGGACGGTGTCGAGTTCTTCTCGGGAATAGGGGTCCGGGGGCTCCTTCTGGTGCCTGGCGCGAGGGATCTTTCCCGCTGGGTTGACCTGCAGGATTCCGTCGGTGACGGCGAGCTCGAGCGCTTCCCTCAGGACGCTGACGTAGTTGTTGACGGTCTTGCCGGAGAGATCGGGGCGGCGGGCCAGCACCGTGAGGATCTGGCTGTGTCGCAAAGCCCGCAGTGTCTTGTCGCCGATCCCCTGCTTCCAGAAGCGAATCGCGCTCTCGTACGATGCTCGTGTGCTGGCCTCTATCCGCTGGCTCGCGAGCCAGGCATCAAGCTGTGTGCCGACCGTCAGCGAGCTGTCCGCTCCGGCTGACGGAAAAGTCTCCGCCATGTTGAAGATGCCAAGCGCGATCTTTCGCTGAATGTCATCTGCCAGCCGTCGCGCGAACTTGAGGTTCGCAGCTGTCGGCAGCAGAGGAACACCGGCCTGCGTGATGCGCTTGACGTGGCGTTTGCCGTCGAAGGTAAAACGCACGCGAATGCTTTCACCATGAACCTCGACGTTTCCTAGCCCTTTTCGACCCATGCCTGGTACCCCTTCATCGAGATGAAGATTCCCCCGTCGGGGGAGCGCCGGTACTCTCGGCCGTCCAACCATTTGCCGTCTTCAATCTTGCGGCGAATGGCCTTCTCGGTGAGCCCGGTGATGTACGAAGCCAGTTGGATGGTGACGTAAGGCGCGGGTGCGAGATGCACCGCGGGTGCACTGGCCCACGCCCGCTGATGCGTCGGCGGAGGACCGTGGCCTTGTCCGTCTGCGGGAGCGGCTTCCCTGGACACGCGGGCTCCTGAAGGAGCCCGGGACTGCCCGTCATTGTGCTCCAGTTCGTCGCTCTTCATCCCAGTCCTCTCGTCCCCTCCGCGCTTACGCGGTCCTTCACTGCCTCGCCACGCCTTGCCCACACTGGGCATGTCGACGTAGCTGGCCTGTTGACGCCACGACAGCCATCGGCCGCCAAGGTGCAAGGGCGCGCCCATCACCTGCCGCGCCACGGAACGAGATACGGAATCCGATTGAAAAGTGTCGGGCCGGGGCGACGTGAATGTGCGGCGAGGCACCGATCGCACTGTCCGCACTGCTGACAAGGCGAGCTCAGCTGCGGTACTTCACGTACTTCGGGCCGACCACGTATCTCAGGTTCAGGAGGCGAATGTGGATCCGAGGTGACCTCTCCTCGGTTACGCGCTGAGCATGTCTGCCTCGATCCATCTCTCTTGATCTGCGGCTTCAAAGTTCCTGACGCCGCATGCGGCTCGCTCAGCCGCAGACCAAGGAAATAGACCCATTACCTAGGCCATCAGTCCATCTACCCCTATTGAGTTTCGCCCGATCCCCTGTCCGTCAAGCCGACGGGAGGGGACATGGCTCTCAAAGAAGAGCAGGGGCTGGGCAATTGGGAAATTGCCACTGCGAAAAAGCTGGTCAGTGAATACCGGCGCAAACACAGGATCCTGGAGCGCGAGGAGTTCGAGGATCTGATGCAGGAGTGTCTGGCGCACTGGATCGTGGCGCGGCGGCGAATACCGCCAGAGCCAGACCCACGACCACCGGTGTCGTACATGGCACAGGTACTCCGCAACAAACTTACGGACATGGTCCGTGAGATGACCGCAGACAAGCGCGCCGGTAACCCCGGCGCGCTTTCGCTTGATGCGCCGCTCGATGGCACAGAGGACGGCATCACGCTCGGCGACGTTCTGGCCGATGAGCAGGCGGACCCCGCCGTCTCGGGTGATATGGACAGCCGACACGCCCGCATCGATCTGGCTCGTGCGATGGCGCTGCTGGCCCCGGCCCAGCAGCGTCTGTGCCAGTTGCTGGGCGAGGAGGGGCTCTCGATCAAAGAGGCAGCCGGGCGGCTCCGAATCCCGCGCGGCACGCTCTACGAGGAGATCAAGCGCATCCGCCGGATCTTCGACCAGCATGGCCTGGGCAACTATTTGAAGGACTGACCCGACACTTTTCAGCGCGATTCCGTATGCCTGATCACCGTCCTGATTAGGCAAGGAATCGATGATCACCTTCACCATCGCGAGTACCAAAGGGGGCGTCGGCAAGACGACGCTCACCGCCAACCTGGGCGCACTGCTGGCCGACATGGGCCTGCGCGTGCTCCTGGTCGACGCCGACGTGCAGCCGTCGCTGTCGAAGTATTTCCCGTTGTCACCCCCACAGCCGGTCGCGGGGCTGACCGACGTGCTCGTCCGCGGCGAGGTGGTTGCGGCGAGCATCACGCCGACGGTCTTTCCCAACCTGCATCTGGTGGCCTCCGATGATCCCGAGGGTCGGCTGCCGAACTGGCTGCTGGGGCGGATCGACCGGGGTTTCCGGCTGCGCCACGCGCTGCGCGCCGGGCTCGTTCCTTCGGCCTACGACTGCGTGCTGATCGACACACCGGGCGCCATCGGGCCTCTTCAGGATGCGGCCGTCATGGCGGCCGATGTGCTGGTGTCACCGATCACGCCCGAGATCCTTTCGGCGCGCGAGTTCCGCGACGGCACGATGGAGTTGCTGGCTCGGCTGGAACCCGGCAGTGCGCTCGGGGCACCGCCCGCGCCGGTGAAGGCCGTGATCTATCGGCAGGACCGCACCGCCGATGCGCGGCTGATCGTGGCCGGCATTGCCCGCGAGTTCGACCGGCCGCACGAGCGGGTGTCGCTGCTCAAGAACGTGGTGCCGCATGCCAAGGCCTACAAGGAGGCCGCGACGCTGCGTGTGCCTGTCCATCAGCACGAGCGACGCCGAGAGGGCACGATGCCCAGCGCCTGGTCGGTGATGCACTGCCTGGCGTGGGAGCTGATGCCCAGCCTGCGCGGCATGCTTGCCGACGGGCGCCGGGTGCAGGGGGTGTCGTCATGAGCAGCGGCAAGTCCGCGCTCGACGAGCGCAGCCGCCGCGTGGCGGAGTCCCTGTCCGTCGGCAACCCAAGTAACAACGCACGCAGCCTGCCGCCGCAGGCCAGCCCGCGCTCCGAATGCCAGATCGAACTCGGCATCGATGAGATCCGCCCCTACGAGCACAACCCGCGCCGCACCAGGAACGCGAAGTTCGAGGACATCAAGGAATCGATCCGCGCCGGTGGGCTGCGCAGCCCGATCACTGTGACGCAGCGGCCTGGCGAGGCGCACTACATCGTCGAGTCCGGCGGCAATACCCGGCTGCTGGCCCTGCGGCAGCTCTGGGCCGAGACCAAGGATCCGCGGTTCCGTCGCCTGGTGGTGCTGTTCCGCCCATGGCGGTCGGAGACCCAGGTGCTCACCGCCCACCTGATCGAGAACGAGCAGCGCGGCGACATGAGGTTCTGGGACCGCGCCACCGGGATCGTGGCGCTGAAGACCCGGCTGGAGGCCGAGCAGGGCAGGGCGCTGACGCTGCGCCCGCTGGAAGACGCCCTGCATGGCCTCGGCCTGGCGGTCAACACCGCCACGCTGGCCCTGTACCTGTATGCGACCGACCGCTTGCGCGCGCTCGGCGAGGTGGTGCCCGACCTGGCGGGGCTGGATGTGAAGACACTGCAGCCGCGCTTGAACGCGCTGCGGCGCTACGCCCATGCGCGGGCCGGCATCGAGGAGAACCCGCTGTATGACGAGATCTTCGAGCCCGTCTTCCGGACGATGGCAGGTTCGTTCTCGGTCATGGCCACGGTAGAGGGTTGCGAAGTGGCGCTGGCGCGGCGGCTCGGCGAGTCGGTCGAAGTCTTGCGGCAGGCCATGTCGTCCGGGACCGCGCGACCGGACTGCGACCTCCCGCGCGAGGAGTGCGAGCCGCGATCCGACTGCACCCTCGGCCCGGCCGTCGATGGGCCGGCAGCCGCCATTGCGGACTTCGCCCGTAAGGCGGGCTTCGATGCCGAGATTGCGCGCGATCCGGCGGCCGTCCTCGGCTGCCGCCTGCTCCCACTGCCGGAGTCGCAGCAAGCCGATGCGGGGAGGCGCCGCGCTTGGTCGGCGCTGGCCTTTCTCATCGAGCCCGATCGGAAGCCTCCACCTTCGGACCCGCCGCCACCGCCACCGCCTGAGTTCATCCGGTGGCTCGCCGACCCTGAGGACGAGACCGCTGCCGCCTTCCTGGCGCTGCTCGCCGCTCTTCGGCAGTCGCGATCGGTACCTGCTGGGGAGGCCACCTGATGCTGCCGCTGCTTGACACGCAGGTACGCCTCGTCCTGCTCAACCACGTCACGGTGCGCCTCGCCGGTGCCGGGCCGGAGGAGCTCAGTGCTGCCGGCCTGGCCGGCGAAATGCTCGACAGCCTGAGGCGACTCTCCGCGACGGACCTCAACCGCCTGGCCTCGATGCGCAGCGTCAAGATCGGGGTGGCCGTCGACGGCGACGCCTTGCAGGCCGGTCTGCGCATCGTGTCGCTGGTCAATGAAGCCAACGCGCTTCAGACCTACTTCATCCGACATGGCGCCTCCACGGCGCTGATGGCTCGCCTCTTCAAGGTCCGGCGCAAGCTCACCCTGCGTCTGCGTCGCGAACTCGGCGTGCACCGGCCATCGGGCCGGGTCGCGCTTCCCGACCATGCCACGCGCGAGCGCATCTACCTGGCGTGGCGGGCGATCGGTGAGCCTGCCCCGCGAGCGCGGTACTACCAGTTGCACCAGGCCTTCCCGTATCTGCCCATCGCCGTGCTGGAAGTGGTGATCCGCGACTTCGAGGCGATGGCATGAACGCCCAGGCCGAAGCCCTGGGGATCACCCCGGACCTGCTGCTCGATGTATTCGACACCCCCGTGACCTTTCACCGTTGTCTGGTGCCGGTGGCCGGCGGGGTCCACGCCGCGCTGCTGCTGTCGCACGCGATCTGGACCACGCAGTCGCTCGACGCCGATGCCGACGGCTGGTTCCTCAAGTCGCAGGAGCAGTGGGCCGAGGAGACGGGCCTGTCGCGCTGGGAGCAGGAGACCGCACGTCGGGCGCTGCGGGAGGCCGGTCTGCTGGAGGAGCGCCGGGTCGGCATGCCGGCCCGGCTGTGGTTCCGGGTGCGTGCTTCAGCGGTCTGGGCCGCCTTGAAGGCCCAAGCAGGAAGGCCCCGGCGATGAGGTTGCCGACATGACGGCCCCGGGTAGCCCTGAAACCCCGCCAGAGCGCTTCGACGCCGCCGGGGAAGGGCAGACCCCTGCCGACACGGTGAGCGAGCTTCTGACCACGATCTGGCCGCTCCTGGGCCGTCACATCGCCTTCCACCGCCGGCTGGTCGACCTCACCGGCAACGTGAAGGCAGCCTTGCTGCTGTCGCAGGCGGTGTACTGGACCCGACACGGCCGCGACATCGCGCAGCGCGACGGCTGGTTCCACAAGACCGCCGAGCAGTGGGAGCTCGAGCTTGGACTGTCTGCCCGCGAGCAGACGAGTGCCCGCGATTTGCTGCGTACCCGGGTGCTGCTCGAAGAGCAGCGCCTCGGCCTGCCAGCCCGGATGCACTTCCGCCTCAATCTGGAGGTGCTCGGTCGTCGGCTGGCCGAACGGGTGGACGCCCGGCTTCTGACCGCCCCCGGCACCGACTGGCATAACCGGATGCTGATCGCCGAGCTGCTGGGCCCGGCGGTGGCCTTCCATCGCGCCCTCGCGGCGGTGGCCGGCGGTATCCATGGCGGGTTGCTGTTGTCCCGTGCGCTGCACCTCACCCGGCTTCAGGCACGGCGCCAGCCCGACCTCTGGATTGCCGACTCCGCCGCCCACTGGTTCGAGGAACTGGGGCTGTCGCGGCGGGAGCAGGAGGCCGCCCGCCGCGACCTGCTGCAGATCGGCGTGTGGGAGGAACGGATGGCGGGCATGCCGTCGAGCCTCCTCGCGCGGCTGCGACTCGAGGTGCTGGAGGCGCTGCTCGGTGGCCGTTCCGACAGCCTGCTGGCAGTTCCGGCGGGTTCCGCTGCAGTCCGCGGCAACGCCACAGCCAGCGTGTCGCCAAACGTCGAAACAAGAGTGCGGCATTCCCACAGTCTTGTTTCGACGAAACCGCCAAGCTTGATTCGACAAAACAGCCATCAGTGTTCCGACGAAACCGCCATCCCCCATAAAGAACAGAGTACAGGTGATTCACTACAACCACAGAACACGGTGTCACCGCCGGCCGGGGAGCCACCGCTCTCGGCGGCCGTAGGTGGTGGTGAAGCACTGATCTTCCCGGATCGGCTGCTGCCCCAGGAGCGAGACGCAGCCCAGCGGCTGCTGAGCCAGGTGGCCGACCAGCCCCAGGCGCTCCTCGACGAACTCTCCGGCCGCCTGCAGACCGAGCAGGTGCGCAGCCCGGTCGCCTACCTGCGGGGCCTGATCCAGCGCGCCGCGGCTGGCCAGTTCGTGCCAGAGCTTGCACCCCGCATTGCCGCCGAGCGCGATCGCCTCCACCGGGAAGCAGAAGCCCGCCGGGCGCAGGACGCCGAAGAGCGCCGGCTCGCCGCCGAGCGTGCAACTCCCGAGTACCAGTTGCGCGAGCGCGAGCGCAGGCAGCGCATCAGCGAACTGCTGAGCGACATGCGCCGCCGCATCGGCACGCCGCCCGGGCGGTGATGCCTGCCGCGGCACGCCCTTCATCCAACAACGCCAATCGCGCCCCTGTCCCCGCAACCCATAGCCCTGAGGACCACACCATGCCCACCGAAGACCTTCGAACCACCGTCGGCGCCGACATCGCAACGAGCGAGAAGCCAGCAGGCGAACCCGCCCCGGAATCCCTTGCGAGCGGTAAAGCGCCCACCAGCACGCGCAGCCGCACCCGAAGCACCATCGGCCGGCTGGACGAGCAGGCGCCCGACGTAATGACGCTGCACACCCGCGAGGCCTGGCAGATGTTCACCGGTCGAAGCGCCGACGCCAGCGGCCAGACGCCGGCCATCCCGGGTGGTCGGCGCTTTGCCGCCGTGTTGCGGGCGATCTGGGCGCTCTCCGCCCGCGACAACCCCTACGCCGACTGGATCCTGATCCGGGTCACCCAGCGACTGAGCGAGATCCGTGCGCAGATGTCCAGGACCATCGAGGCGCGTGAGGCCGAGCTGGAGCGACTGCGCAGCCGGGGTCTGAGCCTGTCGGTGCTGGCCTCTAGCCGGCCGGTGACGGTAGAGCTGGGCTTCCGCAGCCCCTACGGCTACGCCACCGCCGAGGCGATCGTCGAGTTCGACTACCACGTGCGCCTGGTGCAGACGCTGATGCTCAAGGACCGGTTGAGCGACGAGGCGGGGCGGGAGGCGATCCGGGAGATCGGCCGGGGGCTGCGCGCCCTGTTCCTGGAGCCCATCCGTTGGGAGCGGTCGTTGATGCGCGAGGAGATGTTGCCGCTGTCGCGGGCCGACTTTCTGCCTGGCGCCGCAGAGGCGGCACGAATGCGCGTGCAAGCGGCCGTGAGCCTGTTCGGCGAAGTGCCGCGCGCGGTCTTCACCGGCGAGGAGGCGCCCCGACACACCCAGCGCCGCGTCACCCCCACAGCGGCGGAACTCCGGCTGCTGCGCGAAGCATCGCTGAGCCCAGTGGCCGAACCGTCGGTGCCGGCCGAAGGGCAACTGCTGTGAGGGCCGGCCTGAATCGAGCGTCGAGCGCCCCGCAGCTCGATGCGGCGCAGTGGCGGATGCTGTGCGCGATCGCCCGCGACGCCATCGCTGCGGCCTGCACCCACGGCTCCGAGAGCTTAGTTTTCCACGGCTATCGCGTGGCAGCCCGGCGAGTCGAGATCGGTAACTCGGTTGCCATCGAGGTCACCGTCAGCCTGTCGCTGTTGGGCGCCGCCTGCCTTCCGGCCGCTGTCCGCACTGAGGTTGCGCTTCCCGTCGAAGTCGGAACAGCATCGGTCATCGCGTGGCGTTGCGCCTGTGGGCGTGCGGTCTGCGCAGAGGTTCCTTCCGCTGGCTGAGTCAGCCCGATTGATGCGCGTAACGCATCGCCCGAATCCGGTCAGATCTCCTGAAAACCGGGAGCCGCAAGGCTCGGAGATGTCGTGAGTTGCTTCAACCCAGCCGGGGAGTTCCGTCCCCGAGCAGGGGGTGGTCTTCCCAATTCTTGTGTTCCATGTCCGTAGGAGGCCATCATGTCCGAGTCCACTCAAGCCAACAGCGCGTCGTTCTTCAACCTGCACGTCGAGGGCGTCGGTTATCTCAACCGCGTCCGCGTCATCAAGCCGAAGAAGGGTCAGGAGTTCCTGGCCTGCACCGTCTCCGCCCTGCGCGGCAGCGATGCCGATGTCAGCTACACGAAGTTCGACTGCCGTGTCAGCGGTGCTGACGCCCAGAGCGTCGTCAAGCGCCTGGAGGCCGACGTCGCCGCCGAGAAGGCGGTGATCATCGGCTTCCGGATCGCCGACATCTACCCCGAGCTGTTCACCTTCGAGAAGGGTGAGCGCAAGGGGCAGCCTGGTGTCGCCATCAAGGGTCGGCTGCTGCGCATCAAGTTCGCCAAGGTCAATGGCGTGGCGATCGATGTGCCGCAACCCGCTCGCCCGATGGAGCGCGAAGACGTGCCGTTCTGAGTCGTGTTGACCGTCTGACTGTCGTTTCTTCATCCACCCCCTGGGGAGTTCGCTCCCTGGGGGGAGGAACTCTCCCCACCGTTTGCGAAGGAGAGTTCCATGAGTTCCGATCTGCACTCGCCCGTCGAGTCCTTGTCTGACGCCCATCTGCTGGGCGTGCTGGTGGGCCAGCGCCATGCCCAGCATCTGTTGAAAGACGCCAGCGGCAGCCTCGCGAGGTTGCTGCACGAGCCGAGCGCCCAGGCCTACGGGGCACCGCAAGTGACGTCGAAGCTGAAGGCGGCCACCGAGCTGGTGCGCCGGTCTCTGGCAGAGGCGTTGCAGCGGCAGGACGTGCTCAGCTCGCCGGCCCATGTGCGTACCTACCTGCGGGTGAAGCTCGCCAGACTTGAGCACGAGGTCTTCTTCGTGCTCTTCCTGGACGCTCACAACCGGGTGATTGCGGCGGAGGAGATGTTCCGGGGCACCCTGACCCAGACCAGCGTCTACCCGCGCGAAGTCGTCAAGCGTGCCTTGAAGCTCAATGCGCTCGGGGTCATCCTGGCCCACAACCACCCTTCCGGAGTGGCTGAGCCCAGCCGGGCTGACGAGTTCCTCACGCAGACGTTGCGCTCGTCCTTGCAGTTGATCGATGTGCGGGTCCTGGACCACGTCATCGTCGGCGGCAACGACCTTGTGTCGTTTGCTGAACGCGGTCTTCTGTAGTTCGTTCTCTTCGTTGTTCCCACCGCACGGCTTGCCGTGCATTTCTGCGGCCCGGGCTTCAACCCGGGCCGATTCACCACCCATGCGGGGATGTACCTCCCCGCTGGGAGGGGGGTCGTCTTCGCGTTCTTCCAAGGAGCTTTTCCATGAAAACCGGACGCACCCTCGTCGATCTCGCTGGCGAACTCGAACGCCAGATGTCCTCCAAGCGCGACCTGGTCGTGCCTTCGTCCCTGCTTCAGTGCCGCACCGACGAGGGCGGCGCGCTGAAGATGCTGGTCGATGTCCGCAGTGCTGACACTGCGGTCGCCCGCGAATACGGTGTGACGGACTTGGCGCGTCGGCAGCTCGCCGACAAGCTCAAGATCCCGTTCGCCTACTTCGAGCGCATGCGCAGCGAGCAGCCCACGCTGCTCGATCGCAACGTCAACACCTGGCTGCAGTCGGATGGCGACCGTCGGATGATCCGCACGCTGGACGGGCAGGTGAGGGCGGTGTTGTCTGACCGCTACCGGCGGCTGGACAACTTCGACCTCGCCGAGAACGTGCTGCCCATCCTGCAGCGGCTGGAAGGTGCACGCTTCGAGTCGGTGGAACTCACAGACACGAAGATGTACCTGAAGGTCGTCACGCCGCGAGTGAGCTTCGAGGTCGCCCCTGGCGACATCGTCCAGGCCGGCATCGTCATCACCAACTCGGAGGTGGGTTGCGGCACCCTGTCGGTGCAGCCGCTCGTCTTCCGTCTGGTGTGCCGCAACGGCCTGATCGCCTCGGACCACGCCCTGCGCAAGACCCATGTCGGTCGGGCGCTGGGTGCGGAGACCGAGTCGGTGAATGTCTACCGCGACGACACGCTCGCCGCCGACGACCGCGCCTTCTTCCTGAAGGTACGGGACGTGGTGGAGGCGGCCGTCTCGGAGACGACGTTTCGGCAGATCGCGCTGAAGATGCAGAAGACGCGCGAGATCCCGCTGACCGGTGAACCGGTCAAGGCCGTGGAGGTGCTGGCCAACCGCTACACGCTCAACGACACCGAGCGGGCAGGGGTGCTGCGGCACCTCATCGTCGAAGGCGATCTCACCGCCTACGGCCTGGTCAATGCCGTCACCCACTACTCTCAGGAGGTGACAGACTACGACCGGGCGACCGACTTCGAGGCGCTGGGAGGCAAGCTCATCGAGCTGTCGGCCAGTGACTGGAGGGAGGTGGTGACGGCGGGGTGAGGAGGACTCCCGGTGGGCTGGCCGATGGGCTGGCTTGCCGGGGGCATCTCGGTCATATGTCTGCCTTGTCGCCCGGTCAAGCCTCACGGCTGGCCGGGCGATGGCTTTTCTCGATGGCCACCCCGTGCTCGCCGAGCCGATCGCTCTGCGTGGCCGTGGCGCCCACAGGTTGCGCATGGCTCCCAAAATGGGAGATACTACGGCCAATGAGGGTCGTTGCGAAAAGCAGCCTGCAGAAGTTCTGGGAGCGTCCGGGTTGTGCTGACGCCCGGGGGCCGCTACACAGCTGGTACGTCGAGGCCGTCAAGGCGACATGGCGTACGCCTCAGGACATCAAGGACCAGTACGCCAGCGCCAGCATCTGCGGCAACAACCGGGTGGTGTTCAACGTGGGCGGCAACAAGTACCGGCTGGTGGTCGAGATCCAGTACCAGGCCAGCATCGTCTGGGTGAAATTCGTGGGAACCCATGCGCAGTACGACCGAATCGACGTGGAGACCGTCAATGAGTATTAAGCCGATCCGCAATGATGACGACCTCCAGCGCGCCTTCAAGCGGCTGGAAAAGATCTTCCAGGCCGAGGAGGGCACCTCGCAGGCGGATGAGCGGGACGTGCTCGTGACGCTGATCGAAGCCTACGAGAACAAGCACTACGACTTCGGGCCAGCCGACCCGGTGGAAGCGATCAAGTTCCGCATGGAGCAGGAGGGCCTGACCCCGCGCGATCTCGAGCCCTACATCGGCCAGAGCGGCCGGGTGTCGGAGGTGCTGAATCGCAAGCGCGCCTTGAGCCTGCGCATGGTCAAGCGCCTGCACGATGGGCTGCGGATTCCTTACGAGAGCCTGCTGGCCGGCGTACGGTAGGTCGCCTCGACGGTGATGACGCCACCGGTCTTCCGCCGCTACCTCGGCATCCACTACGCCGGGGCGGAGACCCCAGACTCAGCGCTCAAAAGCCTGCGCGTCTGCAGCGCCACACCCGAGACGCCGCCGCAGGAGGTCCTGCCACCGCCCGGGCCGCTCAGGTACTGGTGCCGTCGGGAGCTGGCCCATTGGCTGGCCGGGGAACTCGCCGGCGACACGCCCACCATCGTGGGCATCGACCACGCGCTGTCGTTTCCACTTCGGTACTTCGAGGTCCACCAGCTTGCGCCGGACTGGATGGCCTTTCTGGAGGACTTCCATCGCCACTGGCCGACCGATGCACCGCACACCTACGTGGACTTCATCCTCAACGGGGCCAGAGGCCAAAGCGCCGAGCGCATGGGCAGCCCCAGATGGATGCGGCTGACGGACGATCGCTGCAAGGTGGCTCGGTCGGTTTTCCAGTTCGAGGGGCAGGGGAAGGTCGCCGCTGCGACGCATGCCGGATTGCCGTGGATCCTTTTCCTGAAGCGCGCGTTGGGCGATCGGCTTCATGTCTGGCCGTTTGACGGCTGGAGCATCCCGGCCGGCAATTCGGCACTGGTCGAGGTGCGGCCGGCGATGTGGCGAGACCTGGAGCCAATGGCCGCGCTGACCGCTGGGCAGAAGGATGCCTTTGTGACTGCGTCGTGGTTGAAGGCGGCTGACCGATCAGGTGAACTGGCCGACATGCTGCGGCCGGCGCTGTCGCCGCCAGAGCGGCTGGTTTGCGGGGTCGAGGGCTGGATACTGGGGTCGTAGTGCCAGCCAGGGGAATTGGTAGACCGGAAGCGGTCATCTCCTGGCGGTCGCGACCGCCATGTGGAAGGCTGCATCAGACTGGTAGCGGGCGCTCGCCGTTGCGGCACGATGGGCGGCTATCGACCCTCAGGAGCCGTTGGTCCTGTGGGAGAGCGGTCATTCACTCGTTGAGCCGTTACTGCGACGCCCGCGGTTGCCATGGGCTCCCGACACATGCGGGCTTACCGACCTGATGCTCGTCGCTGAGGACGTCTGCACCAGCTTGTTCAGGATGCCGCAGTGCTCTGCATCGCGGACACCGGCGCATTGCTCGCGCAGCACCTTCAATTGCTTCTCCAGCTGGCGCAACTCGCGGATGCGTGTGGCGACATGGCCGATGTGCTCATCGAGCAGCGCGTTGACCTCGCCGCACTCCGCTTGCGGTTCGTCCTTGAACCGCAACAGCACGCGGATCTCGTCCAGCGTCATGTCCAGCGACCTGCAGTGGCGCACGAAGGCCAGCCGCTCGACATGCTCGGGCCCATAGATGCGGTAGTTGCCTTCACTGCGCGGCGCTTGCGGCAGCAAGCCTTCGCGCTCGTAGTAGCGGATGGTCTCGACCTGGGTCTGCGCCGACAGCGCCAGTTCACCGATCTTCATGCTTGAGTCCCTTCCTCAGCTTGCCGCCCTGGGCTGCAGGGCAATGATCGCCATGCCGACAAGGCAGATGCCTCCACCGACAAGGTCCCATCGCGTCGGTACCACTCCGTCGACGCGCCACAGCCAGATTAGGGCGACGACGACATACACACCTCCGTAGGCCGCGTAGGTGCGGCCAGCGGCACTGGGATGCAGCGTCAACAGCCAAGCGAACACCGCCAGCGATGCGGCCGCCGGCAGCAGCCACCAGACCGGCCGCCCCTGCGTGAGCACGAGCCAAGGCAGGTAGCACCCGACGATCTCGGCAACCGCAGTGACGAAGAACAGTCCGGTGACGCGGAGGAAGTCGAACATGGATCGAGGCTCTCGGCGCGCATGAAGGGCGGCCAACGATCTGCAGCATAGCCGCTTGACTCTGGAGCCGCTCCAGGGTTTCAAATGCCGGCATCGACAGCCGAAAGCCCCTCATGAGCGACTCTTGCTGCAGCCACGGCTGCGCCGCCCCACCCGCCAGCCAGAGCCCGCGCTACCGGCGCGTGCTGTGGGCGGCGCTGATCATCAATCTGGCCATGTTCGGGGTCGAACTGGCCGGCGGCCTGAGCTCGGGGTCGGTGTCGCTGCTGGCCGATGCCGTGGACTTCTTCGGCGATGCGGCCAACTACGGCATCTCTCTGCTCGTGCTGGGCATGGCGCTGACCTGGCGCGCGCGGGCTGCGCTCTTCAAGGGCCTGAGCATGGGCGCCTTCGGCATCTTCGTCCTCGGGCGCGTCGCCTGGTCGGCCGCATCTGGCACCGTGCCCGAGCCGGTGACGATGGGCGCCATCGGCGCCCTGGCGCTGCTGGCCAACGTGTCGGTCGCCGCGATGCTCTACGCCTGGCGCGAGGGCGACGCCAACATGCGCTCGGTGTGGCTGTGCAGCCGCAACGACGCGATCGGCAACGTGGCGGTGATGGCCGCCGCGCTGGGCGTCTTCGGTACCGGAAGCGGCTGGCCCGACCTTGCGGTCGCCACAGTCATGGGCGTGCTGGCGCTGACCGCCGCGCGCTCGGTCATTCAGCAGGCAAGGGCTGAGCTTCGCCCCGTGCCGGCGCACGCCTGACAGGAGCGACACCATGTCCGACGCAATGCACACCCTGCTGGCCGCGACCCCGCTGCTGGATGTCCACCACCCCGACATCGAGGCGCTGGTTGATCGCCGTGGATGGCGAGCCCTGCCCCCATACGACCGAATCGGCGCCGTGTACGACTTCGTCCGCAACGAGATCGCCTTTGGCTACAACGAGGGCGACGAGTTACCGGCATCCAGCGTGCTGGCTGACGGCATCGGCCAGTGCAACACCAAGAGCACGCTGCTGATGGCTTTGCTGCGCGCGGTGGGCATCCCCTGCCGCTTCCACGGTTTCACCATCAACAAGCCCTTGCAGAAGGGCGCGATCACCGGGCTGGCCTACTGGCTGGCGCCGCAGCGCATCATCCACAGCTGGGTCGAGGTCAGCCTCGAAGGCCGCTGGATCGCGCTGGAAGGCTTCATCCTCGATGCGACCTACCTCGCCAGCCTGCAGCGCCGGTTTCCGCAGGCCCGCCGCTTCTGCGGCTACGGTGCCGCCACGCCCGACCTGTCGGCGCCCGGCGTCGAATGGCGGGGCCAGGACACCTACATCCAGAAGGAAGGCATCGCCGACGACTTCGGTGTCTTCGACAGCCCGGATGCCTTCTACGCGCGCCACGGCTCCAACCTCTCAGGCATCAAGCGCTGGCTGTACGAGCGCGCCATCCGCAACGCAATGAACCGCAACGTCGTGCGCATCCGGGAGTCAAAGTGGTGAAACCCCACGGCCGGCTCGCCTTGCTTGCGCCGAGAAAAACCCTGTAGCCGCTAGACTCTTGTCCGTGCGCCGCTTCCTCGCAATCGTCCTGCTCGCCTTGCTTCCGCTCCAGTTCAGCTGGGCGGCGGTGGCGTCGTATTGCGAGCACGAAACTCAGGGTGCTGGACATTTCGGTCACCATGACCACGACCATGCGCACCAGGCCAACGTCAGCAGCGCTGCCGGGCCGGCTGCGGATCTGACTGCCGATGCGTTGCCGACCCCGGACGAGAACGGCAGCGCGGACGGCGACAAGGCGCCCGGCGCCATGGACCTGGACTGCGGTCACTGCCACGGCACCTGCAGCGCGATGCTGACATTGCCTTTGGGTCTGCCGGGCGCGCTTTCGACCGCGCTGCCCAGCGCCACCCTCGACGAAACGGGTGGTGCACACGCACCGACCCGACCCGAACGCCCTCAGTGGCTGCCCCTCGCCTGATCGGCGAGGCGGGTCTCTCCCTTTCCTGAAGCCCGTTTGCGCCTGAGTGCGCGCCGCCCTGCGGCGCCTTCGGGCACGACGCGACCTGTTGGTCGCCGCTTGCCGATCTCCCGTGAGTTGTTTTCAACACTGGAGCATCGGATGACACCAAGAACTCGAACGAAGGCCAGGCTGCAGCGCGCCAGCGTGGTTGCCGCCATGGCCGCCTGCAGCCTAGCCACGCAGGCCCAGGAAGCCACCGCGAACACGGCACCCCCGGGCCCAGTCAGCGCAGCCAGCGCCACCAACCCGCTGAGCCTGCGGCAAGCATTTGACGCAGCCTGGGCCCGCCAGCCGGAAGCGATGGGGCTGCAGGCGCGGCGCGACGCCGCCCGTGCCCAGCAACGTGCGGCCAAGGCGTGGACGCCGGAATCGGGGGCCCTGGAACTGTCGAACAAGACCGATCGCCTGGGCAGCAACCAGGGCGCGCGTGAGTTCGAGGTTGGCGTCGCCGTGCCGCTGTGGCTGCCCGGGGAGCGCAGCAGCAGCGCTGCGTTGGCCGACGCCGAAGGCACTGCCACCGAGAGCCGGGCCACTGCGGCGCAGCTGCGTGTCGCCGCCACTGTCCGTGAAGCCTGGTGGCAGTGGCAGCGTGCGCGCATCGAGGTCGAGACTGCCCGCGATCAACTCGCGAATACCCGCCTAATCGCCGCCGACGTGGCCCGGCGAACAAAGGCCGGCGATCTGGCGCGCGCCGACCAGCACCAGGCCGACGGCGTCGTGGCCAGCGCGGAGGCCAGCATGGCCCAGGCCGAGGCCGGCCTTGCGGCAGCCCGACAGCATCTGCGTGCGCTGGCCGGCGTCGCACCCGCCTCGTCTGGGGCAAGTGACGCACTGGCGGAGCCGGCGCCCGACGCGGCGGCTGCGGAGCTTGGATCCCATGCGGCGTTGCAGGAACTGAAGGACCGTGCCGCCGTAGCGCAGCGTTCCGTCGAACTCACCGCCACCCAGTCGCGCGCCAACCCCGAGCTGACGCTGGCGACCACGCGCGACCGCGGTGCGCGCGGAGACGCGTCCCAGCAGACCATCACGCTGGGCATCCGCATCCCTTTCGGCGCCGGCCCGCGTTTCGATGCCCGCAGCGCCAACGCACGCGCCGAAGCTGCCGAGATCCAGGCCCAGCTGGCCCTGGAACGTGAGCGGCTCGCTGCAGAACGGGAAGCGGCGCGCGCGCGGGTCGAGGCCTCGCGCACGCAGCTGATGGCCGCCGAACGGCGCGCGCAGCTGGCCCGCGAGTCGCGCGGCTTCTTCGACAAGTCCTTCCGGCTGGGCGAAACCGATCTGCCGACACGCCTGCGCATTGAGGCCGAAGCCGCCGACGCAGAGCGCCAGGCCGCACGCACCCGCATCGAGCTCGCTTCGGCGATCTCTGCGTGGCGCCAGGCCCTGGGCCTTCTGCCCCAGTAACCGCCCGTGACGCCATTCAACGAATCCTTCAGGACATCCCCATGAACTTCCCGAATCTCCCGGCTGCACTGTGTGCTGCGGCCATCCTTGCTGCATCCCCGGCCTGGGCCGGCCCAGGCCACGACCACGGTGACGCGGCGCCCGCGGCCGTCGGCCAGGCGCTGCCGCGCTTCTCGGCCGTGTCCGAGACCTTCGAACTCGTCGGCGTGCTCAGCGGCAAGCAGATCACGCTGTACCTTGATCGCTTTGCCGACAACAGTCCGGTGCGCGGCGCGCAGATCGAGCTCGAGATCGGCGGGGCCAAGTTCAAGGCTGAGAAGCATGGCGACGACGAATACGAGGTCGTGCTGCCCGAGGCCCCCAAGGCCGGCGTTTTGCCGGTGACCGCTACGGTGACCGCAGGCAACGAAGCCGACCTGCTCGCCGGTGAACTCGATATCCACGACATGGCGCACGCCGACGAGGCCGCACACACGCACTCGTGGACTGAATACGCAGGATGGGTGGCGGCCGGCATCGCCGCGCTGGGCTTGCTCGTTTGGGGCGGGCGTCGTGCGGTCCATGCGCGCAGCGTTCGTACGGGAGCTGCAGCATGAAGCGCACCCTGATCGCCTCCAGCTTGGGGCTGCTGATCGCCCTGACAGGACTGGGCTCCGCCCATGCCGGCCCAGGCCACGACCACGGCGACGCCCCCGCCGCGCCCAGCGCCAACGGACCGCAGCGACAGCCTGATGGCAGCGTCTTCCTGCCCAAGCCCGCGCAGCGCCAGCTGGGTGTGCGAACCGTCGTCACCGAAGCGGCCGAACTGCCCCGCACGGTGGAACTGGGCGCCAAGGTGCTGATGGACCCGAACGCCGGTGGCAAGGTGCAGCCGCTGAACGCAGGCCGCATCGAACCCGGGCCGCGTGGCCTGCCCAACCCCGGGCAGGTGGTGCGCAAGGGCGAGGTGCTCGCCTACGTCGTGCCGTCAGCGGCGCCCATCGAGCGCTCCAACCAGGCGGCCCAGCTCGCCGAGCTGCGTGCCGCCAAGGCTCTGGCCGACAAGCGTGTCGCGCGTCTGCAGGAACTGGCCGACACCGTGCCGCGCAAGGAGATCGAAGCAGCCGAGAGCGAAGCCGCCAGCCTGTCGGCGCGCATCGCCGCGGTGGGTGGTGGCTTGTCCACGCGCGAGGCGCTGCTGGCGCCAGTGTCGGGGGTGATCGCCTCGGCCCACGTCGTGGCCGGCCAGGTGGTGGATGCGCGCGAACTCATCTTCGAGATCGTCGACCCCTCGCGCCTGCGCATCGAGGCATTGGCCTTCGACGCCGCCATCGCCTCCAGCATCGGCACTGCGTCGATGGCCCTGGGCAACCAGCGTGTGCCGCTCACCTTCATCGGCGCCTCGCGCAGCCTGCGGGAACAGGCGCTGCCCCTGGCCTTCCGCGCCCAGGGGGCTGCACTCGACCAGCTGGCCGTCGGCCAGCCGGTGCGTGTGTTCGTGCAGACCAAGGACAAGGTCAAGGGCATCCCGGTGCCGGTGGCCTCGCTGATGAAGAACCCGGCCAACCAGACCGTGGTCTGGGTGAAGACGGCGCCGGAACGCTTCGAACCCCGAACCGTCACCACCGAGCCGCTGGACGGTGTCAACGCCGCAGTCACCTCAGGGCTCGAACCCGGTGACCGTGTCGCGACACAAGGCGCCACCTTGATCAACCAGGTGCGCTGAAATGTTCAAGTGGCTACTCGAAAGCAGCCTGGCCAACAGGCTGCTGGTGCTGATCGCGGCCGTCGTGCTGATGGTCTATGGCGCGTTCACGCTGACGCGCACGCCGGTGGACGTGTTCCCCGATCTCAACAAGCCCACGGTCACGATCATGACCGAGGCCGGCGGCATGGCCGCCGAGGAGGTGGAGCAGCTCATCACCTTCCCGCTGGAGACGACGATGAACGGCCTGCCGGGCGTGGAGAGCGTGCGCTCCACCTCGTCGGCCGGCCTGTCGTTCCT
Organism: uncultured beta proteobacterium; assembly: GCA_903934295.1. GTDB lineage: Bacteria > Pseudomonadota > Gammaproteobacteria > Burkholderiales > Burkholderiaceae_E > Quisquiliibacterium. The sequence goes on from CAIZNI010000036.1 coordinate 66,186, forward strand.
GTACGTCACCTTCGACTGGAGCGTGGACATCTATCGCGCCCGCCAGCTCGTCGCCGAGCGCTTGTCGGCAATGGAAGAGGGTCTGCCCGAAGGCCTGGTGCCGCGCATGGGGCCGATCAGCTCGATCATGGGCGAGATCATGCAGATCGCGATTCCCGTCGACGAAAGCAAGATCAGCCCGATGGCTGTGCGCGAGTACGCCGACTGGGTGCTGCGGCCCCGGCTGCTGGCGGTACCCGGAGTCGCGCAGGTCATCCCGATCGGCGGCGAGGTGCGGCAGTTCCAGGTGCAGCCGAGCACCGCGCGCATGGCCGAACTCGGCATCACGCACGACCAGCTGGAGGCGGCGCTGCGCGGCTTCTCGGCCAACACCTCAGGCGGCTTTCTGGAGCTCAATGGGCGCGAGTACCTCATCCGCCACCTGGGCCGCACCTCGCGGCTGGAGGACCTGAGCAACCTGGCCGTGGGCGCCAACCGTGGTCAACCGATCCTTCTGCGGCAGATCGCCGAGGTGACATTCGCCGCGGCCATCAAGCGCGGCGAGGGCGGCTTCGAAGGCAAGCCGGCGGTCATCCTTGGGATTCAGAAGCAGCCCACCGCCGACACCATCGCGCTCACGCGCACCATCGAAGAAGCGCTCACAGGGCTGAAGGCTTCACTGCCCGCGGGCATGGAAGCACCGCGGGTGACATTCCGGCAGGCCAGCTTCATCGAGGCCTCGATCACCACGCTGCAGGGCAAGCTGATTGGCGCGTCGATCTTCGTCGCGGTGATCCTGTTCTTCTTCCTCGGCACGGTCCGGCCCACTGTGATCGCGCTGACGGCGATCCCGGTGTCGATCTTCATCACCGCACTGGTCTTCCGCTACTTTGGCCTGTCGATCAACACGATGACCTTGGGTGGCCTGGCGATCGCCATCGGCGGCCTGGTGGACGATGCCGTGGTGGACGTGGAGAACATCCTGCGCCGGCTGAAACAAGACCGAGCGCGCCCGCCGAACGAGCGGCAGCCGACGCTGCAGCTGGTGGCCCAGGCCTCGATGGAGGTGCGTTCGGGCATCCTGTACGCCACCGTCATCATCGTGCTCGTCTTCCTGCCGCTGTTCGCACTGCCGGGCATCGAAGGGCGGCTGTTCGTGCCACTGGGCGTGGCCTTCATCGCCTCGACGCTGGCGTCGCTGCTGGTGTCGGTGACGGTGACGCCGGTGCTCAGCTACTACCTGCTGCCGCGCCTAAAGACGTTGGACCATGGCGATACGCGGGCATTGGCCTGGCTGAAGCGGCACTACCGTGGCGGCCTGCAGGCGGTTCTGAATCGCCCGAAGGCCGCCCTGGCGGCCGCCGGTTTGGCCGTGCTGGCGGCGGGCGCCGCCGTGCCCTTCTTCCCCACCACCTTCCTGCCGCCCTTCAACGAAGGCACCTTGCTGGTGGGCATTCGCCTGAACCCCGGCGTCACGCTCACCGAGAGCTCGGCGTTGGCGCAGCAGGCCGAGGTGCTGATCTCGCAGGTGCCGGAGGTCACGCACGTCGGCCGGCGCAGCGGTCGGGCCGAACTCGACGAACACGCCGAGGGCGTGCACGTCAGCGAGCTCGATGTCGGCATCGTCCCAGCCGAGCAGCTGACGCGCACCATGGACGAGGTGCGGGCCGACATCCGCAGTCGACTGGTCAACCTGCCCGCTGCCATCGAGGTCGGGCAACCGATCTCTCACCGCATCGACCACATGCTCTCGGGTGTGCGCTCGCAGATCGCGATCAAGATCTACGGCGAGGACCTGGACGCACTGCGCGGCCAGGCCGATGCGCTGCGTTCGAAGCTGGCCACCATCCCGGGCATCGCCGACCTGCAGATCGAGAAGCAGGTGCTCGCGCCGCAGATCAAGGTGCGCGTGGACTACGCGGCCGCGGCGCAGTACGGCGTAGCGGCGCCGCAGATTCTGGCCACGCTGCAGGGCCTGGTGCAAGGCGAGCGCGTGGCGCAGATCGTCGAGGGCAACCGACGCTTTGCACTCGTGGTTCGGCTGCCGGAGTCCGCGCGTTCGATCGAGGGTTTGAGCCAGCTCCTCGTCGAGACGCCCAGCGGGCGGATTCCGCTGTCGAAGGTGGCGAGCATCGAGGACAGCGACGGCCCCAACCAGATCAGCCGCGACGACGGCAAGCGGCGCATCGTGCTGTCGGCCAACGCCTCGGGCCGGCCGCTGTCGGAGATCGTGGCCGACATCCGCAAGGTGGCCGCCGAGACGAAGCTGCCCGAGGGCATGTTCATCACGCTGGGCGGCCAGTTCCAGGCACAGGAGGAAGCCTCGCGCCTGATCGGGCTGTTGTCCATCGTGTCGCTGACGCTCATGTTCGTGGTGCTCTACACCCGCTACCAGAGCGCCGTGCTGTCGGCCTTGATCATGGTGAACATCCCGCTGGCGCTGGTGGGCGCGGTGATCGGGCTGTGGTTATCGGGCCAGCCGCTCAGCGTGGCGGCCATGGTCGGCTTCGTCACGCTGGCCGGCATCTCCGTGCGCAACGGCATCCTGAAGGTCAGCCACTACATCAACCTGATGCGCTTCGAGGGCGAGAACTTCGACCACAAGATGATCGTGCGAGGCTCGCTGGAGAGGCTGAGCCCGGTGCTGATGACGGCGCTGGTCACTGCCTTCGCGCTGGCACCGCTGCTGTTCGAGGCCGAACGCCCCGGCACCGAGGTGCTGCACCCGGTGGCCGTGGTGATTTTCTCCGGGCTCATCAGCTCGACCCTCCTCGACACCTTCCTCACGCCCGCCATGTTCTGGCTGTTCGGCCGCAAGCCGGCAGAGAAGCTCCTGGATGCCAAGGACGCCGAGGCGCTGTGAGCTTGATCCCAACCATTCCCCTGTTCCCACTCCACTGAAAGGAAGCTCATGAAAGCCAAGTTCAATGTCGCAGCCGCGATCGCCCTTGCCCTGGCCAGCGCCGTCCACGCCGGAGGCGCACACGACCACAGCCCCAAGCATGGCGGCGTGGTCACAGAGGCCAAGGACATTGACTTCGAACTGGTCGCCAGGCCGGCCGCGATCCAGTTGCACCTGCGCGACCATGGCAAGCCGGTCGACGTGTCCAAGGCCAGTGCCAAGCTGACACTGCTCAGTGGCACTGAAAAGCAGGAGGTCGAGCTCAAGCCAGCCGGTGACAAGTTGGAGGCTACGGGCACCTTCAAGGTGGGCCCTGGCACCAAGGTGGTCGCCATCGTCACGATCGCTGGCAAGCCGTCCGGAACCGTGCGGTTCGCGCTGAAGTAGGGCGGGTTCGAGCACTAGCCAAGCTGAGCTTCCCCGGCGCAGAACCCTGCTGATCGGCTTGGCCGCCGTGGCCCTCGCGCCTCAGTCCAGCTGCATGGCGAAGTCTCTCCGCCCGGTCAACGCCGACGGCACCTGCTGCCACCGCATCGGCAGGAGCTGCCGCCCCAAATTGACCTGCACACCGACGGCGGTTCCGACCGATGCCGTCGAAGCCGATGCCAAACGCCTCGAGGCGACGTGCTGTGGGCCGGATGCAGACGAGTGGCAGCTATCGGGAGAACGGCCCAAGGACCGCTCTTGGCCGGCTGCTGGCGCCTGGCTGGCTCGCATGACCGACCGCTGTCGCTGCATAGCTGACAGTTGCGGCGCCGGTCTATGCAACAGAGGGTCGATTGCAGTCATCGCCCCAAGTAAACCGCCGTCACCTGCTCCCTCTCATGCCCCAGGTCCGCGCTGATCGTGAGCCGGGCTTCCCGATCAACCGCCTTCTGCGCGGCCGTCAGCTCCCGTGACCGCGGCCCGCCGGCTGCCGGCGCGGCCCAACCCGTCAATTCACGGTACCGCACCTGCGCATACTGATGCCGGAAGCCGTGCACCCGGTGGATACCGGCCGAAGCGCACTGGTGCTCGAAGCGGTGCAGCTGCTCGGCGTAGGTCTTGTCTGCCGGGATGAGGCTGCCCCTGCCGGCCAGAGCCTTCGCCTCGTCGAGCAGCTGCCGCTGCTCGGCATTGCGGACAGGCACCTCGCGCGCTCGGCCGCCCTTGGTCCAGGTATCCTTCAGAGCGAGGGCGTTGCCCCGGTCGGCCCATTCCGGCCGGATCTTGATGGACTCCTCGCGCCGCAGCCCGAAGGCGGCCTGCAGCCGCAGTGACATGGCGGTGTACGGGTCGGTCACCCGGGCGAGGTCGCTGCTGTGGAGTTCCCGCGCCTTGCTGACGTTGGTGACGTGCTGCCGGTTGCCGATGCCGTAGTGGTGGTTGTCGCGGGCGATCACGTTGCTCTTGCCTATCTTCTCGGCCCACCAGCGCAACTCGGCCATGCGATTCTTGATGGTGCCGATGGCCAGGCCCTCGGCCTGCCAGCGCGCCACCAGGCCTTCCACATGCTTGGGCTTCAGGCTGGTGGCGCTCAGATGCCGAAAGCCCGCCTCCTGGAGCTGGTTGGCCACGAGGTCGAGCACACGCTCGCGGTCGCGCTGCGTGGCGAAACTGCCGTCGCGGTTGCGGTGGCAGAGCTGCTTGAGCTGGTAGTTC
>CAIZNI010000037.1 GCA_903934295.1 uncultured beta proteobacterium
AGCTGAAGCTGCCGTCCCGGAAATCGACCGGGATCACATCCTTCGGCGCGAACCGCCCCTCCAGCACCAGCCGGGCCACCGGGTTCTCGATGAACTGCTGGATCGCCCGCTTGAGCGGCCGAGCCCCGTAGACCGGATCGAAGCCCGCCGCGGCAATCTCGTCCAGAGCCGCCTCTGACACCGCCAGCGTCATGTCCTGCGCCGCCAGCCGCTGCTCGAGGATGCCCAGCTGAATGCGGGCAATCGACGCGATGTGACGCGCGTCCAGGCCATGGAACACCACGATCTCGTCGATCCGGTTGATGAACTCCGGCCGGAACGACTTCTTCACCTCGCCCATCACCGCCGTCCTGATCAGATCGAGATCGTTGGTCTTCGGATCGGACGACAGGCGCTGGATCTCGTGGCTGCCGATGTTCGAGGTCATCACGATCACCGTGTGCTTGAAGTCGACGGTGCGGCCCTGGCCATCGGTCATCCGGCCGTCGTCGAGCACCTGCAGCAGCACATTGAAGACATCCGGGTGGGCCTTCTCGATCTCGTCGAACAGGATCACGCTGTAGGGCTTGCGGCGAACCGCCTCGGTCAGGTAACCCCCCTCCTCGTAGCCGACATAACCGGGGGGGGCGCCGATCAGGCGGGCGACCGAGTGTTTCTCCATGAACTCGCTCATGTCGATGCGGATCAGGTGGTCCTGCGAGTCGAACAGGAAGGCCGCCAGTGTCTTGCACAGCTCGGTCTTGCCCACGCCGGTGGGGCCCAGGAACAGGAAGGAGCCATACGGGCGGTTCGGGTCGGACAGCCCGGCGCGCGAACGGCGGATGGCGTCGGACACGAGACGCACCGCCTCGTCCTGGCCGACCACGCGCTGGTGCAGCCGGTCTTCCATGCCCAGCAGCTTCTCGCGCTCGCCCTGCAGCATCTTGCTGACCGGAATACCGGTGGCGCGTGACACCACCTCGGCGATTTCCTCGGCACCCACCTGGGTGCGCAGCAGACGCGGCCGCTCCGGGGTGCCGGCCGGGCGCGCGAGTTCGGCATCGCTGGCGGCCTTCAGACGCCCTTCGAGCGCGGGGAGCCGCCCGTACTGGATCTCGGCCAGCTTGTCGAACTGACCCTTGCGCTGCAACTCGGCCATCTGGGCCCGCAGCTTGTCGATCTCGGCCTTGATGAGGGCACTGCCCTGGACCGCCGCCTTCTCGGCGCGCAACAGTTCATCCAGGTCGGCGTACTCCTTGTCCAGGCGGACGATCTCCTGCTCGATCAGGTCGAAGCGCTTGCGCGAGGCCTCGTCGGTCTCGCGGCGCACCGCCTCGCGCTCGATCTTGAGCTGGATCAGCCGGCGATCGAGCTTGTCCATCGACTCGGGCTTGCTGTCGATCTCCATCTTGATGCGGGCGGCCGCCTCGTCGATCAGGTCGATCGCCTTGTCGGGCAGGAAACGGTCGGTGATGTAGCGGTTCGAGAGCTCAGCGGCGGCCACGATGGCCGGATCGGTGATCTCGATGCCGTGGTGCAGTTCGTAGCGCTCCTGCAGGCCGCGCAGGATTGCGATGGTGGCCTCGACGCTGGGCTCGCCGACCAGCACCTTCTGGAAGCGGCGCTCGAGCGCGGCGTCCTTCTCGACGTATTTGCGGTATTCGTCCAGCGTGGTGGCGCCGATGCAGTGAAGCTCGCCACGGGCCAGCGCGGGCTTGAGCATGTTGCCGGCGTCGATCGCACCCTCGGCCTTGCCGGCGCCCACCATCGTGTGGATCTCGTCGATGAAGACGATGGTCTGGCCCTCGTCCTGGGCGACTTCCTTGAGCACCGCCTTCAGGCGCTCCTCGAACTCGCCGCGGTATTTCGCCCCGGCCAGCAGCATCGCCATGTCGAGCACGAGCACACGCTTGTTCTTGAGCGACTCGGGGACCTCGCCGTTGACGATGCGCTGCGCCAGGCCCTCGACAATGGCGGTCTTGCCCACGCCGGGCTCGCCGATGAGGACCGGGTTGTTCTTGGTGCGCCGCTGCAGGATCTGGATGGCCCGCCGGATCTCGTCGTCGCGACCGATGACCGGGTCGAGCTTGCCGGCGCGCGCGCGCTCGGTGAGGTCGACGGTGTACTTCTTGAGCGCCTCACGCTGGCCCTCGGCCTCGGCACTGCCCACCGGCTGGCCGCCGCGCACCGAGTCGATCGCGCTCTCGAGCGACTTGCGCGCCAGACCCGCTTCGCGCGCCAGCCGTCCGGCTTCGCCCTTGTCATCGGCCAGCACCAGCAGGAAGAGCTCGGAAGCAATGAACTGGTCACCGCGCTTGCCGGCTTCCTTTTCGCACAGGTTGAGCAGGCCGACCAGATCGCGCCCGACCTGCACGTCGCCCGAGGTGCCCGAGACCTGGGGCAGGCGCCCGATCGCGCCATCGACCGCCGATTTCAGCGCCGGGATCCGAACGCCCGCGCGCTCGAGCAGCGCACGCCCCGAACCGTCGGGCTGACCGATCAGCGCCGACAGCAGATGAACCGGCTCGATGTACTGGTGATCGTTGTTCAGGGCCAGGCTCTGCGCGTCGGCAAGGGCCTGTTGGAACTGGGTGGTGAGTTTGTCCAGGCGCATGGAATCGGTACTCGCGAGGGGGTTTGGTTGTATTCGAAGTCGGGCTGAGTGGCTATATTTCAAGCCATGAGCACACTTTTCTCTCCTTTCGAACTGCGCAGCCTGCGTCTGGTCAATCGCATCGTTGTCTCTCCCATGTGCCAGTACTCGGCGGTCGACGGCTGCGCGCAGCCCTGGCACACCGTCCACCTGGGCCAGTTCGCGCTCAGCGGTGCCGGCCTGCTGATGGTCGAGGCGACCGCGGTCGAGCCGGCCGGCCGGATCACCGCCGGCTGCCTGGGGCTGTACGACGACCCCACCGAAAACGCGCTCACCGATCTGGCGCGCACGCTGCGTCAGGTCAGCCCGATGCCGCTGGCCATCCAGATCGGACACGCGGGGCGCAAGGCCTCCAGCGGACGTCCCTGGGAGGGCGGGCAACTCGTGCCGGAAGCGGCCGGCGGATGGCGGCCGCGCGGACCGTCGGCGGTGCCGCAGCTCGAGCACGAGCCGCCGCCCGAGGCGATCGACGCCGCGGGGCTGGACCGCCTGCGCGAGCGCTTCATCGAGTCGGTGCGGCGCGCCGATCGGGCCGGCTTCGAGGCGATCGAACTGCACGCCGCGCACGGCTACCTGCTCCACGAGTTCCTGAGCCCGATCGCCAACCACCGCACGGATGACTACGGCGGCAGCCTCGAGAACCGGCTGCGCTATCCGCTGCAGGTGTTCGCCGCGATGCGCGCGGCCTGGCCGGCGCACAAGCCCCTGGGCATCCGGATCAGCGCGAGCGACTGGATCGAGGGCGGCTGGGACGTGCCCAGCAGCATCGTCTTCGCCCAGGCGCTGGAGAAGCTGGGCTGCGACTGGATCGATGTGTCCAGCGGGGGCATCAGCCCGCGCCAGAAGATCGCGATCGGCCCGGGCTATCAGGTGCCCTTCGCGGCGGCCATCAAGGCGGCGGTCAAGATGCCGGTGATGTCAGTCGGACTGATCACCGAGCCGGCGCAGGCCGAGGAAATCCTGACCACCGGCAAGGCCGACCTGATCGCGATGGCGCGCGGGTTGCTGCTCGACCCGCGCTGGCCGTGGCGCGCGGCGGCTGCGCTCGGCGACAGCGTGAGCGCGCCGCGCCAGTACTGGCGCTCGCAGTCGGCGAGCCAGAAGAACCTGTTCGGGCCGACCTCGTTCGGGACGCGCTAGGGCAGCGCGGCCGGGCCCGGCCGGCCGCCGGGCCGGTCCGCGGCCGAGCTCGCCCTGGCCCGGTCAGCGGCCGACGGCGCACCGGGCCGTTCAGAGACTCGCGGACTCAATCGTAGGCCTGCAGGGCCTCGTCGATCGCCTGCTCGAGGTCGAGCGCGCTGGCGCAATGGGCCAGATGCGTGCAGAAGGCCTTGTACTGCAGGATGCAGCTGTCGCCCGTGCCCCAGCGGCCGGGCACCTCGGGGCACAGCCACACCACCCGCTTGGCCCGCTCGGACATCTCGCGAAAAATGTCGAGCCGCGGATCGCTGTGGTTGGAGCGGCCGTCGCCCAGGATGAGCACGGTGGTGCGACGGTCGATCGTCTCCCAGTGGTCTTCCTGCAGGTCGACCAGCGCCTGGCCGTAGTCGGTGCTGCCGCCGCCGACCTCGTCGAGGATGCGGCCCATGGCGGAGTCGAAATCGCGGCCTTCCAGGAAGGTGCCGACATCGCGCAATTCGTTGGAAAACGCGAAGGCGCGCAGGTCGGTGACCTTGTCGTGCAGCGAATAGAGAAACAGCAGCAGGAACCGCACATAGGCGGCCACCGAGCCCGAGACGTCGCAGATGGCGACGATCTTGGGCCGGTCCTTGCGCTTGTGGCGAAACACCAGATCGAAGGGCACGCCGTCGTTGCCGGCGTTGGCGCGCAGCGTGCGGCGGATGTCGAGGTGGCCGCGATCGCGGACCCGACGCCGGCGCGCGTGCCGGATCGCCAGCCGGCGCGCCATCCGGGCAACGACCACCTTCATGCGCTCGATGTCCTGCAGCCCCAGCCGGTCGAGGGAACGGTTGACGGTGACGTCGTTCATGAACGCGTCGGTGGCGCTGCGACCGAACAGCTCGAAGCGGCGGTCGACATGGGCCCGCACATGGCTTTGCATCTGCGTGCGGGCGTCGATCAGGGCCTGAACCTCGGCCTGCGCCTGCGCGGTGTTCTCGCGCATGCGCGCGAGCAGACGCGCCTCCAGCCCCTCGATACCGAGTTTTTCCAGGGTGCGGCGCACGAAATACGCGGTCTGCGACTCGAAGCGGATGTTGTCCACGCCGACCGCGCTGGCGGCGCGTGCCACCGAACGCTCGATCAGGTCGGGGTCACCGGAATTGAGCAGATTGAGCAGGGCATCGGCCTGGGCATCGGGATCGGTCTGGCTCGCCGGATCGGTGCTGTCGGTCGAACCGCCGCCGCCCGCGCCCTGCGGCTTGCCCGACGGCCGGGACGGATCGGCGGACTCGGAGTCGGTCGCCGGATCGTCGCCCTGCGAGGAATCCTGCGCCTTGTCCTGGGCCTGCGACTGGGCGTCGGACGCCGCCTTGCGGCGCGGCTCGGGCCGGCTGAAATACAGGTCGAAGATCCGGTCGTGGGTGGCCTTCTCCTCGAGCGACTTGGCCAGCACCACCGACAGCGACTCCTTCATCCGCAGGCGGTCGTCGTAGCCCACGATCGCCATCGTGCGCGCCGCGTCGATTGCCTCGGCCGTCGAAATCTCGGCGCCCGCCGCTCGCAGCGCGCGGATGAAGCTGGCCAGCGTGCGCTCCATCAGGCCGGGCCACCCGCCTGGGTGAGCGCCGCCTGGGTCAGCGCCTCGACGCGACCCCGCAGCTCGATGATGTCGCTTTCGCGCTTGAGGATCACATTGAGCGTGTCGCGCACCAGCGACTCCTCGAGCGAGTCGGCGTGCAGCAGCATCAGCGTGCGCGCCCAGTCGACGGTCTCGCTGATCGACGGCAGCTTGCGGATGTTCTCGTCACGCACCGACTGCACGAAGGCGACCATCTGGCGCAGCAGCGCCTCGGAGATGCCGGGCACGCGCGAGCGCACGATGTCCTGCTCGCGCGCGGCCTCGGGAAAGCCGATGTGCAGGTGCAGGCAGCGGCGCTTGAGTGCATCGCCCAGCTCGCGGGTGTTGTTCGAGGTGAGGACCACCAGCGGCGGGGTGCGGGCCTGGATCGTGCCGATCTCGGGAATGGTCACCTGGTAATCGGACAGGATCTCGAGCAGCAGCGCTTCGAAGGGTTCCTCGGACTTGTCGATCTCGTCGATCAGCAGCACGCTGCCGCCCTCCTGCTCCATCGAGCGCAGCAGCGGCCGGGGCTCGAGAAAATCGCGCGAGAAGAACAGGTCCTGGAAGCCGGCGAGCTTTCGGAAGGAGGCTTCCAGCGAGTCGGCGCCATCGATCAGGTGATGGATCTTTTCCTTGAGGATCTGGGTGTAGAGCAGTTGCTTGCCGTACTTCCACTCGTAGAGCGCCTTGCCCTCGTCGAGGCCTTCGTAGCACTGCATGCGCAGCAGCGGAAAGTCGAGGGAGCGCGACAGCGACACCGCCAGATCGGTCTTGCCCACGCCGGCGGGGCCTTCGATCAGGACCGGTTTGCGCAGGTGGTGGGCGAGGTAGACCGCGGTGGAGATCGAGCGCGTCGAGATGTAGCCGACCGACGCGAGATTCGCGGTCACCGCGTCGATGGAGGCCAGGCCGGCAGGGGTGGGAGCGAGGGTCGTCATCAGGGGGGCGCCGTGGGAATGAGCAATCGAGCCAGACTCCGGCGTGCGGGCCAGGCTCTGGAAGGCAGCAGGACCGTCGAGCGACGGGTCCCGGAAGCGCGATTTTATCGGTCGCGGGCGGCCCTGCTCACCCCGGTCGATTCCGGTAAACACCGGATTGAAGAAGCCCCGGCGGCGCGGCTTTCCGATCGCCGGGCCGACAGGCGCCAGCGCGGTTGACAGAAAGACGCCCGCGGCACATTTTCGAGGGATGCCCGGACCGGATGCCCGGTTCTCCCTGAGCCCAGGAGCGCGCGATGAGCCCATCGACGGATTTCGAGGTGAAACCCCTGCCCGCGAGCTTCGGCGCGGTGGTGACCGGCCTGGCGCCCGGTGGACGGATCGACGACGCCGGCTTCGAACGGCTCTACCAGACCTGGCTCGAGTACGCGCTGCTGATCTTCCCCGGCATCCACCTGAGCAAGGAAGAACAGGTGGCCTTCGCCCGCCGGTTCGGCGCGCCCGAGTTCGAACTCGCCGCGATCAGCAACGTGCGATCCGACGGCAGCGTGCGGATCGAGAACGACAGCGACGATGTCATCAAGGTGCTCAAGGGCAACATGGGCTGGCACTGCGACAGCACCTACATGCCGGTGCAGGCCAAGGGCGCGGTGTTCACCGCGCATGTGGTGCCGTCCTCGGGCGGCGAAACCGGCTGGGCCGACATGCGGGCCGCCCACGACGCCCTCGACCCGGCGATGCGCGCGCGGATCGCCGGGCTGAGCGCGCGCCACTCGCTGCACTACAGCCAGGCCAAGCTGGGGCATCAGGCCAAGGCCGGCAGCGAATACAGCGGCTACGGATTCCAGGTCAAGGACCCGCCGCTGCGCCCGCTGGTGAAGATCCACCCGGAGACCGGCCGGCCGGCACTGATGATCGGGCGCCACGCTTACGGCATCCCCGGACTGGGTGAGCAGGAATCGGATGCGCTGCTGCAGGAACTGCTCGATTTCGCCTGCCAGGCACCGCGCGTGCATCACCACCACTGGGCGCCGGGGGATGCGGTGATCTGGGACAACCGCTGCCTGATGCATCGCGCCACCCCCTGGGACATGCGCGAGCCCCGGATCATGTATCACTCGCGGATCGCCGGCGACCCGGTCAGCGAATTCGCCGCTCCGGCCTGAGCCGGGCCGACCCGCCCGCCGAACCGAATCGAACGGAACCCCGGAAAGAGGATGAACCGATGACCTATGTGAACGGACGCCTGGTGCACGACGCCGACAGTCACCTGATGGAGCTCGACGACTGCCTGGATCCCTATTTCGACGCGGCCACCCTCGCCCGCTTTCACGCGCTGCCGACCTATCAGGAAAAGATCGATCGGGCACGCCGCCCCGGCCAGGCGAAAGCCGCGCACCAGGAACCCGCGTTCCGGGCCGGCGTCGACGCCAACATCCTGCTGCGCAAGAACCACGAGGCGCATGGCTCTTTCCTGCCGCAGGATCGCCCGCACGCGCTCGATCTGCTGGGCTTCGCGAGCCAGCTGGTGTTCACCACCTTCTGCCTGGGCAACTTCGGACTGGACCAGGGCGATGACCCGGACCTGTGCCACGCCGCCGCGCGCGCGCACAACCGGATGATGGTCGACTTCTGCTCGGTCGACCGGCGCCTGCTCGCCACCGCCTATGTGCCGCTGAACGACTTCGAACGGGCCCGCGACACCGCGCGCCAGGCGATCGAGATGGGCGCGAAGGCGCTGCTGATCCCGTCGCGATGCCCGCCGCGGCACTCGCCCAGCCACATCGGGCTCGACCCGGTCTGGGCGATGGCCCAGGAGGCGTCTCTGCCGATCCTGTTCCATGTCGGGGGCGAAGACCGGCTGGACCCGACCTACAAGGTCAACGGCCTGCCGCCGGTGCCCGATTTCCACGGTGGCGACGACAACTTCACCTCGGTGAGCTACATGCCGATTCCCAATTCGGTGATGCAGACGCTGGCCACGCTGATCTTCGACGGCGTGTTCGACCGGTTCCCGGGCCTGAAGTGGGGCGCGATCGAGCTCGGCGCCTCGTGGCTGCCGGGCTGGATGCGCGCGATGGATTCGGCCGCCCATGCGTTCCAGCGCAACGAGGACCGGCTGCGCCGGCTGTCGGCCAAGCCCTCGGAGATCGTGCAGCGCCAGCTGCGGGTCACGCCCTACCCGCACGAGGACGCGGGCTGGATCATCGCCAATGCCGGCGAGGACGTCTGCCTGTTCTCGTCCGACTATCCGCATGTCGAGGGCGGTCGTCACCCGCTCAAGCGATTCGACGAGTCGCTGGGGGCGAGTTCGCCGTCGGCGATCCGGCGCTTCTACGCCGACAACTTCATCGACCTGATGGGCGATGCGCTGGCCCCCGAGCTGCGCCGCCCGGTGCACCTGAAAGCGGCCTGAACCCATGAGCTTCGACACGCCACTGATCCTGCAGGGCCCCCTGCGCCAGCCGCGGCAGATGCTGGCCGACCAGGAATACGGCGGACACTCATCGATCCACGACGACAGCATGGCCGAGAAGCTCGGCTTTCGGGCCGGCCCGATCGAGGGTCCGACCCACTTCAGCCTGTTCGCGCCGCTGCTGGCGCAGATCTGGGGCCAGGCCTGGTTCGAACGGGGCTGCCTGTCGGCGCACTACCTGAACATGGTGATCGAGGGCGAGTCGGTTCGCGCCTTCGCGCAGATGCCCGCCGCCGGCGCGACCACCACCCGGGTGTGGGCCGAGAAGGAGGACGGCACACCGGTGCTGGAGGCCAGCGCCAGCCTGGGCCCGGATCACGGCCCGACACTGCTGGAGCAGCGCCTGGCACAGCTGCGCCCGCCCGGCCCGCTGGTGATCCTGGCGGACCTGCGCGTCGGCATGACCGGCGCACAGCCCGAGCGGGTCCGGATGGATCCGGATCAGCACATGGGGGCGCTGTATCCGTTCTCGCTGAACCAGAAGCTCGCGGTGATCACCGAGAACTCGCCCTGGTTCAGCCGCGCCGACGCATCGCCCTGGGGTCGTCCGATCATTCCGCTGGAGATGGTCAGCGTGCTGGCCGAATACTCGAACCGGCAGGCGCAATTCCCGGTCAAGGGACCGGCGGTGGGGCTCTTCGCCGACCAGGAGATCCGGATGATCGACGGGCCGCTGTTCGTGGGCGAGGAGTACCTGATCCGGCGCGAGATCGCCGCGCTCTCGGAGAGCCGGCGCACCGAGTCCTATTGGGTCCGGACCCGGATCTTCGATGCCAGCGGCCAGCGCCAGATCGCCGAAATGCTGCTCAACCACGCCACCCTGAAGCATTCCTACGCCGGCTACGACGCTGCCCTGGCCGGCACCGCACCGCCCGCGGCCTGAACCGGCCCGTCATCCACCCCTCACGGAGCAAACCCACTTGGACACCCGAACGATCGACACCGGCACCCCCGACCTGCTCGCCACCCTGGAATCCGGCGTGCTCACCCTGACCCTGAACCGGCCCGAGGCCCGCAACGCGATGTCGCGCGCGATGAACGAGGCGCTGGTGGCGCAGCTGGCCGCCGCGGAACTCGATCCGGCGGTGAAATGCATCGTGCTCACCGGCGCGGGCAAGGGCTTTTGCGCCGGTGGCGACGTCAAGGGCATGGCGGCCCGCGGCGATGGCACGGTGGGCAACAACACCATCGATGAAGCGATCGCCCGCCAGCGCGTGCAGCAGCGCGCCACCGCCGGCAAACTCTTCAAGATGCCCAAGCCGACCATCGCCGCGCTGCCCGGCGCGGCCGCCGGCGCGGGTCTCTCGCTGGCGCTGGCCTGCGACCTGCGGGTGATGGCCAGCACCGCGATCATGACCACCGCCTTTGCGCGGGTGGGCTTTTCCGGCGACTACGGCGGCACCTATTTCCTCACCCAGCTGGTGGGCTCGGCCAAGGCACGAGAGATGTATTTTCTGTCCGACCGGATCAGCGCCGATGAAGCGCTGCGGCTGGGCCTGACGAACTGGGTCTGCGCCCCCGAGGAACTGGCGGCCAAGGCGCGCGAGGTCGCCCTGCGGATCGCCAACGGACCGACGGTGGCCTACCGCTACATGAAGGAAAACCTGAACCGCGCGATGGCCGGCGAAGTCGATGAATGCCTGGACCTGGAAGCGACCCACCATGTCCATTGCGGACAGACCGAGGACCACCGCGAGGCCACCAAGGCCTTCGTCGAGAAACGCGAACCGGTCTTCAAGGGCCGCTGAAAAGCCCCCTGCGCGCCGCTGGCCTCAGGGCACCTCGCGATACAGCTTCGGGCGGGCGCGCACCGGGTCCAGCAGCGACCAGTCCGACGGCGCCAGCTCGTAGCCTTCGGGAAACGGCGCGCGGACCGGCATGCCCAGCGAGCGCATCACGCGGTCATCGCGGTAGTAGCACTGCACGGTGACGCTGACCAGCAGGTTGACCAGCGCCGAGCGGTCGCGCCGGAAATCCTGGGCAACCGTGTCGCGCTGATCCTCGGGCAGGTCGGCGAAGCACCCGCCGGCCAGGGCGTCGAGCCGGCCGACCGCGTCGCCCGCCAGCACCGCGTGCGGCTTGAGCGTGGCGACGATGTCGGCAAAAATGGTGTCGTCGTCGGCACCCGGCACCTGGTACTCGGCGCTGGCGGGAATCATCAGCGCCACCAGGCAGCGCAGCGAACGGCGCTGCGCCACCGACAGGGACGAGTCGTCGGGCTTCAGGACGATGTGCTTCATGGTCTCACCGCTTCAGTCGAACAGGTTGGCCAGGCGCTTTTTCATGCTGTCGGCGATGTAGAGCGCCAGCGCCTGGATGGTGGAGGTCGGGTTCACGCCGGCCGAGGTCACGAAGATGCTGCCATCGACGATGAACAGGTTCTTCACATCGTGGCTGCGCCCCCACTCATTGACGACCGAGCGTGCCGGATCGGTGCCCATGCGGGCCGTGCCCATCAGGTGCCAGCCGCCCACCGCCAGTGGCGCCTCGGTGCTGACCTCGCGGGCGCCGGCCGCGCGCAGCACCTCGGTGCCGCGGGCGACCGCGTGCGCGAGCATCCGCTGGCTGTTCTCGCTCAGGGTGTAGTTGATGCGGGGCGCCGGGATGCCGCTGGAGTCGGTCAGGGTCGGGTCGAGGGTGACGGTGTTGTGCGCCTCGGGCAGGTCCTCGCAGATCGCGACCATCCCGGTTGAGCGGCTGAACATCCGGCGATAGGCGCCGTGATGGTCCGCGCCCCAGGGAATCCGGCCGGAGCTCATGCCCGCCAGGGCACTCAGAACCGGACCGCGGCCGCGGGTGAACTCGAAGGTGTAGCCGCGCAGGAAACCGCGCGCCGCATCCGTCTCGTAGAACTCCTGGCTCCAGATGCAGTTGCCCGGTCCGCGGTAGCCGTCGAGCGGCTCATCGAAGTAGCCCTGCAGCGACGCGTAGGGATGGAACATCAGGTTGCGCCCGACCAGCCCGCTGGAATTGGCCAGGCCATCGGGAAACCGCGCCGACGCGGAGTTCAGCAGCAGCCGGGGCGTGCCCACCCCGTTGCTGGCGAGGATCACCACCTCGGCCGCCTGAAAGTGCTCGACGCCGTCGGCGTCGAAGTACACGACCCCGGTGGCCATGCCCTGGTCGTTGGTGGTGATCTCGCGCACCCGGCAGCGGGTGCGCAGTTCGACCCCGGCCCGGATCGCGTGGGGCCAGTAGGTGATGTCGGTGCTGGCCTTGGCGCCCTGGGCGCAGCCGGCGATGCAATGGCCCAGGTTGATGCAGCGGGCCCGGCCGTCGTAGTCCTCGGTGGCCACCGCGCTGTCGGAGGGCCACCAGTGCCAGCCGAGCGAATTGAGGCCGCGCGCCAGCGTGGCGCCGGCGCGGCCCAGCGGCAGCGGCGGCATCACCGCCGGCTTGGGCGGATAGGCGGGGTCGCCGCTCAGCCCCGAGATGCCCATCATCCGGTCGTTCTCGGCGTAGAACGGCTCCAGCGTCCGGTAGTCCAGCGGCCAGTCGTCGGCCACGCCGTCGAGCGAACGCACCCGGAAGTCGCTGGGATGGAAGCGCGGGAAATGACCGGCGTAGAGCACCGTGCCGCCGCCGACGCCGTTGAAGTTGGCGATCTTGATCGGCGAGCCGCTCTCGTTGACCGGATAGTCGACCGGACTTTTTCGCCGGTTCGGGCTGAAATTGAATTCGCCGAGCTGACGGGCCTCCCAGTCGCGCCCGTTGCTCGGGTAGTCGGACGACTTGACCCAGTCGCCCTGCTCCAGGCAGAGGATGCGCATCCGCGTCTCGGCCAGGCTCCAGGCAACCGCGGCGCCGGACGCGCCGGCACCGATGATCAGGACATCGACCGGCTCGTTCACGCGTCGCTTCCGGTCGGCTCGTACTCGAACCAGGCGTTGGACACCACCACCCGGTCGAGCACCCGCGCCTCGAAGACGACCCGCCCCGGACCGTCGCGCCAGGCGAGCACCCGCAGCGTGTCGCCCGGATACACCGGCGAGGAGAAGCGGACCTTCAGGCGGCGAAAACGCGCCGGGTCGCCGCCGCAGATCGCTTCCAGCAGCAGATGGGCGCAATGCCCGAAGGTGCACAGGCCGTGCAGGATGGGCGTGTCGAAGCCGCCGAACTTCGCCGAATCGGGGTCGATGTGCAGCGGGTTGTAGTCGCCGGAGAGCCGGTACAGGATGGCCTGATTGCTGGCGATCCGCGCGCCGACATCCCAGTCGGGCATGCGATCGGGAATGTCGATTTTTGCCGAAAAGGTCTGACCGCTGCCCTCGAAAGGCTCGATGTCGCCGAGTTGCTCGACCCCGCGCCGGAAGGATCCGTTGACCATTCGCACGCAGACCTCGCCGGCGGCATCGGTCAGGACGCTCTCGGTCTCGACGAAGCTGCTGCCCTTGCCGCGGGGATGCACCCCGATCAGCCGCGAGCGCACCTGCAGCGTCCCGGCGATCGGCAGCGGCCGCAGCTGCTCGATGTAGCGCTCGGCATCAATATTCAGCGGCCCCGGCGAAGGCGGCAGCAAGGCCCGGTCGACCGGCGCACCCGCGCTTCCCCAGCGGATCGGGAAGGTCGGGAACACCGCGAAATCCGGATGCCCCTCGTAGACGAAGCGCAGGTCTTCGATGCCGATGCCCACCGCGTAGAGCAGCACATCGCGCCGGTCATAGGAGAAGGCGACCGGCTCGCCCCAGGGACCGGGCTGACCGTCGGGCAGCAGTGCTTTCGCTTGGTGGATGGCCATCTGGCAGCAACCTTGTCGAGAGGAGACAGCGCGCGGCCAGCCGGCCGCGCAGGGGGTCAGGACGCCGCGACCGATCCGCCGTCGCAGGCAATGGTCTGGCCGATCACGTATTCGCCGGCGCGCGAGCTGAGAAAGATCGCCAGGCCGGCGATGTCCTGCGGGGTGCCCACGCGCCCGCTGGGGTTGCGCTGGCCGACGGTGTCCCAGTCGACATTGTCGGTCTCGCCACCGAAGCCCACGCCGGTGCTGAGCATCCAGGTCGGGAACGGACCGGGCGCGATCGCGTTGAACAGGATGCGCTCCTTGGTGAGGTGCGCCGCCATGAAGCGGGTCAGGTGATGCACCGCCGCCTTGGAGGCGCCGTAGGAGAAGGAATCGAAGATGGCCGACTTCAGGCCGTCGATCGAGCCGATGTTGATCACCCGCGACGGGGTGCCGGTGGCGGCCGCGGCGCGCAGCAGCGGCAGCAGTTTCTGGGTCAGGAAGAACACCGCCTTCACATTGGTGTCCATCACCTTGTCCCAGCCGATCTCGGGGAATTCCTCGAGGGGCGCGCCCCAGGCGGCGCCAGCGTTGTTGACCAGGATGTCCAGGCGCGGCTCGAGCGCGGCGAGCCGCTGCGCGAGACTTTCGACGCCGTCGAGCCGGGACAGGTCGGCGGGCAGCGCGATGCACTGGCCACCGTGCGCCTGCATCAGGCGGGCTGCGGTGGCCTCGCAGACATCGGCCTTGCGCGACGAGATGTAGACCTTCGCGCCGTGGGCGAGAAAGCCGGCGGCGATCATCTCGCCGATGCCGCGCGAGCCGCCGGTGACCAGCGCGGTCTTGCCGCGGATCGAAAACAGGTCATCGAAAGGGGAAGTCATGGGGTCCTGCTCCGAATGAACGCATCAATGAAAAACCCCCGGTCCTGCCACGGCAACGCCGCGACCGGATCCGGGGGTCGGCGCCGAAATCAGCTGCGCCAGACGACTGCCGAGGTGGCGTCCTCTTCGGTGCCTTCGTACTGGCGCAGTTCGTTGCGCCCGACCACCAGGTGGTGCACTTCGTCCGGACCGTCGGCGATGCGCAGGGTGCGCGCCCGCGCGTACATGCGCGCCAGCGGCGTCCACTGCGACACACCGGTGGCGCCGTGCATCTGGATCGCCTGGTCGATGATCTTGCAGACCTGCTCGGGGACCATCGCCTTGACCATGTGGACCCAGACGCGGGCTTCACGGTTACCCAGCACGTCCATCGCCTTGGCGGCCTTGAGCACCATCAGGCGCATCGCTTCGATCTCGATGCGTGCGCGCGAGATGATCTCGATGTTGCCGCCCAGCCAGGCGATCTGCTTGCCGAAGGCTTCCCGCGACAGACCACGGGTGACCATCAGGTCGAGCGCCTTCTCGGCCTGGCCGATCAGTCGCATGCAGTGGTGGATGCGGCCCGGTCCGAGGCGAACCTGCGAGATCTCGAAGCCGCGGCCTTCGCCCAGCAGCATGTTCGAGGCGGGCACACGCACGTTCTCGAAGCGGATGTGCATGTGGCCGTGCGGCGCATCGTCGTCACCGAAGACGTGCATGCCGCCCAGGATGGTGACCCCGGGGGTGTCCTTGGGCACCAGGATCATCGACTGCTGCTTGTGCGGCGGCGCCTCGGGGCTGGTCTTGACCATGGTGATGAGGATCTTGCAGCGCGGATCGCCGGCGCCCGACGCGTAGAACTTCTCGCCGTTGAGCACCCACTGATCGCCCTCGAGCACCGCACGCATGCCGATGTTCTTGGCGTCCGACGAGGCGTTGTGCGGCTCGGTCATCGCGTAGGTGGAGCGGATCTCGCCCGACAGCAGCGGCTTGAGCCAGCGCTCCTTCTGCTCGGGGGTGCCCACGCGCTCGAGCACTTCCATGTTGCCGGTGTCCGGCGCCGAGCAGTTCATGGTCTGCGAGGCCAGCGGGTTCTTGCCCAGTTCGGCCGCGATGTACGCGTAGTCGAGGTTCGACAGCCCCTCGCCGGTCTCGGCATCGGGCAGGAAGAAGTTCCACAGCCCTTCTTCCTTGGCCTTGTTCTTGGCGCCTTCGAGCAGCTCCAGCTGACCGGGCACATAGCTCCAGCGGTCGGCACGGCCTTCGCCGAGCTTGTGGAACTCCTCGGACATCGGGTCGACCGTGTCCTTGACGAAGCGGCGCACATGCTCGAGCAGCGGCATCGATTTTTCGGACATGCGCAGGTCGTTCAGGTCGTCCTGCGGATTGAGCCCGAAGCCGGAGCCGGGGGCCTTGATGGGTTTGTTCATGGAGTCATCCTTCTCAGTTGCGCGAGACAGCCGCCGAGGTCACACCCTCGGCAGTGCCTTCGTATTGGCGAATTTCGTTGCGCCCCACCACCAGGTGGTGCACCTCGTCCGGGCCGTCGGCCAGACGCAGCGTGCGCTGCCCGGTGTACATGTGGGCCAGCGGCGTCCACTGCGACACACCGGTGGCGCCGTGCATCTGGATCGCCTGGTCGATGATCTTGCAGACCCGCTCGGGCACCATCGCCTTGACCATGTGCACCCAGATGCGGGCTTCGCGGTTGCCCAGCACGTCCATCGCCTTGGCGGCCTTGAGCACCATCAGGCGCATCGATTCGATCTCGATGCGCGCGCGCGAGATGATCTCGATGTTGCCGCCCAGCCAGGCGATCTGCTTGCCGAAAGCCTGACGCGACAGGCCACGGGTGACCATCAGATCGAGCGCCTTCTCGGCCTGGCCGATCGAGCGCATGCAGTGGTGGATGCGGCCCGGTCCGAGGCGGACCTGCGAGATCTCGAAGCCGCGGCCCTCGCCCAGCAGCATGTTCGAGGTCGGCACGCGCACATTGTCGAAACGGATGTGCATGTGGCCGTGCGGCGCATCGTCATCTCCGAACACGCACATCGGGCCCAGGATCTTGACGCCCGGGGTGTCGATGGGCACCAGGATCTGCGACTGCTGCTTGTGCGAGGGCGCATCGGGGCTGGTCTTGACCATGGTGATCATGATCTTGCAGCGCGGATCGCCGGCACCCGAGATGTAGTACTTCTCGCCGTTGAGGACCCACTCGTCGCCCTCGAGCACCGCGCGCATGCCGACGTTCTTGGCGTCCGACGAGGCGCGATCGGGCTCGGTCATCGCATAGGCCGAGCGGATCTCGCCCGACAGCAGCGGCTTGAGCCAGCGCTCCTTCTGCTCGGGGGTACCCACGCGCTCGAGCACTTCCATGTTGCCGGTGTCGGGCGCCGAACAGTTCATGGTCTGCGAGGCCAGCGGATTCTTGCCCAGCTCGGCGGCGATGTACGCGTAGTCGAGGTTCGACAGCCCCTCGCCGGTCTCGGCATCGGGCAGGAAGAAGTTCCACAGCCCTTCCTTCTTGGCCTTGTTCTTGGCTTCTTCCAGCATCTCGAGCTGGCCGGGCACATAGCTCCAGCGGTCGGCACGACCCTCGCCCAGGGCGAAGAACTTCTCCGACATCGGATCGACCGTTTCCTTGACGAACTGCCGGACATGCTCGAGCAGCGGCATCGACTTCTCGGACATCCGGAGATCGTTCAGGTCGTCTTGCGGATTGAGCCCGAAGCCGGACCCTTTGTTGTCATTCTTGCTGGTCATCGATCTATCTCCTGTGTGCGTCATGGATGGATATTTCGGGGCCTTCCGGCGGTGCGCTCCACGGACTGGCGCCGGAATGCAGATTCAATGCCCCCATCGTCAACTGAAAAGTGTGCCGCACCCCCTGCGCACCGGCGCCTGCCGGTCGGGATGAAAACGGCCTGTA
Organism: uncultured beta proteobacterium; assembly: GCA_903934295.1. Lineage (GTDB taxonomy): Bacteria > Pseudomonadota > Gammaproteobacteria > Burkholderiales > Burkholderiaceae_E > Quisquiliibacterium. The sequence goes on from CAIZNI010000037.1 coordinate 17,302, forward strand.
ATCTCGAAATTCACCATACCGGATTCCGGAAACCGGCGGATCCGTTTTACCCGGTCAGCAGCAGGACCGCCACCCCCGCCACCACCAGCAGGATTCCCATCGATTCGCCCCGACTCGAGCGCTGTGCGAACAACTGACGCGAGATCGCCTGCGCGAACAGGATCTCGACCAAAGCGGCGGTTCGCACCAGTGCTGCCGGCTCCAGCGCGAAGGCAGTGAACCAGCACAGCGACGCGAAAGCGCCCAGACCGCCGGCGGCCAGCGAGGGTCGCCAGGCCCTGAAGATCTCGGTGAGCGTGCCCGGCGAGCGGGCCAGCAGCCAGCCCGACAACAGCAGGCTTTGCAGGGTGAGGCCGACCACCAGGGTGATCGCGGCGCGCAGATAGAAGGGATCGTCGCCCAGTGCCAGCACCGCGCCCCGAAAGCCCACCGCCGACATCGCGAAGATCGCGCCGGCGCCGATGCCGAACAGGGCGGGCCGCCAGCGCGAGCCGGCGTCCTTCGCCGATGCACCGGACACCGACATCAGCACCACGCCCACGGTGGCCACCACGATCGCCGCGATCGCCAGCGGGCCGATGCGATCGCCCAGCAGCACGAATCCCATCACCGCAACCAGCACCGGCTCGGACTTCACATAGGCGGTGGCGACCGTGAAAGAGCGCAGTTGCATCGCGGCGAGCATGAGCGCGGTGGCGATGATCTGCGTCACGCCGCCGGTCAGCACCCAGGCCCAGAAGGTCGCCCCGAACCGCAGGTCCCGCGGCGGCTCGACCAGCGCCAGCATGAGGGCGATGAACACGCAGGCGAACGGCAGACCGAACAGGAAACGCACATGGGTCGCGCCCACCGTGCCCAGCCGGGTGGTGAGACTGCGTTGCATCGCGTTGCGGAAAGTCTGCGACAGCGCGGCAATGAAGGTGACGACGATCCAGAGCCAGGGCGGGACTTCGGCCAGCGTCATCGCAGCATCCGGAAACCGAGCGCCGCGGCGGCGAGGCAGCCGAGCAGGTGGACCGCGCTGTGCGCCAGCGCCGCCGGGAGTTCGCCGCGTTCGATCAGCGTGAGCGACTCGGCTGAAAAAGTGGAGAAGGTGGTGAGCGCCCCGAGAAAACCGGTGACCGCGAACAGCCGCCATTCGGGCGCCAGGTCCGGATGGGCACTGAACCAGGCCATCGACATCCCTGCCATCAGGCCGCCAGCGAGGTTGGCTGCCAGCGTGCCCAGAGGAAGGGGGGCGCCGGTCACGTTGAAGGCCAGACCGAGCACCCACCGAAGCCAGGCCCCGAGCACCGCACCGGCCGCCACGGCGAGCGCGCCCGCCAGGGTCACCGGCACGACGAACCGGTGGACGCGGCGCAACCACCGCGGATCGGACGCGCCAGGGCCCTCGCCAGGCGCGGCGATCCGACGCAGCGGGTCGGGACCGCGGCGAGCATCAGGTCGACCAGCGCCGGGCGGCGTCGTCGTCGCTGTCGCGGGCCTGCACCCAGCGCTCGCCCTGCGGACCGGACTCCTTTTTCCAGAACGGCGCCTGGGTCTTGAGGTAGTCCATGATGAATTCGCAGGCGAGAAACGCTTCGCCGCGATGCGCCGAGGTGGTGACCACCAGCACGATCTGGTCGAGCGGGCGCAACGCGCCGTGGCGATGGATGACCAGCAGGTCTTCAAGGTTCCAGCGCGCGCGGGCCTGCGCGCAGATGTCCTCGAGGCTGCGCTCGGTCATGCCGGGATAGTGCTCCAGCGTGAGCGTGCCGACACCGGCCCCCTCGTTGAGGTCGCGCACCGTGCCGATGAAGGCCACCACCGCGCCCACGCGCGGATTGCCGGCGCGCAGGCGGGCGATCTCGGCACCGGCATCGAAGTCGTCGGGCTGCACACGCACGGTCATGCTGGCTCCTCAGCCGCCGGTGACCGGCGGGAAGAAGGCGATCTCGGCCCCCGGCGGAATCGGCATCGACGGATCGGCCATGACCTGGTTGATCGCGACGCGGACCGCCCGCCCCTCGGCCAGCGCCTGCGCCCAGGCAGGGCCGCGCTCGCGCAGGTGCGCCCGCAGGTCGGCGGCGGTGCGCACATCGGCCGGCAGAGTGAACTGCTCGCGGCCGGTGCCCAGGGTTTCGCGCAGGCTGGCGAAGAACAAAACGGTGACGGTCATGTCAGCAGGTCGTTGAACGCCAGGAAATCGACCAGGTCGCCGCGCCGGATCGGCGTGGCCGGCGGGGTGTCGACCAGTCCGTCGCCCCAGACGGTCGAGGTCAGCACCGCCGATCCCTGGTTGGGGAACAGGTCGAGACCACCCTGTTCGTTGATTCTAGCGCGCAGGAACTCGCGGCGCCGATCGGGGCGCGGCCAATCGAAATCGGCCCGCATTCGGCGCGGTGCCACCTCGGTGCGGACGACTCCCTGCAGGCGGCGCAGGAACGGCCGGACCAGGATGAGAAAGGTGACGAAACTCGAGACCGGGTTGCCGGGCAGACCGATGAAATGGGCGAAATCGGCCTCGCCGGCCGGGCGGCGCAGGCGCCCGCAGGCCAGCGGCTTGCCCGGCTTGATCGCGATCTGCCATTGCAGCAGTTCGCCCTCGGCCTGGACCGCCGGCTTGACGTGGTCCTCCTCGCCCACCGACATGCCGCCGCTGGTGATGACCAGGTCGCAGCCGGCGGCCGCCGCGCGCAGCGCTTCGCGGGTCGCGGCGAGGTTGTCGGGCACGATGCCCAGGTCGGTGACCTCGCAGCCGAGGGTGCGCAGCAGTGACACCAGCACGAAGCGGTTGCTGTTGTAGAGCGCGCCGGGCGGCAGCGGCTCGCCCGGCATCACCAGTTCGTCACCGGTGAAGAAGCAGCCGACCCGCAGGCGCCGCACCACCGGCAGCTCGGCCAGCCCGACCGAAGCGGCCAGTCCGATCGCCTGTGGCCGCAGCAGTTCGCCAGCGCGCAGGATCACCGCGTCGCGGCGGATGTCTTCGCCGGCCTGGCGCACCCACTCGCCAGCCACCGGGCGGTGACCGACGATGATCTCGTCGCCCTGCGCCTCGCACTGCTCCTGCATCACCACCGCGTCGGCGCCGTCGGGAATGAACGCGCCGGTGAAGATGCGGGCGGCAGTGCCCGGGATCAGCGGCGCACCGGGATGCCCGGCGGCGATGCGCTGCGAGACCCGCAACCGCGTGCCTGGCGCGGGCACATCGGCGGCGCGCATCGCGTAGCCGTCCATCTGGGTGTTGTCGGCCGAGGGCACGTCGATCGTCGAGCGCTGGTCGGCCGCCAGCACGCGGGCGCAGGCGTCCAGCACCGGCACCCGTTCGACGCCGGCCACCGGCCGGGCGCGCGCCAGCAGGTCAGCCAGCGTGTCGTCAAGGGATCGCAGGGATGAAGTCATGATGGCTCTCGAGGAATTCGCAGATGAAACGGGCGATGTCGTCGGGTCGGTTCAGATCGAGCACCGGCACCGCGCAGACCGGCGCGCCATCGCTGGCCACCGCGACGATGTGGGCGTCGGCGGGCTGCAGCAGCGGCTGCCCGGCGCCCACCCGGTGCACCTCGATCTTGGCGATCGGTTCGTGCTTGTATCCCTCGACCAGCACCAGGTCGCAGGGCGACAGGCGTTGCAGTTGCGCCGTCAGCGAGGGCTCGGCCTCGCCGCGCAACTCGTGCATCAGCACCCAGCGATGGGCGGAGGTGATCAGCACCTCGCCGGCGCCGGCTTCGCGATGCCGATGGGAGTCCTTGCCGGGCTGATCGATGTCGAACCGGTGGTGGGCATGCTTGAGCACCGACACCGCCAGACCGCGCTGCGCGAGCCGCGGGATCAGCCGCTCGAGGAGCGTCGTCTTGCCCGAGCCGGAGTAGCCGGCGAAGCCGAGGACCTTCACCGGCGGCCCGCCGAGTCGGGCCCGGCAGGGCCGCCCGCGGAGCGGTCAGCGCCCGGCACTGGCATCGACGCCCGCCAGCACGGGACGCAGACCCAGGCGCTCGTCATGCAGGATGAAATGAGCGGGCAGCAGCAGCCACTGACCGGGAGTCATCGCCCCGGGCAGCGCGCCGCGACGTAGCGCTTGAGCTGCGCGACGTCGGGCGGCATGACGGTGTAGCGCTGGCCGAGCTCCTCGATGCCCTCGAAGCCGGGCGGGCACTGCGGCTCGCGTCCGAGCGCCTCACGGATGGTTTCGGCGAACTTCACCGGCAGCGCGGTCTCGAGGCACACCATCGGCACGCCGGGCTCGCGATGCGACTGCGCCACGAACAGGCCGTCGGCGGTGTGCGGGTCGACCACCAGCCCGTGCTCGCGGTCGAAGCGGCGAATGGTGTCGAGGCGATTCGCATGCGTGCTGCGGCCCGACAGGAACCCGTAGCCGGCGATCCGGCCGAAGGCCTCGTCCGCACCGAGATCGAACTCGCCGTGCTCCTGAAGCGCGCGCCAGAGCGACGACACCCGGCCGCCGTCGCGCATCAGCAGATCGAAGATGAAGCGCTCGAAGTTGGACGCCTTGGAGATGTCCATTGAGGGGCTGCTGGTCTGGCGGGTCTCGGCGGTGGCGCGCGCGCGATAGCGCCCGGTCCGGAAGAATTCGTCGAGCACGTCGTTTTCGTTGGTGGCCACCACCAGGCGATGGATGGGCAGGCCCATCATGCGGGCGATGTGACCGGCCAGCACATTGCCGAAGTTTCCGGAGGGCACGCAGAACGAGACTGGCTGGCCGATCTCGGTGGCGACCGAGAAATAGCCGCGGAAGTAATAGACGACCTGGGCCAGCACGCGCGCCCAGTTGATCGAGTTGACGGTGCCGATCTGGTAGCGCGACTTGAAAGCGAGGTCGGCGGACACCGACTTGACCATGTCCTGGCAGTCGTCGAAGACGCCGTTGACCGCGAGGTTGAAGATGTTCGGATCGCGCAGCGAGTACATCTGGGCCCGCTGGAAGGTACTCATCCGGCCGTTGGGCGAGAGCATGAACACCCGGATGCCGCGCTTGCCGCGCATCGCGTATTCCGCGGCACTGCCGGTGTCGCCGGAGGTGGCGCCCAGGATGTTGAGCTCGCTGCCGTCGCGGGCCAGCACGTATTCGAACAACCGCCCCAGCAGTTGCATCGCCACGTCCTTGAAGGCGAGCGTGGGGCCGTTGGACAGGCGCAGCAGGTGGAGGTCGTTGCCCAGCGACAGCACCGGCGTGATCTCGGGCGAGCCGAAGACCTCGGCGGTGTAGGTCTGGGCGAGCAGACGGCGCAGGTCGTCGGGTGGCAGATCGGTCGCGTAGTCCTTGAGGACCTCGAACGCCAGCGACGGATAGTCGAGCGTGCGCCAGAGCGCCAGCGTGGCGTGGTCGACGCGCGGATAGCGCTCGGGCACCACCAGCCCGCCGTCGGGCGCGAGCCCGCCCAGCAGGATGTCACTGAAACAGGCGGGCTCGAGGCCGCCGCGGGTCGACAGATAGCGCATGGGAGTGGACAGTGAGGTGGGAGACGGGTGAGGGGCGTGACGGACCCGTCAGTTCAGTTCCTCGAGCCGGATGCGCGTGGCGCGCGACAGCACGGTGGACAGGGCCTCGATGCGGGCGATCGCGCCGTCGACCTGCTTCTCGATGGTTCGGTGGGTGAGCAGGATGATGTCGGTCTGGCTCTCGCCCTCGGCCGGCTCGCGCTGCAGCACCGCGTCGATCGAGATGCCGGCGTCGGCGAGGATGCGGGTGATGTCGGCCAGCACACCCGGTTCGTCGGCCACCCGCAGACGCAGGTAGTAGGCGGTCTCGGTCTCGCCGATCGGCAGGATCGGGACGTCGACCAGCGATTCGGTCTGGAAGGCCAGATGCGGAACCCGGTTGTCGGGGTCGGCGGTCAGCATGCGCGAGATGTCGACCAGGTCGGCCACCACCGCGCTGGCGGTGGGCTCGGAGCCGGCGCCCTTGCCGTAGTACATGGTGTGACCGACCGCATCGCCCTTGACCCAGACCGCGTTCATCGCGCCCTCGACATTGGCGATCAGGCGGCGGGCCGGGATCAGCGTGGGGTGCACGCGCAGCTCGATGCCCTGCACCTGGCCGTCGTGCACGCGCCGGCGCGTCACACCCAGCAGCTTGATCCGGTAGCCGAGCTGCTCGGCATAGCGGATGTCGATGCTTTCCAGGCCGGTGATGCCCTCGATGTGGGCCTTGTCGAAGCGCACCGGAATGCCGAAGGCGATCGACGACAGGATGGTGATCTTGTGGCCCGCGTCGATGCCTTCGATGTCGAAGGTGGGGTCGGCTTCCGCATAGCCCAGCTGCTGCGCCTGCGCGAGCACCGCGTCGAAGGGCAGGCCCTTGTCGCGCATCTCGGAGAGGATGAAATTCGTGGTGCCGTTGATGATGCCGGCGATCCATTCGATGCGGTTGGCGGTCAGGCCTTCGCGCAGGGCCTTGATGATCGGGATGCCGCCGGCCACCGCCGCCTCGAAGGCGACCATCACGCCCTTGCGCGAGGCGGCCGCGAAGATCTCGTTGCCGTGCACCGCGAGCAGCGCCTTGTTGGCGGTGACCACGTGCTTGCCGTTCTCGATCGCGGCCATCACCAGCTCGCGGGCGACGCCATAGCCGCCGATCAGCTCGATGACGATGTCGATCGAGGGATCGGCGACGAGCCCGCGGGCATCGGCGTCGACCCGGACAGAGTCGCCCACCAGCGCACGGGCACGCGCGATGTCGAGATCGGCCACCCGGGTGATCTCGATGCGACGACCGGCACGCCGGGTGATCTCGGCCTGGTTGCGGCTCAGGACTTCGAAGGTTCCGGCACCGACGGTGCCGATGCCCAGCAGACCGACGCGCACCGGCCCGAACTTCTCCACGCTCATGGTATTTCCTGTGTCAGACGGGGCGCGCGCCGGCCCGGCCGGCGCCCCGGGGGGAATTCAGGCGGCCATCTTGATCAGGCCGTCCTTGCGGAACATGTCGCGGATGCCGCGCACCGCCTGGCGGATGCGCTGCTCGTTCTCGATCAACGCGAACCGGACATGCGTGTCGCCCAGCTCGCCGAAACCGACGCCGGGCGACACCGCGACCCGGGCCTCATTGAGCAGTTTCTTGGCGAACTCGAGCGAGCCCATGGCGCGATAGGGCTCGGGAATCTCGGCCCAGATGTACATCGACGCCTTCGGAATATCGACCGGCCAGCCGGCCTCGATCAGCCCGCGCGCCAGCACGTTGCGGCGCAGCTGGTACTTGGCCCGGACCTCTTCGACGCAATCCTGGGGCCCTTCGAGCGCGGCGATCGACGCCACCTGGATGGGCGTGAACGCGCCGTAGTCGTGGTAGCTCTTGATGCGTGCCAGCGCCGCCACCAGCTCGCGGTTGCCGACCATGAAGCCGATCCGCCAGCCGGCCATGTTGTAGCTCTTGCTCATGGTGAAGAACTCGACCGCGACATCGCGCGCGCCGGGCACTTCCATGATGGACGGGGCGCGGAAGTCGTCGAAGACGATGTCGGCGTAAGCCAGGTCGTGCACCACGATGATGTTGTGCTGCTTGGCCAGCGCAATCACCTGCTCGAAGAACGGCAGGTCGACGCACATCGCGGTCGGGTTGCTGGGAAAGCCCAGGATCATCATTTTGGGCTTGGGATTGCTGTCCTCGACCGCGTGGCGCAGTTCGGCCAGGAAATCGACCCCCGGGGTCATGCGCACCGAACGCGTCTCGGCGCCGGCGATGACCGCGCCGTAGATGTGGATCGGATAGCTCGGGTTGGGCACCAGGACGACATCGCCGCGATCGAGCGTGGCGAGCATCATGTGTGCCAGACCCTCCTTGGAGCCGATGGTGACGATGGCCTCGGTCTCGGGGTCGATGGTGACCTGGAAGCGGCGCTGGTACCAGTCGGCGATCGCCTTGCGCAGCCGCGGGATGCCCTTGGAAACCGAATAACCATGGGTGTCGGGCTTGGTGGCGGCTTCGACGAGCTTGTCGACGATGTGCTGGGGCGTCGATCCGTCGGGATCGCCCATGCTCATGTCGATGATGTCCTCGCCACGCCGGCGGGCGGCCATCTTGAGCTCTGCCGTGATGTTGAACACATAGGGGGGCAGGCGCTTGATGCGGGAGAACTCGCGCGGGGAACTCATTTTCAACTCCCAGTGAAGAACCTATAATTTTAGCATAATCAGTACGTTAGAGAGCCCCGGAGAGCCCGCTACATGAAGCTTCAGACCCTGATCGACCTCTCGCAGAACACCCTGACCGGTTATGGCCCGGGATTCCTCGAGATCAACCGGACCCGCCACACCGGCGCGGTGCTGGTCGCGCCCGAGGGCGAGGTCGTGGCCTGGCCACCGACCAGCGTCGAGTCGCTGACCGCGGCCGACTTCGAGCAGATCCTGGCGCTGCGCCCCGAGGTGGTGCTGCTGGGTACCGGCGCGCGCCAGCGCTTCGCCCATCCCCGCCTGTATGCGAGCCTGTCGGCGGCGCGCATCGGACTGGAGATGATGGACACCGGCGCGGCCTGCCGGACCTACAACATCCTGATGGCCGAAGGACGAAAGGTGCTGGCGGCGCTGATTCCGCCGACGCCCTGAAAAACGGGCGGGCGGGCTGTGCTATCGTCGCCCGATCGATTCGGCAGGCCCGCGCGGCGCCTGTCAGCATGACCCGGGAGGACGGAATTGACGGTGGCAGCAGGCAGCGAAGTGGCGGACTTCACCATCGCCTCGACCGCAGGTGAATTCAGCCTGTCGGCGGTGCGCGGAAAACCGGTGGTCCTGTATTTCTACCCGAAGGACAACACCCCGGGATGCACCAGCGAGAGCGCCGACTTCCGGGATCTGCATGCGCAGTTCACCGCGGCCGGCGCCATCGTGCTCGGCCTGTCGCGGGACTCGATCCGCTCCCACGACAGCTTTCGCAAGAAGCTGGAGTTGCCCTTCGATCTGCTCTCGGACGCCGATGAGGCCGTCTGCACGCAGTTCGGCGTGATCAAGATGAAGAACATGTACGGCAAGCAGGTGCGCGGCATCGAGCGCTCCACTTTCCTGATCGACGCCGGCGGGACGCTGGTTCGCGAATGGCGCGGGGTGAAGGTCGCCGGACACGCGGCAGCCGTCCTCGCCGCCGTTCAGGATCTGCGCGGCTAGGCTGTCCTCAATGGCCGCTGCGGCGGCCCCCGATACACTGGACGCCCCACGGCGCAACACGGCGACAATGCCCCTACCCAAAGCCCCGACCAAGCCAGCCACGCTGCTCGACATGTCCACGGTGGTCAAGGCGAAGGCCCGACCGGCGCGCGGCGCCGACGCCGCCTTCGAACCCGCGGAAGCGGTCGCAGCACCCGAGATCGTGGCGAGCGCGCCAGTGCCAGC
>CAIZNI010000038.1 GCA_903934295.1 uncultured beta proteobacterium
AAATCCGCCGCCCACCCGCCGCTCCACCTCGATCTTGAACTGCGTTATGTGGACGCCGCCGCCCGGTGCCGCCGCCCCGGTGACCCGACCCCCCGAGGCCGCCGCCCCAGTGACCCGACCCCCCGGGGCCGCCGCGCCGGTGCGTCCGCCCGAGCAGGCCGCCATTCCCGGGCGCGGGCGGCCCGCGCCGATCCCCGATCGCCGCATCGACCTCGACGGGCGCTGCGCGCAGACCGAGGAGGACGGCTATCGCGAGGACGCCAGCCTGCGGGTGCGCGACAATGAGGTGCAGTCGCTGTCCTGGCAGTTGTGGGTCGGCCGCAAGGGCAGTTGCCGCTTCGAGCAGGGCGAGTTCCGCCAGACCCGCAGCCGTCCGCACATCGAGATGACGGCGCGCGACGGCAGCGGCTGCCGGCTGATGGTCTGGCAGGACCCGCGCCGCGTCACCCTGGCGCACGCCGATTGCCAGAAGCGCTGTTCCGCCGGCATCTACGAGCAGGCCTGGCCGGTGATGTTCGATCCGGCATCCGGGGCGTGTGCCCGAACCGACCGCTGATCCCTGCGGTCAGACCCGATGAGCGAGGCAATGGCAATGCAGTGGGAAGTAGTGATCGGGCTCGAGACGCACACGCAACTGGCCACGCGGTCGAAGATCTTTTCCGGCGCATCGACCGCGTTCGGTGCGGCGCCCAACACCCAGGCCAGCCCGGTCGATCTGGCCTTGCCCGGCGTGCTGCCGGTCATGAACCGTCAGGCGGTCGAGTTCGCCATTCGGCTCGGTCTGGCGGTGGGCGCCCAGGTGGTCCGGCGCTCGGTGTTTGCGCGCAAGAATTACTTTTATCCCGACCTGCCCAAGGGCTACCAGATCAGCCAGTACGAGATTCCGGTGGTGGCCGGTGGCAGCCTGGACGTCGTCTGGGAAGAGGGCGGCGAGACGCGTTCCCGGACGGTGCGGCTGACCCGCGCCCACCTCGAGGAAGACGCCGGCAAGTCGCTGCATGAAGATTTCCACGGCATGTCGGGCATCGACCTGAATCGCGCCGGTACCCCGCTGCTCGAGATCGTCTCCGAACCCGACATGCGTTCGGCGCGCGAGGCGGTGGCCTATGCGCGCGCGCTGCACGACCTGGTGATGTGGCTGGGCATCTGCGACGGCAACATGCAGGAAGGCTCGTTTCGCTGCGACGCCAATGTGTCGGTGCGTCCGGTGGGGCAGGAGGCCTACGGCACCCGCTGCGAGATCAAGAACCTGAACTCCTTCCGGTTCCTGGAGCGGGCGATCGACTTCGAGGTCCGCCGCCAGATCGAACTGATCCAGGACGGTGGCCGGGTGGTCCAGGAAACCCGTCTGTACGACTCCGATCGCGACGAGACGCGCAGCATGCGCAGCAAGGAAGACGCGCAGGACTACCGCTATTTCCCCGATCCCGATCTGCCGGCGCTCGCGATCGACGAGGCCTGGATCGAGACGGTTCGCGGCGGGTTGCCCGAGCTGCCGACCGCGATGCGCCAGCGCTTCGAAGGTGAGTATTCGCTATCGCCTTATGACTCGCAAATGCTCACTTCGTCCCGGCAGCAGGCGGACTATTTCGAGCAGTCGGTGCGGGCGCTCGCGGCCTTGCTGCCGCCGGCCGACGAAGCAGCCCGCCAGACCCAGGCCAAGTCACTGGCCAACTGGGTGATGGCCGATCTGGCGGCCGCCCTGAACCGCGACGGTCTGTCGATCGGGCAGGCGCCGGTGGGCGCGACGCTGCTCGCCCGGCTCGTCGCCCGCATCCTGGACGGTACCGTGTCGGGCAAGATCGCCCGCGACCTGTTCGCCGCGCTCTGGCTGACACCTGGCGCACCCGACGAGGCGGTCGACCGCGAGATCGATGCCCGGGGCCTGCGCCAGATCAGCGACAGCAGCGCGATCGGCACCCTGGTCGATGAGGTGCTGGCGGCCAATCCGCGCTCGGTCGACGAGTTCCGGGCCGGCAAGGAAAAGGCCTTCAATGCGCTGGTCGGTCAGGTCATGAAAGCCAGTCGTGGCAAGGCCAACCCGCAGGCGGTCAACGACCTGCTGCGCAGCCGGCTGGGCGGCTGACGCGCGTGCGCGGTCGGGCCGATCAGTCGGTCTGCCCGACGCCGTAGCGGGTGCGATACGCGATCACCTGGTCGCGATGGGCGGCGAGATCGCCGGCGCCGGCCGAGGTCTCCAGGAAGGCGATCAGATCGTCGAGCGAGGCGATCGAGAGCACCGGGATGCCGAACATCGCCTGGACCTGCTGCACCGCCGAGTCGGCAGTGAGTTCGGTGGCGCTGCCACCGCGCTCGCGCCGGTCGAGCGCGATCAGCACCCCGGCCGGCTCGGCGCCGGCGGCGCGGATGATGTCCACCGACTCGCGCACCGAGGTGCCGGCCGAGATCACATCGTCGATGATGATGACCCGGCCGCGCAGCGGCGCGCCGATCAGCAGGCCGCCTTCGCCGTGGTCCTTGGCTTCCTTGCGGTTGAACGTGAAGTCGACATTGCGGCCCTGGCGGGCCAGGGCGACCGCGGTCGCGCTGGCCAGCGTGATGCCCGTGTAGGCCGGCCCGAAGAGCATGTCGAAACGGATCGCGCCGCGGGCCTCGGCGTCGAGCAGTGCCTGGGCATAGAACTCCGCCAGACGCCCGAGTCGCGCGCCGTCATTGAACAGCCCCGCATTGAAGAAATACGGCGAGTCGCGCCCCGCCTTGGTTCGGAACTGGCCGAAGCTCAGAACGCCGGCATCGAGCGCGAAGCGGATAAACTCTACCGACTGTGCAACAGACACTTGATCTCCCAGCCGGCAGCGACCGGCGACAGGCTCACATGATACGGATCATCTCCCTCAACCTGAACGGCATCCGCTCGGCCGCGCGCAAGGGTCTGCTGCCCTGGCTCGAGTCCTCCCAGGCCGATGTCGTGTGCGTGCAGGAGCTCAAGGCCCAGGAAGGCGATCTCGACGACAGCCTGCGCGAGATCGCCGGTCTGACCGGGCATTTTCATTTCGCGCAGCGCCCCGGCTACAGCGGCGTGGGCGTCTATTCGAAGCGTCCGCCGGTGGCGATCCGGGTCGGCTTCGGCGATCCCGAGTTCGATGCCGAGGGGCGCTACTTGCAGGCCGATTTCGACGCATTCAGCGTGGTGTCGATGTATCTGCCCTCCGGGTCGAGTTCGCCCGAACGCCAGGAGGCCAAGTTCCGCTTCATGAAGTCGTTCGGCGCGCATCTGCGCGAACTCGGGCGCAGCGGGCGCGAGGTGGTGGTGTGCGGCGACTGGAACATCGCCCATCACCAGATCGACCTGAAGAACTGGCGCTCGAACCAGAAGAACTCGGGCTTTCTGCCCGAAGAGCGCGACTGGCTGTCGGGCGTGTTCGACGACCATGGTTTCGTCGATGTGTTCCGCCGGCTCGACGATCGCCCGGAGCAATACACCTGGTGGAGCAATCGCGGCCAGGCCTGGGCCAAGAATGTCGGCTGGCGGCTCGACTACCAGATCGCCACCCCGGCCCTCGCCGCGCGGGCCAGCCGCACGAGCATCTACACCGACCAGCGGTTCAGCGACCATGCGCCGCTCACCATCGACTATGACGCGAGTTGGTAGCGGCGCCGTCGCCATCGACCGGGTGTCCCGCTGATGCCCGGCGCCTCGATCGATGCGTCGGCACGCCGGGCGCTGATCGTCGATGACGATCCGCTGGCGCTTGCCCTGGTGGCCGCCAGCTTTGTCGAACTGGGCTTCGATGTCGTGACCGCGCCCGACGGGCTGCAGGCCCTGGTGCTCGCGGCCACCGGCCGCTTTGCCTGCGTGGTGCTCGACGTCCAGATGCCGGGTCCCTCCGGATTCGATGTCTGTCGCGAGCTGCGGCGCATGCCGCAGTACCGCACCACACCGATCCTGATCCAGACCGGTCTCGATGATCACCGCTCGATCGGCGAGGCCTTCGAGGCGGGCGCTTCCGACTACCTGACCAAGCCGGTCAATGACGCGCTGCTGCGCCACCGGATCCGCTTCGTCATGAAGGCGGCCGAGGTGGTCGGCGAACTCGAGGACAAGCGCGCCAAGCTTGACGAGGCGCTCGGTCTCGCGCGCCTGGGCCATTGGGAGTATCAGTACGACAGGCGGCTGATGGTCAGCTCCGAGCCGGCTCAGCGCATGCTCGGACTGGCCCATGAACTGACCCGCCGCGAGTTCCTGTCGCATGCTCATCCCGACGACCTCGAGATGGTGATCGAGCAGCTGGCGCGGCTGGGCCGCGACACCGCGCGTCTGGACTTCAACCTGCGCTGGATCCGGCCCGACGGTCGGATGATGGTGATCCACCTCAATGCGATCCAGCGGTTCGACCACACCGGTCAGGCGATCGCCGCGGTGGGCAGCGCCCAGGACGTGACCGAGCGCGAGGCGATCCTCGAGACGATGCGTCTTTGGTCGCAGGTGATCGAAAGCACCGCCGAGGGCATGCTGCTGGCCGATCGCCATCTGCGCCCGCTGCAGGTCAACGCCGCTTTCTCGACCATCACCGGGCTCGACCTCGCGGCGCTGCATCGCGAGGGCTGGGGCTTCTTCGACGACAGCTTCCGGCGCGTGGTCGCTCCCGCGCTCGAACTGAGCGGCAGCTGGCAGGGGGAGCGCACCTCGCACGGACCCGACGGGCAGATGCGCCATCACTGGTTCAATGTCGGCGTGTTGCGCGATGCCACCGGTCAGGTTGGGCACTATGTGGTCATGGTGTCCGACGTCAGCGCGCTGCGCCGCTCGCAATCGCGACTCGACTATCTCGCGCGGCACGACCCGCTCACCGGGCTGCCGAACCGGGCGGCGATGCTGGAATCCCTGCACGAGCAGTCGGTCGACACCGACCCGCGCAACGCCAGCTTCGCGCTGCTCTACCTGGACCTCGACCGGTTCACCAACATCAACGATTCGCTGGGGCGCCGCTGGGGCGACCGGGTGCTGGTGGCGGTGGTCGACCGCCTGCGCAATCACCTGCCGCCCACCGCGATACTCGGGCGGCCCGACAGCGACGAGTTCATGGTCATGCTGCCGGCCCTTCGCTCGCCGGCCGATGCCGCGGCGCTGGCCGAGTCGATGCAGGCCGCGCTCGATGCGCCGCTGGCGGTCGAGCAGTACGAGTTCTCGATCAGCGCCAGCATCGGCATCGCGTTCTATCCGCAGCATGCCAGCGGGGTCGAGGACCTGATCCGCCACGCCGACATCGCGATGCACCGGGCCAAGGACCGCGGGCGCGGCCGATTCCAGATCTACAGCGAGCAGATGTCGGCCGAGATCGTCGAACGGCTCTCGCTCGAGGCGCAGATCCGCACGGCGCTGGCCCAGGGCGAGTTCGAGCTGCACTACCAGCCCAAGGTCGATCTGGACACCGGCCGGGTGATCGGTGCCGAGGCGCTGGTGCGCTGGCAGCACCCCACCCAGGGCTCGATCGCGCCGGCGGTTTTCGTGCCGGTGGCCGAGGAGTCGGGGCTGATCGCCGAACTCGGCCGCTGGGTGATCGCCGAGGCCGTCTCGCAGGCGGCCCGCTGGCGTGCCGACGGCGTGGTGGTGGGTCACGTCGCGGTCAATGTCGCCGGGCCGCAGGTCTGGCGCAGCGACTTCGTCGAGCACATCGAGGGACTGCTCGGTCGCCACGCGCTCGACCCGTCCCTGCTCCAGATCGAGATCACCGAGACGCTGATCACCCGCGACTCCACGCGCGACGAGACGGTGCGCCGCCTGGAGGCCTTGCGCGACATCGGCCTGAAGCTGGCGGTCGATGATTTCGGCACCGGCCATTCCTCGCTGTCGCGCCTGAAGCGCCTGCCGGTGGCCACCCTGAAGATCGACCAGGCCTTCGTGCACGATGTGGTGACCGACCCCAACGATGCCGCCATCGTGCGGGCGATCATCGCGATGGCCCGCTCGCTCGGTCTGGCCACCGTGGCGGAGGGCGTCGAGAACCGGGCGCAACTCGACTGGCTTCGCCGGGAAGGCTGCGACATGGGCCAGGGCTACCTGTTCGGCAAGGCCTTGCCGGCCGATGCGTTCGCCCGGATGGTGCGCGAGTCGCTCGTGGTCCCGGACCGGCCACAGCCGGGCTGAGTGCCCGGCCGGCGCGCGGCGCGTTCAGCGGATCGGCTCGCCCCAGTTGGAGGTGTAGTCGGGCAGGTCGGTGACCGCGACCCCGCGGGTGCGGGCGTACAGGGGCAGCGCCTCGTCGAGGTGGCGGCGGATTTCGTTGATGCGCGTGCTGCTCGAGGGGTGTGTCGACATCCACTGCGGCGGCGCGCCCTTGGCGGCCGCCGCCATTTTTTCCCAGACCCGGATCGCGGCGCGCGGATCGTAGCCGGCACGCGCGGCCACATCGAGCCCGACCAGGTCGGCGTCGGTCTCGTTGGCCCGTGAAAAACCCAGGGTGACCAGCTGGGCGCCGGCGCCCACCGCCATCCGGCCGACATCGCCCATGCCGAGCAGACTGGTGACCAGGCCCGCCCCGACCTCGGTCAGCGCATTCTTGGCGGCCCGCTCGCGCGAGTGCTCGCGCAGCGCATGCGCGACCTCATGGCCGATGATCATCGCGAGTTCGTCGTCGGTGAGCTTGAGCTTCTCGAGGATGCCGGTGTAGACCCCGATCTTGCCGCCCGGCATGCAAAAGGCGTTGATCTGGGGATCGGCCACGATGTTGACCTCCCACTTCCACTGGGCGGCGCGCGGGTTGAACCGCTGCGACTGTGCGATGACCGCGGTGGCGATGCGGCGCACCCGCTGCATCTGCGGGTGGTCGGTCGGCAGCAGCGCGCCCTTGGCGGCGGCGGCGCGCATCATCTGGGCGTACTGGTCGGCGGCGGTCCGTTCGAGCTGCTCGGCGGGTATCAGCCGAGCGACGCTGCTGCTGCGCCCGACGTTGACGCCATCGCTCTCCGGGCTGGTCGGCGCCTTCAGCTGGGCTTGGGCCGGCCACGACGAGGCCAGCGCGCAGGCCAGCACAAGGCGGGCAAGGCGTCGGAACAGGGCGGTCGGAGGGGTTCTTAACATGGCGCTGACCTTTCGGGCGAAGCTCGGCAGGCCACTGATGGTAGCCGATCGCGCTGCTACACTCGGATAGCCCTGATCATGTCATCCGAACCCCCGCCCACTCCCGCCCCCGGCGCCGCGCCGCGCCCGTTCCTGGAGGCCTTCGCGAACCGCCGTGCCGCGGTGATGCTGCTGCTCGGGTTCGCGAGCGGACTGCCGCTGGCGCTGTCGACCGGCAGCCTGCAGGCCTGGCTGACGGTGGCTGGGGTCGACCTCAAGACCATCGGGTTCTTCGCCCTGGCGGGCCTGCCCTACACCTTCAAGTTCATCTGGGCGCCGCTCATCGACCGCTTCGAGCCGCCCTGGGCCGGCCGGCGCCGTGGCTGGCTGGTGCTCACCCAGCTCGGCCTGGTTGGCGCCTTCCTGCTGATGGCCGAGCTCGATCCGGCCACCCAGATCGACCGGGTGGGCGTCGTCGCGGTCGCGATCGCCTTCCTGTCGGCGTCGCAGGACGTGGTCTTCGATGCCTATCGCTCCGACCTGCTGGCCGAGCGC
>CAIZNI010000039.1 GCA_903934295.1 uncultured beta proteobacterium
CGTCGACCCCGGCGCCGGCCAGGCCGCGGGGGCGGGGCCAGGGCCAGGGGCGGGCGCGAGGCCGGGCGCGACCAGCGCGCAGCCCTCCAGGCCCAGGACACCGACCGTCATGCCGGCGATCGCACCCAGCGCGCGGCGTCGCGGGCTCACAGCGTGAAATCGAGCGCCGACAGCAGCGCGCCCGGTGCCATCGCCGACCCGAAGGAGCGGTTCTCGTAGGTCTGGGTGTCGGGGATGCGCTCGACCGAGCGGGTCAGTCCCTCGAGGGCGCCGCCCAGCATCCGGAACAGGCTGTCATCGAAACGCATCACCGCCAGGGGCGCCACCGGCTCACCGTCCTCGACCCACAGGGTGGCGAACCGGGTCATGCCGGTGAGCCGGGCCGCCGACCGGTCCGACCAGTTGAGGTACCAGAAATTGCTGACCGACACCCCGGTGCCCAGACGCTGCAGCGCCTGCTGCTCGTCGAGATCGCCACCGGCCATGCACAGCGCCTCGGCGGTCTCGTGAACCGTGGCACCCGTGTCGGCGAGCGCGAACTCGCGGGCGCTGCGCGGCGACACCAGGGCGTTGGCAAAGCCGCCGTCGCGCACCAGATCAAGCCGCTCGGGGCGCTCGAATCCGTCGGACTGAAAGCGCGGCACGCCGACGGCGGCGAGGTCGTCGGTCAGGCTGACCATCGGACTGAATCGCTCCTGCCCCGACTTCAGCCGGGCCAGCGGCGAATGTCCGCTCATCTGGGCGCTGGCCGAGAACCCGCCCCAGTTCATCATGCCCGCGATCTCGGCCAGCGCCGCCGGACTCAGGTAAGCGCGATAGGCACCGGGGGCGAGCACCTTGAGCGGCCGATGCAGGATCGCCGCCTCGCGCCGGGCGCGGGCCACCGAGGCGCCGACCCGCGCGGGCTGCCAGCCGGCATCGGCCACCGTCGCCTTCACCGCCTTGTCGCCGGCGGTGTAGACGCAATAGTCGAAGAACCACGGGCGCGACTCGTGCCAGAGGTCGTGGCCCAGGCTGCTGAAAAAACCGCAGGCCAGCGGTCCGCCGGCATAGAACCCGACCAGATCGGCATCGCCAGCGGCCGAGCAGACGGTGTCGCCGACCTCGCGTGCATCCGGCAGGTCGCCCGGCAGCACGGTACGCGCCTGTGTCGGCCGATCCGACAGCGCCAGATAGGGGTCGGGCTCGCTCTGGCCCACCAGCAGACGCAGTTGCGCGAAGGCGGCGGCGATGCGCGCGACATCGTCGGCGGCAATGCCCGACAGGGTCAGCAGCAGGCTTGCCTGGCGGGCGTCGCGGATCAGGCGCAGCTCGATGGCGGCCTTGTCGACGGTGCCGGCCTGGCGAACCTGTCCGTGGTTGAACCGGACGAAATCGGAGACCTCGGCGCGCAGCCACCCGGTGGTGACTTCACCCGGGCGTGCGCACTCGTCGACCGCGTGCATCGCGGCGGTGAAGCGCTCCCGCAGATCGGGGTGGGCGACCGCGCTCATTGCTCGGCACCAAACACATCGACCCCGTGAAACAGGCAGGGCGGCGCCGCATGCCCGACACGGATCACCTGCCCCGGCTCGCCCTTGCCGCAATAGGGCGTGCCCAGCCGCTCGAACTCGGCCGGCGAGCCGACCGCCGCCAGACTGCGCCAGAAGGTCGCCGAGACGCCGCGATAGTTGGGGTTTCGGACCACCGGCCCGAGTTCGCCGTTCTCGATCAGCTGCCCCCACTCGCAGCCGAACTGGAATTTGTTGCGCGAGTCGTCGATCGACCATGAGACGTTGGTGCGCATGAGCACCCCGCGCTCGGTGGCGCGGATCATGTCGGACAGGCTGGAATCGCCAGGCTCGACATTGATGTTGGCCATGCGATCGATCGGCGGCCGATGCCAGCCGCAGGCACGTGCGTTGGCGGTGCCCTGCAATGCATGACCGGCCGCACGCGCCCGGGCTTGCGACAGGGGGCTGCCGAGCGGTCGCATCAGCACGCCGGCTTCGATCAGGCGAACCGCGGCGGCGGGCTCGCCCTCGTCGTCGACCGCGTAGCTGGCGAACTCGCCCGGTTCGTCGGGCTGGAAGCTGACATTGAGCAGCGCCGACCCGTACTGGTACGAACCGAACATGTCGGGCGACACGAAGCTGGTGCCGGCGAAATTGCGCTCATCGCCCAGGATGCGGTCGAGCTCGAGCGGATGGCCGATCGATTCATGGATCTGCAGCAGCATCTGGTCGGGCGCGAGCAGCAGCGACATCGGGCCGCTGGGGCAGTTGGGGGCGTCGAGCAATTGCAGCGCCTCGCGGCCGATGCGCGCGCCGGCGCCGCGCAGCCCGGAGCGGTCGATGACCTCGGCGCCGCCCTGCATGCAAAAACCGTTGTACTGACCACCCAGGGTGCGGGTCTGGGAGCGGCCATCGCGAGCGGCGGTGGCCTCGGCGTTGGGTTCGACGAACGAAAACCACTGGTCGCTGACGAGCTCGCCATCGACATAGAGCTGCTGGGCGCTCTCGGTCAGGCGCAGGCTGGCCGCCCAATGCACGATGGCGGGATCGCAGCGCAGAGCCGCCGACTCGGCACGCAGGCAATCGAGCAGTTCATGGCGGGGCGGCAGCGGCCGGGACAACGGCGCGCGCCGGACCACGCCGCGCGCCGCCGGACGGGGCAGGTCCACCCCCTCGAACAGCCGGTGCGCCGCGACGATCGCGGCCCAGCCGAGCGCGCGGTCGGCCGCCGCCTGCAGGCCCTCGCGGGACAGGTCGGCGGTGGCGCAGTAGCCGACCCCCTGGCCATGCCAGGCGGTGACCATCGCGCCCGCGTCCAGCACCACCGAATCGGGCTGCACCACGCCGCGCAGCACATGGAGGCCGTGTGCCCGCTCGTTCACCACGCGAATCGCGAGGCAGGCCCCCGCCGGCTTGCGCAGCGACAGCGCGGCGACGTCGAACCGGGCTTCCCCGGCCAGGCTCGCGATCACCGGCTGCCCAGCCAGTCGACCAGCGGCTGCCAGGACTCGCGATCCTTGCGCACCCGGGCCAGCGGCACGTCGAACAGGGTCAGGCCATGGGCCGCCAGATGCACATAGTTCTGGGTGTCGCGCAGGCAGGTCACCACCGGTACGGCCAGTCCGTCGATGAACCGGTGCAGCTGCTCGGCCGACTTGGTGCGGGCGTCGACCCGCATGCCGACGATCGCGACCGTGTCGCGAAAGCGCCGCGACTTGCCGAACTGCAACGCAAGCTGCTCCAGGAAAGTCTGGGTGGCCATCAGATCGAAGGGCGAGGGCTGCAGGGGCACGAGAATGCGGTCAGCCACCCGGATCAGATCGGCGAAGCGCCGGGCATCGAACTGCGCGGGCGTGTCGAGGACGACGTGCGTCACCCCTCTGGGCGGGCGCATCGACTCGCCGGAGGCGTCCCAGGTCTCGATGACCGGTGCCGCCTGCGGGCGCTGCGCGAGCCAGTGCCGGGCCGACTGCTGACGGTCGAAATCACCCAGCATGACGCGGTGTCCGCTGGCGGCAAAATAACCGGCAAGGTTGGTCGCCAGCGTCGTCTTGCCGACGCCGCCTTTCGGATTGACAACAGCCACGACCGGCATCGGCAGACCCTTTCAGAAGCACGCGGGACCGGCTGGCTCCGCACTTTCATTCTAGCGCGGCGAGCCGATCGCCCCAGGACCCGCGCCGCGCCGGCGAACCGCGTCGATGGCCTCGCAGACCGGTGCGATCAGGGCGGCCAGGCGCGGGCCGGGGCGCTGGAGCGCCGGATCGATCGCGCGCCAGGTCACCGGACCGGCGGGTTCGATCACACCAAGTCCCCGCCAGGGTTCGGCCGACGCGTCGGCGTCGAAGGCCAGGATCAGCGCGGGCCGGCGCGCGAGCACCGCCTCGGTGCCGACGCTGACCGCGACGCCGGGCGCCTCGCCGAAGAGATTGCGCGCGCCGCAGGTCTGAAGGATGTCGCCGATCGGATCGCGGTCGGTGAGGGTCATCAGCGGGCGTGCCGAAAGCTGGATGAAGACCGGTACCGGCGCGCTCGCCCGGTAGCGCTCGCGCAGCCCGGCAATCGCCGATTCGAACGCACGGGCGGCGCCGCGTGCGGTGGCCGGTGACTCGCTGACCGCCGCCAGCCGCTCCAGGGAAGCGGCAACGTCGGCCAGGCGCCTGGGCTCGCTCACGAAGACCCGGATGCCCAGCGACTCCAGGCGGTCGATGACTTCACGACGGGCGCCAGCGCCCCAGAGCACGACCAGATCAGGGGCGAGGGCCGCCAGCGCCTCGACATCGGGCGCCGGATAGGCAGCGATGCGCCGCAGGCCCCGCACCGCCGGGGGCTGGTCGCTGTGAGGGTCGACGGCGATCAACTGGCCCAGCGCGCCCGCCGCGGCCAGCAGTTCGGTCGCGTGCGGCGCCAGCGACACGATGCGCAAGCGCCCCGCCGGCAACCGGACTCGCCGCCCGCGGTCGTCGGTGACCTCGCGCGCGGTCGGCGTGGCGGTCGGCGTGATGCTCGGCGTGGCCGCCGGCGTGACGCTCGCCGAGCCACTGACCGGTGCCGGGGCAGCCGCCGCGGCC
>CAIZNI010000040.1 GCA_903934295.1 uncultured beta proteobacterium
CGCGAGCGCGCCGCCCGCGCCGGCCGAGCGGGCCGCACCGGCCGGGCCGCCCGGGCGCTGGCGACCGGACGACGGTGCGGCGACCGCGGCGGGCAGGGGCACCGGCGTCCTCCTCAGCGTCCCGAATAGCGCAGGCCGGCGAACAGCGTGCGCCCCGGCATGTTGAAGCCGGACGCGGTCTCGTACTGGCGCGCCCCGGCATTGCCCAGCCGCCCGAACAGTTCCCATTGCGGCGACAGCTGCCAGCCCGCCGTCAGATCGACGATGCCGTAGCCGGCCAGCCGTTCGCCGCGGGTGTCGATCCGGTCGCCCTGCAGGATCCACTGCGCCGACGTCCGCAAGGGGCCGCTGCGCCAATGCGCGCCGAGTCCGCCGAAGGCGCGCGCGCGCCGGGCCAGCCGCTCGACGGCAACCGCGCCGGCGGCGTCCTCGCGTTCGCCCTGCGCCTGCTGCAGGGTCAGGTTGGCCCGCCACTCGATCCCGGCCAGACGCTGGCGCGCCTCCAGGCTCATCCCCCTGACGCGGGCTTGCGCGAGGTTGCGCGGCACATAGTCGCCATCGAGTTCGATCGCATCGCGGATGCGATTGGCGAACGCCACCAGGCGCACCGATTCGCCACCGCTCCCCCGGTGCTCGATCGCGGCTTCGGCACCGCGCGAACGCTCGGCCCGCAGGGCCGGATTGCCGCCGAACGGGCTGTAGAGGTCATCGAAGGTCGGCGCCCGGAAAGCCGAGGCCCAGGAAGCCCTGAGCATCCACTCGGGCGCCAGCTGCCAGCCCCAGCCGATCGCCGCCGTCGGCTCCGACCCCACCGAGGCGATCCGGTCGTTGCGCACCTGCAGACGCAGCCGATGCCCCGCCCGCGCGACCTCCCAGGCGGCGAAGGCCGAGTCGGTCCGGCGCGAGGTGCGCTGATACGGAGAGTCCCCGTCGCTGACCCCGTCGCCGGCGATGTGCTGGCGCACCTGCTCGAACCCGAGATCGAGCCGGCCCACCGGCAGCCGCAGGCTGTTGAGCCAGACGAGCGACTGGGAATCGGTGCGCGGCGCGAAGGAGAACGCCTGGTAGCGGTAGTCGATCCCGGTCTGGCCGGCGCGCACTTCGGTGGACCAGGCCTGCGTCACCTGGCCGCGGGCCGACAGGCTGAGCGCCGAGCTTCGGTATGACAGGCGCGCGGTCGATGGCGTGGAAAAGGCGTCGTCATAGTCGGTCCGGCCATCGCTGGCCAGCAGGCTGGCCCCCAGCTGCCAGCCCGAGTCGAGCCGGTGCGTCAAGCCGGCGCTCAGCCCCACGCGGCGGTGGCCGTCGCGATCGGCCTGGTAATCGGGCGAACCGGGCCGGGTCGCCTCGAAGCCGGCGGTGCGATCGTTCGAGGCCGAGGCCCACAGCCGGGTGCGTCCGTCATTGCCCGCCCGCGAGAATCCCGCCTGCAGCTGCGTGGTCGACTGCGAACCGGCACCAGCCAGCGCGTGCACCGCCGGCTGGTCGCCGGCGCGGGTGAAGATCTGGATCACCCCGCCGATCGCGCCCGACCCGTACAGGGCCGACGCCGGGCCGCGAACGATCTCGATGCGATCGATCATCGCCAGGGGCAGGTACTCGAGATTGGCGCCGCCGCCCATCGGGTTTTCGATCCGGATGCCATCGATGAGAACCAGGGCCTGCGCATTCTTGGTTCCGCGCAGGAACACGCCGGACAAGGCGCCGGCGCCCCCGTTCTGGGTGATTTCGATGCCCGCGCTGGCGCGCAGCAGTTCGGGCAGCGAGGTGGCCCCGGCACGCGCGATCTCCTGCGAATCGATGACACTGATGTCGACCAGCGTCTCGGCGATCGGTCGCTCGGCGCGGGTGGCGGTCACCACCACTTCCGGCAGGGTCTGCGAAAAGACGGGCAGGGGAAGACACAGCGCGATCGCGGCCCAGGGCCGACGACCCGCCGCGAAGCGAGAAAAAAACATGACGAACTCCCAGCGCGCCGACCGGAAACAGGGTGTGAGAAGGACGGCGCGCGCTGTGCGCTGCCCACCGCAGCACACTGTTGGCGACATGGAAGACGAACGGGTCTTCCTCCCTCTCGGCCGGTATCCGGGCTCACAGGGCAGAGAAGACCGCCTTCCCGGCATCGACAGGCGTCGACCACCAGTGGCACTGACCTTCCCGCGACCGGTCTGGACCGATCGCGCCTGCTTACCGTTGCGGGGGCAGCACAGGTTGGCCACGCGGCGAGAACGAATCTCGCCGGCAACTCCCTGTTTCCCGTTTAACCCCACCCGACGACTGCGGGCAGAGCACCGAAAGCGGGCGGATTATAGCCCGAGGCCGGCGCGCGCCAGCGCCTCGAGCACCAGGCCGGGCGTGAGCAGTTCGGGCAGCACCAGGGGCTGGCTGCGCCCCGGCACGTGGAGCAGATACAGCGGCACGCCGTTGCGGCCGTGGCGCGCCAGCGCGGCGGTGATCGCCGGGTCGCGATGGGTCCAGTCGGCGCGCAGGCGCACCACGCGCGCACGATCGAAGGCGGCGCGAACCGCCGCGCGATCCAGCGCCAGCCGCTTGTTGGCCTGGCAGCTGACGCACCAGGCGGCGGTGAAATCAATGAAAACCGGACGCCCCTCGGCCAGCGCCTGTTCGACCCGCTGCTCGCTCCAGGGCTCCCAATTGCCGGACGCGCTCGCGGCGGCGCTGGCGGACGCCTCGCCGGCCGCGCCGGAAGAGCCCCGCGCCGATGTGATCGCCCCCGGACCCGCGGCCGCCGGCGGCACGCCCTCCCCGGCCTGCGAGAGCGCCAGCCAGCAGCCGGCGCCCAGCGCGGCCACCGCCAGGAGCGCCGCCAGCCCGGCAGCGCGACCACGGCCCTGCACGAAACGGCCGAACAGCCAGGCGGCCAGCGCCACCAGCACCGCCCCCAAGGCCAGCGCGAGCACCGCGTCGATGCCGGCCTGCTGGCCGAGCACCCAGCTCAGCCAGGCAGCGGTGGCCAGCATCGGGAAGGCCAGGAACTGACGAAGCGACTCCATCCAGCGGCCCGGGCGCGGCAACCACGACAGCAGGCGCGGGACAAAGCCCAGCACCAGGTACGGCAGGGCCATGCCGAAGGCGATCGCCGCGAACACCAGGAGGACGGCGGCGGCCGGCTGGCCCAGGGTGTAGCCCAGCGCCGACCCCATGAAGGGCGCGGTGCAGGGCGTGGCGACCAGCACCGCGAGCACGCCGGAGCCGAACGAACCGGCGTGCTGCGCCAGCCCGCCGCCGCCGCCGCGCGCAGCCAGCGTCGCCTCGTGCTGACCCAGCCGAGTGAAAGCAGCACCGAATTCGTACACACCGGCAAAATTCAGCGCCACCAGCACGAACAGCAGCGCCATCGCCGCCACGAAGACCGGCGACTGGAGCTGGAATCCCCAGCCGACCGACTGGCCGGCCGCGCGCAGCGCCAGCAACAGCCCCGCCAGCCCGAGAAAGCTGAGCATCACGCCGGCCGAGAATGCCAGCGCACCCCATCGGGCCCGGGCCGCACCACCCGGGCTGGCAAGCCCCTGCCCGGCAAACCCCATCACCTTCAGACCGATCACCGGAAAGACGCACGGCATCAGGTTCAGGATCAGCCCGCCCAGGGCGCCCAGCAGGGCGGCGAGCCAGAGCGAATCGACCGGGCCCGACGCGCCACCCGCCGGATCGGCGGGGGCACTGCCGGCACCGCCGGCGACGCCCGTCAGGCGGCTGCCGGCCCCCGCACCCGACGAACCCGCACCCGACAGGCCGCCGGCGCCCAGCAGTTGCACCCCCACCGCGCGCGAGACCACCTCGCCCGGGCCCGGATCCGGGCCCGGCGCCACCGTCGTCGCGAGTTCGAGCACCTGGTCGTCCAGGATCAGCAACCCGACCGGCCGACCGCCGTCCAGCCCGGGCGGCAAGACCGAGGGCGCCAGACCGTCCGGCACCGGAATCTCCAGCCGATAGCGTCCCGCCGCGGCCGCCCCGACCCGGTAAAGCACCTGATCGGCCGCCTGCGCCACCAGCGCCTCCCGATAGGGGAAGAACTCGGCGCGCGCCAGCGACGGGTGCTCGAAGCCGAACACCA
Source organism: uncultured beta proteobacterium (assembly GCA_903934295.1). GTDB lineage: Bacteria > Pseudomonadota > Gammaproteobacteria > Burkholderiales > Burkholderiaceae_E > Quisquiliibacterium. The sequence continues at coordinate 4,076 of CAIZNI010000040.1, forward strand.
GGCGATCTCCGGCACGGGTGACCCGCGCCCGCAGCACGCCAGCCGGCTGGCGGGCCCGCGCCTGATCGAACAGCGCCCGATGGGCAGTCGGCGCCGCCTCGCCACCCGCCCGGACCTGAACCGGCAGGCTGACCCGGGCCTGTCCGGGGATGCAGACATCGCGGCACATCAGCCACTGGGCATCGACCGCGAGTTCGACCTGTCCGGGTGGCTGGTCGGCCGGAACGGTGATCATCACCGGCAGGACCACCTCGCCCTCGTACGCATAGCTGGCGAGCGGCCCGATCAGCAGACGCCGCGGCGCCGGCCAGCCGATGTCGCCAGCCTGCCATCGGGGTGGCAGCGTCCAGTCCAGCCGGGTCGCCAGACCCGAATCACCGGGATGCCGCCAATAGGTGTGCCAGTGCGGATCGTGCCGGATCCGCAGGCCGACCTCGAAGCCCTGGCCGGCCACCGCATGGGCGCGGCTGGCCACCAGTTCGACCTGCACCGCCTCGACGCGCTGGCCCTGTGCGACCGCTGCGGGCAACAGGGCGAGGGCCGCCAGCAGCGCCAGCGCCAGCCGCACCGCCCGAACACGCCAGAAGGAGAAAGTCGTCACACGCGCGATGCTAACCCACCCGGAAATCCGGCACCCCGACTTGACCCCCCCGGCAGGCCTCCCTACCATGGGCCGCATGGATCAGGAACTCGAACATCTGGAGCAGCGCGTCACGCGCCTGCTCGCCGCCGCGCGCCGACTGGCCGACGACAACCGCCTGTTGCGCGAACAGCTCACCCAGGCCCGCCAGTTGCAGGAGTCGCTGCAGCACCGCATGGACGAAGCCCGCGAACGGGTCGGCAACGCCCTGTCCCGCCTGCCGACCACCAACACCGAGGGCGCCTGAGATGGAACAGATCGACGTGCGGATCCTGGACAAGGACTACCGCCTGATCGTGGCCGCCGAGGACAAGCCGCGGCTGATCGAGGCGGCGGCCCTGGTGGACGAAAAGATGCGCAGCGTGCGCGATGACAGCCGGGTCACCCAGCTCGACCGGATCGCGGTCGGCGCTGCCCTGCAACTGGCCGAGGAACTGATCGCGGCGCGGCAGTCGCCCGGCGAGCCGCGAGGGCCCGACCACTCCCGCCGGCTGCGCCTGCTCAGCACCGCGATCGACACCGAACTCGAGCGTCAGGACAAGTTGTTCTGAGGCCCGGCCGCCGCCCCGCCGGATGGGGATACAATGAGTACGTGCCCTGCGGTGTTCGACAAGGCCTTACATTCCTTGAACCAATGTGAGTAACCAGGTCGCGGCATTGATGCGTCGCTGTTGAGATCGTCCCTCGCGGATGAACCTGATGAGATGCCTGCTGCGGCCGCCCTGAACTTTCACGGTTCAGGATGCCGGTCTACCGGCACAGGCGGGGCACCTTTCTTCTCGTTGGCCTGGCGCGATGCCAGGCCAGTCGCCCGACGCCACCGGCGCCGGGCCATTCGGGTTCAGACCAGCCCGAGCTTGGCCGCCAGACCGATCCGCTGCAGCTTGCCGGTCGCGCCCTTCGGAATTTCCGCCAGGAACAGCACCTTGCGCGGCACCTTGTAGTCGGCCAGTCGGCGCGAGGCGAATTCGCGCAATTCCTTCTCGGTCACGCTCGCGCCTTCGCGCAGCACCACCGCCGCGGCCACGTCCTCACCGAGCTTGTCGTGCGGCACCGCGAAAGTGATGACCTGCTCGACCGCCGGATGATCCATCAGCACCTCGTCGACCTCGCGCGGCGAGATCTTCTCGCCGCCGCGGTTGATGATCTCCTTCAGACGCCCGGTCAGCGTCAGATAGCCCTCGACGTCCAGCATGCCCTGGTCGCCGGTGCGGAACCAGCCGTTGGTGTAGGCCTCGGCGTTGGCCTTGGGGTTGCTCTCGTAGCCCTTGGTGACGTTCTCGCCGCGAATCACGATCTCGCCGGTCTCACCGACCAGCAGCAGGTTCCCGTCGAGGTCCATGATCGCGATCTCGGGTCCCGCGGCGATGCCGACGCTGCCAGGCTTGCGCACGCGCGGGGGCAGCGGGTTGGCCGCCATCTGGTGCGCGGCCTCGGTCATCCCGTAGGACTCGACCAGGGGGGCGCCGAAAACCTCCTCGATCTCGCGGATGACCTGGGTGGGCATCGCCGACGAGGAGGACCGGATGAAGCGCAGCGGGTTGGCCTCGATGATCGCGCGGTTGTTGGCCGCCCGGCTGAGGATGGTCTGGTGCATGGTCGGCACCGCGGTGTACCAGGTGGGCCGGGCCTCTTCCATCCACGCGAAGAAGCGCAGCGCATTGAAGCCCGGCGTGCAGCAGACCTGGCCACCGGCCGACAGCGGCGCCAGGATGCCGGCGATCAGGCCATGGATGTGGAAGAGCGGCATGATGTTCAGACCACGATCGTCGGCGGTCAGCGACAGAAAGCCGCGGATGTTGCGGGCCGACGCGCAGACGTTGCGCTGCGACAGCGGCACGATCTTCGGCCGCGAGGTGGTGCCCGAGGTGTGCAGCACCAGCGCCACGTCATCCGGGCCGGCCAGGCCCGGCCGGCTGGCCGGCCCGGGGGCTTCGCCAGCCGGGGCCACCAGTTCGAAGCGGCCGGCACCCCGGTCGCGCTGCGCCTTCAGTTCGATGATGCGCACGCCCAGCTTGCGGGCGACCTCGACCGCGGGCGAGGTGCTGCCCGTCTCGACGATGAGGCCGCGCGCATTCAGGTCCGACAGGTAGAACTCGAACTCGTCGGCCCGATAGGCCGGGTTCAGTGGCGCCGAACTCGCGCCCGCCGCCACCGCGATGAAGGCGGTCGCCATCTCGGGACCGTTGTTGAGCACGATCGCGACCCGGTCCTCGCGCCCGATGCCCATGGCATTGAGCGCCGCCACGGTGTCGCTGACCTGCGCCCGCAGCCCCGCGTAGGTCAGCCCGGGCACGCCCGGTGCGGTCAGCGCCGGCGCCGCGTCGGCGCCGGTCGAGATTAGTTCCATCAGGGTGCGCTGCTCGGACATCGTCGAATCTCCGGAAAATGGCAAAACCCCTGATTGTACGTCCGTGCGACAGCCAGTAGCATGAGCCGACCCCCAAAGGAGCAAATCAGATGAAGGCTGTTCGTCACCCGGAACAGCGGCGATTGCTTGTGCTCGCCGCCGCCCAGACCTCCGCTCGCACCCTCACCCGCCGGGTGGCGAGCGCCCTCGCCCTGCTGGGCACCCTGGCTGGTTTTGCCGGTCCCGCTGCCGCGGCCTGGGAACCGACCAAACCGGTCGAGTTCGTGGTGCCGGCCGGCACCGGCGGCGGTGCCGACCAGATGGCGCGCTTCCTGCAAGGCGTGGTGAGCAAGCACGCGCTGATGAAGCAGCCGCTGGTGGTGGTCAACAAGGCGGGCGGTGCCGGTGCCGAGGGCTTCCTCGAGGTCAAGGCGGCCAAGGGCGACCCCCACAAGATCGTCATCACGCTGTCGAACCTGTTCACCACCCCCCTGGGGACCGGCGTGCCCTTCAACTGGAAGGAGATGACGCCGGTGTCGATGCTGGCGCTCGACCAGTTCGTGCTGTGGGTCAACGCCGAATCGCCCTACAAGACTGCGCGGGAATACCTCGATGCGGTGAAGGCGGCGCCACCCGCCACCTTCAAGATGGCCGGCACCGGCTCGCGCCAGGAAGACCAGATCATCACCGTGGCGCTGGAAAAGGTCGCCGGGCGCAAGTTCATCTACGTGCCCTTCAAGGGCGGTGGCGATGTCGCGGTGCAACTGGTGGGCAAGCATGTGAACTCGACGGTGAACAATCCGATCGAGGCGGTGGCGCACTGGCGTGGCGGCAAGCTGCGCCCGCTGTGCGTACTCGACGACGAGCGCATGCCGTTCAAGGCCAAGATCACCGAGACCCAGTCCTGGAACGACATCCCGTCGTGCAAGGAAGCCGGCGTCGATGTCGATTACCTGATGCTGCGCGGCATCTTCCTGCCGCCCGGGGTCACCCCCGATCAGATCGCTTTCTATGTCGACCTGTTCCGCAAGGTCCGCGCCACCCCGGACTGGAAGGAATTCGTCGAGAAGGGCGCGTTCAAGGACACCTTCATGACCGGCAAGGAGTTCGTCGACTGGCTGGGTCGGGCCGAGGCGACCCACCGCACGCTGATGCAGGAGGCGGGCTTCATCGCCAAGTGACGCCCGGGGCCGCCGGCCACTGCACGGCATCACCCGAACCCGCCACTGCACGGCATCACCCGAACCCGTCACCGCACGCCATCACCCGAACCCGCACCGCCAGGCCAACCGAGCAGCCGCATGTCCGAACCCGAGTCGAGTCAGACCCCTTCACGCCTGAGCACGACCCTGGTCGAATCGCTGATGGCCCTTTTTTTCGTGCTGGTCGGCGTGGTGGTCGCAGTCGACAGCCACCGCATCGGCGCCGGCTGGGCCGATGACGGTCCACAGGCCGGCTATTTCCCTTTCTACATCGGACTGATGCTGGCCCTGGCCGGCGTGGTCACGCTCGCGCAGGCCTGGCGCGGCGCCAGCGCCGAGGCCTTCGCCACCCGCGAGCAGATCAGCCGGATCCTGCAGGTCTTCGTGCCGACCTGCGTCTATGTGGCGGGCATCTACCTGATCGGCATCTACTTCGCCTCGGCGCTGTTCATCGGCTATTTCATGCGGCGCCACGGCACGGCCGGCTGGCCGATGGTCGCGGCGGTGTCGATCGGGGTCCCGCTGTCGCTGTTCATGCTCTTCGAACGGTGGTTCCTGGTGTCCTTGCCCAAGGGCCCGATCGAACGACTGCTGGGGTTCTGAGCATGGAAGATCTCAATAACCTGATGCACGGTTTCTCGGTGGCACTCACGCTGCCGAACCTGGCGTTCATGCTGCTGGGCATCGTGCTGGGCGTGCTGATCGGCGTGCTGCCCGGCCTGGGTGGCGCCAATGGCGTGGCGATCCTGCTGCCGCTCACCTTCACCATGCCGCCGGCGACCGCGATCATCATGCTGTCGTGCATCTATTGGGGCGCGCTGTTCGGCGGCGCGATCACCTCGATCCTGTTCAACATTCCGGGCGAGCCCTGGTCGGTGGCCACCACCTTCGACGGGTATCCGATGGCCCAGCAGGGGCGCGCCGGCGAGGCGCTGACCGCGGCATTCACCTCGTCGTTCTTCGGCGCACTGGTGGCGGTGCTGATGGTCACCTTCCTCGCGCCGGTGGTCGCCAAGTTCGCGCTGAAGTTCGGACCGGCCGAGTTCTTCGCGGTGCAGTTCCTGACCTTCTGCAGCTTCGTGGGCATGGCCGGCGCCAAGCCGTTCAAGACCGTCGCCGCGATGATGCTGGGCTTCGCGCTGGGCGCGGTGGGTACCGACACCGTCACCGGGCAGTTGCGCCTGACCTTCGGGCAACCGGAACTGCTGCGCGGCTTCGATTTCCTGGTGGCGGTCATCGGCCTGTTCGGCGTGGGCGAGATCCTCGTCACCATGGAGGAAGGCCTCGCGTTCAAAGGCGGGCGCTCGGGCATCAACGCGCGGGTGGTTCTCGACACCTGGAAAAAGCTGCCGCGCTACTGGGCCACCGCGATCCGCGGCACCCTGATCGGCTGCTGGATGGGCATCACCCCCGGCGGCGCCACACCGGCGTCGTTCATGAGCTACGGCGTGGCCAAACGCCTGTCGCGCAACAGCGCCAGCTTCGGCAAGGGTCAGGTCGAAGGCGTGGTCGCCCCCGAGACCGCGGCGCATGCCGCCGGCACCAGCGCGCTGCTGCCCATGCTCACCCTGGGCATCCCGGGCTCGCCGACCGCCGCGGTGCTGCTGGGCGGACTGCTGATCTGGGGCCTGCAGCCCGGTCCGCTGCTGTTCGTCGAGCAGAAGGACTTCGTCTGGGGCCTGATCGCCAGCATGTACCTGGGCAACATCGTCGGCCTGATCGTGGTGCTGACCACCGTGCCTTGGTGGGCGGCGATCCTGCGGATTCCGTTCGCGATCATCGCGCCGGTCATTCTGGTGATCTGCGCGATCGGCGCCTACACCGTCCACAACGCACTGTTCGACGTGGTGCTGATGATGTTCTTCGGGGTGGTCGGTTATCTGTTCAAGAAGCTGAACTACCCGCTGGCGCCAATGGTGCTGGCGCTGGTGCTGGGCGACATGGCTGAATCGAGCTTCCGCCAGGCGATGCTGATGTCGCAGGGCGCGCTGTCGATCTTCTGGGCCAACGGTCTGGTGGGCTCATTGATGGGCCTGGGACTGCTGATGCTGTTCTGGCAGCCGGTGAACGGCCTGGCGGCTGCGCTGCGGCGCGCGGTGAGCGCGGGCCGCTGAGCGCGGTGAGGGCGGGCCGCGCCAGCGGCCGGGCCCGGGGGCGAACGCCGTCGGTCGACGGGAACGGGCGCGCGCCCCTTCCTCAGTCGCCCTGGCGAATCTCCAGGCGCCCGCCGCGGTCGGCCAGGGTCGCCGCCAGCAGCGACGCGCACGCGTAGATCGCATCGATGCGCGGCGTCTCCACGCCGGTGATGCGCGCCAGCTCCACCACCGAACCCAGCAGCGCGTCGAGTTCGATCGCACGACCGCGCTCGACGTCCTGCAGCATCGAGGTCTTGTGTTCACCCACCGCTTCGGCGCCCGCGATCCGCTTGTCGATCGACACGCGCATGCGCACGCCCAGCCGCTCGGCCACCGTTTGCGCCTCGCGCATCATGCCGGCCGCCAGTTCGCGGGTCAGGGGATGGCGGCAGATGCCGGCCAGGGTGGCGTGGGTCAGGGCGCTCACCGGATTGAAGGTCAGGTTGCCCCACAGCTTGAGCCAGATCTCGCCACGCAGGTCGGTGGAGACCGGCGACTTGAAGCCGGCGCGGGTCATCGCCTCGGACAAGCGCAGCGCCCGTTCGCTCTTGCTGTTGTCGGGCTCGCCCAGCGAGAAGCGATTGCCCTCGATCACCTTGACCACGCCAGGCGCGATCAGTTCGCTCGCCGGATACACCACCGAGCCGATGATGCGCTCGTTCTCGATGCTGGCCGCGATGCTGCCGTCGGGATCGACCATGGTGACCGGACGGCCCTCGTGCTCGCCGCCCAGCCGGTGGAAGTACCACCAGGGGATGCCGTTCTGCATCGTCACCACCGCGGTGTCGGGACCGAAGAGCCCGCGCATGTCGCGGGCCACCTGCGCGACCTGGTGCGCCTTCAGCGTGAGCAGCACATAGTCCTGCGGACCGGCGTCGGCCATCGACTGCACCGCCCGCACCGGATGCGCCACCCGCTCGGTGCCGTCCTCCTCGATCAGGCGGATGCCCTTGGTGCGCAGCGCCTCGAGGTTGGGCCCGCGGGCCACGAAGGTGACGTCTTCACCGGCCAGCGCGAGTCGCGCCCCCAGGTAGCCGCCGATGGCGCCCGCGCCGACGATGGTGATCTTCATCTCGATTCCCCTGCGTTCAGGCCGGCGGTGCGGCGACGTATTCGTTGCTCAGCGTGCCGATACCCTCGATCGAGACCTCGATCGAATGGCCGGGCCGCATCGGCATCACCCCCAGCGAAGTGCCGCAGGAGATGAGGTCGCCGGGCTCCAGCGTGAGCTCGCGCGAGAGCCGCGAGACCAGTTGCGCCGGCGAAAAGATCATGTCGGCCACCGGATAGTTCTGGCGCTCGCGCCCACCGACCAGGGTGCGCACCACCAGACCCGACGGGTCCAGGCCGGTGGCGATCACCGGGCCGAACGGGCCGAAGGTGTCGAAGCTCTTGGCGCGGGTCCACTGCGCGAAGGCCGGGTCGCGCGCGATGAGCTCGACCGCGGTCACGTCGTTCACGCAGGTGTAGCCGAAGATGAAGTCAGGCGCGTCGGCCTCGCTGACGTGGCGGCAGCGGCGCCCGATCACCACCCCGAGTTCGCCTTCGAACACCACCCGGCCGTCGTAGGCCGCCGGCGCGGGCGCCACGATCGGCTGGCGATGCGCGCTGACCGCACTGGCCGCCTTGATCACCCACAGCGGCTCGGCCGGGATCGCCTGCGACTGCTTGGCGGCGGCGGCGTGGAAGTTGTTCCACAGGCAGATGAACTTGGACGGGACGCAGGGGGCGAGCCACTGCACCGCGGCCGTCTCGATCGAGCGGCCGGTGGGCCGCGGCGAATCGAAGAGATCGCCTTCATGGACCAGGATCCGGTCGTCCTGCAGGCAGCCGAAGCCGGTGTTTCCGTCGTGCGAAAAACGCATCCAGAGCATGGCGGGTATCGAGGGTCGTGAGAGGGGAACCGGATGTTAGCACCGGCCCGCGCAGCCGCGGGCGGGCGCCCGATCAGCCCGCCAGGAAGGGCTTGAGCAGCGGTTTCATGATCTTGCCGTTGGCGTTGCGCGGCAGCGTCTCGACGCTGAACGCGATGCGTACCGGCACCTTGAATGAAGCCAGCCGCAGGGCGACGAACGCGCGCAGTTCCTGCTCGCTGGCGGCCATGCCCTGCTTGAGCGTCACCACCGCCGCCGGCTCCTCGCCGAGCGTGCGGTGGGCCAGCCCGATCACCCCCGCATCCATCACCGCCGGGTGCTCGAACAGCGCGTTCTCCACTTCGATGCAGTAGATGTTCTCGCCGCCGCGGATCAGCATGTCCTTCTTGCGGTCGATGATGTAGACGAAGCCTTCGTCGTCGATGCGCGCCAGGTCACCGGTGCGCAGCCAGCCGTCGACGAAGGTCTGGGCAGTCGCCTCGGGCTTGCCCCAGTAGCCGCTCACCACATTGGGGCCGCTCACGCACAGTTCGCCGACCGCGCCCACCGGCAGTTCGAGTCCGTTGTCGTCGATGATCCGGGCGTCGCACACCGGCAGGCACGGACCGCTGCTGTCGGGGCGGTTCTGGTAGTCCTCGCCACTGTGACCGGTGAAGGTGGAGGTCGTCTCGGTCATGCCCCAGCCGATGCCGGGCGCGGACTTCGGGAAGACCTCCTTGATCCGGCGCACCAGCTCCGACGCGGCGGGCGCGCCGCCGTAGGCCACGCTCTCGAGCGAGGACAGATCGAAACGTTCCCGTTCGGGATGCTCGATCAGCTGCCAGGCGATGGTCGGCACGCCGCCGGCGCTGGTCACGCGCTCGGCCTCGATCAGCTGCATCGCGGTGAGCGGATCCCAGCGGTGCATCAGCACCAGCTTGGCGCCGTTGGCGATGGTCGGACACAGCACCGCGTGGCAGCCGGTGGTGTGAAAGAGCGGGATCGACATCAGCGTGCAGCGCTGTGGCGCGTCGGGGTCGGGCTGGGGCAGCGGCTCGCCGCGGCGCAGAAAATTGCGCAGCGCGGCGAACGGGCCCGCCATCACCGCACAGTTCGCGTTGCGGTGGGTGTGCAGCGCGCCCTTGGGTCGACCGGTGGTGCCCGAGGTGTAGAGAAGGGTGGCACCGTCCTCGGGCGCCAGCGCGACCTCGGGCATCGCCAGCGCCGCCAGCGCGCCCCATTGCGAGGACTCACCGATCAGCCCGGCAAGCGACAGGATCGACGTCGATTCGTCCGCCGCCGCAGCGCCCTCCCCCGCCACCCAGATCCGCTCCAGGTCAACGCAGGCGGCCAGGTGCGGGCGCAGGCGCGCCAGCCGCTCGGCGTCCAGGAACGCAAACCGGGCACCCGAATCGGTCAGCCCGTATTCCAGCTCAGGCCCGGTCCACCAGGCATTGAGCAGCGTGCCGATGCCGCCCGCCAGCAGTGTGCCGAACAGCGCCACCGGCCACTGCGGCAGGTTGCGCATCGCGATCGCCACCCGGTCGCCCTTGCGCAGGCCGGCCGCGATGAGCGCGTGGGCCAGCGCCACGCTGGCGCGCGAGAAGGCTTCGTAGCTGACCCGCTCATCGCGATAGACGAGAAAATCGCGTGCGCCATGAGCGCGCCCCGCGAGGAAGACTTCGCGCAGGGTGGGTGGCGCATTTTTCCAGACCCGCATCGGGCGCCCGCCGATGACGAGCGTGTCCATCTCGAAGGGACTGCCCGCCGCGGTCAGCGCCGCGTGGGCCTGGTCCAGGCTGAGCACCGGCCAGCCGGCCGGCAGTTCGCCAGAGGCGGTCATGGTCATGATGGGCAGGTCCCGCGAAGGAGGTCAGTAGCCGTTGAGCCGGGCCAGCCGGTCGCCGTGAAACGACGCGTCGCCGAAAAGCTCCTGCAGCACCCGCACCCGCTTCATGAACAGGCCGAGATCGAAGTCGTCGGTCATGCCCATGCCGCCGTGCATCTGCACGCCCTCCTGGGCGGCGAGACCCGCCGCCTGGCAGGCCTTGGCCTTGGCCACCGACACCCAGCGCGCCGACTCGGCGGCATCGCCATCGGCGGCCTGCAGCGCCTTCATGACCGCGGCGCGCGCCAGCTCCAGGTCGGTCAGCAGCACCGCGGCGCGATGCTGCAGCGCCTGGAACTCGCCGATCGTGCGACCGAACTGCTTGCGCTCCTTGATGTAGGACAGCGTGCGCGCGAACGCCTCGTCGCCGGCGCCGATCAGCTCGGCCGACAGCACCGCGCGGCCGGCGTCGAGCACCGACTCGAGCACGCGCGCGCCACTGGCCGGCCCGGCGAGCACGCCCGCAGCGCCCACCGACACCGATTGCAGCTGCACCCGCGCCGAATTGTGGGCATCGGTCATCAGCGTGCGCTCGATCCGCACGCCGGCCTGGCGGGCATCGACCAGCAGCAGCACGGTGGCCGGCGCCGCGCCACCGGTGGTCGCCGCGACGATCAGCCAGTCGGCGACATGGCCGTCGACCACGAAGGTCTTTTCACCGTCCAGCGTGTAGCCCGACCCGTCGGCCCGCGCGGTGCAGACAAAGCCGCTGCCGCGATGGCGGGTGGTCTCGTCGACCGCGAGCGCGAACAGCCGGGTACCCGCAGCGATGCCCGCCAGATGGTCGGCCATGGACGACGGCGAATCGGCCAGGGTGAGGGCGCGCGCCCCCAGGACCGCACTGGCGAAGAAGGGCGAGGGCATCAGCGTGCGGCCGATGGTCTCCTGGATGATGCCGGCCTCGACCAGGCCCAGGCCCAGGCCACCCTGGGCCTCGGGCACCAGCACGCCGGCAAAGCCCATGTCGGCGAACTCGCGCCACAGGGCGCGATCAAAGCCATCGGGGTCGCGGCTGTCGCGCAGCCGCCTCAGGTGGGAGACCGGCGCGCGCTCGCCGATGAAGCTGCGCGCGGAGTCGAGCAGCATGCGCTGCGATTCATCGAGTGTCAGGGCCATGATGATGTCTTTCCAGTGCGGGCCGCTCAGGCGCCCGGGAGTCCGAGGATTCGCTTGGCGACGATGTTCAGCTGCACCTCGCTCGTGCCGCCCTCGATCGAATTGGCCTTGGTGCGCAGCCAGGTGCGCGCAAGCGCGCCGTTGCCCGAGCGCTCGCCTTCCCACTCCAGCGCGGCGCTGCCGCCGGCCTGCATGGCCAGCTCGTAGCGGCGCTTGTTCAGTTCCGACCCGTAGTACTTGAGCACCGACGAGAAAGCCGGATTGCCCTGACCCTGGCGCGCCAGGTCGCCGGTGCGCTCAAGCAGCAGCGCGAACGCGGCCTCGTCGACCTCGAAGGCGGCGATCTGCGCGCGCAGCAGCGGATCGGCCAGCCGGCCGTCGGCATCGACCCCGGCCGCCGCCACCGCCGAGCCGGCCAGCCGCAGCGTGGTGCCGCGGCCCCCGAACGAGCTGATCGACTCGCGCTCGTGGCTCAGCAGGTACTTGGCGATCTCCCAGCCGCCGTTCATCTCGCCCACCAGGTTGCGCCGCGGCACCTGCACATCGTCGAAGAAGGTCTCGCAGAACGGCGACATTCCGGAGATCAGCAGGATCGGCTTGGTGCTCACGCCCGGCGACGCCATGTCGAACAGCAGGAAGCTGATGCCGGTGTGCTTCTGCGCCGCGAAGTCGGTGCGCACCAGGCAGAAGATCCAGTCGGCCTTGTTCGCATAGGACGTCCAGATCTTCTGGCCATTGACCAGGAAATGATCCCCCTTGTCCTCGGCGCGCGTCTGCAGCGAGGCCAGGTCGGAGCCGGCGTTCGGCTCGGAGTAGCCCTGGCACCAGCGGATCTCGCCGCGGGCGATCGGCGGCAGGTGCTCGGCCTTCTGGGCGGCATTGGCATAGCGCAGCAGCGCCGGCCCGAGCATCCAGATGCCGAAGCTGTCCAGCGGCGAGCGGCAGCCGAGCGCACGCATCTCTTCGCGCAGCACCTTGACCCGTTCGCGCGACAGGCCGGCGCCGCCGTATTCGGTCGGCCAGTCGGGCACCGTCCAGCCGCGCGCGGCCATCCGTTGGAGCCACTGCCGCTGCGCGTCGGACTGGAACACGCAATGACGACCGCCCCAGCAGGTGTCGTCCTCGCTGGTGACGGGACGGCGCATCTCCGGCGGGCAATTCGCCTCGAGCCAGGCGCGGGTCTCCAGGCGGAAATCTTCTAGGGTGTCGGCAAGTACCGAGGCTGTCATGGCAATGGATCCTTGAGCGGGGCGCCGCCCGGAGCGTCGCGCGGCGCCGCGGTCCGGGTGGCGGTGGGGTCGTCAGTGGGGGCGGCGCGCAACGACGCCGTCCCCGGTCAGATGGTGGCGCCGCCGTCGACGACGATGTTCTGTCCGGTCACGTAGCTGCCGGCCGGCGAGGCCAGGAACACCGCGGCGCCGGCGATCTCGTCGGGCTCGCCGATCCGGCGCAGCGGCGTGGTCGAGGTGGCCCGCCGGGCGGTGTCGGGGTTCTCCCAGAGGGCCTTGGCGAAATCGGTCTTGATGAGGCCGGGCGAGATGCAGTTCACCCGCACGTTGTGGGGCCCGTACTCGACCGCCAGGTTGCGCGCGAGCTGCGCGTCGGCGGCCTTGGAGATGCAGTAGGCGCCGATCACCGGCGAGCCGCGCAGACCGCCGATCGAGGACACGATGGTGATCGAGCCGTCGCGCCGCTCGATCATCTGCGGCACGACCATCTGGATGAGCCAGTGGTTGGCCACGATGTTGTTGTCGAGGATCTTGCGGAACTGGTCGTCGGAGATGCCGGCCATCGGTCCGTAGTAGGGGTTCGACGCCGCATTGCAGACGACGATGTCGATGCGCCCGAAGGCCTGCATGGTCTCGTCGACCAGGCGGCGCAGATCGTCCTTGGACGAGATGCTGGCCGGTATCGCGATCGCGCGGCCCTTGCCGTGCCGGGCTTCGATCGCCTGCACCACTTCCAGGCAGGCCGCCTCCTTGCGCGAGGAGACGACCACGCGCGCGCCCTGCTCGGCCATGCGCTCGGCGATGGCCCGGCCGATGCCGCGGGAGGATCCGGTGATGACGGCGACCTTGCCGTCGAGATTGAACAGTGACATGGGGTCTCCGTGACGCCGGAACAGGTGTCCGGCGGTGAGGGTTGGATGCGGAAAACGTTCAGTGTGCGTCCGGCGACCGGACCGCCATCCGCAGGGCTATACGGACCGCTTCGCCCAAGCGGACCGCTTCGCCCAAGCGGACCGCTTCGCCCAAGCGGACCGCCTCGCCGAAGCCGACGTCTGGATTCTGATAGTTTCCAGCCCGTCCTGCTTGCTTAGCTTGCCACAAAGCACGGGTGCCTTCCCCGGTCCGGCAAGTGCGTGTCGCCCGCCCCCATACCGATTTCAGAAAGAAGACCGATGCGTTCCGCGATGCCCGCCAGCCCGCCTGTCACACCGCCCGCGCCGGCGCCGCTGGCCGCGCTCGACGGGCACCGTCCGCCCGCGCCCGACTGGTTCGAGCGGGCGATCGCCATCGAACCCGAGCGCGAGCGCATCGAGGTCGCCGGCGCCGGGATCGAGACGCTGGCCTGGGGCGAGCGCGGCCGCCCGGGGCTGCTGCTCGTCCATGGCAATGGCGCGCATGCCGACTGGTGGTCGTTCATCGCGCCACTGCTCGCCGATCACTATCGGGTCGCCGCGTTCTCGCTGTCGGGCATGGGCGGCTCGGACTGGCGCCAGCGGTACTCGATCGACCTGTACCAGCAGGAAGCGATGGCCGTCGCGCAGCACACCGGGCTCTTCGAGGGCACGCGCGCGCCGGTCTTCGTGGGCCACTCCTTCGGATCGTTTCCGGTGGTCACCTGCGCGCACCGCGAAGGCGATCGGCTGGGCGGGGCGATCGTGCTCGACGCCCCGTTCTACACCCGCGAGCAGCGCGAGCGGCGCGATCGCGAACGCGGCGGACCGGTGAAATCATCCAGCGGCACCCGCGTCTACACGAGTCTGGAAGCGGCGATCCGGCAGTTCCGTTTCCTGCCGGCACAGCCGGTCGACAACCTGTTCATCGCCGACTTCATCGCGCGCCGCTCGCTGCGCGCGGTCGACGGCGGCTGGACCTGGCGCTTCGACCCGATGCTGTGGGCGCGCTACGAAGGCGCCCGCACCATCCAGGAACTGCAGACGCTGGGCTGCCCGATCGCCAGCCTGTTCGGCGAGCGATCTTCGCTGGTGCGCAGCGAAGTGGTCGCCACCCAGCGCGAACTGCTGCCGGCGGGCGCCCCCTTCATCGGCCTGCCCGACGCCGCGCATCACCTGATGGTCGACCAGCCGCTCGCGCTGGTCGCCGCGCTGCGCGCGCTGCTCGCGGCCTGGCCGGCGGCGCGCCCGGGCGCCTGAACGCCGGAGCGCTCACTCACCGCCGTTTCGAATTTCGGGTATGTCCCCGGGGGACGCGCTCATCCGCCTGTTTTTGCTGCAACTGCACATCGAAGGACTCATGCTAGAGTCGTTCGCATTGCTGCAGTCGCCGCTTCAACGGCGACCAACCAGACCTCGACCAGAGGCGCAGCCCGACCACCGGAGGGGACACATGTCGCGCCAGAGCCGCCGTTCGAACGGTCGCCGTTGTCGAAGCACGGGTATGGATCGCCTGCCCGCGCCCACCCTCCCGACGCGGCGGCGCTGAGCCATGCAGGCCTACATTCTCAGGCGCATCCTCGCGCTGATCCCCACGCTGATCTTCGCCAGCATCATCGTCTTCACCTCGGTACGGCTGATCCCGGGCGACATCATCGACATGATGCTCAGCCAGAACGACGTCAGCGCCAATGCGATGGACCGCGAAGCGCTCATCAAGGCCCTGGGCCTGGACAAGCCGATGTGGTCCCAGTACCTGTCCTGGCTGGGCAACCTGTTCCGTGGCGACATGGGCAACTCGCTGTGGCAGTCGACCCCGGTGGTCGAGCGCCTGGCCGAGCGTCTGCCGATCACCTTCGAACTGGGCCTGTTCGCCATCCTCATCGGCCTGACGATCGCGCTGCCGGTGGGCATCTACTCGGCGATCCGCCAGGACACCGCCGGCGACTACCTCGCGCGCTCATTCTCGATCCTGCTGCTGGCCATCCCCAGCTTCTGGCTGGGCACGATGGTGGTGGTGATCCCGTCCATCGCCTGGGGCTGGTCGCCCGAGGTCAGCTACATCGCCTTCTCGGAAGATCCCTGGGGCAATCTGAAGCAGATGCTGGTGCCGGCGGCGGTGCTGGGCGCTGCGCTCTCGGCAGTCACCATGCGGATGACCCGCACGATGATGCTCGAGGTGCTGCGCCAGGACTACATCCGCACCGCCATGGCCAAGGGCCTGCCCGAGCGGCTGGTGGTGGTGCGGCACGCGCTGCGCAACGCGATGATCCCGGTGGTCACCCTGATCGGCCTGCAGGCGCCGCTGGTGATCGGCGGCGCGGTCATCATCGAACAGATCTTCGGCATCCCCGGCATGGGCACGCTGCTGCTGGACGCGGTGAACCAGCGCGACTACCCCATCATCACCGGCGTCTTCCTCGTGGTCGGCCTGGCCGTCATGCTCATCAATCTGGTGGTCGACCTGAGCTATGGCCTGCTCGACCCCCGTGTGAGGGTTCGTTCATGAGCGCTGTCATCGCCAGTCCCGCCG
This sequence comes from uncultured beta proteobacterium, assembly GCA_903934295.1. Taxonomy (GTDB): domain Bacteria; phylum Pseudomonadota; class Gammaproteobacteria; order Burkholderiales; family Burkholderiaceae_E; genus Quisquiliibacterium. The sequence goes on from CAIZNI010000040.1 coordinate 19,912, forward strand.
CCCCCGCCCCGCGGCCCAAACCCGCGGGCTTCCTGCGCCGGCTGTTCCGCAGCAAGCCGCTGGGCGCCGCCGGGGGCGTCGTGTTCCTGATCTTCCTGTTCTGCGGCCTCTTTGCCGACGTGCTGGCGCCCTTCGGCATGAACGAGATCAGCCCGATCAACCGGCTCAAGCCGCCTTCGTGGGAATTCCCCTTCGGCACCGACAACCTGGGCCGGGACATGCTCTCGCGCTGCCTCTACGGCGCACAACTGTCGGTGATCATCGGCCTGTCGGCGGCCTCGCTGGCCACCGTGATCTCGGTGGTGGTGGGCATCCTGACCGGCTATCTCGGGGGCAAGTTCGATCTGGTCGTGCAGCGCTTCGTCGACGCCTGGATGAGCTTCCCGGAACTCATCATCCTGATCGTGGTGGTCTCGGTGCTGGGACCCGGCATGCCGCAGATCATCGGCACACTCGGCCTGCTGCTGGGCATCGCCGGCTCGCGCATCATCCGCAGCGCGGTGGTGTCGGTGCGCGAGAACATGTACGTGCATGCGGCGCAGTCGATCGGCTCGAGCACCTGGCGGATCCTCTTCCGGCACATCCTGCCCAACATCCTGCCGCCGATCATCGTGCTGTTCACCACCCGGGTGGGCGCGGTCATCCTGGCCGAATCGGGCCTGTCCTTCCTGGGTCTGGGCGTGCCGCCGCCGGCGCCCACCTGGGGCGGCCTGCTGTCGGGCGGCGGGCGCACCTACATGTTCCAGGGCCCATGGCTGGCGCTGGCGCCGGGCCTTTGCCTGACGGTGGTGGTCTATGCCACCAACGTGTTTGGTGATGCCCTGCGCGACCTGCTCGACCCGCGCCTGCGCGGCTCGCGCTGACCGGTCGACGGCTGGTCGGCAGATCCCTCGCCCGCCCGCTGAGCGCCGACACCGGTTGATCGACTCCGTACCCCCCGGCCTGACTGCATCCAGGCCGTCCGCCCTGTCCCTGCAAGGATGATTCGCGCATGAACCGAAGAACACTCAAGACGCTGATGGCCCCGGCCCTGATCGCCGCGACGATGACGTTGAGCGCGGGGCAGGCCCTGGCTCAGGCCGACAAGCCGGCCTACGGCGGCACCCTGAGCGTGGGCACCGTCTACTCCACCATCTCGGCCCTCACCTGGGACATGGCGGACTGGAACTGGAAGCAGAGCCACGACAGCGGGCAATACTACGAGCAGCTCTTCGCCGCCGACCTGAGCAAGTCCAAGCGCAACGGCGGCCCGCATTCGTTCTATGCGGATGCCTACCTGCCGCTGGACGCGATCCGCGGCGAACTGGCCGAGACCTGGCGCTGGATGGAAAATCCGCTGCGCCTGGAAGTCAAGCTGCGCAAGGGCGTGATGTTCCCCGAGAAAAAAGGCGTGATGGCCGCCCGGGAACTGGTCGCCGATGATGTGGTGTTCAGTTTCAACCACCTGGCCAACAGCCCCAAGAAGATCCCGAACTACTTCGACCATGTGAACAAGGTCGAGGCGACCGACCGCCACACGGTGCTCTTCAGCTTCAAGGACTACTTTGCCGAGTGGGACTACCGCTTCGGCTGGGGCTACTACTCCAGCATCCTGCCCAAGGAAGTGGTGGCGGCCGGCGCGACGAACTGGAAGAACCACAACGGCAGCGGTCCGTTCATGCTGACCGACTTTGTCAGCGGCAACTCCAACACCTACACCAAGAACCCCATCTACTGGGACAAGGAAACCATCGGCGGCCAGGCCTACAAGCTGCCCTTCGTCGACAAGCTCGTCTATCGCATCATCAAGGACGAGGCGGCGCAGCACGCGGCCCTGCGCACCGGCAAGCTCGACATTCTCGAGTCGATCCGCTGGAGCGCGGTCGAGGAGCTGAAAAAGAGCGCGCCCCAGCTGAAATGGTCGCGCTGGACCAACATGAGCGGGACCTTCCTGTCGATGCGGGTCGACACCAAGCCGTTCACCGATGTGCGGGTGCGTCGGGCGCTGAACATGGCGGTCAACAAGCAGGAGATCGTCAAGAGCTATTACGGCGGCAATGCCGAACTCTTCGGCTACCCCCAGCACCCCGACTACATCGGCTACTACGAGCCGCTGTCGGCGATGCCCGAGTCGATCAAGGAGCTCTTCGCCTACAACCCCGACAAGGCGAAGAAGTTGCTGGCCGAAGCCGGCTACCCGAATGGCTTCAGCTTCAAGGTCCAGGTGTGCTCCTGCAACCCCGATCACATGGACCTGCTGCCGCTGGTGGCCGCGTACCTCGAAAAAGTCGGCGTGAAGGTGCAACTGCAGCCGATGGAGTACGGCGCCTTCCTGTCGGCGATGACCAGCAAGAAGCTGGAAGCCGGCTACTTCATGAACAACGGCCACAGCAACCCGACCACCACCATCCGCAAGAGCTTCGTCACCGGTCAGACCTGGAACCCCTCGCAATGGGCCGACCCCGCCTTCGATCGCAAGATGAACGTGGTCTATGGCGAACGCGATGAGGGCAAGCGCCAGGCGCTGCTGAAGGAGATGACCCGCGAGATCGTCGACAAGGCGCCCTACATCTGGCTGCCCACGCCCTATGTCTACACCGCGTGGTGGCCCTGGGTGAAGAACTACAACGGCGAACTGCGCGCCGGTGCGGTCCGTCCGGGCCCGATCTACGCGCGCCTGTGGCTCGACCAGGAAATGAAGCAGAAGATGGGCTTCAAGTGAGCCCGGGCCGGCGACAGGAGTCCCGGCAACCGTGAACTGCCCGCGCGCCCGGCCCACTGCGGCCGGCAGCGCGCGCGAACCTGGGTGGATCAGGAAATGACGAAAAGAATGGGCTTCAACCAATGACCGAAGCACTGCTCAGCGTACGCGGGCTCACCACCCGGTTCCGCACCGAACGCGGCACCGTCACCGCGGTCGACGATGTCTCCTTCGACGTCCATTCGGGCGAGACGGTCGCCATCGTGGGCGAGTCGGGATCGGGCAAGAGCGTCACCGCCCTGTCGATCCTGCGGTTGATTCCCGACCCGCCCGGCAAGATCATCGGCGGCGAGATCCTGTTCCAGGGCACCGACCTGGTGAAGCTCGACGATCGCAGCATCCGGGCGATCCGCGGCAACCGGATCGCCATGATCTTCCAGGAACCGATGTCGTCGCTGAACCCGTCGATCACCGTCGGACGCCAGATCGCCGAGCCGGTGAACCTGCACCGTGGCACGCCCTGGAGCAAGGCGCTGGAGCGGGCCCGCGAACTGCTGGGTCTGGTGCGCATTCCCGATGCGGCGGCGCGGGTCAATGCCTATCCGCATCAGTTCTCCGGCGGCATGCGTCAGCGCGCGATGATCGCGATGGCCCTGGCCTGCGAACCGCAGCTGATCATCGCCGACGAGCCCACCACCGCGCTGGACGTCACCGTGCAAGCCCAGATCCTGGACCTGCTGCAGGACCTCGCGCGCAAGGCCAACTCGGCGCTCATCCTGATCACCCACGACCTGGGGGTGGTGGCCCGCTACGCCGACCGGGTGATCGTGATGTACGGCGGCCGCGTCGTCGAGACGGCGCGCGCGGCCGACCTCTATGCCCGACCCTCGCACCCCTACACCCGCGGCCTCATGGCATCGATTCCGCGGCTCGACGGCGACACCCGCCACCGGCTGGTGCCGATCGAGGGCCAACCCCCCGATCTGTCGATGCTGCCGCCCGGCTGCGCCTTCGCACCGCGCTGCCGCCAGGTCCAGGACCGCTGCCGCACCGAACGTCCGATGCTGCGCGACATCGCGATCAACCATCAGAAAGCGTGCTTCGTCGATGACTGAAACCGCCAGCCCCGCGCAAGCCGCACCCTCCGCCCCGGGCGCCGCAACGCCCTCCGACACCATCCTGAGCGTGCGGGACCTGAAGGTCCACTTCCCCGTCTACAAGGGCGTGCTGATCCAGAAGCAGGTCGCCAAGGTCCACGCAGTCGACGGCGTGTCCTTCGAACTGAAACGCGGCGAGACGCTGGGCCTGGTCGGCGAAAGCGGCTGCGGCAAGTCGACCACCGGGCTGGCGGTGATCCGCATGCTCGAACCGACCGCCGGCAGCATCGTCTTCGAGGGCGAGGACATCGCGCGCTTCGACCGCGACCAGATGCGCAAGATGCGCCGGCGCATGCAGATGGTCTACCAGGACCCCTACGGCTCACTCAATCCGCGGATGCGGGTTCGCGACATCGTCGGCGAGCCGCTGCAGGTCCACGGGCTGGACACCGACCCGGCGCAATACCGTGACCGGATCGCCTCGCTGCTGGCCATGGTCGGACTGCTGCCCGACATGGCCGATCGCTACCCGCACGAGTTCTCCGGCGGACAGCGTCAGCGCATCGGCATCGCCCGCGCACTGGCGCTCGAGCCGGGGCTGATCGTCTGCGACGAGCCGGTGTCGGCGCTGGACGTCTCGATCCAGGCGCAGGTGGTCAATGTGTTCATGGACCTGCAGGAGCGCATGGGGCTGTCGTACATCTTCGTGGCGCACGATCTGGCGGTGGTGCGCCACATCAGCGACCGGATCGCGGTGATGTACCTGGGCAAGATCGTCGAGATCGCCTCGCGCGACGACCTTTACCGGGAACCGCTTCACCCCTACACCCAGGCCCTGCTGGCCGCCATCCCGGTGGCCGACGCGGCGGTCGAGGCCAAGCGCCAGCGGCTGGTGGTGACGGGCGAAGTGCCCAGCGCCCTGTCGCCGCCCAGCGGCTGCCGGTTCCACACCCGCTGCCCGCACGCAACCGAGCGCTGCCGCACCGAGATTCCCGAACTGATCGGCAGCGGCGACGGCAGGGCGGTCGCATGCCACCTGCACCCGGCCTGAAGGGCATTGCCCGGGCAACGGTCGCAGCGGCCAGCGGACCGACCAACGGGCAAGCGGTCGGGCGGCGGCATCGGGCCGCCTCCGCTGCGCCGCAGCGCACGGCGACGCTGAACCCGCCCCCTGGCGAGCCGGGCCCACAGACGCCGCGATTCCTGGAAAAGCGCGAAGCGATCCTCGACGCCGCCGCGCGGCAGTTCAATCGCGAAGGGGTCAAGGGGGCGACCCTGGCCGGCGTGGCCCGCTCGGTCGGCCTGATCGCCAACAGCCTCACCTACTACTACCGGCGCAAGGAAGACCTCGCCAGCGCGTGCTTTCTGCGGGCAATCGAGGTGGTCACCCGGCTCGCGACGGCGGCCGGCCAGTGGCCCACCCTGGATCAGCGGATCCGCCATTTCATCGGGGGCTGGTACGGGATCCAGCGCGAGATCGCCCTGCTGCAGCGACCCGAGCTGATCGTCTTCAATGAGATCAAGGCACTGCCCGAGACCCACACCGCTGAGGTGTTCAGCGCCTACACCCAGCTGTTTCGCGCGGTCCGGCGGCTGATCGGCCCGCCGCAGGGTGGCAGCCTCGAACGCGACAGCCTGAACGCGCGCGCCCACCTGCTGCTGTCGACGACCATGTGGATGCGCGTCCTGGTGCGCCGCCTCGACCCCGACGACTACGGGCTGCTGGCCGATCGGGTCTGCGACATCCTGCTCGATGGTCTGGTGGCCCAGGAGCCGGTCGGGCCATCGATGGCCGTGGCGCCGGCGGCGCCGGACGAATCCGCGACCCACCCCACCGCGCCCGAGCCCACCGAGGCGATCGGGCATGACTTCCTGCGCGCGGCCACCGCGCTCATCAATGAACAGGGTTATCGGGGTGCATCGATCGAGCGGATCACCGCACGGCTGAACCTGACCAAGGGCTCGTTCTATCACCACCACAGCCACAAGGACGACCTGGTGGGCGCCTGCTTTGAGCAGACCTTCGCCACGATCCGCTTCGTGCAGGCCCAGGCCCGCTCACAGCCCGGCAGCGGCCTGCAACGACTCGAGTGGGCGGCCAACCGGCTGGTGCGCCATCAGCTGTCGGCACAGGGGCCGCTGCTGTCGGTGGCCGCCTGGAGCGCCCTGCCCGCGGAGTCGCGGGGCGACCAGCTGCACACCCTGGAATCACTGACCGAGAAATTCCGGGCATTCATCGTCGACGGACTGATCGACCGGTCGGTGAGGCCGCTGGATCCGAGCGTCGCCGCGCAACTGGTCAGTGCCCTGGTCAATGCGGCCGCCGAACTGCCGATGTGGGTGCGCGGCGCCACCGAGGACAATGCGGCGCTGCTGTTCGCCCGGCCGCTGCTGGCGGGCCTGCGCAGCGCTTGACCGGCACAGGCCACCCCCGGCGGTGGCACCCGGATCAGTCGAGCTTCGCCCCGGAATCCTTGACCACCTTGGCCCATTTGCGGATCTCGGTGTCGACGAAGCGCGCCATCTCGTCGGACGGCTGACCGCCGGGCTCGGCGCCCAGGCTCTGCCAGATCGCCTTGAGTTCACCACCCGCCAGCGCCCGGGCAGTTTCCTGCTGCATCCGCAGCACGATGTCGCGCGGCGTGCCCGCCGGCGCCCACAGCGCATACCAGGTGCGGGCCTCGTAGCCGGCCACACCCGCTTCGGCCAGCGTGGGTACATCGGGCAGGGCGAACGAGCGCTGGCTGGAGGAAACCGCCAGCGGCACCAGCTTGCCCGCCCGGATGTGGGCGATCGAACTGCCCAGGCCATCGAACATGAAATCAACCTGCCCGGCCAGCAGGTCCTGCAGGGCAGGACCGGCGCCCCGATAGGGAATGTGCGTGGCGAAACTGCGGGTGAGGGTCTTCCAGAGTTCGACCGTCAGGTGGTGCGTGGTGCCATTGCCAGCAGAGGCGTAGTTGAGCCGGCCGGGATTGGCGCGGACATAGGCCTGGAAGTCGGCGAAATTGCGGGCGGGAACCTGCTGCGGATTGACGACCACCACGTTGGGCACATAGGACACCAGGGTGACCGGCGTCAGGTCCTTCACCAGGTCGTAACCCAGCTTCGGATACAGGCTGACCGCGATGGTGTGATGCACCGCCCCCACCAGGAAGGTGTAGCCGTCGGCGGGCGACTTCGCGGCGAGCTCGGCCCCCAGGGTGCCGCCGGCACCGCCCCGGTTGTCGATGACCACCTGCTGGCCGAGGTTCTGGGAGAGCACCTTGGACAGCGGCCGGGCGAAGGCATCGGTGCCGCCGCCGGGCGGAAAGGGCACGATCAGCCGGATCGGGCGATTGGGCCAGTTCTGGGCTTGCGCCACCGGCGCGAGGGTGGTGATCAGGCCGAGCGCGATGACCAGGCTGCGAATCAGGTTCATGGGTGTCTCCTCCAGGATCTTTGTCCTGCCGGCATGATAATGAAGAGCGCGCGCGATCCCAAGCACTGAGCCCCGAGCGGACTTCGCCGGCGCCTTTCGGATCGGCCGTCGGGCTCAGCCGAGAGGCCGACCCCGGGCGCGGCGCCAAAGCAGCAGCCCCGCCAGGATCATCGGCACCGAGAGCACCTGACCCATCGTCAGGCCGAGCGCGAGAAAACCCAGGAAGGCATCGGGCTGGCGGGCGAATTCGGCGGCGAAACGCATCGTTCCGTAGCCGATCAGGAACATCGCCGACACCGCGGCGGCGGGCCGAGGGCGGGCGGAATACCACCACAGGAACGCGAACAGCAACAGGCCTTCGCCGGCGAACTGATAAAGCTGCGACGGGTGGCGCGCCAGCGCATCGCCGGCCTGCGGAAACACCATGCCCCAGTTCGCGCCGGTCGGCCGGCCCCACAACTCGCCGTTGATGAAATTGCCCATGCGCCCGGCGGCCAGCCCCAGGGGCACCAGCGGCGCGACAAAATCGATCACCCGCCAGAATGCCTTGCCGCGCAGCCGGCACCACAGCGCGATCGCGACGATGACCCCGATCAACCCGCCGTGGAAAGCCATCCCGCCCTGCCAGACCGCAGCGATTTCCAGCGGGTGCGCCAGGTAGTAGCCCGGCTTGTAGAAGATCACGTAGCCCAGCCGGCCGCCCAGTACCACGCCCAACGCGCCGTAGAACAACAGGTCTTCGAGATCACGGCTGTTCATGCCGGTGAGCGATGCATGCGGCCCGGCCGCCAGCCGGCGGCGTCCGAGAAAAAAGAACGCCAGAAAGGCCAGCAGGTACATCAGCCCGTACCAGCGCACCGCGAGCGGGCCGATCTGCAGTGCAACGGGATCGAACTGGGGATGGACGAACATGGCGGCGCGCGCTCTCGGGAAGGGCTCGAAGGACAGCCGGTTAGTTTGACACGGGGGCTGCGGTCGCCGGCGCGCGCCGCCCGAGCAGGCGTGGCAGCACCAGGATCCCCACGATCGCCACCACCAGCACCAGACAGATCGGCCGGGTGACGAAGACGCTCCAGTCGCCCTGGCTGATCGACAGCGCGTTGCGCAACTGCTTCTCGGCCATCGGCCCCAGGATCATGCCGACGATGACCGGTGCGGTCGGGAACCCGAACCGGCGCATGCCCAGTCCGAGCAGGCCGATGACCAGCAGCAGCAGCAGATCGAACCAGGACTGGCGCAAGCTGTAGGCGCCCATGGTCGAGAAGATCAGGATCCCGCCGTACAGCAGCGGGGTCGGAATGCGCAGCACCCGCACCCACATCCCCACCAGCGGCAGATTGAGCACCAGCAGCATCACGTTGCCGATGTAGAGGGACGCGATCAGGGTCCAGACCAGCGGCCCGGAGGTCTGCATCAGCGTCGGTCCGGGCTGCAGGTTGTAGTTCTGGAAGGCCGCCAGCAGGATCGCCGTCGTCGACGAGACCGGAATGCCCAGGGTGAGCAGCGGCGCAAGCGCCGCGGTCACGGTGGCGTTGTTGGCCGCCTCGGGTCCTGCCACCCCCTCGATCGCGCCGTCGCCCCCGCTGGTGGCGAACTCCTCGGGGTGGTCGGACAGCCGCTTCTCGGTCGCATAGGACAGGAAGGTCGGAATCTCGGCGCCGCCGGCCGGAATCAGTCCGAAGGGAAAGCCGATCGCGGTGCCGCGCAGCCAGGCCGGAATCGACCGACGCCAGTCCTGCGCGCTCATGCGCACCTGGCTCATCCGGTTCAGCGCGGCATCGGGCTGCAAATAGAGCACGCTGTAGAGCGCCTCGCCCACGGCGAACAGACCCACCGCGACCACCACGATGTCGATGCCGTCGTAGAGCTCGGCGATGCCCAGCGCGTAGCGCGTATGGCCGGAGGTCGACTCGATGCCGATCAGCCCGATGCCCAGCCCGATGAACAGGCTCGTCATGCCGCGCAGGATCGACGAGCCCAGCACCGCCGACACGGTGGTGAACGCCAGCACCATGATCATGAAGTACTCGGCCGGACCGAACTTCAGGGCGAACTGGGCTGCCGCCGGTGCCACCAGCGACAGCAGCACGGTGGCGATGGTGCCGGCCACGAACGAACCGATGGCGGCGGTGGCCAGCGCCGGGCCGGCGCGCCCGTGGCGCGCCAGGGTGTTGCCTTCCATCGCGGTCACCATGGTGGCCGACTCGCCGGGGGTGTTCATCAGGATCGAGGTGGTCGAGCCACCGAACATCGCGCCGTAGTAGATGCCGGAGAACAGGATCAGTGCCGACGCCGGCTCGACCTTGGCGGTCAGCGGCAGCAGCATCGCCACCGTCAGCGCCGGGCCGATGCCGGGCAGCACGCCGATGGCGGTGCCCACCAGGCAGCCCGCCAGCGCCCAGAGCAGATTCACCAGGGTCAGCGCGGACGCGAACCCGCCCGCCAGTGCGATCAGGGTGTCGGTCATGCTCAGAAACCCGCCAGCGGAAAAAGCTTCAGACCGACCTGCAGCACCTTGGCGAACAGCAGCCACATCGGAAACGCGATCGCCAGCGCGATACCGGCATCGCGCCACGGGCGCCGGCTGCCGAAGCCGCGGGCCACGCAGACCAGCAGCAGGCAACTGGCCAGCACGAAGCCCACCGTGCCGATCAGCAGCAGATGGGCCACCAGACCGCCGACCAGCCACGCCAGCCGGCGGAAACGGCGCGCGGGCTCGAGCGTGGTGGGGGCATCATCGGCCTGCACCTGCACCGAGGCGGGCCGCGCCAGCAGGACGAGCGAGCAGATCGCCAGCCCGATCGTGACCAGGGTGGGCAGAAACCGCGGCGACAGCCCGGCATAGCCGCCCTGGGAATCCACATAGGGCAGGCCGGCGCCGAAGAACAGCGCGAGCGCGCCCACCGCCAGTCCGACCCATTGATTCGAGCGCATCGCGACCGTTCCCGTTCTGAAATGACTCCGGCCGCAGACGCCGCCCAGTCGGCCATTATCACCGAGTCCGCCAAGGGTCGGCCAAGAGCATCAACGGCCAGTTTTATATACTGCGCACCCAGGTCACCCAAGCCCACGCGCCGCCGCGGCGCGCCATTCCCGCCACAGAACCACAGGAGACAGACATGGCCGCCAACCGCCGTTCCCGAAACATCACCGAAGGGGTCGCCCGCGCGCCGAACCGGTCGATGTATTACGGCATGGGCTATCAGCCCAGCGACATGAGCAAGCCCTTCATCGGCATCGCCAACGGACACTCGACGATCACCCCGTGCAACTCGGGGCTGCAGGTGCTCACCGACGCAGCCGAAGCGGCGATCCGGGCCGGCGGCGCGAACCCCGAGATCTTCGGCGTGCCGACGATCTCGGACGGCATGTCGATGGGCACCGAAGGGATGAAGTACTCGCTGATCTCGCGCGAGGTCATCGCCGACTGCATCGAGACCGCGGTGCAGGGACAGTGGATGGACGGCGTGCTGGTGGTCGGCGGCTGCGACAAGAACATGCCGGGCGGCATGATCGGCATCCTGCGCTGCAACGTGCCCGCCATCTATGTGTACGGCGGCACCATCAAGCCGGGCCGCTGGAAGGGCCAGGACCTGACCATCGTGTCGGTCTTCGAGGCGGTGGGCGAGTTCTCGCGCGGACGCATGAGCCAGGAAGACTTCGACGGCATCGAGCGCAACGCGATTCCCGGCACCGGATCCTGCGGCGGCATGTACACCGCCAACACCATGTCCTCGTCCTTCGAGGCGCTGGGCATGAGCCTGATCGGCTCCTCGACGATGGCCAACCCCGACCACGAGAAGACCGGGTCGGCGGCCGAATCGGCCAAGGTGCTGATCGAGGCGGTCAAGAACGACCTCAAGCCGCTGGACATCGTCACCCGGCGCTCGATCGAGAACGCGGTGGCGCTGATCATGGCCACCGGCGGCTCGACCAATGCGGTGCTGCACTACCTGGCGATCGCGCACGCAGCGGGCATCGAGTGGACCATCGACGACTTCGAGCGCATGCGCCGCAAGACCCCGGTGATCTGCGACCTGAAGCCCTCGGGAAAATATGTCGCGGTCGACCTGCACAAGGCCGGCGGCATCGCCCAGGTCATGAAGATCCTGCTGAACGCAGGACTGATGCACGGCGACTGCATGACCATCACCGGGCGCACGCTGGCCGAGGAACTCGCCCACATTCCCGATGTGCCGTCGGCCAGCCAGGACGTGATCCGGACCATCGACAAGGCCCTCTATGACGAAGGCCACCTGGCGATCCTCAAGGGCAACCTGTCGCCCGAAGGCTCGGTGGCCAAGATCACCGGCCTGAAGAATCCGGTCATCACCGGCCCGGCCCGCGTGTTCGACGACGAACAGTCGGGACTGGCCGCGATCATGGACGGCACGATCAAGGCCGGCGATGTGATGGTGCTGCGCTACCTGGGCCCGAAAGGCGCGCCGGGCATGCCGGAAATGCTGGCGCCTACCTCCGCGCTGATCGGCGCCGGGCTCGGTGAAACAGTGGGCATGGTCACCGATGGCCGGTTCTCGGGCGGCACCTGGGGAATGGTGGTCGGGCATGTCGCGCCCGAGGCCTACGTTGGCGGTCCGATCGCGCTCATCCGCGAGGGCGATTCGATCACCATCGACGCCCATCGCCAGGCACTGGAGCTCAATGTGCCCGAGGCGGAACTCGCGGCTCGCCGCGCGACGTGGACCCCGCCCGCCAGCAATTATCCGCGGGGGGTGCTGGCCAAGTTCCGCAAGTTGTCCTCGAGCGCGAGCACGGGCGCAGTGCTCGACGGCGACGAGTGAGCGCAGAGGCGGCGGCGCTTGCGCTGCCGCCTCACTTCCTCGGCCGGACCGCGAACTGCTCGGCGACCCGCTTCTTGCGGCCCGCCTCCCACTGGTTGTGGTCGAGCTGGCGGCGGTGCATGCCGAAGAATTTTTCCAGGCCTTCGAACCACAGGACGCCCAGGATCAGCGGCAAAGTGACCCACCACCAGGACAGTTCGCCGAAGGGACCGATCTGCATCAGCTTCAGCGCGATCAGAAAGGCGCCAATCCAGACGAAATACATGCCGTTTCCCGTGAGAAGCAGTAATTGCCCTGAACTTAGCGTTCGCCACCAGGAACCGCCAGCGCAGGCCCGCGAACGGTCCCCAGGCGGCCATGAGCGGCATGGCAGTGCGATACCCATGCAAAACCGTGCGCCGTCAGCCGCCAGGGCAGCGGTGCGCTACAGTGATTGTCCGATCTGAAGACCGACCGGTCCAGCCAACCATCAGGAGTTTTCGAATGCGCAGCGCCCTCACCTTCCTCGTGGCCACCAGCATCGGCTTGCTGGCCGGCAATGCCAGCGCCAGTGCCGACCTCGCCAAGGCGAAGAACTGCACCGCCTGCCATGCGGTCGACAAGAAGCTGCTCGGGCCGGCATTCAAGGACATCGCGACGAAGTACGCCAACGACAAGGACGCGCTGGCCAAACTGTCGAAGAAGGTCCGCGAGGGCGGCGCCGGTGTCTGGGGGCAGGTGCCGATGCCGGCCAACCCCCAGGTGACGGTCGATGAAGCCGCCACGCTGGTGAAGTGGATTCTGGGTGCCCGATAGTCTCGCGGCGGCCTGAGGTCATCGCGGCAGCCGGCCGGGCGCCGTTGGCGAACATCGGCTGGCCGGCGGCCACCCGTCCGTCCAGCGCTTTTCTTTTCAGGGGCTGCGCCCCCGAACTCGCCCCCGCCAACACGACGGTCAATCGGCGCCTGCGTCCGGTTTGCGCGTAAACTTCGCCGCGTTTTGTGCTCGCTTCGAGTAAAGGTCGGCTGGTGATCAACCTGGACATCCTGCTGCAGCAGATTCTCAACGGCCTGGTGCTGGGCAGCGTCTATGCGCTGGTGGCGCTGGGCTACACCATGGTCTACGGCATCCTGCAGCTGATCAACTTTGCCCATGGCGATGTGCTCATGGTGGGTGCCATGGTCGGGGTGACCGTGGTCTCGCTGCTGTCGAAGTCCGGGCTGCCGGGACCGGTCATCCTGCTGATCGCGCTGGCGGCGGCGATTCCGGTGTGCGTGCTGCTGTCGCTGTTCATCGAACGGGTCGCCTACCGGCCGTTGCGCAACGCGCCGCGACTGGCGCCGCTCATCACCGCGATCGGCGTGTCGATCGTGATCCAGACGGTGGCGATGATCCTCTGGAAGCCCAACCCGATCGTCTTCCCCGATCTGCTGCCCACCGAGCCGGTCCATATCCTGGGCGCGGTGCTCGCGCCCAAGCAGATCCTGATCCTGGTGGTGTCCTCGCTGATGATGGGCGGCCTGATCCTGCTGGTGAACAAGACGCGGCTGGGCCGCGCGATGCGCGCCACCGCCGAGAACCCGCGCATCGCCGGGCTGATGGGGGTCAACGCCAACCAGGTCATCGCGGCCACTTTCGCCATCGGGGCCGCGCTGGCGGCAGTGGCCGGGGTGCTGGTGGCGATGAACTACAACATCGCGCAGTTCTCGATGGGCTTCATCCCCGGCCTGAAGGCCTTCACCGCCGCGGTGCTGGGCGGCATCGGCAACCTGGCCGGCGCGATGATCGGCGGGCTGCTGCTGGGCCTGATCGAGAGCCTGGGCGCGGGCTACATCGGCGACCTCACCGGCGACTTCCTGGGCAGTCACTACCAGGACATCTTCGCCTTCGTGGTGCTGATCCTGGTGCTGGTGTTCCGGCCCTCGGGAATCATGGGCGAACGCGTCGCCGACCGGGCCTGAACGGCACGCCCGAGCGCGCGACATGCAGACCTTCTTCCCCCAGCTCGCCGGCAAGCCCCGCGCGGCCTATGCTGCCGCGCTGGCGCTGGCGATCGTGCTCGCGGTCCTGCCGCTGGTGGTGGGACTGGCGGGCAACGCCTGGGTGCGCATGCTCGACTTCGCCCTGCTCTACATCATGCTGGCGCTCGGCCTGAACATCGTGGTGGGCTACGCCGGGCTGCTCGACCTGGGCTACGTGGCCTTCTATGCGGTGGGCGCCTACCTGTACGCGCTGCTGTCGTCGCCGCACCTGATCGAGAACTTCGAATGGATCGCCGCGATGCTGCCCGGCGGACTGCACTCGCCGGTGTGGCTGGTGATACCGCTGGCGGCGCTGCTGGCAGCCGCCTTCGGGGTGATGCTGGGCTCGCCGACGCTGCGCCTGCGCGGCGACTACCTGGCCATCGTCACCCTGGGCTTCGGCGAGATCATCCGGATCTTCCTGAACAACCTGAACGCGCCACTGAACATCACCAATGGCCCGCAGGGCCTGAGCAACATCGATCCGGTGCGCATCGCCGGACACGACCTTTCAAAACCGCTCGAGATCGCCGGCTTCACGCTGGAGTCGGTGCAGCTCTACTACTACCTGTTCCTCGTCCTGACGGTGCTGGTGATCCTCATCACCATCCGGCTGCAGAACTCGCGGATGGGCCGCGCCTGGATGGCGATCCGCGAAGACGAGGTCGCCGCCAAGGCGATGGGCATCAACACGCGCAACGTCAAGCTGCTGGCCTTCGCGATCGGGGCCTCGTTCGGCGGCGTCTCGGGTGCGATGTTCGCCTCGTTCCAGGGCTTCGTGTCGCCCGAGAGCTTCGTGCTGTCGGAGTCGGTGGTGATCGTGGCGATGGTGGTGCTGGGCGGCATGGGTCATGTGCCCGGGGTGATCCTGGGGGCGATCCTGCTGTACGCGATCCCGGAAGTGCTGCGCTACATCGCCAAGCCCGCCCAGGAACTGCTGTTCGGCACCGAGGTGGTCGCCCCGGAGGCCCTGCGCATGCTGGTCTTCGGGCTGGCGATGGTGCTGATCATGCTGCGCCGCCCCGAGGGCCTGTGGCCGGCGCCGCGGCACGGCCGGACATGACGCCGATGCGCGCGGACACGACGAACGCCTCCCTGCTGCTCGATGTCGCCGGCGTGAACAAGCGCTTCGGCGGCCTGCAGGCGCTCTCGGATGTCGGCATGGCCATCGCCCACGGCCAGATCTACGGGCTGATCGGCCCCAATGGCGCGGGCAAGACGACCTTCTTCAATGTGATCACCGGGCTCTACACCCCCGACTCGGGCCGGTTCACCCTCGACGGGCGACCCTACCAGCCCACAGCGGTGCACACCGTCGCGCAGGCCGGCATCGCCCGCACCTTCCAGAACATCCGGCTGTTCGGCGACATGACCGCACTGGAGAACGTGATGGTCGGCCGGCATGTGCGCACCCGCAGCGGCATCTGGGGGGCGGTGTTCAAGACCCGCTTCGAGCGGGCCGAGGAGCAGGCGATCCGGACCCGCTCGCTGGAACTGCTCGACTATGTGGGCATCGCCCGCTATGCCGACTTCCAGGCCCGCACGCTGTCCTATGGCGACCAGCGCCGGCTGGAGATCGCCCGCGCCCTGGCGACCGAACCCAAGCTGCTGGCGCTGGACGAACCGGCCGCCGGCATGAACGCGACCGAGAAGCTGAGCCTGCGGCGGCTGCTCGACAACATCCGGCGCGACGGCCGGACCATCCTGCTGATCGAGCATGATGTGAAGCTGGTGATGGGACTGTGCGACCGGGTCACCGTGCTCGATCATGGCAAGCGGATCGCCGAAGGCGTGCCGGCCCAGGTGCAGCGCGATCCGGCGGTCATCGACGCCTATCTGGGTGCCGGTCATGACTGAGGCGCTGCTGCAGATCAGCGGGCTGCGGGTGTCCTACGGCGGCATCAAGGCGGTCAAGGGCATCGACCTGTCGGTGCACGAGGGCGAACTGGTCGCGCTGATCGGCGCCAACGGCGCGGGCAAGACCACCACCCTGAAGGCGATCACCGGCTCGCTGGCCCCCGCGGGCGGCGACATCCGCTACCAGGGGCGTCCGATCGGGAACACCGGCGCGCACGAACTGGTCGGGCGCGGCCTGGCGATGGTGCCCGAAGGGCGCGGCGTCTTCGCCCGCATGACCATCACCGAAAACCTGCAGATGGGCGCCTACCTGCGCCGCGACAAGCCGGGCATCGCGCAG
This sequence comes from uncultured beta proteobacterium, assembly GCA_903934295.1. Classification (GTDB taxonomy): domain Bacteria; phylum Pseudomonadota; class Gammaproteobacteria; order Burkholderiales; family Burkholderiaceae_E; genus Quisquiliibacterium. The sequence continues at coordinate 36,109 of CAIZNI010000040.1, forward strand.
GACACGCAAAAGATGTTCGACCTGTTCCCGCGGCTGCGCGAGCGCGCCACGCAGCTGGCCGGCACGCTCTCGGGCGGCGAGCAGCAGATGCTGGCGATGGCGCGCGCGCTGATGAGCCGGCCGCGGCTGCTGCTGCTCGATGAACCGAGCATGGGCCTGTCACCGATCATGGTGAGCAAGATTTTCGAGGTGGTGCGGATGGTGTCGGCGCAAGGCGTGACCATCCTGCTGGTCGAGCAGAACGCGCGGCTGGCCCTGCAGGCAGCCGACCGCGGCTATGTGATGGATTCGGGCGAGATCACCCTGGCGGCGCCGGCCGCGCAGCTGCTGGACGACCCGCGGGTGCGCGCCGCCTATCTGGGCGAGGAATCGGCTGACGCCGGCGACGACGGCACGGGTGCCGCAACGGGCGGCGCCCCGGGCTAAGCCGGCGACGCGAACCGCAGGTAGGGCTCGCGCTCGAGTTGCGCGAGCAGGTTGAGCTCCCAGGTCAGGTACTGCTGCATCGCCGCCTCGACACCGGCGCTGCGCGCCCAGGGCGGATACCACATGTCGTCGGTGGCGGTCAGCAACAGCGGATCGTCGTCGCCGGCGCAAGCCTCGGTCGCCAGCCCCGCCGCCCGCCAGGCGGCACGACCACCGGCCAGCCAGCGGCTGCCCGCGTAGCCGAGGTCGATCGCGTCCTGGGCGGCAAAGCGCGAGACGCGTCCGTCGGCACAGCAGAAGACCAGGCACGCATCGCGGGGGAACCGGTGCAGGACATCGGCCAGCCGCGATCGCATCGCATAGCTGGCGCCGGGAATCCGCGCGCGGCGGTAATCAAAACTGTCACCGACATCGATCACCGTGGCCACGCTCGCGTCGCAGGCGTTGGACACCGCGACCGGCGTCATCGAAGGCGCGCTCAGGCGCTCCTCGCCCAGGGCCGGGATCGACGGCAGACCCTGCGCCAGCGGCACCGCATCGAGGGCATCGACCAGCACATGCACATCCGTCCAGCCCATCTGCCCCAGCCAGTGCGCGGTCATCACCGCCTGCACCTGGTGGCGGTCGACCAGCACGATGCGCGCGCCACGCACCGGCACGAAGGTGTCGGTGGCCTGCACCAGCTGGCCGCCCGGCGCGCTCAGGCTGCCCGGCAGATGGCCGGCCAGATAGGCCTCGGGCAGGCGCACATCGAAGACCTGGGTGGTGCGTGAGGCGTCCGCCTGCATCGCGTGCAGTTCGTCCAGGCCGATGAAGCGCAGTGCGAAGCGCCGCGCCACGTCGCGCGCCAGTTCCTGCGCCCGCGCCAGCGCCGGCCCCTGCGGCTCGACGGCCAGGTTGTCGCGGCCCTTGTCGGTCTTCAGGCCCGCCAGGTGCCAGCCCATGGTGCCGTTCTTGAGCGCGTAGACGGGATTGGGCAGACCGGCGTTGCGCAGGCTCTGCGCGCCGATGATCGAGCGCGTGCGCCCGGCGCAGTTGACCACCACGATGGTCTCGGGCGAGGCGACCAGCCCCGGCACCCGCAGCACCAGTTCGGCCCCCGGGCAGTCGGCCGCCCCGGGGATGCTCACCATCCGGTACTCGTCGAGCGGGCGCGAATCGACCACCACCACGTCGCGCCCCTCGGCCCGCCACTGCTGCAGCAGCGCGGGTTCGATGCGCGGGGTCTCGCAGGCATGCTCGACGTGTTCGCCAAACGCTTTCGAGGGCACATTGGTGCCCGAGAACAGCTCGAAGCCGTCCTGCGCCCAGCCCGTCACGCCGCCGGCCAGGATGACCAGGTCCGAATACCCGTGCTCGGCCAGCACCCGCGCTGCCCGCGCCGCGAGCCCCGCGCCCGCTGCGCCGTCGTCATCGTCCACCAGCACGATCCGCACGGTGCGCCGCGGCAGCAGCTGCGGCGCGCGGACCTCGAGCAGCGACAGCGGCAGGTTGCTGGCCAGCAGCAGGTGGGCGCGCGAGAACGGACCGCCCTCGCGCACGTCGATCAGCGCGATCTCGGCGCCGTCGGCGAGCATCGTGCGCAGGACCGCGGGACTCACCCGGGCCACGGCGCTCGACGGGTGTCGCGCACCGGTGGGCAGCGGCGAGGCAGGCGTGGTGGCGGCGTTGGGCTGCGGATCGGTCATCGGGGCGCTCACTTGTCGGTGTCGGCCGCCGAGGTGAAGGAATCGGCGTGGAATTCGTCGGGAGGCAGCCCGCACTGGGCAATGAAATCACGCCGGGCGGCCTCGACCATCACCGGCGCACCGCAGGCGTAAACCTGGAAGCCCGCCAGGTCGGGGAGGTCGTCGATGACGGCGCGGTGCACGAAGCCGGTGCGCCCCTGCCAGTGATCGTCAGGAAGGGCATCGGAGACGACCGGAACATAACGGAAACCGGAGAGCTCCTGCGCCCAGCGCTCGCACAGCGTGTGCAGGTAGAGGTCGCGCGGCCGGCGGCCGCCCCAGTACAGCGTCATCGGCCGGGTCACGCTGCGGTGGATGGCGTGTTCGATGATCGCCTTGATCGGCGCAAAACCGGTTCCGCTGGCCACCAGCACGATCGGCCGCTGGCTGTCCTCGCGCAGGAAGAAGGTGCCCATCGGGCCTTCGAAACGCAGGATGTCCCGTTCCTTGAGCGCCGGCTGGGCGGCACCGAAAACCGTGTCGGTGAACCGGCCGCCGGGCATGTGGCGCACATGCAGCTCGAGCTTCTCGGCCAGGTGCGGCGCGCAGGCCATCGAATAGCTGCGCCGCGTGCCGTCGCGCAGGATGATCTCGACCGACTGACCCGCCAGGTACTGGAGCCGCTCGTTGGCCGGCAGCTGCAGCGAGATCACCCGCACATCGGGCGCTACCTCGATGATCGAGGCCACGCGGCAGGGCATCTTGCGCACCGGAATGTCGCCGGCGGCCGAGACGACCCGCGCCTCGATCACCAGGTCGCTGGTCGGGCGGGCGCAGCACAGCAGGGTGAAGCCGCGGGTGATGTCCTCGGGACGCAGCGCCCGGGCGCTGTGGCTGCCCAGCGCCACCGTGCCGGCCAGCAGCTGGGCCTTGCAGGATCCGCAGACGCCGTTCTTGCAGCCATAGGGCAGCACCACCGTCTGACGCAGCGCGGCATCGAGCACGAATTCATCGGGCTCGACGCTGATCTGCTTGCCGCTGGGCTTGACGGTGACGGTGTAGGTCATTTTCGGGCAGGGCAATCGGTTGGCGGCGAGAGGGCACGGCGATAATCGCGGTGTCATGAAACCGCCCCGAGTTTACCGCGCCCTTCCCCGCCGGCTGCGCCAGCGTCCGGTGCTGATCGTCGGCTGCGGTGACGTCGGCCAACGGATCGGCAAACAGCTGGCGGCACGCGGACTGCGGGTGATCGGCACGGTGCGCGCCAGCGCCCGGGCATCGGCTCTGCGGGCTGCCGGCATCGTGCCCCTGATCGCCGACCTGGACGCGCCGCGCCCCGCGCGGCTCGGCGCCTGGCCGCAACGCCTGATCCAGCTCGCACCCCCGCCCGCGCAAGGCCGTGACGATCCGCGCACCCGGCGGCTGGTGCTGGCGATGGCGGCAGCCCGCGCCCGGCTGATCCGGCGCCACACCCCCGTCTTCGAACGCTGGCCGGCGGCCCGCCAGGGCAATGCAGCCTCGGCCCGCACGCGCGCGCTGACGACTGGCGCGGGCGGCGCGAGCCCGGCGCGCTGGGTCTACATGAGCACCACCGGTGTCTACGGCGATGCGGGCGGTGCGTGCTTCGACGAGACCCGGTCGCTCGCCCCGACCAGCGAGCGCGCGGTGCGCCGGGTCGCTGCCGAACAGCACTGGCGACACGCCGCCGCGCGCGGCCAGGCCCGCGCCAGCATCCTGCGGGTACCCGGCATCTACGCCCACGACCGGTTGCCGCTGGACCGGCTGCGGGCCGGCCTGCCGGCCCTGCGCGCCGAGGACGATGTCTACACGAACCACATCCACGCCGATGACCTGGCGCGCATCTGCATCGCCGCCCTGTGGCGCGGACAGGCCGGGCGGGTGGTCCATGCGGTCGACGACTCCGACCTGAAGATGGGCGACTACTTCGACCGGGTCGCCGATGCGGCAGGCCTGCCGCGCCCGCCCCGGCTGGCGCGCGCCGAGCTCGCGGCCCGGGTGTCGCCGGCCATGCTCTCATTCATGCAGGAATCGCGCCGGCTGGCCAACCGGCGCCTGAAGCGCGAGCTGCGGGTGCGCCTGCGCCTGCCCAGCGTCGATCACACGCTGGCTGAGGCGTTTTCCGGTGTGGTAAAGTCGATGGCTTGAAACGGTACGCCGGTGTAGCTCAGTTGGTAGAGCAGCGCATTCGTAATGCGAAGGTCGTAGGTTCGACTCCTATCTCCGGCACCACCCGCTCTCATCGCCAAGCCCCGTCCCCGAACGGGGCTTTGTCGTTTTCGGGCGTCTGCTGGCGTGCCTGTCGGACAGGCCTTCAAGGGGCAGCCCCTCAGCGGGCGCGCCGCAGCCGTCCCTCGAGCCACCCGAATACCGCTTCGCCGCCAAGCGCCAGCGCGGCCGCGGGAATGGCGCCGGCCAGCAGCAGATCTCGGTCGTTGAGCGCCAGGCCGGTCACGATGCGTTCACCGAAGCCACCCGCGCCGATGAAAGCCGCGACGGTGGCGGTGCCCACCGAGATGGTGGTGGCGGTGCGCGCGCCGGCCACGATCACCGGCAGCGCCAGGGGCAATGCGATGTGGCGCAGCACCTGAAACGGCGTCAGGCCCAGGGCCAGGCCTGCCTGGTGCAGGCCGGGCGACACCTCGGCAAGCCCGGCGCAGGTGTTGCGCATGATCGGCAGCAGCGCATACAGCGTGAGCGCGAGCATCGCCGGCACCGCGCCGATCTGCCCGACCAGCGGGATCAGCACCGCCAGCATCGCCAGCGAGGGCACCGTCTGGAGCAGACCGGTCAGGCCCAGCACGAGCGAGCGGGCGCGCGCATGCGGCGCCACCGCCGCCGCCAGCGGCACGCCGACCAGCATCGCGAGTGCCACCGCGGCGCCCACCAGCGCCAGATGCTGCACGGTGAGCCGCGCGAGATCGGGGCCGACGAGCCGATCCCACAGATTGGCACGGCGCGAATCGGCAGTGCGCCCCGCCAGGTGATCGGCAGCGATCGTCTCGAAACCCGCACCCTGCAGCTCGGCGCGCGCATTCATCGCGATCATGCGCGTCTCGTCGATCGTGCCCTCGAGGCGCTGCAGCGCGGCCCAGGCGGCGGGAAACCGGCTCGGCAGATCGAGCCGGTAGATCAGCACTGCGTCGTAGCGCGGGAAGAAGCCCGCGTCATCGGCGAGCACCCGCAGGCCCAGGCTGTCGATCCGGGCGTCGGTGGTGTAGATGTCGATCGCATCGACCCGGTCGTCGGCCAGCGCCTGCGCGGCCAGCCCGTGGTCCAGGCCGATCGGCTGCTGCGGCAGGCGGTAGCGCTCGGCCAGGCCGCGCCAGCCGTCAGCGCGGCCGATGAACTCGTTGCTCAGGCCCAGGCGCAGCGCCGGATGGCCAGCCAGATCCGACAGCTTGCGAATGCCCAGCCGCTCCTGGGTCGCCGCGCGAACCGCCAGCGCATAACCGTTGCCAAAACCCAGTGGCACCGCGACCCCCAACCCGAGCGGCGCGAGCTGCGCGCGCAACGCCGCGATCGTCGAGGCACCCGTGTTCTTCAGGATTTCGCGATCAATGGTGCCGGTGTACTCGACGTAGAGATCGATGCTGCCGGCGCGCAAGGCAGCCTGCACGATCGCGGTGTTGCCCAGGCCCTGACGCACTTCCACCGGCGCGTGCGCACGCGCGGTCTGCGCGAGCACTTCGGCCAGCACATAGGACTCGGTGAAGCGTTTGGAACCGATCCGCAACGGCTCCTGGGCCTGCGCGGTCGCTCCGGCCAGCAGCAGGCAGGCGAGCAAGGAAGCGACCAAGAAAGCGAGCAAGGAAGCGGAAAGGCAAGCGAGCAGACCGCGCGGCAGCGGCGCCGCGGCTGCGTGGCGGCACGGGGAAACAGGAAGTGATTCGCAGCCCGGCATGCCCCCAGCTTCGGGCAAGCGGGCGGGCGGGTCAACTGCGTCAGCCGGTGGCCTGCTGGCGGACCCCGCGAGACGGCTGCAGGCTGTCGCGATTGGCGTGCCAGAAATGCGTCAGCAGCGACGCGACCGGATCGCCGCTCGGCGCCTGCGCGAGACGCCCGAGAAAATCCTGGTCGTCGTTGCGCAGGATCGGATCACCGATCAGGTCGCTGGTCGAGCTGAGGTGAAAGAACCCCATCCGCCAGCCCGGCAGCAGCGGCGCCTGGTCCGACGCGACGATGTCGATCAGGCGGATCGCATCCCGATGGCGGGGGTCGCGCAGGATCCCGCGGTACAGGGTGTCGACCGCCTCGCGCGGGCCTTCCAGCAGCTGCAGGAAGACGTTGTCGCTTTGCAGGAGAACCCCGGTGATGCCCAACTGCTGATTGCGCGCCTGAGCGGTGCGCAGGATGTCGATACGATCCTGCATCGACAGCGGCCGGGGGGTGTGGCTGGTGTAGACGAGACGCCTCATTTCTTATCCTGTCGGTAAAGGTTGGTGATCTCGGAGGCGATCGAGCCCAGCGGCATCACCCGGTCGGCGGCCCCCAGCTTGATCGCTTCCTTGGGCATGCCGAAGACCACGCAGCTGTCCTCGTCCTGGGCCACGGTGCGGGCACCCCGGTCGTGCATGTCAAGCAGACCGCGGGCGCCATCGTCGCCCATGCCGGTCATGATGATGCCCAGCGCATTCGCGCCAGCCACCTTGGCCACCGAGCGAAACAGCACGTCCACCGAAGGCCGGTGCCGGTTCACCGGCGGCCCGTCGAAGATCTCGACCTGGTAGATCGCGCCGTTGCGCACCATGCGCATGTGGCGCCCGCCCGGAGCGATCAGCGCGCGGCCCGGCAGGACGCGGTCGCCATTGGCGGCCTCGCGCACTTCGAGGCGGCACAGGCCGTTCAGGCGCGCCGCAAACTGGGCGGTGAATTTTTCGGGCATGTGCTGCACGATCACGATCCCCGGGCAGACCCGGGGCAGCGCGGTCAGAACGGTTTCGAGCGCCTGCGTGCCGCCGGTGGACGTGCCGATCGCCACCACCTGCTCGGTGGTGCGCGCCATCGCCTCGGCGCGCGGGAAGCGATCCTCGCCGCCGGCGAGAGCGCTCACCGTCGCGCCCGCACCTGCGCCCGCACCTGCACCCGATGCCGTCGCCGGCACCACCGAGCGCCGCGGCCGGGCGCGTGCCGCATCGCGCACGATGCGGCTGAACTCGGCCGCCTGGCCCTGCAGGAAGTCGCGCAGCCCGAGCGTGGGCTTGGTGACGAAGGTGACCGCGCCGGCCGACAGCGCCAGCATGGTGGTCTTGGCTCCCTTCTCGGTGAGGGTCGAGCAGATCACCACCGGGGTGGGCCGCTCGGCCATCAGCTGGCGCAGGAAGGTGATGCCGTCCATGCGCGGCATCTCGACATCGAGCACGATCACATCGGGCCAGTCGGCATTCATCTTCAGGCGGGCGGCGATCGGATCGGGCGCGGTGGCGATCACCCGCAGGCCGGGGTCGGCACCGATCACCGCGCTCAGGACCTCGCGCACCACCGCCGAATCGTCGACGATCATCACCTTGATGCGGGGCGGCGCAGCCGCGGCGGCGGTCATCGCGACGCCTCGCTGCGCACCGTGTAGGCACCCGGCGAGAGCGCCTGCAGTTCGCCCACCACGCCGTTCAGGCTCTCGGCCATGCCCACGAACAGCACGCCGCCCGGGCGCAGCCGCGAGAGGATCGAACGCACCACTTTCTGCTTGGTCGGCAGGTCGAAATAGATCAGCACGTTGCGCAGGAAGATGACGTCGAAGGGACCGATCGGCGGCAGCGGCTCGATCAGGTTGATCGAGGTGAAGCGCACCTTGCGCCGCAGCGCCTTGTCCACCAGCACCGAGCCGGCGGCCGGACCCGATCCCTTCAGGCAGTAGCGCCGCAGCAGGTCCTCGGGCAGCTTCTGGACGCGATCGAGCGGATAGACGCCGCGCGCCGCCGTCTCGAGCACCCGGCTGCTGATGTCCGAACCCAGGATGTCCCAGCGCAGCGGCAGGCCGGTGTCGGCCATCTGCTGCAGCACCATCGCGATGGTGTAGATCTCCTCGCCGCTGCTGGAGGCGGCGCTCCAGATCGACAGCGGCTCGCGCCGCTCGACCGCCTTGCGCGCCAGCGCCTGCAACTGCGCGAAATGCGCGGCCTCGCGATAGAAATAGGTCTCGTTGGTGGTGAGCAGGTCGATCGCGGTCTTGAGCTCGCCGGCCGACTGTTCATTGAGCAGGCTGCTGAAGTAGGCCCCGTAGCTGGGCATCTTGAGCGCATCCACGCGCTTGAACAGGCGACCGCACACCAGGGGCTTCTTGTTCGGGCCCAGCGCGATGCCGGCCTTGCGATACAGGAGGTCGCGGATCTGCGCGTACTCCTGGTCGCTCATGGTGAGGGTATGGACGGTCAGCATGGTCGGATGGATTCCGGGAAACGGTCGGGATCGGTCAATGCACCGCGGGCACGGCGTCGGTGACGTCCGCCTGGGCCGCTTCCTGCGCCGCCCAGTCGGTGCCCTCGAGCTCGGGCATCTCGAAGGTGCGCAGCACATCGAGAATGATGACGAAGCGCTGCTTCAGGCGCGCCATGCCCTGGATGAACTCCGAGCGGATGCCCACCCCGAAGGACGGCACCGCCTCGACCTCGGCGGCGGGGATGTTGAGCACCGCCGACACCGAATCGACCATCAGGCCGATGACCTGACGCTCATCGCCCGACTCGACCTCGATGATCACGATGCAGGTCCGGCGCCCGACCACCGCGGGTCCCTTGCCGAATCGCGCACTGAGGTCGATGACCGGCACCACCGCGCCGCGCAGGTTGATGACGCCCCGAATGTAGGGCGGCATCAGCGGCACGTCGGTGAGCTGGCCGTACTGGATGATCTCCTTGATCGCCAGGATGCCGACCGCATAGAGATCCTCGCCCAGGCTGAAGGTCAGGTACTGGCTGACCTGCGCCGCGACACCGGCGCTGGCGGCGGGCTGAACCGAAGTCTGTTGCATGGTGTGGCTCCGCGTCAGAAGCGTGAGTAGTGGGTTTCGTCGGCATCGGCCATCGCCGGCGCTGCCCGGCGAGCGGCGGGCCGGGCGGGCGCGCGGCCCGCTGCCTTGCGCTCGGCGGGACGGCGGGCCGACGACGCCTTGTCATCCGAATCCAGGTGGAAGAAGCCCATCAGCTGCTGCAGCTGCTCGGCCTGACCCGACATCTCCTCGGCGGTTGCTGCGAGCTCCTCGGACGCCGAGGCGTTCTGCTGCGTGGTCTGGTTGAGCTGGCTCATCGCGGTGTTGATCTGGGCGACGCCGGTGGCCTGCTCCTTGGAGCTGGCGGTGATCTCCTGGACCAGTTCGGACGTCTTGCGGATCGAGGGCACCATCTCCTCGAGCAGCTTGCCGGCACGCTCGGCCACGGTGATGCTGGAGCCGGCGAGCTGGCCGATCTCCTGCGCCGCGACCTGGCTGCGTTCGGCCAGGTTGCGCACCTCGGCCGCCACCACCGCGAAGCCCTTGCCGTGCTCGCCCGCCCGGGCGGCTTCGATCGCCGCGTTCAGCGCCAGCAGGTTGGTCTGGTAGGCGATGTCGTCGACGATGCCGATCTTGGCGCCGATCTGCTTCATCGCCTCGACGGTCTTGATCACCGCATCCGCACCCTGGGTGGCTTCCTGGGCGGCCTTGGAGGCCATGCCGTCGGTGACCAGCGCGTTCTCGGTGTTCTGGGTGATCGAGCCCGACATCTGCTCGACCGACGCCGACGTCTGCTCGACACCGGCGGCCTGCTCGGAGGCGCCCTGCGACAGCGACTGGGCGGTGGAGCTCACCTGCTCGGAGGCGCCGGTCAGCGCGTCGGCAGCGCTGCGGACCTCGCCGATGATCTCGGCGAGCTTCTCGCAGGTGGCGTTGGCATCGTCACGCAGGCGGCCGAAGGTACCGGCGTAGTCGCCATCGATGCGCTGGGTCAGATCGCCCCGGGTGAGCGCGCTCAGCACACGCACCACTTCATTCAGACCGACCTCGCTGGTGCCCATCAGCTGGTTGATGTTGCGGGCCAGCGCGGCGAAGAAGCCCTGCTTGCCCTCCTCGACCACACGACGGGTGAAGTCGCCCTGCACCGCGCCTTCCACCACGCCAGCCACCTCGCGCTCGACCGCGACCTCTGCGGTGCGGTCGGCCCATTCGACCACCGTGCCCATCCGCTCGCCCTTGGCATCGACGATCGGCGACGCCACCAGGCCGAAGGTCAGGTCGCCCACCTTGATCTGGGTGCGATGCGTGGTGCGCAGCGCGCTCAGCATCCCGCGCTGATGGGCCGGATTCTTGTGGAAGATGTCGATGCTCTGGCCGATCAGCCGGCGCGAATCGAACTGCGGCAGCACCTTGCGCAGCTCGGCATCGTTGCGCGTCATCATCTCGGTGACGGTGCCGTTCATGTAGACGATCTCGTTGCTGCTGTTGGCGATCATCACGTTGGTCGAGCAGTTGTCCAGCGCGTTGCGAACGCGCAGGTTCACCACCGCCTCCTCGGCCGCCTGACGGATCTGGTGCTGCACCCGGTCGATGGCTTCGGTGATCTGGGCCTTCTTGCCGGGCAGCCGGTCCATCTGGACATCGAGACGGCCTTCGGCATAAGCGGTGACGACCTCGACGATCTTCATCTTGACCGCGATGTGCGAGGCGACCAGTTCATTCACACCGCCGGCGATGCTGGCGAAGACGCCCTGGTTGGACTGCACCGGCATCATGTCGTCGATCCAGCCCTCCGTGTGACGACGGCTCATCGCCAGCTGCTGCGAATGCAGCCCAGTGACCGCCTCACCGGCCTGAGCCAGCGAGCGCGAGATCGCGCCCAGCGGATCATTGGCCTCATAGACGGCACCGGTCTGCGGCGCGCCGGCGGCCAGCGCGCCGGCCTGCGCGGCGACCTGCGAAAGGCTGCGCTGAAAGCCTGCGACCAGCCAGACGAAGGCGGCGACGGCGATCAGTGCGCCGGCTGCAACCAGTGCCAGTGCTGCCGGGCCGGCCGCGCCCAGCGCGTGGGGTGCCAGCGACGCAGCGATGATGACGGCCGCTGCGACGGCCGCGCGACCCCGGATGCTCATGGTGTTACTCGACATGGTGGACTCCGATTGGAAAAGGGGAAGCGCCCTCAGGCGGCTGCGGACAGGGAAAGAGAAGAAGAAAGGGACGAAGAAACGGACGAAGAAACGGGAGCAGAGACGGAAGGGGAAAGCGCAGCGCAGGACTGCTCGTCGGCTTGCGCCGCCAGGCCGACCAGCGCGGCAATGTCGAGGATCAGGGCGACTTCGCCCGACCCGAGAATGGTGGAACCGGAGATGCCCTTGAGGTGGCGGAACATCCGTCCCAGCGGCTTGATCACCGTCTGGTACTCGCCAGCCAGCGCGTCGACCACGATGCCGGCCTGGCGCCCGCCGCTGCGCACGACGATGATGCTCTGGCGCGCGCCCTGGGGCCCGCGCAGCTTGAACAGGTTGCGCAGGAACACCACCGGCAGCACCGAGCCGCGCAAGGGCATGAAGCCGGTGCTCGCACCCTCGAAGGGCTCGCGCAGCGAATCGGTGTTGATGCACTCGGCCACCACATCCAGCGGCAGCACCAGGTGGCTGCGGCCCACCCGGACCAGGAAGCCGTCGATGATCGCCAGCGTGAGCGGCAGGCGGATCTCGACGGTGGTGCCCTGCCCGGCGTCGCTGCGCAGGCTGACGGTGCCGCGCAGGCTCTCGATGTTGCGCCGGACCACATCCATGCCCACGCCGCGCCCCGACAGGTTCGTCACCGCCTCGGCCGTCGAGAAACCGGGGGCGAAGACCAGGCCGAAGATCTCCTTCTCGCTCAGCGCGGCGCCCGGCTGCACGATGCCGCGCTCGATCGCCTTGGCCAGGATCCGTTCGCGATCGAGCCCGCGACCGTCATCGGTGATCTGGATGACGACCTGTCCGCAGTCGTGGAAGGCAGACATCACCAGCCGACCGGTCGGCGACTTGCCCGCAGCGATCCGGGCCGCCGGCATCTCGATGCCGTGGTCCAGCGAATTGCGCACGATGTGCATCAGCGGATCGACGATCTTGTCGACCACCGACTTGTCCAGTTCCGACTCGCTGCCGATCAGCTCGAGGTCGACCTGCTTGCCCAGATCGCCGCAGACATCGCGCACCACCCGGCGAAACCGCCCGAAGGTCTCGCCGATCTGCACCATGCGCATCGACAGCGCGCCGTTGCGAACCTCCTCGACCAGGCTGTTGACCTTCTTGGTGCTCTTGACGAGCGCCGCGGCCTTGTGATCCTGGGCCAGGGAGTGCGCCCCCGCCCCGGCGATCACCAGCTCGCCCACCAGGTTGATCAGCTGGTCGAGCTTCTCGGCGGGGATGCGCACCATGCGCTGCTCCTCGCTGCGGCCATCGCGGATGCGGGTCTGGCGGGCCACCGCGGCATCGACCACGCGCTGCGGCGCGACCTGTGTCTCGACCAGGATCTCGCCGATCGGACGCGGGGGCTTGCCGGCCTTCTGCAACTCGAGCGCACGCGCCAGATCGTCCAGGGTGAGCACCCCGGTATCGAGCAGCAGGTCGCCCAGCCGGTCACCCGGCTCGCCGGTGACGGCCATCGCGCGACCCGCCGCCGGTGCAACCGGCTCGATGGTGAGTTCGCAGTCTTCCATCACGAACTGGAAGGCGCCCAGGATCGCGGCGTGACCCGCATCGGTGTCGAGCAGGATCTCGAAGGCGAGATGGCAGGTCTCGGGATCGACGGTGGCGAACTCGAGCGCGGGCGCCAGCTCGGGCTGCACCGCGACCAGATCCCCGAGGCTCGCGAGGTAAGCGATGATCGACAGCGGATCGAAGCCGTCGCGAAACGTGTTCGCCCCGAAACGGGCCTGGATCCGCCAGCGGCGCCGCGCCGTGTCATCGGCAACCGCGGCGTCGGTAACCGCGGCATCGGCCACCGCGGCATCGGCCGACACCGCACCGCCCGCGCCCGCCTGTGCGCCCTGCTCCACCAGCGCCAGCAACCGTGCCACCAGCGTGTGCTCACGGGCCTGCTCGTCGGCCTGCGGCTGGCTGCCGGCCCGCGCATGGTCCAGCAGCAGCGTGATGTGGTCGCGACAATCGAACAGCAGCGAGCTCAGCGACAGGTCGAGCGCGATCTCGCCGATGCGCAACGCATCGAGCACCGTCTCGACGTGATGGGTAAAGGCCACCACCGCGTTCAGACCGAACAGGCCCGCCGATCCCTTGATGGTGTGCGCGCAGCGAAACAGCGCGTTGAGTTCCTCGATGTCCTTGGGCTTTTCCTCGAGCTCGAGCACGCTCTGCTCGAGTTGCTCGAGCATGTCGGCCGCTTCCTCGAAAAAGGTCTCGAGGGCGGCGTCCAGGTTGATGGCGCTCATGCGGCCTCCGCTGATTCATGGACGAACAGACCGGCCGCATCCAGGACCTGCAGCTGCCCACGCAGTGCGTCGCCCAGACCGATCAGCCGAAGACGGGCACCCAAGCCCGCCAAGTGACGCGCAGCCAGCCACAGCAGCTGGAAACCGGCGCCGTCGATCTCGCGCAGCGCACGGCAGTCCAGTCGCAGATCGGACTGCTGCCCGGCCTGCGCCTCGCGCTTGAAGGCGTCATCGATCAGCGACCAGGTCTGTGCGACCTGATAGATCATCAGCTCCTCATCGAGCCGCAGGACACCCGTCTCTTCGCCGGTCACCACCGGATCGGCGCTCATGGCATCACCAGCTGGGAAACGGCGGCGAGGATCTGCGGCGGCTGGAAGGGCTTGGTCATCCAGGCCTTGGCGCCGGCTTCCTTGCCCACCGCCATCTTGGCCGCGCTGGTCTCGGTGGTCAGCATGATCACCGGCGTGAACTTGTGCGCGGGACTGGCCTTGATCGCCCGCAGGAACGCGAAGCCGTCCATGCCGGGCATGTTGACGTCGCTGATGATCAGGTGAACCCGCTTGCCCGAGATCTTGTTCAGCGCGTCCTGACCGTCGGATCCTTCGATCACGTCATAGCCCGCCGACTTCAGGGTGATCGACACCACCTGCCGGAAGCTCGCCGAATCGTCGACGATGAGAATGGTCTTGGCCAAAGGAGGTCTCCTGTCAGAAGAAGGTGAGGGCGGGCGCGGCACCGGCGGAACCGGCCGGGGCGGCGGCGCCCCCATGCGCATGGTCTTCGTCGGTCATCGTGTAGGTCCCGCGAAGCTGCTCGACCCACTGCGAGGGGCTGGGGCGCGACTCGACCGGTGTGTGGGCGCGAGCCAGCTGCTCCAGCCGGTTCAGGTCGTCGACCACCACCGTCAGGACCTGGCTCACCCGGTCCTGAAACTGGAAGGACACCAGCATCGAGGTGATGTCGCCCTGGATCTCGGAGCCCCGGGTGCGCAGTACCTCGGACTCGCGCTGCAGCCCTTCGACCGCGCTGTGAATCTTCTCCATCACATCCTGGATGCACTGCTCCGAGCTCTGCACCGAGCTGCGGTCCTGGATGCTGATCTGCTCGGCCGACTGCAGCGTCGACTGCACCATGGCGAGCACCCGGTCGATGCCGGCCAGGATCTGCTTGGCGGTGTCGGCGGACCGGTTCGACAGGGCCCGCACCTCGGCGGCCACCACCGCGAAACCGCGGCCGTGCTGACCGGCGCGGGCGGCTTCGATGGCGGCGTTGAGCGCAAGCAGGTTGGTCTGCCAGGCGATCTTGCCCACTTCGTCGGCCATCACCCGAAGCTCGGACGTGCTGGTGGCCAGCAGTTTCACGCCATCGAGCAGCGAACCCTTGCTCTCGATGATCTGCTTGAGCACCTGCGTGAGCGGATCGAGCTCCGACTCGCATTGCGCCAGCAGCCTGGCCGAATCGCTCACGCCGCGGTCGTTCCCGCTGCCCTGACGAAGACCGGCCTGGCCGAGGGACTCGATGACCGCGTGCAACTGACCCAGCAGCTGCTGCGTGGCCTCGGACGCCTGTCCGCTGACGCTGACCAGATGGTTCTGCCAGACCGGGGCGACATCGCCCACCAGATCGGTCCAGTAGGCCGCCTCGCGCTGCGCCTGCCCGGCCTCGTGTCCGCGCCCGCGCACCGCCGCCCAGCTCAGCCAGCCCGCCAGGCCCAGCAGCGGTGCCGACCAGAGCGCGGCGGCGCCGAGCCACCACCAGGAGGCGGCCCACACCGCGACCGCGCCGGCCAGCATCAGGACTTCCGGCGACTTCCATGCGTTGAGTTGCTTCTTCATTCGTCTCTCGATCGCGCCAAGGGGTAAAGATCTGTTCCAAGGCTCGAACTTAGAGGGATTTCTGGTTTCTCAACGGACCAACTGAAGGACTGAAAACGACCGTTTCTCGCGATGCGAGAAACCCCTACAAGATGCGCTGAGGGGAGTTCTCGACTGCCTGTGGGGAGTCCTGGATCGCGCGGCAGCAAACGCCGTCATGGGTCGGATCGGGCGTGCCGAAACGCTTGACGAAACGGAAAACCACCGAGGGGTCAACGGACCCGTGGGTGCAATACGTGCTGCCGAAGGGGGGGTGAAGCGAGGGGTAAAACAGACAGCGGCGCCGAACGGCGCCGCCGGATCCATCAGTGTGCGAGCAGCACCTGGCGTTCAGCGCGATCGGCGGCGGCAAACAGCAGTCCCGCCTGGTGCTGGCCAAACACCTCGAGCGCGTCATCGAGGTCGCCATCGATCGGACCCTCGGCCAGGCCCTCATCCAGCACCCGGCCCGCGGCCTCTTCGGCCAGCAGCAGTTGCTCGTGACGATGCAGCGCATCGAGTGCGCACTGAACGAGCTGTCGGGCCTGCCCGGCCAGCTGCGCCAGTTCGGCGCCACGCGGGCCGCCACGCGCCGATTCGATCGCGGCATTCAGGGCCAGCATCTCGGCCTGCACCGCGAGCATCCGGGCCATGTCGGCAGGGTTCGCCTGATCGTCGAATTCGGGCAGCATGGCGCGGGGCATCCTTCGGGGATTAACGGTCTCCCCTGGGATATCGGCCACCGCGCCGCCGACTTTAGCCCTTTCGAAGGGCCCCTGCGCTACTGGTTCGTGATGAGTCGCAGATTGCTGCGCCCGCCCGTCAGCACCACCCGCAGATTCACATCCACCACGATGTCGGAGTTGGCGGTCGAGGCGATCATCAGCTGGCGGCGCTGGGTGCTGGTGCCCCCGGACGGCTCCGTGCCCTGAGCCACCTGGATCTTGGTCACCGGCGCATTCACCGTCACATACGGACTGCCGTTCATGATCCGGTTGGAGGCCGCCCCGATCTCGCGGGCGTAGAACACGCCAGTGGCCCCCGGCGAGCAGGCATCCCCCGTCGGCACGGTGGTGGTCCACATCACCACCCCGCGCGACACGTAGGGCGGCGCGATGACCTGCCCACCTCCACCGGAGGACATGTCCATGTACCAGCCCTTCACCCCCGACCCGGTCGTGACGAAACCGCTGGGCGCCACCGCCTGCAGATCGGCCCGGGTCAGCGGCGAGGTGAACACCCCTGGCATGGCCGAGCCACCATCCTTGAAGGCGTAGAAGGTCCGGGTCGTGGTGACGCTCATGTCGGCAGTGGAGAGCATCTGGCCGGTGCCGAAGAACACCCAGCGCTCGGAGCGGTCGCGCGGATTGATCGCGATCGCCGGCGCGGTGGTGATCGGCGCGCCGACCGAGGCGATCTTGGTCCCGGTGCTGGGCCAGCTGCCCACCGCGGCGGCCGACAGATCGAATCGCCACACATTGCCTTTCAGATCGGTGGCATAGAGCTGCTGGGCCCGCTGCTCGCGATCCGATTCGAAGAAGACTTCCATGTGCGCCAGCCCGACCGGACTGCTGGCCGACGCGCCGCCGTTGTCGCCCGCATCCAGGCGCTTGATCACCGACCCATCGCGCGGGTCGAGCAGCCAGATGTGGCCGGTGCCGGTGGCGTTCTGGTAGCCGGAGGACACCGCGACCATCCAGCCGGCATTGGTGTAGATGACCAGCGGCTGGCCGAAGCTGAAACCGACGCGCGACGTGTCGCCCGTCTGGCTGCCGTCGAACTCCCAGAGCACCTTGCTGCGCAGCGCGTCCTCGGTGGCGGCGTCCGGGTTGGTCACATCGAGCGCGAAGTACCCCTTGCCGCCCTTGTTCAGGCCGGAGACCAGCAGGGTGCGCCAGTCCCCGCCGCCGCCGGTGCCGCCGACCCGGGCGAAATCGACATCGCGCACGGTGGGCGTCTGGTCGACCCGGTACCGATGCTCGAACTTGAGCGGAACCGGGTCGCTGGTGCGCCAGGTCAGACCCGCCAGCCCGTCGACCCCGGTGCCGAACATGAAGCTGGGCACGTAAGCCCACTTCTCCTGGCCCGAATCAGCGTCGCCCACGGTGCCCTTGAACGCATGCAGCATGCCGCCATTGGAGCCGACGTACAGGGTGGGCGTGCGGGCCGCCTTGGCCGTCTGGAACGAGGCGTACCCGGGGTGATAGGCATCGGAATAGCTCTCGACCGGCTTGGCGACATAGCGCGGCTCGGAGTTCACCAGGTCGGCGAGGACCGCGGTGCGCCGGCGAAACATCAGCGCGGTGGAGACGGTGTCCTCATTGGTGCGATCGCCACGCAGGTACTCGAGCACCTGCCTGGACTTGGTCGGATCGGTGCTGAAACCAGCATCCAGCGTCAGTGCCTGCGCCGCGGTGATGTTGCCGCCGGCGCCGCTGGCGCCCGGCTCGCGAAAGCGCACCGCGGTCCCGGCGGTACCCGAACTGGTGCGGGTGACGATCTTGCGGTTGACGAGCCAGCCGCCCCCGGGACCAGCCGGCAGCACCTGGTCCTCGAGCTTGTCCTTGGCGCGCCAGACCGCGGTCGACGAGATCGCGCCGGTGGCCGCATCGACGTTGCGCGCCTGCAGGTCACCGGTCCACTCGCCCGACTGGTACTGGGCCCGGAAGGCCACCGGCGAGCCCTGGGCGAAATCGCTGCCGGTCAGCACCGCACCGGAATTGGAGCCGGCGCGCGACTGGATTTCAGTGATCGCCCGCCCCAGCGCCCCGGTCAGTTCGGCCGGCGAGGCGACGCTGAAGAACTGGCCGTGTCCGATCAACGCCGAATGCCACAGATCGTCAACCGCGCTCGCGGTGTCGGCCACCGGCACCGGCCACTGCGCCGTGCCGGCGGCGATCGCATTCACCCCGTTGGGATAGGCGATGTTGCCCTGCTCGGAGAACGCCAGTCCGAAGGTGACCATGTGCTGCCAGAAGGCCGGGTTCACCGAGGAAGTGAACACATTGTTGGGCATCGTCGGGCGCAGGTCGGTCATCCAGTAATAGGCGGCCAGGTCCGACAGGTTGTTGACGGAACTGGTGGTGGCGTTCTCGCGATAGGGCGCCGGCCAGTTGGCCCCGGCAGCGAAGGTGGTGTTGAACTCGGACCCCAGCGCAGTCAGCAGGTCCGGGTTGCCCGAGGGCAGCGTCCGGTCATAGTTGGTGGTCGCCCGCGCGCCGGTGGCGCCGGTGCCGTTCCACTGACCGTCGGTGGTGAGCAGGTGGTAGTTCTGCTGGCAGCTGTACTGGATCGGATCGGGCACCGCGGCGCCCGACGGGCTGGTGCCCGCCCGGTAGTACTCACCGATGCGCTCCTGGGCCGTCACCAGCGGCGTGCCGCCGTTGGGCTGGATCTCGTAGAAGCGCGTGTACCAGGTGTTGCGCATCGTGGCGTCGAAGGTCGCCAGCGGCAGGAAGGCGCCCGTCGCGCCCGAGCCGTTGGGATTGTTGATGGTGTGCAGCCCGACCCGGAAGCTGCTGTCGACAACCCGGAAGGCCTCGCCCGTCGAGGTCTTCATGGCGTTGACCCGCGACCGGTAATAGCTGAACCAGTTGGCGAAATTGGTCTGCTGCGCGGCGGTGGCCGCGTTCATGTCGACCAGCGTGTAGCTGGCGTCGGGGTAGCAGGTGCCCACGACCGGGGTTGCGGGGCTGGCGCCGGTGTAGGCATAGTAGTAGGCACCGCGATTGGCCGGCCCGTTGCTGTTGCGGGGTTCGATGTTGCTGTTGCCCTGGGTATACGCGGCATAGTTGCCCAGTGCCGGGAAACCGGTGCTCAGGCTGCGCGTGCCGGCGCCGGTTCTGAAGCCGTCCAGAAACGCCGCGGCGTAACTCGCATCAGGCAGCCGGGTCCCGTTGCCCTGCATCGGTGGCAGATAGGTCGCGCTGGGGTTGTAATACAGCCGGTTGTAGCTGCTGTTGTTGAAGCAGCGCCTGGACTGATTGGCGGCCGTGCTCATCGGTGCGAACTGCCAGTTCATCGAACCGGAGTTGTCCAGCGTCAGCATCACATTGGGCTGGACCGACGACACGGTGAACAGCGGCTGATCCTGGATGACCGGCAGGGTCTGCGCGACGGCCTGCAGCCCGGTCAGCCCGAGCGCGGCCGCCAGGACGGCCGATGCAAACAGGCGAGTAAGCGCCGGCGCGACGGCCCGGCGGGCGATGGGGTGCGAATCGGTCATGGTCAGCTACCTCGGTGCTTCGATTGCTCGGCGCGGCGGGCCGGTCAATCGCCTCTCAGGAACATCTGCGAATACGCGGTCGCATTCTTCGGGCCGTCGATGCGCACGGTGATCCGGACAAAAGGCAGCCACTCGGAGGTCCCGGTGCCGCAGTTGTTCAGGCAGTTCCGGGGGAACTGGTACTCGTAGAGACGACAGGTGTTGGCGGTGGCAGCGCCGGCGGCCGTGCACATCCGCTCGATCACATAGCGGCGCATCTGGCGCGACTGCGCATCGATCTGCTCGCCCGGCCAGCCGCTGGCGTTGGGACCGGCGGCCCCCCAGGTCGGCGCGGCCAGCGCCTGCAGCACCTGCGGCACGCCGTCGGCGCTCTGCGGCTGCTGGATGGCGAAATAGGCGATCCCGGCCTGGTTGGTGTTGCGGTCCATCACATTGAGCGCCGGGGTCGGACTCGACTGCAGGTAGGCCAGCAGTGCCTCGTTCATCGCCATGTCGGTGTTCTGCTCGGCACTGCGCAGGAACTGGTAGTTGGTCGAGGCGAGATTGGCGCTGTCGACCGACCGAAACAGCGCGAAGCCCGCCGAGATCATCGCCACCAGGGCCACGAGCGCCACGATCAGCGAGGCGCCGCGCTGCGCTCGCCGCGTGACGGCGCCGGGTCGGACGGCAGACCCGCTGCGGCCTGCGCTCGGGTCTGTTGCGATCGCTCTCGAAAGGGAATCAACGAAAGGGTTCATGGCGGCTACATCTCGCTCATGATCGCGTTGCGCACGCCGACCACCGCGCTGACGGTGTTGTAGCGGAAGCAGCGCTGGTCACCCGCCAGCGTGTAGGCACCGCTGGAGGGAATCGCCGCCAGCCCGCTGGCCGCCACCCCGGCGACTGCCGGCAGGGTCTCGTAGGGACCGGCGGGCGTGGTGGTGCAGTTGCCCGAGGAATCGGGTCGCTCGAACTGCGGGCTTCGCATCAGCAGACCCAGACGAACCGCCTTGATCTGATGGAGCCCGCGCGGGGCCGCCGCGACCGGCAACGCGGTGATCTGGTTGGCCGGCAGCGGGTTGGGCGGATTGAGCCAGGTCGCCGCGGCCGCCGGCGGATTGATCCATTCATCGATCACATCGTCGTTGCCGACATCGATGCCCAACTGCACCTGCAGGGAGAGCACGTTGTCGGCGACCACCTGAGCGGGTGCGCCGGTGATCAGGTTGCGCACCTGCAGTCGCGCGTTCGCATCGACCCGGTACTCCTCCAGCGCCGGCGTGCGCCCGAGGTTGATCACCACCGGCTCGACGTACATCGCCGCCGTCGGGACGCTGAGGGTGATGTCGGCCGGGCTGATCGCCGGCGCGTTCGGCAGGGCCTGCACCTGGGCGAGCGTGCAGGCGCTGGGCCGGGTGGTGCCCGCATTGACCGCCCCGTTCTGCTCATAGACCAGCACCCAGTCCCCGACGGTGAAGCCATAGGTCGAGCGCAGCCGGACGGTGTTCGACCCCATCGCCAGCGCGCCGGTCTCGGCCACCGCCGGCAGCGGAACCAGGGAACTGCTGCCCGAAAACAGGATCAGCGTGTCGCTGGCCAGCGCGCCGCCGCCGTCGGTCGCGACCACGCCCGCGGCACGGTAGGTGTTGCCCGCCACCGTGAACGAGCACCCGACATTGAATTCCGGACGCGGCGGATTGGTGCCCGACAGTATGTAACCGACGCCCGGCGTCACCAGCCGAACCGGCGAGGTATAGGCGGTGTCGCTGATCACCATCAGGTTGTAGCCGGCGTTCATCACCGCGCGCTCCAGCGACGCCAGACCGAACACACCGTCCTGCAGACCCTCGCTGCCACTGGCGGTGCTGCGCCGGCGCTCCTCGCTGACCGACACCGTCTGGAAGACCGCCAGCGACGCGACCAGCCCGATCACCGTCGCCACCATCAGCTCCAGCAGCGAAAAGCCCGACTGGCGATGGCCCCGCCTCATGACTGCGGCTCCATGATCATCGCGGTGGTGGTGTAGGAACTGGGGGTCGCCACACCCGGCGGCTGCCAGAACACGGTGACGGTGACTTGCGAGACCGTCTGATTGCCGGCGCCGGCCGTCGAATAGGCCACCTGCTGGGTGTCCACCGCCACCACGGGCGGATTGGCCGTCGCCCCGGGCATCGCCTTCGCACCCGACTCGATCACCGCCTTCCACTGGTTGTAGCGCAGCGGATTGCTCCCGGCGCTGGCGTACAGGTTGGCACGCTGCGCCGGATTGGTCATCCACATGTCCGCGATCAGGGCCGACGCATGCTGCGCGGCCTGCGCCCGGAAAACCGCCTCGGTCATCATCTGGACCGAGCGCGCCTGCATCCCGACGACACCGAGGATACCCAGCGAGAAGATGAGGATCGCCACCAGCGCCTCGACCATCATCACGCCCTTTTGTCCCGAGCGCGCCGGCCGGCCGCGCACGGAACGGCGCGCGCGCGCTTCGTGCTTCATCGACACTGCCCTCTCATGCACCGACCATCTCCTCAACAGGCTCGCGGATTGCCGACGACGGCCAGCGGATCGCACATGCGCGCGCTGCCGCTGGCGTTGATCACCACCACCATCCGGCGCTCGTCGGCGGCGGCCAGCCCGGTGTCGCGCACATCGATGCGCACGGTGTTGGCCCAGCCATCGGCTGCCATGACCCGGCCGCGGCCATCGAACATCACCGCCACCGGCACACCCGCGCCGGCGCCGATCGCAGTGCCGAAGGCGCCCGCGGCGACCAGGGTAAGGTCGGTGCTCGCGCCGATCCGGGCATTGCCCGACTCCTCGCCGCCGTCGCGCGCCTGGATCACCGGGACCGCAGCGTCGCAGACGACGCCGGCCGCCACCACTTGACAGACGCTCCAGGCGCTCTGGCCGCCGTTGGCGCCCGCCATCGAGAACAGCACGCGCGCGTTGCGACGCAGGGCTTCGGTGCGGGCGGTGTTCAGTCCGTAGAGCACCGCCTCGGCGGTGCTGCGGATGCGCTGATTGCCGATCCAGTTGCCGAACGAGGGCGCCGCCACCTTCATCAGGATGGCGGCGACGAGCATCGTGATCACCAGTTCGACCAGTGAGAAACCCGCGGCTCGACGCCTTGACGCTGGAGCAGGCACCGGATCAGGCCTTCTTGATCAGCCAGCGGGTGGCGCCGCTGGCCGGAACCGAACCCCAGGAGGCGCCGAAGGAGACGGTGGTCCGGGTGTTGGCCTGGTCGATCTGATACACGAACCCGGCGACCTGCCCGGTGCCGGTGGCGGTGATCGTGTAGGCCTGACCGCCGCCGCCGGGCGCGCACGCCAGCGTGAAGCGCTCGAGGTTGGCGGGCATGGCCACTCCGCAGGCAGCCGCGCCATAGGTCCGGTTGTCGGCGTAGAACTGCTCCATGCGGATGCGCATGTCGCTCAGCGCACCGGTGGCCTCGATCAGTTGCGAGCGCAGCGTGTAATCGCGATAGGAAGGAATCGCGACGGCCGAGAGAATCCCGACGATGGCGACGACCACCATAAGCTCGATAAGCGTGAATCCTCTGGCGTTCATTGCAAGACTCCTTTGAACCGGAGTCTAGGCAGCCTCCCGCAGGCGAGCGATCATTGACCGACGAACGCCGGTCATGCCGGACAGGCGGCGATCCGCCGCCTTGAGGGCTCAGCCAGCGTTGCGCGAGAGGCCCCGGGGCAACGGGAAGGCGGTGTCTTCCTGCACGCCGGGCAACTGACGGACCGCCACGACGCCGAGTTCGCGCAGACGCGCCAGCAACTCGGTCACCAGCACCTCGGGGGCCGAGGCGCCGGCGGTGATGCCCACCCGCTGGCGTCCCTGCAGCCAGGCCGGATCGAGCTCGGCGGCCGACCCGATCAGATACGCCTCACAACCCATCTTCTGCGCCACCTCGCGCAGGCGGTTGCTGTTCGAACTCGACGGCGATCCGATCACCAGCACCAGATCGCACTGCGGCGCCATGAACTTGACCGCGTCCTGGCGGTTCTGGGTCGCGTAGCAGATGTCCTGCTTCTTGGGCTCGGCCACCTCGGGATAGCGGTGGCGCAGGGCGTCGATGATCTCGCGGCAGTCGTCGATCGACAGCGTGGTCTGGGTGACATAGGCCACACGCTGCGGATCGGAGACCACCAGCCGCGCGACATCGGCCACCGATTCGACCAAGTGGATGCCGCCGTCGGCCTGCCCCATCGTGCCTTCCACTTCGGGATGGCCGGCGTGACCGATCATCACCACCTCGCGGCCCTCACGACGCATCCGTGTGACTTCGACATGCACCTTGGTGACCAGCGGGCAGGTGGCGTCGAACACCTTAAGGCCGCGGCCCTGCGCCTCGTCGCGCACCTCGCGCGACACGCCGTGGGCCGAGAAGATGACGGTCGCGCCCTCGGGCACATCCTCGAGGCGTTCGACGAACACCGCGCCCTTGCGGCGCAGGTCGGCCACCACATGGTCATTGTGGACGATCTCGTGGCGCACGTAGATGGGCGCGCCCTGCATCTGCAGCGCTCTCTCGACGATCTCGATCGCCCGGTCGACACCGGCGCAAAAACCACGGGGTTGGGCGAGCAGGGCTTGCATGGCGGGGGCTCCGGACATCCAGACAGGCGGCGCGTCAGAGCACCGCGATGATCGACACCTCGAGACAGACCCGATGGCCGGCCAGGGGGTGGTTGAAATCAAACAGCGCCGAGTTCTCGTCGATTTCCTTGAGAACGCCGGCATAGCGACCGCCGCCGGGCGCGGGGAACTCGACCAGATCGCCGGGCTCCCAGACGGTGCCGGCTTCGGCATGGGTGGCCAGGACCGACCGCGAGACGCGCTGCAGCAGCGACGGGTTGCGGTCGCCGTAGGCCTGATCGGGCGCGAGCTCGAAGCGCGCGCTCGCGCCCTGCGCCAGACCGAGCAGACAACGCTCCAGCGGTTCAGCCAATTGGCCGAACCCCATCTGCAAGGTCGCCGGCGGTCCGCCGAAAGTACTAACGACATCGCCTGCGCCATCGGCCAGACTGATCCGGTAGTGGAGGGTCAGGTGCGAGTCGCAACCAACAAGGGGGGAAGTGGCATCCATGAGTGACACGGATTGTAAGTCAGCCGGCGGCAGGTCCGCCGGCATGCCCGCGGCGCCGGCAAGGCGGCCGCCGCGAACCGAGCCGGCGATCGGCAGCGACGGGCTGCCCTCGACCTCGAGCCAGCAGCTGCTGGCCATCGCCCTGGACGGCCGCCAGGGTCCGGCCGCCCTGGGCCGGGCCGGACGCGAGCTGGCGGCGTGCGGCGGTCTGCGCCGGCTGATCGGTCCGGAGGCGCCGCTGGGCGTCGCACCGGCACGCTGGCAGCGGCTGCGCGCCATGGCCGAGCTGATGCGCCGCGCCGCGCTCGAGGAACTCACCGAGCGCGACGTGCTGACCTCGCCTGCCGCGGTTCGGCGCTTCCTCGTGCTGTGGCTGCGCGATCGTCCCGCGGAGTGCTTTTCCGTGGTGTTCGTCGACAGCCAGCACCGGGTCATCGCTGCGCGCGAGCTGTTCCGCGGCACCCTGACCCAGACCGCCGTCTACCCGCGCGAGGTCGCCCGCCAGGCGCTGCAGCTCAATGCCGCCGCGGTGATCCTGGCGCACAATCACCCCTCCGGCGTGGCCGAACCGAGCACCGCCGACCGGCTGCTCACCGACGCATTGCGCGCGGCGCTGGGCCAGCTCGACATCGCGGTGCTCGATCACCTCATCGTTGCCGGCAACCAGTGCGTTTCCTTCGCCGAGCGCGGCTGGCTCTGAATCGCGCCTGAGAAGTCTTCTCGCGCGTGCCTGCTGGACAAAGCAGACCGGACAGCGCACAATCTAGGGCTTTGCAAACAATATCGCTTGCCGACGGTGCACAACACCGGGGGCAGCAGTCTCGCCCGCCCGGCTGACAGGCGGTTGCGGGCATTCCCAAGGAGTGAATCATGGCCCGCGTATGCCAGGTGACCGGTAAGGCGCCGATGGTTGGCAACAATGTCTCCCACGCCAACAACAAGACCAAGCGCCGCTTTCTGCCGAATCTGCAGTCGCGTCGCTTCTGGGTCGAAGGCGAGAACCGCTGGGTGCGTCTGCGCCTGACCAACGCCGCGCTTCGTCTGATCGACAAGAAGGGCATCGACGTGATCCTCGCCGACCTTCGTGCCCGCGGCCAGGCCGTCTAAAGGCGTCCCTCAGGACACCATCCAGGAGCATTCCCGCCATGCGTGACAAGATCAAGCTCGAGTCCACGGCCGGTACCGGCCACTTCTACACCACGACCAAGAACAAGCGCACCAAGCCTGAAAAAATGGAGATCAAGAAGTTCGATCCCGTGGCGCGCAAGCACGTGGCCTACAAGGAAACGAAGATCAAGTAATCAAGCCGGACGCAAGCACCGTCCGCCGGCAGTTCCCTCGAGGAACTGCCATAAAAAAAGCCCCGCTCGATGCGGGGCTTTTTATTTGGTCGGAATCAGGAAGTGATCGGGGACCAGGAGCGGTCGGGAACCGGGCGCCGCGCCACCCGCGGACAAAGCCCGGGTGGGGCAGCGGGCCCCGGCTCAGGCGGCGTAACTGCGCACGCGCAGCGCCAGATCCTGCAGCGGCCGCAGGCCACTGGCCTCCGCCCGGGCAAGCCACTGCTGCAACTGTGCCAGCAGCTGTTCCCGGCTCAGCGTGGAGCGCTCCCAGATCGCGGCCAGTTCCTGGCGCATCTCGACCAGCTTGCGCACGCTGTCACTGGCAGCGAAGACCTCGCCCACTCGCGCCTTCTGGTCGGCGGTCCACTTGCCGGCATCGACCACCAGCCAGTGCCGCGCGGCGGCCAGCTTGGCGCCTTCGGCCTCACTGGCCTGGCGGAGCCGACGGGCGTCCTGCACGCAGGCATTGCGCAGCGAGTCGGCAAACGCCGCCATCATGTCGTAGCGATGGGCAATGACCGCCTGCAACGTGTCGAAGTCGGCAACCGGCCGGGCAGCCGCGAACTTGGGCTTGGGCGCCATCCGGCGAACCGTGGCCAGCCCGAGCATGCTCAGGATCCGGATGTACATCCAGCCGATGTCGAACTCATACCACTTCGAGGACAGCTTGGCGGAGCTGGCGAACGCATGGTGGTTGTTGTGGAGCTCTTCGCCGCCGATGAGGATGCCGATCGGGGAAACATTGCGGCTGGCATCCGGGGAATCCCAGTTGCGGTAGCCCCAGAAGTGGCCGATGCCGTTGATGACGCCAGCGGCGGTGAGCGGAATCCAGATCATCTGGATGGCGAACACGGTGATGCCGATCACCCCGAACAGCATCACGTTCATGATGAGGGTCAGGTAGATGCCCAGGGTCGATCGCCCGGTGTAAAAGTGCCGCTCGACCCAGTCGTCGGGGCAGCCATGACCAAACTTCTCGACCGTCTCACCGTTGCGGGCCTCGGTCCGGTAGAGCTCAGCGCCTTCCAGCAGCACCTTCTTGATGCCGCGGGTCTGCGGGCTGTGCGGATCGTCGGGCGTCTCGCAGCGGGCGTGGTGCTTGCGGTGAACCGCCGCCCACTCGCGGGTGACCATGCCGGTGGACATCCACAACCAGAACCGGAAGACGTGCGAGACGATCGGGTG
This sequence comes from uncultured beta proteobacterium, assembly GCA_903934295.1. Classification (GTDB taxonomy): domain Bacteria; phylum Pseudomonadota; class Gammaproteobacteria; order Burkholderiales; family Burkholderiaceae_E; genus Quisquiliibacterium. The sequence goes on from CAIZNI010000040.1 coordinate 63,275, forward strand.
CAGGTCCAGGGCCCGGTGGGCCTGGCAACGATGCAGGTAGATGGTGACCGCGGCGATCGTCAGGTGCGTGGCGCCCAGCGTGTAGAGCGCTACCTGCCAGCCGCTGAAGTCGAGAAGTCCGGTATCCAGAAACGAAAGAACAGCATCAAACAAAATAAGGTCTCCCAGTTGCCCGGTCATGAATGGGGCGAAGTGTACTCCGCAGGCGCCGGGTTCAGTATTCGTATTTCGCGTTGCGGGAAGGGAATTTCAATCCCCTCGGAACGCAGGGCCGCCAGAATCGCCCGATTGACGTCGGAGCGGACGGCCTGCCGGCCGACTGTCGGATCGGCCAGCGAGAGGGTGAACCCGATCTCGAGCTCCAGGCCGTCGCTGCCGAACGCCTGCAGAAAGGCGGCCGGGGGCGGGTCGGCCAGCACCTTGGGATGCGCGCCGGCGATCGCGGCCAGCCTCGGCAGCAGAACATCGAGATCGGTGCCATAGGCGACGGTGACCGCGGTTTTCAGCCGGGACGCCGCCTGCATCGAGAAGTTCTGGACCGGGTTGGCCATCAGCATCTCGTTGGGCACGATCGATTCCCAGCCCTCGGCCGAGCGGACCACGGTGAAGCGGGTCCGGATCTCGGTCACCTGCCCATGGTACTTGTCGATGGTGATGAACTCGCCCAGCCGCACCCGGCGCTCGAGCAACACCACGAAACCGCTGATGTAACTGCTGGCGATGCGCTGCAGACCCAGGCCGATCCCGACCCCCAGGGCGCCGCCGAACACCGACAGCGCGGTGATGTCCAGCCCGACCAGCGACAGCCCGATCAGCACCGCCATCAGCAGCAGTACCGCGCGCAGGATGCGTCCCAGTACCACCCGCACGCTCATGTCGCCCGCATCGACGGCGAGCAGGCGGGCCTCGAGCACGCCGCCCAGCCACAGCGCGGCCAGCAAGGTGGCCATCACCCAGAAGCTCGCCGAGACGATGGTCCACAGCGAGACCTGCTGCTTGCCCACCGGAATCAGCACCGATTCGGCCAGCGCGATCACATCGCTGCCGTAGCCGGTGATGTACAGGGCCACCGCCACCCACACCAGTGTCACCAGCAAACGCTCGAAGGCGGTGACCGAGGGCGTGCGGGCGATCTTCGAGATCACATGGACGATGCCGCGCACCACCGCCAGGGCGGCCAGCAGCACCAGCGTGACCTGCAGCAGGTTGGTGTGGTGCCAGATGGCCAGCAGCGGCCGGGCGAGCATCACCAGGACCGCGGCGAAGGCGGGAAACACCACCCGGCCCAGTGCTGCCCGGGCCCCCTGGGCCGACAGCAGTCCGGTGCGGCGGGCAGGCGCGGGCGAGCCGGCATCCGATCCGGCCGGCGGCGACTGCCAGCGCGCGATCGCCCAGCGCTCGAGCAGCCACGCCGCCGCCAGACAAAACGCCACCGTGGCGAGCTGCCAGATGATGTCGGGCTGCTGCAGGTCGGCCCACAGATCGCGCAGCGTCGAATTCAGCAGGGTATCGGTCTTCAAACCCGTTCCTTGTTACCGCATCCGGCGGGATCAGGCCGGCCGCAGCCAGCGCACTGCATAAAAGGAATCGGTGCCGTGCAGATCGGTGCGCAGCACCAGCGCCTCGGGGTCGACCAGCGGCGCCAGATCGATGCCCTGGCGCGCCAGCACCGCGGCCGCCGGATCGACCCGCCAGTCGGGAAAATCGCGCTCGAAGTCGCGCCGCACCGCATCGTTTTCTTCGTCGAGCAGGCTGCAGGTGGCATACACCAGCGCGCCGCCGGGGCGCACCAGTCGGGCCGCGGCCGCCAGGATCGACCGCTGGGTCGCGGCCAGCGCGGCCAGGCTGGCGGGATCGAAGCGCCACTTCAGGTCGGGATTGCGGCGCAGTGTGCCGGTGCCGCTGCAGGGCGAATCGACCAGCACCACATCGGCGCGCCCGGCCAGTCGCTCGAGTTTGAGGTCGTGTTCGTTGTCGATGCCGAAGGGCTGGACATTGCTGGCCCCGGAGCGCGCCAGCCGGGGTCGCAGGCGGGTCAGGCGCGCGGCCGAGATGTCGCAGGCAAACACCTGGCCGGACCCGCGCATCAGGGCCGCCAGCGCCAGCGTCTTGCCGCCGGCACCGGCGCAGAAATCGACCACCGTCTGGCCGCGCCGGGGCGCCGCCAGATGCGCGAGCAGTTGGCTGCCGGCGTCCTGGACCTCGACATCGCCGCGCAGGAAAGCCTGGGTTCGTTCCAGCGCCGGCTTGCCCTGGACCCGCAGCGCCAGCTGGGCCAGCGTCAGCGGTTCGGCGGCGATGCCCTCCCCGGCCAGCGACTGGCGCGCCGCCGCCAGATCGGTCCGGATCAGGTTGACCCGCAGATCGAGCGGGGCGGGTTCGAGCAGCGAGCGGCCCAGCGACTCGAAGTCCTCGGGCGACAATTGCGCCGCCAGGCGGCTGGCCAGCCAGTCCGGCAGGCTGAGCCGGATCTCGGGCAGCAGCCCGTCGGTGTCGATCCGCTCGCGGGCGTCATGCACCGCCAGCAAGCGCTCGGCCAGCGGGCCCTGCCCGCTTTGCGCCAGGTGCGCATACAGCCGGCGATGGCGCAGGATGTCGTACAGACGCTCGGCCACCCGGCCCCGGTCGGCGCGGCCCATCTCGGGATGCTCGGCGAAGAAACGCCGCAGCGCCACATCGGCCGGTTCGGTGAAACGCAGCAAAGCGGTGAGCGCGGCGGCTTCGCGCGATCCCGTGGCCCGCTCGCGCGGACGTGCCTCGTCGCCGCGCGCGCGGGAATCGCCGGCGCGCTTGCCCGCACTGTCCCTGTCGCGCTTGCCCGCACTGTCGCGCTTGCCCCCCGGCCCGCGCCCGCGCGACGTCGCCGACGCTCGGCTGCCCGACTTCGGCGGCCCGCCGCCGCCCGGCTTGCCCGCCTTCATGCCGCCTCCGGCATCAGCATCAGCAGCGGGTCATGGTCCGCCGGGGCATCGCGCCAGTGCGAGCGGCAGCCGTCGATCGCGATGCGTCCTTCGAGGAGCCCGCGCAGAACCACCGGATACAGGCGGTGCTCGGCGCGCAGCACCCGCTTGGCCAGCCGCTCCTCGTCATCGTCCGGCAGCACCGGCACCACCGCCTGCGCCAGGATCGGACCGCTGTCGAGGGCCTCGGTGACCAGATGCACCGTCGCGCCATGCACCTTCACCCCCGCGGCCAGCGCCTGCCGGTGGGTTCGCAGCCCGGCGAAGGCCGGCAGCAGCGACGGATGGATATTGACGAGACGCCCGGCAAAGCGCTGCACGAAGTCCGTCGACAGGATGCGCAGGTAGCCGGCCAGAATGATCCAGTCGCAGGCGAGTTCATCCAGGCAGCCGGCGAGCGCCCGATCGTGGTCGGCGCGCGTCAGATCCGGGGACAGGGGCAGGATTCGGACCGGCAGGCCCAGGCCGCGAGCCGCCTGGATGCCGGCGATGTCGTCGCGATGGGCGATCACCGCGACAATGACGGCCGGCCAGTGCTCGGTGCGGGCCGCCTCAGCGATGGCCTGCATGTTCGAACCGCGGCCGGAGATCAGAATGGCGAGCCGCTGGACGGGCGTGCGGCCGGCTGGATCCATAGGGGGCATTTGCATGGGCGCGATGTTAGCACCGGCCCGCCCCCTCGCCTGGCCGGAAAGCCTTATAATTCAAAGTTTTACCCACTCGACGCCCGCCCCGATTCCTGCATGAAAGTCTTTCGCCGCCTTCCCCCCGCCGATGAACGCCGGCCCTGCGCGCTCACCATCGGCAACTTCGATGGCGTCCACCTGGGTCATCAGGCCGTCCTCGCCCGCCTGGTGGCCAACGCCCGTGAACGCGACCTGCCGGCCTGCGTGCTGACCTTCGAGCCTCATCCGCGCGAGTACTTCGCCCAATCGCACGCGAGCGCCAGCCCGTCGGCGACGAAAGACGCGGCCGCCCCCACGGTCCCGATGCGCATCCTGACCGAGCGCGACAAGCTCGACGCGCTCGCCGACTGCGGCATCGACCACGTCTGCATCGCCCACTTCAACGCCTCGCTGGCGGCCATGACGGCCGAGGACTTCATTGCCGGCGTGCTTCAGGAGGGCCTGCAGGCCCGCTACCTGCTGATCGGCGATGATTTCCGCTTCGGGGCCCGGCGCCGCGGCGACTTCGACATGCTGAGCGCCCACGCGGCGAATCATGCATTCACGCTGGAACGCATGACCACGGTGGCCCACGAGGGCGAACGGTACTCGAGCTCGGCGGTGCGCCGGGCGCTGGCGGCGGGCGATCTGGCGCAGGCCCGCGCGCTGCTCGGACGCCCCTACTTCATCTCGGGCCACGTCATCCACGGGCGCAAGCTCGGGCGCACCCTGGGCTTTCCCACCCTCAACATCCGGGTGCCCTTCGACAACCCGGCCGTCTCGGGCATCTTCATCGTCCAAGTCCACGGCCTGGGCGAGCGGCCGCTGCCGGCGGTGGCCAGCCTGGGCACGCGCCCGGCGGTCGAGAGCCAGGGCAAGCTGCTGCTCGAGGTCCATGTGTTCGACTTCAACGCCAGCGTCTACGGTTCGCTGGTGCGGGTGGAGTTCCTGGAGCGGCTGCGCGAAGAACGCCACTACGACAACCTGGATCTGCTCGTCGAGCAGATCCAACTGGACGCGCGCGCGGCACGCGACCACTTCGGAATCTGACCCAGGAAACACCATGGCCGACGAACCGGCGAAGCCAGCCACCCAGTCCTATCGCGACACCCTGAACCTGCCGGACACGCCCTTCCCGATGCGCGGCGATCTGGCGCGCCGCGAGCCGGGCTGGACCCAGCAGTGGCAGGACAAGGGCACCTACCAGCGCATCCGCCAGGCCTCGGTCGGGCGGCCGCTGTGGGTGCTGCACGACGGCCCGCCCTATGCCAACGGCGACCTGCACATCGGGCACGCGGTCAACAAGATCCTCAAGGACATGGTGGTGAAGAGCCGGCAGATGGCCGGTTTCGACGCCCGCTACGTGCCGGGCTGGGACTGCCACGGCATGCCGATCGAGATCCAGATCGAGAAGAAGTTCGGCAAGCAGCAGCCACCCGAGCTGGTCCAGGCCCGCTCGCGCGCCTACGCGACCGAGCAGATCGCCCGCCAGAAAAAAGACTTCATCCGCCTGGGCGTGCTCGGCGAATGGGACAACCCCTATCTGACGATGGCCCCCGGCAACGAGGCCGATGAACTGCGGCTGCTCGGACGTCTGCTCAAGGCCGGTTACGTCTTTCGCGGGCTCAAGCCGGTGAACTGGTGCTTTGACTGCGGCTCGGCGCTGGCCGAAGCCGAAGTCGAATACGCCGACAAGACCGATGTCGCGGTCGATGTCGGTTTCCCGTTCCTGGCCGAGGAGTCCGCGCGCCTGGCCACGGCCTTCGGGCTGGCGCAGCTGCCCCTCGCGCGCGGCTTCGCGGTCATCTGGACCACCACCCCCTGGACGCTGCCGGCCAACCAGGCGCTGAACCTGCACCCGGACATCGACTATTCGCTGGTGGCCACCGAGTGGCTCGGCGCCCCGGCGCTGCTGATACTGGCCACCGACCGGGTGGCCGCCTGCCTGGCCGACTGGCAGCTCACCGGTCAGGTGCTGGCCAGCTGCAAGGGCAGCGCACTGGACCGGATCCGCTTTCAGCACCCGTTTGCCGACCGTTCCTCGCCGGTCTATCTGGGTGAATACGTCACCATCGACACCGGCACCGGTCTGGTCCACTCATCGCCGGCCTACGGCGTCGAGGACTTCCTGTCGTGCAAGCGCTATGGCATGGCCGATACCGATGTGCTGCAGCCGGTGCTGGGCGACGGCACGTATGCGGCCTCGCTGCCGCTGTTCGGCGGCCAGTTCATCTGGAAAGCCAACCCGGCGATCGTCGAGCACATCCGCGAACAGGGAAACCTGTTCTCGGCGAAAAAATACGTGCACAGCTACATGCACTGCTGGCGCCACAAGACGCCGATCATCTATCGCGCCTCCAGCCAGTGGTTCGCCGGCATGGACGTGGCGCCCGCCGACGGCGGCCCGACCCTGCGCGAGACCGCGCTCAAGGCGGTCGAGGCCACCGCCTTCTATCCGGCCTGGGGCAAGGCCCGGCTGCACGGCATGATCGCCAACCGCCCCGACTGGACGCTCTCGCGCCAGCGGCAGTGGGGCGTGCCGATGGCCTTCTTTACCCACCGGGAAACCGGCGCCCTGCACCCGCGTACCGACGAGCTCATCGAGGAAGTGGCGCGCCGCATCGAGGCCGAGGGCATCGAAGCCTGGCAGCGCCTGGATCCGCGCGAGCTGCTGGGCGATGACGCCGAGCACTACCAGAAGAACCGCGACACCCTCGACGTCTGGTTCGACTCCGGGTCCACCCACGCCACGGTGCTGCGCGGCTCGCATCGCGAGCAGTCGCACTTCCCCGCCGACATGTACCTCGAGGGCAGCGACCAGCACCGCGGCTGGTTCCACTCGTCGCTGCTGACCGCCTCGATGACCGACGGCCGCGCGCCCTACCGGTCGCTGCTCACTCACGGCTTCGTCGTCGACGGCGAAGGCCGCAAGATGAGCAAGTCGGTGGGCAATGTGATCGCACCGCAGAAGGTGTCCGACACCCTGGGTGCCGAGATCCTGCGTCTCTGGGTGGCCGCCACCGACTATTCCGGCGAACTGTCGCTGTCCGACGAGATCCTCAAACGGGTCGTCGAGGGCTACCGACGCATCCGCAACACGCTGCGCTTCCTGCTGGCCAATCTCGCCGACTTCGACCCCCAGCACCACGCGGTGCCGGTCGACGAGATGCTGGAAATCGATCGCTATGCGCTGGTGCTGGCCGCGCAGTGGCAGGCCGCGATCGAGGAAGACCTCGCGAAATTCGAATTCCACCCGGTGGTCTCGAAGCTGCAGACCTTCTGCTCCGAAGACCTCGGCGCCTTCTACCTCGACATCCTCAAGGACCGGCTCTACACCACCGCGGCCGACAGCCGGGCGCGCCGATCGGCCCAGACCGCGCTGCATCACATCACCCACGGGCTGGTGCGCCTGATGGCACCGATCCTGTCGTTCACCGCCGAGGAAGCCTGGCCGCTGCTGGCCCCGCAACTGCACCGCGAGCAGGGCGAGACCATCTTCACCCAGACCTTTCCTGTGTATCCGCAACCGGCCGACGCCCACACGCTGCTGCCCCGGTGGACGCGGATCCGCGAACTGCGCGGGCTGGTGCTCAAGGACATCGAGGCGCAACGTGCCGGCGGCATCATCGGATCGTCGCTGCAGGCCGAGATCGAACTGCAGGTCGATGCCGAGGATCACGCGCTGCTGGACACCCTGGGCGACGACCTGAAGTTCGTGCTGATCACCTCGCGTGCAACGCTCGCGCCGGTCGGCGAAGGCGCCACCGCGGTGCGCGTGCGGCCCAGCCCGCACGCCAAGTGCGAGCGCTGCTGGCATCTGCGCGACGATGTCGGTCACGACCCCGCCCATCCCACGCTGTGCGGGCGCTGCACCAGCAACCTGTTCGGCGCGGGGGAGACCCGACGCTTCGCCTGAGGCGAACCCGGCGCAACCATCACCGAGGAAAACGCTTGGCCCGATCCCGATCCACCTCTCGCTCGATGACCCCCTGGCTGCTGCTGTCGCTGGTGGTGATCCTGGCCGACCAGCTCACCAAGGTGCTGGTCGTGCGCCGCTTCTCGCTCGGGGAACGGCTCGCGGTCATCCCGGAATTCTTCGACCTCACCCTGCTCTACAACCGCGGCGCCGCCTTCAGCTTTCTGGCATCGGCCGGCGGCTGGCAGCGCTGGTTTTTCATCGGCATCGGTGTCGCGGCGGCCGGATTCATCCTGTACCTGCTGTGGCAGCACGGCTCGCAGCGGCTCTTCGCCACCGGTCTGGCGCTGATCCTGGGGGGCGCGATCGGCAACATCATCGATCGGATCTGGCATGGCCAGGTCGTCGACTTCCTGCTGGTGTACTGGAAGACCTTCTTCTGGCCTGCGTTCAATGTGGCCGACAGCGCCATCACCCTGGGGGCGGTGCTGCTCATCCTGGACGAACTGCGGCGGGTGCGCCGCGCCCGTTAGGCGCCGGCCCGGGCTCGCCAAGCCTGTGCTATACAGCCGGCATGGAACTCGCCAACCGTCACCTGCTGCTGGGCATCACCGGCGGCGTGGCCGCCTACAAGGCAGCCGAACTCGCCCGTGAACTGCAGCGGCGCGGTGCCACCGTCCAGGTCGTGATGACCGAGGCGGCCACCCGCTTCATCGGCCCGCCCACGTTCCAGGCCCTGACGGGCCAGCCGGTCTTCACCGACCAGTGGGATCCGCGCATCGACAACAACATGGCGCACATCGAGCTCACCCGCCGCGCCGATGCGATCCTGATCGTCCCGGCGTCCGCCGACTTCCTGGCCAAACTGGCCCACGGCCTGGCCGACGACCTGCTGTCCACCCTGTGCCTGGCGCGCAACTGCCCGCTGCTGGTGGCGCCCGCGATGAACCGCGAGATGTGGGCCCAGGCGCCCACCCGCCGCAACATCGCTCAACTTCAGGCCGACGGCGTGCGAGTGCTCGGACCCGGCAGCGGTGATCAGGCCTGCGGCGAAACCGGCATGGGCCGGATGCTCGAGCCGGCCGAACTCGCCGAGGACATCGCGGCCCATTTCACCGCGCAGCGGCTGGCCGGACGCCAGGTGCTGATCACCGCCGGCCCCACCTTCGAGCCGATCGACCCGGTTCGCGGCATCACCAACCTGTCCTCGGGCAAGATGGGGTTCGCGATCGCGCGGGCCTGCCGCCAGGCGGGTGCAACGGTCACCCTGATCGCTGGGCCGACCGCGCTGCCGACCCCGCGCGGGGTTGCCCGCGTCGATGTGCGCACCGCGCGCCAGATGCACGACGCGGTCATGCTCAGCCTGGCCGATGCCAACGCGCTGGCCGACGTGTTCATCTCGGTGGCCGCGGTGGCCGACTGGCGCGTAGCCAATGCCAGCGCCAGCAAGCTGAAAAAATCCGACGACGGCCAGCCCCCGCAGCTGGTGTTCGCCCAGAACCCGGACATCCTGGCCACGGTGGCCGCCCGCGCGAACGCACCCTACTGTGTCGGATTCGCCGCCGAAAGCGAAGACCTCGAGCGCCACGGCCAGGAAAAGCGGGCGCGCAAGGGCGTGCCCCTGCTGGTGGCCAACATCGGCCATGAAACCTTCGGCCGGGACGACAACGAACTGCTGCTGATCGACGCGCAGGGCAGCCACCGGCTGCCGCGGGCCAGCAAGACCGAACTGGCCGCCCGGCTCGTCCAGGAGATCGCCGGGCGTCTGGCCGAACCCGGAAGATCCAGCGCATCGCGATGATCGACACCCGCGAACCCCCGGATGGCGACTTCGCCCGCTATGTCGAGAACCTGAGCCGACTGCCGCCAGGCCACGGGGTGAATCCCGGCCCGCGGGCTCCGGGCAGCCAGGGGCGCGCTCACGTGGCCTCGATGCAATCCAGCCCGGCGTCGCCGGCGACGATGCACTCGCCCGCCGCCACACCATCAGCCCCGCGCGCGCTGAATCCGGTTCTCGCGGCGGCGCTCGCGGCGGCCGGCAACCCCGCGCTTGCCAGTACTGCCGCCGCCCCGCTGCGCGAACACCTGCAACCCCTGCTGCTGCGAGCCTTGCGCGCGATCAGCGGCGTGGCAATCGCCGCCATGCTCGGCGGCATCGCGCTGATCGTGCTGAGCGACATGGCCGAACTGCCGTTTCGGATCGACCCGACGACCGGACTGAAAGTGTTTGCCGGCGGGTTCGCCGTTCTTTGGCTCGCGCGCGCCGCGCGGGCCCGGATAGACCGATGAAAATTGCCCTGCGAATCCTCGACGAGCGTCTGCGCGACCGACTGCCCGCCTACGCCACCCCCGGCAGTGCCGGTCTGGACCTGCGGGCCTGCCTGGACGCGCCGCTCACCCTGACGCCCGGCCAGACCGAACTGCTGCCCACCGGACTGGCGATCCATGTCGCCGATCCGTCGTATGCGGCGCTGATCCTGCCGCGCTCGGGACTCGGCCACAAGCACGGGATCGTGCTGGGGAACCTGGTGGGGCTGATCGACTCCGACTACCAGGGCCAGCTGATGGTGTCGTGCTGGAACCGCGGCGCCAGCGCCTTCACCATCGAGCCCTTCGAGCGGATCGCCCAGTTGGTGCTGGTACCGGTGGTGCAGGCGCAGTTCGAGGTGGTTGACGCGTTCGACACCAGCGAGCGCGGCGCCGGCGGCTTCGGCAGCACCGGCCGCTGACAGGGCCGCCCGGCGCGCGACAGAAACCGCACCGCGCACGGCCAGGGTTCGGATCAGCCTCCCACCGCAGCGAGGGCCCCGATCAGCCCCCCACCGCAGCGAGGACCCCGATCAGCCTCCCACCGCAGCGAGCGCTTCGCTCATCAGCGCATCGAGCTTGCGCGCATCGGCGACGAACTGCCGGATCCCTTCGGCGAGCTTCTCGCTGGCCATCGGGTCTTCATTCAGATCGAAGCGGAAATGCTTCTCGTCGAAACGGGCGCGCTCGATCGGCATCGACTGGGCGATCGCCGGATCGAGACGCCGGCGCACCGGCGCCTGCGATCCCTGCAGTTCGGCCAGCAGTTCCGGGCTGATGGTGAGCAGGTCGCAGCCGGCCAGCGCGATGATCTGGCCAACATTGCGAAAGCTCGCGCCCATGACCTCGGTGGGATAGCCGAACTTCTTGAAGTACTCGTAAATGCGCCGGACCGACTTCACCCCCGGGTCGTCGTCGGGCAGGTAGTCGGTGCCGTCGCGGCGCCGATACCAGTCGTAGATGCGGCCCACGAAGGGCGACACCAGGGTGACCCCCGCATCGGCGCAGGCCACCGCCTGGGAAAATGAGAACAGCAGGGTCAGGTTGCAGTGGATGCCCTCGTTCTCCAGCCGCTCGGCCGCCCGGATGCCCTCCCAGGTGGCGGCGATCTTGATCAGGACGCGCTCGCGGGGGATGCCGGCCTCGCGATACAGCTCGATCAGCCGGCGCGCCTTGGTGACCGTGCCCTCGATGTCGAACGACAGCCGGGCGTCGACCTCGGTGGAGACCCGCCCCGGGATGATCTTCAGGATCTCGCAGCCGAAGCGCACGATCAGCCGGTCGCCGATGGCAGCCAGCGGCTCGGCGCGGTGCGCCGCCACCGTCTGCTCCAGCAGTTCGCGGTACTGCGGCTTGCCCACCGCCTTCAAGATCAGCGACGGGTTGGTCGTCGCATCGCGCGGCGTGTAGGCCTTCATCGACAGGAAGTCGCCGGTGTCGGCCACCACCACCGTGTGCTGCTTCAGATTTTCGAGTGCGGTCATTGCCCGGGCATCGTGTTTGTGTGATCCGCAGCACTCGGATGGCGCCACGCTCGCGGATAATAAGGCGTTTCTCCCCCGACGGACCCCTGAATGATCATCGTCACCGGCGGCGCCGGATTCATCGGCTCGAATTTCATTCTCGACTGGCTGGCGCAGAGCGCCGAGCCGGTGCTCAATCTGGATCGTCTCACCTACGCCGGCAATCTCGAAAACCTGGCCGCGGTCGAGCGTGATCCGCGCTACCGCTTCGAGCGCATCGACATCTGCGAACGCGACGCGGTCCTGGCGCTGATCCGCCAGGCACGCCCCCGCGCCATCGTCCACTTTGCCGCCGAAAGCCACGTCGACCGCTCGATCATGGGTCCTGGCGAATTCGTGCGCACCAACATCGAAGGCAGCTTCGCGCTGCTCGAAGCCACCCGCGCCTACTGGGGTGAGTGCACTCCCGCCGAGCGGGAAGCCTTTCGGTTCCTGCATGTCTCGACCGACGAGGTCTACGGGTCGCTGGGCCCGAACGATGCGGCCTTCAGCGAAACCACCGCCTACCAGCCCAACAGCCCGTACTCCGCCTCCAAGGCCGCCTCCGACCATCTGGTGCGGGCCTACCACCACACCTACGGGCTGCCCACGCTCACCACCAACTGCTCGAACAACTACGGCCCCTTCCAGTTCCCCGAGAAGCTGATCCCGCTGATGATCGCCAACGCGCTGGCCGGCAAGCCGCTGCCGGTCTATGGTGACGGACTGAACGTGCGCGACTGGCTGTACGTCGGCGATCACTGCACCGCGATCCGGCGGGTGCTGCAGGCGGGCCGCTGCGGCGAGACCTACAACATCGGCGGCGACAACGAGATGCCCAACATCGAGGTGGTGCGCACCGTGTGCGCGCTGCTCGACGAGATGCGGCCCGACCCGCAGGGCCCGCGCGAGCGGCTGGTCACCTATGTGCGCGATCGGCCGGGTCACGACCGGCGCTATGCGATCGATGCCCGCAAGATCGCCGGCGAACTCGGCTGGCGGCCGGCCGAGACCTTCACCACCGGCCTGCGGCAGACGGTTCGCTGGTACCTCGACCACCAGGGCTGGGTCGACCGGGTGCAGTCGGGCCAGTACAAGGACTGGATCGCCGCCAACTACAGCGCCCGCTGAGCCCGCACGGCACCCCGATCCCGGCGCACCGTCCCCCCGCATCACGACGATTGGAAGACCATGAAAGGCATCATCCTGGCCGGCGGTTCCGGCACCCGGCTGCACCCGGTCACGCAGGTCGTCTCCAAGCAGCTGCTGCCCATCTACGACAAGCCGATGATCTACTACCCGCTGGCCACGCTGATGCTGGCGGGCATCCGGGAGATCCTGGTCATCTCGACGCCGCAGGACACCCCGCGCTTCGAGCAGCTGCTGGGCGACGGTCGGCGCTGGGGGCTGGAGATCAGCTACGCGGTCCAGCCCTCGCCCGACGGCCTGGCCCAGGCTTTCCTGATCGGGGCCGAGTTCATCGGCAACTCGCCCTGTTCGCTGGTGCTGGGCGACAACATCTTCTACGGGCATGACCTCGCGCGCGATCTGGCCGGCGCCGCCCGCAAGACCGAGGGCGCCACCGTGTTCGCCTATCCCGTCCATGACCCGGAACGCTATGGCGTGGTCGAGTTCGACGCCGCCGGCCGGGCGATCAGCCTCGAGGAAAAACCGGCCAAGCCGAAGTCGCGCTACGCGGTCACCGGCCTGTATTTCTACGACCACCAGGTGGTCGACATCGCGCGCGGGCTCAAGCCCTCGGCCCGCGGCGAACTCGAGATCACCGACCTGAACCGGATCTATCTGGAGCGCGGCGAACTCGACGTCCGGGTGATGGGCCGCGGCCATGCGTGGCTGGACACCGGCACCCATGAATCGCTGATCGAAGCATCGCTCTTCGTGCAGACCCTCGAGAAGCGCCAGGGCCTGAAGATCGCCTGCCCCGAGGAGATCGCGTTCCGGATGGGCTACATCGACGCGGCCGCGCTCGAGGCGCTCGCCGCACCGCTGTTCAAGAGCGGCTACGGCCAGTACCTGCTGGGCGTGCTGCGCGAACGCGTCTTCTGAGCGCGTGCACCCGCACGCTCCCCTTCCCACTCATCGACCCGCACCACCACCATGAACATCGTCCCGACCTCCCTGCCCGGCGTGCTGCTGATCGAACCAAAGGTGTTCGGCGACGAGCGCGGCTTCTTTTTCGAGAGCTTCAACGCCCGCAGCTTCGCGCAGGCCACCGGCGTCGACGCGGCCTTCGTGCAGGACAACCATTCGCATTCGCGCCGCGGCGTGCTGCGCGGACTGCACTATCAGCTCGAGCAGGCCCAGGGAAAGCTGGTCCGGGCGGTCACCGGCGAGGTCTACGATGCGGTGGTCGATCTGCGGCGCTCCTCGCCCACCTTCGGGCGCTGGGAAGGCTTCGTGCTGTCGGCGCAGAACAAGAAGATGCTCTGGGTGCCGCCCGGCTTCGGCCACGGCTACTACGTGATGTCGGAGTCGACCGACTTCCTCTACAAGACCACCGACTACTACGCGCCGCAGCACGAGCGCTGCGTGCTGTGGAACGACCCGGCGATCGGCGTGCAATGGCCGCTGGCCGCCGGCGAGCCGACCCTGTCGGCCAAGGACCAGCTCGGCCTGCGGCTGGCCGACGCGACGGTGTATCCGTGAGGATCCTGCTCACCGGGGTCAGCGGACAGGTCGGCTTCGAGCTGGCGCGAACGCTGGCACCCCATGGCGAGATCCTGGCGGCCGACCGGTCGGTGCTTGACCTCGCCGGCCCCCCCGATCGCATCCGCGCCACCGTGCGCCGGCTCGCACCGGACCTGATCATCAATCCGGCCGCCCACACCGCCGTCGACCGCGCCGAGTCGGAACCCGCGCTGGCCCGGGCAATCAATGCCACCGCGCCCGCCGTGCTGGCCGAAGAGGCGGCAGCCCTGGGCATCGCGCTGATCCATTTTTCGACCGACTATGTGTTCGACGGCGCCGGCACACGGCCCTACCGGGAAGAGGACCCCTGCGCGCCCGCCAGCGTCTACGGCCAGACCAAGCGCGAGGGCGAACTCGCGATCGCCGCCGCCGGCCCGCGCCACTACATCCTGCGCACCAGCTGGGTCTACGGTCTGCGCGGTCGAAATTTCCTGGCGACCATGGCGCGGCTCGCCGGCGAGCGCCCGGAACTGCGGGTGGTTGATGACCAGATCGGCGCGCCCACCACCAGTCCGGCCATCGCGCGCGCCACCGCCGCCCTGGTCGCCCAGATCACGGGCGAGACACCGCCCCCGGCGGGGATCTATCACCTGAGCTGCGCTGGTCAGACGTCCTGGTGCGGCTTCGCCCGCGCCATCGTGCAGCGACTGCCCGCGGTGTGCGCCGCGCTGAACCTGCCCCTGCCGGCGCACCCGCCGGCGGTCACCGGCATTCGCACCGCCGACTACCCGACGCCGGCCCGCCGGCCGGCCTTTTCACTGCTGTCCAATGAGAAGCTGCGCCGCACCACTGGCATCGCCTTGCCCGACTGGGCGGACGCGCTGGATGAATTGCTGGCGGGATGAAGGGATGATCGGCGCCCGCTGATCACGGGTGTGCCCCGGGTGTGCCCCGGGTGTGCCCCGGGTGTGCCCCGGGTGTGTCCCGGGAACCGGCGCCGAACCGCCAGCGCGGCGGGAAGTCCGGATCAGCCGAACAGGCCGCGCCGCGACTGCAGCAAGGCACGACCGGCCATGCTCAGGCCCAGTCCGAGCAGCACGAAGAGCACCGCGCTCCAGATCGCGAACGGAATGCCCAGCAGCGGCAGATTGGCGCGATTGCAAGCGGCATAGGCCGCGAACAGCCAGGGCGCCAGTTCGTGCAGATGCAGCGACATGATCAGCTTGTCGGCGAAGCTCAGCCCGCAGGCATCGGCGCTTGCCGCCACCAGCTGCTGGTAGAGCGCCGCCCACAAGCCGGCCAGCGACAACACAACGCCGAACGAGACCGCGGCCAGCCGGGCCGGCACCGTGTGCAGACGCAGACCCGCGACGCACGCCACGCCGACCCCGATGTAGATCAGGCGCTGCAGCACGCACCAGGCACACGGCTGCATCTCCCAGACGTGCTGCAGCAGCAGGGCCAGCGCCAGCGCCAGCGCGCACAGGATGGCCCCGGCCAGCAGCCACTCCCGGGCGGCGCGCAGCGAAGGCGAGTCGGAAGCGCCCAGACTCATCGAAACCGCACCGGCAGGGCGGGCAGCCGGCTCACGCGAACATGTCCCGCCAGATCGTCTGCGCCCAGCTGTTCGCGTAGACCCCTTCGAGCAGGTTCGGGGCGGCGGACAGGCCACCGGAGCCGCTCACCGTTTCCATCGTCTTCTTTTCGGGGGTGTAGCGGTGCACCGACGCCACATGAACCACGTTTCGATCGTCGATGAAGCTGTAGCAGGTGTTGGCCATCATCTGCGGCTGGGGGGTGCGCCCGTTCAGGCCCTCGATGATCGCGGCCGCCGCGGCCTTGCCGTGCTGGTTGGCCATGTGCCCCGACTTGGGCATGGCGGGCGCGGAGAAAGTGGCGTCGCCCAGCACGTGCACGCCGGGTGCCGCGGTGGATTCCATCGTCACCCAGTCGACCTGGCACCAGCGGTTGTTGGCATTGACCAGCCCGGCCTTGCGCGCGATCTCGCCGGCCCCCTGGGGCGGGATCACATTGAGCACATCGGCGCGGACGCGATCGCCGAGTTCGGTAATGGCCACCTTGCCACGGGCATCGATCTCGGTGACGTTGCTGTTGGGACGGTATTCGATGATGCCGCCGTACAGCTCGTTGAAGGCTTTGGTGAACAAACCCTTCTTGGACATGATCTCGGGGTTGGCATCGAGCACCAGGACCTTGGCGCGCGGCTTGCGCGTCTTGAAGTAGTGCGCGACCTGGCAGGCCCGCTCGTACGGTCCGGGCGGGCAGCGGTAGGGCGCACCCGGGATCGTCATCACGAACACGCCACCGTCGGGCATGTCCTCGAGCTGGCGGCGCAGATCAACGGTCTGCTGGCCGGCTTTCCAGGCGTGCAGGACGGTCTTCTGCGCCTGGGCGTCGAGCCCCTGGATCGCACCGAAATTGAAGTCGATACCGGGCGCCACGATCAGGCGGTCGTAGGTCTGGTCGGCGATCTTGCCCAGGATGACCTTCTTCTTGCCCGGATCGATCGCGGTCACCTCGTCGTTCAGGACGATCACGCCCTGTTCACGAAGCCCCTGGTAACCCACTGTCAGGTCCTCGATCCGGCGCGAACCACCCAGCACCAGATTGGACAGCGGGCAGGAGACGAACTGCGGGTTGCGATCGACCAGCATCACCTCGATGCCAGCCCCTCCCCAGAGCTTCAGATAGCGGGCGGCGGTGGCACCGCCAAAGCCCGCGCCCACCACCATCACGCGCCCCAGGCGGCGGGGCGCAGGCGCGACCGGGCCCGGAACGGCGCAGGCGGTCAGGGAACCCAGCGCCCCGACCGATCCGAGGGCCTGCAGGGTACGCCGGCGAGTGATGTCATGAGTCGTCATCGGTTGCTCCGTCATTGGGCGGGCTTGAGCCGGGAGAAATAGTCGGCAAGGGTAGCGATCTGGTCGTCGGAATAGCCCTTGGCGATCTGATGCATGATCGTCGCCTGTCGGGTACCGGCGCGAAAGGCGTTCATCTGTTCGATGAACTGGGCGCGCGGCACACCAGCCAGACCCGGCATCGCGGCACCGGTCGCCTGACGTCCATCGGTTCCATGGCAATTGGCGCAATTGCTCGCCAGGTATCGCGCCTCCTGCGCCGAGGCACTGGCCGTACAAAGGCCCAGGCCAGCGGCGAGCATCACGCCTGCTATCGGGAATCTCATCGCGTCTCCTTCTGTGGTGTTTCAACTGCCCGGGCTGCGCGCCGCTGCCGAATCGCCGGAAAACCAAAACGGGCTGCCCGGGTTCGGCCCGGACAGCCCGTCGAACCGGTCACCGGCCAGGCCGGCGGCAATCAGACCTGGACAACCTCGACCTGCTCCTCGCCGTCGCTGGCCGCCGGGGGCGATCCCGCATCCGCGTAGGACAGGACGACATTCTCCTTGTCATCGAGGTCGACCGTGACCTTGCCCCCACCGAGCAGCTTGCCGAACAGCAGTTCGTCGGCGAGCGCCTTGCGGATCGTGTCCTGGATCAGGCGCTGCATCGGACGCGCGCCCATCAGCGGATCGAATCCCTTGGAAGCGAGCATCTTGCGCAGGCGGTCGGTGAAGATGGCGTCGACCTTCTTCTCGTGAAGCTGCTCCTCGAGCTGCATCAGGAACTTGTCGACCACCCGCATGATGATTTCCTGGTCCAGCGAACCGAAGCTGATGATCGAGTCGAGCCGGTTGCGGAACTCGGGGGTGAACACCCGCTTGATCTCGACCATCTCGTCGCCCATCTGGCGATTGTCCGAAAAGCCGATGGAGCGCTTCTGCAGGTCGGCCGCACCCGCGTTGGTGGTCATGATGATGATCACGTTGCGGAAGTCGGCCTTGCGCCCGTTGTTGTCGGTCAGCGTGCCGTGATCCATCACCTGCAGCAGGATGTTGAAGATGTCCGGATGCGCCTTCTCGATCTCGTCGAGCAGCAGGACTGCGTGCGGCTTCTTGGTGATCGCCTCGGTGAGCAGACCGCCCTGGTCGAAACCGACATATCCCGGCGGCGCGCCGATCATGCGGCTGACGGCGTGGCGTTCCATGTACTCCGACATGTCGAAACGGATCAGCTCGATGCCCAGGATGAAGGCGAGTTGCTTGGCCACCTCGGTCTTGCCCACGCCGGTGGGGCCCGAGAACAGGAACGCACCGATCGGCTTGTCGGGCTTGCCCAGCCCGGAACGCGACATCTTGATCGCCGCGGCGAGCGCCTCGATGGCCTTTTCCTGGCCGAAGACCACGTTCTTCAGGTCACGGTCGAGATGCTGCAGCTTGCTGCGGTCGTCCGACGACACCGAGGCGGGCGGAATACGGGCAATCTTGGCGACGATGTCCTCGATCTCGTTCTTGCCGATGACTTTCTTCTGACGACTCTTGGGCAGGATTCGCTGCGCCGCACCGGCCTCATCGATGACATCGATCGCCTTGTCGGGCAGATGCCGGTCGTTGATGTACTTGGCGGCGAGTTCGGCTGCTGCCGAGAGGGCCGAGGCCGAGTACTTGACGCCGTGGTGCTCTTCGAAGCGGGTCTTCAGACCGCGCAGGATCTGCACCGTCTGCTCGACCGTGGGCTCGTTGACATCGATCTTCTGGAACCGGCGCGACAGCGCGTGGTCTTTCTCGAAGATGCCGCGGTATTCGTTGTAGGTGGTGGCGCCGATGCACTTCAGCTGCCCGGACGACAGAGCCGGCTTGAGCAGGTTGGAGGCATCGAGCGTGCCGCCCGAGGCCGATCCGGCGCCGATCAGCGTGTGGATCTCGTCGATGAACAGAACCGCATGCGGCGCCGCCTTGAGCTGCTTGAGCACGGTTTTCAGACGCTGCTCGAAGTCGCCCCGGTACTTGGTGCCGGCCAGCAGCGAACCCATGTCCAGCGAGTAGACAGTGGCGTCGGCCAGGATCTCGGGCACGTCGCCCTGGGTGATGCGCCAGGCCAGCCCCTCGGCAATCGCGGTCTTGCCCACGCCCGCCTCGCCGACCAGCAGCGGGTTGTTCTTGCGGCGGCGGCACAGGACCTGGATGACCCGCTCGACCTCGTGCTCGCGGCCGATCAGGGGATCGATCTTGCCTTCGCGGGCCAGCGTGTTCAGGTTCTGGGTGAACTGGTCGAGGGCACCCTGCTTGTCGCCACCGGCCTCCTGCTCGGCCTCGGGCGACTCTTCCTTCTGAGCTTCCTTGGGCTGCGGGTTCTTGGTGATGCCGTGCGAGATGTAGTTGACCACATCCAGACGGGTGATGCCCTGCTGATGCAGGTAGTACACCGCGTGCGAATCCTTCTCACCGAAGATCGCGACCAGCACATTGGCGCCCGTGACTTCCTTCTTGCCATTGGAAGTGGACTGGACATGCATGATCGCGCGCTGGATGACGCGCTGGAAACCCAGGGTGGGTTGCGTGTCGATCTCTTCGGTCCCGGGCACGACCGGCGTGTTCTCCTTGATGAAGGAGGTCAGGCTCTTGCGCAGGTCGTCGATATTCGCCGCGCAGGCGCGCAGCACTTCGGCCGCCGAAGGGTTGTCGAGCAATGCCAGAAGCAGGTGCTCGACGGTGATGAACTCATGTCGTTGCTGCCGGGCCTCGACAAAGGCCATGTGCAGACTGACTTCCAATTCCTGCGCGATCATGCTTCCTCCATCACGCACTGCAGCGGATGCTGGTGCTGGCGTGAATAACTGCAAACAAGTTCGACCTTCGTTGCCGCAACGTCCTTGGGATAGACGCCGCACACCCCGCGCCCCTCCCGATGCACTTTGAGCATCACCTGGGTGGCCTTCTCGCGGCCCATGCCGAAAAATCGCTGCAATACGCTCACCACGAACTCCATCGGGGTGAAATCGTCATTCAAAATCATGACCTGATACAGGGGCGGCGGCTTGAGCTGTGACTCCTGCCGCTCCGCCACGGTGGAGGGATCGTGCTTGGTCGCCATGGACTGATTCTAGCCGGTCAGCCAACTACTGCAAGGCGAACGCGTCGAAGAGTGTGGGTCAACGTGAACGCAATCACGACAGGGCAGTCACAAAGACCGCAAACCAACACGCTTTCGACCGGTTTTGCCCGCTCGGACTGCCGACTCTCCCTCTTGACTTTGTGACAGGTTTGAAAAAGAATCCACGTGTTTACTAGGGGTTTAGACTAGCCTCAATTGTTTCAATTTATGAAACAAAGGCGACGCTCTCCTGGCAGACAAGCAGTGGACATCAGGGCGATCCGAGCATCCTTCAAGTGGTGCGGATCATGGAATGACTCTTGTAGGATGGCTTGGTTATGGCTACCGGTACTGTGAAATGGTTCAACGACGCCAAGGGCTTCGGCTTCATCACGCCCGACGACGGCGGTGAAGATCTGTTCGCGCACTTCAGCGCGATCCAGATGAATGGCTTCAAGAGCCTGAAGGAAGGTCAGAAAGTTCAGTTCGACATCGTCAGCGGCCCCAAAGGCAAGCAAGCCTCCAACATTCAGGCCGGCTGACCGCGGCGGCGTTGCGCCCGGCCCCGCGCGGACCGGGCGCAGCCAACCCCACGCAACGGGGCCCGCTCAGGCGGGCCCCGTTTTTTTGTTGACCCGCCGATTCGGCGATGGCTTACAGGTGGTCGATCATCACCTGCCCGAAGCCGGAACAGGAGACCTGGGTCGCCCCGGGCATCAGACGCGCGAAGTCATAGGTGACCTTCTTGCTGGCGATCGATTTTTCCATCGACGCGATGATGAGATCAGCGGCTTCGAACCATCCCATGTGCCGCAGCATCATTTCGGCCGACAGGATCTCGGACCCGGGATTGACATAGTCCTTTCCCGCGTACTTGGGGGCGGTGCCATGGGTCGCCTCGAAGCAGGCCACCGAATCGGAGAGGTTGGCGCCCGGCGCGATGCCGATGCCCCCGACCTGCGCCGCCAGCGCGTCGGAGATGTAGTCGCCGTTCAGGTTCAGGGTCGCGACCACGCTGTATTCGGACGGACGCAGCAGGATCTGCTGCAGGAAGGCGTCGGCGATCACATCCTTGACCACGATCGGGTTGCCGGTCTTGGGGTTCTTGAAGCTGCACCAGGGTCCGCCGTCGACCAGCTGCGCGCCGAACTCGGTCTGCGCCAGTCCGTAGCCCCAGTCACGGAAGCCGCCCTCGGTGTACTTCATGATGTTGCCCTTGTGGACCAGGGTCACCGACGGCTTGTCGTTGTCGATGGCGTACTGGATCGCCTTGCGCACCAGCCGCTCGGTCCCTTCGCGCGAGACCGGCTTGATGCCGATGCCCGAGGTCTGCGGGAAACGGATCTTCTTGACGCCCATCTCCTCCTGCAGGAACTTGATCAGCTTGCGCGCCTGGTCGGACTCGGCTGCCCACTCGATGCCGGCATAGATGTCCTCGGAGTTCTCGCGAAAGATCACCATGTTGGTCTTCTCGGGCTCACGCACCGGCGAAGGCACACCCTTGAAGTACTGAATGGGCCGCAGGCAGACATACAGGTCGAGTTCCTGGCGCAGGGCCACATTCAGCGAGCGGATGCCCCCGCCCACCGGCGTGGTCAGCGGCCCCTTGATCGACACCACGTACTCGCGCAGCACCGCCAGGGTCTCTTCGGGCAGCCAGACATCGGGGCCGTAGACCTGGGTCGACTTCTCACCCGCATAGATCTCCATCCAGTGGATCTTGCGCTTGCCGGCATAGGCCTTGGCCACCGCCGCATCGACCACCTTGATCATCACCGGGGTGATGTCCTGACCGGTACCGTCCCCCTCGATGAAGGGAATAATGGGATTGTCCGGAACCTGCAGCGAAAAATCGGCATTGACCTTGATCTTCTGGCCATCAGCCGGGATCTTGATGTGCTTGTACATGGTGAGTTCCCCGAGGAAGACGCGTGTTGGGTGGGTGGCGCTGCGGCGCATTATATTCCGCGGCGGGCGGCCCGATCGCGAACCGCTCGGCACAGGCCGGATCAGCACGGAGGGCGAATGCCCCTCGGTGCGGGGAGATTGTTGCAATCACGCCACCCGAAGCGCCTGATTGGCGCAGATGGTGCCTATCACGGGATCGGACCCGATAAACTCCGCGAACTCATGTCAACGGGCCGCTCAGGAGCGCGTTACAGGAGATGACCGCAAGGTCAAATTTGCTGACTACCCCTACCAATCCGAGGATCTCATGACCAAAATCATCGCCACCCTGATCGCCGCCATGTTCGCCGCTGGTGCCGTCTACGCCCAAGCCCCGGCCAAGAAAGACGACAAGCCGGCCGCCGCTGCCGCCAAGAAAGACGAAAAGAAAGCTGAAGCCAAGAAGTAATTCGGCTTTTCAGCGTTTCAAAGGCAGGGTTCGCCCTGCCTTTTTTTTTTGCCCGCCGACTGGCGAGGGCTGCCCGCCCGGCGCCATACTGGCAACACCCTCTCCTGCACAGGCACCTCTGGCGATGACACCCCCTGCACTGACGATTCGGATCGGTCTGCTCGCACTCGCGATCCTGGGCACCGGACCAGCGCCTGCGCAGACCGACGCCCCCCGGGAACAGGCCAATCCGATCCTGCCGCGGGTGGAACTGCAGGCGGGCATTCACCTGATCAAGGCCGAAGTGGCGGCCGATTCCACCTCCCGCGCGCGGGGCCTGATGTTTCGGGACAGTCTCGGGCCGAACCAGGGGATGCTGTTCGTGTTCGAGGCCCGTTCGAAGCAGTGCTTCTGGATGCGCAACACGCGCATTCCCCTGTCGATCGCCTTCCTGGACGACAACGGCAAGATCGTGAACATCGCCGACATGCAGCCGCACAGTGACGACAGCCACTGCTCGGCCAAGCCGGTGCGCCACGTGCTGGAAATGGAACAGGGCTGGTTCGGGCGCAAGGGCCTGAAAGAGGGCAGCCTGTTGACCGGACCCAAGGGCCTGTTCAAACCGGACTGACACCCAGCCGCGTGGCACGGGTGCCGGCGCGACTCAGGGCGTCACAACGGGCAGGCCGGCGAGACGCCACTCCGAAAAACCGAATTCGAGTCGCCGGGCCTTGAGACCGGCCGCGCGCAGCCTGGCCACCGCCTCGAGCGACAGCAGGCAGAGCACCCCGCGGCAATAGGCAATGACCTCCCGGTCGACGGG
This sequence comes from uncultured beta proteobacterium, assembly GCA_903934295.1. Classification (GTDB taxonomy): domain Bacteria; phylum Pseudomonadota; class Gammaproteobacteria; order Burkholderiales; family Burkholderiaceae_E; genus Quisquiliibacterium. The sequence continues at coordinate 86,383 of CAIZNI010000040.1, forward strand.
CAGTTCAGGCACCGCCGCCTCGATCCGGGCGAGCGGCAGGCTGATCGCCTGTCGGAGATGCCCGGCCTCGAACTCCTCGAGCGGACGCACATCGATCAGCGTGACGCTGCCGGCTGCCATGAGCGCCTGGAGTTCGTCGACGCTGACCGGCGGCTGGGTGTCAGTGCTGAGGCGATAGGCATCGACCAGACGCCCCAGGGCAGGCGAACTTCGAAGCGCGATCGTGTGCAGGGTATCGAGCAGGCGGGCCGACGCCGGGCCCGCCAGACGGTAGCGCACGAACTGACCGTCGCGACGCGACAAGACCAGCCCACTGCGCCGCAACACCCGCAAGTGCTGCGAGGTGTTGGCCACCGACAGCCCGGCCAGGTCGGCGAGCACCTCGACCGAGCGCTCGGCCTGACCGAGCAACTCGAGCAACTCGATCCGGGCCGGTGCCGCGAGCGCCCGATTCACCCTGGCCAGCTCGGCGAACAGCTGCTGCCTCAGTTCGCGGTGTATCTGCGGGTCGGGCAGCGGCATGTCAACGGACTCAGGCGAAGTTGCGCGCCGCGAAGTCCCAGTTGGCCAGGCTGTTCAGGAAGGTCTCGACGAATTTCGGGCGGGCGTTGCGGTGGTCGATGTAGTACGCGTGTTCCCAGACATCGACCGTCAGCAGGGCCTTGTCGCCGCTGGTGAGGGGAGTTGCCGCGTTGGAAGTGTTCACGATGTCGACCGAACCGTCGGCCTTCTTCACCAGCCAGGTCCAGCCCGAGCCGAAGTTGCCCACTGCGCTCTTGACGAAGGCTTCCTTGAAAGCGGCGTAGGAGCCCCATTTGCTGGCGATGGCCGCGGCCAGCGCACCGGTAGGCTCGCCGCCGCCGGCGGGTTTCATGCTGTTCCAGAAGAACGTGTGGTTCCACACCTGCGCGGCGTTGTTGAAGATGCCGCCGGAGGACTTGCGAACGATGTCCTCGAGGCCGAGTGCTTCGAATTCGGTGCCCTTGATCAGGTTGTTCAGGTTCGTCGCATAGGCCTGATGGTGCTTGCCGTAGTGGAACTCGAAGGTTTCCTTCGACATGTGCGGTGCGAGCGCATCGTTGGCATACGGCAGGGGCGGAAGGGTGTGTTCCATGCTGGTTCGTCCTGGTGGATTGAAAGGCGCAACGCCGGTGAATCGGCGATTTTAGGCCAGAAGCGCCACCCGGCTCAACGCATCCTTGCTCGGGGGGCGGCCATGCCGGCCGCCGGCGATCAGGTGTCGGTGACCTGGACCGTGATCGTGCCATCGGCCAGCGACGCCTTGAGCTGCTCGCCAGCTGCCACCTGCGCGCTGGAACGCACGACCTGGCCGTCGCCCCGCTCGAGGATCGCATAGCCGCGCGCGAGCACTGCCTGGGGACTGACCAGCTCGAGCTGATGGGCGCCGGCCTCCAGCCGGCCAGCGAGCTGCGACTGACCGGCGTTGGCGGCACGGACCAGACGGTGGGCGAGTTGCCCGAGCGCCGCGAGCGCCGGATCAACCGGCGGCTGGCGCAGACGCGATCCCGCGAAACGCAATCGCTCGGCGGCCCGCTCGACGCGCACCGCGCCGGCGCGTTGCAGGCGTGCGGACAGCGCCTGCAACTGCGACGCACGACCCTGCCAGTAGGCCGCCGGCGAACGCAACTGGCGGGCGGCGAAATCGAGCCGCTGTTCGAGCTCGCGCTGCACGCGGTCGTGGCGGCGCGCCAGGCCCCGCGCCGACTGCGCCACCCGGCCCAGCAATTCGGCGCGATCCGGCACCGCGAGGGCCGCCGCCGCGGTCGGCGTCGGTGCGCGCACATCGGCCACGAAATCGGCAATGGTGAAGTCGGTCTCGTGGCCGATGCCACTGACCACCGGAATGGGGCTCGCGGCGATGGCGCGCGCCACCGCCTCGTCGTTGAAGCACCACAGGTCCTCGATCGAACCGCCACCGCGCACCAGCAGCAAGACGTCGCACTCGCCGCGCCGCGCTGCCGCTGCCAGCGCCGCCAGAATCCCGGCCGCCGCCTGCGGCCCCTGCACCGGGGTGGGATACAGCACCACTTCGATCTGCGGTGCGCGAGCGCCCAGGATCGCGAGCACGTCCCGCAGACCCGCAGCCTGCGGGGAGGAGATCACGCCGATCCGCCGCGGCAGCGGCGGCAGGCTGCGCTTGCGGTCGGCCTCGAGCAGCCCGTCGGCGGCCAGCCGCTCCTTGATGCGCAGGAACTGCTGGTAGAGGTCGCCGGCGCCGGCCCGTCGCATCTGCTCGACACCCAGCTGGAAATCTCCCCGCGCCTGGTAGAGGCCGGGCAGCCCGCGCGCCTCCACCCGGTCGCCCTCGCGCGGCACGAAGCCCACCGCCTGTGCGCGCCCCCGGAACATCACGCAGCGGACCTGGGCCGCCGCGTCCTTCAGGGTGAAGTACCAGTGGCCGCTGGCGGCCCGGGTGAAGTTGGAAATCTCGCCCGAGACCCACAGCGGCGGGCAGCGGCTCTCGATCAGCTCGGCGACCATCCGGTTGAGTTGCGCGACGCTCAGAACCGCCGGTCGGCGGCCCGGCTCGGAGGGCTCGAAATCAAGCGCCATGCGGGTTTCCAAGGGGTGACTGTCCACATTTCTGAGCAGGATCAATCGCCGGGCGCTCAAACCGGCCAAGACGACGAGAAATCATGCAAGTCATTGTTTTTAATAAGTTAATTGTGTGCACGAAAAACCGGCAGAGCACCCGGACCCGTGTTTCATGCGGCTTTCCGCCCGGTCGTGGCGAGATATCCACATGTTTATCCACAGCTTGTGTTGATAGCTTTTCACGCTCGGAACAGGATCGAAAAATGAGCTGTCTGTCAACTTGCCGCAGTGAGCCGAAAACCCGGACAATGATGCCTTGATCGCTTCCAACTTCGATCGGAGTATCCGTTGTTTTCGCTGATCCAGGCGGCCGGCTGGCCGGTGTGGTTTCTCCTCCTGGCGTCGGTGGGCGCGGTGGCGCTGATCGTCGAGCGGGCCGTGTCGCTGAAACGCTCGCGCGTGGTGCCACCACGACTGCTCGACGATGTCCTGACCATGCACCGGGCCCGCCAGGTCACCCCGGAGATCGTGCAGCGGCTCGAGGCCAGTTCGCCACTCGGGCGCATCTTCGCCAGCGGCCTGCGCCATGAAATGGCCCCGCGCGAGGTCATGAAGGAGGCGATGGAGGAAACCGGCCGCGCGGTGGCGCACGAACTCGAAAAATATCTGTCGGCCCTGGGCACGATCTCCTCGATCGCCCCGCTGATGGGCCTGTTCGGCACAGTGGTCGGCATGATCGAGATCTTCGGCGCGCAGGCCCCGGCCGGCACCAACCCGCAGCAACTCGCCCACGGCATCTCGGTGGCCCTCTACAACACCGCGCTGGGCCTGGTCGTCGCCATCCCGGCCATGATCGCGTACCGGTACTTTCGCAGCCGGGTCGACAGCCACCTCGTCGAGATGGAGCAACAGTCGCTGCGGTTGATCGACACGCTGCGCATGCACCATGACGCGATCCGGGCCTCGGTGATGGCGGAATCGGCGGCCGCCACTGCGGCCTCGGCAGCCGCGGCGGCGGCGACGCCACCACCGCCCGCCCGCAGCGCCGCCAAACGCGGCGTCAAGGCCTGAGGCCGGCGCGGCCGACCATGGACTTTCGGCGGGGCATCCGGCGCGACGAGCCGGAGATCAATTTCATTCCCCTCATCGACCTGCTGCTGGTGATCCTGATCTTCCTGATGGTCACCACCACCTACTCCCGATTCACCGAGTTGCAGGTCAACCTTCCCACCGCCGGCGCGGATCGCCCGAGCGAACGACCCGCCGAGATCGTCGTCGCGGTGTCGGCCGGCGGCCGCTATCTGCTCGACAACCGGGCGGTGGCCTTCGCCGGCGCCCCCGGTTTCGCGCAGGCCCTGCGCCAGGCCGCCGCCGGCCGCGACGACGCGACCCTGGTCATCCATGCTGACGCCGGGGCCAGCCACCAGTCGGTCGTCGATGTGCTGGAAGCCGCACGGATCGCCGGTCTGGCCCGGGTCACCTTCGCGGCACAGGCGCCGGCATCGGGCCAGCGCTGATGCGGCCTCGGGACGGCGCCACGGCCGCCGGGCGGTGAGCGGGCGCATGGCGCTCAAGTCCCTGCTGGAGCGAACCCGCGCGGCCTTCGAGCAGCACCTGCTGGCCCGCTGGTTTCCCCCGGCCAGGCCGCCCGCCGGCAAGGACAGCACCGACGCGCTGTGGCCGCTCGCCTGGCTGACCGGCTTCATTGCCGGGCGCCGACGCCGCCAGATCCGGCGCCTGGACCGAACGCAGCGGCCAGCGGTGATCGTGGTGGGCAACCTGGTGGTCGGCGGGTCGGGCAAGACGCCCCTGGTGGCGCAGATTGCCCGACACCTGAGCGACCAGGGCTGGCGGGTCGGCATCCTCACCCGGGGGCATCGCGCAGCGCTGCGCCAGGCACGGCTGGTGGGACCGGACGATGACCCGGCCCGCCACGGCGACGAACCGGTGATGCTGGCCAGGATCACCCGCCTGCCGGTGGGCTGCGGCATCGACCGTGGCGCGGCGCTGGCGCTGCTGCTCGCGGCCCACCCGGGACTCGAGGTGATCGTGAGCGATGACGGCCTCCAGCACCCTGGGCTGGCGCGCACGCTGGAGCTGGCGGTCTTCGACGAACGCGGCGCGGGCAACGGCCGGCTGCTGCCCGCAGGGCCGCTGCGCGAACCGCTGGCGCATCTGCGCGACATGGACGCGGTGCTGCTGCGCGAACCGGGCGGCGCGGCCACCGGACTGGCGGCGCTGGCGCCGCGGGCGTTTTGCTTCAGCGTCGAACCCGTCCGGTTTCATCCGCTGCGCGGCGACGCGCCGGCGCTGTCGCTGGACGATTTCCGGGCGCTGGCCGCGGGACGCCGGATTCACGCGCTGGCCGGCATCGCCAGCCCGCAGCGCTTTTTCAGGACGCTGGCCGACTGCGGAATCGAGGCGCGCGACCGGCATTGCCTGTCGGATCACGCGCCGGCCTCGCCCGATCTGCTGCCCGACGATGCCGACCTGATCGTCATGACGGCCAAGGACGCCGTAAAATTCATGCCCCTGGCCGATGAACGCTGCTGGTACCTCGAGGTACAGGCACGACTGGAGCCGGCATTCGCCCGATGGCTGGAGGAATCACTGAATGGATCACCGACTCATTGACATCCTGGTGTGCCCCCTTTGCAAGGGGCCGCTGGAATTCGACCGCAGCGCACAGGAATTCATCTGCCACCACGACCGGCTGGCCTTCCCGGTACGCGACGGCATCCCGGTGATGCTCGAGGAAGAAGCCCGCCGCCTGGCCGCCTGAGGCCGACATGGCGGTGTCCTTCGTCGCGCTGATTCCCGCCCGGATGGCCTCGAGCCGGCTGCCGGGCAAGCCACTGGCCGATCTCGGCGGCATCCCGATGGTGGTTCGGGTGGCGCACCGGGCGCAGGCCAGCGGTGCCCGGCGGGTGGTGATCGCCACGGATTCCCCCGCGGTGGCTCAGGCGGGCGCCGCGCATGGCATCGAAACGGTGATGACCGACGCAGCCCACGTCTCGGGCACCGATCGGCTGGCCCAGGCAGCGGCGCTGCTCGGGCTTGCCGACGAGGAGATCGTCGTCAATGTGCAGGGCGATGAACCACTGATCGACCCGGCGGTGATCGCGGCGGTGGCAGACGCGCTCGACGCGTCGCCCGACTGCTCGATGGCCACCGCCGCGCACCCGATCCTGGAACGGGCCGACTACCTGAACCCGAACGTGGTGAAAGTGGTGACCGACGCCCGCGGTCGCGCCCTCTATTTTTCGCGCGCGCCGATCCCGTTCGAACGCGACGCGGGGGCGCCGTCGGCCCCGCTGTCGGCCCCGCTGCGGGCGGTGCCGGTGCTGCGCCACGTCGGCCTGTATGCGTACCGGGTCCGATTTCTGCGCGGCTATCCCGGTCTGGCGCCATCGCCGCTGGAAACGATCGAATCACTCGAGCAACTGCGTGCCCTGTGGCACGGACAGGCGATCTCGGTGCTGCGCCTGGCTCACGCGCCGGCGGCCGGGGTCGACACGCCCGAAGACCTGGCCCTGGTGAGAGCCCTGATTGCGGCCGGTCCGGTTTGACCCTGCGCCTCCTTTGACGGTACCTTTCTGCCTCGACGGCGCCCGGTCGGCGATGATCGGTCGCGTGGCGTCCGTCAGGTGGCCTGCCAGGACCATCCTTCCCAACTCATCCAGGTTGCGTTCATGCGATTGATTCTGCTCGGAGCGCCAGGGGCCGGCAAAGGCACACAGGCTGCGTACATCAAGGAAAAATTCGGAATCCCCCAGATTTCCACCGGCGACATGCTCCGGGCTGCGGTCAAGGCTGGCACCCCGCTGGGCGTCGCCGCCAAGAAGGTGATGGACGCCGGCGGACTGGTGTCGGACGACCTGATCATCGGTCTGGTCAAGGATCGGCTGACCCAGCCCGACTGCGCCACCGGATATCTGTTCGACGGTTTCCCCAGGACGATTCCGCAGGCCGACGCCATGAAGGACGCCGGCGTGGCCATCGACTATGTGCTGGAAATCGACGTGCCCGACAGCGAGATCATCGAGCGCATGAGCGGGCGGCGCATGCACGCCGCGAGCGGACGGGTCTACCACGTCCGGTTCAATCCGCCGAAGGTGGCGGATCGCGACGATCTCACCGGCGAGGAACTGATCCAGCGCGACGATGACCGGGAAGAGGTGGTGCGCAAGCGCCTCGAGGTCTATCACGCCCAGACGCGGCAGTTGATCGGCTATTACGGCAGTCTGGCTGCGGCCGGGGCGCCGGGTGCGCCGATCTATCGCAAGATTGCCGGCACCGGGCCGGTCGACACCATCCGCGATCGGGCCTTCGAAGCCCTCAGCTAGTCCGGATTCGACGCAAGTCGGCGATCGCTCGCCGACCCGGCTTGCCAATGCCGCACGCGAATGAGCAGAATCGCGTGCCTTTCCTCACCACCATCCTTACAACTCAATCAACACCCCTGGAGGGACTCCAATGTCAGTAGCCTCAACGGGCCTGTGGTTTGCGCTGATCTGCGGTGGGATTGCCGTTCTATACGGCATCCTGACCAGCCGCACGATTCTGTCGCTGCCTGCCGGCAACGCACGAATGCAGGAAATCGCCGCGGCGATCCAGACGGGGGCGCAGGCCTACCTGAACCGCCAGTACGCCACCATCTCGATGGTCGGCGTGGTGCTTTTCCTGGTGCTCGGTTTCGTGCCGGGGCTGGGCTGGCCGAGCGCGATCGGCTTTGCGATCGGCGCCATCCTGTCGGGGGCGGCCGGCTACATCGGCATGAACGTCTCGGTGCGGGCCAATGTGCGCACCGCTCAGGCGGCGACCCAGGGTCTCGACCAGGCACTCGACGTCGCTTTCAAGGGCGGCGCGATCACCGGCATGCTGGTGGTCGGTCTGGGGATGCTCGGCGTGGCCGGGTACTACGGATTCCTGATGAGTTCGGCCCCGATGGCCGACGGCAAGGTGCTCGACATGCACGGGGTGCTCAAGCCGCTGGTCGGCCTGGCCTTCGGCTCGTCGCTGATCTCGATCTTCGCGCGGCTGGGCGGTGGCATCTTCACCAAGGGCGCTGACGTCGGCGCCGACCTGGTGGGCAAGGTCGAAGCCGGGATTCCGGAAGACGATCCCCGCAACCCGGCGGTCATCGCCGACAACGTCGGTGACAACGTCGGCGACTGCGCGGGCATGGCGGCCGACCTGTTCGAAACCTATGCGGTGACCCTGATCGCCACCATGCTGCTGGGCGCGCTGATGGTCAAGGGCGCCGAGGCGCAGGCGGTGATCTACCCGCTGGTGCTGGGCGGGTTCTCGATCATCGCGTCGATCATCGGGGTGTTCTTCGTCAAGGCCAGCCCGGGCGGCAAGATCATGAACGCCCTGTACAAGGGTCTCGCGGTGGCCGGCATCATCGCGGTGCTGGCGGCCTATCCGATCACCGGCTGGGTGTTCGGCGGCGCCGATCTGGCCGCCTCCAAGCTGTCGGTCATGAACCTGTGGCTGTGCACGGTGGTGGGCCTGGTGCTGACCGGGGCGATCGTCTGGGTCACCGAGTACTACACCGGCACGGAATACCACCCGGTGCAGTACGTGGCGAAGGCCTCGACCACCGGTCACGCCACCAACATCATCGCCGGCATCGCGGTGTCGATGAAGTCGACCGCCTGGCCGGTGCTGATGGTCTGCGGCGCGATCCTGTCCTCGTTCTGGCTCGCCGGCCTGTATGGCGTGGCGGTGGCAGCGACCTCCATGCTCTCGATGGCGGGCATCGTGGTCGCGCTCGACGCCTATGGTCCGATCACCGACAACGCGGGCGGCATCGCCGAAATGGCCGAGCTGCCCCCGTCGGTGCGCGCGATCACCGATCCGCTGGACGCGGTGGGCAACACCACCAAGGCGGTGACCAAGGGCTACGCGATCGGTTCCGCCGGCCTGGCCGCGCTGGTGCTGTTCGCCGACTACACCCATGGCCTGGAGTCGGTGGGCATTCCCACCGCCTTCGATCTGTCGAACCACATGGTGATCGTCGGATTGTTCATCGGCGGCCTGATCCCCTATCTGTTCGGGGCGATGGCGATGGAAGCGGTCGGCCGCTCCGCCGGCGCGGTGGTGGAGGAAGTTCGCCGCCAGTTCCGCGAGATCAAGGGCATCATGGAAGGCACGGCCAAGCCCGACTACACCAAGGCCGTCGACCTGCTGACCACCGCTGCGATCAAGGAAATGATCGTTCCGTCGCTCCTGCCGGTGGTGGTGCCGATCGCGGTCGGCCTGATCCTCGGACCGCAGGCTCTCGGCGGCATGCTGATGGGCACCATCGTGACCGGCCTGTTCGTGGCGATCTCGATGTGCACCGGCGGCGGCGCCTGGGACAATGCCAAGAAGTACATCGAGGAAGGCAACCACGGCGGCAAGGGTTCCGACGCCCACAAGGCAGCGGTCACCGGTGACACCGTCGGCGATCCCTACAAGGACACGGCCGGCCCCGCGGTCAATCCGCTGATCAAGATCATCAACATCGTGGCGCTGCTGCTGGTGCCGCTGCTGGGGGTGATGTACGGCACCAAACCGGGCGACAAGCCGGCGGCCGGGCACAGCGCGCCGGCGGCCGTCAGCGCCCCGGCGGCGGCTCCTGCCACGGCGCCGGCACCGGCACCCGCGGCGGCCCCGGCCGATGCGCCCGCCGCCCCGGCGGCGCCGGCGGCCACCGAAGAGAAGAAGGGCTGAACACCGCCCGGTGACGAACGCACGGTGTCCCGCGGGGTGCCGCTGCCACCGACGGCGCCCGATGGGCGCCGTTTTCCTTGAGCAATCCCGAAATTCGTCTGTCAATCAGGAGAAGCCATGAATCTGAATGGAAATGTCGTGCTGGTCACCGGTGGTGCCTCCGGGCTCGGTGGCGCGACCGCGAAAATGGTGGTGGAGGCCGGTGGCAAGGTCTTGATCGCCGACGTCAACCAGACCCTGGGCCAGGCCTATGCCGCCGAACTCGGTGCCCACGCCGCCTTCGTCAAATGCGATGTCACCTCGGAAGCCGACGGGCGGGCAGCGGTGGCCGCTGCCCAGTCGATGGGACGCCTGGTCGGTCTGGTCAACTGCGCCGGCATCGGCACCGCCACCCGGACTCTGGGCAAGGAAGGCCCGCATGCGCTGGACTCGTTCGTGCGCGTGATCACCATCAACCTGGTCGGCTCGTTCAACATGCTGCGACTGGCTGCCGCCGCGATGAGCGCGGGGGACCCGACCGCCGACGGCGAACGGGGCGTCATCGTGAACACCGCGTCGGTCGCGGCCTTCGATGGCCAGATCGGCCAGGCGGCCTACTCGGCCTCGAAAGGCGGGATCGTGGGCATGACCCTGCCGATCGCCCGCGATCTGGCGCGCGACGGCATCCGGGTGTGCACGATTGCACCGGGCCTGTTCCTCACGCCGCTGCTGCAGGGCCTGCCGCCCGCCGCCCAGGAATCGCTGGGCAAGCAGGTGCCGTTCCCGCCGCGCCTGGGCAAGCCCTCCGAATACGCGCAGATGGTGCGCCAGATCTTCGAGAATGTGATGCTCAACGGCGAGACCATCCGACTCGACGGCGCGATCCGGATGGCGCCGAAGTAAGGTCGATGGGCGCGCCGCTCGCGGCGCGCCTGCGCTCAGGACTGCAGCAACGGCTCCATCCAGCGTCCCAGGGCGAGCAGGTGGGCGTCGGCATCGGCAGCCGCCACCACCTGCATCGACACCGGCAAGCCCTGGACCTGGCCCATCGGCATGGCCAGGGCCGGCAGGCCGGCGAAACTGAAGGCCAGCGTCTGGCCCAGCACCGCCTCGCGGGTGCTCATCCGATGCCCGCCGGCCACCTCGACCTCGGCCTGGCCGCGCAGCGGCGGCAGCACCGGCGAGGTCGGCAACACGATCGCATCGAAGCGGCGCAGCAGCGCGGCGAACCCGGCCTGCACCGAGGCCCGGGCCCGCAGCGCATCGATGTAGGTCTGTGCCCCGATCGCGGTGCCTGCACGCAGCGGCGGCAGCACCAGTTCCGAGAAGCCGGGATCGTTGGCGGCGAGCGCTTCCCGGTGCACCCAGGCCGCCTCGGCACGGACCAGCGGCGTGTACTGCGCCCAGGCAATCGCCATCTCGGGCAGCGCGATGTCCTCGATCCAGGCACCGGCCTGCCGCAGCGCGGACAGTTTCCGTTCGAAGGCCTCGGCGACCGAATCGGCCATGCGCGGCGCGAGCCAGGCGCGTGGAACCGCGAGGCGCGCCCGCTGGCCGGCGTGCCCGTGGCCGGTGCGTCGCGCGGCCATCACCTCGTAGAGCAGCGCACAATCATCAACCGTCGCGGCGATCGGCCCGGCGTGGTCGCAAGTGAATGACAGGTAGAGCGCACCGGCCAGCGGAATCGCCTGGTAGGTGGGCTTGAATCCGGTGACCCCGCAGAAAGCGGCAGGGATGCGGACCGATCCACCGGTGTCGCTGCCGACTGCAGCCAGGCCGATGCCGCTGGCCACCGCGACCGCGGCGCCGCTGGACGATCCGCCGGCCTGGCGCGCCGAATCGAAGGGGTTCTTTACATCCCCGGTCCAGACGTTCTCGCCGGTGGCCCCGAGCGCGAGCTCGTGCATGTTGGTCTTGGCGAAGATGAGCGCGCCGGCTGCGCGCAGGCGGGTGACCAGGAGCGCCTCCGACGGACCCAGATCGGGCAGTGCCGCGCGGGTGCCGCCGCGGGTGGGCATGCCGGTCACCTGAAAGAGGTCCTTGATCGAGATCGGCAGGCCGTGCAGGGGGCCGCAACCGCCAGGCGCCTCGCGCGCCCGGCGATCGAGCTCGCGCGCCTGAACGGCGGCGAGATCCCAGTCGACATGCGCCAGGGCATTGAGCCCGGCATGGGTCTGGGCATTGGCCTGGGTGCGATCGAGCAGGATCTGGGCGCCGCTGGTGCCGGCCAGATTGTCGGCGACCTGCCGACGCAGGGACAACGCCGTGGCGGGATGGGCCGGGGGCCGGTCTGACAGGGGAAGCGTCGTGGCAGGCGATTGGCTGGGCGGGGTGGACGGCATCATCGGCTCCGGGCAACGGGAGACGATATTATCCGCCTGGGCAGGCCGCCCGGAACCGGCCGATCGACCAGGAAGGCGAAACATGAGCCTCGACAGGACCGGACACCGCCGCCTCTGCGGCGGACGACTGCACAGCGCCGGTTACGACGCGCGCACTCAGCGGCTGGAGATCGTTTTCTCCGATCATTCGGCGCGCGTCTACAAGGGCGTGCCCGATGAGGTCTGGCGGCGCCTGCTCTCGGCACCCAGTGCCGGCAGCTATTTCGATGACCGGATCGCCGAGGAATACCCGAATGAACCCGCCGGCGCCGGCACGCAGGATCAGGCCCGCGCGCGGCTCGATGATCTTTTTGGCGGCGCCGGCAACGACGGCGCCAGCCGGTAAAAACGGCGCCGGCCGCGCAGCATCACCACCGCCCGCGCGACAGGCAGGCCCCGGTCGCTAGCCGCCGGTGGCCAGCGCTTCCTGCGTCGCGGCGATGACCTGGGCCAAGGCCTGCGACAGGCGATCGAGGTGCCTGCCGATCTCATCGGCAGGCGCCGACTCGAGCAGCGCGCGCTCGAGGTCGCGGGCCAGCTGATCGATCGCCACGATTCCCAGCGAAATGGCGCTGCCCCGCAGCCGGTGGGCGAGCCGCGCCGCCTCGAGCAGCTGGGCGCTGCGCAGCAGTTCGGCCAGGGAGCTCGCATCCCCGGCATGAATGTCGCAGAAGGATTTGAGCAGACGCCGGTAGGTTCGGCGATTCGCGCCCACCGAGGCCAACCCCCGCTCCTGATCGACGCCGTCGATCCGTGGCAAGGGCGCGTCGGCGTTCTGCGGCGTCGCGCAGGGCTTTCTCACCGGCGCCGGCATGCCGGCCCCCGGACGCCCCATCCAGCGCAGCAACGCGCGATACAACTGGTCCGCGTCCACCGGCTTGGCGACAAAATCATTCATGCCGGCCTCGGCGCAGGCGCGGCGGTCCTCGGGCGAGTCGTTGCCGGTCATGGCCAGCACTGGCAGGCGCGCCAGGTGCGCCAGCGCGCGGATCGCCCGGGTGGCCTGCAGCCCGTCCATCCGGGGCATCTGGACATCCATCAGAATCAGTTCGTAGGCATTGGCCGACGCCATCGACAGACCTTCGACACCATCGGTCGCCACGTCGAACTGCAAGCCCGCCACCGCCAGCATTTCCCCGGCGACTTCACGATTGATCGGGTTGTCTTCGACCAGGAGCACCCGGGCGCCCGAGTGCAGCCGCCGCAGTTCGCTCTGGGCCGACGCCGTCGCTTCATCGCCCGGGACGAACGCGGGAACCTCGCCCGGTTCGAGCCAGGCGGTGAACCAGAAGCAGCTGCCGACGCCGGGTTCGCCGCTGGCGCCGGCGTCACCGCCCATCAGGCGGGCCAGACGCCGGGTGATCGCCAGGCCCAGTCCGGCCAGACCGTCGCTGCGCGTGAGCGACTCATCGGGCTGCTCGAAGGCGTGGAAAAGACGCTCGATGCGCTCGGGTTCGATTCCCACCCCGGTGTCGCGAACCTCGAAGCGAAGCAGCAGTTCCGACACATTGGAACGCTCTACCTCGACCCGGATCACGATCTCGCCGTGTTCGGTGAATCGCAGCGCGTTGGACGCGTAGTGCAGCAGGGCCTGGCGCAGCCGGTTCGGATCGCCCCTGAGCCAGACCGGCGCATTGCCCCGGTGGACGCGAAAACCGATGGCGCGGGCCACCGCCTGCGGCCCGATCACCGAACGCACCTGTTCGAGGATGAGCTCGAGCGAAAAATCTTCGCGATCGAGTTCCAGCCGGCCGGCCTCGAGTTCGCAGTGATCGAGCACATCGCCGACCACCGCCAGCAGGTGCGTCGCGGCATCTTCGATCTTGTGCAGCCGGATCGATTGGCCGGCCGGCACGCCTGCCCGGTCGATCTGGCGCGCCAGTCCGAGGATCGCGTTCAATGGCAGCCGGATCTCGTGGGTCATCCCCGCCAGGAACGCGCTGCGCGCGCGGTGCGCCCGTTCGGCCCGTTCGGTGGCGCTGGCCTGCGACACGGTTCGTTCGACGACCAGTTCCTGGAGATGGCGGCGATGGCGCTCGAGCTCGCTCTCGATCCGGCGCCGGTCGCTGATGTCCTGGACCGAAGCGGACATGCGCGCCAGCGCACCGCGCCCGTCGCCGGCCGGCTCGCAGATCTCCTCGAACCAGCGGGTTCCGCGGGTGGGATGGAGAAATCGATACTCGAGCAGGAATCCCTCGCCATGCGACAACGCGCGCATGAGCGCCTGCCGGCACTCGGCGACCTCGTCGGGGTGGATCCGCGCCAGCCACGCTTCGATCGTGGGCACGCCCAGGGCGGGATCGAAACCGGTGAGCTCGAACAGGCCAGCCGACCAGTCGGCCGCCGGCTCGCCGGTCTCCCGTTCCCAGGTCCCCAGGTGCGCCACCGACTGGGCGTGATCGAGGCGTGCCTGGGCGCGTTGCAGCAGCGCCACTATCCGGGCCGGCGGGTGTTCTTCGAGGAGTTTCGCCCACTGACCGGTACGGATCAGTTCAAGGGCGGAGACGTCCTGCAAGCCGGCCATTCGCGGCGCCTCAGGCATTCGGGCCCGAGTCGATGACCCCCTCGCGCACCGCCAGCCGAACGAGGCTGGCGATGTCGCGCACCGCCAGCTTCGCCATCAGGCGGCTGCGGTAGGTGTCCACCGTCTTGGGCGACAGGTGCAGCGCGCTGCCGATCGCGGCACTCGACTTGCCCCGCACCACGAGTTCGAGAATCTGGCGCTCACGCATGGACAGGGTCGCCAGCGGGTCCGTCGGTCGGGGCGAATCGAGGGTGGCCGCCAGATGTTCGGCCACCGGGGCGCTGAAATGGCGCCGTCCCTCGAGGACCGCGCGAATCGCGGCGACCACTTCGGATCCGCCCGATCCCTTGAGCACATAGCCCGAGGCACCCAGACGCAGCGCCTCGTCGATGTGGCGTGGCTGCTCCGACATGGTGAGGATGATCACCCGGGTGGGCAGGTTGCGCTGCTGCATCTGCCCCAGCAGGTCGAGGCCGGAGCGCTCGCCCAGCAGCAGGTCGAGCAGAACCACATCGGGCACCAGCCGGACGATTTCATGCACCGCCCCGGTGATGTTGTCGGCTTCGCCGACCACCTCGAACCCGGCCGCCTCGAGCAGCGCCCGCAACCCCTCCCGAACGATCGTGTGGTCGTCTACCAGGAACAGCGTTGGCATGCGGTCAGGCTCCGGCGCGAAAACAGATTCAAAATTGGGCAAGGCCGACGCAAGTGCCGGCTGCAGGGGCGCAGATTAACCAAAAAGCTTGCGTCACGAATTATGCGGCGTTGTCCTGCGACGACCCGCCGGACAGGACGCGGCGTCAAGAATCCCCTACAGAACCGATCGGCGCTTTTTCACATTCCCGTGATGATCGGCGAACTGACTGCGCATTCCCGGATCGCGCCGACGCACGACCGTGTCGACACGACTCGATCAGACCGCCGCCAGGGGCGCATTCAGCCGGGTGCCCGTGACAACGATACCGCCGCGATCGCCCGGGACGAGGCTGCCATAGCGCTGCGCATACACCGGCGGCAGCGCACGGGCGCCTGGCGGCGACAGCCACAGCCGCAGCAGATGGCGCCGCCGGGACGGCTCCAACCAGTCTTCGAACGCGGTCCGGTCATGGAGCAGGCTGTGGTTGTGGACGAACTGCAGATCGCCCGGCCGGAATTCGGTCATCAGGTGGAGCGCGGGATCGTTGGCCAGCGAATCGAACAGGTCGAGCGCCTCGCGGATCGGACCGGTGAGCCGCGGCGCCTGCTCGAAGCGCTGGGCCGACTCGATGTACTGGCGCTGGTAGAGGGCGCTCAGCAGGCCGGCGTGCCAGTTGAAGACCGGGATCTCGAAATACGGCTGCTGGCCCTGCGCCACCTCGCCGCGACGGTCGGTGGCAAGCGGCTCGAACAGCAGACGCGCCAGATCGGGGCGGCGCCGGCGCATCTCGTTGAAGATCGTGACTGACGACACCAGCGCAGACAGGCCGCCGGCGCGCGCGGTCTGCAGGCAAAGCAGCCCGACGATGTCGCAGGAATCGGTGTGAAACGTCTGGCGCTCGTGGGTCTGGTAGATGCGCACGTTCGGGTCGGCGGCACTCAGGCCCATGTCCCTGACATGCCCCAGCACATGCCCGCGCGCATTCTGGGATCGCGCGCTGCCCAGATGGGCGCCGATGCCGTAGAAGGCGATCGCGCTCTCGCGGATCGACCAGCGCTGCACCGGCAGCCCCCGCATCACCCCGAAGCCGCGCCCCTCGAGGAGTTCATCGAGCATCCGCGCCAGACGGGACGCCAGACGCGGCAGCGGGAAGTCGACGCGACCGATCGCCGCAATGTCTGCGTCGCCCTCGGCGAGCGGGCGCACCGCCGACTCGATCTCGGCCAGATCGCCGGCATCGAAGGTCTCGAGCCAGTCGCCGCGCGCGGCCATCGCCGGCCCGTACCAGGCCGACGGGCCGGCAATCGGATCGGGCAGTTCGAAAGGCACAGCCGGGTGTTCAACGGGGGCGTTCATGCGAAATCCTTCGGTGCGGGGCGCGGCGATCGCGGCAACAGGCCACGCGGGCACGCGGCCAGAAACGGCGCGCCCGCGCTCATGGTCGCTATGATGCACGGGCGCCGCCCACCGACTGCCCGATTGTCCATGCCCCTGCACGAATTGCACCTTTACTGCCAGGTGGTCGACAACTTCGGCGACGCCGGCGTCTGCTGGCGACTGGCCCGCCAGCTGGCGCGAGAGCACGGGCTCTCGGTGACGCTTTGGATCGACCAGCCGCCCGTGCTGCGCCGCCTGGTGCCCGAGCTCGAACTGGCCCCACCGCTCAGCGGTCGGCAGCCCGCGCCGGCGAATCCCGGCCTGACGGTGCGGGCGTGGCCGGCCGACGCGCCGCCCGGCCCGCACGCCGCGCTGCCCGACGTGGTGGTCTGCGCCTTCGGCTGCGAGCCGCCGGCATGGCTGCGCGCGCAGCTGGCCCATGCGCCACCGCGTCCGCTGTGGATCAACCTGGAATACCTCAGCGCCGAACCCTGGGTCGAGGGCTGCCACGGCCTGGCCTCGATCAAACCGGCCGATGGCGCACGCGAACACTTTTTCTACCCGGGGTGGCGTGAGGCGACCGGTGGCCTGCTGCGCGAGCGCGATCTGCTCGCCAGTCGCGACGCTTTCCGGCGCAGCAGCGCGGCCGAGCGCTGGTGGCAGGCCCGGGGACTGGACGGGCTGATCGGACGGCGGGTCTCGGTCTTCTGCTATCCGCAGGCCCCCCTTCAGGCGCTGCTGAGCGCGATGGCGCAGTCGGCCGAGCCGACGCTGGCGCTGGTGTCCGAAGGCATCGGCGCCGCGGTGATCGACGCGCTGGCGGCCGCGTGGCCGACCGAGGAGACGCCAGCCGGCCCGACGCTGTCGCGGCCGTCGGCCGGCGCGCTGGCGGCCGCGCGGTGCGGCGGGTCCGCCCGCCTTCGACGCATCGGCCAGCTCACGCTGGTGCCCCTGCCGATGCTGCCGATCGACGACTATGACCGCCTGCTCTGGAGTTGCGACCTGAACTTCGTCAGGGGCGAGGATTCCTGGGTGCGGGCCCTGTGGGCCGGCCGGCCACTGATCTGGCAGCCCTATCGCCAGACCGATGATGCGCACCGGGTCAAGCTCGAGGCCTTTCTCGACTGGCAGCGCGAGGGCCTGGGCGGTCCGGCGACGCCCGGGCTGGCGGCGCTGGAACAACTCAGCCGCGACTGGAGCGCCGGCATCGATCCGGGCCCGGCCTGGCAGTCGCTGCAGGAGCCGCTCGCACACCTGGGCACCGGCTTCGATCGACTGGCCGCCACCCAGGGCAGCGCCACCGACCTCGCCTCGAAGCTGGTTGAATTCTGCCGATCCAGGCTATAATTGAAGGCTTTTCCTGGATGAAGCGGTGCCGCCTGGCGGTCAACCTCATCCAGCACCACAACAGCCGGGCACCAGACCAACCGGCAACACCGTGGAATGTGCGTCACTCCACGGCCCAGTGTCAGAAGGAATCCTCATGAAGCTCGCACAGGAACTGCGTATCGGCAACGTGATCATGATCGGCAAGGATCCGATGGTGGTCCTGCGGGCCGAGTACAACAAATCGGGCCGCAACTCGGCCGTCGTGAAGCTCAAGCTCAAGAATCTGCTGAACAACTCCGGCACCGAGACCGTCTGCAAGGCCGACGAGAAATTCGATGTGCTGATGCTCGACAAGCGCGAGGTCACCTACTCCTACTTCGCCGACCCGCTGTATGTCTTCATGGACGGCGAGTACAACCAGTTCGAGGTCGAAGCCGACTCGATGGGCGATGCCATCCAGTACATCGACGACGGCATGCCCTGCGACGTGACCTTCTACGAAGGTCGCGCCATCTCGGTCGAGATGCCCAACAGCGTCGTGCGCGAGGTCGAATACACCGAGCCGGCGGTCAAGGGCGACACGTCGGGCAAGGTCATGAAGCCGGCGCGAATCAAGCCCACCGGGTTCGAACTGCCGGTGCCGGCCTTCGTCGAGATCGGCGACCGGATCGAGATCGACACCCGGACCGGTGAATACCGCAGCCGGGTCAAGGGTTGAACCCAGGGGTTGAACCCCGGGATTGAACCCAGGGGTTGACCCCCCGCAGTTGACCCCCCGGCAGTTGACCTCCGGTGAGCGCCCTCCCCCGCACGCCGGCCGGTTCAGTGCCTGGCCTGGCACCCGGACCCGCGAAGCACCAGACTCAATGCCCGAGCCGAGCGCCAGAACGGGTGAGCTGGCGGGCAACTGTCTCGCGCAAGGACTGCAAACTCACCGGCTTGA
Source organism: uncultured beta proteobacterium (assembly GCA_903934295.1). GTDB lineage: Bacteria > Pseudomonadota > Gammaproteobacteria > Burkholderiales > Burkholderiaceae_E > Quisquiliibacterium. The sequence goes on from CAIZNI010000040.1 coordinate 104,829, forward strand.
CCAGGTAACTGTTGCAGCCGGCCAGTGCCCCGCGGGCCAGATCGAAAGGTGACGACCGGCTGGTCAGAATCACCACCGGCATCGGGCGCAGCAGCGGATTGCGCTTGATCTCGCGCGTCAGGCGATAACCGTCCATGTCTGGCATCACCACATCCACGAACGCCAGTTCGTAGCGCCGGCTGGCCAGCGTGTCGAGCGCCTCGTGCGCCGAACTCACCCCTTCACTGTCCAGACCCATGCGGTGCAGCGCGATCGCCAGCTGGCGCCGAACGGTCGGGCTGTCATCGACCAGCAGCACCCGCGGACGGCGCGACGGGGCCTCGGCGGTCTGATCGAACGCGCCCGGCGTGGCAGCGGGCGGCAACGGCGGCAGCCCGGTACCGTGCCCGAGCCCCGGCGCGGTGGCGGCACCCGCCCCCGCAGCGGCCTCGGCCGAGCGATTGAGCGCCCTTTCGTCCACCACCCGGTTCAGCGTGTCGAGCAGATTCAGGGTGAAGGACGAACGAAGCAGGTCATCAGTGCCCCGGTCGGCATCGGAACGCCGGCCGACCCTCACCACCGGACGCGACTGCGGCAGCCCTCGCAGGCTGTCGGCGGTCTGCCTGCCGCTCTGCTCGGTCATGTCGACCATGGCGATGTCGTACTCGCCCGCACCGCCGGACGGCGCGAGTTCGTAACGGTAGCGGTTGTGACGGGCGTGCCGCAGCACGATCTCCATCAGGCGCTGCAGCTTGCTGCCAATGCCGAAAGAGGCCACCCGGTAGAAGGGCCGCGGATCCAGCGCGGTACCGCCCGGATGCCCCATCTCGGTCACGCCCCAGCTGGCGCGAATGTGTTCCGGAAACGGCATGATGAATTGGCTCCTCAGCGGCGGACCGGTTGCTTTGACCAGACGCCTGCGCGGATTCTATCGACAGTTCACCCCGGATGACTAACGGCAGTGTGGCGAAAAAGCCTTCAATACCGATCACTTAGCGCATCAATCTAAGGCCGGACCTCAGGTTCCCTCCTCCACCTGCAGGTCGTTGTCGGCAGCAAAGCCGCGAAGGAACTGGTAGGCCATCGGCTCGATCTGATGGACCCGGGCGTCGACATGCACGCATTTCACTCCCCGCTCGAAGCCCGGCGTCACATAGGGGGAGTAGGTCAGGTGCGCCTGGGCCGGTGCGCCGGGCGGGCGAAAAGACGACATCACGCCGCACAGGCGCTCGGCCCAGTCGCTGGGCCGGAACGGGCGGCCCTGGTGCGTCACCCCGAGGATCAGGAAGGAGCAGACCGTGCTGGAGGGGCTCATGGCGCAGACTGTGAGGGACCGGTCGCACGGCTTGCCGGCCCGGGGCGATCAAACCCGGGATGCCGGCCAGGCCGCAGGCCCGGCAGCGATCGTTCCGGATTATAACGGGCCGAACTTGACGCTCGGGCGCGTCGCCCGATCGAACCGACGAACGCAATGCCAGGCCTCTCGCCGGTCGACCCGTTCCTCGATGCGGCGCTTTACCCTACAATCGATCTTCCGGCGGGGCCTGCCCCGCTTACTGTCATGACGGCGGCGCGTGCCGCCGTTATTGTTTTCATCGCCGGTGCGTTTCGCCGGCGTTTGCGCCGCGCCGACGGTTTGTGCCGCCGGCGCCACTTTTCCAGTGTCCGACCCGGAGACCAAGATGGCCGCCTCTTCGCCCCTGATGTCCACCTATGCGCAACAACCGACCGCCTTCACCCATGGCGACGGGGTATGGCTCTTCGACACCGAGGGCCGACGCTATCTGGACTGTCTGGCGGGGATCGCGGTGAACACGCTGGGTCACAACCACCCGACACTGGTCGCCGAGCTGCGTGAACAGATCGCCCGCCTGATCCACTGCTCGAACCTGTTCACCGTGCCGCTGCAGCACGAGCTGGCCAACCGCCTGCTGGCGGTCTCGGGCATGACCAACGTGTTCTTCTGCAACTCGGGCCTGGAAGCCAACGAGGCGGCGATCAAGATCGCCCGCAAGTATGGCCATGACCGCGGCATCGACGCGCCCGAGATCGTGGTCTACGAGAAGGCCTTCCATGGCCGCTCGCTGGCCACGCTCTCGGCCACCGGCAACGTCAAGGTGCAAAAGGGCTTCGAGCCGCTGGTCACCGGCTTTCCGCGCGTGCCGCTCAACGACATCGACGCGCTGCGCCGGGTGGTGGCCGAGCGCCCCAACGTCGTCGCCATCTTCCTGGAGGCGATCCAGGGCGAGGGCGGCATCCAGCCGGCCTCGGTCGAGTACCTGCGCGAGGCCCGCCGGCTGTGCGATGAGCGCGAGCTGCTGCTGATGATCGACGAAGTGCAATGCGGTACCGGGCGGACCGGCAAGTGGTTTGCCCATCAGTGGGCCGGCATCCTCCCCGATGTGATGCCCCTCGCCAAGGGCCTGGCGTCGGGGGTTCCGGTCGGCGCGGTGGTCGCCCACGGCGCGGCCGCCGAGGTCTTCAAGCCGGGCAACCATGGCACGACCTTCGGCGGCAATCCGCTGGCGATGCGCGCCGGGCTGGTGACGATGCAGGTGATGGAGCGCGATGACCTGCTCGGCAATGCCAGCCGGATCGGTGATTACCTGATGCACAGCCTGAACCGGGAGATCGGCTCCCTCGACGGCGTGCGCGAGATCCGCGGACGCGGCCTGATGGTGGGCATCGAACTCGACCGGCCCTGCGGCGAGCTGGTGCAGCGCTGCATGGACGCCGGCGTGGTGCTCAACGTGACCGCCGATTCGGTCATCCGGATGCTGCCGCCGCTGATCTTCGGCAAGGAGCATGTCGACCACCTGGTCGGCGTGCTGGCGCCCCTGGTGAGAGACCACCTGGCGCGCGATCCGATCGCCGCATAAGACGCGGCCTTCGACCGCCGCCGGCCATGGCGGCGGCCCCCCCCAAGAATCAGAGCACCTCATGCCGATCAAGCACTTCCTGCAGTTCAAGGATCTGGACACCGACGAGATCAACTACCTGTTCGACCGCGCGCGGGTCATCAAGGGCCGCTTCAAGCGATACGAGCCCTATCACCCGCTCAACGATCGGACACTGGTGATGATCTTCGAGAAGGCCAGCACCCGGACCCGGCTGTCGTTCGAGGCCGGCATGCACCAGCTCGGCGGCTCGGCCATCTACCTGAACACCCGCGACTCCCAGCTCGGCCGCGGCGAGCCGGTCGAAGACGCCGCGCAGGTCATCTCGCGGATGTGCGACATGGTCATGATCCGCACCTACGAGCAGAGCATCATCGAGCGCTTCGCCGCGTACTCGCGGGTGCCGGTGATCAACGGCCTCACCAACGAATACCATCCCTGCCAGATCCTGGCCGATGTGTTCACCTTCATCGAGCACCGCGGGTCGATCCAGGGTCGCACGGTCGCGTGGATCGGTGACTCGAACAACATGCTCTACACCTGGCTGCAGGCGGCCGAACTGCTCGATTTCACCGTGCACGCGTCGAGTCCGCCGGGTTACGAGGTCGACCTGGCGCTCGCCGGCTCGTCGGCGTCGCGACTGCGGGCATTTTCCGATCCGCTGGAAGCGGCGCGCGGCGCCGACCTGGTCACCACCGACGTCTGGACCAGCATGGGCTTCGAGGCCCAGAACGACGAGCGCCGCAAGGCCTTCGCCGACTGGTGCGTGGACGAGGAGATGATGGCGGCGGCGGCTCCCGATTCGCTGTTCATGCACTGCCTGCCGGCGCACCGGGGCGAGGAGGTGGCCGCGCAGGTCATCGACGGACCGCGCTCGGTGGTCTGGGAGGAGGCGGAAAACCGGCTGCACACCCAGAAGGCGCTGATGGAGTACCTGCTGCTGGGACGGCTGTGAGCGCCACGCCAGCGCGTCGAATGTCCATTTTCGGCCACTTCCTGTCAGTGACCTGTCAGTGACCTGTCAGTCGAAAATCGCACTGGCTTGTAAGTAACATCAAGACCCTACGACGATCGTTTTTTTGTTTTGGTGTCCCGGGCAGGCTGACTAGAATTCGATCCTGGAGAGCAACACCATGGGCCGAAAACTTAGCTCGGAAGAAATCGCAGGCGGGAAGCGACGCTCGTCGAACGCCAGCGAAATTGCGCTCTACGGCGTCTACGCCGGTGCGGGCGATCGGGACGCGCAAACGCTGCGCCGGCTGATGAACCTGCCGGTCTCGCCGCGAACCTGGCACCGGGTGTTTCCCTATCTGCCGCGCGAGGGTCGATCGGACGGTTCGCTGGTGCTGTGGCTTCCGGATGAAGCCGGCTGGGAAGCGGCACTGGAGCGAGTTCACGCGCGACTGACGCCGAACTGGCGCAAGAGCGGCGCCTGCGTGGCCATTCCCGGTTCAGACCAGGTGATCCTGACCGACTTCCAGGAATTCGACGAGATCGACCTGGCCGACTGGTCGATCGCGGTGCCCGACCCCCAATACAGAGCACTGTGCGGCCGACTCGACGGCGCGTTCTGCCGGCTCTCCGAGCTCGTCGCGCGCTGGGCGCTGGAAGTCGGACCGGTGCACGCCGGACAGGTCCTGGCGGCACGCTCGAGGGCTGCACCGGCCGAGCGGCAGCCAAGCGACCTGCACTCGGGCCGAGGCTGACCCGCCGTCGGGAGAGGACGCCCGAGCGGCACAAGGCGCCCGAGCAGCACAAGGCGCTCGGGCGGCGCAATGGCGGGGGCGGCGCAATGGCGGGGGCGGCGCAATGGCCGGGGACGCGCCGCGCTGAGCCGTTCGCTCAGCCCTTCAGATCGGGATCCAGCGTCTGGCCCTCGTCAAGCTGGACGCCGAAGGTGTTCAGCAGCATCGACACCTGGGTGTACTGGCCGACGGTGAACACCACGTCCATGCACTGCCGCGGCTGGAAGTGGGCGCACAGGGCCTGCCAGACCGGTTCGGTGACGAACTGGCCACGGTGCAGATCGTCGCAAGCGCGGATGATCGCCGCATCGGCCGCGCTCCAGCCCGGCGCGTCGGGGCCCTGCTTGATTGCGACGATTTCGGCCTCGGTCAGGCCGGCGCGCAGGCCGATCGGGACATGCTGGGTCCACTCATAGCCCGAGCGGCACAGAAAGCCGGTGCGCAGCACCGCGATCTCGCGCTCGCGCGCCGGCAGCGTGTTCTTCTTGCTGAGCACATAGCTGCCCCAGCCCATGAAACCGCGCATGGCAGCGGGGTGATTGAGCAGCGTGCGAAAGATGTTGAGCATCTTGTCGCGGGCGATCATCGGCGCGGCGAGTTCGGTCTGCTCGGGCGTCCATTGGTCGTCGGGCACGGGCGAGAAACGGGGTTTGCTCAGGCGCATCGTCTTTTTCCTTGGTGGGGGGGACAGTCTCGGGATCGGCGGAAAGTCAGGTGGAAAGTCAGGCGGGGATGAAGCGGGAACCGGAGCGGCGCACTCAGGCGACCCCCCGGGCCGCTGCGCCCGGCCGGTCAGCGAGTGCCGGAATCGTCCAGAAGATCGCCAGACCCGCCATCGCGCAGGCAGCCGACAGGCCGAAGCCGGCGACGTAACCCCCGGTGAGATCGTACAGGGTGCCGCTGGCCCAGGAACCGATCGCGGCGCCGGCGCCCATGCCCAGCATCACCATGCCGTAGACGCGGCCCATCGCACCGGGAAAGTTGCGTGCGGCCAGCACCGCCACCAGCGGCCCCCGCGAGCCCTGCATGGTGCCGAACAGGACGACGAAGGCGCCGATCAGGATCAGCGAGGCATGACGCGCGGCCAATGCGAGCATCGCCAGGCCGGCGATCGTTGCGCTGTAGGACAGCAAGGCGACGCGACGCTCGCCGAAGCGCTCGGCCAGCGCGCCGGCGCCGAGCATGCCGACGATCGACAGCATGCCCACCAGGCCGTAGGTCGAGGCCGCCTGCATCGGCGAGAAGCCGGACTCGATCAGGCAGGCGACCAGCTGGACGCTGATGGCATAGGTGCTGATGGCGGTGAAGAACAGGATGCCGGTGAGCGACCAGAACAGCGGCGTGCGCAGGGCCCGCGCATGGGTCCACGGCGTCGCGGCGGCGCTGCCCGGTGCCCGGGCGCCAGGGGCCGTGGGCGTGCCGGCGGCGATGACGCGCCAGGGCAGCAGCATCAGCGGCACCCACAGCGCGAGCAGCCCGACACCCAGCACCTGATAGGCGCCGCGCCAGCCCAGGTGCTCGACCAGCCATTGCGCCAGCGGCGCGATCAGCAGCATCCCGGTGCCCAGCGCCGCCGACAGGATGCCCATCGCGGTGGGCAGGCGGGTGCTGAACCAGCGGCTGGCCAGGCTCGACGCGGTGACCGAGCCGATCAGGCTGCCGCCGATGGCGCCGAACACACCGGTGAGCAGGTAGAGCTGCCAGACCGAGTGCACCTGCGAGGCCAGCGAACAGGTCGCGCCGAACAGCGCCAGCCCGACGCCATAGCAGCGTCGCGGACCGAGCCGGTCGATCGCCCAGCCGGCGACCGGCGACATCAGCCCGAGGACCAGCATGTAGGTGGAATAGACGCCGGTGAGGGACGCCCGCTCGGCGTCGAATTCCCGGGCCACCGGCAGCAGGAAGACAGCGAAGCTGTCGCCGATGCCGCGCGAGAGGATGTTCATCACGGTGCACAGGGCCAGCACGCCGACCGCGCGCCGTTGATCGACGGAGATTGTCACAGTCGCTGTACCGTATCATGAGGCAAAACCCCAGGTAAACGCAGCACCAATGGGTATCATCCCGTTTGCCGATCGCCTGACCGATCGGTTTCGCTGGATGAACAAACCTCAGGCGCCTGGCGCGGCAGGGAGACGACATGACCGAGAACGGAAAAATCGCCGGTACGCCACCGGCGGATGACGTGCAGGATTTCGACGCCATCGTGGTGGGCGCCGGTTTCGGCGGCCTCTACATGCTGCACCGGCTGCGCAGCCTGGGGCTGCGGGTGCGCGTGTTCGAAGCCGGCAGCGGCGTGGGCGGCACCTGGTACTGGAACCGCTATCCGGGCGCGCGCTGCGACGTCGAAAGCCTCGAGTACTCCTATTCGTTCTCCGAGGAACTCCAGCAGCAGTGGGCCTGGAAGGAACGCTATGCGGCGCAGCCCGACATCCTGCGCTACGCCAACCATGTCGCCGACCGCTTCGATCTGCGCCGCGACATCGCCTTCGACACCCGGGTGCGCAGCGCGGTCTTCGACGAGGACGCGAACCACTGGACGGTGCACACCGACCGTGGCGACACCGTGCGGGCCCCGTTCTGCATCATGGCGGTGGGCTGCCTGTCGCTGCCGCGGCTGCCGGACTTCAAGGGCCGCGACAGCTTCCGCGGCCAGTTGCTGCACACCGGGCTGTGGCCCGCCGAGGGCGTCGACTTCAGCGGCCGGCGCGTCGGCGTGATCGGCACCGGCTCGTCGGGCATCCAGGTGATCCCGGAGATTGCCCGCCAGGCCGGCCATCTCTTCGTGTTCCAGCGCACCGCCAACTTCAGCCTGCCGGCGCGCAACCGCGCGCTCGATGAGGATCACGTGGGGCGCTTCAAGGCCGACTATCCGCAAATCCGCGAACGGGCCCGCCACGCCCCGGCCGGCATCGCCGGAATCCCGATGCCCACCGAATCGGCCCTGAGTCAGGCCGACGCGGTGCGCCAGCGGGTCTACGAGGCCGGCTGGGAGCGCGGCAGCACCGGCTTCACCCGGCTCTACAAGGACCTGCTGACCGATCCGCAGGCCAACGACACCGCGGCCGACTTCGTGCGCGCCAAGATTGCCTCGATCGTGCGCGATCCGGCGGTGGCCAGGGCACTCACGCCCCGCAACCACTTCATCGGCACCAAACGGATCTGCCTGGACAGCGGCTACTTCGAGACCTACAACCGCGACAACGTGACGCTGGTCGATGTGCGCGACGATCCGATCGAGGCGATCACGCCCGCCGGCCTGCGCACCCGGTCGCGCGAGTTCGAGCTCGACACCCTGGTGCTGGCCACCGGCTTCGACGCCATCACCGGCGCGCTGCTGGGGATCGACATCCGCACCAGCAGCGGCGCGACCCTGGCCGCCAAGTGGGCCGACGGACCGCGAACCTACCTGGGGCTGATGACCGCCGGTTTTCCGAACCTGTTCGTGATCACCGGACCGGGCAGTCCCTCGGTGCTGACCAACATGATCAGTTCGATCGAGCAGCACGTGGACTGGATCGCCACCTGCCTGACCGACCTGCGCGAGCGCGGCGTGCGGCGCATCGAAGCCGACCGGGCCAGCGAGGACCGCTGGGTCGAGCATGTGAACGAGGTCGCCGACCAGACGCTGTTTCCCCGGGCCGACTCCTGGTATGTCGGCGCGAACGTGCCCGGCAAGGCGCGGGTGTTCATGCCCTATCTGGGCGGCCTGGGCAATTACCGCCTGCGCTGCGCCGAGGTGGCCGCCCGCGGCTACGAAGGCTTCGTGCTGCAAACTTGAATCCGGCCTTTGCGCCCTCCCACAGGAAGATCTCCGGCATGACCCAGGCCTCCCCCGCACCCGACGCCGCCGCGACCGGCGCCCCCTCGGCCCACCGCCCCGGCGCACTCGCCGGCGTGCGGGTGCTCGACCTCTCGCGAATCCTCGCCGGCCCCTGGTCGACCCAGAACCTGGCCGACATGGGCGCCGACGTGATCAAGGTCGAGCGTCCCGGCGAGGGCGACGACACACGCGCCTGGGGCCCGCCCTTCCTCACCGATCCGGAAACCGGCCGGATCGACTCCAGCTATTTCATCTCGGTGAACCGCGGCAAGCGCTCGATCACCATCGACATGGCCAGCGCCGAGGGCCAGGCGATGGTGCGCGAACTGGCCGCGCAAAGCGACATCCTGGTCGAGAACTACAAGGTTGGCACGCTGGCCCGCTACGGGCTGGGCTACGAGGACCTGCGCCAGGTCAACCCGAAGCTCGTCTACTGCTCGATCACCGGCTTCGGCCAGACCGGGCCGTATGCCGAACTGCCCGGCTACGACTTCGTGTTCCAGGGACTGGGCGGGCTGATGAGCATCACCGGCGAGCCCGACGAGGTGCCCGGCGGCGGACCGATGAAAGTCGGCATCGCGGTGGCCGACGTGCTCTCGGGCATGTACGCCACAGTGGCGATCCTGGGCGGGCTCACCCACGCCCGGGCGACCGGCGTCGGCCAGCAACTCGACATCGCGCTGCTCGACTGCGTGATCGCCCTCACGTCCTACCAGGCCCTGAACTGGATGATGTCGGGCAACACGCCCCAGCGCATCGGCAATGCACACTCGAACATCGTGCCCTACCAGGTCTTCGCCTGCCGCGAGGGCCACATCATCATCGCGGTGGCCAATGACGGTCAGTACCAGCGCTACTGCCAGGCGATCGGCCTGCCCGAGCTGGCCACCGACCCGCGCTACCGGACGGTGGGCGACCGCAACCGCAACCGCGGTGAGCTGATCCCGGTCATCGCCGAGCGCATGCGCACCCGCAGCCGCGATGAATGGATCGAGATCCTGAACGCGGTGAACGTGCCCACCGGCCCGATCAAGACCATTCCGGAAGCCTTCGATGACCCGCAGGTGGTGCATCGGCAGATGCGCGTGCAGGCGCAGCGCGCCAACGGCCAGGTGCTGCCGCTGCTGGCCAGCCCGCTGCGCATGTCGGAAACGCCGGTGGCCTACGACCGCGCGCCGCCGCGGCTGGGCGAGCACACCGACGAGGTGCTGCGCACCGTGCTGGGCTACAGCGCCGAGAAGATCGCCGCGCTGCGCGCCGCCAAGGCGATCTGACGATGGGCACCGACATGCGCTTTCGAAGGCTTCCCGGCACCGACCTGAACGTCTCCGAGGTCTGCCTGGGCACCATGACCTGGGGTGAACAGAACACCGAGGCCCAGGCCCACGAGCAGCTCGACCACGCGATCGGCGCGGGCATCAACTTCATCGACACCGCCGAGATGTACCCGGTGCCGCCGAACGCGCAGACGCAGGGCCGCACCGAGACGATGCTGGGCAACTGGCTCGCCGGGCGCCAACGCGACGCGCTGGTGATTGCCACCAAGGTGGCGGGCCCGGGCCGGCGCGACTGGATCCGCAACGGCCGCACCGACCTCACCCTGGCCAACATCGCCGAGGCGGTCGACACCAGCCTGGCGCGCCTGCGCACCGACTACATCGACCTCTATCAGATCCACTGGCCGCAGCGCAATGTGCCGATGTTCGGCGCCACCGAGTTCGATCCGACCAAGGAGCGCGACGGGCCGGCGATCGAGGAGCAGGTGCAGGCGATGGCCGCGATGATCCGGGCGGGCAAGATCCGCCACTACGGGTTGTCCAACGAGACCACCTGGGGCCTGTGCGAGTTTCATCGCGTGGCCCGCGCGCTGGGCGTGCCCGGCCCGGTCACCACCCAGAACAGCTACAGCCTGGTGTCGCGCGGCGCCGACGGCGACCTGGCCGAGGCGATGCACCGGCTGGGCATGTCGCTGCTGGCCTACAGCCCGCTGGCCGGCGGCATGCTGAGCGGGAAATACGCCGGCGGCGCACGGCCGGCCGGCAGCCGCTTCGCGATGTTCGACCAGCTGGGCGCGCGCTACCGCAAGCCGCTGGTGCTCGAAGCCACCGATGCTTATCTCGCGCTGGCCGCCGAGTGCGGCCTGACACCGGCGCAACTCGCGCTGGGCTATGTGCGCAGCCGCTGGTTCACCGGCGCCAGCATCATCGGCGCGACCTCGCTTGCGCAGCTGCGCGAGAACATCGCCGGCGCGCAGTTCGCGCTGGCGCCTGCGGTGCTCGAACGCATCGCCGAGATCCAGCTGCGTTATCCGAACCCGGCTGGCTGACCCCACTCGACAGGAATCCACCATGAGCTACGACGCGCCGTTCGCCGGCCTGAAGGTGATCGATCTGAGCCAGGGCATCGCCGGCCCCTACTGCGGGATGCTGCTGGCGCAGCAGGGTGCGCAGGTGATCAAGGTGGAAGGCACCGGCGAGGGCGACTGGAGCCGGGTGCTGGGCGCGCGCTACGGCGACCACACCACCTTCTCGATCATCGGCAACCTGGGCAAGCGCAGCGTGGCGCTGGACCTGAAGACCGACGCGGGTCGGGCGGTGCTGTGGCGCCTGCTGGCCGGCGCCGATGTGTTCATCGAAGGCTTTCGGCCGGGCGTGATCAAGCGCCTGGGCTTTGACTACGACACCGTGTCGGCCCGGGTCGAGCGCCTCGTCTACCTGTCGATCTCGGGCTTTGGCCAGAGCGGCCCGCTGGTCGGGCGGCCGGCGATGGACCCGGTGCTGCAGGCCTTCACCGGCCTGACCGCCGAGAACCATGGCGAAGACGGCATTCCGCACCGGGTGCCGGTGATCCCGGTCGACATGGTGACCTCGCTGTATGCCTTCCAGGCGGTGTCGTCGGCGCTCTATGCGCGGCGCGACGAGACGGGCGGACGCTACCTCGAGGCGAGCCTGATGCAGGGCGCCGCCGGCCTGCAGGCGATCCGCATGATGTCGGCGATCCTGGAGGGCGGACCGGTGCGCCCGGGGGGCGTGCCGCACGGCGTCTTCCAGACCCGCGACGGCTGGATCTCGGTCACCGCGATCCATGACCGGGAATGGCACGCCCTGTGCGGCGCCATCGAGCGGCCCGACTGGGCGACCGATCCGCGCTTCGCGCTCAAGGCCGGCCGCTTCGAGCATGAGACGACCCTGATGGCGCTGCTGCGCGAGGTGCTGGCGACCCAGACCACCGCGCACTGGTCGCAGCGGCTCGCCGCGGCCAATGTCATGCACGAGCGGGTCAACCGCTATGCCGACTTCGTCAAGGAGCCGCAGGTGACCGAGACGGGGCTGATCGCCTGGCTCACGCAGGCCGGCGTGCCGTGTCCGGTGCCGGTGGCCAACCTGCCGGGCATGGCGCGGTTCGCCGATGGCACCGCGCTGGCGACCTCACCGATCCTGGGCCAGCACACCGCGCAGGTGCTGGGCGAGCACGGCTACACCGGCGACGAGATCGCGGCGCTGGCGGCCAGCGGGGTGATCGGGCTCCCGAAGACGCCGCCCGCCGGGCCTGCGCCGACCGCATCGTCGTGATGCAGGTGCACCGCCGGGTCAAGGTTGACCGGATACTGCCGGTGCTGCGCCCTGCGAGGCGCTGCCGGGTTTCGGCGCGCTGACGTCCCGAATCCGCCGCCCCGCGTCGCCGGCGGGCGGCGGCGCAGCGCCGGGACGGGGGTCGATCGGATAAAATCCGGTCACCATGAACAAAACCCACCGCACCCCCCTGAGCGGCACTGCCCTGGACTACTTCGACGCCCGCGCGGCGGTCGATGCGATCCGGCCCGGCGCCTTCGACACGCTTCCCTACACCTCGCGAGTGCTCGCCGAGAACCTGGTGCGGCGCTGCGATCCCGCCACGCTGGATGCCTCGCTCGGCCAGCTCATCGACCGCCAGCGCGACCTCGACTTCCCCTGGTTTCCCGCGCGCGTGGTCTGCCACGACATCCTCGGGCAGACCGCGCTGGTCGACCTCGCCGGCCTGCGCGACGCGATCGCCGACCAGGGCGGCGACCCGGCCCAGGTGAACCCGGTGGTGCCGGTGCAGCTCATCGTCGACCATTCGCTGGCCGTCGAGTGCGGCGGATTCATGCCCGATGCCTTCGAGCGCAACCGCGCCATCGAGGATCGCCGCAACGAGGATCGCTTCCACTTCATCGACTGGACCAAGCGGGCCTTCAAGAACGTCGATGTGATCCCGCCGGGCAACGGGATCATGCACCAGATCAACCTCGAGAAAATGTCGCCGGTGATCCAGGTTCTCGACGGCGTGGCCTTCCCCGACACCTGCGTGGGCACCGACAGCCACACCCCGCACGTCGACGCGCTGGGCGTGCTGGCCATCGGCGTAGGCGGCCTGGAAGCCGAGAACGTGATGCTGGGCCGCGCCTCCTGGATGCGCCTGCCCGACATCGTCGGCGTCGAGCTCTCCGGCCGGCCGCAGCCGGGCATCACCGCCACCGACCTGGTGCTGGCGCTGACCGAGTTCCTGCGCCAGCAGAAGGTGGTCGGGGCCTACCTCGAGTTCCGCGGCGAAGGCGCCGCTGCGCTGACGCTCGGCGACCGGGCCACCATCTCGAACATGGCGCCGGAATACGGCGCGACCGCGGCGATGTTCTTCATCGACCAGCAGACCATCGACTACCTGAAGCTCACCGGCCGCGAAGACGAACAGGTGCGGCTGGTGGAAACCTATGCCCGCCAGGCCGGCCTGTGGGCCGACAGCCTGGCGAGCGCCCAGTACGAGCGCACGCTGCGCTTTGACCTGAGCAACGTGGTGCGCAACATGGCCGGTCCGTCGAACCCCCACGCCCGGGTCGCCACCACCGACCTGGCCGCCCGCGGCATCGCCGGGCACTGGGACGAAGTCCCCGGGCAGATGCCCGACGGCGCGGTGATCATCGCCGCCATCACCAGTTGCACCAACACCAGCAATCCGCGCAATGTGATCGCCGCCGGTCTGCTCGCGCGCAACGCCAACCGGCTCGGCCTGACCCGCAAGCCGTGGGTCAAGACCTCGCTGGCGCCCGGCTCCAAGACGGTGGCGCTGTACCTGGACGAAGCCGGCCTGACCGACGATCTGGCGCGCCTGGGCTTCGGCGTGGTCGCCTTCGCCTGCACCACCTGCAACGGCATGTCGGGCGCGCTCGACCCGGCGATCCAGCAGGAAATCATCGACCGCGACCTCTACACCACCGCGGTGCTGTCGGGCAATCGCAACTTCGACGGCCGCATCCACCCCTACGCGAAACAGGCCTTCCTCGCCTCGCCCCCGCTGGTGGTCGCCTACGCGATCGCCGGCACGGTGCGCTTCGACATCGAGAAAGATGTGTTCTGCGTGGTCGACGGCCGCGAGATCCGCCTGCGCGACCTGTGGCCCAGCGACGAGGAAATCGACGCGGTGGTCCGCGCATCGGTCAAGCCGCAGCAGTTCCGCCAGGTCTATACCCCGATGTTCGACATCGCGCGCGAAGCCACCGCCGCGGTCAGCCCGCTCTACGACTGGCGGCCGGCGACCACCTACATCCGGCGCCCGCCGTACTGGGAAGGCGCGCTGGCCGGCGAGCGGACCCTGCGGGGCATGCGCCCGCTGGCGGTGCTGGGCGACAACATCACCACCGACCACCTCTCGCCGTCCAACGCCATCCTGCTCGACAGCGCCGCCGGCGAATACCTGGCCAAGATGGGCCTGCCCGAAGAAGACTTCAATTCCTACGCGACCCATCGCGGCGACCACCTCACCGCCCAGCGCGCCACCTTCGCCAACCCGACGCTGAAGAATGAAATGGCGGTGGTCGACGGCAAGCTCAAGGCGGGCTCGCTCGCGCGGGTCGAACCCGAGGGCACGGTGATGCGCATGTGGGAGGCCATCGAGACCTACATGAACCGGCGCCAGCCGCTGATCATCGTCGCCGGCGCCGACTACGGGCAGGGCTCCTCGCGGGACTGGGCGGCCAAGGGCGTGCGCCTGGCCGGGGTCGAGGCGATCGCCGCCGAAGGCTTCGAGCGCATCCACCGCACCAACCTGATCGGCATGGGCGTGCTGCCGCTGGAATTCCTGCCGGGCACCACCCGGCGCACGCTGGCCATCGACGGCACCGAGACCTACGACGTGGTCGGTGCGCGCACGCCGCGCGCCACGCTGACGCTGGTGATCCGGCGCCGCAACGGCGAGACCGTCGAGGTGCCGATGACCTGCCGGCTCGACACCGCCGAGGAAGTGTCGATCTACGAGGCGGGTGGTGTGCTGCAGCGCTTCGCCCAGGACTTCCTCGATTCCACCCTGAAGGCTGCCTGAGGAAGACCATGGCCCACGTTCCCCAGATCCGGATTCCCGCCACCTACCTGCGCGGAGGCACCAGCAAGGGCGTGTTCTTCCGCCTGCAGGACCTGCCGGCGACGGCACAGGTCCCGGGGAAGGCGCGCGATGCGCTGCTGATGCGCGTGATCGGCAGCCCCGACCCCTACGGCAAGCAGATCGACGGCATGGGCGCCGCCACCTCGAGCACCAGCAAAACCGTCATCCTGTCGCGCAGCAGCCGCCCCGACCATGACGTCGACTACCTGTTCGGCCAGGTGTCGATCGATTCGGCCTTCGTCGACTGGAGCGGCAACTGCGGCAACCTGTCGGCCGCGGTCGGCCCGTTTGCCATCTCCAACGGGCTGGTCGATCCGGCACGGGTGCCGCACGACGGCGTTGCCGTGGTGCGCATCTGGCAGGCCAACATCGGCAAGACCATCGTGTCGCACGTGCCCATCACCGGCGGCGCCGTCCAGGAAACCGGCGACTTCGAGCTCGATGGCGTGACCTTCCCGGCCGCCGAGGTGCAACTCGAATTCATGGATCCGGCCGCCGACGAAGACGGCGCGGGCGGCTCGATGTTTCCCACCGGCAACCTGGTCGATGACCTCGAGGTACCCGGCATCGGCGTGCTCAAGGCCACGATGATCAACGCCGGCATCCCGACCATCTTTCTGAACGCGGAACAGATCGGCTACACCGGCACCGAACTGCAGGACGCGATCAACGGCGACCCCAAGGCGCTGGCGACGTTCGAAACGATCCGGGCCCACGGCGCGCTGCGCATGGGGCTGATCAGCCATGTCGATGAAGCGGCCAAGCGCCAGCACACCCCCAAGGTGGCCTTCGTCGCGAAGCCGGCAAACTATGTCGCGTCCAGCGGCAAGCCGGTGGCGGCGGCCGACGTCGACCTGCTGGTGCGGGCGCTATCGATGGGCAAGCTGCACCACGCGATGATGGGCACGGCAGCGGTGGCGATCGGCACCGCGGCGGCAATCCCCGGCACCCTGGTGAACCTGGCGGCAGGCGGGGGCGCGCGCGAGGCGGTTCGCTTCGGCCATCCCTCCGGCACCCTGCGGGTGGGCGCGCAGGCCCGTCAGGAGGGCGGCGAGTGGGTGGTCAGCAAGGCCATCATGAGCCGCAGCGCGCGGGTGCTGATGGAAGGCTGGGTCCGGGTGCCGGGCGACGCCTTCTAAAAGACGCACCGCCCGGCACAGCCCTCAGGCGGGGTTCGCCGCCAGGTGCCCGAGCAGCAGCTCGCCGATCCGCTGCGGCTGCTGATCGGTCGAAAAATGCCCGACGCCGGGCAGGATCTCGATGCGGAACGGCGCACTGACGAACTCGGCCGTGCCCTCGGCCGCCGCGCGGCTGACGGACGAATCGGCATCGCCCCAGACATACAGCGTGGGCACCCGGATCACGCCGATCGACACCCGCAATTCGCGCTGCGCCCGGTACCAGGCGAGCGCTGCCTCGAGCGCCTCGGGGCTGCCGAGCACCGACAGGTACATCGCGAGCGCCTCGGGCGGCACGCCCGCATCGGCCAGGCCGTTGCGCAAACGCCGCGCACCATCGGCCAGCAGCATCGGCCCGGTGGCCGGATCCAGGAACGCGCGATGGTGGCGGGACCGGTGCTTCTGGTCGCCGTCGGCCGCCGCCAGGGCCCGCTGAAAAGCGGCCGGATGCGGGCGCGACAGGATGGTGAGCGAGGCCAGCCGATCGGGATGACGGTCGGCCACTCCCCAGGACACCTGGCCGCCCCAGTCATGACCCACCAGATGAAACCGCGACTGTCCCTGACCGCAGGCGGCGACGATGTCGATCGCGTCCTGGACCAGGTGGTCGTACCCATAGTTGGCCAGATCGGCGGGGTCGGGCCGCGCACCCGGCGAGTAGCCGCGCTGGTCGGGCGCGACCACCCGGTAACCGGCTGCCGCCAGCACCGGCAGCTGCGCGCGCCAGGTGTGACGCGACTGCGGGTAGCCGTGCAGCATCAGCACCAGCGCGCCCTCGGGCGGGCCAGCGACCCAGGCGTCGAAGACCAGCCCGGTGCGGGTGGTGATGCGGCTGAGTTCGGGCAGCGCAGCGCCAGCCACGGGATCAGTCCGCCAGCGTCAGCACGCCGTAGTCCAGCACCGGCTGACCGGTCGGACCGAGCGTGCGAAAGCGGACCTGTCCGGGCTCGCGCC
This sequence comes from uncultured beta proteobacterium, assembly GCA_903934295.1. GTDB lineage: Bacteria > Pseudomonadota > Gammaproteobacteria > Burkholderiales > Burkholderiaceae_E > Quisquiliibacterium. The sequence continues at coordinate 121,798 of CAIZNI010000040.1, forward strand.
AGGCCTGCACCGTGAGGTGATCGCCCGGCATGACCGGCCGGGTGAAGCGGGCCGACATCGCGCGCAGCCGCGCCGGATCGCCACCGCCCAGCGCCTGCAGCAGCAGTCGGCCGGTGATGCCGTAGGTGCACATGCCGTGCAGGATCGGCCGGTCGAAGCCGCCACGCCGCGCGAAGACCGGATCGCTGTGCAGCGGGTTGCGATCGCCGCTCAGCCGGTAGAGCAGGGCCTGGTCGCTGCGCGTGGGCGCGGCGATCTCGACATCGGGGGCGCGATCGGGGCAGGCAGCCGCACCGGCCGGACCGCGCTCGCCGCCGAAGCCGCCTTCGCCGCGGATGAAGGCCGACGACTGCGACTCGACCAGCAGTTCGCCGGTGGCCGCGTCGACCGCGGTGGCGGCGGTCGACACCAGCGCGCCGGACCCCTTGTCGTAGATGCCGGTGATGCGGGCGCTGACCTGGACGGTGCCGTGCAGCGGCAGCGGCCGGTGCAGGACGAAGCCCTGTTCGGCATGGACCAGCTTCGTGCGGTCGATCGGCCCCATGTCGAGCCGGGCGCCGGCGCGCTGGATCAGCACCACCGCATAGACCGGCAGCGCCACCAGCGGCTGGCCCTCGGAGTTCTCGGTGGTGAAGCGCAGCTCGTCGAGCGCATCGGCCTGTCCGGCCCCCACCCCGAGCGCGTAGAGCATCACATCGCGCGAATCCCAGCTGACGCTCGAGGGGCCGACCTCGCGGCCCACCGCATTCCTGTCCAGTGCCATGTCATCGATCTCCGGTCGGCGGATTGCCGTCGGCCGACGATAGCAAGCCGCGGGCGCGGCGCAAAGGCCGGCGCGCCCGCGGCACCGGCAATGGCACCGACAACGGAATGCCCGGGTGGGACGGACCCCGCGGCGGTAGTAGGATCGGATCGCGCGCCCCACCGACGGCGCGCCCCGCCCTTTCGGGCCCTACCCGACGATCTGGACCGATGAGCACACCCAACCGCCTGACCGCCCTGCGAAACCCCTGCTACTACAGCCCCGAGCACGAGACCTTCCGCCAGACGGTGCGCAGCTTCGCGATCCGCGAGATCGCGCCGCACGCCGACCAGTGGGACGAGGAAGGCGGCTTTCCGGTGGCGCTGTACCGCGCCGCCTCGCGCGCCGGCCTGCTGGGCCTGGGCTTTCCGGAGGAATACGGCGGCACCCCCTGCGACCTCTTCTTCCGGCTGATCCTGTCGGAGGAACTGGCGCGCGGGGGCAGCGGTGGCGTGTGCGCCTCGCTGATGTCGCACACCATCGGGTCGCCGCCGATCCTGGCGGCCGGCAGCGCCGCGATGAAGCAGCGGGTTCTGCCGGCGGTGCTGGCCGGCGAGAAGATCTCGGCGCTGGCGATCACCGAGCCCTCGGGCGGCTCCGATGTCGCGGGCCTGAAGACCACCGCGATCCGGGACGGCGATCACTTCGTGGTCAACGGCTCCAAGACCTTCATCACCTCGGGGATGCGCGCCGACTACTACACCGTCGCGGTGCGCACCAACCCGGCCGACCGGGGCGCCGGCGGCGTCTCGCTGCTGCTGATCGAACGCGACACCCCGGGCTTCAGCCGCACCGCCCTGAAGAAAATGGGCTGGTGGGCGTCCGACACCGCGACGCTGCATTTCGACAACTGCCGGGTGCCGGCAGCCAACCTGATCGGCGAGGAAAATCAGGGCTTTCCGATCGTGATGCGCAACTTCAATGCCGAGCGCATCGGCATGGCGGCCGGCGCCTACGGTTTCGCGCAGGTCTGCCTGGAGGACGCGCTGGCCTGGGCACGCGAGCGCAAGACCTTCGGGGCGCCGCTGGCCGAGCGCCAGGTCATCCGCCACAAGCTGGTCGACATGGCGATCCGCATCGACACCACCCGCAGCCTGCTCGAGGACCTCGCCTGGCGGGTCGAGAACGAGGCCGGCGACCCGAAGGTGCTGGTCGCGCAGCTGTCGATGCTCAAGGTGCACGCGATGCAGGCGATGCAGTTCTGCGCCGACCAGGCGGTGCAGATCCTGGGCGGCATGGGCTTCATGCGGGGCACGCGGGTCGAGCGCATCTACCGGGAGGTGAAAGTGAACATGATCGGCGGCGGCTCGGAAGAAATCATGAAGGACCTGGCCGCGCGCCAGCTGGGGTTCTGAGATGGTCACCCCACTGAAAGCCGCCGCGGGCAACGATGCCGGCCAGGCCCACCGGATCGGCGAGGAGCCCTGGTACCTGCCGCTGGGCGACGAGGTCGAGATCTTCGAGGCCGCCTACGCGGCCCGCCTGCCGGTGCTGCTCAAGGGCCCCACCGGCTGCGGCAAGACACGCTTCGTCGAGCACATGGCCTGGCGGCTCTACCGACAGGCCGACACCGCGCGCCGCGCGCTGGACACCCCGCTGCTGACGGTCGCCTGCCACGAGGACCTCACCGCCACCGACCTGGTGGGCCGCTACCTGCTGTCGGGCGACGAGACGGTGTGGATGGACGGCCCGCTGACCCGCGCGGTGCGCAGCGGCGCCCTGTGCTACCTGGACGAGGTGGTCGAGGCGCGCAAGGACACCACGGTGGTGGTGCACTCGCTCACCGACCACCGGCGCCTGCTGCCGATCGAGAAGACCGGCGAGCTGCTCGACGCCCACCCCGACTTCCTGCTGGTGATCTCGTACAACCCCGGCTACCAGAGCGCACTGAAGGACCTCAAGCCCTCGACCCGACAGCGCTTCGTGAGCCTGGAGTTCGACTATCCGGCGGTCGACCTGGAAGCGACCATCATCGCCCATGAAAGCGGCGTCGACGCCGACACCGCACAGCGCCTTGCGCTGATCGGCGAGAAGGTGCGCAACCTGCGCGAGCACGGCTTCGAGGAGGGGGTCAGCACGCGACTGCTGATCTACACCGCGCAGCTGGTGGCCGGAGGCATCGCGCCGCGGCGCGCCTGCGATGTCGCGATCGCGCGGGCGGTCACCGATGACGCCCAGGTCCAGCAGGCGGTGGCGGCGATCGTCGACGTGCTGCTGCCGTGACTGCCCGGCCCGCCGGCGGGGGTGACGCCGCCACGCCGGCCCGCCCGGGCGAGGTTCACCTGGCCGATGTGCAACGCCTGCTCGCGCTGTTCACGCAGGGCCTGTCGGGACGCTACCTGCACCTGAAACCGGCCGACGCACTGACCGGCGACTTCCGGCCCACGGGCGCCACCACCGACGGCAGCGCGGTCTACCTGCCGGTGTCGGTGGCGGTGTTCGACAACCCACGCCACAACCTGGGGCTGTACCGGATCTCGGTGCTGCACCAGCTCGGTTTCTACGAGAACGGCAGCTTCGACTTCTCGCTCGCGCAGGCGCGCGCGCTGCTGGACACCCCCGACGCGGGCCTGCCCCCGGAAAGCGGCGCGGCCCTGCCGGCGGGCACCGCGCGGGTGCTGCCCGAGCGCGCGCCGACCGGCAACCCCCCGCCCACCGAACTCGAGCGCTTTTTCCGGCTGTGGTCCTCGCCGCGCCTGATGCGCCAGCTGTTCATGACGCTGGAGGATTTGCGCATTGACACCGCGATGCGCTGGCGCTATCCCGGTGCCCGGGCCGACCTGGAGCGGGTGCTGGCGCAGGCGCTGGCGGCGCGCCCGCCGCTGCTCGAACTGGCGGCCACCGCAAGCCCGGCGGCGCTGCTGTTCGAGGCGCTGGTGCAGTTCACCCTGGGCGCCCGGGTAGCGGACCTGGTGGCCCAACCGCAAGCGAACACGCGGGCACACCCGCTGACCCAACCGCTGGCCAAACCGCTGGCCCACCGGCTGCCCCCCCTGCTGGCCGAGTTGCTGGCCGAGTTGCTGGCCGCGGTCGCGCCGCTGACGGCAGGTCCGTGCAGCGTCTACGACAGCGCGCGGGCCGCGGTGCTCGCCTACCGCCTGCTGGTGCGCGCCGCGACCGACGCCGACGAAGACACCGAGGCCGGGCTCGCAGACGATCCCGCCACCGCACCGGCCGAGGGAGCGCCCGCCCCCGCCGGCCCCGGCGGCGACGAGGCCGGCGACGCGCCGCCCTCGCTCGACGATCTCTTCGAAGGGCTGCCGGTCGATTTTCGCGGCGAGGTCCGCCCCGAGCTCGTGCAGCGGCGCCTGCGCGCCGGCCACACCGGCTCGCTGCTGGATGCGCAAGCCGCCGATGCCGACGCCCCGGGTCCGCCCGAACCCGCCGAGCGCGCCCGGCTCGAGCGCGAGCAGCAGGCCGATCTGTCGGCGCTGCGCCGGGCCTTCGGCAGCACCGAGGGCGCGCAGCGCAGCTTTCTGATCGATGAATGGGACTATCACCGCCAGGGCTGGCTGAAAGGCTGGTGCCGGCTGTCCGAGCATCGCCTGCGCGGCGACGACTTCGGCTTCATCGACCGGGTCCGCGAGCGCCACGCCGATCTGGCGCGCGAACTGCGCCGCCAATTCAAGTTCATCAAGCCGCAGTCGTATCACCGCGTGCGCCGGGTGAGCGACGGCGAGGAACTGGAACTCGACGGCGTGATCGAGGCGGTGATCGACCGGCGCGCCGGCCACGCCACCGACGAGCATGTCTACCGGCGCCGCGACCGGGCGCTGCGCGAAGTGTCGGCGGCGTTCCTGCTCGACATGAGCGCCTCGACCGATTTTCCGGTGCCCGATCCGGATGCCCCGCCACCGCCGCCGGCGCCACCCCCCCGGCCGGCCGACGGCGAGTTTGCCTACGCGTTCTGGCACGACTATCCCGAGCCCACCGCGCCCTCACCCGTCCCGAAGCGGCGGGTGATCGACGTCGCGCGCGAGGCGCTCGCGCTGATGACCGACGCGCTGCAGACCCTGGGCGACGCCTGCGCCATCTACGGGTTTTCAGGCTACGGCCGCGCCGATGTCGAGTTCCACATCGCCAAGGAATTCGAGGACCCGGTCTCGGCGCGCACCTGGTCGGCGATGGCCGCCATGCAGCCGCGCCGCTCGACCCGGATGGGCCCGGCGATCCGCCATGCGCTGGCCAAGCTGGAACGCCAGCCGACCCGCCTGAAGGTGCTGATCATCGTCTCCGACGGCTACCCGCAGGACTGCGACTACGGCCCCGACCGCAACGACGATGAATACGGGATCCAGGACACCGCGATGGCGCTGCTGCAGGCCCGGCACAAGGGCGTGCAGACCTTCTGCATCACCATCGACCCGTCGGGCCACGACTACCTGCGCCGGATGTGCCCGGACGAGCACTACCTCGTCATCGACGAGGTCGCCGACCTGCCGCGCGAACTGACCAAGGTGTACCGGGCGCTGACCGGGTGAGCGGCCCGGCCTGCGCCCTCGCGCTCAGGTCGATTCGGGCTGGTTCTGGAGCAGGCGGATGCGCTCGATGCGGTCCTCGATGGTGGCGTCGCTGCCCCCCTTCCACTGCAGGATCTGCAGCACCACGCCGGCCGCATCGCGGGGACGCAGGACCACTTCGCTGCGATTGCTGAACTCGTCGCGCAGCGGAATCCGGTAGCCTTTGCCTTCGACTTCCTCGACGAACTCGGTCAGGTTGTCGACCTCCAGGCCCATGTGGTGCAGGCCCTCGCCGTGCTTTTCGATGTGCTGGTTGATGAAGCCGTCGGCCTCCAGCGACTGGACCAGCGACAGCACGTTCTCGCCGATCTGCATGTAGGCGACCTTCACGTCGCCGGCTTTTTCGCGAAGAATCTCGGTCCGGATGTGGACCGCGTTCAACAGCCCGATGTACTGGGCGGTCGCCTGGTCGACGTCGCGCACCGCGATCGCCACATGATCGATTCTCTTGATGCTGGCCATGATCTGTCCTCTCTTGCCTGGGGGGTCGCCAGTGTAGCCTCTGACCCACCACCGAAAGCCCCGCCATGTTCGAACAGCCTGCCGACTTCCACGCCGAATCCGAGGCGCTGCACCACCTGCTCAGCGGCCTGAGCGATGCCGACTTCGAGCATCCGACCCGCTTCAAGCAGTGGACGATCCGCCAGGTGCTCGCGCACCTGCACCTGTGGAACTGGGCGGCCGGGCAGGCGCTGGTCGACGAGCCCGGTTTCGTGCGTTTCATGGCGAGCGTGCAGCAGTACCGCAGCACCGGCACCATGCGCGACTACGAGCGGCAATGGGTCGGAGCGCTCAGCGGCACCGCGCTGCTGCACGCCTGGCGCGAGCAGGCGGCCACGCTGGCGCGGCAGTTCGCCGACGCCGATCCGAAGCAGCGCCTGAAGTGGGCAGGCCCGGACATGAGCGCGCGCTCGAGCATCACCGCGCGCCTGATGGAGACCTGGGCGCACGGCCAGGCGGTGCATGACCTGCTGGGTGTCGAGCGGATCGACGGCGATCGCATTCGCAACATCGTGGTGCTGGGCGTGAACACCTTCGGCTGGACCTTCACCACGCACCGCCAGCCGGTGCCGGCGGTGGTGCCCGCCGTGCGTCTGAGCGCGCCGTCGGGCGCGGTCTGGTCGTTCAACGACACCGGCGCCGGCGACCGGATCGAGGGCAGCGCCACCGAGTTCTGCCAGGTGGTGACCCAGGTGCGCAACATCGCCGACACCCGGCTGCGCGTGTCGGGCGACACCGCCGCCCACTGGATGCGCATCGCGCAGTGCTTTGCGGGTGCCGCCGAGACGCCGCCGGCGCCCGGCACCCGGTTCCGGGAAAAGACCCCGGACTGGTTCGCCCCGCCGGCCTGAACGCTATGATGTCAGGCTGGATGGACACCTTGCGGCGCCTGCGCGCCCGACGAGGATGACCGACTCCCGGCGCGCAGGCGCCGGCCCCATTCGCCCGAAGGAAATCGACCATGGACCTTACCTACTCCACCGAAGAGACCGCCTTTCGCAATGAAGTGCGGGAATGGCTCGCCGGCAACCTGCCGCAGGACATCCGCGACAAGGTCACCGGCTATCAGCACCTGACCAAGGACGACTTCATCCGCTGGCACCGGATCCTGGCCGCCAAGGGCTGGTCGGTTCCGCACTGGCCCACCGAATGGGGCGGCACCGGCTGGAACATCACCCAGCGCTACATCTACGACGAGGAGTTCGGTCTGGCGGGTGCGCCCGGCCTGCCCGCGTTCGGTCCGAACATGTGCGCCTCGGTGCTGCTGCGCTTTGGCACGCCCGAGCAGAACAACCGTTTCCTGCCGCGCATCCGCAACGGCGACGACTTCTGGGTGCAGGGCTACTCCGAGCCCGGTGCCGGCTCCGACCTGGCGGCGCTCAAGACCCGCGCCGAACGCCGCGGCGACCACTACGTCGTCAACGGCCAGAAGATCTGGACCACGCTGGGCCACTACGGCGACTGGATCTTCTGCCTGGTGCGCACCGACCCGAGCGCCGAGAAGCGCCAGGAAGGCATCAGCTTCCTGCTGATCGACATGAACACACCGGGCATCACCGTGCGCCCGCTAATCCTGATGGACGGCGGCCATGAGGTGAACGAGGTGTTCTTCGACGATGTGAAGGTGCCGATCGAAAACCTCGTTCACGAGGAGAACAAGGGCTGGACGGTCGCCAAGTACCTGCTGGGCCACGAGCGCATGGGCTCGGCCCGCGTGGGCGCGTCGCGCCGCGAACTGGGCGCGCTGCGCCAGCTGGCCGCCACCGAGATGAAGAACGGCCGCCCGCTGATGGACGACCCGCGCTTTCGCGACCGCCTGTCCCGCGTCGAGATCGAACTCACCGCGCTCGAACTCACCGCGATGCGCTTTCTCGACAAGATGCGCCGCACCGGCCAGCCTCCGGGCGCCGATGTGTCGATGCTCAAGATCAAGGGCACCGAGATCCAGCAATCGCTCACCGAACTGATGATGCAGGCGGTCGGGCCCGAGGCCCAGCCCTTCGTCGCGGTCGACGATGGGGCGGTCGATCCCCTGCATTCGCGGCTGGCACCGCGCTACTTCAACTTCCGCAAGGCCAGCATCTACGCCGGGTCCAACGAGATCCAGCGCAACATCATCGCCAAGATGACCCTGGGCCTGTGAGCCGCGCGAGGACAAGAGCATGAACTTCGACTACAGCGATGACCAGCAGCAGCTGGCCGACTCGGTGCGCAAGTACCTGACCAACGAGTACGACTTCGACAAGCGCAAGGCGATCATCCGTTCGGCCGAGGGCCTGAGCGAGGCCGCCTGGACCACCTTCGCCGAGATGGGCCTCACCGCGATCGCCCTGCCCGAGGCCGACGGCGGCTTCGGCGGCGGCGCGGTCGACCTGATGGCCAGCATGGAAGCCTGCGGCGAGGCCCTGGTGGTCGAGCCGCTGATCGACAACATCGGCCTGGCCGCCCGGCTGGTCGCGCGCGGCGGCTCGGCCGGCCAGCGCGCCGCGCTGCTGCCCGGGGTGATCGACGGCAGCCTGCGCCTGGCCTTCGCCTACCTGGAGCCGGGCGCGCGCTATGCGCTGGCGCCCTCGAAGACGACCGCCCGCGCCGAGGGCGACGGCTGGATCATCGACGGCGACAAGACGGTGGTGATCGGCGCCCCGTCGGCCGGCCGCCTGATCGTTTCGGCGCGCACCGGTGGTGCGGCCGGCAGCGCCGATGGCGTGAGCCTGTTCATCGTCGACAGCGCCGCGCCCGGGGTCACCCTGAGCCCGTGCCGCACCGTCGACGGCCAACGCGCCGCCGATGTGCGCCTGAGCGCGGTCAAGGTGTCCGGCGACGCCCTGCTGAGCGCGGCGGGCAGCGCGATGCCGCTGATCGAGGAGGCGATCGATTTCGCCACCGCCCTGCAATGCGCGGACGCGATCGGCACGATGAAGAACGCCAACGACGCCACCCTGGAATACCTGAAGACGCGCAAGCAGTTCGGCGCGCCGATCGGGGCCTTCCAGGCGCTGCAGCACCGCATGGTCGACATGTACATCGTGTGCGAGCAGGCCCGCTCGATGGCGATCCTGGCGGCGACCAAGGTCGATGCCGGCGGCGATCCCGCCGAGCGTCAGCGCGCGGTCTCGTCGGCCAAGATCAAGATCGCCGACGCCGCCCGCCAGGTCAGCCAGGAAGCGGTGCAACTGCACGGCGGCATGGGCATGACCGAGGAGATGAAGGTCTCGCACAGCTTTCGCCGGCTGACGATGATCGGCCAGCGCTTCGGCGACGCCGACCACCACCTCGAGCGCTACGCGGCGCTCAGCTGACGCCTGAGCCGGGCTGGCGCCACCTTGGCGCGGCTCGGCCCGCCACCGCCACCGCCGGGCTCGGCCCGCCACCGCCCGGCGCGGCGCACCGCCGCCGGGCCGCCCGGGCATCCCTGCCCGGGCCCGCCGATCACCAGGTATCGACCCACGCCCGGCGCTTGCCGGTGCGCGGTGCCTTGGGCGGCAGCGCCTTCAGTCCGGCCAGGAGCCACTGCCGGGTCTGGGCCGGATCGATCACATCGTCGATCTCGAACAGCGCCGCCGCACTCAGCGCCTTGCCCTGGTCGTACATGCCGGCGACCCGCTTGTCGAACGCCGCCTTGCGCTCGACCGGGTCCTCGATCGCCGCCAGCTCGTTGCGATAGCCCAGCTTGACCGCGCCCTCCAGGCCCATGCCGCCGAACTCGCCGGTCGGCCAGGACACCGCGAAGAACGGCGCGTGGAAGCCACCGCCGGCCATGCCCTGGGCGCCCAGACCGTAAGCCTTGCGCAGCACCACGGTGAACACCGGCACCTCGAGGTTGGCCCCGATCACGAACACGCGGCTGCAGTGGCGAACCAGCCCGGTGCGCTCGAGCTCCGGACCGACCATGTTGCCCGGGGTGTCGCACAGCGAGAGCAGCGGGATTTCGTAGGCATCGCACAGCTGCATGAAGCGCGCCGCCTTGTCGGCCGCGTCGCTGTCGATCGCGCCACCGAGATGGCCGGGGTTGTTGGCGATCAGCCCCATCGGCCGGCCTTCGATCCGGATGAACGCGGTGATCATCGCGGCGCCAAACTTCGGGCGCAGCTCCAGCACGCTGCCGGTGTCGGCCAGCGTCTCGATCAGGCGGCGCAGGTCGTACACGCGCAACCGGTTCTCGGGGATCGCATTGCGCAGCTCGCGCTGGTCGGCGCACTGCCAGTCGGCCACCGGCCCCTGGAAATACGACAGGTACTGGCGGGCGACCTGCACCGCCTGCGCCTCGTCGCGCACCGCGACATCGACCACGCCGCTGCGGGTCTGCAGGTCGATCGGACCGACCTCCTCCGGCTTGAAGATGCCCAGGCCGCCGCCCTCGATCATCGCCGGGCCGCCCATGCCGATGGTGGCGTTCTCGGTGGCGATGATCACGTCGCAGCAGCCCAGCAGCACCGCGTTGCCGGCAAAGCAGCGACCCGAGGCGATGCCCACCAGCGGCACCAGGCCGCTCAGCTTGGCGAACAGGTTGAAGGCCGAGCTGATCAGGTTGGCCGCGAACACCTGATCGGTGTCCCCGGGCCGCCCGCCCCCGCCTTCGGCGAACAGCACCACCGGCAGGCGCCACTGCTCGGCCAGCTCGAACATCCGGTCCTTCTTGGCGTGATTCTTCTTGCCCTGCGTGCCGGCCAGCACCGTGTAGTCGTAGGACATCGCGATGCAGCGCGAGTCGCCCTCGGCAAACCGGTCGCCGTTGACATGACCCAGGCCCATCACCAGACCATCGGCCGGGGTGGTGCGGATGAGCTCCTCGATGGTGTTGCGCTGGCGACGCGCGGCAAAGACCAGCGAGCCGTATTCGGTGAACGACCCGGGATCGCACAGGTCGAGGATGTTCTCGCGCGCGGTGCGCTGGCCGGTCTTGCGCCGGCGCGCCACCGCCTCGGGACGCGCCGCATCCTGCGTCATCGCCTGACGGGCGAGCACCTCGGCCAGGTCGGGGCGCACCGCATCGAGGTCGACCGCCTGGTGGATCTGCTCGGCCGGGCCGTCGATCGCCAGCGGCTCGATGAACAGCAGCGGCTGGCCCTCGAACAGCGAGTCCCCGGGACCGGCGACCACTTCGCGAACGATGCCCCCGCCCGGGGCCTCGATCACATGCTCCATCTTCATCGCTTCCATCACCAGCAGGGCCTGGCCGGGCACCACGGTGTCGCCGACCGCGACCGACAGGCTCACCACCGTGCCCTGCAGCGGCGCAGGCAGGGCGATGCAGCCTTCGGGCGCATCGGGCGAGGCGGACCGCTCACCCTCGGCTCCCTCACCGCGCCCCGGGTCGGCGCCACCCCCCGCGGCCGATGATCCGGCACCGGCCGCGTCCCCGTCCTCGCGACCGTGGCGCAGCACCGCCAGCGGGTCGCTGCGATCGATCTGCGCGCCCAGGCGACGCGCCGCGCCGGCACGCGACTGGGTCTCGTGGAACAGGCGCTGGTGCGCGCCGCCATCGGCCGCCAGCACCGCGGCATGGCGCTCGATGAAACGGGTGTCGAAACCGCCCGCCAGGAAGGCCGGCAGGCGCAGCAGGTTCTGCAGCATCGGCAGGTTGGTGGCGACCCCTTCAATGGCGAATTCGCAGGCGGCGCGATAGGCCTTGGCCGAGACCTCGTGCAGCGAGCCCGAGCGCACATGCACGATCAGCTTGGCCAGCAGCGAATCGAAGCGCGGGCTGGTGCGATAGCCGGCATAGCCGAAGGTGTCGACCCGCACGCCCGGACCCAGCGGCGGCTCGAAGGCGGTGAGGGTGCCGCCGGCCGGCTTGACCGTGCCCTGCGCGGTCAGGGTCTCCATGTTGACGCGCAGCTGCATCGCCATGCCCAGGGGCGCGGGCACCGCGCCGCCCAGGCCGACATCGGCCAGGCTCGCGCCGGCGGCGATGCGCAGCTGCGTCTGCACCAGATCGACGCCGGTCACCTCCTCGGTCACGGTGTGCTCGACCTGCAGGCGCGGATTGGCCTCGATGAAGGCAAAGGACGAGGCGCCTTCGGCAGCCGCGTCGACCAGGAACTCGAAGGTGCCCAGGCTGCGATAGGACACCTCGGCGGCCATCGCCAGGGCGGCAGCCAGCAGGCGCTCGCGCAGCCCGGCATCCAGGCCCGGCGCCGGTGCGATCTCGACCACCTTCTGGCGCTCGCGCTGCAGGCTGCATTCGCGCTCCCACAGATGGGTGACCGCGCCCGACCCGTCGCCCACCACCTGGACCTCGATGTGACGGGCCGACTCGAACAGGCGCTCGACATAGACCTCGGGATGACCGAACGAGCCCTGCGCCTCGGAGCGGCAGCGCTCCCAGGCCGCCGGCAGGTCCTCGGCCTGGCGCACGATCCGCATGCCGCGCCCGCCCCCGCCGGCCACCGCCTTGATCATCACCGCCGCCTGTCCGTCGGCGCCGCGCTGGCTCTCGAAGAAAGCCTGTGCCTGCGCGAGCGTGGTGTCGCCACCGGTGCCGGGCATCACCGGCACCCCCAGTCGGGCGGCCAGCGCGCGCGCCTTGGCCGTGTCGCCGAACAGGTCCAGCGTGTGCGGCGAAGGACCGACGAAGGTCAGCCCGGCCTGCGCGCAGCGCTGGGCGAAAGCGGGGTTCTCGCTCAGGAATCCGTAGCCCGGATGCACCGCGTCGCAGCCGGTCTGCAGCGCCG
>CAIZNI010000041.1 GCA_903934295.1 uncultured beta proteobacterium
CCGCCGGGCCGGGTCGGGCCGCGTACCGGGTCACGAGACGGCGCACTCGCCGACGGCCGGCCGGCGCGCCCCGCCGGCGTCGGGCGGCTGCGCGGCCTGCCCTCGCGCTCGCCGAACCGCTTGCCGATTCAGCGGTGGTGCCCCTGCTGGAACAGCCGGCCAAGGAATCCCCGGTGGTGTCCGCATCCGCTGCAGAGTCGGCCGCCGACCAGGGGGAAGAGCCTCGCGATCAGCAGTCGCTGGACCGGATGCAGCAGGCGCTCGACCTGGTGGTGAGCACCATCGAGGCGCTGGCGGCCGAGCGTGGCGAGGACGAGAAGATCTGGGGCTCGATGGTCAAGCAGACCCTGAAGCGGCGCAAGCCGGGGTTCAACGAGAGCTATTACGGATTCCGCTCCTTTAACCGCCTGCTCGAGGAGGCGCGCGAACGCGGGCTGATCGAGCTCGATCTGGACGATAAGTCGGGCGGCTACACGGTTCGCAGCCTGGCCTGAATCGGACTCTCGGCCGTCAGGCGCCTATCCGAAGCGGCCCTGCAGAAACCAGCCGGCACGCGTGCCGGCATCGGGCAGGCGCTCACGGTAGATCCACAGCAGCATGTCGGTTTCATCGCTGGCGATGAAGTAATCGCGCTGCACCAGGTGGTTGTCCCACCAACCGGTTTCGATGCGTTCCGGGCCCGCCAGCAGGGCGAGCGGGCCGTGCCACCAGGGCCGATCGTTGCGTTCGGTCAGCGCCTGGGGCTTGTCGAGCATCCAGAGCGGTCTGGGCAGCGAGCCCCATGACGGTTCCGGCGAGCATGACGATCCTGGCGCCGGCGATTCGGCGGTCAGCGCATCCACGTTGGCGCTGGCCAGCCGATAGGCGTACTCCGGACGATGATCGGCCGCCGGCAGCAGTTGCAGCACCCGGTCGCGCCCCAGTCGGGACTGCAGGCGTTCCACCAGCCGTCCCAGACTTTCGCGGGCATTGGCGGGCAGGGCGAACAGGGTGGTGTTGACCGCAGGCATCACGCTGACCTGGTCGCAGCCGATCTGCAGGGTGTGCACCGGCGCGCGCAGGCGGGTGATGGCCAGTTTCTCGCGCAGCAGGATGGCCAGCCGGTCGATGTCGCGGGTGGCGTCGGCGGTCTGGAGGTCGATGCGGGTGGGCTCGCCGTCGTCATGGGCGGCCAGCAGTTCGATGGATCGGGTGGCGGCATGCCGCGCGGCCAGCCAGCCGCACAACAGCACCACCAGACGGCGCGCGCCGAACAGCAACGCTTGTGCATTGTCCACCTGCGCCAGCAGTTCCAGTCGTGCGCTGAAAACCGCCGGCGCCTCGAACCATTCGCGGGGTTCGGGCACCCGGCCGAAGGCGCGATCGAGCTCGGTGAGCAGGTGACGCCCGAACCGCCGCGCCAGCCCGGCGCGGGGCAACTGCGCGAGCTCTTTCAGGTGGTGGGCGCCGATGGTCTGGAGGACATCGGCATGCGCGCCCGCGGTGTCGAGCAGTCCGGATGGCACGCCCGACAGTCGCGCATTGAGCAGGGCTGGATTCTCGGCGAGCAGCCCGTCCTGGTGGCGAGCCAGCAGCCAGGCGCCGGTGGCGGTGGGGGCGCAGGCGATGCGTGTGACGAAACCGAGATCGGCGAGCCCGGTGCGCAGTGCCGCGGTCAGCGCGTCGCGTCCGCCGAACAGGCGCAGGCTGGGTTCGATCTCGAGCAGCAGGCCAGCCGCTTTGGCGTCGCCTCGCGCGGCCATGCCCAGGCCCTGGGCGGGCGTGAACTGCAGGCTGACCGAGGGCGTGAACTGCAGCGCCCAGCCCGCGGCCTGATGCAACGCGTCGAGTTCCTGGCGCGGATCGCGCTCGCGCAGCACCAGATCGGGCAGCAAAGCGAGGGCAGTGGCGCGCTTCATGCCGGGGTGGATGCCCTGCTGCGCGGCCTGCGGGCAGGCCAGCAGGATTCGCTGGTTGTCGCAGACCGCCAGAGCCGGATTCGCCGCCGGGCAGGCGGGTGCGATGATGGCCCGCAGGAACACCTCGAGCGCCAGGTTCGGGAACTCAACGCCCAGCCAGATCATGGTGTGGCAGCTGATCGTGCGGGGACACCGCCGAAGCGGATCAAGCGCGCAGCGGCTCGGGCAGCACCGTGCCGGATGCGCCGGATGACACGGGGCGGCGCGTGTCCTGACGCGCATGAATGGTGTGCAGCGACTGGCGCGGCGCGAGCGCTTCGGCAGCCGGGCGCGCGCGCAGCCGGATGGCGGCCACCGGTTGCGGGAGGTCGAGTGTGATCGGGTCGGCCAGTACCGGCCCGCGCCGCTTGAGCACCTGCACCGACAGCCGTTGCTCGGGTTTGGGCAGCAAGAGCAGCCGCAGCGGCGCCGGTGAGGACTCGAACTGTGCGGCCAGGGATCGGAACAGGAAGACCGGGCCCTGGGTGCCTTGGGCGGCCAACTGCAGGCGGCGCAGGTGCTCGGGTCGGGTGCGCTCCTGCGGCAGCCAGGCCAGCAGGCAGCCGAAGCTGGCGCTTTTGAGGGTTTGCTCGACGGCCCACAGACGATCGGCTGCCTGGGGCGCCTGGACGATGAGCAACTGGTTCAGATCGATGCCGAAGCTGCTGAGCGCCGGCGCATAGGGAATGTGTGGCGGCGCCAGCAGCACGATGATGCGGCGCTCCCGGCTCAGCTGGCGCAGCAGCGGCACCAGCAGCCGCAGTTCGCCCGCACCGGGCTCGCGGGCGATGAGTTCGGTGAGCATGCCGGTGGGCCAGCCGGATCCGGGCAGTTCGGCGTCGAGCCGGGGAAATCCGCTGGACAGACCCGGCTGCTGGGTCTGTCCGAGTTCATGGGCGCGCCAGACGGATGCGGGAAACATGGTGACAACCTCCTGCACCCGAGCTTTTGGCTGGGGTGGCTAGGGCCTGAAAGCCCGGAACTGCGGTGGTGGATCGAGGCTCGGTTCAGAGCGCCCGGGAGCCTCGGATCAACCCGACGCCCAGGCCTTCCAGGGCGAATTCATCCTGGCGGGTGTCGAGCACGATGGGCGCGTAGTCGGGGTTTTCAGGCAGCAACTCGACCACATGACCCCGCCGGCGCCAGCGTTTGACGGTCACGTCATCGCCCACGCGGGCCACCACGATCTGACCGTTGCGCACTTCCTGTGTGCGGTGCACCGCGAGCAGATCGCCATCGAGGATGCCGGCATCGCGCATGCTCATGCCGCGCACTTTCAGCAGGTAGTCGGGGCGCTGTTCGAAGAGCTTGGGATCCAGGGCGAAGCTGGCTTCGATGTGCTCCTGGGCCAGGATGGGACTGCCGGCGGCGACCCGGCCGACCAGGGGAATCGACAGGGCGATCTGGACCGCGCCGGGCGTGTCGCTGCCGGCACTGTCCGGCATCATCTTGAGCCGGATGCCGCGCGACGCGCCGGCGGTCAGCTCGATCACGCCTTTGCGGGCGAGCGCCTTCAGGTGTTCCTCGGCGGCATTGGGCGAACGGAACCCGAGCTGCTGTGCGATCTCGGCTCGCGTCGGCGGAAACCCGGTGTTGGCGATGTGGTGCCTGATCAGGACCAGGATTTCCTGCTGCCGTGCGGTGAGCTCTCGCATGTGGGGCCTGTGGTCGTGTTGGGGATATGCCGAAGCGCTGGCAGGAAAACGGGGAAGCCCGGGATCAGGCGCATTGATCGAGGCTCAGTCAGTGCCTGTATTTTTATACAGTTCCCGCGAGATTTCAAGAGGCAGATTCATGCTGCACGCGCAAGAATGAGATTCCTCACCCGCAGCAAGGGGATATGCAAGGCTTTCGGCTTTATGGCACATTCATTCAGCGCAAGGCTCCGGCTTGTGTTTCTGCAAGTCTCTGGCTCCAGGCTAGGATTGCATTTCCCGGTTCGCTGACCCGGTCACCTCGAAATGCAATGTTCTGTTTTGTTCCGAGGATGAACTGATGCCCACAAAGATCTATGTCGGCAACCTGCCCTGGCGGGCTACCGACGCCCAACTCACCCAGCTGTTCGGCGCCCATGGCGAAGTGACCGATGCCCGCATCGTCACTGACCGTGAGACCGGACGTTCCCGCGGTTTCGGCTTCGTGACCATGACGGCCGCCGATGCCGCCCAGAACGCCATTCGCGCGCTGAACGGCCACTCCCTGGAAGGTCGAGCCCTCGTGGTCAACGAGGCGCGTGAGCAGCAGGGCGGTGGTGGCGGTGGTGGTGGGTTCCGTCGAAGCGGTGGTGGCGGCGGCGGGGGCTACGGTGGTGGTGGCGGCAGCGGTGGTGGTTACGGTGGTGGTGGTGGTGGTGGTGGTTACGGCGGTGATCGCGGCGGTGGTGGTGAGCGCAGCGGCGGATACGGCGGTGGCGGTGGCGAGCGCAGCGGCGGCGGCGGCGGTGGTTACGGCGGCGATCGCGGTGGCGGTTATGGTGGCGATCGCGGTGGTGGTGAACGCCGGGGACGATAGCAGCGGCGAAGCAGACGGCGCCGCCGGGGGTTCCGGCCGGTTCGTCTGATCCTGTTCTGCCCGCATCCGTGATGGAAAAATCGAGTGCGCCGGTTGGCGCCTCGGCCTGACAGCAGGCTGGCGCCGATCTTATGACGGGCAAGCGCTGTTTCAGTGAGTTTCTGCGGCGCCCAAGCGCCCGCACCATGATGCCGTTCCCGAGTGGAACGGTTTTTTTTTATCTCGATGTCAGCCGTGATCGCCCCCTGGCGGCCGATCGCGTGCCCGGCACCGCTGACGGGGAAATCAGATGATCGAACGGGTGGGGGTGATCGGCGCCGGTGTGATGGGCATGGGCATCGCCGCCAGTGCGCTGCGGGGCGGCTTCCAGGTGACCATCCGCGACACCGACCCGGTCCGCGAGGATCTGGCCCGTGCGGGCGGGCTGCGTGTCGCCGCCTCGCCGGCAGAACTGGCCGGGCTTTGCGAGGCGATCGCCATCGTGGTGGTCGATGCGGCCCAGATCGATGCGGTGTACCGGGGGCCGTCGGGACTGCTGGCGGCACTGGCTCCCCACCACCTGATCCTGTTGTGCAGCACCATCTCGCCGGTCGACAGCGCCCGCCTGGCCGCCGACATCGCCGCCACTGGCGCGGCCGTGCTGGATGCGCCGATTTCCGGTGGTCCGGCCCGGGCCCTGGCGGGCACGATGAGCATGATGCTCGCGGGTGATGCGCAGGCCCTGGCGCGCGCCGAGCCCTTGCTGCAGGCGATCGCCGGGCGCCGCTTCGTGATCGGCCCGCAGCCGGGCGACGCGGCCAAGGCCAAGCTCGTCAACAACCTGATGGCCGGCATCCACCTGATGGCGGGTGCCGAGGCGATTGCGCTGGCCGAGCGCCTGGGTCTGGATCCGGCGCAGATGACCGAACTGATCTCCGCCAGTTCCGGACAGAGCTGGATATTCGATGACCGGATGCCGCGCGCGCTGGCTGGCGACTTCGCGCCGCGCGCGCAGGCGCATGTGCTGACCAAGGATGTCCGGCTGGTCAATGAAGCGGCCGCGGCCGCGGGGCTCGAACTGCCCCTGGGCGCCCTGGTGCGCGACCTCCTGCAGGCCACCTGCGACGGCGGCTGGCGCACCGAGGATGACGCCGCCGCGCTGTTGTTCTACCGGCAGCGATTTGCCGGCTGAGGACGCTCACATGTTGGCGTAGTTGGGACCGCCGCCGCCTTCGGGGACCACCCAGACGATGTTCTGCGACGGGTCCTTGATGTCGCAGGTCTTGCAGTGCACGCAGTTCTGGGCGTTGATCTGGAGCCGGTCGCTGCCGTCCTCGTTCTTCATGTACTCGTAGACGCCGGCCGGACAGTAACGGCCCTCGGGACCGGCGTACCGGGCCAGGTTCAGGCTGACCGGCACCGAGGCGTCTTTCAGCGTCAGGTGAATCGGCTGGTTTTCTTCATGGTTGGTGTTGGCGATGAACACCGACGACAGCCGGTCGAAGGTGAGCTTGCCGTCGGGCTTGGGATAGACGATCGGCTCGAATTCGGCGGCCGGCCGCAGCATTTCATGGTCGGCATGGGTGTTGTGCAGCGTCCAGGGCGCCTTGCCCTTGAACACCACCTGGTCGATGCCGACCAGCAGCGTCCCGGTCCACAGGCCCTTGCTCATCATCGGCTTGAAGTTGCGCGCCCGGTACAGCTCATCATGCAGCCACGACGCCTTGAATGCCGCCGGATACGCGTCCAGGGTGTCGCCGCTGCGGCCGGCGCCCACCGCCTCGAACGCCGCTTCGGCCGCCAGCATGCCGGTCTTGATGGCGGCGTGGCTGCCCTTGATGCGCGAGGCGTTCAGGAACCCGGCATCGCAGCCGATCAGCGCGCCGCCCGGAAACACCAGGTCGGGCAGCGCATTGATGCCGCCGGCGGTGATGGCGCGCGCGCCGTAGGCCAGCCGCTTGCCGCCTTCGAAGAAGGTCCGGATCGAGGGATGGGTCTTGTAGCGCTGGAACTCCTCGTACGGCGACAGGTAGGGGTTCTGGTAGGCCAGCCCGACCACGAAGCCGACCGCGACCTGGTTGTTCTCGAGGTGGTACAGGAACGAACCGCCGTAGGTGTCGCTGCCCAGCGGCCAGCCCGCGGTGTGGACGACCAGACCCGCCTTGTGCTTTGCCGGGTCGATCTCCCAGAGCTCCTTCAGGCCGATGCCGTAGCTTTGCGGATCGCGACCGGCGGCCAGGTCGAAGCGGGTCATCAGCTGCTTGCCCAGATGCCCGCGCGCGCCTTCGGCGAACAGGGTGTAGCGGGCGTGCAGTTCCATGCCGGGCTGGAAGTTGTCGGTCGGCTCGCCATCGCGTCCGACGCCCATGTTGCCGGTGGCCACGCCCTTGACCGATCCGTTGTCGTGGAACAGCACCTCGGCGGCAGCGAAGCCCGGATAGATCTCGACCCCCAGGCCTTCGGCCTGCTGGCCGAGCCAGCGCACCACGTTGGCCAGGCTGATCACATAGTTGCCGTGATTGCGGAAGCAGCCGGGCAGCAGCCAGTCGGGCACGGTGCGCGAGCCGGTTTCGGACAGGAACATGAAGCGGTCTTCGATGACCGGCGTGTTCAGCGGCGCGCCCATCGACTGCCAGTCGGGGAACAGTTCGGTGATGGCGCGCGGATCCATCACCGCGCCCGAGAGGATGTGCGCACCGACCTCGGAGCCTTTTTCGATCACGCACACGCCGATCTCGGCGCCTGCCGCCGCCGCCATCTGCTTGAGGCGGATCGCCGCCGACAAGCCGGCGGGCCCGCCGCCCACGATCACCACGTCGAATTCCATCGAATCGCGTTGGATGTCCATTCGCTTCTTTCCCCGCTGTCCAGAATCCCGGGATTTTCGGTCAATCCCGGTGGCGGCGCAAACCGGACCGTGTTGGTGACGCGGCGCCGGCCGGCGGGCGCGGCGTTTGCCTGTGCGATCATCGGGGCCGGACCGTCGCGCACGCGTCGGCAATGTCCCTTCTGAACCCATCGTCGGCACCATGACCACCACATTCGATCTCACCGGAAAAATCGCATTCGTCACCGGCGCCTCCAGCGGCTTGGGTGCCCGCTTCGCGCGTGTTCTCGCGGCCAACGGCGCCGAAGTGGTGCTGGCCTCGCGTCGCGTTGAACGCTTGAAGGAGTTGCGCGCCGAGATCGAGGCCGAAGGCGGCGCGGCCCATGTGGTGGCGCTCGATGTCACCGATCACGACAGCATCCGCGCGGCCGTCGCCCATGCCGAGACCGAGGCCGGGCCGATCGACATCCTGGTCAACAATTCCGGGGTCAGCACCACCCAGAAGCTGATCGATGTCACCGACGAGGACTACGAGTTCGTCTTCGACACCAACACCCGCGGCTCGTTCTTCGTGGCTCAGGAAGTCGCCAAGCGGATGATCGCGCGGGCTCGCGGCGCGGCCGGCAACGCACAGCCCCGACAGTCGCGGATCATCAACATCGCCTCGATGGCGGGCCTGAAGGTGCTCTCGCAGATCGGGCTGTACTGCATGAGCAAGGCGGCGGTCGTGCACATGACCAAGGCGATGGCGCTCGAGTGGGGCCGCTACGACATCAACGTCAACGCGATCTGCCCCGGCTACATCGTCACCGAGCTCAACGAGTCGCACTGGGAGACCGAGGCCGGACGCAAGCTGGTCCAGATCCTGCCGCGCAAGCGGCTGGGCCAGGCGCAGGACCTGGACGGGCTGCTGCTGCTGCTGGCCTCGGAACAGTCGGGTTTCATCAACGGCGCGGTGATCGCCGCCGACGACGGGTTCGCGCTCTAGGCGGGCGCCTTTCGGGTGCCAGGCTGACGCCTTTCGGGCGCCAGGCCAGCGCCTTCCGGGCCCGCGCCTTCCGGGATCCGGGTCCGCGCCTTCAGAGGTCCCGGTGACCCTCGGCCGCTGTGCGGCCCAAGACCGAGCGGCGCAGATACCGGATCGCCAGCGCCACGCCCAGCGCGATCGGCAGCACGGACAGGCCGGTGGCCAGCTCGGGATTGATCGGCACCCCCGCGCTGCCCGCGGCCTTGGCCAGGTAGCCGAACAGCCCGACCGCGTAGTAGGTGACCGCGGCGACCGACAGCCCCTCGACCGTCTCCTGCAGCCGCAGCTGCAGCGAGGCGCGCCGGTTCATCGCCGCGAGCATTTCCTGGTTCTGGGTCTCGCGCTCGATCTCGACCCGGGTGCGCAGCAGGCTGCTGGCGCGCGCGACCCGCTGGGCCGCGGCTTCGATCCGGTTGGCCACGCTGTCACAAAAGGCCATGGCCGGCCCGAAACGACGGTCGAGGAACCCGGTCAGGGTCTGCACTCCTGTCAGCCGTTCCTCGCGCAGCTCGGCGCCGCGCTGGCGCACCAGCGAGTGGTAGGCCCGGGCGGCCGAGAACCGGAAATTCGATTCACCCGACAGCCGCTCGATCATGGCGGCCAGGTGAGTCACTTCCCCCAGCAGCTGGGGTTCCTGCGCCGGTACGGCGGTCTCCAGGCGCTGGGCGAGCGAGGTCAGTTCCTGTTCGATGCGGTCGAGTTCGCCGGCTGCCGAACGGGCGATCGGAAACGCCAGCATCGCCATCATCCGGTACATCTCGATGTCGATCAGCCGCTGCACCTCGCGCCCGGTGTGGGTGGGGCTCATGGTCACATCGAGCAGCAGGAAGCGGGTGCTGCCCCTGGCATCGAGCTGCATGTCGGTGAAGACCCGGGCGCTCGAGTCGCCCACCCCGGCAGCGATCAGGCTGTCGCCGTCGAAGGCCAGCGGCGGGGGGGTGCGTTGCGCCTCGTCGGCCGCGGCACCGAGCACCACGATGTGGGCGGCGGCGATGCATTCGCCGGGCAAGGCGGCGATCCAGTCCTGTGGCAGGACTTCCAGCGCTGTCTGGGCGAACGGATTGGCGCTGTCGGCACCGGCCCGGTACACGGTGTAATCATCGAACTCGCCGTGACGCTCCCATTTCAGCCGGAAGGTGCCGAAGTCAGCGAAGAAGTGGCCCTGTCCGGGGGAAGGCTCGGGCTGCCGGTAGTCGCGGCACAGCGTGCGCAGCGGTTCGATCGGATCGATTGTCGACGCCGCCGGGCGCACCAGGGCGAACATCGAGACGCGATGCGGCCCCGACAGAGGGGGGCGCGGTCGTGCATGCAGCTCGTTGTGCAGCAGCGCGCGTTGCGGGTGCGCGATCATGGCGGCTTTCGGCGGGGGCGCGGTTCGGGGCGGCCGGGCGGGTCAGGCGGGCGCTGCGCAGGCCGAGACATCGACCGCGCAGCCGGTCTTGGCCAGCACGTCGGCCGTCGAGACCTCCGGCGCGAGTTCCCGCAGCTTCAGGCCGGACGGCGTCACCTCGAGCACGCACAGGTCGCTGATGATCAGGTCGACCACGCCCACGCCGGTGAGCGGCAGGTTGCACTGCGCGAGGATCTTCAGGTCTTCGCCGCCGTCCTTGCGCCGTGCGGTGTGCTCCATCAGCACGATGACCCGGCCGACGCCGGCGACCAGGTCCATGGCGCCGCCCATGCCCTTGATCATCTTGCCCGGGATCATCCAGTTGGCGAGATCGCCGGTCTGGCTGACCTGCATCGCGCCCAGCACCGCCAGGTTGATCTTGCCGCCGCGGATCATCGCGAAGGAGTCGGCGCTGGAGAAGATCGACGAGCCGGGCAGGGTGGTGACGGTCTGCTTGCCGGCGTTGATGAGGTCGGGGTCGACCTCGTCCTCGGTCGGGAAGGGGCCGATCCCCAGCAGTCCGTTCTCGGACTGCAGCCACACCTCCATGCCGGCGGGCACGTGGTTGGCCACCAGCGTGGGCAGGCCGATGCCCAGGTTCACGTAGTAGCCGTCGCGAAGTTCCTGGGCCGCACGGGCGGCCATCTGATCACGGGTCCATGGCATGTCGGTTCTCCTGGCGGCTCAGCGGGCGCGAACGGTGCGCTGCTCGATGCGTTTTTCGGGTGTCGCGTTCTGGACCAGCCGGTGCACGTAGATGCCCGGCAGGTGGATCTGGTCGGGGTCGAGTTCGCCGGTGGCCACGATGATCTCGGCCTCGGCGATGGTGATCCGCCCGGCCATTGCCACATTCGGGTTGAAGTTCCGGGCGGTGCGCCGGAACACCAGGTTGCCGGCACGGTCGGCCATCCAGGCCTTGACCAGCGAGACGTCGGGAACCAGCGATCGCTCCATGACGTGGGGCTGACCGTCGAAGTCGCGGATCTCCTTGCCCTCGGCGACGATGGTGCCCACGCCGGTGCGGGTGAAGAAGGCGGGGATGCCGGCGCCACCGGCCCGCAGTTTCTCGGCCAGCGTGCCCTGCGGCGTGAACTCGATCTCGAGTTCGCCGGCGAGGTACTGGCGCTCGAACTCCTTGTTCTCGCCCACGTACGAGGCGATCATCTTGCGCACCTGGCGGGTGGCCAGCAGCAGGCCGAGGCCGAAATTGTCGACCCCGGCGTTGTTCGAGATGCAGGTCAGGTCGCGCACGCCGGAGTCGCGCAGCGCGGCGATCAGGGCCTCGGGGATGCCGCTCAGGCCGAAACCGCCGACCGCGATCATCTGGCCGTCCTTGACCACGTCGGCCAGCGCGGCGGCCGCGCTTGGGTACAGCTTGCTCATCGAAGTCCTCGCATCGCGGCGCCGGGCCGCGGCAGAAAGAAGGGGCGGGCGGATCAGTGCGGATTATATCGGTGCCGCTGCGTCGAGCCGATCCGGACCCTGGTGCGCAACGGATAGAATCGCGCCATGTCCCGATTCCCGCCCGATTCTCCCGCGCTCCCCGGTCCTGGCGCCGGCGCCGCGAATGCCGACGCAGCCGAAGCGGCCCGCCGACTGGAGCGCACCGAGGCCGAGCGCGACGAGGCCTTGCGCCAGGCGATCTTCGTCGAGCAGCAGCGCGACATCGCCCGCGACATGGCCTTGCGTTTCGAGCGCGAGGCCGATGCGCTGCGACGCGATTTCGCCCACCTGCTCAACGACGACCTCGCCCGCCACGCCACCGCGCTGAAGACGCTGGCCTCGACCTTCGAGTCCCGGCTGGCCGGCCGCGAGCCCTCGCTGGCGCAACTCGCCTCGCTCATGATGCAGTCGACCGACGCCATGCTCGCCGCGATCCGGGACTCGATCACCCGGATCCGGGCCGACTCGTCGGCCGGCAACGGACTGCCCGACGGCCTGCGCGCGCTGGTCGAGGACTGGCGCCTGCGCCGGCCCGACATGCGTTTCGAACTCCTGCTCGAGCCGGCCGACGATAGCGAGTTCGGGCTGGGTTCGTCGGCGCTCGAGACGGCCGCCGTCCGTCTCGTCGCGCACGCGCTCGGCAATGCGGTCGACCACGCGCGCGCCGCGATGGTGGTGGTGTCGGCCCGGCGCACCGGCGCGCGTCTGACCCTGCAGATCAGCGATGACGGGCGCGGTCTGCCGCGCGGCGACATCGCCGAAGGACCCGGCCTGCGCGCGATGCGCGAACTCGTTGTCCGTCTGGGCGGCAGCCTTCTGGTCGACACCGGCGAGTCCGGTGGCGCCGAAGTGCTGGTCGAACTGCCCTGGCCCTGACAGTCGCCGCCCCTCGCGGGGCGGTATAATCTCGCTTTACCGGCTGACCTCCATGACCAAATTCGTCTTCGTCACCGGTGGCGTTGTCTCCTCGCTGGGTAAGGGTATCGCCGCCGCGTCAATGGCCGCGCTTCTCGAATCGCGCGGTCTCAAAGTCACCCTCCTCAAGCTGGACCCCTACATCAACGTCGATCCGGGCACCATGAGCCCGTTTCAGCACGGCGAGGTGTTCGTCACCGAAGACGGTGCCGAAACCGACCTCGATCTGGGTCACTACGAGCGCTTCGTGAACGCCACGATGCGCCGCTGGAACAACTTCACCACCGGTCAGATCTACGACTCCGTCATCCGCAAGGAGCGGCGCGGCGAGTATCTGGGCCGCACGGTTCAGGTGATCCCGCACATCACCAACGAGATCCAGGCCTTCATCGAGCGCGGTGCCGGCGTGGGCACACCCGACGCCGCCGAGGTCGCGATCGTCGAGATCGGCGGCACGGTGGGCGACATCGAGTCGCTGCCCTTCCTCGAGGCGGTGCGCCAGATGAGCCTGAAGCTGGGTCGGGGCAACTACTGCTTCACCCACCTGACGCTGGTGCCCTTCATCGCCTCGGCCGGCGAACTCAAGACCAAGCCGACCCAGCACTCGGTCCAGAAGCTGCGCGAGATCGGCATCCAGGCGGACATGATCTTCTGCCGGGCCGATCGCCGGATTCCCGACGACGAGCGCGCCAAGATCTCGATGTTCTCCAATGTCCAGATCGACAGCGTCGTCTCGGTCTGGGATGCGGACACCATCTACAAGATTCCGCGCATGCTGCACGACCAGAACGTCGATGCGCTGCTGTGCGACATCCTGCGACTGGACACCCGTCCGCCCGATCTCTCGATGTGGGACCGGCTGGTCTACTCGCTCGAGCATCCGCGCCATCAGGTGCGGGTGGCGATGGTGGGCAAGTACGTCGACCTGACCGAGTCCTACAAGTCGCTCACCGAGGCCTTGATCCACGCCGGCATCCACACCGAGAGCCGGGTCAACGTCGAGTACATCGACTCCGAGCAGATCGAACGCGATGGTCCCCTCGCGCTGGCCGGTTTCGACGCCATCCTGGTGCCCGGCGGTTTCGGGCGCCGCGGTGTCGAAGGCAAGATCCTCGCGATCCGGTTCGCCCGTGAGAACGGCATTCCTTACCTGGGCATCTGCCTGGGCATGCAGCTCGCCGTCATCGAATTCGCCCGGCATGTGTGCGGCCTCGAGGGCGCCAACAGCACCGAGTTCGACCAGGACAGCCCGCATCCGGTGGTGGCCCTGATCACCGAGTGGCTCGATCGCGAAGGCCGCATCGAGCGTCGTGACGATGCCTCCGACATGGGCGGCACGATGCGCCTGGGCGCCCAGCGCTGCCCGGTCGAGCCCGGCACCATCGCCCATTCCGTCTATGGCGACACCGTCAACGAACGCCACCGCCACCGCTACGAGGTGAACAACATCTATGTCCCGCAGCTGGTGCGCGCCGGGATGCGGGTGTCGGCCAGGACGCCCTCCGAGGGGCTCACCGAGATGATGGAGCTGCCGCAGGACGGCAGCCTGGCGCATCCCTGGTTCGTGGGCGTGCAGTTCCACCCCGAATTCACCTCCACCCCGCGCGCCGGGCACCCGCTGTTCACCGCCTATGTCCGCGCGGCGATCGAACGCGCGGGTCTGCCGCTGGCCAAGGATCCCGCATGAACGTCGCCGGCATTCCGGTCGGGCTCGACCGGCCGCTGTTCCTGATCGCCGGTCCCTGCGTGATCGAGTCGCGCGAGCTGGCGATGGAGACCGCCGGCCGGCTGAAGGAAATGGCGGCCGCGCTGAACATCCCCTTCATCTACAAGTCATCGTTCGACAAGGCCAACCGCAGCTCCGGCGCGTCGTTTCGCGGGCCGGGCATGGACGAGGGCCTGCGCATCCTGGCCGATGTCCGTGCCGCGCTCGGCGTGCCGGTGCTCACCGATGTCCACGAGACTGCCCAGATCGCCGAGGTGGCGGCGGTGGTCGATGTGCTGCAGACCCCGGCGTTCCTGTGCCGCCAGACCGACTTCATCCGGGCGGTGGCGGCCTGCGGCAAGCCGGTCAACATCAAGAAGGGCCAGTTCATGGCCCCGGGCGACATGAAGCAGGTGGTGATCAAGGCCCGCGAAGCCGCCCTGCAGGCATTCGACGGTGACGCCGACAAGGCCGACTGCATCCTGGTCTGCGAACGCGGCGCCTCGTTCGGCTACAACAATCTGGTCTCCGACATGCGATCGCTGGCGATCATGCGCGAGACCGGTTGTCCGGTGGTGTTCGACGCCACCCACTCGGTGCAACTGCCCGGGGGCCAGGGCACGGTGTCGGGCGGCCAGCGCGAATTCGTGCCGGTGCTGGCGCGGGCCGCGGTCGCGGTCGGCGTGGCAGGCCTGTTCATGGAAACCCATCCCGATCCCGCGCGGGCCCGCTCCGACGGACCCAACGCCTGGCCGCTGGCCTGGATGCCCGAACTTCTCTCAACCCTTGTCGAGCTCGACGCGGCGGTCAAGCGCTCGGGCTTTCTGGAGCAGCGCCAATGGCCGGCTATGTGATTGCGGACGTCCTGGTCAGCGACCCCGAACAGTACAAGCAGTACCAGGCGCTCTCGCCGGGCGCCATCACCGCTGCCGGCGGCGAATTCCTGGTTCGCGGCGGGCGCCACGAGGTGCTCGAAGGCGACTGGACGCCCAACCGCCTGGTGGTGGCGCGCTTTCCCACCTTCGAGCAGGCCCGCGCCTTCTACGATTCCGTCGGCTACCTGGCGGCGCGCGCCCAGCGTGCCGGCGCGACCGAGCATTTCAACATGGTGGTGGTCGAGGGCGTCTGAACCACCCGAACCGGGCGGCACCGGTGAGCAGCCCTGCCGACACCTCGTCATTCACGGAGTTCATCTGACATGAGTTCGATCGTCGATATCATCGGGCGCGAAGTGCTCGATTCCAGGGGCAACCCGACCGTCGAGTGCGACGTGCTGCTCGAATCCGGCGTCATGGGTCGTGCCGCGGTGCCCTCGGGCGCCTCGACCGGTTCGCGTGAGGCGATCGAACT
The DNA here is from genome assembly GCA_903934295.1 of uncultured beta proteobacterium. GTDB lineage: Bacteria > Pseudomonadota > Gammaproteobacteria > Burkholderiales > Burkholderiaceae_E > Quisquiliibacterium. Next base: position 15,085 of record CAIZNI010000041.1, read on the forward strand.
GCGTGACGGCGACAAGAGCCGTTACCTCGGCAAGGGCGTGCTGCAGGCGGTCGAGAACATCAACACCGAGATCGCCGAGGCCCTGATGGGGCTCGACGCGACCGAGCAGGCCTATGTCGATCGCACCCTCATCGACCTCGACGGCACCGACAACAAGGCCCGCCTGGGCGCCAACGCCACCCTGGCGGTCTCGATGGCGGTCGCCAAGGCGGCCGCCGAGGAGTCGGGCCTGCAGCTGTACCGCTACTTCGGCGGATCGGGCGCGATGGCGATGCCGGTGCCGATGATGAACGTCATCAACGGCGGCGCCCACGCCAACAACTCGCTCGACCTCCAGGAGTTCATGATCATCCCGGTCGGGGCGCCCAGCTTTCGCGAGGCGGTCCGTTACGGCGCCGAGGTGTTTCATGCGCTCAAGAAGCTGCTGCATGACCAGGGGCTGCCGACCTCGGTGGGTGATGAGGGCGGGTTCGCGCCCAATGTCGAGAACCACGAGGCGGCGATCCGCCTGATCCTGCGCGCGATCGAGGCGGCGGGCTACGAGCCGGGCCGTCAGATCGCGCTGGGCCTGGACTGCGCCGCCTCGGAGTTCTATCGCGACGGGCTCTATCGTCTGAATGGCGAAGGGCTCGCGCTGCCGGCAGCCGATTTCGCCAACCTGCTGGCCACCTGGTGCGACAAGTACCCGATCATCTCGATCGAGGACGGCATGGCCGAGAACGACTGGGACGGCTGGAAGCAGCTCACCGATCTGCTTGGCGAGAAGGTCCAGCTGGTGGGTGACGACCTGTTTGTCACCAACACCAAGATCCTGCAGAAGGGCATCGACGAGGGCGTCGCCAACTCGATCCTCATCAAGATCAACCAGATCGGCACGCTGACCGAAACCTTCTCGGCGATCGAGCTGGCCAAGCGTTACAACTACACCTGCGTGATCTCCCATCGGTCGGGCGAAACCGAGGACGTGACCATTGCCGACATCGCGGTGGCCACCAATGCACTGCAGATCAAGACCGGTTCGCTGTCGCGCTCGGATCGGATCGCGAAGTACAACCAGCTGCTGCGCATCGAGGAAGATCTCGGCGAGATCGCGGTCTACCCGGGCCGCAGCGCGTTCTACAACCTGCGCTGATCGCTGCGGGCAGGGGCCTGCGGTGGCCCTTGTCTGCGTCGATGGCGCGTCGGCAGCAATTTCCGGTGGTCCGCCGAGGCCTGCGCTGGCTACAATGCGCGTTCATGCACGCCGCACCCACCCGCACCGCACCCATCATTCCCCGCGAAGCTGATCGATGAAGTTTCTTGCCGTCGTTCTCGGTGCCCTGCTGGTGCTGATCCAGTACCCGCTCTGGCTGGGCAAGGGCGGCTGGACGCGGGTCTGGGATCTCGACCGTCAGGTGCAGCTGCAGGCGGCCGGCAACCAGCGCCTGACCGAGCGCAACGTGGGTCTCGACAACGAGGTCCGCGACCTTCGCCAGGGATTGCTGGCCGTCGAAGAACGCGCTCGCTACGACCTGGGCATGCTGCGCCCGGACGAAATCTTCGTGCAGTTCAATGAAGCGCCGGCGGCGCAGCCGGCGCGTCGCACCGAAGGGGTCAAGACCGCCGCCGTGCAGTAACGGTGCGGCGGGCGCCGCGCTTTGGCCGTCGGCTTACTGCGGCTGGGTCGGCGGCGGGTGGTCGGCCCCGGGCAGGAACAGCCCCGCGGCATCGACCGCGTCGAAACGGTAAGCCAGATTGCAGAAGTCGCAATTCACCTCGACCGTTTCGCGCTCCACCAGAATCGATTCGACTTCCTCGCGACCCAGCATCCTCAGCATCGCCGCCACCTTGTCGCGGCTGCAGCTGCAGGCGAACCCGCAGCGTCGCCGATCGAAGGCGTGCAGCGGCTCCTGCCAGAACAGCCGGTGCAGCATGTCGGCCGAGGACAGGCTGACCAGTTCGAGCGGATCGATGGTGTCGGCGAGCTGGCACATCCGGTTCCAGCCATCGGCATCGGTCGCCTGCGCGGCGCTGCCGCCCTGATCCGGGAGCCGCTGCAGCAGCAGCCCGGCGGCGCGGTGTTCATCGGCCGCGAGCCACAGACGGGTGGGCACCTGCTCGGAGCGGTTCATGTAGTGCTCGAGCACCTGCGCGACGCTGTCGCCTTCAAAGGGAACGATGCCCTGGTAGGGCTGGCGGGTCGGGGTGCGGGTGCGCGGATCGAGGGTCACCACGAAGCGCCCCTGACCGCTGGCATGGACCAGTTGCACCAGACTCGCCTGATCGTCGACGACGGCGCCTTCACGGATCTTGACGGTGGCCCGGAAGTGGCCCGCGGCGTCGCATTCGACAACCATCAGCGCGACCGGTCCGTCGCCGTGGATCTGCAGCACGAGCATGCCGTCGAACTTCAGGCTGGCGGCCAGCAGCAGCGCCGCCGCCGACAACTGCCCCAGGCAATCGCGCACGCAGACCGGCAGGTCGTGGCGCTGGACCACCTGCTGCCAGGCGCTGTCCAGCGAAATGATTTCGCCGCGAACCGGCGCGCCCTGCAGCAGGAATCGGCTCAGGCTGTCGGCGTCTGCGCGCCCGTCGCCCGGCTCGGCATCGCCACCGTCCGGACTGCCGTCGCCTGACGTCGGGCCGCCGGGGCCGTCGTTCATCACCGGGGCGCGCTCAGGCGATCCGGACCAGCTTGCTGCGAAACAGCCGGGCCCGTTCGACGTAGGACTGAACCCCGCGCTGGAAGGCGGCGACTTCCTCGTCGCTCAGTTCGCGCACCACCTTGGCGGGGGTGCCCACCAGCAGGCAGCGGTCGGGGAACACCTTGCCTTCGGGGACGAGCGAACCGGCGCCGATCAGGCATTCACGGCCGATGCGCGCGCCGTTGAGCACCACTGCGTGCAGCCCGACCAGCGAGCGTTCGCCGATGGTGCAGCCGTGCAGCATCGCCTGGTGGCCGATGGTGACCGACTCGCCGACGGTGAGCGGATGGCCGGGGTCGGTGTGCAGCACCGCGCCATCCTGGACATTGCTGCCGGCGCCGATGCTGATGAGATCGTTGTCGCCGCGCAGGGTGGCGCCGAACCAGACGCTGCTGCGCGCGGCCAGGCGGACCCGGCCCACCACGGTCGCGTTGTCGGCGACCCAGGCGTCGGGATCGATCTCGGGAATGGATTGGTCGAGCTGGTAGATGGCCATGGCGCGGTCGAACCTCGTAGCTGATCGAGGGCGTCAGTGTAAGGGATCGGGTGGACGCGACGCGCCCGGCGCTGTCGTGCCGTCCGATGTCTTGATGCTGGCAGGCCCAGGGAAAGTGCATTGCGCCGGCCGGCCCGCGCATTTCCTATAATGCGAAGGTGAATCCCCATACCCTTCCCCATCCAGTCCCCGTCTATCAGCCCCTGCGGGCCTGCGAATCGCACTTCCTGGCGGTGCGCGGCCTGCGCTATCACGTGCGGGTCTGGGAGCCCGATCCGTCTCGACCCAGTGCCGGGCAACTGATCCTGCTGCACGGCTGGATGGACGTCTCGGCGTCGTTCCAGTTCCTGGTCGACGCGCTGGCCGGCAACTGGCGGGTGCTGGCCCCGGACTGGCGTGGCTACGGCCTGACCGATCGACCGGCGGCCGATTGCTACTGGTTCCCCGACTATCTGGCGGACCTGGACGAGCTGCTGCGTCAGCTGGCGGGTGATTCGCCGGTCGACCTGATCGCCCACAGCATGGGCGGCAATGTCGCCATGCTCTATGCCGGCATCCGTCCCGGGCGGGTGCGCCGGCTGGTGAATCTCGAGGGCCTCGGCCTGCGCAGCACGCCCGCCGAACAGGCACCCGAGCGCTACGCGCAGTGGCTCGACGAACTGGCCACCGGCATGCGGATGCGCGACTACGCGTCCCATGACGAGGTGGCCGAGCGCCTGTGCCGCACCAATCCGCGGCTGACCGCCGACAAGGCGCGCTTTCTGGCCCGTCACTGGTCGGCACCGGCCGGCCCGTCGCAGCGCCTGGCGATTCAGGGCGATCCGGCGCACAAGCTGGTGAACCCGGTGCTCTATCGCGTCGATGAGGTCCTGGCCTGCTGGCGGCGGATCGAGGCGCCGCTGCTGATGGTGCTGTCGGACCGCACCGATGGCCGCCACGCCTTTGCGCATGGTGATGAGTTCCGCCAGCGGCTTGCCGCGGTGCCGCGCAGCGAACTGAGCACGCTCGCGCAAGCGGGCCATATGCTGCACCATGATCGTCCCGCAGAGCTGGCGCAACTGATCGAGTCTTTCCTCGCGCGCCATCCGATCGCTGTCGACCCCGTCGACGTCGACCGGGCGGCATGACCCTTGAAGGAGTTCCGAGTGCCATCGCAAGATCCCTGGCGGCTCAATGCCGACCTGCACTGCCACTCCACCGTGTCCGACGGCACGCTGGAGCCCGAAGCGGTGGTGGCCCGGGCCCATGCCAATGGGGTCGAGCTGCTGTCGCTCACCGATCATGACGAACTGTCGGGCCAGGCTCGGGCGCAGGCCGCTGCCGCCGCGCTGGGGCTGCGGTACGTGCCCGGCGTCGAGATTTCGGTCACCTGGGCCGGCGAGACCATCCATGTGGTCGGGCTCGGCGTCGACCCGACCGACGTCGAACTGGTGGCCGGTGTGGCGCGCACCCGCGATGGCCGCGAGGAGCGGGCCCGCGAGATGGCCGAGCAGTTGCACGCGGTCGGCATCGAGGGGGCCTATGAAGGCGCGTTGCGCTATGTCGGCAACCCGGAGCTCATCTCGCGCACCCACTTCGCACGCTACCTGGTCGAGAGCGGGCGCTGCACCGATGTCGGTGACGTGTTCTCGCGCTACCTGATCGAAGGCAAGCCCGGCTTCGTGCCGCATCGCTGGGCGCGCCTGTCGCAGGCGCTGGGCTGGATCACCGCCGCCGGTGGCACGGCGGTGCTGGCGCATCCCGGACGCTATCGCCTGAACGACACCGCGCTGTGGGCGCTGGTCCAGGAGTTCCGCGAAGCCGGCGGCACCGCGCTCGAAGTCGTCTGCGGCAGCCACACCCGTGACCAGTACGGGCGCTTTGCCGCGATGTCGCGCGAGTTCGGTCTGCGGGCCTCGCGCGGGTCTGATTTTCATGGTCCGGGCGAAAGCCATGTCGAGCTCGGTCGCCTGCCCCCGTTGCCCGATTCGGTGGTGCCGGTCTGGTACGACTGGGACGCGGCCCGCCAATGAGCCAGCGATTCGTCCTGCACCCCGAGTCGCCGCAAGTGCGGCTGCTGCGCCAGGCGGCGCAGATGCTGCGCGACGGCGGCGTGGTCGCGCTGCCCACCGACGCCTGCTATGTGCTGGCCTGCCAGCTCGACGACAAGGCGGCGGTGGAGCGCTTGCGCGCGATCCGCGGGCTCGACGATAAGCACCTGCTCACGCTGATGTGCCGCGACCTGTCCGAGGTCTCGGTCTATGCCCAGCTCGACAACCGCCAGTACCGGTTCCTGCGCGAATGGACGCCCGGTCCCTTCACCTTCGTGCTGCCGGCGACCCGCGAGGTGCCGCGCCGGCTGTGGCATCCGTCGCGCAAGACCATCGGCCTGCGCATTCCCGCCGCGCCGGTGGCCGCCGGGCTCCTGGAGGCCCTTGGCGCCCCCTTGCTGTGCTCGAGCCTGATCCTGCCCGGCGACGAGGATCCGCTGCACGAGGCCGACGAGATCCTGTCGCGGCTGGCGCGGCGCATCGATGCGGTGCTCGATGCCGGCGGGCAGCCCTTCGTTCCCACGACGGTGGTTGACATGACCGGCGACACACCGCTGGTCACGCGACTGGGCTGCGGTCGGATCGACGGACGGATCGAGCTCGCGCAGGCGACCTGAACCCGCACCGGGCTTGCTAGAATCGGCGGCTGTCCCGTCTCACCGCGCCGGCCATACCGGCAAGGTTCATCGCCATGTTTCCCGAACGAGTCGTCTCCGGCATGCGCCCCACCGGCGCGCTGCACCTGGGCCACTACCATGGCGCGCTCAAGAACTGGGTGCGCCTGCAGTCCGAATACCCGTGCTTCTTCTTCGTGGCCGACTGGCACGCGCTCACCACCCACTACGACTCGCCCGATGTCATCGAGGCCAGCGTCTGGGAAATGGTGATCGACTGGCTGGCCGCCGGCATCGACCCGAAGCAGTCGGTGCTGTTCATCCAGAGCCGGGTACCCGAGCACGCCGAACTGCACCTGCTGCTGTCGATGTGCACGCCGCTGGGCTGGCTCGAGCGCGTGCCCACCTACAAGGACCAGCAGGAAAAGCTTGCCGACCGGGATCTGGCCACCTACGGCTTTCTCGGCTATCCGCTGCTGCAGTCGGCCGACATCCTCATGTACCGCGCGGCCTATGTGCCGGTGGGCGAGGACCAGGTGCCCCACATCGAGCTCACCCGCGAGGTCGGCCGGCGCTTCAATCACCTGTTCGGTCGCGAGCCCGGTTTCGAGGACAAGGTGCGTGACGCGCAGGCGCGGCTGGGCAGCCGCGACGCCCGGCGCTATGGCGAACTGCGAACCCGCTACCAGGAGCAGGGCGATGCGACGGCGCTGCAGCACGGGCGGGCCCTGCTCGACGCCTCGTCCAAGCTCGGACAGGCCGACCGCGAGCGGCTCTCCGGCTGGCTCGAGGGCAGTCGCCGGCTGATCCTGTCGGAGCCGCGCGCGCTGCTCACCGAGGCCTCGCGCATGCCCGGCATCGACGGGCAGAAGATGAGCAAGAGCTATGGCAATGCCATCGCGATGCGCGAGGATCCGGCCGCGGTGACGCGCAAGATCCGCACCATGCCCACCGATCCGGCGCGGGTGCGGCGCACCGATGCCGGCGAGCCGAATCGCTGCCCGGTGTGGCAACTGCATCAGGTCTATTCCACCGAGCAGACCCGCGAGTGGGCGGCGGCGGGCTGTCGCAGCGCCGGGATCGGCTGCCTCGAGTGCAAGCAGCCGGTGATCGATGCGGTGCTGCGCGAGCAGCAGTCGTTCCATGAGCGGGCCCAGCCTTACCTGGACGACCCGACGCTGGTGCGCGCGATGATGGCCGATGGCTGCGACAAGGCGCGCGAACTCGCGCGCGACACCATGCGCGATGTCCGCGAGGCCATGGGCCTGGCGTACCGCTGAGCGGTGGGCATGAGCGCGCCGCGGATCTTCACCGAGCGCCTGGGCCAGGCGATGGCCTGGACCGAGGCGGTGCACCGCGGACACCTGCGCAAGGGCACCGACACGCCGTATGTCTCGCACCTGGTCTCGGTCGCGGCGCTGGTGATGGAACACGGCGGCTCCGAGGACGAGGCGATCGGCGCGCTGCTGCACGACGCGATCGAGGATCGCTCCGGCGATGACCCCGAGGGCATGAAGCGCGACATCGCCGGTCGCTTCGGCCAGCCGGTGCTCGACATCGTCATCGGCTGTTCCGATGCCGAGTCGCAGCGCGAGAAGGACCGCGAGAACGGCGACCGCGCCCTGTGGCGCGAGCGCAAGGAGGCCTATCTGGCCCACCTGCGCACCGCCCCGCGGCCGGTTCGCCTGGTGTCGATGGCCGACAAGTTGCACAACGCGCGGGCGATCCTGGCCGACTATCGCCGGATCGGCGAGCGGCTCTGGGATCGGTTCAATGGCGGGCGCGACGGCGTGCTCTGGTACTACCGGGCGCTCATCGACACCTATCGGGCGGCGTTGCTGGCCGAGGCGCCCGCGCCCGATTCGCCGATGGGGTTCCTGCTGGCTGAGATCGAGCGCACGGTCGAGGGTTTCGAAGCGCTGGCGGCCCGCGATCAGGCGCCCTGAGCCGCCTTCATTCCCGGGTTTCGCCGTCCAGGTCGCCGTCCAGGTCGCCGTCCAGGTAATACCAGCGCCCGTCCTCACGCACGAAGCGGCTGTTTTCCTGCAGCCGGTGGGCCCGCCCGCCGAGCTTGCTGCGCGCGACGAATTCGACCTGCCCCTGATCGCCGTCCTGCCGGTGCTGTCGAACTGACAGACCCAGCCAGCGCAGCCCCGGCGCCGGTGCCTCGAGCGCGTCGGGGCGGGTGCGCGGATGCCAGGTCTGCAGCAGATAGTCGCGATCGTCGCGCACGAAAGCCGAATAGCGCGATCGCATCAGGCTCGCCGGATCGGGAGCCTGCAGGTGCAGCGGGCCGCGGTGCCAGCGGCCGCAGCAGTCGGCATAGGCCTTGCCGGTGTCGCAGGGGCAGGGCGCCGACTCGCCGGCGGCGCGGCCCGGCTCAGGCGGTCGGCGCGCCACCGTCGCGCACCAGGTGCATCCGGCGCACCTCGGGCAAGGTCTCGAGGAATCCGGCCAGTCGGCTGAAGGGCAGCGGCTCGGCGATCAGCGTGCCTTGCAGGCGGTCGCAGTCGAGCGAGCGCAGCGCCTTCAGTTCGTCGAGGGTCTCGACTCCCTCGGCGATCGCGAGCAAGCCGAGCTTGGCGCACAGGGTGGTGATGGCCTGGACGATCGCGGCATTGCCGCGGTCGTCGGGCAGGCCGCGCACGAACGCCTGGTCGATCTTCAGGCCATCCACCGGCAGGTTCTTCAGGTAGGACAGCGAGGCGTAGCCGGTGCCGAAGTTGTCGATGATCACCCGCACCCCGAGCCGGCGCAGTTCGGCGATCAGCTTCACCGTGCGTTCCGCGTTGCCGATGAAGGCGCTCTCGGTCAGTTCGATCTGCAGCAGGCGGGGCGTGAACGCGCGCTCGTTCATCAGGCTGTTGAGCATCGCCAGGAAACCGTCCTCGGCGAACTGGCGTGCCGAGACGTTCACCGAGACCGCGGCGTCCGGGTAATTCTCCAGTCCGAGGTCGATCCGGTCTTCGATCGCCCGGCGCAGCGCCCACATCCCGATCTCGCGGATCAGGTTGGTCTGTTCGGCGGCCGGCAGGAAGCGCTCGGGGCGCAGCAGGCCGCGCGTCGGGTGCTGCCAGCGCAGCAGCGCCTCGAAGCCGATCACGCGGCGTTCACCGACATCCAGGATCGGCTGGTAATGGAGGTCGACCTCGCCGCGCTGCATCGCCAGCGGCAGCTCGCCGGCCAGCTGCAACTGGTCGGCGCGCTCGTCCGACAGCCCGCCGGTGAAGAAGCTCACATCGTTGCGTCCGTCGGACTTCACCTGGTACATCGAGCTGTCGGCGCACTTGATCAGCACGGTCGCGTCGGTGCCGTCGTCGGGCGAGATCGCCACGCCGATGCTCGCTGACAGGAAATAGGCGCGGTTGAGCAGCACGAAGGGCTTCTCGATCGCGGCGAGCACGCGGCGCGCGATGCGCTCGATCTCGGCGCGCTCCGACAGGTTCGAGAGCAGCAGGATGAACTCGTCGCCGCCGATCCGGCCGGCGACGTCCTGGCCGCGGATGGTGTCGCGCAGGCGTTGCGCGACCTCGATCAGCACCTGGTCGCCGACCGAGTGGCCCAGCGTGTCGTTGATGATCTTGAAGCGGTCCAGGTCGATGTAGAGCACCGCCGCGGGTTCCTGGCGGGCCAGCCGGGTCTCCAGCTGATGCGTCAGGTAGACCCGGTTCGGCAGGTCGGTGAGGGGGTCGTGCAGCGAACGATGGGTGAGGCGCCGCTCGGCCGCCTTGCGCTGCAGGTAGAGCGACAGGTTTCGCGACAGGATCTCGGCGATCTGTTCGAAGAACCGGTCGGCCTGGAAGGTGGCGGGCGACAGGAACAGCAGCAGCGACATCACCTTGCCGTTCTCGTCGAGGATGGGTGCCAGGAAGAGGGCGCGGGCCCCCAGGCGCTGCGCCTGGTAGCGCTGCGCCAGTGGCGGCTCGAGCGCCAGGTCGCTGACCCATTGGGCGCGACCGCTGTTCCAGGCCTGGCTCTCGGCACTGTCCTCGAGCAGCGGCAGCGTTTCCGGCAGCGAGGCGATCATCTGGTTGAAGGCGGTATTGCCCCAGCGTTCCTGCACGGTGCAGCCGGTCTGGCCGGCCAGCCGTTTCAGGTGTGCGCCCCCGGTCCAGCCCATGGCGCCGCACAGGATGATCAGGATCGCGGTGATCACGCGCTCCGGGTCGCTCTGCTCGCGCATGATGGTGGCGATGTCGCTTTCGATCTTGAGCAGCAGGCGCTGCTGCTTTTCGCGGGTGATGTTGCGTCCCACGCCGCGGTAGCCGGTGAAGCCGCTGCCCGACTCGAAGATCGCGCGCCCGCTGATGGAAACGAAGTTGACGTTGCCGTCGGGATCGATGATCGGGTACTCGAAATCCTCGATCGGCGCGTGCGATTCCATCCGGGCGCGCAGGCGCGTCCAGTCGGGCTGCTCGAAGGCGTGCTGGCCGCTGGGCAGCTCCCAGACATGACGCCCCAGCAGGGATTTCACCCAGCGCCCCAGCACCGCGCTGGCGCTCTCCGAGAGAAATGACCAGCGCAACTGGCGGTCGGCCTCCCAGATCCAGTCCGAGCTCAGCTGGGTGAGTTCGCGGAACTTGGCTTCGCTGGTGGCCAGTTGCTGCTGCATCGCGCGGATGCCGGTGATGTCCTGGGCCACGCCGCTCAGGCGCAGGATCTGGCCTCCGGCATTGCGCTCGGCGCGCCCGATCGAGCGCACCCACACCGGTTCGCCGTCGGCGCGCACAAAGCGGTATTCGATTCGGACCTCGCCGCCGCGGCGCAGCGCCCGCCGGTGCGACTCGATCCAGCGGTCCCGGTCGTCGGGGTGGACGGCGTCGGCGAACTGCTGCAGGGTGGGCTCCGGCTCGTCGACCGGATGGCCGAACAGCCGGAAGCTGCCCGCGCTCCAGATCAGGCGGGTGCTGCCTTCGCCCTTGCCCGGCCGGTCGATGATCCAGGTGCCGAAGGCGCCGAGCTGCTCGGCCATCGCGTGCTGGCCGTTTTCGGCCTGCAGGCTGGCGATCTGGTTGCGCGAGCGACTCCTCTGTCGTCCGTCGCGCCGGGCATTGCGCAGCGCCCAGCCGCAGGCGACCAGCGCGGCCAGCGCCAGCCCCAGGGGCAGGGGCCAGCCCGCGCCACCCGCTGCGGCCGCGCCGGACAGCGCCAGACACACCGCCGCCAGCACCAGTACCGGTGCCTGCGGCAGCAGGGCCGCGGCCAGGTCCTCGGCGGCCACGGCGGCGCCGGCCCGATCGTTAAACTGCGGTCTCTTCACGACTGAGGTTTCTCGAGATGCCCAAAGTTGCTGCGCCGACAGTATCCCACCTGCCTGCGGGTCCGCGCCCCAGCGCCTGGCTGGCCCGATGGATGGCCTCTATCGGGCCGCAGGCGCGCGTGCTGGATTTCGCCTGTGGCGGTGGGCGCAACATGACCGATGTGCTGGCCCGTGGCGCCAGTGTGCTGGGAATCGACCGCGACCTGGCTGCCCTGGCGGCGCTGCCCGCCGGGGCGCAGGGCCTGCAAGCCGACCTGGAGGGGCAGCCGTGGCCGGACGCACTGGCGCCGCGCGGCCAGTTCGACGTGATCCTGGTGGCCAACTACCTGTATCGCCCGCGGCTCGATCTCCTGCCGGGCTGCCTGGCGCCGGGCGGCCTGTTTCTCTACGAGACCTTCGGCGCAGGCAATGCGCGCTATGGCCGGCCGTCCAACCCGGCCTTCCTGCTGCAGCCGGGCGAACTGCATGCCTGGGCCCTGCGCCACGGACTGGCGGTGCTGGCCGGCGAACACGGCTTCGTCCGACGCGGCGGCGGGGCGATCGTCCAGCGTCTGGCGGCGGTTCGTCCGCCGGTCGATTTCGAGCGATTTCCGCTCGATGCCGACGGCGAACGCGACTGATCGGGCGAAGCGGGCTGCGTCGGCTAGAATTGCGGCTTTGCCAACGCGGTATCTGCGCGGAAGTCACCTACCATGATCCAAGGAAGCATTGTCGCGATCGTCACCCCGATGCACGAGGATGGCAGCCTCGATCTGCCGCGCTATCGCGCGCTGATCGACTGGCATGTCGAGCAGGGAACCGCTGCCATCGTCGCGGTGGGCACCACCGGTGAGTCGCCGACGGTCGATTTCGATGAGCACGGCGAACTGATCCGGGTGGCGGTCGAGCAGGCGGCTGGCCGCGTGCCGGTCATCGCCGGCACCGGCGGCAATTCGACCCGCGAGGCGATCGAGCTGACCCGGTTCGCCGCCAGCGTCGGCGCCGCGGCCAGCCTGCAGGTGGTGCCCTATTACAACCGGCCCACCCAGGAGGGCATGTACCGCCACTTTCGGGCCGTGGCCGAGGCGGTCGACCTGCCGCAGATCCTCTACAACGTGCCCGGACGCACCGTTGCGGACATGAGCAACGAGACCGTGTGGCGGCTGGCCCAGGTGCCCGGGATCATCGGTCTCAAAGACGCGACCGGCGACATGCCCCGTGCGGCGGAACTGCTCGCTCACCTGCCGGCCGATTTCGCGGTCTACAGCGGCAATGACGATTCGGCACTGACCCTGATCGCGGTCGGTGGCCACGGTGTGATCTCGGTGACCGCCAATGTCGCTCCCGGTCCGATGGCGCGTCTGTGCGCGGCCGCGCTGGCGGGCGATTTCGCCACCGCCCGGGCGCTGAATCGCGAGCTGATCCCGCTGCACATGAAGCTTTTCGTCGAAGCCAATCCGATCCCCGTCAAATGGGCGCTCCAGCAGATGGGCCGCATCGAAGGCGGCATCCGTTTGCCGCTGACCCCTTTGTCCGAAGGGTTCCACCCCATCGTGCGCGCTGCCCTGAAGGCCTCTGGAGTGCTGCAATGATCCCGATGCGCCGCCTGTCGATCCTGATGGCCTGTGTGGCGGCGCTGTCCGCGTGTTCGTTGCTGGACACGGTCAACGAAGGCAGCCGGATCGACTACAAGTCGGCCGGCAAACTGCCCCCGCTCGACATTCCGCCCGACCTGGTCGGGCCGCGCGCCGATGAGCGCTTCAACATCCCCGATCGGGGCCAGCCGGGGCAGAAGACCCTGTCGGGCTTCCAGAGCGCCAAGGGTGTCGAGCGTCCGGCGCCGGACGCCGCCCGGGTGCTGCCGGCGGTGGAAGGCGTGCGCGTCGAGCGCGCCGGCAACCAGCGCTGGCTGGTCGTCAATCTGCCCCCCGACAAGGTCTATCCGCTGGTGCGCGAGTTCTGGCAGGAGTCGGGCTTCCTGGTCCAGACCGAGATGCCCGAGGCCGGCATCCTCGAGACCGACTGGGCCGAGAATCGCGCCAAGCTGCCGCAGGACATCCTCCGTCGAACCATCGGCCGGGTGGTCGACGCGCTGTATTCGACCGGTGAGCGCGACAAGTTCCGCACCCGACTCGAGCCGGTGGCCGGTGGCACCGAGATCATCATCACCCACCGCGGCCTGGTCGAAGTCTTCAAGTCGGCGCAGCGCGACTCCACCATCTGGACGCCGCGTCCGGCCGACCCCGAACTCGAGGCCGAATTCCTGCGCCGCATGATGGTCAAGTTCGGCACCGACCAGCAGCGCGCGGTGACCCAGGTGGCGGCTGCGCGACCGGGCGCGGTGACGGGTGCCCCGGCGCCGGTTGCCCAGGTCCGCCCGGCGGGTGCAGCCCAGTCGCTCGAGATTCCCGAAGGCTTCGATCGCGCCTGGCGTCGGGTCGGACTGGCGCTGGATCGCGGCGGTTTCACCGTCGAGGACCGTGACCGTTCGCAGGGCCTCTATTTCGTTCGCTACATCGATCCCGAAGTCGATGCCCGGAATTCGGAGAAGCCCGGTCTGTTCGGCCGTCTGCTCAACCTCAGCGACAAGCGGCCCACCTCGGCACAGCAATATCGGGTCAAGGTGCTCGCCCAGGGCGATCGCACCGAGGTGTCGGTGCAACTGCGTGACGGCCAGCCCCTGAACTCCGAGACCGACCGCCAGACCGGTACCAAGATCCTGGCGCTGCTGCGCGAACAGCTCCAGCAGTAGCGGGCGCGGACGGCGGTTGCACTGCCGGGTCCGGCCGGAGCCGATCGATCGTGCGCTTCGCCAGTCTTGGCAGCGGCAGCGAAGGCAATGCGCTGCTGATCGAGAGCGGTGATGCCGCCTCGCCCACCCGCATCCTGATCGATTGCGGGTTTGGCCTGCGTGAGGCGACCCGCCGCTTCCAGCGCCTGGGCGTGTCGGTCGATCAGATCGACGCGATATTCGTGACCCATGAACACGGTGACCACATCGGTGGCGCTGCGCGTCTGGCGATCGCAGCGGGTGCGACCCTGCACATGACCGCAGGCACCGCAGCAGTGGGGCTCGTCCAGCGGCCGGCTGCGCTGCGGCTGGTGCTGCTGGATGCCCATCAGCCGCTGGAGATCGCCGGCGTGCGGATCGAACCGGTCGCGGTGCCGCACGACGCGCGCGAGCCGGTCCAGTTCGTCATCGACGACGGTCAGACCCGGCTGGGCGTGCTGACTGATCTCGGGCACGGTACCCCGCATGTGGTGCGGGCGATGAGCCGGCTCGACGCGATGGTGCTCGAGTGCAACCATGATGCGGCGATGCTGGAGGCCAGCGACTATCCGCGAATGCTCAAGCGCCGGATCTCCGGTCCTTACGGACATCTCGAGAATGCGGCAGCGGCGGCGATTCTCGGGGCGATCGACCAGACCCGGTTGCGCACTGTGGTCGCCGCGCACCTGAGCCGCAGCAACAATCGGGCCGACCTGGCGCGTCGCGCGCTGGCCGGTGCCTGGAGCGGTGCCGCCGAGGACGACGTCCGGGTGGCCGATCAGGACGAGGGGATTGCCTGGATGGCGGTCTGACGCAGCGCCTGGCGCCCGTCGCGGGGAGGGGCAGACGAAAAACCTCAGGCGATGGACGAAAAAAAGCCGGCACGCGGCCGGCTTTTCGAAGCGCAGGGAAGAATTACTTCTTCGCGGCGTCTTTGGCGGCGTCGACAGCAGCGCCAACGGCGGCACCGGCAGCGGCACCAGCGGCGGCGCCAGCAGCAGCACCAGCGTCTTTGGCGGCATCGGTCGCGGCGGGAGCAGCGTCAGTCTTGGGGGCTTCAGCCGGGGCCGGGGCCGGGGCCGGCGCAGCGGCGGGAGCCGGCGCGGGCGCAGGCGCTTCTTCTTTCTTGCCGCAAGCGGCGACGGAAACGGCGATCAGGGCAGCGACCAGGAGGGACTTGTTCATGGTTCAATCCTTGTTTGGGGTTCGGAGTGGTGTCCGGAGGTGGAACGAACTTGCGGCGAGAAAATTAAAGGCCATACGGACAGCGAGTGTTGCAGGCGATGCCTGCTGTTGGTGCGTTTTCGCAATCCAGCCAGCCTTCGATCATAGCAGGGTGGCCAATTTCCTGCATGGTTTTATTGCGGTGCAGCACGGAAATGCCCCGGCGGCGTCGCTATCGCCCAACAAGCGGGCGGGCGCCGAGGCTTCGGCTTGATCAAAGTCCGATGGTCGTGGCAGGCAGACAGTCGGTCGATTCATCCCGGATTGCCCGGTAGCGGGTACTCAGGCCCTCGACCAGCGACGGGCTGGCCAGCAGCAGACGGGCCATCTGGCTCGTGTAATGGGTGCGCCGCAGCAGGTGCTGGTCGTCGGCCAGCAGGGCGCTTTCCTCGACCCTCAGGGTGGCCGGGATCTGACGCACCGAGATGGCGCTCGAGAATCGGCGCCGCAGTCGCATGAACCGGTCACCTTCGCGCGCCAGCCAGTCGGGCTGGACCACCAGCACGGTCAGGCTCGCGCCGCGCAGCAGTGCCTCACGCAGGGCGGTTTCAAAGGCAGCCGACTGGATCGGCCAGCGCTGGAAGTCGTGATCGATGAAAAAGAGGTCGCGGCGTGCGCAGTTCAGCGTCTCGACCACCGCGAGATCGAATTCACGGCGTCCCTGCAGGGTGCGGTCGACGGCTTGCCTCATGGCGTCTCACTTTTCGTCGGCATACTGGATCCAGCCGCTTTGAAACCACTCGTGCAGTTCGGCGACCAGGGCGGATTCGGGTCCGATGTCGCGCAGCGCGCCGGCGTCGAGCAGGCGGGTGTCGGCGAAGCGGCGCAGCAGCGCGGCGCCGGTGGCCGGCAGTGCGATCGATTCGCCGTTGATGAACAGGCGCCGGCCGCGATACGCCAGCCGGCTGCGCCGGTCGGCGCGCAGGCCGCGGGTTCGGGCCCGCGCCCACCAGGCGGGCAGGGCGGGACAGCGCGGGGGCGACTCGAACCACACGTTCGGCTTCGGTTCGGTCAGGTACCGCCCCAGGTACTCATCGATGCGCGCGCGGCTGGGTCGCCAGTCGGCCAGCCAGCCGGCCAGCGTCTCGGTCATCGGCCCGGGCAGCGCCGCGGGATGCCGGGTCGGCGCGAGGCCGCGATCGGTGTAGCGAGGGTCCGGTCCGTCGACCGAGTCGGCGCAATCGGCCAGAAAGCCGCTCAGCAGTTCGTGGCGCGACGGGGCGCGAAAGCCGATCGAGCAGGTCATGCACTCGCCGATCGCGGTGCCTTCATGGGCCCACTGCGGCGGCAGGTAGAGCATGTCGCCCGGCTCGAGCACCCACTCCTCGTCCGGCTCGAAGTTGGCGAGGATGCGCAGTGGCGCGTCGGGCACCAGTTCGGGCGGGCGCGGCGCGCCGATCCGCCAGCGACGCCGGCCTTGCACCTGCAGCAGGAACACGTCGTAGGAGTCCAGGTGAGGGCCGACACCGCCGCCATCGGTGGCGAAGCTGATCATCAGGTCGTCCAGCCGGGCATCGGGCAGGAATCGAAACTGCGACAGCAGCGCGTGCGCCGCATCGCTGTGGGCCTCCACGCCCTGCACCAGCAGCGACCAGGCGCGCCGGGTGCGTGGGGGCAGGTCGTCGGGGTCGAAGGGACCGCGCGCCAGTTGCCAGCGTCGGGCGCGCTGGCTGACCAGACGCGACTCCACGTCGTCGCGGCTGGCCAGTTCGAAGAGCGCCTCGGGGGACAGGGGCGGGCTGACATCGGGCAGGGCGGCGCGGATCAGCAGCGGTCGGCGCTGCCAGTGCCGGCGCATGAACTGTTCTACACTCACGCCGCCGAGCGGTGGTTTGATGGTTCGCATGGCGACCGATTATAGGGAGACGTCGATGGTGGTGGGTGATGGGATGTGGGTCACGGTGCGTTACCGGCTCTTCGACTCCCAGGGTGAGCCGCTCGAGGAAGCCGAGCGCGAGCTGACCTATCTGCAGGGCGGGTTCGGGTCGGTGTTCCCGAAGATCGAGGAGGCGCTCGTCGGACAGGCCCAGGGCCATGTCGCGACCGTCTACCTGGAGCCCGATGACGGCTTCGGTGATTACGACGCCGAGCGGGTCAATCTGGCGCCGCGTTCGGACTTTCCGGATGAACTCGAGGTCGGGATGACCTTCGAGGGGATGCCGGGCGACAGCGATTCCGATGGCGAGCTGTACACCGTCACCGACATCACCGAGGACGCGGTGGTCCTCGATGGCAACCATCCGCTGGCCGGCATGGCTTTGCGCTTCGAGCTCAAGGTGACCGAGGTGCGCCAGGCCAGCGACGAGGAAATCGAGCAGGAGCGCCTGGCCGCGCAGGCCGACGAGGATGACGACGAGTTCGGCTCGGCCGAGGCGGCGCGCGAGAAGCATCGGCTGCATTGAGCGGGTTGCACTGAGCAGGCTGCATTGAGTGGGCTGCACTGAGCAAGCTGCACTGAGCGGTCGCGGTTTCCGCCAAGCCGGCGGCCTGCCGACACCAGGCCTCGGGGTCATGCCCCTGAGGCCCTTCTTCAATATTTCGATTCGACCGCCAGCTGGCGGGCGGTGATCACGAATCTTGCCGGCTCCGTCGGTGGCACGCTGACCCGCACCCAGGCCGCCGAGCGGGGCGTGCCGAAGCATTCCACTCGGGTCAGCTGCCGGATCCGGCGGCCGGCGGCATCGCGCAGCGGCTGGTCGATCTGGAACGAATGCGTGTCCCCGTGCAGCAGCAGGATCGGCAGCGGGCAGACCCGTGCGAGTTCGCGCAGGCCGGCGCGCCAGCCCGCATAGGCGTCGTCCGGGTCATGGGGAGCGATCGGCGGCCGATCGGCGGGGTCGCGCTCGAACCCGGGGTTGGCGTGGCTCGCGACCACCAGCGCCCGCGCCTGGCGAGCCTGCGCCCAGGCGGGCGCCTGGGCCAGCCACTGGCGCACCGCGATCATGCGCTGCGCGTTGGCCTGCTGCAGCCGTGTGTCGTTGCTGGTGGCGTTTCGGCTGCCCGGCAGATTTACCGTGAGGAAGGCGACACCCTGTTGCAGCCAGCGGGCGTGTTCCGGGAAGGGCGGCGAGCCGGGCGTCTGCGATTGCCGCTCGAAGGCGTCGAAGCCGGCTCTGGGGGGCGGGGGCGCCTCATGGAACAGCCGGCGCAGCAGGGCCAGGCGGTCCAGCGGATCGAAGCCGCCCGCCGGTGCGCGGATGCAGTCGACCCACTCATTGTCGCCGGGCACGAAGAACACCGGTCGCGGCGAGGCTCTCAGCAGTGCGTGACGGCGCCGCAGCAGGTCGTCGGAACAGCTCTCCCAGCCGCTCTTCAGGTCCCCCAGGTGCAGCACGAAGGCCACATCTGCCTCCTGGGCGGCCAGCACCTGGGTGAGCGTGCGCTCTTCGAGATGGCTGTAGGGCGTGTCGCCGATGACGGTGAAGGCCAGGGGCTGCGGCGCCGCCTGAACCGGTGGCGCGGCGTGACCCGCCTCTGATGAGGCCGCGGGGCCCGCCGCCGATGAGACCGTCGAGCCCCACGCCGATGAGACCGTCGAGCCCGACGCCGATGAGACCGTCGAGCCCGACGCCGAGCCCGCCGCCGAGCCCGCCGCCGATGAGACCCCCGAGCCGGCGACAGCCCCCGAGGCGGCCGCCAGCGCCAGCGGCAGCCGCAGCCAGCGCCGGCGCGCCGCGGTCTCAGTCATCGGCCAGTCGGCTGCGCAGCTCGTAGAGCAGATCCAGCGCACCGCGCGGCGTGAGCTCGTCGGGCTGCAGCGTCGCGAGTCGGGCGAGCACCATGCGTTGCGCATCGCTCGTCGCAGGGCCCTGAGCGGACACAGGCTCGGCGAGCGGTTCGGCCGGCTCGGTGAACTCGGCCGGCGGCTCGGCGGCGAACAGGTCGATCTGGGTCTCGTCGGCGCGCGCCTGCTGCTCCAGCTGCTCGAGCAGCAGTCCGGCCGAGCGCACCACCGGCGCCGGCAGGCCCGCGAGGCGCGCCACCTGCAGGCCGTAGCTGCGGCTGGCCGGTCCGTCGCGCACTTCGTGCAGGAAGGCGATGCCACCGCGATGCTCGACCGCAGCCAGATGGCGATTGAGGACCCCGGCATGGCGCTGTGCGAGGCGGGTGAGCTCGAAGTAGTGGGTGGCGAACAGGGTGAACGCGCGGTTGTGGGCGATCAGACGCGCGGCGATCGCGTGCGCCAGCGACAGCCCGTCGAAGGTCGAGGTGCCACGGCCGATCTCGTCCATCAGCACCAGCGAGCGATCGGTGGCGGCATTCAGGATCGCGGCCGCCTCGGTCATCTCGACCATGAAGGTCGAGCGCCCGCCCGCCAGGTCGTCCGAGGCGCCGATGCGGGTGAAGATCCGGTCGATCGGGCCGAGCCGGCAGGCCTGCGCCGGCACCCAGCTGCCGCAGTAGGCCAGCAGCACGATCAGCGCGGTCTGCCGCATGTAGGTCGATTTGCCGCCCATGTTCGGACCGGTCAGCACGACCATCCGGTGGCGTTCGTCGAGCACGCAGTCGTTGGGCACGAAGCGCTCGACGCTGGCCTGAACCACCGGGTGGCAGCCGCCGCGGATCTCGATGCCGGGCATGGTGGTGAACTCGGGCGCGACCCAGCCCAGGGCCTGCGCCCGCAGCGCGAAATTGGCGAGCACGTCGATCTCGGCGATCGCCCGGCCGATCGTCTGCCAGCCGCTCACCGAGTCGGCCAGCGCATCGAGCAGCGTCTCGTAGAGCGCGCGTTCGCGGGCCAGCGCCCGTTCGCGGGCCGACAGCGCCTTGTCCTCGAAGGCCTTCAGTTCGGGCGTGATGTAGCGCTCGGCGTTCTTGAGCGTCTGGCGGCGCCGGTACTCGGTGGGGACCTTGTCGGACTGGCCGTTGCTGATCTCGATGAAGAAGCCGTGCACGCTGTTGAAGCCGACGCGCAGGTTGGCGATGCCGGTGCGCTCGCGCTCGGCGGTTTCCATGCGGGCGAGGAAGGCGTCGCAGCCTTGGTCGATCGCGCGCAGTTCGTCGAGCGCGGCGTCGTGTCCGGTGCGAAAGATCCCGCCCTCGCGCACCAGCGCGGCCGGCTCGTCGAGCAGCGCCTGGCGCAGGCAGTCGACCGCGTCCGGTGGCAGGCGCAGGACCGCGAGCGCCTCGCCGAACGAATCGGCCACCGGCGCCAGCAGGTCGGCGATCGCGGCCACGCTGTCGGCGGCATCGCGCAGCGCCGCCAGCTCGCGCGGGCGCACATTGCGCAGCGCGATCCGGGCGGCCAGCCGCTCGAAGTCCACGCAGCGCGCCAGCACTGGCGCCAGCGCGCCGGCCAGCCCCTGGTTCAGCGCCGCGATCCGGCGGTGGCGATCGGCGGCCGCCGCCTGCGAGCGCAGCGGTGTCTGCAGCCAGGCGCGCAGCCGGCGCGCGCCCGCGCTGGTGGCGCAGCGATCGAGCACCGACAGCAGGGTCGGCGCGGCATCGCCGCGCAGCGTCTCGACGACTTCCAGGTTGCGTCGCGCCACGGGATCGAGCACCAGCAACTCGTCGCCGTGGTGGACCCGCAGCCCCTGCAGGTGCGACGGCGCGCGGCCCTGGGTGCGGCTCACATACTCGATGAGGGCGCCGGCGGCACCGACCGCGGCCGGCACGTCGTTGGCACCGAACCCGGCCAGATCGGCCACCTTGAGCACATCGGCCAGCTGGCGGCGCGCCCGGATCTCGTCGAACTGCCAGTCGGGCGCCCGCGCCACCGCGACATCGCGCATGCATTCGCTGCCCGAGTGGCGCGCGAGCGTGGCGGCGATGTCCCAGGACTCGGGTGTGACGATCTCGGCCGGGCGCAGGCGTTCGATCTCGCCGGGCAGTCCCTGGGCATCGGACTGGGCCAGCCAGCACTCGCCGCTGGCCAGCGACAACCAGGCCAGCCCATAGCCCTTGCCCTGCGCATGCACCGCCATCAGCAGGCGTTCCTCGCGCTCGGGCAGCAGGCTCGCGTCGGTCAGGGTGCCCGGGGTCACGATGCGGGTCACCCGCCGCTCGACCGGCCCCTTGCTGGTCGCCGGGTCGCCGATCTGCTCACAGATCGCCACCGACTCGCCGACCCGGATCAGTCGCGCGAGGTATTGCTCCAGCGAGTGCACCGGCACCCCGGCCATCGGGATCGGCTGTCCCGCCGACACGCCGCGCCGGGTCAGCGTGATGCCCAGCAACCGGGCGGCGCGCTGCGCGTCGTCGTGGAAGAGCTCGTAGAAATCGCCCATCCGGTAGAACAGCAGCAGATGGGCGTGGTCGGCCTTGATGCGCAGGTACTGCTGCATCATGGGGGTGTGTCCCGAGAAGTCTTGCGTTTCCCTCTGGGCAGTCACTTGTTTTTCGTCGTTTTCAGAGGGAGATGTCATCTTTTTCTATCGAATCATGTTTTCCTGTGGTGTGACTGTAACGCGCCATGTCGATCCGCCCAGTTTTTCGCCAAGTGACATGAGAGGGGCCGACATGAAGCTTGAGCTGTCCAAGCCCTCTCGGGAAAAAGCTCGCAGGGTGACGATCGGGTCAGAGATCTCGAGACGCTTCCGGCGCCGCTGGCGTGGGCAATGGCATCGGTAAAAAGGCCAGCGTCGAGTCTGACGCCCATGCAGAAGATGGCGAGCGTGCCTTCGGTGCCCGGGCATGTCCGGATGGCGCCTCGTTTACCCAGCGCCGAACCAGATTGGCGTTGAAGCCGTCGGCCATCGCGACCGCGGCGATCGATACGCCGGAGTGGCCGCAGGCCTTCACCCTCTCGGTGCGCAAATCAAGCCGCTGGGCCGGCGAGCCGGGACCGATACCGGGCTCGCGCGGATCGTTACCGTCTTCGGCTAAGCGCCTGTGCGCCACGCGTACCTATTTCGAACGCTCGTTCCAAGCGCATGGCAACCGCTGGGCGGGCGATCTGTCGATGCTTCAGGGATTTCCGGCGCAACCGATGCGCGTAAAAAATCCTTCTTCGACCCCATTGCCGGCACTTCAGTGATGGCAAGTCGTGCGCCGGCGGGGCGGCTCGCCGGGCTGGGCGAGCCGCTACCCTTGTCGAGTCCCGTGGGCGATTGGCCTGCCGCTCGCCGGTTCAGGAGTAACGATTGCAGAGCTTGTGCGCCGCATCGGTTCCCTGTCCCACTGAAAGCACGAAAACAGCAGCCATGCAGGATTTGTATTTCAAGTAACCGGCATGCGCCGGGCTCGCCATCACCAGGGCGGTGAGGATGGTTTCGGCCAGCGGGCGCTGCGCATGCTTCTGGCTGCCGGACAGCACATCCGTCACGAACTCGTCGACGATGGAATCGGTCTGCTGCATCATCTTCGACGGGCCCCCCATGGTCTGGACCAGGGTCATGACATCGGCTGGTGTGCCCGATTGCTTGGCGTTCGCCAGCATCTGCTTGTCGATCTCTTCGGGCTTCTTGCCGGCCGACAGTTGGCCGTACTCGGACTTGGCCATGCCCTTGGCGGTTTGCGCCTTGCTCGAGAAGTCCTGGCGCAGGGCCTTGATCTTGGCTGCATCCAGTCCCTTGAAGCCCTGGCTTTGCGCCTGGATGAGCGTTTCCATGCTTCTCAGGACCGGTTCGTGCGCGTTACCGGCATGGGCGGCGGTGATCGCGCCGAGGGCGAAAAGGGCGGTGGTCAGCGTGTTGCGAAGCATCGACATGGGGCAGCCTTTTGAAAGAGTGGTGGTCTCAATGGGGTCGGGATTGCGCGACCTGCTTTCTGAACGCAGCTCGATTCGTTTCGGATGCAGGTTGCCGATTTTATTTTTTCGGGAGACCGCGTCGCCGGAGCGTGCCTACTGCAGCTTGATCCCCGCCTCGCGGATCAGCTTGCCCCAGCGCTCGATCTCGCTGGCGAAGCGCACCCGGAACTCCTCGCGGCTGCTGGCGATCACATCGAGCCCGTTGCCCTTGAGCCAGTCACGCATGGCGGGCTCCTGCAGCAGGGCGACGAACTCGCGGTTGAGCTGATCGGCGACGGCCCTGGGGGTGGCCTTGGGCACGAAGATGCCGTACCAGACGCCCAGGTCGAAGCCCTTCACGCCGCCTTCGGCCACGGTCGGCAGCTCGGGCCAGAAGCCGCTGCGCTGACCGGTGCTGACCGCCAGCGCGCGCACCCGCCCGCCCTGCGCCAGCGTCTTGGCGGTGGTCAGGGGGTCGAAGACGAACTGCACCTCGTTGGCCGCCAGCGCGGTCAGTGCCAGCGAGGCCCCCTTGTAGGGAACGTGCACCACATCGACCCCCGACATCGCCTTGAAGAGCTCGGAGGTCAGGTGGATGGAGGTGCCCACGCCCGGCGTGCCGAAGTTGAGCTTGCCCGGGTTGGCCCGGGCGTAGGCGACCAGATCGGCCACCGAGCGCACCGGCAGATCGAGGTTGACCAGCAGGGCGAAGGGACCGACCACCGCCAGCGTGATCGGTTCGAGGTCGCGCTGCACGTCGTAGGAGAGCTTCTTGCCGGAGACCGGGTCGACCGCCACCGCGCCGCTGTGGAACAGGATGGTGTGTCCGTCGGGCTCTGAACGGGTCACCGCTTCGGTGCCGATCGAGCCGCCGGCGCCGCCCCGGTTGTCGATGATCACCGGCTGGCCGAGTCGTTCGGAGAGCCGCTGGCCGATGCGCCGGGCGACGATGTCCGAGGTGCCGCCAGCCGCGTAGGGCACGACGATGCGGATCGGCCGGGAGGGAAAGTCGGCTGCCACGGCGGGCAGCGCGGCACTGGCCAGCAGCCAGCCCAGTGTGGCCAGCCAGGCGGTGCGCACGAGGGCGCTCCGGCGCAGGGGGCGCCTCATGAACGCTCTCCCGGGGTGGTCGGCACGCCGTCGGCCGCGCGCACGCGCGGCGTGACCCCGGCCACCGAGAGCAGCGACTCGACGCAGTCGCGCAGCGATTCGTCGAGCGGACGGAACCGGATGCCGGTCACCGCGCGGATCCGGTCGTTGCGCAGCTCGCAGCCGGCCCAGATGGCGCGCATCTCGACCTCCCGGCGCCGGATGCCCTCGGGAAACTCGTCGGTGACCGCGGGTGTGTCGTGCCGCAGTTCGGGCAGCAGGCGGTCGATGTCGGCGCAGATGTCTTCCACATTGCGCCGCTCGGTCGACCAGGCGAGGTAGCGTTCGCCGTTGTGGACCAGCGGGCTTTCCAGCAGCCCGATGTGGCAGTCGGCATCGTCGCGCACATCGACCGGCATCCACGGCCGGTACACGCCGGTCTGGTGGCATTCGCCCATCAGCATCTGCTCGATCAGGTGCTGCCAGGGACCCATGTCCTTCTGGTGGGCCGACTGGATCGGGCCGATGTTGTCGCCCGGGCAGCAGGCGATCGACTCCCAGCGCCCGCTGCGCTGCGCGGCCTGCGAGAACAGGCGCTCGGCGCTGACCTTGCCCATCGAATAGCCCTGGCCGCGCTGCGGCGTGCGCTTCGGATTGAGCTCATCGGGAAAGCGGTCCTCGTCGCACACCGGCCGACGGACCAGTTCCTGCAGGTCCATTTCGGAGATCACCGCGGCGATGCTCGAGGTGACCACCACGCGGGTCACGCTGGTGGCGCGCTCGATGCTGCCGATCACGTTCGCGCAGACGCCGGCGATGTAGTCCATGTCCTTGTAGTCGCTCACGTGCGACAGGTGCGCCACGCCGTGGCAGCCCGCGAAGATCGGGTCGAAGCAGCCGGACCGGTCGAGGTCGGCTTCGTGCAGGGTGAGCCGCCCCGAGGCGAAGGCTGGCATCGCGCGCAGAAAGCCGGTGCGCGCCGGATCGGACACCGAGCGTACGCAGGCGCGCACCCGATAGCCCTTGTCGAGCAGCCGTCTGACCACCCAGCCGCCGACGAAGCCGGCCGCGCCGGTGACGGCGACGAGGCCGTTTTGTGGAACTGGTGCCATGGATTCCCCCGATCGGGCGCCCGCCGGATGCGATCGCCCGGGCGCAATGCCCGTCGGGAAGCAGTATAAAGAGGTCAT
This sequence comes from uncultured beta proteobacterium, assembly GCA_903934295.1. Classification (GTDB taxonomy): domain Bacteria; phylum Pseudomonadota; class Gammaproteobacteria; order Burkholderiales; family Burkholderiaceae_E; genus Quisquiliibacterium. The sequence goes on from CAIZNI010000041.1 coordinate 40,090, forward strand.
TGCCGGCGGGCGGGCCGACGGTGTGCACCCGCTTCCATGGAGACAGGCCGATGCCCTACGATCATTTCAAGACGCTGCGGGTGGCCCTTGCCGCGGGCGTCGCCCGGGTCACCCTGGACAACGGTCCGGTCAACCTGTTTGACCGCACGATGTTCGCCGAGCTGGCGGCGCTGGGCAGCGCGCTGGCCGCCGACGAGGCGGTGCGGGTGGTCATCCTGCACTCGGCCAACCCGGATTTCTTCATCGCCCACTACGACGTCGGTCAGATCCTCGAGTACCCGGTCGACCGGGTGGTGTCGCTCACCGAGATGAAGCCGTTTCACGCGATGTGCGAGACCTTCCGCACCATGCCCAAGGCCACGATCGCGGTGATCGAGGGGCGGGTGGGCGGCGGGGGCAGCGAGCTGGCCCTCAGCTTCGACATGCGCTTCGCGCTGCGCGGCAAGGCGGTCTTCAATCAGCCCGAGGTCGCGCTGGGCATCCTGCCCGGGGGCAGCGGCACGGTGCGTCTGCCGCGGCTGATCGGGCGCTCGCGCGCGCTCGAGACGATCCTGGGCTGCGACGATGTCGACGCCGAACTGGCGCAGGCCTGGGGCTGGGTGAACCGCAGCCTGCCCGCGCCCGAGCTGTGGGCGCACGTCGATCGCCTGGCCTCGCGCATCGCGTCGTTTCCGCCGCACGCGGTGGCCTCGGCCAAGGCGGCGGTGCTGCGGGCCGAGAAGGAAGTCGTCGCCGACCTCAACGCCGAGGGCGTGGCCTTCCAGTCGACGCTGTCCGGACCCGGCACCCGCGAGGCGATGACGCAGTTCCTGGCCAGCGGCGGGCAGACACCCGCCGGCGAGCTGCGCCTGGGCGAGTTGTGCGGCGAGATCAATCCGGCGCGCTGAAGCCGCGCCCGTCCTTGTTGAATCCGGCGCGCTGGTGGCGCGCCATCCTTTCCTGAAAACCGATCTGGGGCCTTCGATGAAACCATGGATGAAAACGGCACGACTCGCGCTGGCGCTGCTGGCGGGCAGCCTGGCGGCCTTGCCCGCGCAGGCGGCCTTTCCCGATCGACCGCTGCGCATCATCGTCGGGCAGGCGCCGGGCGGCTCGAGCGATCTGATCTCGCGTTTCGTCGGTGAGGCGGTCGCGCCGTTGCTCGGTCAACGGGTGGTGGTCGAGAACAAGCCGGGCATGAACGGCATCATCGGCGCCGATATCGTCGCTCGCGAAGTGGCCGACGGGCACCTGATCTTCCAGTGTCCGATGTCCACCATGGCGATCTCCGGCCAGCTGATCGGCGCCAAGGTGCCGCTGGACCCGGGTGCGGAGCTGATCCCGCTGTCCAACCTGGTCCTGTCCTCGTACGGGCTGGTGGTGGCCTCGGGCAGCCCCTATCGCAATGTGAGCGAGATCGTGGCGGCGGCGCGCACCCGGCCCGGACAGATCACCTTCGGCAGTCCCGGGCCCGGCTCGGCGCAGCACCTGTCGGGCGAACTGCTCAAGCGGCTGGGTCAGGTGGACATGCTCCACATCCCGTACAAGGGCGCGGCGCCCGCGGTGCTCGACCTGATCGGCGGGCGCATCGACTTCATGATCACCAACCTGGGCGACATCGCGCGCCAGGTGCAGGCCGGCCAGCTGCGCCTGCTCGCGCAGGGCGACCCCTCGCGCTTTCCGCTCTTCCCCGACCTGCCGCGCATCGCCGACGCCTTTCCCGGCTTCGAGGTGACCGGGTGGTTCGGCCTGTGCGGTCCGAAAGGCATGCCGGCCGAAGCGGTCCGGCGCTGGGACGACGCGGTGCGCCGCGTGATGCAGGACCCGGCGTTCGTGAAGCGGCTGCAGGACAGCGGCTTCACCCCGCTCTATGAGGGCACCGAGGCCTTCGCCAAGCGGATCGAGTCCGATCGCCGGCGCTGGCGCGAGGTCATTCAGGCGGGGAAGGTGGGGCAGCAGTAGGCGGGATGGTGTTTCGGCCAGGCCAGCATTCGCCCGTCGCCGGACAGGCTCGCGCTCTGTCGCGCCACCGCTTCACCTGAGCACATTGATTGTCGCGGTGCTGGCGGTGCCCGCATTGCCGATTCGCGCGGTAATCGACACCCGAACCGGCTGGCTGGGCTGGCCGGGCAGGCCGGGCCGGCCGGGCAGGGTGCGCGCGCTGAAGGTTGCCGTCGTTGCGCCGGCGGTAAACCGAACGGGGCTTTCCACCATCACGAGCTCGTCGCCCGACACGACCGTGGCCGTCAGCCCTTCGGGTGCTGGCCCCGACAAGGTGAGGGTGCCGGTAAAGGGCGAGCTGCCCAGCACCGCCAGGCTGGACAGGCTCAGCGAACGAAGGGTGGGTGGGTTGACCGTCAGGCTGGTGGTCAGAGCGGGGTGTGCGGCATCGGGAAGCAACACCCCCAAACGGTTGATTCGGGCGCTTGCTGTCAACCGTGCGCTGAGGCGAACGGTGGTCGGCACACTGACCGGACTGGTCATGATGGAAAACCCCTGCGTTGCCTGATTGGCCGGTACCGACACCGTGGTAGGCACGCCGACCACTGATGGCTGATCGGACGTGATCGTCACATTGAATCCGTCGTGACCGGAAAAGGCGGTCAGCAGCCCTGAAACCGAACTGCCGCCCGTCACGCTGGTGGGAGAGACGTCGAACTGGGTCAGCCCCTCCGGTACCAGCAGCAATGGCGCGGTCTGGGTAACCACCCCCGCGCTGGCGGTCAGTGTCACGGTGGTCCGGGCAGTGACGGACGCGGTGGTGACGGTCACGTCGGCGGTCGAGGTGTTTGCCGGAATGGTGACCGAAGCCGGCACGGTCATCGCGCTGGGGTTGCTGCTGCTCAGCCGGATCAACAGACCCTCGGGACCCGGCCTGCTGCTGGCAAACACGGTAAATGCAGCGGTTTGCCCACCGATCACTTGAGTCACCTTTCCCGTCAATCCGACCAGTTGCGTACCGCCCGTGGTCAGGGTGGCGTTCTTGCTGACAGTGGCGCCCGTGGCGGTAATCACGGTGCTCGCGGATTGTGTCGTCGGCGACGTCCTCACGGTGAAATCGACGCTGGTGTCGCCTGGTCGCACCGTGACAGTGGCGGGCACCGTTGCCCATCCGGGGTTGCTGCTTGATACCGTTAAGGTCAGGCCTGCGGCACCGGCGGCTGCGTTGAGCGTCAGGCGCGCGCCGATGGGCGGAGAGCTTCCGGCAATGTTCAATTGCGTGGATGAGCCCCCGTCCAGCCCGCGCTGTTCCCGCTGGCGGTCAGGGAAGGCGAGTGTCAGCGGCTCCGCCGGCATCAGCGTGCCGGTGCCGATCCGGGTCACGCCCAGGCCGGTCGCGGTGATGGAAAACGGCGTGCGCTGTGACACGGGCGAGCGCACCGTGACGTTGAAGCTGGCTGACCTGGCACCGGCCGGCACCGTGACCGAGGGCGGGCTGGTGAGCAGTGTCGGGTCGCTGTTGGAAAGCGTCACGATCACCCCGCCCACGGGCGCCGAGCCGGCGAGCGTGACCGTGCCTGTGAACGAGGTGGGCGGCAGGGGCGGTATCTGCTCGGTCTTCAAGGCCACCCCCTCAAGTGAGGCCGACGGCACATTCATGATCGCGGTCTGGCTCACGTTGTTGGCGCTGGCGCTCAGGCTGACCGCCACCGACTGGTTGCCGGGCGCGCAGCGCAAGGTAATGGGCGCGGAAGTGGCGCCCGCCGGCACGGTCACCGTCGGCGCCACGCTGATCACGGCGGGCATGTTGCTGGAGAGCTGAACGACCTGGCCGGCGGCCGGTGCGGGCCCGCTCAGGGTCACGCTGCCCAGCACGCTTTGCGTGCAAACGGATTGCGCAAAAGACAGCGTCGTGGGTGTCTGCGCGATGGCAATGGGCGCCGCGCCCACGGAAAGGGCGGCCAGAAACAGGCAGCGAGCAGGCGCGCGCAGAGCGGCGATCGGGGGCATGACGGCATACCTTTCGGTTCAGGGTCGGGAGCGGTTGGGTACCAACAGTGTCTCAAATGCATGGCGGGCGTGCACCGGTTCGCAGCGCCGCGGCTGTGCAACAAGGGCGGGACCGGCGGTTGACACGCCCCTGGGTTGGTCCGCGATCCGTTCGCGAAATACGCGGACCCCGTGAATTCGTTCCCTGCACAGTCGGCAGCAATCGATAGTCTTGAGGCCTGCCCCAAAGGGGCGCCAAGGACCTCATGTCTGCCGATCTGAATCCGGTCGCACCGCGCATCGCGGTCATCATCCCTTGCTACAACGAGGAAGTCGCCATCCCCAAGGTGGTGGCGGATTTTCGCGCGGCGCTGCCCGGGGCGACGATCTACGTGTTCGACAATGATTCAAAGGATCGGACCGCGGAGGTGGCCATCGCGGCTGGGGCAGTGCTGGGTTACGAGCCGTTTCCCGGCAAAGGAAACGTGATGCGGCGCATGTTCAGCGATGTCGAGGCGGACATCTATGTGCTGGTCGACGGCGACGACACCTATGACGCATCCGCCGCGCCGGCGATGGTGTCGAAGTTGCTGGACGGTCAGCTGGACATGGTGTGCGGCGCGCGCGTCACCGAGATCCAGAAGGCCTACCGGTTCGGTCACCGGTTCGGCAACCGGCTGCTCACCGGGCTGGTGATGTCGATCTTCGGCCGGCAGTTCACCGACATGCTGACCGGCTATCGGGTGTTCTCGCGGCGCTTCGTGAAGTCGTTTCCGGCCATCTCGTCCGGCTTCGAGATCGAGACCGAGCTGACCGTCCATGCGATGGAACTGCGGATGAAGACGGCCGAGGTCCAGACGCGCTACAAGGATCGACCCGAGGGCTCGGTCTCCAAGCTCAGCACGGTCAGGGACGGCATCCGCATCCTTCGAACGATTGCGATCCTGATCAAGGAAGAGCGACCGCTCGTGTTCTTCACCAGCATCTTCGGCGCGCTCGCGGCGACATCGCTCGTGCTGGCGGCACCGATCATCACCGAGTTCCTGCAGACCGGACTGGTCCCGAGGTTCCCGACCGCGCTGCTGGCGGCGGCGACGATGCTCCTGGCCTTCCTGTCGCTGGTCTGCGGGCTGATTCTCGACACCGTCACGCACTCGCGTCGTGAAATCAAGCGTCTCGCCTACCTGGCCATGCCTGCTCCGGGGACCTGGGCGGGTCGGCGCCGCGGGGAGGGGACGGCTTTCCTGGCGGTGCGCGAACTCGCGCCCGTCCCGTTCGAGAGACCCGAGTCGATTCCGGGCGACGTGCCATCGATGACGTGAGCGTGCGCGCCCGCATGACCGGCGGCTTGCGTGGCGTGACGCCGCCCGGCGCGCAAGGCGACCGAACGGCCCCAGGCACCGATCGCCGCTTCGCCCTGCTGGGCCTGGCCGTGGTGCTGTTCATCGGCAACTTTGCGGCGTTCTATCCGGGCCTGCTCGACAACGATGCGCTGAACCAATACCGCGAAGCCAGGAATGGCCAGTTCACCGACTGGCATCCGCCGATCATGTCCGTCGTGTGGTCGTGGTTCATCGCGATCCGCGAGGGGCCGCAAACGATGCTGGCGCTGCAACTCGCGCTGCACTGGCTCGGTTTCTGGGCGGTGGCCGATGGCCTCTGGTTGCAAGGCCGCCGTCGATCCGCGTGGATCGTGCTGGCGGCTGGCTTCTTCCCGATGTTTCCGGTCTTCAACCGGGAGGTCCTGAAGGACGTGCACATGGCGTCTGCGTTCATCGCAGCCTTCGGCCTGGTCTACCGGGATCGGATCGCGCACGGACGGGCGCGGATGGGTGTGCTCGGGTGCGCGCTGGTGCTGGCGATCTATGGCGTGCTGGTGAGAGCGAACGCGGTCTTCGCCTTCGGGCCCTTGCTGGTCTACCTCACCGCGACAGCCGGTCGCATGCGCTGGCTGGCGGCCGTCATCGCGTCGACCGTCATCTGCGTTCTCGCCATTCCCGTCTCCAGCACCGTCAATCGGCAGGTCATCGGGGCCGCCGACACTGGCGCGATGCTGTCGCTGCAGATTTTCGATCTGGCTGGAATCGCCCGCCACGCCGCCGACCCGGCCCCCTTTCGGGAAGCCACCGGGCTTGATCTGGCGGCAGTCCAGCGTTGCCACACGGTTTATTGGTGGGATGAATTCAGCGCGTGGGGGAGCTGCGCCAGCGCGTTCGCGCATGCGAGGGCGCTGGTTGGACCCGACGGTCGCAGCCGGGTCGGGGCCGTCTGGCTTGCCGCCATTGCGGCGCATCCGCTCGCTTGGGCGGAACACCGGCTGCGGCACTTCAATTCATCGGTCTACTTTCTGGTGCCGGCAAAGCATTTTCGCTATGCCCAGCCGCGCAGCTCGCCCTCGGCCGACCCGGCGGTGCCGACCACGCCACGGCTGATCGCCACCAACCTGGTCGCCATGAATTTCATCTTGTGGCCGATGACCTGGCTGGTCGCGGGCGGCATGGCGCTGATGCTGCTGTCTGGCGCTCCGCGCGACGAGGGCGGCGCGTGGGCATCGCGGATGCTGATCGTGTCCGGCCTGTTCTACTCGCTCGCGTATGCGGTCATCGGCGTGGCGACCGGCATGCGTTACCACTACTGGTCGGAGATGGCGATACTGGTCGCCCTCATGGTGTCAGCACCGGCCCTGGCGAAGCGGATTGCGCGATTCGATTTCCTGGCGGTGGCGTCGCTGGCCATGATCGCGGCGGTGATCTTGTTCGGCACCTTGTTCCGGGTGGCGGATTGGCGGTTCCTGCTTTAGGCACGACGCCTGCGTTTGAAAACCCGGCGGTCGAGCCGCAGGTCGTTCAGGGCGCGCGCCGCGCCAGCGCGAACAGGTTCTTGCCCATCAGGTGGCGCATGCCGAACCGGTCGAGCAGACGGCTCACCGGGTAGACGAAGCGGTCGTACACCGCCAGGAGTTTGCCGCCGCCGGCCTGCTTGCCCGAGGACTGGCCGCGCAGCTTCATCAGCCCCCAGGCGAAGAAGCCCAGGCTGTCGGCGTAGTGGCAGCGCTGGGTTTCGAAGCCAGCGGCCTTCAGCTTGGCGAGCAGTTCCTGTCGGCCGTATCGACGTTAATGGCCGAGGCTGCGATCCATGTCGGAATACAGCACCTGCATCGCCGGCACGTAGATGGCGATCCGGCCGCCGGGGCTCAGCGTGGCTCGCAGTTGCTTCAGCGCCGCCAGGTCGTCGTCGATGTGCTCCAGCACATTCGAGGTGTAGATCAGGTCCACGCCGGGCGGCACCGCGCCGAGCGAGCCATGGGCTTCGAAGCCGCGTGAGCGAAGAACTGCCTGCAACGCGGGGTCCAGCTCCACGCACAGCGGGTCGACCTGGTGTCGGGACCGCCACAGCAGGGCCAGCGAGCCGATGCCGGCACCGAACTCCATCACCCGCTGACCGGGCACATGGGTGTCCGACAACAGGGCCACGACGTCACGGTTGTAGTTCTGAAGCTGGGACTCATTGGCCCACAACTCCTCCGTGCCCGCGTAGTCCTGGCGATCGTCGGTCTGGAAGGTGGCAGGGGCGTGCGGTGGGGTTCGGGACGTTGCCAAGCGCGATCTCCTTTGCCGCGCAGCGCATCGCTGCCCGGAAGGGAAAGCTAGCATCTGCGTCCGAAGGCCGCAGTGACGCACTGCATGGACGCACCTGCAAAACGAATGGCGCCGTGTCGTGCCAGGTTTCGCCGGCAGCGCGGTGTCGCGCCTTGAACGGTCAGGTTCACAGCGCGCAATTGACGCCGGTTATGCCCATCGATGAGCCTGCGCCTTTGAGGCCCCGAATTCGGGCCAGGGCCGAACAGCCGTCTGGGCCGACGTGACGATTCCTTGGTGAACAAGCGAGTTCAGTCATACGTGATTCGTTGGGTTCATGGTAATCTCTGACGCGATTTAAAATAGTTCTCCATGGAAAACTGAAAGCATCATTATTAATCATGAAAAAATACATCAAATTCGTTGTTTTGCCGCTCTTGTTTTCAGGGTTTGTTCATGCGCGAGAAATGGTTTCTCGCGTCGATGAATCGACGGTTGCTGCCCAGAATTCTGCTCTGGAAAAGAACACCGAGGGAAAAGGCTACGGACCTCAGTCGCCACGTGATCTGGCGAACAAGAGAGGGGAAAACAAACGAATTTTTTCAGTTGCACCTGACTATCGGAATATGAACTTGTGCAATATCCATTTTCACAAGAATGCCGAGCACAAGGGTGGCGAGTTCACCGCCGTGGCCGGGGGCGGCAATGGGCATGGCAGCAAAGGGCACGGCAGCAATGGGCATGGCTCGCAAGCGGGCTACCAGTACAACGGCAAGATCAGCGCCAAGGAATCCAGGCCCCTGGACGCAGAGGTTTGCAAGAGCGAGCATGGAGGCTTGCAGGCGGGTGACACCATCGAACTCCACTATGTCCACAGCTCTGCCCGTGTCGTCCCGGGCGCCACGCTCGGTGCCTGCCTGAGCGAAACGGACAGCAATCCGCAATTGCGGGTTGAGGCGCAAGTCTTTGTTCTGGTGAATGATTCCAAGGCTGCCGATTTCAGCGAACTGACGAAATTTCGGGAGATCAATGGCTATTACCAGGCCATCAACATTCCCCGGAACATGGGCAGGCCGATTCGGTATGCCGGATCCACGACGGGGCCCGCCTACAACGAGAAAGGCTCTCCGCTGAACGTGTCCTGGAGTGTTCGCCCCAGGGTCATGAAAGTGAATGCCGAGTCCGTTGGTCAGTGGTGCAAAGGAAACGTCTTCAAAGAGGACCATGCACATGGCGCGCGGAACCTGGTCAGCAGCGAGAAGCTGCTTTCCAGAATGAAGTGACGTCTGTGCGGGGCTGACCAGGAAAGCCAGGCATCGCCGCTTCGCGCGATTCGTCGCGCAGGCGGCTTGATCGGCTATCCCCGCACCGGCACCGCGCCTCGCGTCGTGCACGCCAGCGAACCCGCCGAGACTCCCCGCGCCAGCGCCGCGCCCGCATCACCGGTGGCCGCCCAATGGGTCGCGAAGGCACCCACGAAGGCATCGCCCGCACCGGTGCTGTCGATCACCGTCACCGCCGGCGCCGGACAGTGCAGGGTGGCCTCGCCGCGCTGGAACAGCAGCGCCCCGCGCTCGCCCAGGGTGATCACCACCCGTTCGAAGCGCGCGAGCAGGCGCTGACCGACGGTGTGCGGATCGCTGTCCGGCTCGCGACCCGCCAGCGCAGCCGCCTCCAGCTCATTGACCACCAGGATGTCGGTGAGCGCGCACAGCGGCTCGGGCAGCTCGGCCATCACCGGTGCCGCATTGAGCAGCGTTGTCACGCCACTGGCGCGGGCTTGCGAGAACGCCGCCACCGTGGACGCAATCGGGGTTTCGAGCTGGGCGAGCACCAGGCGCGCGCCGGCGATCGCGCGGTGCATCGGAATGAGGTCGGCCGGCTGCAGCTGCCGGTTGGCGCCGGGGGCGATCACGATCTGGTTTTCGCCCGCGCGATCGACCAGGATCACCGCCAGACCGGTCGCGTGGCCGGGGCGGGTCACCACCCCGGCGGTGTCGATGCCTTCGGCCGCCCACAGGGCCAGGGCGGCGCGCCCGGCGGCGTCGTCGCCCACCGCGGCCGCGATCGCGACCGAGGCGCCGCAGCGTGCTGCCTGGATCGCCTGATTGCTGCCCTTGCCGCCCGGGGCTTCGAGACCGTCGTCACCGGTGCGGGTTTCGCCGGGTACCGGGAAGCGGTCGACCGTGATGCTGACATCGCGCATGTAGCTGGCCAGCACGAAGAGGCGGGGGGCGGGGGACATGGCGGGAGGCTCCGAAAATGACCGGCGGGCGTCGAAGGAAAACCCGGTCAGGTGTGATGATGGCAGACGGGTCGGTGCAGTCGGTCGCGCCGCCGGCGCTGTCGCCCGCACCGCCGGCGCGACCGACAGCACCGCCGGCGCGGGTCCTGATGGCGCCGCGCATGCACTCCCTTCTTCAGGAAAGCCCCCCGAGATGAGCAACAAGATCCTGATCGAACGCGATGGACCGGTCACCACCATCACCATCAACCGGCCGCACGCGAGAAACGCGCTCGACCGCGAGGCCTCGCTCGAGCTGGCGGCGGCGATTCGCGCGTTCGAGGCCGACGACGCGGCGCAGGTCGCGGTGCTGACCGGTGCCGGCGGCAGTTTCTGCGCCGGCGCCGACCTGAAGGAGCTGGCCTCGGGCGTGGACTATGTGCCCTGGGCCGGCAGCCCCGAAGGGCCGCTGCATCGCACACCCGCCAAGCCGGTGATCGCGGCGGTCGCCGGCCACGCCTGTGCCGGCGGCCTGGGCGTGGCGCTGTGGTGCGACCTGCGGGTGGCCGAGCGCAGCGCCTCGTTCGGGGTGCTGTCGCGGCGCTGGGGCGTGCCGATGAGCGACGGCACCACGGTGCGCCTGCCGCGCCTGATCGGCATGAGCCACGCGATGGACATGATGCTGACCGCCCGGCTGGTGGGTGCGCCGGAGGCCAAGGACATCGGCCTGGTCAATCGCCTGGTCGAGGACGGCACCGCGCTGCTCGAGGCGCAGGCGCTGGCCCGCCAGATCGCGCAGTTTCCGCCGATCGCGATGCGCTCGGACCGCGCCTCGGTGCATGCGCAGGCCGACTTGCCGGCCGATCAGGCGATCGCCCGGGAGCTGGAACTGGCGACCCAGGCGCGCCAGCTCGAGGCGCAAGCGGGGGCCGCCCGGTTCGCGGCGGGGGCCGGACGCCACGCCGCGTTGCCGTCTTCCTGACACTCGCTGATCCGGGATTGACATCGGTCGGAGCGGCTCGTAGTCTGGTATTTTGCTGCGACGCAGCATCCCCGGCGGTGCGAGGTCTTGCGCCGCGCGACGCACCTACTCCACGGAGCGCTCCCGATGAAAACCGGCCAGGAACACATTGCCAGCCTGCGTGACGGGCGCGCCGTCTTCATCGACGGGGCGGCGGTGCCGGATGTGACCACTTCGCCCGCCTTCGCGCGCATCGTGCAGACCGCCGGGTCGTTCTACGATGCCGCGCTCGAGCAGCCCGAGGCGTTCAGCTTCGAATCACCGACCTCGGGCGCTCAGGTCGGGCGCGCCTGGCAGATGCCGCGCACCTGGGAGGAGACGGTGCAGCGCCGCCAGACGCTGGAGCGGATGGCCGAACTCACCTGCGGCATGGTCGGCCGCTCGCCCGACCATGTGGCCTCCACCCTGGTCGGGATGGCGATGGGCGCTGATGTGATGGCCGGCTATGACTCCCGCGGCAGCGCGGCGCTGGGCGACTACTTCCGCCAGGCCCGCGACCGCGATCTCTATCTGTCCTATGTGATCGTCAACCCGCAGGCCGACAAGTCGCAGCCGGTCGCCGGCCAGCCCGCGCGCGACCTGGTCGCGCACATCGTCGACGAGGACGCCTGGGGCATCACCGTCAGCGGCGCGAAGATGCTCGCCACCTCGGCCATCGTCGCTCAGGAACTGCTGGTCTCCAACATCCAGCCGCTGCAGGAGGGCGACGAGCGCTACGCCTTCACCGCGGCGCTGCCGATGAACAGCAAGGGCCTGAAGTTCCTGTCGCGCCGCTCCTACGAGCAGGCGGCGACCTCGTCGTTCGACTATCCGCTGGCCAGCCGCTTCGACGAGAACGACGCGGTCGTGCTGTTCGACGAGGTCCGGATCCCCTGGGAGCGGGTGTTCCTGATCCGCCAGGTCAAGGCCGCGGCCGCGCAATGGCACGAGACCCGTGCGCACGTGATGCAGAACCATCAGTGCCTGGTGCGGCTGTATGTGAAGCTGCGCTTTCTGGTGGGCGTGGCCCGGCGCATCGCCGAAGCCAACGGCATCATCGGTTTTCCGGGGGTGCGCGATTCGCTGGGCGCCCTGGCCGCGAAGGCGACGATGATCGAGGCGATGGTTGCCGGCATGGAGGCGCGCGGCGAGAACTTCCGCGGCTTCCATGTGCCCGACCGGTCGATGCTGTGCGCCGCCCAGGCGATCGCCCAGCAGACCTATCCGCAGGTGATCGACGCGATCCGTCAGCTGTGCGGGGGCGGCCTGATCATGGTGCCCTCATCGGTCCAGGACTTTCATCATCCCGAGACGCTGGCCATCATCCGCGGTTCGCAGAAGTCGCCGGTGATGGACTCCGAGGACCGGGTGAAGCTGTTCAAGCTCGCCTGGGATGCGGTCGGCTCGGAGTTCGGCTCGCGCCACCTGCAGTACGAGATGTTCTATTCCGGCTCGCCGATGGTGCTCAATGCCCACAACTACCGGTTCTTCGACTGGGGTCGCGCCACCGGCATGGTCGACGGCTTCATGAACGGGTATTCGGCGGATGCCGGCGGCGAGGCCGGGTCATCCGCCGCGGTGGCTCAGCCCTCGGTGGCTCAGTCCTCGGTAGCTCAGCCCTCGGTGGATCAGTCCTCGATCGCCTCGACCAGCACGTCCTGAGCGCCTTCCCACAGGGTTTTCACGCCCAGGGCACGCAGGTTCTCCTTGCCCTCGACCACTGTCATGAAGTGGTTGCCGGCAAGTTGGCCGAGCTTGCTCGCGAAGCAGCACGATCCGTAGGCGATCAGGAACTCGGTCTCGCTGTAGCCGCCCGGGTAGAACAGCACGTCGCCCACCGAGGGGTGGCTGGTGTGGTTCTCGAAACCGACCGGCTTGCCCTCGTGCTCGAGGTGCCAGTCGCCCAGCGGGATCCAGCACGCCTCGCCGCTCCAGCGGACATGGATCAGCTTTTGCCGATAGGGCAGCAGCTTCATGAAGGCGGCCACGGTGATCGGCGCGTCGGGGTTGGTCTCGGCGATGAAGGTGTGGCCGCCGGCGGTGATGCGAAGTCTGGTCATGTCGATGCCTGTGGAAAGGTCGTGAGTTCAGTCGTCCTGCGCGCTCAGGCGGGCCAGATCCGGCCGGCCCGACCGCGCAGCGGCGCTCATGCTAGCGCGATCTCGGATTTTCGCTGGGTCCAGCCCGTCAGGCGCATCTCGAGCAGGGCGAACAGCGCATAGAGCGCCACGCCCAGCAGCGCCAGGATCAGCAGTCCGGCGAACACCAGTGGCACATCGAAATTGCCGCTGGCGATCATCATCACGTTGCCGATGCCCTTGTTGGCCGCCACCGTCTCGCTCAGCACCGTGCCCACGAAGGCCAGCGTGATCGCGATCTTCAGCGAGGCGAACAGATAGGGCAGCGCGCGCGGCAGCCCGACGTTCCAGAGCATGTCCATCTTGCTGGCACCCAGCACCTTCAGCACGTCCTCGAGTTCGGGCTCGGTGGTCGCCAGGCCGGTGGCCACGTTGACCACCACCGGGAACACGCTGATCACCATCGAGGTCAGGATCGCCGGCACCGTGCCCGCGCCGAACCAGACGACGAAGATCGGCACCACCGCCACCTTCGGGATGCTGGAGAAACCGACCAGCAGCGGATAGGCGACGTCGTAGGCCAGCTTCGAGGACCCGATGACCGCGCCGATCACCACGCCGGCGGCCACGCCGAGCGCGAAGCCCACCAGCGTGGTGTAGAGCGTCTGCACGGTGTGCGGCCACAGGACCGGCATGCGTTCCACCAGCACCACCAGGATCTGGCTCGGGCGGGGCAGCACCAGGTCCGAGATACCGGCGATGCGGCAGATCGCCTCCCAGAGCAGGAAAAAGCCGATCAGCGCGGCGGCCGACAGCAGGCGCTGGCGCATCTGCGCCGACAGGGTTTCATTCATCAGACCGTCTCCTGCTGATCGGTTCGGGCGTGCGAGATCCGCATGCGCAGTTGCTGCACGAGCAGTGCAAATTCGGGTGAATAGCTGGACTCGAGCGTGCGCGGACGCGCGAAAGGCACCTCGCGGTCCTCTAGGATGCGGCCCGGCCGCGAGCTCATCACGCACACCCGGTTGGCCAGGTAGGCCGATTCGCGCAGGTCATGGGTGACCAGCAGCACCGTCGGGCGCCGGTTGATCCACAGTGCCTGCAGGATGTCCCAGAGCTCCTCGCGGGTGAACTGATCGAGCGCGCCGAACGGCTCGTCGAGCAGCAGCAGTTGCGGGTCGTGGATCAGGGCGCGGCACAGCGAGGCGCGCTGCAGCATCCCGCCCGAGAGCTGCCAGGGCCGCTTGTCGCCGAAGCCCTTCAGGCCGACCTGCGCGAGCAGCGCCTCGGCGCGCTCGGCGAACTCGCCGCGCTTCTTGCGCGCGTAGTCGCTGCGAAACGGTTCGACGATCTTCAGCGGCACCATCACGTTCTCGAGGATGGTCAGCCACGGCAGCATCGTCGGGTTCTGGAAGGCGAGGCCGATCCGCACCGCCTGCTTGCCCACCGCGCCCACCTCGCGCCCGCCGACGATCACCCCGCCCGAGCTCGGGCGCAGCAGGCCGGCGGCCAGTTTCAGGATGGTCGACTTGCCGCAGCCGCTGGGGCCCACGAGGGCGACGAAGTCACCCTCCTCGATGCGCAGGTCGGTGTGGTCGAGCGCAACAGTGCCGCCGCGGTAGCGCACGGTCACGTCGGCGAGATCGATCATGGTCTGGGTCATCAGGATTCCCGGTTCATTCGGTGCGCAGGAGGACGGCCACCGGGCCGCCGCCGGGCGGGCCCTGGTGTTCGGCGCCGCCGGAGACATAAAGCGCGCTGGCGCCCACCACCGAGCCCAGCACCCCGCCCACCACCGCGCGGGCATGGCGCGTCGCGTTGATGTCGGAGTCGTTGAGCATGGTGTGGCGCTCGCCGCGCACCCGCCCGTCGGGACTGGCTTCGGCCTTGGCCAGCAGGTTCAGCAGGCGCCGGCTGATGGTGGCCTCGTCGCGCTCCGGATCGAGGTCGAAGGCCTCGCGCAGCAACCGGCGCAGGCTGGCCGCGTCGAGCGCGTCGCGCATCACGGTGTGGGCGATGCGCAGCGGCGAGTCGCTGCCGGCGGCCTCGCCCAGCACGATCACGATGTTGCGATCGAGCTCGATCCCGGCCGAGGCCGACGCGCGCGCCGAGCACAGCGTCCAGTCCGACAGCACCGCCGCGTCGGTCAGACGCGTGGGGTCGACCTCGCCCAGCGCCAGCGCGATGCCCAGCGCCGAGGCGCCGCGCGAGTAGCCCATCGATTCATAGGTGTCGCGGGTGGCGGTGGACGCGCCGCGGGCGTGCGCCTCGTCCAGCTTGGCCGAGGTCAGCAGCGGGCATTTGATCTGCACGAAATGCACATCGTCGGCGTGGTCGATGCCGGCATCGCGCATCGCGGCGTGCACCGCCTGGGCGGTCGCGTCGATCTGGGCGGTGCGGCCGATCTCTTCGGGCAGGAAGTCGCGGGTCTGCGCCACGCCGATCACCAGCCGCTTGTCCGGGTGGGTGGCGGGCTGCGCCAGCCGGCGCCGGGTGAACACGGTGAAGTGCGGTGACAGCACGCCTTCGGTGCCGCCCGACATCACCAGCGCCACGCGCTGCTCGACCTCGGTGGGCGAGCAGCCCAGGTGCGGGGCCAGGAAATGGCACCAGCTCGACGAGGCGAAGTCGCGGGTGTGGTCGTTCACGCAGCCGTTGCCCTCGGTCTTGCCCATCACCGCGATGATGTCGCCCGCCACCAGCGCGCCCTGGTCGATCAGCGCCTGCACCGCCGACAGGTCGCCCGGCCCACGGCAGGGCACCCGCCAGGCGTCGACCCGCTGGGCGCTGCCCGGGACGGCGGGTGTGCCCGCACCGGCAGCCCCGCTGCCCGCGTTCATCCCGCTCACAGCGGCTCCTGCGGCGCGGGTGTGGCGTTCGGGGCCACGCCGGGGGGCGTGCTCAGGATTGCGCTGGTGTAGTGCTCGGTGTTGCGCGGTCGGGCCACCGGCATCGTCTGCACCGTCTTGACCGAGCGACCCCAGCCGGCGGCCTCGGTCACCAGCTTGCCGTCGCGCATCACGAAGCGCCCGCGCAGCAGCGTGTGCAGCGGATAGCCCTGGACGGCGCGGCCATGCCACGGCGAGATCCGGCTGATCGTCTGCAGGCGGTTCTGCGACAGCACGCCCTGGCGGTTCATGTCGATCACCGCGATGTCGGCGTGCGCGCCGGCGGCGATCACGCCCTTGGCGCCATACAGCCCCCAGGCGCGCGCCGGGTTCACCGAACTCCAGCGCACATAGTCCATCAGCGTGGCGCGCTGGCGGTTCACCTCGGTGAGCATCAGCGGCATCTGGGTCTCGACGCCGGGGAAGCCGCAGTCGCAGTCCCAGATGCTCTCGCGCGTCTTTTCCTCGGGGGTGTGCGGCGCGTGGTCGGTGGCGATCATGTCGATCGTGCCGTCGAGCAGCGCATCCCACAGCGGCTGGTTGTGGCGCGCTTCGCGGATCGGCGGATTGAGCCGCATGATCCCGCCCAGGCGCGCGGCGTGATCGGTGTTCAGCAGCAGGTACTGCGGGCAGGTCTCGACGGTGACGTCGACGCCGCGCCGCTTGGCTTCGCGGATCAGGAACAGCGAGTCGGCCGCGCTGTGGTGCGCGATGTGCACCCGCGCGCCGGTCCACTCGGCCAGGGTCAGCACCCGGCCGATCGCCTCGATCTCGGCCACCGCCGGCCGCGCGGCCAGGTGGGCGAGGGTGTCGATGCGCCCGGCGGACTCCATGCGCTGCTGGCGGCGCAGCAGGATCGACGAGTTCTCGGCGTGCACCACCGTGCGGATGCCCAGCGGCGCGAGTTTCTCGAAGCCCTCGAGCAGCGCGCCGTCGGTCGGTGCCGGCAGGTTGCCGAAGGTGTTGCCCACGAAGGCCTTGAAACTGGTGACGCCGGCCTCCAGCAGCGCCTCGAGGTTCTCGATCGTGTCGTCGCCCAGCAGGCCGTGGATGCCGAAGTCGACATATGACGACTCCGCCGCCTTGTGCTTGAGGCGCAGGGCCTCCAGCGTGCCGGTGGGCGGGTTGGTGTTGGGCATGTCGAAGATGGTGGTCACGCCACCGCAGGCCGCCGCCGCCGAGCCGCTCTTCCAGGTCTCCTTGTGGGGGTAGCCCGGATCGCGGAAGTGGACATGGCTGTCGATCGCGCCCGGCAGCAGGAACAGCCCGTCGGCGCGCAGCTCTTCGCGCCCGGCGGGCATCACGTCGTCATGACCGACGGCGACGATGCGCTCGCCATCGATGGCGACCGACGCGGTGATGATCTGATCGGGCGACACTACCTGGGCGCCGCGGATCACGAGGTCTACCTGGCTCATCGGAAACTCCTCACAGTGCGGCCCAGCCGCCGTCCACCGGCAGGTCGGTGCCGGTGATCTGGCGCGACACGTCGCTGGCCAGGAACAGGCAGGCATTGGCGACATCGCTGTCGAGCGACACGCGCCGCAGCGCGTAGTCGGCGGCGTGGCGCTTCATCGCCTCCTCGATCGAGATGCCGTGCTGACGGGCCATGTTCGCGCACACTTTTTCGCGAAAGCGCGGCCCGTCGACCATGCCGGGCGCGACGCAGTTGACGTTGATGTTGTGCGGGCCGGCCTCGAGCGCGAAGCTCTTGGTGATGCCGCGCAGCCCCCACTTGGAGGCGGAGTAGGCCATCCGCCCGGCGCGACCGCGCATCCCGAAGGTGCCGCCGACGTTGACGACCTTGCCCCACTGCTGCGCGACCATCGCCGGCAGCACCGCGCGCATCGTGTTGAAGCACCCGGTCATGTTCAGGCGCACGATCTCGTCGAATTCCTCGGTGGTGGTTTCCCAGCCGGTCTTGCCGATCGGCCCCGATCCGCCGGCCACGTTCACCAGGATGTCGATGCGCCCGAAGGCCGCCAGCGCGTCCTGCGCCAGGCGGGTGGTCTGGGCGCCGTCGGTGACGTCGCAGGCCACCACCAATGCCTGGGCGCCGTCGGCGCGCGCGGCCACCGCCACCGGCTCGATCGCGGCGGTGTCACGCCCGGCCAGCACCAGCCGGGCGCCTTCCTTCGCGAAGGCCAGGGAGATCGCCCGGCCCATGCCCTTGGCCGGGCCGGTGATCAGGACCACGCGGTCCTTGAGTTGCAGATCCATGTCGCTTCAACCTTGCAGGGGGCTCAGAACAGCTTGGCCGGGCGCTCGGCACGCGCCGGCAGGAAACCGCGGTCGAAGACTTCTTCGGGGGCGGGCATGCGCGGCAGCTGGTTGGCTTCGTGCACGATGGCGATCGCCCGCTTGAGGCGCTCGGGGTCGATGTCGCCCAGACCGATCCGCCCGATCTCGGGGTGGTTCATGTCGTTGCGCAGCGTGGCCAGCAGCTTCTCGCGCTCGACTTCGCGCTTGAGCAGCGGCTCGCGTTTGAGGGTGTATTCGACGCCCGCGACCGGGTCGGCGAGCACGTCCTTGATCGCCCGGTTCAGCGCGCGCACGAAGCCCTGCACCGCCTTCGGGTTGTCCCTCACGAAGTTGCGGGAGAAGAAGACCGCGTTGGAGTACAGGTCCATGCCGCTGTCACCGTAGCGGATGAAGCGCAGGTCCTTGGCCGGGTCCAGGCCCATCGCGCGGGCGCTGAAGGTCACGGTGGTGATGAAGCCGAACACCGCATCGACCTGACCGCGCATCAGCATCTGTTCGCGCAGATTGGGCGCCATGTTGGTGATGCTCACCTTGGACGCGTCGATCTTGGCCAGCCGGGCGTAGGCCGGGAAGAGCTTGAGCGCGGCGTCGTTGGCCGGTCCGCCCACCGTCTTGCCCTCGAGATCGCGCGGGCTGCGGATCGGGCTGTCCTGTTTCACCACCACGGTGAAGGGCGGCGTGTTGTAGATCATGTAGACCGCCACCGGCGCGTCGGCCGGGCGCTTGGACGACAGATCGATCAGCGCGTTCAGGTCACCGAAGCCGGCCTGATAGGCGCCCGAGGCGACCTTCGGAATCGAGGCCGCCGAGCCCTCGCCCTGGTCGATCTCGACATCGAGGCCCTCCTCCTTGAAGTAGCCCTTGTCCTGCGCGAGGAAGAACCAGGCCTGCGGCCCTTCGTACTTCCAGTTCAGCACCATCTTGATCCGGGTCTGCGCGGCGGCAGGCGCGGGCAGGGTCGCCAGGGCCAGGCCCAGCGCAATGCCCAGGGCACCGGCCAGGCGCCGGGTGGGGGATGAGAGAGACATGCGGATCACTCCTTGGGGTGGTGGAGGGGGGAGGGGGAGGGAAGGGTCAACGGGCGCCCAGCGCGCCGCGCAGGTCGGCCGACGAGGCGATGAAGCCGTGCAGTCGTTCGACCAGGAAGTGGATGGCGCGCGTCACGTAGGCGGGCGACGAGGTGCTGCACGCGTCCTCGAGCAGCACGCAGTCGTAGCCGAGGAAGCCGGCGTCTTGCAGCGTCGAGAACACGCAGCGATCGGTGTTCACGCCGGCGAACAGCAGCGTGGTGATGCCTTGCTGGCGCAGCAGGCTGTCGAACTCGTTGTCCCAGAAGCCGCTCAACCGGTGCTTGTGCACCACGATGTCCGTGTCGGCGACCGGCAGCTCGTCGACCACCTGCGCGCCCCAGTCGCCGGGCACGAGCGAGCGTCCGCGATCCAGTGGCGAGCGCTCGGCATAGCCAACCGCGTCGGCGCTGAGCTTGCCCTTGTACTGCACGGTGGGCGGCAGGTTCAGGCGGTCGGGGCGCACGCCCCAGTTCAGCCACACCACCGCGCAACCGGCGGCGCGCCAGTCCTCCAGCAGACCGGCGATGACCGGAATCGGGCGGCGGGTGGCGCGCAGGTTCGCGCCTTTCTGACCGAACCAGCCGTCCGGGTGGCAGAAGTCGTTCTGCATGTCGACCACCACCAGCGCGCTGCGGGCCAGATCGATCTCGATGGCCTGGGGCCGGGCTGGCAGGGGCAGGGGGCGCGGCGCCACTTTCTGGCGCACCAGGCTCACCTGTTGGTCGGAAAGCGCCCAATTGTTGTGCTTCGAAGGGCCGAACCGAGTGGTGGGCGCACTTTTTTGGTGCGGTGTAGTGGGGGCGGGGTTTCGGGGGCGGGCCATGTCGGTTCAATACGCAATCCCTGTGCCGGATGGCGTTGCCCGTGATGATTGATTTACGTACCATGCGTTGCCGAAACGGCATCGGTATGGCGAGGCCGCCCGATGGGTGCGGTCTGCGCGATGTTGGCGGTCCGCCCGATGGGCCCGCGCCGACCGCCCCCGCTTGCCGCGGTGCCGATCCCCGAGGGCCGAGCAATGAACCATCTGCGTTTTCTGCGTTATCTGGACGAAGTGGCCCGCTGCGGGTCGATCCGCCTGGCGGCCGAGCGCCTGCATGTGGCGGCCTCGGCGGTGAACCGGCGCATCCAGGACCTGGAGGAGGAGCTGGGCACGCCGCTGTTCGAGCGGCTGCCGCGCGGCATGCGCCTGACCGCGGCGGGCGAGCTGTTCGTGCGCTACATCCGCGACCGCAGCGCCGACCTCGACGAGGTCCGCTCGCGGATCGAGGAACTCAAGGGGCTGCGCCGGGGCAAGGTTCGCATCGTCGCCAGCCAGGCGCTGGCGCCCGCGTTCCTGCCGCGCTGCGTGGCGCAGTTTCGCCGCCAGCACTCGCTGGTGGCCTTCGATGTGCGGATCGGCGACCACATCCAGGCGCTGCAGATGCTGCGCAGCTTCGAGGCCGACCTGGCGCTGGTGTTCAACCTGTCGGCCGAGGCCGATGTCGAGGTGATCGACACGCACGAGCAGCGGCTGATGTGCCTGATGCACGCCAGCCACCCGCTGGCCGCGCGCACCGACGGAATCCGGCTGCGCGACTGCACCGACTATCCGGTGGTGCTGCCCGGGCGTGAGATCGCGGCGCGCCAGCTGCTCGAGCAGTTCCTGCTGCGCAGCTCGGTGAAGCTGCAGCCGATGATCGAGAGCAACAGCTTCGAATTCCTGCGCGGCTGCCTGGTGCACGAGCAGGCGCTGACCTTCCAGATGTCGCTGGGCAGCAGCGCCGAGTCGGGCGACATCGTCGCCCGCGAAGTCATCGACCGCGGATTCCCGTCGGGGCGGCTGGTGCTGGCCAGCCTGCGCGGGCGCCAGCTGCCGGTGATCGCGTTCGCGTTCGCGCGCTTCCTGACGGAGACCACGGCCGAGCCGGTCGCCGACGCCCCCTGACCGCCACCAGCAGGAATCGCCCGCAGACGGTATCGTGCGCGCTCGACCTTTTCCGGAGCACCTGAATGACCATCGAACTGTTCACCTGGAACACCCCGAACGGCCGCAAGATCAGCGTGGCGCTCGAGGAAATGGGCCTGCCCTACGCGGTGCGACCCATCAACATCGGCAAGGATGAACAGTTCGGCGAAGCCTTCCTGAAGATCAGCCCGAACAACCGGATTCCGGCGATCGTCGATCCGGACGGCCCCGGCGGCCAGCCGATCAGCGTGTTCGAATCCGGCGCGATCCTGCTCTACCTGGGCGAGAAGACCGGGCGTTTCCTGCCCGCCGATCTGCGCCAGCGGGTGCCGGTTCTCGAGTGGCTGATGTTCCAGATGGGCGGCTTCGGCCCGATGCCCGGCCAGTTCCATCACTTCCTCGGGGTGAAGGATCCCCAGGACCAGCGCTACGGGCTGGAGCGCTACGGCAAGGAGACGAACCGGCTCTATGGGGTGATGGACCGCCGGCTGGCCGACCGCGAGTTCTTCGCCGACGAGCTCTCGGTCGCCGATTTCGCGATCCTGGGCTGGGCCTGGCGCCATGAGCGTCACCAGGTCGACCTGGCCACCTACCCGAATGTGAAGCGCTGGTACGAGACGCTGATGGCCCGGCCGGCGGTCAAGCGCGGCTTCGAGGTGCCGCTGTCTTGAGCACCCGCCGGGCGCGGCTCAGGGCGCCAGCCCGAGCTCGCCGCGCAACTGGCGCAGGCTCTCGGCGGTGCGCGCCAGTTCGGTCTCCAGTTGCTCGACCCGCTGGGTGAGCGCCTCGATCTCATCGGCCTGAGCCGCCGCCGAACTGCCCGCCGGCGCCCCGCCCATGCCACGGGCGCCCGGCGACGGGTAGAGCAGGGCCTCGTCGGGCGGGCCGCTCAGCAGGTGCATCCAGCGCGACTCGCGCGCGCCCGGCTGGCGCGGCAGCAGCACCGCCATCGGTCCCTGCGGGCGCGTCGCCAGCTCATCCAGAAAGCCCTGCATCGCCGACAGGTCGGAGAAGCGCTGCAGGCGATCGCAGTTGATGCGCAGCTCGCCCGGGGTCTGCGGCCCGCGCAGCATCAGCGTGACCAGCAGCGCCACCGATTCGGCGGGCACCCCCAGCATGCGCTTGAGGTTGTGCGAGTAGCGCATCACCCGCCCGCCGCTGGATTCGATCACCCAGCTGCGTCGGCGCAGCTCATCGAGCGTCTGCTGGACATCGGACTCGCTGATCGTCATCACCGGGTCGCGGCTGGTCTTCTGGTTGCACCCGGACATCAGCGCATTGATGCTGAGCGGGTAGGTGTCCGGAACGGTGTGCTCTTTTTCATAGAGCACCGAAACGACCCGGGCCTGCAGCGGGGTCAGCAGAACGGGAATGGCGGATTCGGTGGTCACGGCGGAGTCAGGAGTCACGGCAGATTCGGCATTCACATCGGGTTCGGTGGTCACCGCTCAGCCCGCCTTGGATGCTGACTCGAGCAAGCGCACCCGCGCCCGCGCCGCCCAGGTGTCGAGCGAATCGAACAGGTCGCCCAGGCTGAACGAGCAGCTTTCCTCGGCAAACAGGGCCGACGACTCGATCCGCTGCTCGATGCCGGCCAGCACCGGCTCGAACGGCGCGGGCAGCCGGGGCAGCAGCGTGCGTGCGCGGGTGATGGCCGCGAGCAGGGCCCGGCAGTCGCCGCTGGCGCGCGCGCCGGCCAGCGCCGCGCCCAGGGCGTCCAGCGTGGCCTGCTGATCGGGCGTCAGGGCCGCGGTGTTGCTGACAGCAGGGCTGTTCATGGCGCCGGCTGGACCAGGTCGGATTCGCGCAGCAGCCCGAGCAGCTGGGCGAACACTTTCGGCGTGCCGGCCACCACTTCCTCGCCGAACACATGGCGCGGCTCGCCGAGGAAGTCGCCGATCAGGCCACCCGCCTCGCTCACCATCAGGCTGCCGGCGGCCACGTCCCAGGGCGCGAGGCCGAGCTCGAAGAAGCCGTCGTAGCGGCCGGCAGCCACATAGGCCAGGTCCAGCGCCGCGGCGCCCGGGCGACGCAGGCCGGCGGCCTTCGTCATCACCGACTTGAACATCGTCATGTAGCGGTCGAGGTCCTCGATCCGGCGAAACGGGAAACCGGTGCCGATCAGCGATTCCTCGATCCGCACGCGGCTGCTCACGCGGATGCGCCGGTCGTTCAGGAACGCACCGCGCCCGCGGGTGGCGGTGAAGAGCTCGTCGCGGTTGGGGTCGTAGATCAGGCCCTGGGTGACCACGCCGTGCTCCATCAGCGCGATCGAGATGCAGTACTGCGGCAGCCCGTGGATGAAATTGGTGGTGCCGTCCAGGGGGTCGATGATCCAGACGAAGTCGGCTTCCTGGGCCTTTGCCGCCGCGCCCTTGGCGGGGGTGTGGCCGGACTCCTCTGCTAAGATCGAATGGCCCGGATACGCGGTGAGCAGGGTGTCGATGATGGCCTGCTCGGACGCGTGATCAACCTCGGTGACGAAGTCGTTGCGCTGCTTGCGCGCGATCTTCACCTGGTCGATGTCGAGGCTGGCCCGGTTGATGATCCGGCCGGCGCGGCGCGCGGCGCGGACCGCGACAGTAAGCATCGGGTGCATGGCGGATCCTGTAAAACCCTCGATTCTAAGGTATCGCGCTGGACTCCCTGCATCGGATCGGCCCGACCACCCTCGCCAGGGTGCGCGTGGTGCTCGTTTCTCCCAGTCACGGCGGCAATGTCGGCGCCACCGCGCGGGCGATGCGGGTCATGGGATTGCGCTCGCTCACCGTGGTGCGCCCGCGCTTTGCCGGCATCTGTTCGCACCCCGACGCCATCGCGTTCGCCAGCGGCGCGACTGATGTCCTGGCCGGTGCGATCGAGGTCGACACGCTCGATGACGCCCTGGCCGACTGCCATCTCGCGGTGGCCGTGAGCGCCGAGACGCGTGAATTCTCGGCCGCGCCGCGCCCGCCCTGGGAGGTCTGCCCGCAGATCATCGGCGCCCTCGCAGACGACCCGGCGCTGCAGGCCGCGCTGGTGTTCGGTCCCGAGCGCACCGGGCTGTCGGTGGCCCACGTCCAGCGCTGCTCGGCGGTGGTGTCGATCCCCGGCGAGCCCGGCTACAGCTCGCTCAATCTGGCCCAGGCGGTGCAGGTGCTGTGCTGGGAGCTGCGGCGCGCGGCGCTGGCCGGCGTGGTGCCGCCGCAACCGGCCGAACCCGGCGCCGGGCCGCCGGCCACCCACCAGCAGATCGAACAGTTCCATGCCCACTTCGAGCAGGCGCTGGTGGCGGTCGGCTTTCTCGACCCGCTCGCGCCCAAGAAGCTGGTGCCGCGCATGCGCCGGCTGTTTGCGCGTGCGGGCCTGCGGGTCGAGGAGGTCGAACTGCTGCGCGGGGTGTGCAAGCAGATGCTGCTGGCCGCGCGCGGCGCGCTGCCGGGCCGGGCGCGGCGGGATCCGGAATGAGCGGCCCACCCGCCGCGGGCCTGCCGGCCACCCTGATGCGCGGGGGCACCCGCAAGGCGGTGTTCCTGCACAGCCGCCACCTGCCCACCGACAGCCGCGAGCGCGATCGCTGGCTGGCGCGCCTGCTGGGCAGCCCCGATCCGGGTGCTCGCCAGCTCGACGGACTGGGCGGCGCCCACGCGCTGACCAGCCGGGTGGTGCTGGTCGGGCGCTCGCTGCGCGATGACTGCGATGTCGACGTCCTGTTCGGCAGCGTCGATCCGCGCAGCGGCGCGCTCGATTGGTCGGGCGGAGAAGCCGATCTGGTCGCGGCCGCCGGCGTCTTCGCCCTGCTCGAAGGCCTCCACCCGGTCACCGAGGGCGTCTCGCGGGTGCGGGTCTGGCACGGCGCCACCCGTGGCCGGGTCGACGCGCTGGTGCCGGTGCGCGAGGGGCGGGTGCTGGAAGACGGGGCTTTCCTGGAAGAAGGCGTGCCCTTCGGCAGCGCCGAGATCCGTCTGGAATTCCTCGACCCCGACGATGGCGGGCGCGGCGGATCGCTGCTGCCCAGCGGCGCGGTCAGTGACCGGATCGAGGTGCCCGGCCTGGGCGAAGTGGTGCTCTCGGTGTTGGGTGGCGGCTGGCCGGCGGTGTTCGTGCGGTCGGCCAGCCTGGGGCTGAACGGACGCGAGACGCTTGCGGCGCTCGCGCAGGAACGCCGTCTGCGCAGCCGTGCCCAGGCGATCCTGCAGGCGGTCGACAGCCGCTTCGGCGCCTCGCGCGGTCAGGTCCAGGCGGCGCTGCCCTCGGCCGGCGCGCCCACCCTGATCTGGGTGGCTCCGCCCGCGGCCTATCGGAGCACTTCGGGTGCCGAGGTGGTGGCGGGCGATGTTGATCTTCTGGCCCGGGCCTGGTCCGACGGCCAGGTGGTGGCCGCAGCCGGGGCCGGCGTCTCGGTGGCGATCGGGGTGGCGGCGGCGCTGCCCGGCACGCTGGTCAACGAGATCGCCCGCACGCTGCCGGGGGTGCCCACCCGGATCGGTCATCCGGCCGGGCCGGCCGCGGTCGGTGCCGAGCTGGCCTCGCGCGATGGCCAGTGGCGGGTGGACAAGGTGGTGCTGTCTCACGGCGCGCGGCGCCTGATGAGCGGGGTGGTTCACTGCCCGCCAGCAAGCTTTCCCCGGCCGGCTTAGAATCCACCCCCCACCCCCCGATCGGTGCGCCTGTGGCGACACCCGGGCGCGGGGAAGCCCGTCAACCGACGGGCCGGCTCCAGGAGGCGAACGTGTTATTCGAGCGGCTGCGTGAGGACATCGCCACCGTGCTTCAGAAGGACCCCGCTGCGCGCTCCGCGCTCGAGGTGCTGCTGTGCTATCCGGGCGTGCATGTGCTGTTCATTCACCGGCTGGCCCACCGCTGCTGGAAGGGCGGCTTGCTGCTGCTCGCGCGCTGGCTCAGTCACCTGGCGCGCTTTCTCACCGGCATCGAGATTCATCCGGGCGCGGTGATCGGGCGGCGCGTGTTCATCGATCACGGCATGGGCGTGGTGGTGGGCGAAACCGCCGAGATCGGCGACGACTGCACGATTTATCAGGGCGTGACGCTGGGTGGCACGGCGCTGAACCGCGCCAAGCGGCACCCGACGCTGGAGCGCGGCGTGGTGGTGGGCGCGGGCGCCCAGGTGCTGGGCCCCTTCACCGTCGGCGCGGGCGCGCGCATCGGTTCCAATTCGGTGGTGGTGAAAGCCGTGCCGGCGGGCGCGACCGCGGTCGGCAGCCCGGCCCGCGTGCTGGTCGAGGACGATGAAAAGCGGCGCGAGGAACAGGCCGCGCGCATGGGCTTCTCGGCCTATGCGGTGACCCGCGGCGCGGCCGATGATCCGGTGGGCGTGGCCCTGAACCGGCTGATCGACCATGTGGCCGAGCAGGACCGGCGCATCGAGGCGCTGCAGGAGCAGCTGCGCCGTGTCACGGGTGCGCCCGGTACGGGGCATGAAGCCGCCAAGGCTGGGCAGCTGGA
Source organism: uncultured beta proteobacterium (assembly GCA_903934295.1). GTDB lineage: Bacteria > Pseudomonadota > Gammaproteobacteria > Burkholderiales > Burkholderiaceae_E > Quisquiliibacterium. The sequence continues at coordinate 66,492 of CAIZNI010000041.1, forward strand.
CCCGATCGCGGATTGAAGGCGGGGGTCAGCGGTTCGCGCCCGACCCTCAGCGGTCCGCGTCCGACCCTCAGCCGCCCGTACCCCCGCCCAGCGCCGCCCCCACCGGTCGCGGCTCGGGCCACTCCCCCAGCGGCAGCATCACCCCGTCGCGGGCCATCAGCATCCCGCCCCGGTGCTCGGTAGCGTCCCAGTCGGGCAGCACCCAGCGCTGAGCCGCGCCCTCGTCCAGATCCAGCACCTGATGCGCCGGCCGATGCGTGTGGCCGTGCACCAGCACGCGGGTGCCGGTGTCGTGCAGCAGCGCGCGCACCGCCTGCGGATTCACATCCATCAGGCGCTCATCCTTTTCGCGGGTGTGCTGGCGGCTTTGCTCGCGCATCGCGCGCGCTGCCGACAACCGCGCCGCCAGCGGCTGCGCGAGGAAGTCCGCCTGCCAGGCGGGCGTGCGCGCCAGCCGGCGAAAGGCCTGGTAGTCGGTGTCGTCGGTGCACAGCGCATCGCCATGCGACAGCGTCACCGGCTCGCCGTGCAGCTCGATCACGCAGGGGTCGGGCAGCAGGCGCACCCCGCAGGCGCGCTGCAGGTCGTTCCCGGTTTGCCCGCCGGCATCGGCCTGCGCTGCCGCCGGGCGAATCCCCAGCAGGAAATCGCGGTTGCCGTGCAGCGCATAGACCGCCTTGCCTTGCGCATGCCACTGGCGCAGCAGCGCCAGAAAATCGCGCACCGAGCGCTCGCAGCCGGCGTCGCCGATCAGGTCGTCACCGACCCAGGCATCGAACAGATCGCCGAGCAGGAACACGAAGTCGACGCCTTGCGCGGACTCGGCCAGCGCGTCGATGACCTGGCGCACGGTGTCGGGATGCGCGTCCGACAGGTGCATGTCCGAGGCGAAGAGCGCCGGCTGGTCGCGGCGCACGCGGATCATCGCAGGCTCAGGGCTGGGCCACCACGCTGGCCGACTCGATCAGCACCGGCTCGGCCGGCACGTCGCGAAACGGGCCCTTGATGACGGTGGGACGGGCGCGGATCGCGTCGACCACTTCCATGCCGCGGACCACCTTGGCGAACACCGCATAGCCGTGGCCGTCGGGCTGCGGGTGATTCAGGCCGGCGTTGTCGACCACGTTGATGAAGAACTGGGCGGTCGCCGAGTCGGGGTCCGAGGTGCGCGCCATCGCGAGCCAGCCGCGGTCGTTCTTCAGGCCGTTGCGCGCCTCGTTGGGGATCGAGGCCCGCGTCTTCTTCTGGCCGAAGCCGGGCACGCCCTTGTAGAAGTCGGCGGTGAAGCCCCCGCCCTGGATCATGAAGTTGCCGATGACCCGGTGAAACACGGTGCCGCTGTAGAAGCCCTCGCGCACGTACTGCAGGAAGTTCTCGACGCTGCGGGGCGCCTTGTCGGGATAGAGCTCGACCACGATCTCACCGGCCGAGGTCCGGATCGCCACCTGCGGGTTGGCCGCGACGGCGACGTCACTCAGGGTCAGGGCGAAGAGGAGGGCGCCGAGGAAGCGGAACTTGTCGAGCATGAAGGACTCCCGGGGGATGGGTGTTGATTGAAGCGGGGGGTGGTCAGCGGCGGGTGGCAGCGGGGGTGGCCGCAGCCGGCGCGCCGGCAGGCGCAGC
>CAIZNI010000042.1 GCA_903934295.1 uncultured beta proteobacterium
CGCGAGCCGGTGGGCCGTCCGCGCAGCCGGGCTTCCCGACGCGCGCCGGCGCGACCGCCGGCTGCACCGGCCGAGCGCGCCGCGGCCTCGTCCAGCGCCAGTTGCGCCAGCAGGCCGGCCGGAATCGCGGCCCGCGCCGATGCCAGCACGGTCTCCTCGAGCGCCTGCGCATCGCGCGGGTCGGACGCGGCCGGTTCGTCGGCCGGCGGCTCGGGCGGGGGGGTCTGCGCGGGGTCGTCCGGCGGGGGGGCGGGAGGCTCGGCGGACGGCGGCTCGGGCGGCCGGTCTTGCGGCTCGCGGTCGTCCGGGTCGCGGTCGTCCGGGTCCGGATTGTCCCGCTCGGGATTGTCCTGCTCGGGATCGGGCGGCGGGAGCGGAACCCGGGTGGCGCGCGGCGCCAGCACCAGCCGCGCTGCCAGCGCAGCATCGTCGCCGGACACGGTGTCGCGCCCGTCGAGCGCCGCCGCCACCCGCGCGGCACGCAGCGCCAGCACCCAGGCGCGCAGCGATTCCACGCCCAGCGCCTCGGCGGTCGCGCAAAGCGCCTGCAGGATCGCCTCGTCATGGGTGACCGCGGACAGGCGGGCGCGGGCCGCGAGGATGGTGTCGTCGGACTCGCGCGCCACGACCGGGTCGGGGCTCGCGCCGGCCTCGGTGGTCGACTCGAACGCGCCCGATTGGGCCACTGACACTGCCGCCAGGTCCAGGTGAAATGCCAGCCGCTCGCGCAGGCGGGCCGCGGGCGGATCCTCGCCCTCGGTGTGTTCGTCCAGCGCAACGATGCCGATCCGCGCCGGCTGCTCGCCGCCCAGACCCTCGCGCGCGAAAGCGACACGGCCGGTGTCCAGCGCCGCGCACAGCCGGGCGGCGGTGGCGGTGCCGACCCGTTCGGCCATGGCCAGCACCAGCAGCCCGCCGTCGGCCTGCGCCAGCAGCCCCGACTGGGCGACCGGGCGGCCCGCCTGCAGCGTCGCGGTCAGGTCCAGGCCGCCCAGCAGGCGATCGTCGCGCACCTGCAAGGGCACCCGACGCATCGGCGTGCCGGCCGGCAGCAGCGCGGCCAGCCGGCCGAGCCAGCGCTCGCGCACCGGCCCGTGCTGGGCATGCAGCAGCACGCCACCGAGCCCGTGCGGATCGACCGCCAGCAGCGCGGCGGCGCGCAGGGCGTCGGCCCAGGGCAGCAGCGCGTCCTCGCGCGGCCCGGTCACCGGCTCAGGCGCCGAAAAGCTCGGTCAGCGCCCGCTCGACGCGCACGCCGGAACCGGCGTCGTCCAGCGGATTGCGGCGCATCCGGTGGCGCAGCGAAGCGCCGGCGATGCGCCGCAAGTGGGCGCGCCCCGCCTGGGCGGCACCCTCGAGGGCCGCCAGCGCGCGCGCCGCGCGCATCAGCGTGAGCTCGCCACGCAACCCGTCGGTGCCCAGTGCGATGCACAGGCGCGCCGAATCCTCGAGCACCGCGTCGGGCACCGTCACCGACGCCAGCGCGTTGCGCGCGCGCACCAGACGACGCCGGATGCGCTCGTCTTCCTTGCGCCAGGTCTCGGCGAAGGCGAGCGGATCGCGCTCGAAGGCATCACGCCGGCGAACCACCTCTATGCGCGCCGCCAGCTCGGTGGGCGTCGAGACCTCGACCGACAACCCGAACCGGTCGAGCAGTTGCGGGCGCAGTTCGCCCTCCTCGGGATTGCCGCTGCCCACCAAAACGAAACGCGCCGGGTGACGCACGCTCAGGCCCTCGCGCTCGACGACGTTCTCACCCGACGCGGCAACATCGATCAGCAGGTCGACCAGGTGGTCTTCCAGCAGGTTCACCTCGTCCACATACAGGAAGCCGCGATGCGCGCGGGCGAGCAGCCCCGGCTCGAAGGCCTTGATTCCCTGGGTGAGCGCCTTCTCGAGATCGAGCGCGCCCACCACCCGGTCCTCGGTGGCGCCCAGCGGCAGGTCGACCACCGGCACCGGCACCCGGTGGGTGCGCAGGCGCCCGGCGGCTTTCAGGGCGGCGCACTGCTCGCAGGCGCCCGGTGCGGCCGCCGGATCGCAGGCGTAGGGGCAGCCGAGCACCGCGCTCATCGGCGGCAGCAGCGCAGCCAGCGCGCGCACCGCGGTGGACTTGCCGGTTCCGCGGTCGCCCAGCACCAGCACCCCGCCAACGGTCGGGTCGACCGCGGCGATCAGGATGGCCAGCTTCATGTCGTCCTGGCCGACGATCGCGGAAAAGGGAAAGTGGACAGCCATATGCGTGC
>CAIZNI010000043.1 GCA_903934295.1 uncultured beta proteobacterium
ACGATGCGGGTGGCTTCCACCAGCTGGTCGAGCTGTTCCAGTCGCGACACCCCGACCACCGGCGCGGTGACCCCGGGCTTGCCCAGCAGCCAGGCCAGCGCGATCTGCGCCGGCGTCTTGCCGTAGCGCGCGGCGACCTCGACCACCCGGTCGGCGATCGGGAACACCGCGTCGCCGCGATACAGGCTGGCGGTGCGCAGCCGGTCGCCGCCCTGCGAGCGCTGGGTGGCGCCCGCCTCGAAGCCGCCCTTGTACGAGCCGGTGAGGATGCCGCGCGCCAGCGGCGACCAGGGCATCAGCGCCACGCCGCTGTTCAGGCAGTAGGGGATCATCTCGCGCTCTTCCTCGCGATAGACCAGGTTGTAGTGGTTCTGCATCGAGACGAACGGCGTCCAGCCGTTCATCTTCGCGGTCAGCTGCAACTCGGCGAACTGCCACGAGAACATCGACGAGGCCCCCAGGTAGAGCACCTTGCCGGCGCGCACCACATCGTGCAGCGCCTGCAGCGTCTCCTCGATCGGCGCCGGGCTGTGCGCGGGGATGCCGTGCGGGTGGCGGTGGATGACCAGCTGGTCGATGTAGTCCAGCCCGAGCCGCTCCAGGCAGGCATTGACCCCCTCGATCACATGCTTGCGCGACAGCCCGCCCTGGTTGGCGCCCTTGCCCATCGGCATCGAGATCTTGGTGGCGATCACATACTGGTCTCGCGGCAGCAGCTCGCGCAGCAGCTGCCCCACCACCTTCTCGCTGGCGCCCAGTCCGTAGACATCGGCGCAATCGAAGTAGAACAGCCCGCGGTCGATCGCCGCCTTGAACAGCGGCCGGGCCTCGTCCAGGCCCAGCGTCCAGTCCCCCTGGTGGCCGCGACCCGGTTCGCCGAAGTTCATGGTGCCCAGACACAGGCGGGACACGGTCAGTCCGCTGTTGCGGCCGAGCTGGATGGTCTTGAGCATGGTGCGGAGACTCCTGGCGGTGATCGACGAGGCGGTCATGCTATCAGCGGGCCGGCGCGTCGCCGACCCGTGTGCCCCCGCCCCCGGACCGCTGCGCGCGCCATCGACCCGACCGGCCGACCGTCGTGCGCTGAATGGAATGGCCGGGTGCCTGGCGGCTTGCCGGCGCACCCCGGGGCTGGCTACAGTCGTCGCCACAGGCGCGCGCCGGCCGGCCCCGTCCGGGTGCCCCGGTCCCGCCGCCTTCCCCGGGACTTCTCCATGACCGACTATCTTCGCCTGCGCCAGATCTGCCTGGTGGCCGCCGACCTCGACCGCGCCGTTCACGACATCGAGACCGTGCTGGGGGTGCGCGTTTGCTACCGCGATCCCAATGTCGCCAAGTACGGACTGGTGAACGCGCTCTTTCCGATCGGCACCGATTTCCTGGAGGTGGTGGTGCCGACCCGCGCCGGTACCACCGCCGGGCGCTTTCTCGAGAGCACCGGCGGGCGCGGCGGCTACATGGCCATCTTCGACTGTCACGACCCCGAGCGCCGGCGCGCGCACGCCCTGGCACTCGGTGTGCGCATCGCCGCGACGCTCGAACACCCGGGCTTCTACGGCAACCAGCTGCACCCCAAGGACTGCCGCGCCGCGATGCTGGAGTTCGATCGCAGCGAGGGCGGCGAGACCCTGACCGGCGCCTACCACCCGGCCGGTCCCGACTGGCAGCCCTTCGTGCGCACCGACGTCACGCGTGCGCTCACCGGCATCGAGGTCAGCAGTCCGGATGCCGCGGGTCTGGCAGCCCACTGGGCCCGCATCATCGACCTGCCGCTGTCGGCCGAGGGTCGCGCGATCGCGGTCGGGCCGTCGGTGATCCGCTTCGTCGACGCGCCGGCCGGTTCGCGCGAGATCCTTGACACCCTGGTGCTCGACGTGGCCGACCCGGCAGCGATGCTGGCGCGGGCGCGGCAGGCGGGGCTGCCGGTCGGCGCACACGGCTTCGACCTGTGCGGCGTCACCTTCCGGATCGCGGCCTGAGGTGACGATCGAACACGTCGATGTGCTGGTGGTCGGCGCCGGTCTCTCGGGCATCGGGGCGGGCTATCACCTGCAGGCCGACTGTCCGCAGCGCAGCTGGCTGATCCTGGAGTCGCGCGACGACCTCGGGGGCACCTGGGACCTGTTCCGCTATCCCGGCGTGCGCTCCGATTCGGACATGTACACGCTGGGCTATTCCTTTCGGCCCTGGACCGATCCGAAGGCGATCGCCGACGGCCCGGCGATCCTGGGCTACCTGCGCGAGACCGCGAAAGCCTTCCGGATCGACGAGAAGATCCGCTTCGGCCACCGGGTGCAGCGGGCCTCCTGGTGCTCTCGCACCGCGACCTGGACGGTCGAGGCGCAACGCGGCCCGGAGCGCACCCCGGTGAGTTTCACCTGCCAGTTCCTGTTCATGTGCAGCGGCTATTACCGCTACGACCAGGGCTACACGCCCGAGTTCCCCGACCGCGAGCGGTTTGGCGGGCGCATCGTGCACCCGCAGCACTGGCCGGCGGACCTCGATTACGCCGGCCAGCAGGTGGTGGTGATCGGCAGCGGTGCCACCGCGGTCACGCTGGTGCCCGAGCTGGCCCGCCAGGCCGCGCAGGTGACCATGCTGCAGCGCTCGCCCACCTATGTGGTGTCGCGGCCCTCGGTGGACCGGCTGGCCAACCGGCTGCGCCGCTGGTTGCCGCTGCGTCTGGCCTATGGGCTCACCCGCTGGAAGAACGTGCTCCTGGGCCAGTATTTCTTCGGCCTGTGCCGGCGCAAGCCGGCGCTGGCGCGGCGCGGGCTGCTGCGCATGGTGCGTGCCGAGCTCGGCCCCGACTACGATGTCGCCACCCATTTCACGCCGCGCTACAACCCCTGGGAGCAGCGCCTGTGCCTGGTGCCCGACGGGGACTTCTTCCGGGCGATCCGCGGCGGCTGCGCCACGGTGGTGACCGACGAGATCGAGCGTTTCACCCCCACCGGCATCCGCCTGAAGTCCGGTCGCGAGCTGCCGGCCGACCTGATCGTCACCGCCACCGGCCTGTCGCTGCAGCTGCTTGCCGGGGTCGCCTTCGAGGTCGATGGCCGGCCGGTCGATCCGGCCGCCAGCCTGAGCTACAAGGGCATGATGTACAGCGACCTGCCCAATCTGGCGTCGTCGTTCGGCTACACCAATGCCTCGTGGACCCTCAAGAGCGACCTGACCGCGCGCTATGTGTGCCGGCTGCTCAACCACCTGACCCGCACCGGCGCCCGCCAGTGCACTCCCCGCCTCACCGATCCGGCGGTCACGCCCGAGAAGTGGGTTGATTTCTCGTCCGGCTATTTCCAGCGCTCGATCGACGCGTTTCCCCGCCAGGGATCGCGCCGCCCCTGGAAGCTGCATCAGAACTACGCGCTCGACATCGTCAGCCTGAAGTTCGGTGCGCTCGATGACGGGACGATGGCGTTCTCGGGGCCGCCGCCGCCGGCCTGATCGGCTGCCGGGCTTCGCGCCTGGCACTGTCCTTGCAACGGAAGGATCGGGCGCGTCAACCGGGCGCCCGGCGCACCAGCCTGGACGCAAGGTCGGTCCCAAGACTGGTGCGCCAGCGAGCAGAGACGCCCCGCCCTTGTGCGCGGGCCTGCCCGCGGCGCCCGGTCGGCGCGGCGCGGCCATCGAACCGATCCATCCGAGGACTTTCCGACCATGAACCTGATTTCACGATGCCTGTCCCCCCGCTTGCTCGGCGCGGCGGCGCTGGCCGTTGCGTCGATGGGCGCGCACGCCGCCGACAAGGTGATCTTCCAGCTCGACTGGCTGCCCGGCGGCGACAAGGCCGCCGCGTATGTGGCGCTCAAGCAGGGCTTTTTCGCGGCCGAGGGCCTGGATGTGACCGTGCAGAGCGGTCGTGGCTCGGCCGATGCGGTTACCAAGGTCGCCACCGGCGCGGCCGACATGGGCACCGGCGGCATCTCGGCGCTGATGATGGCGGCGGCCGAGTCCGGCGTGCCGGTGAAGGCGGTCTACTCGGTCTACAGCAAGCAGCCCGACGCGATCTTCACCGTCAAGGGCGCCGGTATCGACGGCCTGAAATCGGTCGGCGGCAAGACGGTCGCGACCGCGCCCTTCTCATCGTCGAACACCACCTGGCCGGTGATCCTGCAGGCCAACGGCATCGACCCGGCCAGCGTCAAGCTGCTCAAGGTCGATCCGGCCACCCTGGCCCCGCTGCTGGCGCAGGGCAAGGTCGATGCGACGATCAACTGGATCACCGTCGCGCCGCTGTTCGAGCGGGTGCTGCGCCAGGCCGGCAAGGAACTGCTGGTGCTGCCCTGGTCGACCCAGGGCCTGGACGGCTACGGGCTGACCCTGTTCGCCTCCGACAAGATGATTCGCGAGCGTCCGGATGTCCTGCGTCGCGTGCTGCGCGCCTATGCCAAGGCGACCGATTTCGCGCTGAAGAACCCCGAGGCCGCCGCCGCCGACCTGAAGGCGATCGTGCCCGAGATGGATGTGGCGGTGGCCGCCGGCGAGTTCCGCGCCTCGATTCCGCTGATCCGCAACGAGGTCTCCGCGCGCACCGGCATGGGCGCCTTCGACCCGGCGCTGCTGCGCACCACCTGGAGCTGGGTGGCGCGCGCGATGAACTATCCGGCCGACAAGATCGATCCCGAGAAGCTCGTCGACCGCCGTTTCGCGCCGAAATGATTGTCGTGACCGACCGGGACGCCGACGCAGGCGTGCCGGTGGTGGCGCTGACCGGGGTGACCCAGACCTTCGTCTCGGGCGACGGTCGTCGCACCACCGCGCTGCAGGACGTCAGCATGACGCTGCGGCGCAACGAGTTCGTGTCGGTGATCGGGCCCTCGGGCTGCGGCAAGTCGACGGTGCTGCGGCTGATCGCGGGCTTGCTGCGCCCGACTGCCGGTACGCTCTCGATCCACGGCCAGCCGGTCACCGAGCCGCGCGACGAGATCGGCGTCGTCTTCCAGCGCCCGACGCTGCTCCCCTGGCTCACCGTGCTCGAGAACATCGTCTTCCCGATGCGCCACAAACACGGTCATGTGTCGCCGGCCGAGCGGGCGCGGGCGCTCGAACTGCTGCAAACGGTCGGACTCTCGGAGTTCGGCAGCCGCCTTCCGGCGGAATTGTCGGGCGGCATGCAGCAGCGCGTGGCGATCGCGCGCGCGCTGCTGCTCGACCCCGACATCCTGCTCATGGACGAACCCTTCTCGGCGCTCGATGCGCTGACCCGCGACGAGATGAGCCTGGAACTGCTGCGCCTGTGGACCGAGCGCCCCAAGACGGTGGTCTTCGTCACTCACTCGATTCCCGAAGCGCTGCTGCTGTCGGATCGCATCGTGGTGATGAGCGCGCGCCCCGGGCGCGTGAGCCGCATCATCGACGTCCCGCTGGCGCGCCCGCGCGGGCTGCACACGCTGGCCGATCCGCTGCTCCATTCGCTGGCCAACGAAATCCGCGAGCAGGTTTTTTCCCGAGGTGCCCACTGATGGGCGCGCTGCTGATGCGGCTGGCGCCGCTGCTGGCCTTCGTGGTGGTACTGATCGCCTGGGAGGTCGGCTGCCGGGTGTTCGCGGTGCCGCCCTTCGTGCTGCCCACGCCCTCATCGATCGTGCTGGCGGCCACCGGTTTCGGCGCCGCCGCCTGGGCCGGCCATGCCTGGGCCACCGTGCAGGTCGCCTTGCTGGGCTATGGGGTGGCGGTGGCGCTGTCGCTGCCGCTGGCGATGGCGATCACCCGGTCGCGGCTGCTCTCGCGGACCCTGGTGCCCTGGCTGGTGGTGATCCAGTCGACGCCGATCGTGGCGATCGCGCCGATCATCGTCGTCACGCTGGGCGCGGGCGTCCTGCCCCGGGTGGTGATCACCACGCTGATCAGTTTCTTTCCGATCGTGATCGCCACCGCGACCGGACTGGCGGCCGCCCCGCCCGAACTGATCGAGCTGTCGCGCTCGCTGCGCGCCACCGCGGCGCGCGAGTACACCCAGATCCGGATGCCCTATGCGGTGCCCCACCTGTTCGGTGCGCTCAAGGTCGCGACCACGCTGTCGGTGATCGGCGCGGTGGTGGCCGAGTTCGTTGCCGCCGAAAAGGGGCTGGGCTACCTGATCCTGTTTTCGACCTCGTCGTTCAAGGTGCCGGTCGCGTTCGCGGCGCTGGGCATCCTGGTCGTCTGCAGCCTGCTGTTCTACCTCCTCATCGGCTGGCTCCAGGGACGGCTGTTCCCCTGGAGCCTGGCGCCGTCCTCCTCATGAGCTGCGGAGCTGGGTCATGAGCGCCGGAGTCCGGCCATGAGCGCGCCGGTGCGCATCGAGCGGCCGGCCAGCGCCGCCGCGGCGCAGGCGCTGCGCGCAGCGGCGGCCGATGTCGTCTTCGTGGCCGGCGGCACTGCGCTGCAGCTCGGCTGGACGGACGGCGCGCCCGCCGGGCTCACGCTCGTCGATGTCGCCCGCCTGTCGGCTGCGCAGGGCATCACGCTGACCCCCGCCGGCCGGCCCGGTCTGCGGATCGGTGCGGCGGTGACGCTGGAGGCGCTGCGGCTCGATGAGCGCGTGGTGCGCCTGGCGCCGATGCTGGCGCAGGTCTGCGCCGAGATCGGCTCCCTGCCGGTGCGGACCTGGGGCACCCTCGGCGGCAATGCCGGTTGGCGTTACGGCGACGCGCTGGCGGTGCTGCTGGTGCTCCAGGCCCGGGTCGAGCTGGCCGACGGCTCGGTCCGGTCGCTGGAGGACTGGCTCGCCGCCGAGCCGCTGCCGCTGGCGGTGGCCTTTCACCTGGATGGCCCGGCGTCGCCGTGCTGGTACGAGAAGATCGGGCAGCGGGAGGCCTTCGCTCCCTCGATGCTCACCCTGGCGCAGGCGGGCGGCCGGGTGGCGGCGGTGGCCGCGGGCCTGCCGGCGCGGCGCCTGCGGCGCACCGAAGCGTGCCTGGCCGGCCCGTCTGTCGATGCGTCCGTGTGGGTGGCGGCGCTGCAGGCCGATCTCGACGACGACGGTGTCGCGGGCGTGCGGGTCCCCGTGGGGCCGGCCGATGTCCGCTGGCGGGCGAGTGCGGCCCGGCGTCTGCTGCTCGGGCACTCGCGCCCGTCCCTTGATGACCCGGCGCCGCCCGCTGCGCCCTCAACCTGACCCCCGGATCGCGCCACTGTGTCCCTGCTGCCCCCTTCCGCGGATGATCCAACGCTGTCGCACCGCGACCTGCTCGCGCGCGCCGAGCCGCGCGCCGATGCGCCCGACAAGCTCGACGGGCGTCTGAAATACCCCACCGATCGCCGGGTGCCGGACCTGCTGCACGGGGCGATGCTGGGCAGCCCCCATCCACACGCCCGAATCCTGTCGATCGACACCCGCGCCGCGTGCGCGCTGCCTGGTGTGCGGGCGGTGGTCACCGCCGCCGACATTCCCGGCGAGACCCGCTACGGTCTTCGCGTGGTCGACCGGCCGGTGCTGTGCGCCGACAAGGTTCGCTGCGAGGGCGATCCGGTGGCGGCGGTGGCGGCCGACTCCCCGGCAATCGCCCAGCAGGCGCTGGCCCTCATCGCGGTGCGCTGGCAGGTGCTGCCGGTCGTCGACGACCCGGAGCGGGCGCTGGCCCCGGACGCCGAACCGGTCCATCCCGACGGCAACCTGCTGCACTCGACCGAGCACGCGCGCGGCGACCTGGCGCTGGCCGAGCGCGACTGCGCCTGGGTGGTCGACGAGGTGTACGAGACGGCCCGCCAGATGCCGGTCTGTCTGGAGACCGAGGGCGGCATTGCCGAGCCCGATGGCCTGGGCGGACTGGTGCTGCGCCAGGCCTGTCAGCACCCGGAGCGCGACCGCCAGATCATCGCGGCGATGCTCGGCCTGCCCCCCGAGCGGGTGAGGGTCATCGGCACGCCGATCGGCGGCTCCTATGGCGCCAAGGACGAGCTGACGATGCAGCCGATCCTCGCGCTGCTGGCCTGGAAGACGGGGCGTGCGGTCCGGCTGCAGTGGAGCCGCGCGCAGTCCACCGCGCTCGGGGTCAAGCGGCATCCGTTTCGCATCCGCATGCGCAGCGGCTGCCGGGCCGATGGGCAGCTGATGTTCCACCAGGCCTGGCTGCTGGCCGACACCGGTGCCTACGCGACCCACGGCCCCGAGGTGCTGGACGCCGCGCACGAACACGCGGTCGGCCCCTATGCCTGGTCGGCGGTGCGACTCAGCGGCCGGCTGGCCTACACCAACAACGGCATTGCCGGCGCCTTCCGGGGCTTTGGCGCGGTGCAGTCGCAGTTCGCCCTCGAGCGCCAGATCGACCGGCTCGCGCGTCTGGCCGGCATCGAGCCGCTGGCCTTCCGGCTGCGCAATCTCGCGGCCCCGGATGCGCCGGGCCCGCTCGGTCAGGTGGTGGCGCCCTTCGACGGCCCGCGCGAGGTGCTGGCCGCGATCGCGGATCACCCGCTGCGGGCGGCGACCCGGCGCGGAGCGGGCGCCGCGGACATCGCGGGTGGCCGCTGGCGGCTGGGGACCGGGCTGGCGATGATCCACCGCAGCGATGGCTTCGGGCGCGGCGGGCCGAACGACGCCATCATCGTCCTGGCGCTGGCGCGCGACGGACGCATCGAGGTACGCACCGGCTTCACCGAGATGGGCCAGGGGCTGGTCAGCGTGATTCCGGCGCTGGCGGCGCGTCGTCTGGGTTGCGACCCTGGCGATGTGCGCGCGGTGGTCGGCGACTCGTCGCTGACGCCCGACTCCGGTCCCACCGCGGCCTCGCGCACCACCACCGTCATCCATCGCGCCCTGGGTCCGCCCGCCGACGGCTTTCGCGCCCGGATGCTCGAGGCCGCTGCGCGCGTTCTCGGTGAGCCCGACGCCACCGGTCTCGCCCTGGGGCCGGGCGGCGTGGTTCGGGCGGGCGCGGGCGCCGGTACGCGGCTGCTCGGCTACCCCGACCTGGCCGGCGCACTGGGCGAGCACTGCCCGGTCGCCACGCTGCGGCTGCCCGGCGAGACCACCCCCTCCGACATTCCCGGCTCGCACCATGTCTTTGGCGCCTGCGCGGCGCTGGCGCAGGTCGCGGTGGACACCTGGACCGGTCGCATCCGGGCGCGCCATCTGGTGATGGCCGCCGCACTGGGGCCGGTGGCCTCGGCGCAGGGCTACCTGGGCCAGATGGAAGGCGGCGCGGTGATCGGCCTGGGCCTGGCGCTGATGGAAACCCTGGACTGCGCCGGAGGCCGCTACACCGCCGCCAATCTCGACGGCTACCTGATCCCGACCCTGGCCGATGCGCCGACCCTCGAGGTGATCGCGGTGCAGCGCCTGCCCGCGCACGACACGATCGGCCCACGTGGGGCCGGCGAGATCGGGGTGAACATCGGCGCGGCAGCGATCGCCAATGCGGTGGCCGATGCCCTCGACGCACCGGTCACCGCGTTGCCGGTGCGCGCGGCGCAGGTGCTGCAGTGGCTCGATGCGCTCGAGGCCGATGGGCCAGGGACCACTGCACTGCCGCCGGCGCGCGCCTGAAGCCGATCCCCCTCATCGAACCGACCCTCCTCATCGAACCGATCCCCCTCGTGAAACCGATCCACTTCCTCGTCAACGGCAAGCCGCTCACCCCGACAGGCGAGGCCACGCGCCGCCTGCTCGACATCCTGCGCGAGGATCTCGGTCTGACCGCCGCCAAGCCGGGCTGCGGCATCGGCCGCTGCGGGGCTTGCGCGGTCTGGGTCGACGGCCGGCCGACCAACGCCTGTCTGGCGATGGCCTGGCAGCTCGACGGCTGCTCGGTGACCACCCTCGAGTCGGGCGACGGCGATGCCGCCTTCGCGGCGGTGCGCGACGCGCTTGCGCGCCATGGCGCGGTCCAGTGCGGCTACTGCAGTCCGGGGCTGATGATGACGCTCACCCACGCGTGGCGCCAGGAGCCGCGTCCGGATGCGAGCGCGGTGCTGCACATGGCCAGCGGGCACCTGTGCCGCTGCACCGGGTACGCCGGCGTGCGCCGCGCGGTCCAGGCGCTCTTCGGGGAAGGCGCCGACTCCGATCACCCGGCCTGATCGCCGGACCAGCCTGCCGGGCCCAACGGCCGAGCCCAACGGCCGAGCCCAACGGCCGAGCCCAACGGCCGACTCTGCCTCGGTCGTCGCACCGCGCCCCGATGCTAAACTGGGCTTCATCGGTCCACCCCCGGCCGACCCCCTGAAACACCTCCCCTGCCGCGCGTGATCCCTCCTACTGCCCCCGTCGCCGTGCGCGTCGCCGCCGAGCCCGCCGCGTCATCGGCCAGCGCGCTCGCCCTCCTGCAGAACACCTTCGGCCACCCGGCTTTCCGGGGCTCGCAGGCCGACATCGTCGCGCACATCGCGGGAGGCGGCGACTGCCTGGTGCTCATGCCCACCGGTGGCGGCAAGTCGCTCTGCTACCAGGTGCCGTCGTTGCTGCGCCCGGGCACCGGCATCGTGGTGTCGCCGCTCATCGCCCTGATGCAGGACCAGGTCGCGGCGCTGCGCCAGAACGGCGTGCGCGCGGCCTTCCTGAACTCGTCGCTCGACGCCCTCGAGGCCCGCGCCACCGAGCGCGCGCTGCTCGCCGGCGAACTCGACCTGCTCTATGTCGCCCCCGAGCGCCTGATGACCGACGGCTTTCAGGGGCTGCTCGGCCAACTCGCCCGGGGCCACGGCATCGCCCTGTTCGCCATCGACGAGGCGCACTGCGTCTCGCAGTGGGGTCACGACTTCCGGCCGGAATACCTGCAGCTGTCGATCCTGCACGAGCGCTTTCCCGGTGTGCCCCGCATTGCGCTCACCGCCACCGCCGACCCCCAGACCCGGGTCGAGATCCTGGAGCGCCTCGGGCTCACCGATGCGCGTGTGTTCGTCTCCAGCTTCGATCGCCCCAACATCCGCTACACCATCGTCGACAAGGACGAGCCGCGCAGCCAGCTGCTGCGCTTCATGCGCGACGAGCACGAGGGCGACTGCGGCATCGTCTACTGCCTGAGCCGGCGCAAGGTCGACGAGACCGCCGCCTGGCTGGCCGACCAGGGCTTCAACGCACTGCCGTATCACGCCGGCATGGACCAGGCCGAGCGCGCCCGGACCCAGTCGCGGTTTCAGCGCGAGGACGGGGTGGTGGTGGTGGCCACCATCGCCTTCGGCATGGGCATCGACAAGCCCGATGTCCGGTTCGTGGCCCACCTCGACCTGCCCAAGAGCATCGAGGGCTATTACCAGGAGACCGGCCGTGCCGGGCGCGACGGCGGGGCGGCCGACGCCTGGATGAGTTATGGCCTGGCCGACGTGGTGCAGCAGCGCCGCATGATCGACGAGTCGCCCGCCGACGACATCCACAAGCGGGTGAGCAGCGGCAAGCTCGATGCGCTGCTCGGTCTTTGCGAGACCGCCGCCTGCCGCCGCGTGCGGCTGCTGGCGTACTTCGGCGAGGACAGCGCGCCTTGTGGCAACTGCGACAACTGCCTGAGTCCGCCGCGCACCTGGGACGCCACCGAGGCGGTGCGCAAGGCCCTGTCCTGCGTCTATCGCACCGGCCAGCGTTTCGGCGTGGTTCACCTGATCGATGTGCTGCGCGGCAAGGAAAGCGAGCGCACCCGCCGCTGGCAGCACGAGACGCTGTCGGTCTTCGGCATCGGCAGCGACCTCGAGGAGACGGCCTGGCGCGGGGTGTTCCGCCAGCTGGTCGCCCTCGGGCTGCTGCGCATCGATCACGAGGCGCACGGTGCCTTCAAGCTCACCGAGCAGTCCCGTCCGGTGCTGCGCGGCGAGCAGTCGGTGTCGATGCGCGAGACCGTGCGCAAGGCCCCGGCGGCGAAGGGCGGCCGACGCAAGGCCGGCACCGGGGCGCGGGCTGCCTCGCCGGTCGGTGATTCACCGACCGCGCAGGCCCTGCTCGAGGCCCTGCGGGTCTGGCGCCGCGAAGAAGCCCGCACCCAGTCGGTGCCGGCCTATGTGATCCTCCACGATGCCACGCTGGCCGAGATCGCCCGCTGCCGGCCCGCCGACGATGACGCGCTGGGCCAGATACCGGGGATCGGCGCGCGCAAGCTCGAGCGCTACGGGCCGGCGGTGCTGGCGCTGGTCGAGGCGGCCCGGACCTGATCCGCCCGGTGGGGCCTCACGGGCGCAGGCCCGCAGCGCCCCGGCCGCGCGGCCGCCTCAGGCCTTGAACCCCAGCGCGCGCGCGATGATGTTGCGCTGGATTTCGCTGGTGCCCTCGCCGATCACATACAGCATCGCGTCGCGGTGAATGCGCCCCACCGGGTATTCGCGCATGATGCCGGCCCCGCCCAGGATGCGGATCGCGCTCTCGCTCACCCGCACCGCGGTCTCGCTGGCCACCAGCTTCACCTTGGCCGCCATCGCCGCGTCCAGCCGCCCCTGATCGACCAGCCAGGCGCCGTGATAGACCAGCCACTTCGCCGCCTCGATGTCGGCGGCCATGTCGGCCAGCTTGTGGGCGATCGCCTGGTAGTCGCCGATCCGCTTGCCGCCGACCAGCCGGTCGTTGGCGTAGGCGCTGGCGGCCTCGAACGCGGCGCGCGCCATGCCCAGCGCGTTGGCGGCCACGCCGACCCGGTTCTCGCTGAGCGAGTCCAGGATCACCGGATAGGTGCCGGTGCGCTCGCCCAGCAGGCAGTCGTCGGGCACGAAGGCATCGTCGATGTGGATCAGCCCGGTCTCGGAGCTGCGGATGCTTTCCTTCTTCAGTTTGCTGATCGCGAAGCCCGAATGCGGCAGCTCGACGATGAACAGGCTGATCGCCTGCACAGTCAGCTCGGGGCTGGTGCGCGCGGCCAGCAGCATGAAGTCGGCGATCGGTGCATTGGTGATGTAGAGCTTGCTGCCGCTGATGCGCCAGCCGCCCTCGACCTTGCGGGCGTGGGTGCGCATCGCGCGGATGTTCGAGCCGCCGTCGGGTTCGCTCAGCCCGAACGCCGAGATCTTCTCGCCGCGCAGCGCCGGCTTGAAGAACCGTTCCTGCTGCGCCGGCGTGCCGGCCCGCCAGATCGGCCAGATGCCCAGGTGGGTGTGCGCCGACCAGCTCGAGGCGAAGGCCTGGCAGACCACGCTCATCTCCTCGCGGATGATGCAGTCGGCGATCTTGTCCATGCCCGAACCGCCGTCGGCCTGCGGATAGCGCACCCCGAGCAGACCGAGCTCGCCCCACTGTCGAAACAGCTCGCGCGGGAACACCTCGTTCTCCTCGGCCTCGTTCACCAGCGGCGCCATCACCTCGCGGGCAAAGCGTCTCACCAGGTCGCGCACCGCTTCGTGTTCGGGGGAAAAGCTGAAATCCAGTGCCATGCGGTTCTCTCGGTTGGGCCCGCTCAGGGCGTGATGTCTTCTTCGATCGGGGTGGCCGGCCGCGCGGCGCCGCGGCCACCGCCGACATCCCACCAGCGTGGCAGCAGCGCGAGCACTTCGGGGCGGCCGAACCGGTCGTCGATCAGGTGCACGCAGCCCCGGTCCGACGGTGCGCGGATCACCCGACCCGCGGCCTGGACCACCTTGCGGATGCCGGGGTAGAGGTAAGTGTAATCGTGGCCCTGGCCTCGGCCGAACGCGGCGTCCATGCGCTCGCGCATCGCCTCGTTCACCGGGTTGTAGGGCGGCAGGCCCAGCGTGGCGATGAAGGCCCCGATCAGCCGCGCGCCGGGCAGGTCGATGCCCTCGGCCATCTGGCCGCCCAGCACCGCGAAACCGATGCCGCGTCCGTCCTCGGTGAAGCGCGCGAGGAAGGCTTCGTTCTGTGTCGCGCTCATCCGCCGGGCCTGCACCCACTGGCCGATGTCGGGGTGCTCCTGCGCCATCGCTTGCGCCGCGCGCGCCAGGTAGTCGTGGCTGCTGAAGAAGGCCAGGTAGTTGCCCGGCTGCGCGCGGTACTGCTGCGCCATCAGCCGTGCGATCGGCGCCAGCGATGCCTCGCGACGGTGGTAGCGCGTCGACACATGCGCGGCGATGCGCACCGACAGCTGCGCGCCGTCGAAGGGCGCCTCGACATCGATCCAGCCGGTGTCTTCCGGCAGCCCCAGCATGTCGGCATAGAACTCGCGCGGACTGAAGGTGGCCGAGAACAGCACCGTGGTGCGCGCCGCCGCGTGGCGTGGCGCGAGAAAGGGCGCCGGGATCACATTGCGGATGCACAGCACCGAGTCGCCGTCCTGGCTGACGTCGAACAGCGAGTGCTCGCCGAAGCTGTCGGCCAGGCGACTGAAGTGCAGGGCGTCGAAATGAAACCGCAGCAGCGCCGGGTCGACCCCCTCGGGGTCGTCGGCCAGCCGCTCACTGATGTCGCCGGTCAGCGCCTGCAGCGCCGCGAGCAGACTGGGGGGGGGCGCGTCATGGGTCTGATACGGCTCGGTCTGATCGCGGGTCAGCGCATTCCAGGCGCGGCTCAGACGCGCCATCGGCTTGCGCAGGGCGGCCGGCGCGAACGGGCGGATCGCCGCCAGCGCCGACTGGGCCAGCGCGGCGCTGTGCATCGCGCGGCCGCGCTCGATCAGGTTGTGGGCCTCGTCGACCAGCACCGCCACCCGCCACTGGTTGGCCAGCGTCAGCGCGTGCAGCAGCGCGCTGCTGTCGTAGAAGTGGTTGTAGTCGCCGACGATCACATCGCTCCAGCGCGCCAGCTCCTGGCCCAGGTAGTAGGGGCAGATCTGGTGCGCCAGCGCGATCTCGCGCAGCGCGTCGCGCCCGAGCGCCGCGTGGGTGACCGCCGCCTGGCGCGCCGCCGGCAGACGGTCGTAGAAGCCGCGTGCCAGCGGGCACGACTGACCGTGGCAGGCCTTGTCGGGATGCTCGCAGGCCTTCTCGCGGGCCACCAGCTCCAGCGAGCGCAGCGCCAGGCCGGGCGCGTGCGCGCGCACCGTGCCGATCGCCGCCAGTGCCAGCGCGCTGCCCGAGCCCTTGGCGGTCAGGAAGAAGATCCGGTCCAGCCGTTCGACCGGGCAGGCCTTGAGCAGCGGGAACAGGGTGCCCAGGGTCTTGCCGATGCCGGTGGGCGCCTGCGCCATCAGGCAGCGCCCGAGCCGGGCTGCCTTGTAGACCGACTCGGCCAGCGCGCGCTGGCCCTGGCGAAACTGCGCGTGCAGGAAGCGCAGCTCGGTGAGCGTCTGGTCGCGGCGGGTGCGGTGCGCGATCTCCTGGTCGGCCCAGGCCAGGAACCGCTCGCACAGGGCTTCGAAGAAGGCGCGCAGCGCCGTCGCGCTGTGCGTCTCGGTGAGGACGACCTCCTGCTGGCGGCCGATCTCGAAGTACACCAGCGACAGGTCGATCGACGCGAGGCCGCGTTCCTGGCACAGCAGCCAGCCGTAGACCCGGGCCTGCGCCCAGTGCAGTTCGCGGTGGTTGGCGGGCAGCCGGTCGAGATCGCCCTTGAAGGTCTTGACCTCCTCGAGCCGCTGTTGCTCGGGGTCGTAGCCATCGGCGCGCCCGCGCACCCGCAGGTGCCGGAACTCGCCGCTCAGGGCCAGCTCGGCCTGGTAGGCGCCACCGCGCCGGGCCGCGACGGTGCGGTGGCCCTCGATGCCCTGCTGCGCGCTCGGCGACGGCGTGAAGCGCAGATCGAGGTCGCCCTGGCGGGCGGTGAATTCGCAGAGCGCGCGAACCGCGACGGTGTAGGTGGCGTCGGTCACGGTCGGTCCGGCGGCGCGCGGTCTGCCTCAGGCGAGCGGTCTGCCTCAGGCAGGCGGAGCCGCCGCCTGGATTTCCGCCACGATCTGCGCCGCGCCGACCTGGTCGCCGGCGCTGACATGAATCGCGATCACCGTGCCGGCCATCGGCGCGCCGTGCACATGCTCCATCTTCATCGCCTCGAGCGTGACCATCGGCTGGCTGGCGCTGACCTGCTCGCCCACCGCTACCAGCACCTCGACCACCCGCCCGTTCATGCTCGCGCGCAGCCGCCCGTCGCTGGCGACATCGATCCGGCGCACCGGCGCCTGGTGGCTGCGGTCGCGCACCTGGCAGGGCAGGCCCTGGTAGTGCATCCAGAGGTGGTCGCCGTCCCGGTGATAGTGAGCACTTTCCAACAAGCCATCGCAGTCGAACCGGATGTGGTCAGCCGTCAGCTCGTCGACCCGCACGGCGAAGCTGCGCTCACCGATCCGGACCTCGAACCGGTGCGGGCCCAGCGGCGTCAGGCGGGCATCGAGCGGCTCGCCGTTGACGCTCAGGCGCTGCAGCACCGCCAGGGTATGGGCCAGGCGCCGCGCCTGTCCGCCCTGCCAGCGGTGGGGGCCGGTCTCCTGCAGCAGCACCGCCGCGATCGCCTGCGCCCGCGCCCGCGCTGCCGGGTCGATCGCCAGCAGGGTGGCCGACTGCTCGCCGATGAAGCCGGTGGTGGCCCCGCCGGCGGCGAACACCGGGTGCGCCAGGCAGGCGCCCAGGAAGCGCTGGTTGGTGGTCAGGCCCAGCGCCACCGTGTCCTGCAGGCCGGTCATCAGCCGGCGCCGCGCTTCCTCGCGGGTTTGTCCGTGAGCGATCACTTTCGCGATCATCGAGTCGTAGAAGGGCGGTATCGCCGAACCCGCTTGCAGGGCATGCTCGATCCGCAGCGCCGGCGCCGGCCGCCAGGCGTGCATCGTGCCGCTTTGCGGCATGAAGCCCAGATCGGCATCTTCCGCACACAGCCGCACCTCGATCGCGTGACCCTGGAAGCGCACCTCCTCCTGGGCCAGCGGCAGCGGCTCGCCGGCGGCCACCCGCAGTTGCCACTCGACCAGGTCCAGCCCGGTGATCGCCTCGGTCACCGGGTGCTCGACCTGCAGGCGGGTGTTCATTTCCATGAAGAAGAACTCGCCCTGCGCATCGAGCAGGAACTCGAGGGTGCCGGCGCCCTCGTAGCCGATGGCCAGTGCCGCCGCCACCGCGCAGGCGCCCATGCGCTCGCGCAGCGCCGGCGAGACGGCCGGCGAGGGCGCCTCCTCGATCAGCTTCTGGTGGCGCCGCTGCACCGAGCAGTCGCGCTCGCCCAGGTGGATCGCGTGGCCATGGCGGTCGGCGAAGACCTGGATCTCGATGTGGCGCGGCTGCGTGATCGCGCGCTCCAGGATCACCTCCGGGTCGCCGAAGGCGCTCTGCGCCTCGGAGCGGGCGCTGCGCAGGGCGTCGGCGAAGGCGGCGGCCTCGGTGACCAGGCGCATGCCGCGCCCGCCACCGCCGGCGGTCGCCTTGATCATCACCGGATAGCCGATGCGGGCAGCCTCGGCGGTCAGCACCGCTTCGCTCTGGTCCTCGCCCTGGTAGCCGGGAATGCAGGGCACCCCGGCCTGGCTCATCAGCCGCTTGGCGCCCGCCTTGTTGCCCATCGCCAGGATCGCCTGCGGCGACGGGCCGATGAACACCAGCCCGGCGTCGCGGCAGGCCTGCGCGAAGTCCTCGTTCTCGGCCAGAAAACCGTAGCCCGGGTGCACCGCGTCGGCGCCGCTCAGCCGTGCGGCGGCGATGATCGCGTCGATGCGCAGGTATGACTGCGCCGGCAGCGCCTCGCCGATGCACACCGCCTGGTCGGCCTCGCGGACATGGCGCGCGCCTGCATCGGCACTCGAGAACACCGCCACCGTGCGGTAACCGAGCGCGCGCGCCGAGCGGATGATCCGCAGCGCGATCTCGCCGCGGTTGGCGATCAGGATCTTGTGGAAGGGCGTGGCTCTGGACATGGCGGCGTCGGTGGCGGTGGAAGGGAGGGCGGCAGGGGTGGGGTCGGGCGCGCGGGTCACGGGCGGGCCACCGAGAACTGCATCTTCTGGGGCTCGCGCGCATCGGCTTCGCGGCAGGTCGCCAGCACCTTGGCCAGCACCGCGCGCGTGTCACGCGGATCGATCACGCCGTCGTCGAGCAGTTGCGCACTGGTCACGAACACGCTCATCTGGCGATCGAAGCGCTCGATGATGCCGCGCTTGAGTTCATCGATGCGCGGCTGGTCGACCGTGCCGGTCTTGCGCTGCATGGCCGCCGCGGTGACGATCGCCATCGTCTCGCCGGCCTGCTCGCCGCCCATCACCGCGGTCTTGGCATTGGGCCACGAGAAGCAGAAGCGCGGGTGAAAGCCGCGCCCGCACATGCCGTAGTTGCCGGCGCCGAACGAGGCGCCGCAGTAGATCGTGATCTGCGGCACGGTGGCGTTGGTGACCGCCTGGATCATCTTGGAGCCGTGCTTGATGATGCCGCCTTCTTCGTGGGCGCGGCCCACCATGAAACCGGTGGTGTTGTTCAGGTACAGGATCGGTGTGCGCGACTGGCAGCAGGCCTGGATGAAGTGGGTCGCCTTGGTGGCGCCGGCGGTGTCGATCGGGCCGTTGTTGGTGATGATGCCCAGCGGCCAGCCCTCGAGCTTGATGTGCCCGCAGACGGTGGCGCTGCCGTAGTTCTCGCCGAATTCCAGGAAGTCGGAGTCGTCGGCGATGCGCGCGATCACCTGGCGCATGTCGACCGGCCGCTTGTGGTCCATCGGCATGATGCCCAGCAGTTCCTCGGCATCGAAGCGCGGCGGCTTGAAGGTGCGCGGCGCCTGGCTGGCCCGGTCGCGGTTCCAGTCGATCTGCGAGAGCACTTCGCGGGCGATGCGCAGGCCGTCGCGGTCGTCCTCGGCCAGGTAGTCGCCCAGGCCCGAGATCGAGGTGTGCATCACCGCGCCGCCCAGCTCCTCCTCGGTGGCGATCTCGCCGGTGGCGGCCTTGAGCAGCGGCGGGCCGGCGAGGAAGGCGCGCGAGCGGTCGCGGATCAGGATGATGTAGTCGGACAGCCCGGTCTGATAGGCGCCGCCCGCGGTCGACGAGCCATGGGTGACGGTGACCACCGGCAGCCCGGCGGCGGACATGCGCGCCAGGTTGCGGAAGGTGCTGCCGCCGCGGATGAAGTCCTGCACCTGATAGGCCATCAGGTTGGCGCCGGCGCTCTCGACCAGCTGCACATACGGCAGCTTGTTCTCGAGGGTCAACTCCTGCACCCGCAGCAGCTTGTCCAGGCCCATCGGCTGCAGCGCGCCGGCGTCGATGCCGGAGTCCGAGGCCATCACCATGCAGCGGATGCCCGAGACGAAGCCGATGCCGGCGATGATGCCGCCCCCGGGCACGCTGCGCTCCAGATCGGGCGTGTCCAGCCCCAGCCCGGCCAGCGAGCACAGCTCGAGAAAGGGCGTGCCGGGATCGAGCAGCAGCGCCAGCCGCTCGCGCGGCAGCAGCTGGCCGCGCTTCTCGAAGCGCTCGCGCGAGGCGGCCGACTTGCCGGCGCTGCGCCGCTCGTGGGCGCGTACCTGCCCGATCAGCTCGAGCATGCCGGCGCGGTTCGCCTTGAAGGATTCAGCGCCGGGTGAGACGGTGGATTCGATGATCGCCATGGTGGGTGCCGGATGCGGATGCGGGGAGGATTGCGGGGGTCGGTCGACGCTCGCGCTGGCGCCGATTCTAATCCCCCCGAACCCGGTCCCCGGCGGTGGCCTGTTCGCATACCCGGCCAGACCGCGACCCTCATCGGTTTGACACCGGGAAGTCGTCGAGTTCATCATGGCCGGCGCTCCGGGGGTGCCGGTCGCCTCGATGCGGGGGTGCCGGTCGCCTCGATGGTCGGCATCGCCTTGCGCGGCGCGGTCAAGGATTGCGGCGACCCGTGGCGCAAGCCGCGCAGGCACACCATCACCGAGGCGCTGCGCGCCGAGGAGCCTTACTTCCCGATTCCCGATGGCGTCTTCGAGCCCGGCCCATTGGCCAAGGGCTTGGATCGCGGCATCAAGCTCGCCAAGGTCAAGCAATGACGCAGCCTGTCCCGACCGCGCACGATCCGGTGCGCTACCGATTCGCCTTCGACATCGGCGGCACCTTCACCGATCTGGTGCTGCTGGGCAGCGACGCGACGGTGCTGTCCGGCAAGGTGCTCAGCGACCCTGTCGATGTGGTGGCGCCGATCCGCGCCGGTCTGCAGCGCCTGCTGGCCGAGCACCGCATCGACGTGGCGCAGATCCACCCGGTGGTGGCCGGCGCGACCACCGCGGTCACCAACCTGGTGATCGAGCGCAAGGGCGCGCGCACCGGTCTGATCACCACCGCCGGCTTTCGCGACGTGATCGAGATCGCCCGCGAGCTGCGCTATGACCTCTACAACCTCACCGCGCCTGGACCGGATCCGGTGATCCCGCGCGAGCTGCGCGTCGAGATCGACGAGCGGGTCGATGCCGCGGGCACGGTCGTCACCGAACCCACCGACGCCGACATCGAGCGCGCGGTCCGCACGCTGCTGGACGCCGGCGTGCGCGCGATCGCGGTGTGCTTTCTGCACAGCTTCACCAACCCGGCCCACGAGCAGCGGGTCAAGGCGATCGCGCAACGCGTGGCGCCCGACGTGCCGGTGTCGCTGTCCAGCGAGGTGCTGGGCGAGATGCGCGAGTACGAGCGCACGGTGGCCACCGTGCTCAACGCCTATGTGATGCCGATGGTGGGCGGCTATCTGGGCACGATCGAGCGCGGTCTGCGCGAGATGGGGATCGACGCCACCCTGCGGATCATGCAGTCCAACGGCGGGGTGATCTCGCGCGAGTTCGGCGAGCGCATGCCGATCCGCATGCTCGAGTCGGGCCCGGCCGCCGGCGCCCTGGGCGCGGCGCACGCGGCGCGTCTGGCGCAGATGCCCAATGTGATCGCCTTCGACATGGGCGGCACCACCGCCAAGGCCTGCCTGATCTCGGACGGCCGCCCGTCGGTCACCACCGAGTTCGAGGCCGCCCGGTTGCAGCGCTTCAAGAAGGGCAGCGGGCTGCCGGTGCGCCTGCCCACCGTCGACCTGATCGAGATCGGCGCCGGCGGGGGCAGCATCGCCCACGTCGACACCACCGGGTTGCTCAAGGTCGGGCCGCAGAGCGCCGGCTCCAGCCCCGGTCCGGCCTGCTACGGCCTGGGCGGCACCCGCCCCACCGTCACCGACGCGGCCCTGGTGATGGGCTACCTCGACCCGCAGGGCAACCTGAGCGGCGCGGTGCGCATCCGTCCCGAACTCGCCCACCGCGCGATCGACGAGCACATCGCGCGCCCGCTCGGGCTGTCGGTCATCGAGGCGGCCAACGGCATTCACCGGATCGTCTGCGAGCACATGGCGGCGGCCGCCAAGATCCACGCGGTCGAGGGCGGCAAGGATGTGCGCCGCTACACGCTGCTGGCCTTCGGCGGCGCGGGTCCGATCCACGCCCGCGAGGTCGCCCGGCGCACCGGTTGCACCGACATCCTGATCCCGGCCAATGCCGGCGTGTTCTCGGCCTTCGGCCTGCTGGTGGCGCCGATGAAGGTCGATGTGGTGCGCACCCGGTTCACCCGCCTGGCGAGTATCGACTGGGCGGCCACCGAAGCGCTGCTGGCCGGCATGGAGGAGGCGCTCGCCGCCGAACTGGCCGGCGCGGGCGTGCCGGCGGCCGACATCCGCTTTCGCCGGACCGCCGACATGCGCTACGTCGGCCAGGGCTTCGAGGTCGAAACCGAGTTGCCAGCCCGCCTGGACGCCAGCCGGCTCGAGGGGCTGGAGGCCGGTTTCAATGCCGCCTATGCCGCGCGCTTCGGGCGCCCGCTGGCCAACCAGCGCATCGAGGTGGTCAACTGGCGCATCGAGGGCTTCGCGCCCGCGCCCCTGGCGCCCGATCGGCCGACCGCCGGTGGCGCAACGCCTGCGCCCGGCGCGGCTCGCTCGCGCAGGGCCTATTTCCCCGATGCGCGGGCCTTCATCGACACCCCGGTACTGATCGAGTCGGCCTTGCGTGCCGGCGAGCGACATCACGGCCCGGCGCTGATCGAGCAGACCGGTTCCACCGTGGTGATCGGTCCGGGCGATCGCTTCGAAATCGACGAATTCGCCAGTCTGCGCATCACCCTGGGCGCGCGGGCCGGCGCATGACACCCAAGGGCATCTTCGAAGGCACCGCATGAACCCCATCGACCTCGAGATCTACTGGAACCGCCTGATCGCGATCACCGACGAAGCGGGGGCGGCGCTCAAGCGCACCTCGTTCTCGACGGTGGTTCGTGAATCGAACGACTTCGCCTGCGTGCTGCTCGATCCCCAGGCGCGGCTGCTGGCGCAGTCGTCGCTCAGCATCCCCGGCTTCATCGGCACCGCGCCGCTGTCGCTGGCCGGCATGCTCAAGGTCTTCCCGCGCGAGACGCTGGTGCCCGGCGACATCCTGTTCACCAACGACCCCTGGGTGGGCACCGGTCACCTGCCCGACGCCACCATGGTGGCACCGGTGTTCTTCGGCGGGCGGCTGGTGGCTTTTGCGATGGCGGTGGCCCACCTGTCGGACATCGGCGGACGGCAGTGGTCGGCCGATGCCAACGAGGTGTTCGAGGAAGGCATCCGGTTCCCGGTGATGAAGCTGGCCGAAGCCGGCCAGTTCAACCAGTTTGCCCTGCAGATGCTCGAGGCCAATGTGCGCCTGCCCCAGCAGGTGCGCGGCGACATCGAGGCGCAGGTCGGCGCGCTGCGGGTCGCCGAGCGGCGCCTGGTCGAGATGCTCGATGAATACGGTCTCACCGGCATCGACGAGATTGCGGACGCGATCTTCAAGGCCTCCGAGGAGGCGGCGCTGCGCGAACTGCGGCTGATCCCCCCGGGCGTCTACACCGGCAGTGTCGACTCCGACGGCTTCGACGAGCAGGTGAGCATCAAGGCCACCATCACCGTCACCCCTGACGGGGTGACGGTCGACTACACCGGCAGCACCGGCCAGGTCCGTTTCGGGATCAACGAGACCTTCAACCACACCTACGCTTACACCCTCTATCCGTTCAAGTGCCTGCTCTCGCCGGGCATCCCGAACAACGACGGCTTCACCCGGCTGTTCAAGGTGATCGCGCCCGAGGGCACGATCGTCAACGCCCGCCCGCCCGCCGCGGTGGGCGCGCGCCACCTGATCGGCCACCAGTTGCAGGCGGCGGTTTTCGAGGCGCTGGCCCAGGTGATGCCCGACCGGGTCCAGGCCGACAGCGGCACGCCCCTGTGGTCGGTGCTGCTGCGCGGCGTCGATGTGGTCAAGGGAAGCTCGTTCTCGAACATCCTGTTCTTCAACGGCGGGATGGGCGCGATGCGCGACCGCGACGGGCCACCGGCCTCGGGCTTTCCCGCCAACATCTCGAACACCCCGGTCGAGGTCGCCGAGACGCTGGCGCCGATCCTGTTCGGCACCAAACGGCTGGCCGACGGCTCGGGCGGCGCGGGTGCGCATCGCGGCGGGCTGGGCCAGGTGGTGTCGTTCCGATCGCGCTGGCCGGGTCGCCTGCGGGTGTCGCTGCTCACCGACCGCACCCGCGTGCCGGCCAAGGGGATCATGGGTGGCGAGCCCGGCAAGGTCGGCCATGTGCTACTCAACGGGGTGGCGGTGGACAACCCCAAGAGCGTGGTCGACATGGCCGAGGACGATGTGCTGGAACTCGGCCTGCCCGGCGGCGGTGGTTACGGCGCCGGTTAAACTTCAGCCCCGGCGCGGCCGGCCCGGTGCGGGTCGCGCGCCGTTGGTCTTCTTTCAAGTCCCTCTTTTCAAGCCGGATTCGATCCGCTCCCGACCATGGCCAGTTTTTCAGAAGCAACGGTGCTCGACGTCCGGCACTGGAACGACACCCTGTTCTCGTTCAAGACCACCCGCGACCAGTCGCTGCGCTTTCGCAACGGCCATTTCGTGATGCTCGGGCTCGCGGTCGAGGGCAAGCCGCTGATGCGCGCCTACAGCATCGCCAGCCCCAACTACGCCGAGTACCTCGAGTTCCTGTCGATCAAGGTCGAGAACGGCCCGCTCACCTCGCGCCTGCAGCACATCGCGGCGGGCGACCGGATCCTGCTGGGCCAGAAGACGGTGGGCACGCTGGTGATCGATGACCTGCGCCCGGGCAAGCGCCTGTTCCTGTTCGCCACCGGCACCGGCCTGGCGCCGTTCATGAGCATCATCCAGGACCCGGACACCTACGAGCGTTTCGAGAAGGTCATCCTGATCCACGGGGTGCGGCTGGTGAGCGAGCTGGCCTATGCCGACTTCATCCGCGAGGAGCTGCCGCGCCACGAGCTGCTGGGCGAGATGGTGTCGCGCCAGCTCATCTACTACCCGACGGTCACCCGCGAGGCCTTCAAGCACACCGGTCGCATGACACAGGCGATCGAGTCGGGCAGCCTGTTCGCCGACATCGGCGAACCCCCCCTGTCGTCGGCCACCGACCGCGGCATGATCTGCGGCAGCCCCGGCATGCTCAAGGAGACCGCGGCGCTGCTCGATGCCCACGGCTTCCAGGTCTCGCCGGCGCTGGGCGAGCAGGGCGACTATGTGATCGAGCGCGCGTTCGCCGAGCGCTGAGGGGCTGCGCACGCGGGTGCTGGCGCAGCGCTCGGCATGAAAAAACCGCCCGAAGGCGGTTTTTTTTTCAGGCGGGTTGCCCTGGCTTCACTTCGCGGCCAGCGGGGGAACCGGCAGGTAGTCGGTCACCGAGACCCAACGGCCGTTCTGGATCTGCGCCAGACGGCTCTTTTCATTGCCGAGCCGGTTGGTGGGCGAGAACTTGAGCGGCGGCAGGCCGTGCATGTCGCTGGGGAACTGATGGGTTTCCATCGCCTTGATCAGCGACTCGGTGGTCAGGTTGGGACCCGCCACACGGGCGGCGATCGCAAAGACGTCGATGATCGCGTAGCCGTAGACCGAGAACACCGTCGGGTCTTCGCTGAACTGGGTCTTGTACTTGTTCGACCAGAAGCGGACCTTCTCGTTGGCGGTGTCGGTGTAGGGCTGGGCGCTGGTGTGCATCGCATACAGCCCGTCCATCGCCTTGCCGCCGAGCTTGTGGATCAGATCGGTGTAGGCAGCGGCTGAGCCGAAGAAATCGGGCGAAAAGCCGGTCTTGCGTGCTTCGCCGATGGTGCCGATCGTCTCGCGGATGATGGTGCCCAGCACCACCAGATCACAGCCGGCCGCCTTCATGCGCGCAACCTGGGAGGAAAAATCGGTGGCGCCGCGCTTGTAGGTGGTGCGTTCGGTAAACGCCTTGCCCATTCCCTTCAGGGCGACCTCGGCCCCGCGGAACACCTCGAGGCCGAATTCATCGTCCTGGTGGATGATGCAGGGCTTGGCGTAGGCCTTCTTCTTCATCAGCTCGGGGATCCCGGCCCGCATCTGGTCGAAGTAGGGCGCCGCGAACGAGAACTTCAGCTTGTGGAAGGGCTCGTACATTTCCCGCGCGGAGGTCACCGGCAGGAAGTTGATCACGTTCTTTTCGAACTGGATCGGCATGGACGCGTTGTTCTGCGCGGTGCCGGTGTGGCCGGCGACCACGAAGACCTTGTCCTGGTTCACCAGTTTCTGGGCGGCCAGCACCGCTTTCTTGGGGTCGTAGCCATCGTCCTCGACGAGCAGCTTGATCTTGCGTCCGTTGATGCCGCCCTGCTCGTTGATCTCGTCGACGCGCAGCTGCATCCCGTAGCGGGTCTGCTTGCCGAAGGCGGCGATCGGTCCCGACAGGTCCAGGATCGAGCCGACCAGGATCTCGTTCTTGCTCACGCCCTGCTGCTGCGCGTGGGCCGTGCCGGCGGCGACGGCCAGTGCCATCAGCCCGAGCGTTGTCTTTTTCATCATGTTCATCAGGGTCTCCTGTCGTTGGACGATCAGTTGTTCCGGTACATCGCCTCGATCATCTCGGCGTATTTCTGCTGCACGAGTTTGCGCTTGAGCTTCATCGTCGGGGTGAGTTCCTCATCCTCGGCGGTGAGCTGGGTTTCGAGCAGACAGAATTTCTTGACCTGCTCGACCCGGGCGAACTTATTGTTGACGGCCTCGATCTCACGCCAGATCAGGTCCTGCACCTCCTTGGCGCGGGTCAGGCTGGTGTAATTCGAGAACGGGACGTCATGGTCCTGCGCGTATTTCTCGACGTTTTCCTGGTCGATCATGATCAGGGCCGTCAGGAACGGCCGCTTGTCGCCGATCACCACCGCATCGGTCACGTAGGGTGAGAACTTCAGTTCGTTCTCCCACTCGCTGGGCGTGACGTTCTTGCCGCCGGCGGTGATGATGATGTCCTTCATCCGGTCGGTGATGTAGAAGTAGCCGTCGTCGTCGACCCGGCCGACGTCGCCGGTGTGCAGCCAGCCTTCGGCGTCGATCGTCTCGGCGGTCTGGGCGGGCTGGTTCAGGTAGCCCTTGATGACGTTGGGGCCGCGCAGCTGGATTTCACTGGTGAGCGGCGCGATGCGCATCTCGATGCCCGGACCGGGAATGCCGACGCTGCCCGGGCGGATGCCCCGACGCGGATTGATGGTGCCCCCGCCGCAGGTCTCGGTCATGCCCCAGGCTTCGCGCAGCGGAATGCCCAGCTTGTGGTACCAGCGGATCAGCTCGGGGGAGATTGGCGCGGCGCCGGTGAGCGCAAGCTGCACCCGGTCCAGGCCCATCATGCGGCGTACGTTGTTCATCACCGTTGCGCGCGCCACCGCGCCCTGCAGCGCCAGCCACGGGCCCGGCGTGCGGCCGGCCGCCGCGCATTGTGCGAGTGCCTCGCCCACCGACAGCGCCCAGCCGTAGGCGAGCTGTTGCAGCTTGCCGGCCTCGCTCAGGGTGATCAGCACCTGCGAGTAGATCTTTTCCCAGACCCGCGGCACCGCAAAGAACACATGCGGCTGGATCTCGCGCAGGTTCTCGAAAACGGTCTCGGGGTTCTCGACGAAATTGGTCACCGAGCGCCGCATGATCGGCACGTACTCGCCGATCATGCGTTCGGCGATGTGGCACAGCGGCAGGAAGGCGATCCGCTCGCCGCCTTCGGGCAGCCCCTCGAACAGGCTCGACAGCGAGGAGAGCACCGCGCACAGGTTGGCGTGGGTGATCATCGCGCCCTTGGGCTTGCCGGTCGTGCCCGAGGTGTAGACCAGGATGGCGACATCGTCCGGCTGGCGCGACTCGCGCCGCTCGTCGAGCGCCTGCGGCTGCGCCTTCAGGTGCTCGCGGCCGAGGGCCCGCAACTGGTCCAGGCTGATGATGCCCGGGTCCGACAGGCCGGCCAGACCGTTCATGTTGAAGACGATGATCCGGCGCAGTCCGGGAAGCGCGTCGCGCACTTCCAGTGCCTTGTCGAGCTGCTCGTCGTTCTCCACGAACAGGTACACCGAGGCCGAGTCGGCGCACAGGTACTGGACCTGCGAGGCGGCGTCGGTCGGGTAGATGCCGTTGCACACGCCCCCGGCCGAGAGCACCGCCAGGTCGGTCCAGACCCATTCGCGCGAGGTGTTGGCCAGCACCGAGGCGACCTCGCCGGGGGCAAAGCCCAGGCTGATCAGTCCGGCGCCGATCTCGCGCACCCGGGTGTCGACCTCGTTCCAGCTGTAGGCGCGCCAGATGCCGAGTTCCTTCTGGCGCATCATCGGCGCGTCGCCCAGCTCGGCCACGCGCAGGCGGAACAGTTCGTGCACCGACGCAAAGGGCAGGACGTCGGTGGTCCAGCCGAACTGCGCGCCGGCGACGATGCGATGCGGATCGGGTGCGTTGCTCATCGCCAGGTCTTCTTCTTCTTCCAGCGGCGCTCGCCGCGGACGCCGGTTTCCTTCATGCCCAGGTAGAACTCCTTGATGTCGTCCTTTTCGCGCAGCACCGCGCAGGCGTCCTGCATCACGATGCGGCCGTTCTCCAGCACGTAGCCGAAGTCGGCGGCGTTCAGGGCCATGTTGGCGTTCTGCTCGACCAGCAGCATCGAGGTGCCGCGCTCGCGGTTGATGCGCACCACGATCTCGAAGATTTCCTTGGTCAGGCGCGGCGACAGGCCGAGGCTCGGTTCGTCGAGCAGGATCAGCTGCGGCGCAGCCATGATCGCGCGCGAGATCGCCAGCATCTGCTGCTGGCCGCCCGAGAGCAGGCCGGCGTCCTGGGCGGCGCGCTCGCGCAGGATCGGGAAATAGCCGAACACGGTTTCCAGGTCGCGCGCCACCGCGTCGCGGTCCTTGCGGGTGTAGGCGCCCATCAGCAGGTTGTCGCGCACCGACAGCAGCGGGAACACCTCACGGCCCTCCGGCACGTGGGACAGTCCGCGCTGCACGATCAGCGCCGGGTCGCGGGCGGTGATGTCCTGGCCGTCGAATTCAATGGAGCCGCGGCGCGGATCGATGATCCCCGAGATGGTCTTCAGGATGGTGGTCTTGCCCGCGCCGTTGGAGCCCAGCACGGTGGCGATCTCGCCGCGGGCCACCTCCAGGCTGACGCCGCGGATGGCGCGGATCGGGCCGTAGGCGCTTTCGACGTTGGCCAGCCGCAGGATCGGCGCCGGGGCGCTGTTCACCGCGGGCGCGCTGGCGATGGCGGGGTTCACGGCAGGGGCGGCGCTCATCGGGCGGGCCTGCGCAGCGAGGACATGTCCTCGACCGAGCCCAGATAGGCCTCGATCACCCGCGGGTCGGCCTGCACCTGCGCCGGTGTGCCCAGTGCCAGGGTTTCGCCCTGGTTCATCGCCAGCACCCGGTCGGACACCCGAGACACCAGCGTCATGTCGTGCTCGACCATCAGCACCGTGATGCCCAGGTCGTTGCGGATGTCCTGGATCCAGAAGGCCATGTCGTCGGTCTCCTCGACATTCAGTCCCGACGAGGGCTCATCGAGCAGCAGCAGCCGGGGGCGGGTGCACAGCGCGCGCGCCAGTTCGACCACCTTGCGCACGCCGTAGGGCAGCCCGGCGACCAGCGAGTCGCGGTGATGCTGCAGGTCGAGGAATTCGATCACCCGCTCGACCGCGTCGCGGGCCTCGATCTCGGCCTGGCGCACCGACGGCGTGAACAGCAGTTCCTGCCAGAAGCCGGTCTTGCGGTGCACATGGTGGCCGATCAGCAGGTTCTGGAGCACCGTCGCGTACTCGAACAGCTCGATGTTCTGGAAGGTGCGCGCGATGCCCAGCGCCGCGACCTGGTGGGCGGGCGTGCTGGTGAGGGCGTGGCCGTCGAAGTCGATGGTGCCGGCGGTGGGGGTGTAGATGCGGCTGATCAGGTTGAACACGGTGGTCTTGCCGGCGCCGTTGGGGCCGATCAGCGTGAAGACCTCGCCGCGGTGCACGTCGAAGCTCACCCCGTTGACCGCCAGCACGCCGCCGAAGCGCACCTGCAGGTTGTTCGCGCTCAGCAGCGGGCTGTCCGCGGCGGCGACAGGGCGAGGATCCGGGTGGCTCATTTCAGGCGATCCGACTTGGTGAAGCTCTTCTGCCGCTTGAACAGGCCCTTGCGGTAGAAGGGGAAGAGCTGGAACCAGGTGCGCACCTTCAGCCAGCGCCCGTACAGGCCCATCGGCTCGAACAGCACGAAGGCCACCAGCACCACGCCGTAGACCACGCCCTGCAGGCCGGCGGCCTGGCCGATGGCCGGGGGCAGCAGGTCCTTGGCCAGCGCGATCAGCTGCGGCATGCTGATGACGAAGATCGCGCCCAGGAAGGCGCCGTGCACGAAGCCCAGGCCGCCCACCACCACCAGCAGCAGCAGTTCCACCGACTGCTGCAGGCTGAACTGGTCGGGCGAGATGAAGCCCATCTTGTGGGCGTAGAGCGCGCCGGCGATGCCCGCCACCGCGGCCGACAGCGCGAACGACAGGCCCTTGTACCAGGCCAGGTGGATGCCCATGCTCTGGGCCGAGATCTCGGAGTCGCGGATCGCCACGAAGGCGCGTCCGGTCGGCGAGCGCAGCAGGTTGAGCACGCCCAGCGTGATCGCCACGCACAGCACCAGGCACAGGTAATAGAACGACTCGTTGGTGTCCAGTTTCCAGCCGAACAGGTTGGGCGCCTTCAGGTGGATGCCGGCATTGCCGCCGGTCACCGACTCCCAGCGGGCGAGGACTTCCTCGACGATGAAGCCGAAGGCCAGGGTGGCGATGCCCAGGTAGATGCCCTTGACGCGCAGCGCGGGCACGCCCACCACCACGCCCACCAGTGCCGACAGCGCGGTAGAGGCGGCCAGCGCGAGCGGAAACGGCCAGCCCATGGCGCTGAGCACCGCCTGGGTGTAAGCGCCCACGCCCATGAACGCGGCGTGGCCGATCGAGACCTGACCGGTGTAGCCGGCCAGCAGCATCAGTCCCAGGCCGGCGATCGCGTAGATCAGCACGAAGCTGACCTGGGCCAGCCAGTACTCGGGCAGCACCCAGGGCGCCACCAGCAGGGCCGCCATCAGCGCGCCGTACCAGAACCGGTGGCCGGCGTGGCGGGCCAGCGTGATGTCCTGATTGTAGGAGGTCTTGAACAGGAAGCGCATCGGTCAGACCTTCTTGCGAAGCTTCTCGCCGAACAGGCCATTCGGCTTGAACCACAGCATCGCGAGCACCACCAGGTAGGGGGCGATGTCCTTGAAGCCGTCGGGCAGGTAGAAGCCCGACAGCGACTCGACCACCCCGATCACCAGGCCGCCCACGATCGCGCCGGGCAGGCTGCCGAAGCCGCCGACCACCGCGGCCGGGAACGCCTTCAGGCCGATGAAGCCGAGGTTGACGTGCACGAAGGTGATCGGCGCCAGCAGCAGCCCGGCGATCGCCGCGACCGCCGAGGCCAGCGGCCAGACCAGGCCGTTGAGGCGCTTGACCGGGATGCCCATGTAGTAGGCGGCGAGCTGGTTCTGGGAGGAGGCCTGCATCGCGATGCCGACGGTGGAGTAGCGAAACACCGCGTAGAGCACGCCGCACAGCACCGCGGTGGAGACGATGATGACGATGTGCTCGATGGAGACGATCAGCCCGCCGGCATTCCAGATCATGTCCTTGTAGGGCACCGGCAGGGTGTGGGTCTCGGTGCCGATGTTCGGGATCATGGTGATCACGCCGCGCAGGATGTAGCCGATGCCGATGGTGAGCATGACGATCGTGAACTGCGGCTGGCCCAGGATCGGGCGGATCACCAGACGCTCGAGCAGCAGCCCGAACAGCCCCATCGCGACGGCGGCGCTGATCACCCCGATCCAGAACGGCATGCCCAGGGCGGTGACCGCGCCCAGGCCGACGAACGACCCCAGCATCATCAGGTCGCCCTGAACGAAGCTGACGGTTTCGGTCGCCTTGTAGATGAGCACGAAGCCGAGCGCGATCAGGCCGTAGATGCAGCCTTGCGCCACGCCGCTGATGACCAGTTGGAAAAACTGCAAGCTTGTCTCGCCTGTGTGGTTATTCTGTCTCGAGGGGCGGAATCTAGCACGAGACCCCGGTCTGGACGGCGGCACAGCCGGCGCTTCGCGCTCAGGGTTTTCCTCAGGTGGACCGATACGCCGCACAATGGGCCGGCGCAACCAGCATGGCCGGCAAGGCCAGGGAGACAGGTGTGGATGAAACTCGCAAACTGGCGCAGGCGGCCGACTGGCTGGAACGGCTGCGTGCATCGGCCAACGCTGATGCGGCGCTGGTGAACCGCGGCCGCTTCGTCGATGCGGTGGTGCTGTTCGACACCGGCGCGTCGCAGCACCTGCTCGACATTCGCCGCGGGCGCGTCGAGGCGCTGGCACACGGTCCGTTCGTGATGCCGCGCTGGGATCTGGCGCTGCGCGCCCCGCTGGCCGAGTGGCTGGCGTTCTGGGAAGCGGTGCCGGCGCCCGGGCACCACGATCTGATGGCGCTGATCAAGCGCCGGGTGCTCCGGGTCGAGGGCGATCTGCATCCGTTCATGGCCAATCTGCTGTACTTCAAGGCGCTGATGGCGGCGCCGCGAGCGCGCCCCGCTGCCCTGTCCACTGCGCCGTCCACTGCGCTGCCGGAGGCCTCATGAGCGCCCGTTTCGATCCGATCACCGGCCGTTACCTGAACCTGGACATCGAAGGCGTCGCCCACCGGGTCTATGTCGAGGAAGCCGGCCAGGGCATCGCGCTGCTGTGCCTGCACACCGCTGGCGCCGACACCCGGCAATACCGGGGCGTGATGACCGATCCCTGGGTGCTCGAACGCTTCCGGGTGATCGCCTTCGACATGCCCTGGCACGGCAAATCGTCGCCGCCCGCTGGCTGGCAGGACACCGAGTACCGGCTCACCACCGCGGGCTACATGGCCCAGGTGCTGGCGGTCAGCGAGGCGCTGGCGCTCGATCGGCCAGTGGTGATGGGCTGCTCGATCGGCGGGCGCATCGTGCTGCAGCTGGCGCTGGACCATCCGACCCGCTGGCGGGCCGCGATCGGCCTGCAGTCGGGCGCCCATGTCGATCCGTACTACGACCTGTCGTGGCTGCACCGCCCCGATGTGCATGGTGGTGAAGTGTGCGCCGGGATCGTGTCGGGGCTGATCGGCCCTCAGGCACCCGAGTCCGAGCGCTGGGAAACCCTCTGGCATTACATGCAGGGTGGCCCCGGGGTGTTCAAGGGCGACCTGCACTTCTACAAGATCGATGGCGACATCCGCGAGCGGATCGGCGCCATCGACACCGCGCAATGCCCGCTCTACCTGCTCTCGGGCGAGTACGACTATTCCTGCACACCCGCCGAGACGCTCGAGGTGGCGCGGCGGGTGCCCGGCGCCCGGGCGACCATCATGAGCGGCCTGGGGCATTTCCCGATGAGCGAGGACCCGCAGCGGTTTCTGGACTATCTGCGTCCGGTCCTCGAGACCATCGGTTGAGCCGCCGTCCGCCCGCGAGCGTCAGTCGAGCTTGACGCCCAGACGGTCGGCGGTGGCGATCCATTCGGGCGCTTCCGCCTTCCAGATCTTGCGCGATTCTTCCAGCGTCGGCGGCACGTTCGGGACGCCGAAGCTCTCGTGCAGCAGCTTGATCTTGTCGGTCTGGCGCGCCTCCAGGATCGCGCCGGACATCTTGCGCAGGATGTCTTCCGGCGTGCCACCGGGCGCGCACATCGGCATCCAGCCATTCAGGGCAAACACCGGTTCGTTGAATCCCTGCTCCTGGAAGGTGGGCACCTCTGGCATCCGCGGCGAGCGCCCGCCCCAGCCGGCGATCACCCGCAGGCTGCCGCGCTGGATGTGCGGCAGCATCGCCTGATGGCTGCCCAGGGCGGCGTTGACCTGGCCGCTGGCGACGTCGATCCACATCGGCGCCTCGCCCTTGTAATGCACCGGCTCGATGTCGATGCCGCGCGAGCGCCCGAGCGTGTCGGCGATCATGTGGGGCAACGATGCGGGGGAGTAGGTGCCGAAGGTCGCCTTGTTCTTGCGCGCGTAGTCGACGTACTCCTTCACCGTGCGGGCCGGGATCTTCTCGTGGACCGCCATCAGCAGCGCGCCCGAGGGAAACAGGGTCACCGGCGTCAGGTCCTTTTCGGGATCGTAGGGCAGCTTGCGGTACAGCACGCGCGCGGCCCACACCGTGGTCGAGATCGTCACCAGGAAGGTGTGCCCGTCGGGTGCCGACTTGGCGACCGCGTCGGCAGCGATCGTGCCGCTCGCGCCGGTCCGGTTCTCGACCACCACCGGCTGGCCAAATTTTCGGGAGATGAAATCTCCGTACTGCCGGGCGAAGTTGTCGGTGAGCCCGCCGGTGGCGGTGCCGACAATGATCCGGATCGGTTTGGACGGCCAGGCCGCCTGGCCGATGGCGAACCGGGGCATGACGCTGACAGCGCCGGCAGCGGCTGCGGTGGTGAGCAGGCGGCGGCGCGTGGTTGGCGCGGCGGCCGGGCCGGCGGCTTCGGCGGACGCGGAGGCGGTTTCGGCGGGCAGGTGGTCCGCCGGGGAAGATGAGTGTTTCATTGTAGAAAACCTTCAGGGGTGGGTTCGCGTGGGATGGTATCTGGCGCCGTGCGCCCCAGTCCAGCGAGTGGGATCTCAGCCCTCCCCGCGCTGGGCGGCCTGGCGTTCGCGGATCTCGCGCGCGCTGCCCAGCACCACCTGGCACAGGTGCGCACCGCCATCGATGTCGATCTCGGCGCCGTTGATGAACCCGGCCTCGTCGCTGCACAGGAAGGCGACCAGCGCGGCCACCTCGGCCGGTTCGCCGGTGCGCCGGGCCGGCACCAGCGCCAGCGCGTCATCGCGCACCAGCGCGGGCATCGCCTGGACCGCCGGCGTGCCGATCAGTCCCGGCAGGATCGCGTTGCAGGTGATGCCGTGGCGCGCGTGCTCGAGCGTGACGTTGCGGGTCAGCCCGAGCAGCCCCGCCTTGGAGGCCGAGTAGCCGGCCTGGTTGAACAGCCCGCCGCGTGCCGCGATCGAGGCGATGTTCACGATCCGCCCGTGACCCTGCGCCACCATGTCGGGCAGCACCGCCTGGATCAGGTTGAACGGTCCGCTCAGGTTGACCGCCAGCTCGCGCTCCCAGGCGTGGTGCGCCATGCGCACCAGCGGCGCGACCTGATCGGTGATGCCGGCGTTGTTGACCAGGCAGCCGATCGGGCCCAGTCGTTCGCGCAGACTGGCCAGCGCGGCGCCGACCTGGGCCGGGTCGGCGATGTCGGCTTGCGCGCTGGCGCACAGGCCGCCGGTCTCGCGCACCGCCGCCGCGGTCTCCTCCAGCGTGTCGGCCAGGTCGAGCAGTGCCAGGCTCGCGCCTTCGCGGGCCAGGCGCATCGCGATCGCCCGGCCGATGCCGCCGCCGGCCCCGGTCACCAGCGCCACTTTCCCCATCAGTCTCATCGATTGCTCCCGGTTCTGGTCATGGACAGCCGCGCGGCGCCCGCTCAGGCGGCGCGCGCCGACTGGCGCAGCAGGCGGCGCCCGAGCTGCGAGAGGTGGACCTGGTCGGGGCCGTCACCGATGCGGATGTAGCGCGCATAGACGAAGGCTTCCGCCAGGAAGGTGTCCTGCGACACACCGGCGCCGCCGAACACCTGGATCGCGCGGTCGATCACGCGCGCGGCCATCGTGGGCACCACGATCTTGGCCGCGCCGATCAGGTCCAGCGCCGCCTTGTTGCCCTCGCGGTCCATCTTGTCGGCCGCGCGAAGGGTGAGCAGGCGCGCCTGCTCGATCTCGCAGAACGAGTGGGCGATGTCCTCGCGCACCGAGCCGTGCTCGCCCAGCGTGCTGCCGAAGGCGACCCGGCTGTTGGCGCGCTCGGTCATCATCTCGAGGGCGCGCTGGGCGCAGCCGATCAGGCGCATGCAGTGGTGGATGCGGCCCGGTCCCAGGCGCCCCTGGGCGATCTCGAAGCCGCGGCCTTCGCCCAGCAGCATGTTGCCGGCCGGCACGCGCACGTTCTCGTAGGCGATCTCGGGGTGTCCGCCGGGGCCGTCGCCGTAGCCGAAGGTCTGGATGTCACGCACG
Organism: uncultured beta proteobacterium; assembly: GCA_903934295.1. Lineage (GTDB taxonomy): Bacteria > Pseudomonadota > Gammaproteobacteria > Burkholderiales > Burkholderiaceae_E > Quisquiliibacterium. Next base: position 35,120 of record CAIZNI010000043.1, read on the forward strand.
ATGCGCACCCCGGGCGTGTCGCGCGGGACCAGGATCATCGACTGCTGGGCGTGCCGGTTCGGGTTGTCGGGATCGCTCTTGCCCATCACGATCAGGATCTTGCAGTCCTCGTTCATCGCGCCCGAGGTGAACCACTTGCGCCCGTTGATCACATAGTGGTCGCCGTCGCGCTCGATGCGGCACTGGATGTTGGTCGCGTCGCTGCTGGCCACCGCCGGCTCGGTCATCGAGAAGGCCGAGCGGATCTCGCCGGCCAGCAGCGGCTCGAGCCACTCCTGCTTCTGGCGGGCATTGCCGTACTGGGCCAGCACTTCCATGTTGCCGACATCGGGCGCTGAGCAGTTGAAGACCTCGGGCGCCCACAGCACCCGGCCCATGATTTCCTTGATCGGGGCGTATTCCAGGTTCGTCAGGCCCGGGCCGTGTTCGCCCGACAGGAACAGGTTCCAAAGGCCTTCGGCGCGGGCGCGCTCCTTGAGCGCCTGCATCAGCGGCGGCGTGCGGTAGCGGGTGTCAGCCTTCACCTGGACCCGGTATTCCTTTTCGAGCGGCATTACCTCCTCGGTCATGAACCGGGCGACGCGGTGCTGCAGTTCGAGGGAGCGGGGGCTGTGCTGGAAGTCCATGGGGTCTCCTGTCGGTGGATGTCAGTCGGCGCGGCGGGTGGTTGCGCGCGCCAGGCTTGCGGCGGGTTGGGGCAGGGCGCCGGCGGGTCCCTGGCGCACGGCGCGCCAGCGGCGCGGGCCGACGGCGGTGGCGACTTCGCCCTCGAGCACGCCGTTGCGCAGGCGCAGGCTCGCGCGGCCCGCCTCGCCCAGCGCGAAGCTGGCCTGATCGCCGTTCAGGCGCGCCTCGACCCGGGTCTGGGCGGGCACGCCGGGCAGGCGCTCGTCCTGCAGCCGCCAGTCGATGGTCAGCTGCTGGAAGCGCTGGCCGATGTCGAGCGTCAGCGCGTCGGGGCGCCCGCCGGCCAGCCCGCCCTGCCATCGTCCCGCGAGTGGCGCGGGCACGATCCACAGGTGCAGCGTGCTCTGCTGGAGGCGGCCCACCGGCTTGCCCGGTGCCGGCACGGTCAGGCTGCGATCGGGCGCCCAGTCGGCCATGTCCCAGTCATGGGAGACGATCCGGGTGCCGGGCGCCAGCCGCAGCAGTCGCGGGCGCAGCGCCAGGTTCACATCGGGCAGCAGGTAGAGGGTGATGACGGTGGCGCTGCCCAGGTCGGTGTCGAACAGGTCCTGCACCGCGAATCGCGCCAGCTCGCCCACGCCGGCGGCCCGCGCCCGGCTGCGCGACAGCTCGACCAGTTGCGGATCGAGCTCCACCCCCAATCCGGGCACCCCGAAGCGGCGTGCCGCGCCGATCACCACCCGGCCGTCGCCGCTGCCCAGGTCGAGCAGCCGGTCGCCCGCCCGCACGCCGGCCAGGCCCAGCATCGCGTCGACCACCGTCTGCGGGGTCTGGACGTAGGGCACCTCCTCCATGCCCGGGGGGATGGGGTCGCGCGCGCGGGC
>CAIZNI010000044.1 GCA_903934295.1 uncultured beta proteobacterium
AACTAAACCTGTGGTGCCCTTTACGTGGATTGAACACGTGGCCTCTCCCTTACCAAGGGAGTGCTCTACCACTGAGCTAAAAGGGCTTCCCTACTGATCGCGCCAACTGCCGCGACCAACAAAAACTCTTGGAGCGGGTGAAGGGAATCGAACCCTCGTCATAAGCTTGGAAGGCTTCTGCTCTACCATTGAGCTACACCCGCGGAAGAGGGGCCGAATCGCTCGCCGGCACGGAACTGTTTCCGCCGACCAACCAACCGACCCACCACTGACCCGCAACCGACCAACCTTTTCGACCCCGGGCTTTCACCCGGGTTCCCGACCCGCGACATTTCTGTCGCCGCAACCATCAAACCTGAATCTGGTGGAGGAGGTTGGATTCGAACCAACGTAGGCATAGCCAACAGATTTACAGTCTGCCCCCTTTAGCCACTCGGGCACCCCTCCAGGGAACCGCGGATTATGGTGCGATGCGATCAACGTGTCAAGCCCGGACACACGATCCGACAACGACCGATCCGTCTCCCGCCGATGGCATGGCGGGGTGATGGTACGCGACCCGGCAGTCGGCCCGGCAGGCGATGGGCCAGAGAATGCGCAGGCAAGACCCTTTGAAGTCACGAGGTTGACCGACCGACCGGTCGGTCAATACAATTGAAGCGCGCCGGGACAAGGCAAGCCCGACGAGAAAAGATTCCGGGGAAAGGGTTCGGATGTACACACAGGCGATCGATCTGGCACCGCACGGTGACACCGCGACGACAGGGGATGCGCGCGAACGCGCCTTCGAGGCGGCGATCGCGCAGGATCGGCGGATCGAGGCGCAGGACTGGATGCCCGAGGGCTACCGCAAGACCCTGATCCGGCAGATTTCGCAGCACGCCCACTCGGAAGTGGTGGGGATGCTCCCGGAGGGGAACTGGGTCACCCGGGCCCCCAGCCTGCAACGCAAGGCCATCCTGCTGGCCAAGGTGCAGGACGAGGGCGGCCACGGCCTGTACCTGTATGCAGCGGCCGAGACGCTGGGCGTGTCCCGCGACGAGCTGATCGACGCGCTGCTGAGCGGGCGCGCGAAGTATTCGAGCATCTTCAACTATCCGGCGCCAAGCTGGGCGGACATGGGCGCCATCGGCTGGCTGGTCGACGGCGCGGCGATCATGAACCAGATTCCGCTGTGCCGATGCTCGTACGGACCGTACGCCCGGGCGATGATCCGCATCTGCAAGGAAGAGTCGTTCCATCAGCGCCAGGGTTTCGACATCATGCTGTCGCTGTCGCGCGGCAGCGCCGCGCAGAAGGCGATGGCCCAGGAGGCGCTGAACCGCTGGTGGTGGCCGGTGGTGATGATGTTCGGCCCCAGCGACAGCGAGTCGATCCATTCGGCGCAGACCACTGCCTGGGGCATCAAGCGCATTTCCAACGACGAACTGCGCCAGCGCTTCATCGACGCGACCGTGCCCCAGGCGGCCCTGCTCGGGTTGACCATTCCCGACCCCGACCTGAAATGGAATGCGGAGCGCGGCCACCACGATCACGGCGCGATCGACTGGTCGGAATTCCGCCGGGTGCTCGCCGGCGACGGTCCGTGCAATCGCGAGCGGCTGGCTGCCCGCCGGAGGGCCCACGAGAACGGTGCCTGGGTGCGGGAGGCGGCGATGGCCCATGCCGCACGCCAGGCCCGGCGCGAACTGGCCACGGCCGCGACACCGGAAGCATCGGAGGCATGATGACGCAGACCACCGGATGGCCGCTCTGGGAGGTGTTCGTGCGCAGCCGCCAGGGACTCGACCACAAGCACTGCGGCAGCCTGCACGCCAGCGACGCGACCATGGCGCTGCAGATGGCACGCGACGTGTACACCCGCCGCCTCGAAGGCGTGAGCATCTGGGTGGTGCCTTCGGCGGCGATCACCGCCTCGGCGCCAGCGGATCAGGCAATCGATTTCGACCCGATGGCCGACAAGATCTATCGCCACCCGACGTTCTACCGGCTGCCCGATGAAGTCGACCACATGTGACGCGACGCCGGGCGGGCCGGCGGCACTGGCGGCGGCTCATCTGGACTATCTGCTTCGGCTGGGCGACAACGCGCTGGTGCTCGGTCAGCGGCTGGCCGAATGGTGCGGGCATGCGCCGGTGCTCGAAGAAGAACTGGCACTCACCAACGTGTCGCTGGACCTGATCGGCCAGGCGCGGCTGTTGCTCAGCCATGCCGGCCAGCTGGAAGGGCGGGGGCGCGATGAGGACGCACTTGCCTTCCTGCGCGACGAGGGCGCCTTTCGCAACTGGACGCTGATGGAGCTGCCCAACGGCGACGGCCGGCACGACGACTATGCGGTCACGATCCTGCGCAACGCCCTGGCCAGCGCGCTCCACGTGGCGCTCTGGCAGGCGCTGACCGACTCGTCCGACGAGCAGCTGGCGGCGATCGCGGCGCGCTCGGTCAAGGAAGCGCGGGCCCACCTGCGCCATGCCGGCGAGTGGGTGGTCCGGCTGGGCGACGGGACCGACCTGTCGCACGCCCGGATGCAGGCGGCGCTGGAGCGGCTGTGGCCCTACACCCAGGAGTTCTGGTCCGAGGACGAGACCGAGCGGCGGGTGAGCGCGGCGGGCATCGGCGTGCTGACCGCGAGCCTGCGCCCGCAGTGGGAAGCCACCGTCGCAGACCTGCTGACCCGGGCCACGCTGACGCGACCGCGCGACACCGGGTTCCTGTCGACGGGCAAGCTCGGACGCCACAGCGAGCATCTGGGCTACCTGCTGGCAGAAATGCAGAGCCTGGCGCGCCAGCATCCCGGGGCGGCCTGGTAGGGCGATGGACCGCGCAGCCGACAGCGGGGGCTCTGTGCCGATCGCAGCCGACGCGACGCAGGCCCGCGCCCGCGCGGTGGTCGCCGCGGTCACCGACCCGGAGATCCCGGTGCTGACACTGGATGACCTGGGCGTGCTGCGCGACGTGCGGCTGGACGCGGGAACCGTGGTGGTAACGGTCACGCCGACCTACACCGGCTGCCCGGCGACCGGGGTCATCGCGCAGGACATCCGGGCGGCGCTGGCCGACGCGGGCTGGCCGGATGCGCGGGTGGACATCGCGCTCACGCCGCCCTGGTCGACCGACTGGATGAGCGACGCGGGGCGGCGCAAGCTGCGTGACTACGGCATCGCGCCGCCAGGCCCGGCCGCGGACGGGGGCGGCACGAGCGGGAACGGCACGAGCGGGGGCGCCGCATCGGTGCATCCGGTGCACCTGGTGCGCCGGGGCCCGACCGCCGCGACCGCCGCGACCGGCCAGCCCGAGTGCCCGCGATGCTCGTCGCCGCGGGTGGAACGGCTCGCCGAACACGGCTCGACCGCCTGCAAGGCCCTGTATCGCTGCCTGACCTGCCGCGAGCCCTTCGACTACTTCAAGCCGTATTGACCCCCGACATGCCCGTCCCGCGCTTCCATCGCCTGCGAATCCGCGAGATCCGCCCCGAGACCGACCAGGCCGTGTCGGTCGCCTTCGAGGTGCCTGCCGACCTGCGTGAGGCCTACCGGTTCACCCAGGGCCAGTTCCTCACGCTGCGCGAGACGGTCGGCGGCCAGGACCTGCGCCGCGCCTATTCGATCTGCACCGCGGTGCCCGACTATCGGGACGGCGCGGAACTGCGGGTGGCGATCAAGCGCGTCGCGGGCGGTCGCTTCTCCAACTGGGCCAACGAGAACCTGCGCGCCGGCGCGAGCATCGAGGTGATGACGCCCGACGGGCGATTCCACACCCCGCTGGACGCCGCCCGGCCCAAGCGCTATGCCGGATTCGCCGGCGGCTCGGGGATCACGCCGATGCTCTCGCTGATCGGGACCATCCTGCCGTCCGAGCCCGCCAGCGAATTCACCCTGATCTACGGCAACCGGACGGTGGGCTCGATCCTGTTCATCGAAGCCCTGGAGGCCCTGAAGAACCGCTTCATGCAGCGGTTCTCGCTGGTGCATGTGCTGTCCGACGAAGGCCAGGAATTCGACCTGCTCGGGGGCCTGCTCGATGAGGCCCGCTGCGCCGAGCTGCTGCGCCTGCGCCTGCCGGCCAGCGAGCTCGACGAAGTCTTCCTCTGCGGCCCGCAGCCGATGATGGACGGGGCCGAACGGGCGCTGCTGGCGGCGGGCGTGGCGCGCGAACGCATCCACATCGAGCGGTTCGGGTCGCCCGCCGACGCGCCAGGGCCCGGGACGCTGGCCAATCCCGCCGCACCAGCGGCCAACCGCGTCGCCGTGCCGGCGCACGACCGCGCGCACACCGCCCCGGCCGACGAGTCGCCGGGCGCCGAGGTGCTGCTGATCGCCGACGGCAAGGAGCGGCGGCTGCGGGTGCCCTTCGACGGGCCCGCGATTCTGGACGCGGGTCTGACAGCAGGCGCGAATCTGCCCTATGCCTGCAAGGGCGGCGTGTGCTGCACCTGTCGGGCGCGGGTGCTCGAGGGCGAAGTCCGGATGGTGAAGAACTTCACCCTGGAAGCGCAGGAAATCAGCCAGGGGTTCGTGCTGACCTGCCAGGCCCACCCGGTGAGCGCGCGGGTGGTGATCAGCTACGACGAGCGCTGAGGCTTGCAGTGGCGCGCTCGCGTGCGGCCGACTACGACACCCAGCGCGACCGGATCCTGGCGAACGCGGCCGAGGCGTTCTCGCGGATCGGCTACCCGAGCGCCTCGATGGCGCAACTCGCCCGCTCGTGCGGCACCTCGAAGGCCACGCTGTATCACTACTTCGAGAGCAAGGAGGCCTTGCTGTTCGAGGCGCTGGACCGGCACACCGCGGGCCTGCTGGTGCTGGTCGAGCAGGCCGCTGGCGCGGCGCCGGCCGGCGCCGAGCGCTGGGCGGCGGTGGTGCGCGCGCTGATGCCGGAGTACCGGCGCTCGCGCGCCTGTCATGCGGCGCTGATCAACGACGTCCGTTTCCTGCCGCCGGACCTGCGCGAGCGCATCGCCGCGCGCCAGCGGGCGGTGGTCGAGGCGGTGGCGCAGACGCTGTGCGAGGCCTTCCCCGGGCGGATCGACCCGGACAACCGCACCCCCATCACCATGGCCCTGCTGGGCATGCTCAACTTCACTTTCGCCTGGCTGCGGCCCGACGGCCGGATGAGCCATGAGGCCTTCGGAGAACTGGCGCTGGCACTGAGCCTGCACGGTCTGTCCGGCGGCAGCGGTTGCAGTACCCCGCCCGCCCCACCATAATCGACGACCCCCCTGGAGTCGCCCATGAGCAGACAGTTCGCCTCGAAGGCCGACCTGGCCGAAAAAAAGACCGAGTTCAAGCAGCTGTCGGCCAATGCCTGGGCCTACACCACCGAGGGTGACCCGAACTCGGGCGTGATCATCGGCGACGACGCCTGCATGGTGATCGACACCACCGCGACGCCGGCAATGGCCCAGGACCTGATCCGGGAGATCCGGCGGGTGACCGACAAGCCGATCAAGTATGTCGTGCTGTCGCATTACCACGCGGTCCGCGTGCTGGGCGCTTCGGCCTATCGGGCACACGGCGCCACCGAGATCATCGCCTCCCAGGGCACCTGGGACCTGATCGTCGAGCGCGGTGAAGCCGACATGAAGTCCGAGATCGAACGCTTTCCGCGCCTGTTCGCCGGGGTCGAGACGGTGCCCGGGCTCACCTGGCCGACAATGGTCTTTCAGGATGAACTCACCGTTCATCTGGGCAGCCTGGAAGTCAAGCTGATGCACATCGGCGCCGGACACACCAAGGGGGACACCATCGCCTGGATCCCGTCGCAGAAGGTCTGCTTCTCGGGCGACCTGGTCGAGTACATGGCAGGGGTCTACACCGGCGACGCGCACCTGGCGCAGTGGCCGGCGACCCTGGAGCGGCTGCGCGCGATGGGCGCCGAGAAGCTGGTGCCGGGTCGCGGTCCGGCGATGACCAACCGGGCCGACTGCGAGAAGGCGATCGACTACACCCGCCGCTGGGTCACCGACCTGTACGAGACGGCGCGCGCCGGCGTGGCGGCAGGCAAGACCCTCAAGGAAGTGTTCGCCGACACGCGCGCGGTGATGGACCCGGTGTTCGGCGACGTGTTCATCTACGAGCACTGCCTGCCCTTCGATGTCTCGCGCGCCTTCGACGAGGCCAGCGGCATCGCCCACCCGCGCATCTGGACCGCGCGTCGCGACATCGAGATGTGGGAGTCGCTGCAGGGCTGAATGCCCGCCGCGAAATCCCCTCGATGCTGTTCCGATTCTTCGAACGACTGGTCGCCGACCCCACCGCGCCGCCACCCTCCCCCGCCGGACAGGCAGGCCCGCCACCGGGCCTGCTCGGCTTCTACTGGCACTTCGTGCGCCAGAGCCGGGGTCTGTATGTCGCCATGCTGCTGTCCGGGCTGGCGGTTGCCCTGATCGACACGCTGGTGCCGGTGTTCATCGGCCGGCTGGTGGGGATGATGGCCGGGAGCGACCGCGCGCAGGAACTGGCGACCCACTGGCCGCAGCTAGCGCTGATCGGGGGCGCGGTGCTGGTGCTGCGCCCGCTGCTCCAGCTGGTCGACTCGCTGGTGCGCAACAATGCGGTCAATGGTCCGGTCACCACCCTGATCCGCTGGCAGAGCCATTGGCATGTCATCCGTCAGGGCTGGCCGTTTTTCCAGAACGACTTCGCGGGGCGGATCGCCAACCGGGTGATGAACACCGCGATGTCGCTGCGCGAAAGCGTGGTCTCGAGCATCCGGGCGATCTGGTACATCGTCGTCTACGGGCTGTCGGCGCTGGCGCTGCTGGCCAGCGCCGAACCCCGGCTGGCCCTGCCGATGCTGGTGTGGGTCGTCGCCTATCTCGGCTTCCTCGGCTATTTCGTGCCGCGGATGCGCGACCTGTCGCGACTGAGCGCGCAGGCCCGCTCGCAGGTCATGGGCCGGGTGGTCGACAGCTACAGCAACTTCCCGACGGTGAAGCTGTTCGCGCGCGCCGACGACGAAGACGCCTTCGTGCGCGAGGCGATGCTCGAACACCGCGACCGGGTCGCCGGTCACATGCGCATGACCACGCGCTTCATGTTCACGCTGTCGTGCATGAACTCGGCGCTGGTGGTGGGCACCGCCGCGATCGGCGTGGCGCTGTGGTCGAGCGGCGAGGTCGGGCCGGTGGTGGTGGCCACCGCGCTGCCGCTGGCCTGGCAGATCGGCAACATGGCCGGCTGGGTGTCCTGGGAAGTGAGCGGGATCTTCGAGAACGTGGGCGTGGTGCAGGAAGGCATGGAGACGATTGCCGTGCCGCACACGCTGGTCGACCGGCCCGGCGCGCCGGCGCTGGCGGTGACCCGCGCCGCGATCGCCTTCGAGGGCGTGCGCTTCGGCTACGGCCAGCTGGCCGCCGGCGGCCGCGCGGTGCTCGACGATCTCGACCTGCAGGTGGCCCCGGGCGAGCGGCTGGGACTGGTCGGGCGCTCGGGCGCCGGCAAGTCGACGCTGGTGAACCTGCTGCTGCGTTTTCACGATGTCGAAGGCGGACGCATCCTGATCGACGGGCAGGACATCCGCGACGTGACCCAGGAGAGCCTGCGCGCGGCGATCGGGGTGGTCACCCAGGACACGTCGATGCTGCACCGATCGCTGGCGGCCAACATCCGCTATGGCCGACCCGGCGCGAGCGATGAGCAGGTGCAGGCGGCCGCGCGCCAGGCGCAGGCCCACGATTTCATCAGCACGCTGCGCGACTGGACCGGTCGCACCGGCTACGAGGCGCACGCCGGCGAACGCGGCGTGAAGCTGTCGGGCGGCCAGCGCCAGCGCGTCGCGCTCGCGCGGGTGATCCTCAAGGACGCGCCGATCCTGCTGCTCGACGAGGCGACCTCGGCGCTGGACAGCGAGGTCGAGGCGGCGATCCAGGAGCAACTCGACGGCCTGATGGCCGGCAAGACGGTGATCGCGATCGCCCACCGGCTCTCGACCATCGCCCGGATGGACCGGCTGGTGGTGATGGACGAGGGCCGGATCATCGAGCAGGGCACCCATGCGCAGCTGCTGGCCGCCAACGGGCACTACGCAATGCTCTGGCACCGCCAGTCGGGCGGCTTCCTGGCGGCCGACCTGCCGGCAGCGGCCTGAGCTTTCGCGCGGCGGTCTGGGGCGGCGGCGCGACGGTCTGGGGCGGCGGCGCGGCGGATCAACCCCAGGCGGGGGCGCCCCGGATCAGCCCCGGGCGGGGGCGCCCCGCCGGCGCAAACCGCCGCCGGATCAGGCGCCTTCCTGCGACTTCGCGAGCGACTGCTCGAGGTCCCACAGGATGTCGTCGATCGACTCCAGCCCCACCGACAAACGGATCAGGTCGGGTGTGACGCCGGCCCTCACCTGCTCCTCGTGCGAGAGCTGGCGATGGGTGGTCGACCCGGGATGGATCACCAGCGTGCGGGCATCGCCGACGTTGGCCAGGTGGCTCATGAAGGTCGCCGCGTCGATGAAGCGCTCGCCGGCGCGCTGGGCGGCCGCGGCATCGGCGGCGCCCGCCGGCTCCCCTTTGGCCTGGCCAGGATGGGCCTTGATGCCGAACGAGAGAATGCCGCCGGCGCCGCGCGGCATGTAGCGCTGCGCCAGCGCGTGATACGGACTGGACGTCAGGCCCGGATAGTTGACCCAGGCCACCGCCGGATGCGCTTCCAGGAACCGGGCGATGCGCAGCGTGTTCTCGCAGTGCCGGTCCATGCGCACCGGCAGGGTCTCGATGCCCTGCAGCAGCATCCACGCCGAGATCGGCGCCAGGGTCGGGCCCAGGGTGCGGGCGATCTCCATGCGCGCCTTCATGGTGAAGCCGAAGTCGCCGAAGGTCTCGTAGAAGCGCACCCCGTGATAGCCGCGCGACGGTTCGACCATCCCGGGGAACTTGCCGTTGTCCCAGGGGAAGCGACCCGACTCGACCACCACGCCACCCATGGTGGTGCCGTGGCCGCCGAGGTACTTGGTGGCCGAGTGAACGACGATGTCGGCGCCGTGGCGGATCGGCTGGCACAGGTAGGGCGAGGCCAGCGTGTTGTCGACCACCAGCGGCACGCCGTGGTCGTGCGCGATCTGCGACACCGCGGCGATGTCGAGCACATTGAGTCGCGGATTGGCGATCGTCTCGGCAAACACCACCTTGGTGTTGGGCTGCAGCGCCCGCCGGAAATTTTCCGGATCGTCGGAGTCGACGAAGGTGCAGCTGATGCCGAAGCGCTCGAAGGTGACGGCGAACTGCGAGTAGGTGCCGCCGTAGAGGGTGCTGGCGGCGACGATGTGGTCGCCGTTGCCGCACAGCGTGAGCATTGCGACCATTTCGGCGGCCATGCCGCTGGAGGCGGCGATCGCGGCGCGTCCGCCCTCGAGCGCGGCCACCCGCTCCTCGAAAACCGCGACCGTCGGGTTCGACAGGCGCGAATAGACGTTGCCGAAGGTCTGCAGGTTGAACAGGCTGGCGGCGTGCTCGGCCGAGTCGAACACGTAGGAGGTGGTCTGGTAGATGGGCACCGCGCGCGCGCCGGTGGCCGGATCAGGGATCTGGCCGGCATGCAGGCAAAGGGTTTCGATTCCGAATTCGCGATCGGCCATGGGGATGTCTTCCGGTTGATCAGTAGGGCAACTGGCGCGGCCGCCGGGCCGACACGATGCGGGTGTTCACACCCACCCAGTTCAGGCCGCCGAACAGGCGGGCGTGCTCGATCTTGACGCAGCGGTCGGTCACGCTGTCCAGTCCGTGGCCGCGCACCAGCGCCTGCGCCTCCTCGTTGACCACGCCCAACTGCTGCCAGAGGCACTTCGCCCCGATCTCGACCGCCTGCTGCGCGATCGGGAGGACATCGGCCGTCTTGCGAAACACATCGACCATGTCGACCGGAAACGGGATGGCCGACAGTGTCGGGTAGCAGTCCTGGTCGAGGATCCGCTGGTAACGCGGATTGACCGGCACGATCCGGTAGCCGTGCTCCTGCAGGTATTTGGCAGCGAAGAAACTGGGGCGGAACCAGTCGGCCGACAGACCGACCACCGCGATGGTGCGGCACTCGGACAGGATCCGGCGAAGGGTGGGAATGTCGGACAAGGCGGTGGCTCCTCGGTGACGCGACGGGCGGCGGCGACTGGCGCGCCAGGACCGCCATGGTAGGCCGGAACGGCCGCGCGGGGGCCGCTGCGCTGAGCACGCTCACGCCCGATTCCGGTTGGAGGCCGAGTGCTGGCCGAGGCATCGAGGGTCTGCTATCTTGGATCCTCAGGCCGCAGGCCCCCCTCCACCCCCAGGCCGCAGGCCCCCACCCGGGAAGACGATCGTGACGAACAGCTTTGGCATGGGATCGATGGGGCTGGGGCCGCTGGGCAACCTGCTCGACTCGGTGGATCTGGTGAAGAAGGCGTGGTCGAACTTCAACCTGCCCTCGAGCCTGACGCCCACGATGGATGTCGAGGAGCTCGACAAGCGGATCGCCGATCTCAAGACGGTCGAGCAGTGGCTCAACGTCAACCTGAGCATGCTGCGCGGCACGATCCAGGGCATGGAAGTCCAGCGCGGCACGCTGGCGGCCATCACGGCCTTCGGGCAGTCGGTGATGCCGAACGCGGAAGGGCTGGCGGCGATGGCCGCCGCCGCCGCGCAGGCAGCCGGGCGGGCCGCCTCGGCTCCGCCCGAGTCGTCCGCTCCCCCGCCGGGCGCCCAGGCTGCCTTCACCGCCCAGCCGTCCGCCGCCGCGCCCGCGTCCGATCCGCCCCCGGCGTCGGCGCCGCAGGGTCAGGGCGGCGCGGGGCAAAGCGAATCGTCGATCGCGGCGGAGCTGTCGCGCGCCGCCGCCGCTGCGGTGAACCCGGGTGCCTGGTGGAACCTGCTGCAAAGCCAGTTCAACGAACTGGCCAAGGCGGCGATCACCGGCGCGCGCCAGGACGGCGAAACCGCCGAAGCACCCGCCGCCGTCGACCCCGGCAAGCCGCGCCGGGCAGCCCGCCCGCGCGCGCCCAGAGACGGGGCGCAAGCGGCGCCGGCCAAAGTGGGCAAGACGGCCGCCGGCCAGCGCCAGCCGCGCGCCGGCGGGCCGGGCCGCACGCCCCGCGCCAAAGGCCGCTGATGGCGCGTTTCCGGCATGGTCATGCCACGCATCCGCAGTGGCAGATGGCGCTCGAACTGGCGCTGGCCCAGGCGCAGGGTCAGGCCGTCGACGGCGCTCACCCGGGTGTTGCCAACCTGGGTTTTCTGTATGTGACCGACCGGTTTGCGGGCGCACTGCCGGAATTGCTGGCCGCCCTGCGTCAGCGCACCGGGGTGGTCCACTGGGTGGGCGCGGTCGCGGCCTCGATCTGCGCCAGCGGCGCCGAATACAACGACGAGCCCGCGCTCGCCCTGATGATGGCCAGCCTGCCGCCTGACAGCTTCCGGATGTTCTCCGGGCGGTTTCCGGTGCCCGCGCCGCTCGCCCGCGGCCCGGTCGGCGCGCGTCACTCGCACACCGCGCTGGTTCACGCCGACCCTGATCTTCCGGAGCTGGCCGAACTGATGACAGAGCTGTCCGAACGCACCGCCACCGGATTCCTGTTCGGTGCGCTGACCAGCGGTCAGTCGGACTCCTACACCCAGCTGGCCGACGAGGCGGTGGCCGGCGGCCTGTCGGGCGTGGTGTTCTCATCGGAGGTGCGACTGCTGTCGCGGGTCACGCAAGGGTGCACGCCGCTGGCCGGCGAACACGTGATCTCGGCCTGCACCCAGCACTACCTGCAGCAGCTCGACGGACGGCCGGCGCTCGATGTGCTGCTGGAAGACCTGGGCGTGCGGCTGCCGGCGCGCAGCAGCCGCGATGGCGATGCGATCCTGCAGGCACTGCCCACCGAGCGGCTCAGCCAGGGCCTGTTCGTCGGACTCGCCTCCGGGGACGCCGAGCGCTCACCCGGATTCGGCGACTACCGGGTCCGCAATGTGGTCGGCATCGATCCCCACAACCGCCTGCTGGCGGTGGCCGATGTGCCCAGCCCGGGCGACCGGGTCGTCTTCTGCACCCGCGACCGCAGCGCCGCGCGGCGCGACCTGGTTCGCATCCTCTCGGAGCTGCGCAGCGACATCGAGGACGAGCAGCTGACGGTTCACGGCGCGCTCTATCACTCCTGCCTGGCGCGGGGCGCCTCGCTGTTCGGCACGGCCGGGGTCGAGCTGGAGATCATCGCCCAGCAGTTGGGCGACCTGCCGCTGGTCGGCATGTATGGCAGCGGCGAGATTGCCCGCGACCAGATCTACGGCTACACCGGTGTGCTGACGCTGTTCGTGAGCTGAGACCCGTCGCGGTCGGGCCGGTGGCATCAGCCGATCGGATGGCTGGCATGCCACTGCTGCAGCGCCTGACTGATGTCCGACAGACCTGCCAGCACCCGCACCCCGGCAGGCGGTCGGCGCTGCAGGATCGGCGATTGACCGCCGGCCCAGATCTCGGTGGTCGTCGGCAGTTGCGCGCGCAGTTGCGTCAACCCGTCGAGCACCTGATTGGCCGACAGGCACGCCGAGAACGACAGCGCGACAATGTCGGCCGACTGCGCCACCGCGGCGCGCGCGATGTCCCAGGCCGGCGTCTGGATGCCCAGGGACGTGCAACGGCAGCCCTCGAGCGCCATCAGCGTCTCGGCCATCAGCAGCCCCAGCCCGTGCACTTCGTCGGGAAAGGTGGTGAGCAGCACCCGTGGCGACTCCCCCGACACCGCAATGCTGCAGATCGCGTTGCGCAGCACCACCTGCACCGACTCGGTGTAGAGGTGCTCCTCGAAGATTTCGAGCCGGCCCTGGGTCCAGGCCTCGCCGATCATCCGGTTCAGCGGCGCGATGATCCCAGTCACGAACGGCGCCAGTCCCATCCGCAGCACCGCCTGCGACAGGCCGGCGCGCAGCAGGTCGGCCCGATGGGATCGGACCAGATCGAGGAAGCCGTTCAGTTCGTCCTGTTCGGGCGCCGGGTCAGCCCCGGGGCGGCCGGCGATGACCGGCACGCGGGCCAGCGCCTGCAGCTGATCGACCGGCAGGGCGATCAGCTTGCCCGGGCGGTGACCGGCATCCATCAGCCGGCGGATGGCGCGCAGGCGCTCGACCTGCTCCAGCGGATAGGCGCGTTCGCCGAAGACATCGCGGCCCGGCTGCGGAAAACCGTAACGCCGCTCCCAGACGCGCAGGGTGTCCTTGGACAGACCGGTGTCGCGCTCGACGGCAGCGATGCTCAGGGTGATCGGCACCGGGGCCGAGAGGTCGTTCATGGAGTAAGCCAGGGCGGATCGGACGGGTGGCGACAGGAGCCTGGGACCCGCAAGGATCCAACCCTGGCAGGGTCACCCGATTTTGTCCAGGACAAACACTTGACGACCCCGTCGTTCGTGGGGATTATAGGTTGATATGAACACTCGGATTCAGACCCGGCAGATGCGCCGACTCCTCGTGTCGAGCCTGCTGCTGGCGTCGGGCTCGGCGATCGCACAGACCCCCCGCGCCCTGCCCCCGGGGGCCGCGAGCGGGCCGGCGCCGGGCAACGGCGCGCCCGCCTGCCCGCCCCTGCTCGACCACACGCTGCCCCGCCTGCAGGACGACGCGCCGCAGCGCCTTTGCCAGTTCGCCGGGCGGGTGATCCTGGTGGTCAACACCGCCAGCCGCTGCGGCTATACCGGCCAATACGAAGGCCTCGAGGCGCTGTACGCCCGCTACAGCGCGCGCGGCCTGGTGGTCCTGGGCTTTCCCTCCAATGACTTCGGCCAGCAGGAACCGGGCGACAGCCGCCAGATCGCCGACCTGTGCTTCAACACCTACGCCGTCCGGTTTCCGATGTTCGCGCGCACCCGGGTGATCGGCCCGCAGGCCAACGGTCTGCACGCGGCGCTCGGCAGCCAGGCCGGCAGTCCGAAATGGAATTTCCACAAGTACCTGATCGGCCGCGACGGCAAGGTGGCCGGCGCTTTCCCCAGCGCGATCGAGCCGCTGGATCGTCGCCTGACGCAGGCCATCGAGAAGTTGCTCTAGACCGGCCGGGGGCGGCGGCGCCCGCCCCGCCTCCGATCGCGAAAAATCGGGATTGCACCGAAAAGTCACAAATTGACTTTTCGGTCACAGCCTTTACAATGCGCGTCAGAAACCGATCCGGGCAATCCATGCCGGCCGATCAAAAGGGAATCACCACACCATGCGCATCGCAGTGATCGGAGCCGGCATCTCGGGCCTGGCGGCGGCATTGAAGCTGTCGAGCCACCATGCCGTCACCCTGTTCGAGGCGCAGCCCCGGCTGGGCGGCCATGCCCATTCGGTCGAGATCACCCTGGACGGCATTACCGCGCCGGTGGACACCGGGTTTCTGGTCTACAACGATCGCACCTACCCGAACCTGATCGCGCTGTTCGACGAATTGAAGGTGCCGACCGCGCCCTCGGACATGTCGTTCTCGGTCTCGGTCGGCCCCTATGACTTCGAATGGTGCGGCTCGACCCTGGGCTCGCTGTTCGCCCAGCCGACCAACCTGCTGCGCCCGGGCTTCTGGCGGATGCTGGCCGACATCGCGCGCTTCAACCGCCAGGCCACCGCGCTCGCCGAACAGGCGGGCCGGGGCGAATCGGCGCCGGCGCTGAACCAGTCGCTGGGGGAATTCCTGGCGGAAAACCGCTACAGCGCGCCGTTTCGCGACGGCTACCTGCTGCCGATGGCGGCGGCGATCTGGTCATGCCCGATGGCGACGATGCTGACATTCCCCATGGGAAGCTTCGCCCGCTTCTTTCACAACCACGGGCTGCTGGCGGTGACCAACCGACCGCAGTGGCGCACGGTGCGCGGCGGTTCGCGCGAATACGTGGCGCGCATCCGCGAGCGGCTGAGCGATGTGCGAACCGGCGAGCCGGTGACCGCGCTGCGGCGCCTGGGCGACCAGGGCAACGCCGGCGTCGTGCTGACCAGCCCGAGCGGCAGCGAAACCTTCGATCAGGTCATCCTCGCCTGCCACAGCGATCAGGCGATGGCGCTGCTCAGCGACCTCCACGCCGACGAGAAGGCGATCCTGGCGGCCATCCCGTATCAGCCCAACCGCGCCTGGCTGCACACCGACGAGCGCCTGATGCCGCGCCGGCGCAAGGCCTGGGCCGCCTGGAACTACCTGAGCGACGGCGACACCACCGCGCCGAGCGTCTCGGTCACCTACTGGCTGAACCGGCTGCAGCCGCTGCCGTTCGAGCGGCCGGTGCTGCTCAGCCTGAACCCCCTGTTCGAACCGGATCCCGACCAGACGCTGGCGGTGTTCGAATACGAACACCCGATCTTCGACCAGCGGGCGGTGCCGGCCCAGCGCGGGCTGGACGCGATCCAGGGCAGCCGCAGCACCTGGTTCGCCGGGGCCTGGACCGGTTACGGCTTCCACGAGGACGGGCTGAATTCCGGCCTGCGCGTGGCCGCCCGCCTGCTCGAGCGGGCAGCGGGCGAACGGGCCGCGGCATGACACCCGGCCATCACGCGACCGCCGGGGACACGACCCGTGCCGCGAGCGTGACGCGCGCGCCCGCCGCAGACACCGGCTGGCGCCTGGTCTTCGGCCAGGTGCGCCACCAGCGCCTGCGGCCGGCGCTGCATCGCTTCGATTACCCCGCCTTCTTCGTGCGGGTGCCGGCCCATCGGCTCGACGGCGCACCCACCGGTACGCGCCTGTTCGGCCTGAACCGGCGGGGACTGCTGTCGTTTCACGAGTCCGATCACGGCGACGGCCAGGGCAACAGCGCCGCATGGCTGCGCGGGCTGCTCGCACAGGCCGGCATCAGCGCCGACGGCGAGCTCTGGCTGCACACCTTCCCGCGGGTGCTGGGCTACGCCTTCAAGCCGGTCAGCTTCTGGTACTGCCACCGACCGGACGGCGCACTGAGCGCCATCGTCGCCGAGGTGAACAACACCTTCGGCGAGCGTCACTGCTACCTGCTGACCGACCCCGCCGGCGCGCCGCTGCGCCAGGGCCAGACGCTGCAGGCCGACAAGGTCTTCCATGTCTCGCCCTTCTGCGAGGTCAAGGGCATCTACCGGTTCCGGTTTCTGGACACGGCCGCGCGCACGGTGGCCCGGGTCGAACACCATGACGAGCAAGGACCCCTGCTGATCACCAGCCTATCGGGCGATCTGCAGGCGCTGTCGAGGCAGAATTGCGTCCGGGCGCTGCTGGGCTATCCGCTGTTCACGCTGGGCGTCATCGCCCGGATCCACTGGCAGGCGATGCGCCTGTTCCTCAGACGGGTGCCCTTCCAGCCCAAACCCGCGCCGCCCGCGCGCTTCGTCACCCGCGGATCGCCATGACCGTAGCCAGTTCCCGAGCAATGCCCTCCGCCGATTCCGCGAGCCATCCGCGTCCGACCCCCTTGCTGACGCTGCCCTCCGGGCTGCCGCGCAAGGCGCGTCTGGTGTTCGGCCTGCTTCAGCGCCTGACCCACGGCCGCCTGCTGCTCACGCTGCCCGATGGCCAGACCCTGAGCTTCGGCCACGGCGAGCACGCGGCCCAGTTCCACCTGCGCAACTGGAAGCCGCTCGAGGCGGTGATCGCGCGGGGCGACGTCGGCCTGGCCGAGGCCTGGATCGCCGGCGACTGGCACAGCGAGCGGCTGATCGAGGTGATCGACCTGCTGGTGGCCAACCGGGCGGTGCTCGACAAGGCGGTCTACGGTCACGGGCTGATGCGTTTCATCGACCGGCTGCGCCATCTGCTCAACCGCAACACCCGGTCCGGATCACGGCGCAACATCCATGCCCACTACGACCTGGGCAATGCGTTCTACCGGCTCTGGCTCGACGACACGATGACCTACTCGAGCGCGCTGTTCGGCGGTGACGCCGCACTGCCGCTGGCGCAGGCGCAATCGGCCAAGTACCGGCGCATCCTGGAACAACTGGCGCTGGCCCCCGGCGCCCGGGTGCTGGAGATCGGCTGCGGCTGGGGCGGATTCGCCGAGCAGGCCGGTCGCGACGGACTCGCGGTCAAGGGGCTCACCCTGTCGACCGAGCAGCTCGACTTCGCGCAGCAACGGCTGGCGCAGGCCGGGCTGGGCGAGCGCGCGCAATGCGTGCTGCAGGACTATCGCGATGAGCGCGGCCAGTACGACGGCATCGTGTCGATCGAGATGTTCGAGGCGGTGGGCGAGGCCTACTGGCCGCAGTATTTCGACACCCTCAAGCGCACACTGGCGCCGGGCGGACGGGCGGTGGTGCAGACCATCGTGATCGACGACCGGCTGTTCGAGCGCTACCGGCGCGGCACCGACTTCATTCAGCAGTACGTGTTCCCGGGCGGCATGCTGCCCTCGCCGGCGGTGTTCGAGGCCCAGGCCCGGCGCGCCGGTCTGACGGTCACCGACCGGTTCGAATTCGGCGGCGACTACGCGATCACGCTGGCGCGCTGGCGGGAGGTCTTCATGGCACAACTGGCGGCGGTTCGCACGCAGGGCTTCGATGAACGATTCATCCGGACCTGGGAGTTCTACCTGGCCTACTGCGAGGCGGCCTTCCGCCAGCGCAGCACCGATGTCGTCCAGTTCACGCTGGTGCACCGATGAGCGCGCCCGTGACGACACGCCGACGCCTGACGCTGGCCCTGGCCGGGCTCGCGTGCTCGCCGGCGCTGGCCAACCAGACGCCGGCGCCCGAGTCGCCTGGCGCCGCGGGCTCGATCCCGTCGTCGATCACCGAAGCGCTGACCCGGCCCCGGCTGGCCGGTGAAGGCCGGCTGCGCTGGTACGGATTCCATGTCTACGACGCGCGGCTCTTCGTGCCGGCCGAAGGGATCGATCCGGCGCGCTACAGCGGCTCCGCCTTCGCGCTGGAACTGCGTTACGCGCGCCAGTTGCAGGGTGAGGACATCGCCCAGGCCAGCGCCAAGGAAATGACGCGGATGGGTTTCGGCACCGAGTCCCTGCGCGCCGCGTGGCTGCAAACGATGCGCGCGCTCTTTCCCGATGTGGTCGCCGGCGACCGCCTAACCGGCATCCACCAGGCCGACCGGCGGGTGCTCTTCTATCGCAACGACACCCGGATCGGTCGGATCGAGGACCGCCAGTTCGGCGAGGCGTTCTTCGGCATCTGGCTCGATCCGCGCACCGTGGTCCCCGATCTGCGACGGGAGCTGCTGCGCAACCCCGGCCGGGACCCCGGGCAGGCGGTGGCCCGGTAGCCGGCCGCGATGACTGACCGCCGCGCGCCGGGCTGGCGCACCCTGGCTGCCTACGGCACCCTGCGAGCGCCGCTGGCGCTGGTCGAGCTGCCGCTGTTCGTGCTGCTGCCGGCGTTCTACCACCGCTCGCAAGGCCTCGATCTGGCGCTGATCGGCGCGGTGCTGTTCGCCACCCGCCTGCTCGACGCCTTCGCCGATCCGCTGATCGGCACCCAGATCGACCGCCACCGCGCCCACCACGACGAGCGGCGCTGGATCAGTCTGGCGCTGCCACTGCTCGCGATCGGCTTTGCCGGCATGTTCCTGCCGCCGGTCACCGGCACGGCCGCGGCGGCCTGGCTGGCGGTCACCTCGGTGATGACCTATCTGGCGTACTCCGTGGTGTCGATTGCCTACCAGTCGTGGGGCGCAGGCATCGGCGAGACCCCGTCGCAGCGGGCGCGGGTGACCGGGATACGCGAGGGATTCGGGCTTGCCGGCGTGCTCCTCGCCTCGGCCCTGCTGGCACCCGAGCACACCGGAAAACTGGTGCTGTGCTTCGCGTTGCTGTCGGTGCTGGCGCGGTGGATGATGCAGCACGCGCCGACTCCGGTGGGGGTGGCGGTGCCCGGGCCGGACTCGCCGTCCGCACCGGCCGGGCGCGGCGCCCTGGCCGACGCCTTCGCCGCCTGGCGTCAGGTGCTGGGCAACCGGCTGTTCCGATGGCTGCTGGCGGCCTTCGTGCTGAACGGCGTGGCCACCGCGATCCCGGCCACCCTGGTGCTCTTCTTCACCCGTGATGTGCTGGGCGCCGATGAACAGACCACCTCGCTGCTGCTGGTCGCCTATTTTCTGGCCGGTGCCCTGGGCATGCCGCTGTGGATGCGCATCGCGCGCCGCCACGGCCTGCGCAACGCCTGGCTGCTGGGCATGGCCTTCGCGGTGCTGGCCTTCATGTGGGCGCTCAGCCTGGGCCGCGGCGACACGCTGGCCTTCGGGATGGTCTGCGTGCTGACCGGGCTGGCGCTGGGCAGCGATCTGGTGATGCCGCCGGCACTGCTGGCGGCGCTGATCGCCGACGCCGGACACACCGGCCGGCGCGAGGGCGCCTACTTCGGCCTGTGGAGCCTGGCCACCAAGATGAACCTGGCGCTGGCCGCGGGCATCGCACTGCCGCTGCTGGCCATGCTGGGCTACCAGCCGGGCCAGGGCGGCGGCACACTGGCACTGACGCTGACCTACGCCGCGATTCCCAGCGCCCTGAAACTGGCCGCCGGAATGATCGTGCTGCTGGCACCGCTGCCCGAGTCGGTTTCGCGAGACTCTCCCACCCTGAACAAGGCCACGCCATGAACGCACCCGACCTCACCCGACGTCGCGCCCTGCTGGCGGCCGCCAGCCTGCCGGTGGCCGCCGGTCTGTCCGGCTGCGCGGCGGTCGAGCCGGTCGTCTACAGCGACCAGAAACCGATCCTCGATCTCAAGCGCTACTTCGACGGCACGATCGACGGCTGGGGCATGTTCCAGGACCGCAGCGGCAAGGTGCTGCGCCGCTTCACCGTGGTGATCCAGGCCGGCTGGCAGGGCGACACCGGCACCCTCGACGAAGCGTTCGTCTGGTCCGACGGCGAGCGCCAGCGTCGGGTATGGACGCTTCGCCAGGCGGCCCCCGGACGCTTCAGCGGCACCGCCGACGACGTGGTCGGGCAGGCCGAGGGCGTCGCGGTGGGCAACGCCCTGCGCTGGCGCTACACGATGGCGCTGCCGGTCGATGGCCGTGTCTGGCATGTCGACTTCGACGACTGGATGTTCCTGATCGACGACCGCGTGCTGCTCAACCGCGCCACGATGAGCAAATTCGGACTGCGGCTGGGCGAGGTCACCCTGTCGATGTCGCGACGCTGAGGATGCCCATGTTCGCTCCCCTGAATCCGCGCGTGCGCGACTGGCGCGGCCGGCGGGTCTGGATCGTCGGCGCCTCGAGCGGCATCGGCGCGGCGCTCGCCCGCGAACTGCTGACCCGCGGCGCCCGGGTCGCGCTGTCGGCGCGCCGCGAAGCGCCGCTGCGTGAACTCGCCGGGCCGGCGGCCGACGCCGGCGCCGCCCTGGTCCTGCCCCTGGACGTGACCGAACCCGCCTCGGTGAGCAACGCGATGCAGGCGCTGCTCGATCGCTGGCAGGGCGTCGACCTGGTGGTCTGGGTGGCCGGCACCTACCAGCCGATGCGCGCCGGTGACTTCGATCTCGCCCGTGCCGGCGATCTCGTCCGGATCAATCTCGGGGGCGTGCTCAACGGTCTGGCCGCCACCCTGCCGGTGCTGATCGCGCAGCGCAGCGGCGCCCTGGCCATCGTCTCGAGCGTGGCCGGCTACAGCGGGCTGCCGATGTCGCTGGTCTACGGGCCGACCAAGGCCGCGCTGATGAACCTGGCGCAGTCGCTGTATTTCGACCTGCACCCGCTGGGCGTGGGCGTGCACCTGATCAGCCCCGGCTTCGTCGAAACGCCGCTGACCGCGCTCAACGACTTCGAGATGCCGGCACTGATCCCGGCGCATGAGGCCGCGCTGCGAATGCTGGCGGGCTTCGAGCGCGGCGAGTTCGAGACCCATTTCCCGCGCCGCTTCACCGGCCTGATGAAACTCGCCCGGCTGCTGCCCCACCGGTGGTACTTCGCGCTGATCCGGCGCATCACGGCCAGCAGCGACACGACCGCGGCCCGCCCGACCGAAAACCCCCGATGAGCCGGACGGATCAGGCGGGCCGCACGCCGGCGCTGCAGGCGATCATCGATTTCTTCGAGGGGATCTGCCCGGCGGACATCGCGCGAATCGGCGAGATCTATTCTCCCCAGGCCTGGTTCAAGGATCCATTCAACGAGGTGCGCGGCAGTGCGGCAATCGGCCGGATCTTCAGCCACATGTTCGAGCAGGTCCGCGATCCGCGCTTCGTGGTCCACGACTGCGTCGGCGGCGAACGGGAAGTCTTCCTCACCTGGGACTTCATTTTCCAGCGCACCGGCGGCGCGACCCTGACGGTGCGCGGGGCGAGCCATCTGCGCCTGGACGACCAGGGAAGAATCGAGTGGCACCGCGACTACTGGGACACCGGCGAGGAGCTTTATGGAAAGCTTCCCCTGATCGGTCCGCTGATGCGCTGGCTCAGGCGTCAGGGGGCTGCGCCGGCGGCCGGGAGCATTGATACAATAGAGCGCTAACTCTCAGGACGCTCGCATGCTTTACCCTGAATTGTTCAAGACTTTCGAGCGCGTGCGCTGGGATCTCGATACCGACATCCCCTGGGAGCGCTTCGAGGCCTCCCTGCTCACCGACGAGCAGGCGCAGACCATCAAGATGAATGCCATCACCGAGTGGGCCGCGCTGCCGGCCACCGAGATGTTCCTGCGCGACAACCGCGACGACAGCGATTTCTCGGCTTTCATGTCGGTCTGGTTCTACGAGGAACAAAAGCATGCGCTGGTGCTGATGGAGTACCTGCGCCGTTTCCGCCCCGACCTGCTGCCCACCGAGGAGGAACTGCACGCGGTGCGCTTCGAGTTCGATCCGGCGCCGGCGCTCGAGACGCTGATGCTGCATTTCTGCGGCGAGATCCGCCTCAACCACTGGTACCGCTGCGCGGCCGACTGGCACAGCGAGCCGGTGATCAAGCAGATCTACACCATCATCTCGCGCGATGAGGCGCGTCATGGCGGCGCCTACCTGCAATACATGAAGCGGGCGATCGGGCGCTTCGGCGACAACGCGCGCGCGGCCTTCGCCCGGATCGGCGTGCTGATGGCCAGCGCCCGGCGAACCGAGCAGGCGCTGCACCCGACGAACCTGCATGTGAACAAGTCGCTGTTCCCCAACGACACGGTGCAAAGCCGCCTGCCCGAGCCCGCCTGGCTCGAGCGCTGGCTCGACGAGCAGATCCGCTTCGACGCCGTCTGGGAGAGCAAGGTGATGGAACGCATCCTGCACAACCTGTCCCTGCTGTTCGAGCACAGCTTCAAGACGGTGCAGGACCTGAACCGCTACCGGCGCGAACTCAACAGCCGGGTCGCGGCGGCAGCGCCCTGATTCCGCCTGCCGGCATGCCCGACGACACACCCCGGGCGCGGGACGACCAGGCGACGCCGTCTTTCGAGCGGCGCATCGTGGCGCCCGCCGACCTGGCGCAGGCGGCTGCGCGCCTGCCACATCCGCGCGTGTTCACCAACGGGGTCTTCGACCTGCTGCACCGCGGTCATGTGACCTATCTGGCGCAGGCGCGCGCCCTGGGGGCGAGCCTGATCGTGGCCGTCAATGACGACGCCTCGGTGCGCCGTCTGGGCAAGGGCAGCGATCGGCCGGTGAACCGCTGCGAGGACCGGATGGCGGTGCTGGCCGCGCTGGCCTCGGTCGATCTGGTGACCTGGTTCAGCGACGACACGCCGCTGGCGCTGATCCTGGCCGCGTGTCCCGAGGTGCTGGTGAAGGGCGGCGACTGGCCGGTGGACCGGATCGTCGGCGCCGAGGCGGTGCGCGGGTGGGGCGGTCAGGTGCATTCGATCGCGTTCCAGCACGAACGCTCGACCACCGAGACCCTGGCCCGGATTCGCGGCGCGGGCTGAGCGCCCAAGCGTTCAGTCGCGCGGGGAAACCCCCGGCACCGGTTCGGTGCGGGCCGGATCGTCACCAAACGGCTCATCACCAGCCCCGTGGCGCTGCGCAAACCCCGCGAGATGATCGCGCTCGAATGCCGCGACATCCCAGTCGACCGGCAGCAACCGCGAAGCGTCGAGCCACAAGTAGCACTGGGCCTCGATCCGGCCGCTCGGGTCAACCGCCGGGTCGACAGTGACCATCACCCGGCATCGCCGGTAATCAGCCCCCTCGAACCGATCCAGACGGTCGACATCGGCCGGGCCCACCGCCAGCCACAAGCGCCCCGCCACCCGATGACCGGGCGCCTCGATGAGCGCGGGATAGGTTTCACCGGCCACCGCGAAACGGCGATGGCCGTCGATCACCGCGGCCACCGAGCGATGACGCGCGTCGGCCAGCCGGCCCCAGACCGCGTCATACATCAGCGAGCCGTAAGTGAAGACATTCACCGCGCCGGTCATGGCGATCGCCAGGTGTGCAGCGTGCCGGGGCCCGCGGCGGGCGGTGCGGGCGGGAGCGGCCGATACCGACCGTGCTCGCGGCCCGGCAGGACCACCGGTCCGGCGCCCCCGGGACCGGGGACCGGCATGGCGCCCGGCCCGGCGGGGGCCGGCATTGGCGGCCCGCCGGGGAGGGGCATTGGCGGCCCGCCGGGGACGGGCATTGACGGCCCGCCCGGCAGGGGCATTGCCGGCCCGCCGGCCGGGGGTCCCCAGCCCGGCATCCCGGGCACCGGGCGCGGCCCCGGTCCGCCGGGCGGCAGGCCGCCCCATCCGAGGACGACATTGGGCGTCATCACCACCACCCCCCCGGGCGCCGGTGCCTGAACCGGATCGGAGCGCGGCTGGGTGGACCAGACTTTGTCATGCCCGCGCGCAGGAACCGGCGGCGCGCCGGTGGCGTCCCCGGGTCGAGGCGCCTGGGCCAGCGCGGGTCGCATCGGAAAAGCGACAGCCGCCAGGGCGGCGACCAGGCAGATCATCGGCAGGCGTCTCGTCATGGCGGCCTCAGCAAGGGAATCAGGCGGGCGGTTTCGCGCAGTCGGCCGGGGCTTGACCGGCCAGCGACTGCAATTGTGCGCGCGCCTGCACCCAGCGCTCGTCGGTCAGATCAACGGCGCGGCGCAGCCATGCCCAGGCGCGCTCGGCGCCCAGCGGGCCGGGCCCGATCATCACGCCCTCGACGCCTTGCGCCACCAGCGCCTCGCGGCGCGCACGCGCGCCTTCCTCGATTCGAAACACGCCCAGCGAGACGCCGCGTTTCAAGGGCCCCTCGGCGATCGGCGACAGATCGGTCACGCCGAGGCCACGCAGCCGCTCGAGGCGACTGCCAGACTCGGCCGCGCTGGCCGCGGGCGCCAGATAGACCATGAACGACGGCGCATCCGGTCGACGCGCGATGCCGGCCTGCAGGCCCTCGCCCGGCGCGCTCACCCAGTCGCGCAGGCGCTCGACCACCGCTTCTTCCAGCGGCCCGGCCTCGACGCAGGACGTCACCGGCCCCACCACCGGGCCCGGGCCCGCCGGCGCACCCGGATCGGCCGTCGCGGGTGACGCCGGCCGGGCGCCGGGTGCAATGACCTTCAGACGCTCCGGCGCCACCTGCTGGGCCAGACGCTGCGGCTCGGCACCGCCCGGCAGCAGCGCCAGCAGCCCGGAGCGCTCCAGCAGGCCCGACCAGAGCGCGAAGGCCAGCAGATTCGCCAGCACCAGCGCGAGCAGCAGCAGGCGGATCATGTCGGCCCGCCGGCGTCCGGCGGCATCACCGGCGCCTGGCGCCGCAACGACACCTCGCCCACACTGATGCGATGCTCGCCGTCAGCACTGCGCAGCAGCAGCGCGCCATCGGCATCGATGCCCGCGGCGACGCCGGTGCGAATGGCCACACCGTCGAAGACGATCGCGACATCGGCGCCGGCAAGCGTGTCGAAGCGCGACCAGCGAACCGGCAGCGAGGCAATCGGCGAGGCGTCGGCCCCGCCCGCCAGACGCGCCGGATCGGTGCGACCGAGTGCCGCGTCGATCATCAGACGCCCGAGCTCGCCGGCCAGCCAGCCGCGCCCGGGCAGTCGCGCCGGATCGTCGAAGAGGCTGCCGGCCGGCTGACCGACCGTCGCGAGCCGATCGGGAGCCGGCAGCAGGTTCAGGCCCAGTCCGGCGACGATGCGCACCCGATCGGCCTGCAGCCGCGATTCGAGCAGCAGGCCAGCCACCTTGAGGCCGTGGCGCATCAGGTCGTTGGGCCACTTCAGGCCCAGTCCATCGGTGAGCAGCGCCAGTCGTTCGGCGATCGCCACCCCGGTGATGACCGACAGCCCGGACAACCGCGCCGCGGCATCGGGCATGCGCGCTTCCAGCGCGATGGAGAAAGTCAGGGATTCGGCGCCACCGCTGAGCCAGACCCGCCCGCGACGGCCACGCCCCGCGGTCTGGCGGCGCGCCAGCGCCAGGCGCGGCCCGGCCGCCGGTGAGTCCCAGGGCATCTGCAGCAGCCACTGGTTGGTCGAGCCCACCGATTCGAGGACATCGACGCGATCGGGCGCCAGCCCTGCGACCCGCGCGATCAGCACGGGGTCGAGGTCGTCGGCGACCGTCGGCGACGAGGCGTCGCGGTCGGGCGCAACCGGGGGGACAGGCGGGCGATCCACCGGTCAATCATATCCTGTACCCTCGTGCGGACCACCATGACGACCGATCCGTCCAGCCGCTCCTCGCGACTGCCGCACGCCACCCTGGCCGTCTACGGCATCGCCCTGATCTGCGGGAGTCTGTATCCGCTGTCGGGATGGCGTTCGGCCGGCGTGCCGATGCTCGGATTCCTGTTCGACCCGTGGCCGCGCTGGTGGACCGTCTTCGATGTGGTCTTCAACATCGCGGTCTACCTGCCCGGCGGGCTGCTCGTCGCGATGCTGTTGCGCCAGGGCCGCCTGGCAGCGCTGGCCCTGCCGCTGGCGGTACTGGCCTGCAGCGGCGCGGCCGTTTCCCTGGAAGCGCTGCAAAGCCTGCTGCCCAACCGGGTGCCCTCGCGGCTGGACTGGCTGGCCAATTCCGCGGGCGCCCTGCTCGGCGCGCTGCTGGCCAGCCCGGGGGAGCGGCTGACGGCGGCCAGCCAGCGCGCGCTCGAGCAGCGCATTGCCATCAACCGGACCGACAGCGCGATCGGCACCCTGCTGCTGGGCGTGTGGCTGCTGATCCAGTGGCCCTCGCAGCGGCTGCTGTTTGGCTGCGGCGACATCCTCGGGGCGATCGTCTGGCTGGCCCGGCTGGCCGACCCGGGGGCCAGCGGCGCCGACTGGCGGCTCGACGCGGTCCACACGGTGTTCGCCGAGGCGCTGGGGGTGGCAATGGCGGTGGTCGGGGTGGGTCTGGTGGTGCGCGAAGTGCTGCCCACGCGCGCGCCGCGCGCCGGCGTCACCGCCTTGCTGCTGCTCGCGGCCGCGGCGATCAAGACGGTGGCCGGCGCGGTGGTCTTCGGCCCGGACAAGGCGCTGGCCTGGCTCACTGCGGGCGCCCAGGGGGGTCTGCTGATCGGCGCGGTGGTGCTGGCCCTGCTGGCGGCCGCACGACGGGTGACGCGGCTGCGGATCGCGATCGGCGCGCTCGCGCTGGCCAGCCTGCTGACCACCCTCTACCCCTTCGACATCTACTACGCGAGCGTGCTGACCGGCCGCGAGTCGGGCAGCTGGAGAAACCTCGACGGACTGCTGCGCGGGGCCGCCACCGTCTGGCCCTATGCGACGATGCTCTGGTGCGCGCAACGCCTCCTGAGGCTGCGCCGGACCCACCCTATAATCGAGCCCACCTGATGAGACCCTTCGCATGAGCCACTTCGCATGAGCCACTTCGAACGACACGTCTTCTTCTGCCTGAACCGCCGCGAAGGCGGCCGCGCCTGCTGCGCCGACCACGATGCCGAGGCGCTGCAGGGCTATGCCAAGCAGCGGGTCAAGGCGCTCGGCCTGTCGGGCGAGGGCAAGGTGCGGATCAACAAGGCCGGCTGCCTGGACCGCTGCGAGCTCGGCCCGGTCGCCGTCGTCTACCCGGAAGCGATCTGGTACACCTTCATCGATCGCCAGGACATCGACGAGATCATCGACTCCCACCTGGTCAAGGGCGTACCGGTCGAGCGCCTGCGGCTCGAATGAATTCGGCCACCCGGCACCTGAGCCTGGCGGGCGCAGCGGGCGCGATCGACGTCGCGCTCGACTCCCCCGCCGGCATGCCGCAGGGTCTGGCCGTCATCGCCCATCCGCATCCGCTGTTCGGCGGCACCCGCGACAACAAGGTGGTGCAGACCCTGGCGCGCGCCCTGCTCGCGCTCGGTCATGTCTGCTGGCGGCCCGATTTCCGCGGCGTCGGTGAATCCGGCGGCACCCATGACGAAGGGCGCGGCGAAACCGACGACCTGCTGCGGGTGGTCGAGGCGGCCCGCGCGCGCGCCGCCGACGAAGGCCATCCCGGCCTGCCACTGGTGCTGGCCGGCTTTTCCTTCGGCACGTTCGTGCAGTCGCAGGTCGCCCAGCGCCTGCGCGAGGCCGGCGCGCCCGCCTCGCGGCTGGTGTTCGTCGGACCGGCGGTCTCGCGTTTTCCCCTGGCACCGGTCCCCGCGGACACCCTGGTCATCCACGGCGAACTCGACGATGTCGTGCCGCTGTCGGCCGTCTTCGACTGGGCCCGGCCACAGGAATTGCCGATCGTGGTGATCCCCGGCGCCGATCATTTCTTTCATCGCCGACTGCCGCTGCTCAAGCGGATCGTCATGGCCGGATTCGGTGCGCCCCATGAAACAGACTGATTCCCGCCGGAGGTCCCTCGCCGGACCCGGTCTGCGCCGACTGGCGTTTACCGTGCTGGCACTGGCCGGCCTGCTGGCGCTGGCGCCACTGCAGGCCGCCAAGCGCGCGCCGCGCCAGGCGGCGGCACCCGCGGCGCCGGCC
>CAIZNI010000045.1 GCA_903934295.1 uncultured beta proteobacterium
GATGGTGATGCCCGGCGACAACGTGCAGATGACGGTGGCGCTGATTGCGCCGATCGCGATGGAGCAGGGACTGCGTTTCGCGATTCGCGAAGGTGGCCGCACCGTGGGCGCCGGCGTCGTCGCCAAGATTCTCGCCTGATCTCTCATTGGTGTACCGGGTTCGAGGCGTAGGGGCATAGCTCAACTGGCAGAGCGTCGGTCTCCAAAACCGAAGGTTGGGGGTTCGATTCCCTCTGCCCCTGCCAATTTCATTGGCGCCCGTAACCCGGCTTGTCCAGGCTAGTACTGACCGCATGGCTAATCAGAACGTCGAAGTGGTGACCTCGGGCGCCGACCGCCTCAAGGTGGTGTTGGCGGTCGTCGCCGTGCTGGCTGGTGTGGTCGGGTTCTACCTGCTGTCCGGCCAGCCGGCCATCGCCCGGATTGCGGTTTTCATCGCGGGTCTCGGGGTGGGCGCTGCCATCGCCTGGTTTTCTGGCCCCGGCCAGCAGTTTTTCGCGTTCGCCAAGGATTCCTGGGCGGAGACCCGTCGCGTCACCTGGCCCGAGCGCAAGGAAACCACGCAGGTCACGCTCATTGTTTTCGCTTTCGTTCTCGCCATGGCGCTGTTTCTGTGGCTGGTCGACAAATCGCTCGAATGGGTTCTCTACGACCTCATCCTGGGCTGGAAGAAGTAAATGACCAAGCGCTGGTATGTTGTTCATGCCTATTCGGGCATGGAAAAAAGCGTGGCGCGTGCCTTGCAGGAGCGCGTCGAGCGCGCCGGCATGCAGGAGCAGTTCGGCAAGATCCTCGTTCCGACCGAAGAGGTCGTCGAGATGAAGAACGGCCAGCGCGCGATCACCGAGCGCCGTTTCTTCCCCGGTTATGTCTTTGTCGAAATGGACATGACCGATCTCACCTGGCACCTCGTCAAGAGCACGAACAAGGTCACCGGCTTCGTCGGCGGACACGGCAACAAGCCGGCGCCGATCTCCGAGAAGGAGGTCGCCAAGATCATGGCCCAGATGCAGGAGGGCGTTGAAAAGCCCAAGCCCAAGGTGCTGTTCGAGATCGGCGAAATGGTGCGGGTCAAGGACGGGCCCTTCACCGACTTCAACGGCAACGTCGAGGAAGTCAATTACGACAAGAGTCGCGTTCGGGTGTCGGTCACCATTTTTGGCCGGGCCACCCCGGTCGAACTCGAGTTCGCGCAGGTCGAGAAAGTCTGAATACCCGCCGGGCGTCACGTCCGGCGATCGATGGCGCCGTCCCCCGCGGGCGGATGCCGAAACGAGGAGCGTTGGTAGGGGTGACCCGAAGGCGCGTTTGAACTCAACCCAGGAGCAGCCTCATGGCGAAGAAGATCGTCGGCTTTGTGAAACTGCAGGTTCCTGCAGGCAAAGCCAACCCCGCACCCCCGATCGGCCCGGCCCTCGGCCAGCGCGGCCTGAACATCATGGAGTTCTGCAAGGCATTCAATGCCCAGACCCAGGGTCTCGAGCCCGGCCTGCCCATCCCGGTGGTGATCACCGCTTACGCGGACAAGAGCTTCACCTTCATCATGAAGACGCCGCCCGCGACGGTGCTCATCAAGAAGGCAGCCAAGATCGACAAGGGTTCGCCCCGTCCGCATTCCGACAAGGTCGGCAAGATCACCCGTGCCCAGGCGGAAGACATCGCCAAGGCCAAGATGCCCGACCTCACCGCCGCCGATCTCGATGCCGCCGTGCGCACGATCGCCGGTTCCGCGCGCAGCATGGGCATTACCGTGGAGGGTCTCTAAATGGCCAAGATTTCAAAACGCGCCAAGGCGCTGTCGCAGCGCGTCGATCGCACCAAGCCCCTGCCCCTGGCGCAAGCCCTGGCGCTGGTCAAGGAATGCGCCACCGCCAAGTTCGATGAATCCATCGACGTCGCCGTGCAGCTCGGCGTCGACGCCAAGAAATCCGACCAGGTCGTTCGCGGCTCGGTGGTGATGCCCTCGGGCACTGGCAAGACAGTCCGTGTTGCGGTGTTCACCCAGGGCGCCAAGGCCGAAGAAGCGAAAGCCGCCGGCGCCGACATCGTCGGCATGGAAGACCTCGCCGAGCAGGTGAAGGCGGGCAACCTGAACTTCGACATCGTCATCGCCACCCCCGATGCGATGCGCATCGTGGGCACGCTGGGCCAGATCCTCGGTCCGCGTGGCCTGATGCCGAATCCGAAGGTCGGCACGGTCACGCCCGATGTGGTCACCGCGGTGCGCAACGCCAAGGCCGGTCAGGTCCAGTACCGCACCGACAAGGGCGGGATCATCCACGCCGGCATCGGCCGTGCCTCGTTTGGCGCCGACAAGCTCGAGGTCAACCTGCGCGCGCTGATCGAAGCCCTGAACCGCGCCAAGCCGGCGTCGTCCAAGGGCATCTACCTGCGCAAGGTGGCGGTCTCCAGCACGATGGGCATTGGTGTCCGGGTCGATACCGCGGCGTTCTCCGCCGCGTCGAACTGATCCGGAACAAGAAGGAACTTTGGGCCGGCGGAACCGGTCGGGCGGCGCGGCAGTCCTGCGCCCACCGAACGGTTCCGACGGGTTGTCAAAGACCGCAGGGGGCGCAGATCGAGTGACCGGTCATCCGGACACCTGATCGGGCACCTTAAACGAGGGCATGCCAGTCATGCCCTCACCCGGCGCAGATGGCGGTCCCGAAACGGTTTGCAGCGGTTCGTCAGTGGCGAATGCAGTCGCAGAACGAAAGCTCGGTCGCCGTAAACAGGCAGGCACCCAGGCGCAAGCCGAAGTGCCTTTCACAGGAGCTGGACCATGGGTCTTAACCGCACTGAAAAGGCGGCAGTGGTTGACGACATCAGCGGCAAGGTAGCCGCTGCGGGCGTCATCATCGTTGCCGAATACCGTGGTCTGGGAGTTCAGGCGATCACCGTCCTGCGCAAGCAGGCTCGCAGCCAGGGCGTTCACCTGCGTGTTCTGAAGAACACGCTGGCGCGCCGGGCGCTCGCTGGCACGTCGTACGAGGGTCTGTCCAACCATCTGGTCGGACCGCTCCTCTATGGCATCGCCGACGATCCGGTCGCGTGCGCCAAGGTGCTCAGCGATTTCGCCAAGAGCAACGACAAGCTGGTCGTGAAGGCCGGCGCCATGCCGAATTTCGTCATGGATGCCGCCGCCGTCAAGGCACTGGCCGCGTTGCCCAGCCGCGATGAGCTGCTCGCCAAGCTGCTTGGCACGATGCAGGCACCGGTGGCCACTTTCGTTCGCACGCTCAACGAGGTGCCGGGCCGTTTCGTCCGCACCCTGGCCGCGATCGAGAAGCAGCAGACCGAGACCGCCGCCTGATCGGGTGATTGTCTTCGGCTGCCGCGCGTCACGACTTCCAGATACACGCAAACCGTTCTTGAAAAATACAGGAGTTTGAAAATGGCACTTAGCAAACAGGAAATTCTCGACGCCGTCGCCGGCATGACCGTTCTTGATCTGTCCGAACTGATCAAGATGATGGAAGAGAAATTCGGCGTGTCGGCTGCCGCCGCCGCCGTCGCCGTGTCGGCCGCGCCCGCCGCTGCCGCCGCCGCTGTCGAAGAGCAGACCGAGTTCACCGTGCTGCTGGCCGCGACTGGCGAGAAGAAAGTCGAAGTCATCAAGGTCGTTCGTGCCGCGACCGGTCTGGGTCTGAAAGAAGCCAAGGACCTGGTCGACGCCGCCCCGAAGGCCGTGAAGGAAGGCATTTCCAAGGCCGACGCTCAGGCCCTGAAAAAGCAACTGGAAGATGCCGGCGCGAAGGTCGAGCTGAAGTAATTGCTCTCGTTCGCCGAGAAGCACCCGGAACCCGTCCTGCCATCGGGCAGGGCGGCTCCGGGTTTTCGCGTCTTTGCGGGGCCTGAGGCCTGGCAAGGCGTCCCGACGACCGCTCGCCGATCGTCGGGTAACCGCCGCCAGCCCCCAGTCTCTGCGTGCAACACGGAGTGTTCATGACCCTGTCCGCCCCCTACTCGTTCACCGAGAAAAAGCGCATCCGCAAGAGCTTTGCGAAGCGTCCGGTCGTTCTCGACGTGCCTTACCTGCTGACCACGCAGCTCGAGTCCTACCAGCATTTCCTCCAGGAGCACTCGGTTCCGATCGAGCGCAAGCCCGAGGGCCTGCAGGCCGCCTTCGGTTCGATCTTCCCGATCGTCTCGCACAACCAGATGGCGCGCCTCGAGTTCGTCAGCTATGTGCTGGGCCACCCGGCCTTCGACGTCAAGGAATGCCAGCAGCGCGGCCTGACCTTCTGTGCGCCGCTGCGCGCGCGGGTGCGCCTGGTGATCATGGACAAGGAAGCGGTGAAGCCGACGGTCAAGGAGGTCAAGGAGCAGGAGGTCTACATGGGCGAGATTCCGCTCATGACCACCACCGGCTCCTTCATCGTCAACGGCACCGAGCGCGTCATCGTCTCGCAGCTGCACCGTTCGCCGGGCGTGTTCTTCGAGCATGACCGCGGCAAGACCCACAGCTCGGGCAAGCTGCTGTTCTCGGCCCGGATCATCCCGTATCGCGGTTCCTGGCTCGACTTCGAGTTCGACCCCAAGGACGTGCTGTACTTCCGTGTCGACCGCCGTCGCAAGATGCCGGTCACCATCCTGCTCAAGGCGATCGGCCTGACGCCGGAACAGATCCTGGCGCATTTCTTTGTCTTCGACAGCGTCCAGCTGATGGCCGAAGGCGCGATGCTCGAACTGGTGCCCGAGCGCCTGCGCGGCGAGATCGCCCGCTTCGACATCGCCGATCGCGACGGCAAGGTCATCGTCGCCAAGGACAAGCGGATCAACGCCAAGCACATCCGCGATCTGGACGCAGCGGGCATGAAGCGTATCTCGGTGCCCGAGGACTACCTGCTCGGTCGCACGCTGGCCCATGCGGTGATCGATGCCGAGACCGGTGAAGTCGTGGCCCGTGCCAACGACGAACTCACCGAAGAGTTGCTCGGCAAGATGCGCACCGCCAACGTCCAGGAGTTCCGCACCCTGTTCACCAACGACCTCGATCAGGGGCCGTACATTGCGCAGACCCTGCGGGTCGACGAGACCGCCGACCAGACGGCCGCCCGGATCGCCATCTACCGGATGATGCGCCCTGGCGAACCGCCCACCGAAGACGCGGTCGAGGCGCTGTTCCACCGGCTCTTCTACAGTGAAGATGCGTACGATCTCTCGAAGGTCGGCCGGATGAAGTTCAATCGCCGAGTCGGCCGCGACGAACTCGTCGGTCCGATGACGCTGATGAACGACGACATTCTCGCGGTCATCAAGATCCTGGTCGACCTGCGCAACGGCAAGGGCGAGATCGACGACATCGATCACCTGGGCAACCGCCGGGTGCGCTGTGTCGGCGAACTGGCCGAGAACCAGTTCCGTGCCGGTCTGGTGCGGGTCGAGCGGGCAGTCAAGGAGCGTCTGGGCCAGGCCGAGACCGAAAACCTGATGCCGCACGACCTGATCAACAGCAAGCCGATTTCGGCGGCGATCCGGGAGTTCTTCGGATCGTCGCAGCTCAGCCAGTTCATGGACCAGACCAATCCGCTGTCCGAGATCACGCACAAGCGGCGGGTCTCGGCGCTCGGACCGGGCGGCCTGACGCGCGAGCGCGCCGGTTTCGAAGTTCGCGACGTTCACCCCACCCATTACGGACGGGTCTGCCCGATCGAGACCCCCGAGGGTCCGAACATCGGCCTGATCAATTCGCTGTCCCTGTATGCCCGCCTGAACGAGTACGGCTTCCTCGAGACGCCGTATCGCAAGGTGATCGACAGCCAGGTCACCGCCGAGATCTCCTATCTGTCGGCGATCGAGGAAGGCCGCTACGTCATCGCGCAGGCCAACGCCGCGGTGGACGAAAACGGCCGCCTCACCGGCGAACTCGTGTCGGTGCGGATCAACGGCGAGACCCAGTTGTCCTCGCCCGATCGCGTCACCTACATGGACGTGGCCCCCAGCCAGATCGTCTCGGTGGCCGCCTCCCTGATCCCCTTCCTCGAGCACGACGACGCCAACCGCGCCCTGATGGGCTCGAACATGCAGCGTCAGGCGGTTCCCTGCCTGCGGCCCGAAAAGCCGGTCGTGGGCACCGGCATCGAGCGCACCTGCGCGGTCGACTCGGGCACGGTCGTCACCGCCCGTCGCGGCGGACTGGTCGACTATGTCGATGCGAACCGCATCGTGATCCGGGTCAACGACGAGGAAGCGGCGTCCGGCGAAGTCGGCGTCGACATCTACAACCTCATCAAGTACACCCGCAGCAACCAGAACACGAACATCAATCAGCGGCCGGTGGTGCGCAAGGGTGACATCATTGCCCGCGACGACGTGGTCGCCGACGGCGCCTCGACCGACCTGGGCGAACTCGCGCTCGGCCAGAACATGCTGGTCGCGTTCATGCCCTGGAACGGCTACAACTTCGAGGACTCGATCCTCATCTCCGAGCGCGTCGTCTCCGACGATCGCTACACCTCGATCCACATCGAGGAACTCTCGGTGCTGGCGCGCGACACCAAGCTCGGGCCCGAGGACATCACCCGCGACATCTCCAACCTGTCCGAGTCGCAGCTGTCGCGTCTGGACGAGTCGGGCATCGTCTACATCGGCGCTGAAGTGCTGGCCGGCGACACCTTGGTCGGCAAGGTCACGCCCAAGGGCGAGACCCAGCTGACCCCCGAGGAAAAGCTGCTGCGGGCGATCTTCGGCGAGAAGGCCTCCGATGTGAAGGACACCTCGCTGCGCGTGCCCTCGGGCATGAACGGCACGGTCATCGACGTCCAGGTCTTCACCCGTGAAGGCATCGTGCGCGACAAGCGCGCGCAGTCGATCATCGACGACGAGCTCAAGCGCTATCGCCAGGACCTCAACGACCAGCTGCGCATCGTCGAGAACGATGCCTTCTCGCGGATCGAGCGTCTGCTCGCCGGCAAGATCGCCAATGGCGGCCCCAAGCGGCTGGTCAAGGGCGCGGCGATCACGCCCGACTACCTGACCGATCTCGACCGTTATCAGTGGTTCGAGATCCGGCTGGCCGACGAGACCGCCGCCAACCAGCTCGAGGCGCTGAAGGAGTCGGTCGAACAGAAGCGTCACCAGTTCGATCTCGCCTTCGAGGAAAAGCGCAAGAAGCTCACCCAGGGCGATGAACTGCCCCCGGGCGTGCTGAAGATGGTCAAGGTTTACCTGGCGGTCAAACGCCGCCTGCAGTCGGGCGACAAGATGGCCGGCCGTCACGGCAACAAGGGCGTCGTGTCGCGCATCGTCCCGGTCGAGGACATGCCCTACATGGCCGACGGCACGCCGGTGGACATCGTGCTCAATCCGCTGGGCGTGCCCTCGCGGATGAACGTCGGCCAGATCCTGGAAACGCACCTGGGCTGGGCGGCCAAGGGCATCGGCATGCGCATCGGCGAGATGCTCAAGGCCCATGCCGGTCCGGTGCCGGTCCGCGCGCTGCTCCAGAAGATCTACAACAACCCGGGTCAGCGTGCCGGTCTGGACGCGCTCACCGACGTCGAAGTCATCGAACTGGCCGGTAACTTGCGCAACGGCGTTCCGTTCGCCACGCCGGTCTTCGACGGTGCCACCGAGCCCGAGATCCGCGAGATGCTCGACCTCGCCTATCCGGACGACGACGCGCGCACCAAGCTGCTCGGCTTCACGCCGAGCAAGACTCAGGTGACCTTGTATGACGGTCGCACCGGCGAGGCCTTCGATCGCCGCGTCACCGTCGGCTACATGCACATGCTGAAACTGCACCACCTGGTCGACGACAAGATGCACGCCCGCTCGACCGGTCCGTACTCGCTCGTCACCCAGCAGCCGCTGGGCGGCAAGGCGCAGTTCGGCGGCCAGCGATTCGGCGAGATGGAAGTCTGGGCGCTCGAGGCCTATGGCGCCGCCTACACCCTTCCGGAGATGCTGACCGTGAAGTCCGATGACGTGAACGGCCGTACCAAGGTTTACGAGAACCTGGTCAAGGGCGAACACACCATCGATGCCGGCATGCCGGAGTCCTTTAATGTGCTGGTCAAGGAAATCCGCTCGCTGGGCATCGACATCGATCTCGAGCGCAAGTGAACACCGGCCCGATGACATCTAGGAGCAGTCCATGAAAGCGTTGCTCGATCTGTTCAAGCAGGTCCAGGAAGAGGAACACTTCGACGCGATCAAGATCGGTCTTGCATCGCCCGACAAGATCCGTTCTTGGTCGTTCGGCGAAGTGAAGAAGCCCGAGACGATCAACTACCGCACGTTCAAGCCCGAGCGCGACGGCCTTTTCTGCGCCAAGATCTTCGGTCCGATCAAGGACTACGAATGTCTTTGCGGCAAGTACAAGCGCCTGAAGCACCGTGGCGTCATCTGCGAGAAGTGCGGCGTCGAGGTCACCCTGGCCAAGGTCCGTCGCGAGCGGATGGGTCACATCGAGCTGGCCTCGCCGACCGCGCACATCTGGTTCCTGAAGTCGCTGCCCTCGCGTCTGGGCATGGTCCTGGACATGACCCTGCGCGACATCGAGCGCGTGCTCTATTTCGAAGCCTATGTGGTGCTCGAACCGGGCATGACGCCGCTCAAGCGCGCGCAGATCATGACCGAGGACGATTTCCTCGCCAAGACCGAGGAATACGGCGACGACTTCCGCGCGATGATGGGTGCCGAAGGCATCCGTGAGCTGCTGCGTTCGATCAACATCGACCGCGACATCGAGCAGCTGCGCAAGGATCTCGAGGCGACCGGCTCGGAAGCCAAGATCAAGAAGCTGGCCAAGCGCCTGAAGGTGCTCGAGGGCTTCCAGAAATCGGGGATCAAGCCCGACTGGATGGTCATGGAAGTGCTGCCGGTGCTGCCCCCCGAGCTGCGCCCCCTGGTGCCGCTGGACGGCGGCCGCTTCGCGACCTCCGACCTCAACGACCTCTATCGTCGCGTCATCAACCGCAACAACCGACTCAAGCGCCTGCTCGAGCTCAAGGCGCCCGAGATCATCGTGCGCAACGAGAAGCGGATGCTCCAGGAGGCGTTCGACTCGCTGCTGGACAACGGTCGTCGCGGCAAGGCCATGACGGGCGCCAACAAGCGCGCGCTCAAGTCGCTGGCCGACATGATCAAGGGCAAGGGCGGTCGCTTCCGCCAGAACCTGCTGGGCAAACGGGTCGACTACTCGGGCCGTTCGGTCATCGTGGTCGGTCCGCAGCTCAAGCTGCACCAGTGCGGTCTGCCCAAGCTGATGGCGCTCGAGCTGTTCAAGCCGTTCATCTTCAACAAGCTCGAGACGATGGGGATCGCCACCACCATCAAGCAGGCGAAGAAGTACGTCGAGACCCAGGAACCCATCGTCTGGGACATCCTCGAGGACGTCATCCGCCAGCACCCGGTGATGCTCAACCGCGCGCCGACGCTGCACCGCCTGGGCATCCAGGCGTTCGAGCCGGTGCTCATCGAAGGCAAGGCGATCCAGCTGCACCCGCTGGTTTGCGCGGCGTTCAACGCCGACTTCGACGGCGACCAGATGGCGGTCCACGTGCCGCTGTCGATCGAGGCTCAGCTGGAAGCGCGCTCGCTGATGCTCGCCTCCAACAACATCCTGTTCCCGTCCAACGGCGAGCCCTCGATCGTGCCGTCGCAGGACATCGTGCTCGGCCTGTACTACACCACCCGCGAAAAGATCAATGCCAAGGGTGAGGGGATGTACTTCAGCGACATCGGCGAGGTGCTGCGCGCCTATGACAATCGCCAGGTCGAGCTGGGCACCAAGATCACCGTGCGGCTGATCGAGCACGTCCGCGAGGCCGGCTCCGAGGAATTCGTTCCCCAGCGCCGTCGGGTCGAGACCACGGTGGGCCGCGCGCTGCTCTCCGAGATCCTGCCCAAGGGGCTGCCCTTCGAGTACATCAACAAGTCGCTGAAGAAGAAAGAGATCAGCAAGCTGATCAACGCTTCATTCCGTCGTTGCGGACTTCGCGAAACCGTCATCCTGGCCGACCAGCTGATGCAGAACGGCTTCCGGCTGGCGACCCGTGCCGGCATCTCGATCTCGATCGACGACATGCTGGTGCCGCCCCAGAAGGAAAAGCTTCTGGCCGATGCCGAGCACGAGGTCAAGGAGATCGAGCAGCAGTACACCTCGGGTCTGGTCACCCAGGGCGAGCGCTACAACAAGGTGGTCGACATCTGGGGCCGCGCCGGCGACGAAGTCGGCAAGGCCATGATGGATCAGCTGCGCACGCAGAAGACCATCGACCGCCACGGCAAGGAAGTCGACCAGGAATCGTTCAACGCGATCTACATGATGGCCGACTCGGGTGCGCGCGGTTCGGCCGCCCAGATCCGCCAGCTCGCCGGCATGCGCGGCCTGATGGCCAAGCCGGATGGCTCGATCATCGAGACGCCGATCACCGCGAACTTCCGCGAAGGCCTGAACGTTCTCCAGTACTTCATCTCGACCCACGGCGCCCGGAAAGGCCTCGCGGACACCGCGCTGAAGACGGCCAACTCCGGTTACCTGACCCGTCGTCTGGTCGACGTGACCCAGGATCTGGTGGTGACCGAGGACGACTGCGGCACTTCCAACGGGGTGGCGATGAAGGCCCTGATCGAGGGCGGTGAAGTCATCGAGGCGTTGCGCGACCGGATTCTCGGTCGGGTCGCGTCGACCGATGTCGTGCATCCCGAGACGCAGGCCACGCTGTACGAAGCGGGCACGCTGCTCGACGAGGACATGGTCGACGAGATCGAGCGCATCAGCATCGACGAGGTGCGTGTGCGCACCCCGCTCACCTGCGCGACCCGGTATGGCCTGTGCGCGAAGTGCTACGGCCGCGACCTCGGCCGCGGTTCGCTGGTGAACGTCGGCGAGGCGGTCGGCGTGATCGCCGCGCAGTCGATCGGCGAGCCGGGTACCCAGCTCACAATGCGTACCTTCCACATCGGTGGTGCGGCGTCGCGTGCAGCGGTCGACAGTTCGGTCGAAGCCAAGTCCAACGGCATCGTGCGCTTCACCGCCACGATGCGCTACGTGACCAACTCCCGCGGCGAGCAGATCGTCATCACCCGCTCGGGTGAAGTCATCATCGTCGATGACAACGGTCGCGAGCGCGAGCGCCACAAGATCCCCTACGGCGCGACCCTGATGGGTCTTGACGGCAAGCACGTCAAGGCCGGCATGCAGCTGGCGACCTGGGACCCGATGACCCGGCCGATCATCACCGAGTACGGTGGCCGGATCAAGTTCGAGAACGTCGAGGAAGGCACCACGGTCGCCAAGCAGATCGACGAGGTCACCGGCCTGTCGACCCTGGTGGTGATCGATGCCAAGCGCCGCGGCACCGCCGCCACCCGCAACGTCCGTCCTCAGGTCAAGCTGATCAACGACGCCGGCGAGGAAGTGCGCATCGCCGGTACCGATCACGCGGTGACGATCAGCTTCCCGGTGGGCGCCCTGATCACGGTGCGCGATGGACAGGAGATCGGCGTGGGCGAGACGCTCGCGCGGATTCCGCTGGAATCGCAGAAGACCCGTGACATCACCGGCGGTCTGCCGCGGGTGGCGGAGCTCTTCGAAGCGCGTTCGCCCAAGGACGCCGGCATGCTGGCCGAAGTCACCGGCACTGTCTCATTCGGCAAGGACACCAAAGGCAAGCAGCGTCTGGTCATCACCGACCTGGACGGCAACGCCCACGAGTTCCTGATTCCGAAGGACAAGAACGTGCTGGTGCACGACGGCCAGGTGGTGAACAAGGGTGAAATGATCGTGGACGGCCCGGCCGATCCGCACGACATCCTGCGCCTGCTGGGCATCGAGGCGCTGGCCCGTTATGTGGTCGATGAGGTCCAGGACGTCTACCGTCTGCAGGGCGTGAAGATCAACGACAAGCACATCGAGGTCATCGTTCGTCAGATGCTGCGGCGTGTTCAGATCGTCGATCCCGGCTCGGCGCCGTTCATCATCGGCGAGCAGGTCGAGCGCTCCGAGATGCTGGATGAGAACGACCGGGCGCGCGATGGCGACAAGGTCGAAGCCACCTACATCAACCTGCTGCTGGGCATCACGAAGGCCTCGCTGTCGACCGATTCGTTCATTTCCGCCGCCTCGTTCCAGGAAACCACCCGGGTCCTGACCGAAGCCGCGATCATGGGCAAGAAGGATGACCTGCGCGGGCTGAAGGAAAACGTCATCGTCGGCCGGCTCATTCCTGCCGGTACCGGTCTGGCGTATCACCGTGCCCGCAAGGTCAAGGAGCAGAACGAGGCACAGGAGCAGGCCGCGCTGGCTGCCGCCGAGGCCGAAGCGCTGTTCACCATGCCGACTGCCGATGCCGAACTGACCAGTCCGGCTGACGACGAGGTGTCCGACGCACAAGGTTGATCCCGGGCTCGCCGGCAAGTTCGGTGTGATTGCACAACGAACTTGCCGCGGCTCGCAACTGATCCTATAATCGAAGGCTTTCCGCAATCTGCCGGCGCAATCGTTCGCCGGGGTGCTCGCCGTCAGACGGTCGTTGTCCGGCTTCCGGGCCCGAACGCCACGACGCGGAACATAAAAACGCGGAACCGATGGCTCCTGCCATACGAAGGAAATAGTCCATGCCCACCATTAACCAGCTTGTCCGTCAGGGCCGCGAAAGCGAGCAGCTCAACAGCAAGAGCCCGGCGCTGCAGGACAGCCCCCAGCGACGCGGCGTCTGCACCCGTGTCTACACCACCACCCCGAAGAAGCCGAACTCGGCGCTTCGTAAAGTGGCCAAGGTGCGTCTGACGAACGGCTTCGAGGTGATCAGCTACATCGGTGGCGAGGGTCACAACCTGCAGGAACACTCGGTCGTGCTGATTCGTGGCGGTCGGGTCAAGGATCTGCCGGGTGTGCGCTATCACATCGTCCGTGGTTCGCTCGATCTGCAAGGGGTCAAGGACCGCAAGCAGTCGCGCTCGAAATACGGCGCCAAGCGCCCCAAGAAGGCCTGATCCGACGGTCGTCGTTTCGTCGGGCGCGGG
This sequence comes from uncultured beta proteobacterium, assembly GCA_903934295.1. Taxonomy (GTDB): domain Bacteria; phylum Pseudomonadota; class Gammaproteobacteria; order Burkholderiales; family Burkholderiaceae_E; genus Quisquiliibacterium. Next base: position 12,976 of record CAIZNI010000045.1, read on the forward strand.
GTCACCCGGTTTTCCGGGTGCCCGCGCCTTTTGTACTGGCGCCGCAGGGTTGCGGCGTCGAGTAAGCGGTCATCCCGCCTTGGCAATGATTCGCTAGGGTTGCTCGGATGGCCTGCCCGGTCGGGGATTCCCTCCGGCGGGCCGCTGAAGTCATGAGAGGTTGAAAATGCCCCGTCGTCGCGAAGTACCGAAACGTGAAATTCTCCCCGATCCGCTGTACACCAGCGTCGAGGTGTCCAAGTTCGTCAATGTGCTGATGCTCGACGGCAAGAAGGCTGTTGCCGAGCGCATGCTCTACGGCGCGTTCGAGCAGATCAAGACCCGCTCGGGCAAGGACCCGATCGAAGTCTTCGCTCAGGCGCTGCAGAACTGCCGCCCGATGGTCGAGGTCAAGAGCCGCCGCGTCGGTGGTGCCAACTACCAGGTGCCGGTCGAGATCCGCCCCATTCGCCGGATGGCGCTCGCCATGCGCTGGCTGCGTGAAGCTGCCAAGAAGCGCGGCGAGAAGTCGATGGGTCAGCGCCTGGCCAACGAAATGCTCGAGGCTTCCGAGAACCGCGGTGGCGCGGTCAAGAAGCGCGACGAGGTCCACCGGATGGCCGAGGCCAACAAGGCCTTCGCCCACTTCCGCTTCTGAGGCGCACCGCCGCCCAACCCACACGAATCCACAAGATTCGGCATTGACGCCCTGGAGCACTGAATCATGGCTCGCAAGACCCCCATCGAGCGATATCGCAACATCGGCATTTCGGCGCACATCGATGCCGGAAAGACGACCACGACCGAGCGAATCCTTTTCTACACCGGTGTGAACCACAAGATCGGTGAAGTCCACGACGGCGCCGCCACCATGGACTGGATGGAGCAGGAGCAGGAGCGTGGCATCACCATCACCTCCGCCGCCACCACCTGCTTCTGGAAGGGGATGGACCGTTCCTACCAGGAACACCGGATCAACATCATCGACACCCCGGGCCACGTCGACTTCACGATTGAAGTCGAGCGCTCGATGCGGGTTCTCGACGGTGCGTGCATGGTCTATTGCGCGGTGGGCGGTGTGCAGCCGCAGTCCGAGACCGTCTGGCGCCAGGCCAACAAATACGGTGTGCCCCGTCTGGCCTTCGTCAACAAGATGGACCGGGTCGGTGCCAACTTCTTCAAGGTTTATGAGCAGATGCGTTCGCGTCTGCGCGCCAATCCGATTCCCATCCAGGTGCCGATCGGTGCGGAAGAAAACTTCAAGGGCGTGGTCGATCTGGTTCGCATGAAGGCCATCTACTGGGATGAGGCGTCCCAGGGCATGACCTTCGACATGCGCGAGATTCCGGAAGACCTGCTCGAAGAGTGCGCGAAGTGGCGCGAGAAGATGGTCGA
>CAIZNI010000046.1 GCA_903934295.1 uncultured beta proteobacterium
CGCTTCTACAATCCCCGCAGAAGGCACTCGGTTCTCGGTTATCGCAGTCCGATCGAGTTCGAGGAATCCGTAGCTGTAACGTAGCTACGCAAACCGTCCGGGAAACCGGCAGCAGCCCAAGGGGCCTTGTAGGCGCCGTGCATCAACGCAGCCCCTGCGGACACCACCACCATCCGCACCCAGCCCAGTACGGCGCCGAGAAGACCATCACCAAGAACGGCGAGAGCTACATCGACCTCATCGACGCTGACCGGCTGGACGACTACCACCGCCTGGAGCGCGAGCGCATCCACCTGCTGCTGATAGCCGATGCGCAACGCGGCCTGGCCGACATCGAGGCCGGCCGCACGCTGGGAGCCGATGCCGCCATCGCCCCGCTTCAGCAGCGTCGCGCAGCCGCAGCCTCCACCAAGACTGGCAAGGCCGCCAAGAAGCGTGACTGAGGGTCTGTACCGGGTCGAACTGACCGCGAGCTTCCTCGAGCGGCTGGACACCGCCGAGGCGTTTCTGACCGAAGCCGACGCGGCCTTTGCCTTCGACGACCTACTGGCCGACAGGCGCGCCGCGGCCAAATAGACCACCGCGACGCCAGCGCCCCCTACAGCAGGAACGGTCGCCCGGTGACCGGCGTCGTCGCGACCGCCATTTCCTGCTTGGCCATGATGCCGGCCTCCCACGCGAGGCGGCCAGCCTCGATCGCCAACCGGAAGGCGCGCGCCATCGTCACCGGGTCGTGGGCCAGCGCCACGGCGGAGTTGACCAGCACCGCGTCGTAGCCCAGTTCCATGGCCTGCACCGCGTCGCGCGGCGAGCCGATGCCCGCGTCGACCACCAGCGGCACGCCGGGCAGCCGCGCGCGCAGCGTGCGCAGGGCGGTCGGATTGAGCAGCCCCTGCCCCGAGCCGATCGGCGCGCCCCAGGGCATCAGGATGCGGCAGCCGGCATCGAGCAGGCGGTTGCAGGTGACGAGGTCGTCGGTGCAGTAAGGGAAGACCTCGAAGCCGTCGCCGGCCAGTTCGCGCGCGGCATCCACCAGCTCCCAGGGATCGGGCTGCAGCGTGTACTCGTCGCCCACCACCTCGAGCTTGATCCAGTGGGTGTCGAACATCTCGCGGGCCATGCGGGCCAGCGTGACCGCCTCGCGCGCGGTGGTGCAGCCGGCGGTGTTGGGCAGCAGACGGGCGCCGGACGCCTGGATGTGGCGGTAGAAATCGCCGGCCTCGCCCCCGCCCGCCAGCTGACGGCGCAAGCCGACGGTGACGACCTGGGTGCCGGACGCATCGATGGCCGAGCGCAGCACATCGGGCGAGGGATAGCTGGCGGTGCCGAGAAAAAAGCGGCTCTGGAGCTCGACGCCCCCAATGGAAAAACTCATGTGCTCATCCCCCGGTGATGGGTTGGAAGGTGGTGATCACGTCACCGTTGCGCAGGCGGCAGTCCTGGCGCTGCGCGCGCGGCACGAAATCGCCGTTGACGGCGGTGACCAGTGCGGCGGGCGAATGGCCAAGCGCCTCGACGAGGGCCGCCAGCGTGCTGCCGTCGTCGACGGGCCGGCGTTCGCCGTTCAGGGAAATCTCGATCATCGAATCACCTCCGCGCCCGGCTCGCCGGCCGCGCCGAATGCGGCGTTCAGCGCTGTCTCGACCAGGCCGGGCGCAATCAGCCAGCCGTGGCGAAACAGGCCGTTGATGCGCACCCGCCCGGGCTCGACCTCGATGCTCGGCAGGTTGTCGGGCAGCGACGGGCGCAGGTTGGTCTCGCTGTGGACGATGCGGGCTTCGGACAGCGCGGGCACGATGCTGTGGGCGGCGGCCAGCAGCTCGACCGTGGTGCGCAGCGACACCGGCGAGCGGTCTTCGCTCTCGATTTCGCTGGCGCCGACCACCACCACATCCGGCGCACGCGGCACCAGGTAGACCCGGTAGCGGGCGTGCAGCAGTCGGACCGGGCGGCGCAGGCCCACCCCGGGCGCCTGCAGCCAGAAGATCTCGCCGCGCACGCCGCGCACCGGCAGTTGCGGGCGGGCGCCGACACCGCGCACATCGAAGACCCAGTCGAAGCCGACCGGCCCGTGCGCCAGCATCAGGCGCCCGGGTTCGACCGCCGAGACCGGCGACCCCCAGTGCCAGTCGACGCCCGGGCTGCCCGCCGCCAGCGCGGCCATGGCCTGCACGGTGTGGATCCGGCCTTCGCCCGGCAGCAGCCAGGCGTGCAGACCGCCGCGCAGCGCCGGCTCCAGGCGGGCGAGGTCGGCCGTCGAGGTCGGCTGCGCGGCATGACCCGCCGGCGCCTTGCGGGCCAGCAGATCGAGCACGCGCCGCGCCGCGCCGGCATCCTCGCGGTGGGCGACCAGCAGGCTGCCGTCCAGCTGGAATTCCACCGGCGCAGGCAAGGCGCCCAGAATCTGCGGCCACAGCGCAATCGAGCGCAGTCCCCAGCGAAAGACCCGCTCATCGGCGGTCTCGAGCTCGGCCAGGGGGCTGAGCATGCCGGCCGCCGTCCAGCCTGCGGCGCCGCGCGCCTCGGGGCCTTCGGCCGGGTCGTGGACCTCGACCCGATGACCCGCGCGCGACAGCGTGAAGGCCAGCAGACGCCCCAGCAGGCCGGCGCCGGCGATCCCGATGCGCAGCCCTCGGGCGGGCAAAGCCGTCATCGCGTGGCGTCCAGCGTGGGATGCAGCCGCGCCACCGGCTGGCCGGCCTGCGCCAGCGCCTCCTGGTGCCCCTGCTCGAAAGCCTGCTGCAGCGCACCCACGGTCTGGTGCGGATCGCTCCCCAGGCCGCGCAGCACGCACACGCCCGAGGCGCCGGCCGCCGCCGCCTGGCGCACCTGGTCGGGCGCGAGGATGCCGCCGATGGCCACCACCGGCGCGCCGGCGACGCGGCACCACCAGGCCAGGTTGTCCAGGCCCTGCGGCCGCCAGGGCATGTCCTTGGTGATGGTGGGCCACACCGGGCCGCACGCGACATAGCTGGGCGAAAGTCCACGGGCGCGGCACAGTTCCCAGACCGCGTGCGAACTCACGCCCAGACCCAGGCCGGTGGCGCGCAGTTCGGCGCGGCCGTCCTCGCCAAGCGCCAGCAGGTCCTCCTGACCGAGGTGCACCGCCTCGGCGCCGAGTTCGGCGGCCAGCCGCCAGTGGTCGTTGACGAACAGCCGCGCGCCATGGTCGCGGGCCGCCGAGAGGCTGTCGCGCCCCGCGGTGCGCAGCGCCGCCACCCAGGCGGCGTCGGCATCAGCGGGACGCTTCATGCGCAACTGGACGGTGCGCACCCCGGCCTCGAGCACCCGGCGCAGCGCGGGCGCGGTGTCGACGATCGCGTACAGCCCCAGCGGCGTGTCCGCCGGGGCGGCCTGCGATGGCGGCGCCTTGTCGGCCGGAGTCGTTGCCAGGGGCAGCACCTCGTTGACCGCGGACACCGCCAGGGGCAGCGCCTCGTTGGCCGGACCGGGCTGATCGCCCCAGGACAGGCTGGGCACCTCAGGCCACACCAGCAGCGCGGCATCAACAGGCACATGGCCCTGCGTCAGCCCGGCCTGCCAGCCCGCCAGCAGGGTCTCGATGGCCAGCGCGGGATCGGCGCTGACCCAGCCGCGTGCGTGCTCGGTGTCGAGCCAGTGACCAGGCTGACCCGGCGCCGCGTCGGGATCCGCCACCCACACCGCCGCCGCGCCGCGCGCACGCAGCGCAGCGGTCAGCTCGGGCAGTTCGGCAGGCATCGGCCGCGGCGTCTGCGCGGCCCGGCCGGCGTGCGCGAGCGCCTGTGCCAGCGACCATTCACACGGCACACCGCGGGGCGCTTCCAGCACGAAGAACCGGAGACCGTTCGATCGACTCATCGCATCACCCTTCCACCATCCACGAAGATCACCTGACCGGTCACGAAAGCACTGTCGGCCGACGCCAGGAACAGCACCGGCCCCGCCACATCCTCGGGCCGCGCGAGCCGGCGCAGCGGCGTGGCCGCCGCCAGGGCCTCGCGAAAGGCCGCACGCGTGGCGGCGCTGCCTTCGGTCGGATGCACCAGCCCGGGTGCGACACAATTCACCCGCACCCCCTGCGGCCCCAACTCGGCGGCGAGCTGGCGACTCAGGCCCACCAGCGCCGCCTTCGCGGTCGCATAGTCGGGATACGGCACCACCGGATCCTCGATCAGGTCACTGGCGATGTTGACGATCGCGCCCTGCGCATCGCGCCGCAGATGCGGCAGCGCAGCCCGGCACAGGTGAAACGCGGCGCCGACCGCACCGTCGAACTGACGCTGGAAGTCCGGCCATGTCAGCGCCTCGACCGACTGGCGCTGCTCGGGGTCGAAGGCATAGGGCGCGAAGGCATTGTTCACCAGCACGTCGAGCCGCCCGAACTCGGCCACGGTGCGCTCGACCAGCGCCTGCGCCTGGTCCGGCCGGGTCACGTCGGCAGCCAGCGCCACCGCGTCGCCACCCGCCGCGCGGCAGTCCTGCACCACCGCCTGCGCGGCGTCGTGCCGGCGCAGGTAGTTGACCGCCACCGCCGCGCCGCGTGCCGCGAACGCCCGTGCGATGGCCGCTCCGATGCCGCGCGATGCGCCGGTCACCAGCACCACCCTGCCCTGGAAGTCCCTCATGCTGCGCTCCGGTCCATACCGCTCAGCGACCGGGAAGCAGATCGGTGGCCACGACCTGGGCCATGTCCAGCGACTGTCGCACCAGACCCAGCTGCCGATAGACATCGGCCGCTTTCTGCAGCGAGGCCAGATCGATCGCGCCCAGGCCCTTCTCGCGGGTCAGGGCCGACACGCTGGCGGCGTTTCGCAAGCGGATCAGCTCGAGGTTGAGCTGCGGGTCGCTGCCGTCGATCGCGCGCCGGACCGCGAGCTTCGCGGCCTCGGCCGGCTCGGCGATCATCCAGGCTGCCGCATCCCGATAGGCGCGCAGGAAGCGGCGCAGCAGCTCCTTGCGGCGCTGGTAGCTTTCCTCGCGCACGACAAAGAGGTCACTCGACACGTTGAGGAACTGCCCGACCTCCATCACCTCGACCTCGCCCAGGCCGCGCCGGCGCCCGATCGCCAGACCGGTGTCGGTGGCCGCAGTCGCGTCCACCTGCCCCTGCAGCAAGGGCGCGAAATTGAGCAACCCGGTGACGACGACGGTGACGTCGGCCTCGGTCAGACCGGCCTGATGAAGCAGCACCTGCAGCGCCTGCCGGGTGCCGCTGGCCAGGCTGTAGACGCCGATCTTCTTGCCCTTGAGATCCGCGGGCTTGCGGATGCCGCTCTTGCGTAACGACACCACGTTGAACACGTTCTGCGGATAGATGTCGTAGATCGCCCGCAGCCGCTCGCCCTTGTCCAGCGCCGCGAACAGCGAGCCCGGATCGGTGAAGGCCACATCGGCCTGACCGGACAGCAGGTTGCGCACCGCATCGCCGCCGCCTGCGCCCGGCAGGTACTCCAGGGCCAGGCCCTGCGCGCGGTAGAAACCCTTGTCCTCGTCGACCAGCAGCGGCGTGACCTCGGTGATGGGCTTGCTCCAGCCGGCGACGGTGAACTTGTCCAGCGCGGGACTGTTCTGGGACCAGGCCAGCGCGGGCAGCAGCGCGCCGGCGGCCCCGAGCAGGTGACGGCGGTTCGGATTCGAAATCATCGGGGAAGCCATTCGGGTCGGTTGAATCGGAAGAATCGGTGGCGGGGTCAACGGGTGGACTCAGGTCTGTTCACGGGGCTGCATCAGCCGGCGTTCGAGGAACAGCGCGCCCTGGTAGAGCAGCAGCCCGAGCGCCGACACCAGGGTGAGCACCGCGAACATCAGGGGGGTGTCCATGCTGCCCTGCGCGGCGATGACGAGCGCGCCCAGGCCGCGACTGGCGCCGATGAACTCGCCCACCACCACGCCGACCAGCGCCAGCACCACCGCGACCCGCACGCCCGCCAGCACCGCCGGCAGGCCGGTCGGCAGCTTCAGGCGCAGCAGCGTCTGCAGGCGGGTGGCACCCAGCATGCGAAACAGCTCCAGCTGCGCCGGCGGCACCTGCGCCAGCCCGGTCAGGGTGTTCTCCAGCAGGGGGAAAAAACAGATCAGCGCGGTGATGAGCACAGTGGGCGCCAGCCCGAACCCGAGCCAGACGATGAACAGCGGCATCAGCGCCAGCTTGGGCACCACCTGGCTCACCACCACATAGGGCATCAGCAGCCGGCGCAGCACCGGTACCTCGGTCAGCAGCACGCCGGCGCCGAAGCCGATGCCGCAACCCGCGACCAGCCCGAGCAGCAGCGCGGTGGCGGTGGCGCGCAGGTGGGGCCACAGATAGCCGCTGGCCAGGCCCTGCCAGAGGGTCTGCAGGACACCGCTGGGCGGCGGCAGCACCAGCGCGGACAGGCCCAGCAGGCGGGCCGCCGCTTCCCAGGCCCCGAGCAGGAGCGCCAGAAGCATCAGCGCCGCCGTGCGTTCGCGGGCGCTCATCCGATGACCTGCCCTCATGCGATCGCCTCATCGCGGCCCAGCGCCTCGCGCAACGCCGCGCAGCAGGCGCCGAAGGCCGGGGTGTCGCGCGCGGCGTCCGCCGGTACGGTCAGCTGCCGCACCAGTCGACCGGCGGCCAGCACCGACACCCGATCGCCCAGGAACACCGCCTCGTTGATGTCGTGCGTGACGAAGAGCGCGGTGATGCCCTGGGCGCGGCACAGACGCAGCAGGTCGCGCTGCAGGTCCTCGCGGGTGATGGCGTCGAGCGCGGCGAAGGGCTCATCGAGCAACAGCAGCGGCGGTTGCAGCAGCAGCGCGCGCGCCAGTGCGACGCGGCTTTGCTGGCCACCCGACAGCTGGCGCGGGAAGCGCGCGCCGTAAGGCGCCAGCCCGAGCTGCGCGAGCAGCGCATCGGCGGCCTGCCGGTCGGCATCGGTGGGGCGGTGCTGCAGCGACACCGGCAGCAGCGCGTTGTCGCGCACGCTCAGCCAGTCCAGCAGCGTGGGCTGCTGGAACACGAAGCCCACCGCGCGCCGGTCGTGCGGCGGCGCCCCGCGAATCGTCACCGAACCGGCGTCGGGTGGCAGCAGGCCGGCAGCCAGTTTCAGCAGCGTCGTCTTGCCGCAGCCGCTGCGTCCGACCAGGCAATGGATTTCGCCGGGGGCCAGCTCGAGATCGAGATCCTGGACCACCGGCGGCTGGCCGGCGAAGCCGAAGCGCACCCCGCGCAGCGCGAGAAAACTCGGCCGGCTCATCGGCGGCCCCTTCGGGCGGCGTGCGCGGACTGGCGCGCGGACTGGCGCGCGGATCGGCGCGCGGATCGGTGCGCAAGCGGACGCGTCGCGGAGCGGCCGCGCGCGCTCACGTGTCCCACTCCTGCGCATAGGGCGCGAGCCGGTCGGCGGCGCGCTCGGCCGCCTGCTCGATCTCGACCATCCGCACCAGATCGGCCAGATTGAAGCGGCCATCGTGGTGCCAGCCGGCCTCGGGTTGCGTCATGCCGCCCAGCGGCGCGATCCGGGTGACCCCGATGGCGCCCAGCGCCTCACCCAGGCGGTAGAGCTCCGCCGGGGTGGTGGCCAGGCCCACCGTCTGAAGAAAGGCGGCGTGCGGCGCGAGCAGGGGCAGCACCTCGTCCAGCGCGTCGACCGCACTGACCTGGACGCAGCGCTGACCGGCCGAGGGCGCCAGCGGCTGCGGCGTGTCGCTGAAAGCCACCGCCCAGGAGGCGCCGTCATGGCCCAGCAGTTCACTGCCCCCGTCGCCGGCCAGCGCCCGCCACTCGGCCGCGCGGCGCCAGGCGCCCACCGCGCCGGCCTCCTCCAGCGCGAGGGCACGCCGTGGGTGGCGGTGGCCCAGGTTGGCCAGTTCGCCGGCCAGGTGCTGGGCGAAATCGCGCGGCGAGAGCGCGCCACCGCGCTCGACATAGACCGCGTGCGGCGAATAGCAGCCCTGCTGCTCCCAGCGGACGATGTCCAGCGCCGCCCGGCGGGCCGCTGCCGGGCCGCGCTGCCGGTCGAGGGCGGCCCGACCGACCAGGGCCAACCCCAGCTTGTGGCCGTAGCCGATGAAACGGGTGGTGAGCGGCACCTGCTCGCGCACCTGACGCAGCGCGGCGTTGCTGCCGTAGGCCAGCACGGTGTCGGCCTCGCGGTAGAGCGCCGCTGCGGGGCCGGGCTGCCCGCCCTGCCACCACACCACCGCCAGACAGTCGGCCCACGCCGGGTGCTCCTCGCACAGGACGCGCGCGAACAGCGTCGCGAAGACCGGCTCGGCGCTGGGCAGCTTGCCGATGCAGCCCGACTTGACCAGCAGGCCGCAGGCCAGACTCCAGAGCGGCAGACCGGGCACGTTGCCGGCCCAGACATGCGCCAGCAGCGCCGGGCCGAAGGCGCGCACCGCGCCGCCCTTGAGCGCGGGCTGGAAGCCGTCGAGCACCTTCGGATTGGCGAAGTCCTGGGCGACAAAGCGGCGCAACTGCGGCGCGCGGAAGGTCTGAAGAAACGCCGTCAGGCCCAGCCGAACCATCTCGGGATCGAAGCCGGTGACGATGGGCAGCAGTTCATCGGCCTCGCGGCGCAGCGGATCGCGCGGATCGAGCAGGCGCGCGACGGCGCGATCGATCACCGCGATGACCTCGTCCACCGGCATCGACTGCAACCGCAGCCGCGCGGCGTGACGCACGGTCGTGGCCAGCGCCTGCATCTGCGCGTCGGTGAGCAACGGGACCTCGACGGCGAGCGTGCGACCGTGCGCGGCAAAGCCCAGGGTCTGCCAGTGCACCTCACCGGGCGCGAGCCCGGGCAGGTGCCCCGCGCGCCAGCCGGCGGTCATGGGCGGCTGGCCTCCAGGAACTCCTGAACCGCCAGCGAGCAGCCCTTGGCCTCGGCACCCTCGGCCCGCCCGAGCAGCAGGAAGCCGTCGTCGACCGCGATGCCGACATCCTCGGTCAGGATCGCGATCGCGGAATTGAAGCTGGCGAGGTCGTAGTGCGCCAGCACGCCGCGCTCGCCGCGCGGCAGCTCGCGTCCGCTCAAGGGGTCGAGCACGCGGCTGCGCACCCAGTGCGGGGCGCGCTTGACCGAGGGCAGGTGCTGATTGCCCGCGTCGTAGAACTGCGAGCTCAGCTCGGTCATGCCGTACATGTTGATGCACTCGGACCGAGGAACACCGAAGGTCTCGGCCAGCCCGTCGTAGAACCCGTCCAGCGGCAGGTCGCGCGCCTGGCCCTTGTAGCCGCCGGTGTCGAGCAGGCGGCTGCCGGGGGGCAGCGGAAAGCGCAGGCCGCGCTCGCGCAGCGCATCGAGCAGATGCACGAAGCTGAAGCTCGCGCCCATCAGCGCGAGCGGGCGGGCCTGCGCCACCGCCGCGCCCAGTGCCGCACACAGGCCATCGACATCCAGGCCCTGCGGGCCGATGAACGAGCGGCTGTCGGGCGTTCCGTAGCAGCGTGCCGCCAGCGACAGATAGCGCGCCAGCGAGGAATTGGGCAACTGCTGCTCGTCGGGAAACAGCAGCAGCATCGGCAGGGGCGCCCGGCCCTGCAGGAAGCGCTGCTCGAAGTGGCGCCGCATCGAGCGATCCCAGACCGCCATCGTCGGGTGGTAGTGGCGACCCTTGAGGGCGCCGCGGCTGGTGCCGCTCGTCAGGAACACGCGCTCGCAGTCGGCCGGCGGCGTGCAGCTGAGCGTGGCGTCCTTGAAGGCGCTGATCGGCACCGGCGGCACCTCGCGCCAGCCATTGACCCGGCGTGGGGTCATGCCGCGGCGCTGGCAGAAGCGGCGGTAGGGCTCGTTGTGCGCGTACTGGAACGCGAACAGGGCGAGCGCCAGCTCGTCGAATTCGGCGTCGGTGGCACCGTCGCCAGCCAGGAACTCGAGCAGGCGATCGACCAGCGGCTGCATCGCGGGCAGCAGGGCCTCGGTCATCGCGTGCTCTCCTCGCGGCGGCTCATCGCGCGGGCAGCCGATGCATCGGCTGGGGTGCGAAGCCGTGGTTCAGGGGCCCGCTGCCCGCGCCAGTGCGCACCAGCGCGCCGGCGGCCAGTGCGTGACGCACATAGTCGCGCGCGTGCTGCACCGCCTCCGGCAGGTCGTCACCCAGCGCCAGCCGCGCCGCGATCGCGCTGGACAGGGTGCAACCCGTGCCATGGGTGTTCGGTGTCGCGATGCGCGGCGCGCGCAGCCACAGCGCGGGCTCGCCAGCGCGCAGCAGCAGGTCGGCCACCGTGTCACCGGCCAGGTGTCCGCCCTTGAGCAGGACCGCGCGCGCGCCCATGCCCAGCAGTTCCTGCGCGGCGCCGAGCATGTCGGCTTCGCTTACCAGCGGTCGACCGACCAGCATGGCGGCCTCGTCAAGATTGGGCGTGATCAGCAGCGCCCGCGGGAACAGCAGCCTCACCAGCGCGGTGATGGCCGACGGGTCGATCAGGGCGGCGCCGCTGGTGGCCACCATCACCGGATCGAGCACCACCCGGCGCAGGTCGTGGCGCTCGAGCGCCTCCACCACCGTGTGCACCGTGGCCGCCGAATGCAGCATGCCGATCTTGACCACGTCCACACCGATGTCCTCGACGACCGCATCGATCTGGGCCGCCAGGATGTCCGAGGGCACCGCGTGGATGGCCCGCACACCGGTGGTGTTCTGCGCCGTCAGCGCGGTGATGGCCGTCATGCCGAAACAGCCCAGCGCCGAGAAGGTCTTCAGGTCGGCCTGCACCCCGGCGCCGCCACCGGAATCGGAGCCGGCGATGGTCAGCAGGCGCGGATAGCGCCCTGCCGCGGCAGGGTTGCCGGGCGCGAGGTCGGTCGGGGCGTTTTCCGCGGTCTTCATTGGTCCTCCTGCGTGCACAAAACCCATGCTCCGAAGGACCGACCACCCCGGCGATGACACACCGGAGGGGCTGCTCTTCTTACGCCGGCATGAACCGGATCAAGTTCGCGGGTCTGGTCTCAGCACGCTGTCGCGTGCACCCCGGAGCACCGACATTATGACGCTTCTGCGAAGGTGCGGGTCGGCAAGCCCCCGGAAAGGCCTTTGTGGTCTGGCCGATCGTCGGAGCCGGCTGTCGGGGAAGAGCCGTCACAATCGCCGGATGACGCACCTGGCCAGGTTTATTCTCACCGGGGTGCATCCAAAGCGCGGTGGCCGCCGTTCAGTCAACAGGCCCAACGCTGCGCAGGCTTTTCCTGCACTGTGCGATCGGTTCTTCAATGCCCACCTGGCCCTCAACCCTTCTCGGCGCTCGCAACCATGAAAAAACTGATCTTCACCACCGCCGTCGTCTTCGCGACCGCCCTGTCCTGGCAGGCATCCGCTGCCACGCCCGCCGCTGCCGCCAAAAGCACCGCGGCCAGCCCTGCCCTGCTGGCCGAAATACAACGCCTGCTGACGCAGTCCGGCATGGACAACGCTCAGATCGGCTCGTTGATGGCAAGCCTGCGCTCGATGAACATGGAGCAGGTGCGCGGACTGGCCGATGCACGCAACGTGTCCCAGCTCGAGCGGCTGATGCCCGGTGCCTCCAGTGCGCAGGCAAAAGCCGGACGCGACCCGTCTCAGGCCAGCTTCGGCACGGCCGGGACGGGCGGATCGGCCTCGCAGAACACTTTCACGAACATGCAGAACAGGGGCCCCGGCGACATGGTTGGCAGTCGGACATCGCAGCAGTCGAGCTGCAATGCCTGTCCTGATGGCGGCGGCACCTCGGGCGGAAATGCCGGCAATGTTCACGATGACACGTCGGGAGATCGAGCCCCTTTTACCGACAGCAATGGGAACACCATCACGATCTACCGTGACGGCAGCGCCAAAATCACCGGGCGCGACGGAAAATCGGAGTATCTGAACAGCGAGAACCGGATTGTCAACTCGCGGGGCGGCGCCGTCACCCCCAATCCGGAGAGCAATGCGTCATCCGGCCGGGTAACCGCCCAGCAGATGAAGGAACTGATGATTCGCCAGGGCCGCTTGAGCAAACCGACCGGCGAGAACAATGGCGGTACGGGAGGCCCGATATCGACCACGAAATCCGACCCGACCGGCACCCTCGGCCTGTTTACCGACACCCGCGGCAAAACAACCAGCGTGTCTGTCGACGCGGTTCGCGAAATCATCCGCATCGCGGTTGAAAAGACGGGTGGACCGATCGGGCGTTGAGAAAGCGCAGGGAGAGCCGTTCCTGGGTGAGGTGAGCCGGCAGCGCCGCCGGCTCAGACCCCGACGAACGCGAAATCCACCTCGGGCTTCAACCCGCTGACGATGCGCGCGATGCTCTTGCCCGAGCCGCAGGAGTGCGTCCAGCCGAGTGTGCCGTGACCGGTGTTCAGGAACAGGTTGGGCAGGCGGCAGCGGCCGATGATCGGGACATTGCTGGGCGTGGCCGGGCGCAGACCGGTCCAGAACTGCGCCTGGCTCGCGTCGCCCGCACCCGGAAACAGCTGCTCGACGCGATTGACGATCGCCTCGCAGCGCACCCGGTTGAGGTCGCGGTCGTAGCCGTTGAGCTCGGCGGTGCCGGCGATGCGAAGCCGGTCGCCCAGACGCGAGAACACCAGCTTGTACTCGTCGTCGGTGAGCGAGACCTGGTGGGCCATCGCGGCGTCCTTCACCGGCATCGTCACCGAATACCCCTTGGCGGGGTAGATCGGCAGCGAGATCCCCAACGGCTGCACATACAGCGGCGACAGACTGCCCATCGCCAGCACATAGGCATCGCCCCGGATCTGCTGGAAGCGCCCCTCGCCATCGGTGGCCTCGACATGATCGATCTGGCCGCCGGCCTCGCGCAGCGCGGTGACCGTGTGGCTGAGACGAAACTGGACGCCATCTTCTTCGCAGCGACTGACCAGCTCGCGGGCAAAGCGATTGGCGTCACCCGATTCGTCTTCGGCGGTGTAGGTCGCACCGGCCAGCTGCGGGCGGATGTGGCGCAGCGCCGGCTCGAGCGCGACCGCCTCGTCGGCCGAGATCACCCGGCGATCGCAGCCCAGTTCACGCATCTGGGCGGCAGGCCCCTCGGCCCCCTCGAACTCCTGCTGGCTGGTGTAGAAATGCAGGATGCCCTGGGTGCGCTCATCGTAGGCGATGCTGCGCTCGCGGCGCAGCTGCTGCAGCGTGTCGCGGCTGTAGGTGCCCAGCCGCACGATCTGCCCGATGTTGTGGCGGGTGCGCGCCGGCGTGCACTCGCGCAGGAACTGCAGGCCCCACAGCCACTGGCGCCGGTCGGCGCGCAGGCGAAACAGCAGCGGCGCATCCTCCTTGCCCAGCCACTTGAGCACCTTCAGCGGCGCGCTCGGATTGGCCCAGGGCTCGGCGTGACTCACCGAGATCTGCCCGCCATTGGCGAAGCTGGTTTCCGCGGCCGGCGAGGCCTGACGGTCGACAACGGTCACCTCGTGACCCTGCTGGCGAAGAAAGTAGGCCGATGTGACGCCGAGCAGGCCGGCGCCGAGAACCACCACATGCATGGGAATGACTCCAAAGAGGCTGACGGAACGCACCTTGCTGTGCGCTCTTTGCCGCTCCCCCTGTCCCTGATACCTGAGAGATTCATCCCCGCGCCCTGAGCGGGGGATTTGCTCCTTCGGTGCGTCACCGGGCGGTGACGGCTCTCCAGACGGCGATGGTGATGGTGTGCAGTACGGGACCTGAGCGTGTATGGGAGATTGCGCCTTCGGTGGCCGGGCGGCGATCGACTCGCCCCGCGGCACTCTCCTGCAGGAGACGAAGTGTAGGAGCCGGACAATCGGATGTCCAATGCATTATTCGATGCATTACCATGACTCCAATGCATACCAGAATCAGAGATCCGCAATGACCCTCGTGCAGCTGCGACACCTCGCCTCGCTGGCGCAGACCGGCTCATTCAGCCGATCGGCCGCGGCCCTGCTGGTGACGCAGCCCGCCCTGAGCCGCAGCATCCGCGCGCTCGAGGACGAACTCGGCCAGCGGCTGTTTGACCGGATCGGCCGGCACAGCGAGGTCACCCCCTTCGGCCGCGACGTGGTCGAGCGCGCCCGCGAACTGGTTCAGGCCGCCGACGACCTGCGCGACAGCGCCCGGCGGGCCAGCGGTGGTCACGAGGGCGTGCTGCGCATCGGCCTGGGCTCGGGGCCCGGCGCCTTGCTGATGACGCCGCTGCTGATGACGGCGGCGCAGCAGTCGCCGGGGCTTCGCCTGGAGATCGCGCGGGGCGGCACCGACCGGCTGGTGCAGGCGCTGCGCGAGCGTTCGCTCGACGCGCTGGTGGTCGATGCCCGATCGCTGCGCCCCGCTCCCGACCTGAGCACCCGCTGCCTGCAGGACATGAGGGGGGCTTTCCTGGTGCGCCGCGGGCACCCGCTCGCCCGGCGGCGGGCCGCACCCGGCTTCGACGATCTCCTGCGCTATCCGATCGCCGCCACGCCGCTGTCCGACGAGGTGGCCCGCGTGATGGTCGAACAGTACGGACCGCAGGCCCACCCGGACCGGTGCATCACGCTGCGCTGCGAGGAGATTCCGAGCCTGGTCGACGTCACCCGCCGAACCGATGCCGTGCTGCTGGCGATCCGGGCCGCCGCGCCCGACCTGGTCGAGCTGAAGGTACAGCCGGCGCTGACGGCGATGGCCCGCTTCGGGCTGGTAACCCTGGCGCGACGCACCGAGCCGCCCGGACTGTCAGTGGTGCGGGACCTGATGGCGCAACGGTTGCACGATCCGTCGGCTCAACTGCCGAGGTCGTCCCGGTAATGCCAGGCGAGCCCGAGCGCGAGGATCAGGGTGATCACATTGAACGGCAGCACCGTCAGGAAATAATCCGGCCCGTCGACCCAGTAATTGGTGAACATGGAAGCCACCATGTTCAAGCCCGCGGCAAGGCTGGCGCCCGCACGGGTCCGGGGCAGCAGCACCAGGAGGCCGATGACCACGCAGATCAGATTCGAGCCGGTGTTGACCCAATCCGGCAAGGGCTCAAGCGTCTCGGGATTGCCGGAGCCTGAGGCGGCCAGGAACAGGGCGATGGCCACGATCAGCGCGATGAGCGAAAAAAGAACGTGGGTCCGGGCGCCATCGCGGCGCATGACCGGGCTGGGTTTGAACAGTTCACGCATGGAGATTGATGCAGACAGTTGCAGGGTGAATGAGCCGACCGGCCGAGATTGCGCCCTCGAGGCGCAACGCCGCGCTGCCCGGTACCGGACGCGCCGCCAGTCAGGCGGGGATCGCGCCGAGCCTCAGTCCCGCATCACTTCCAGTTGCCCGCGGATGTCGCCGAAATAGTTCTGGCCGGTGGTGTGCAAGTTGAAGTACAGATCGCCTTCGCGCGCCAGCGCCGCCATGCCGGCGATCGTTTTTACACGGTCCAGCGGATTGCCGATCAGGATCGGACAGCCCCCGGTAAAGAAGCCGATCGGACCGTGGCTGTGCTTGAGCACGGCCAGCAGATCGTCGTTGCGGATCTCGGCGGTGAGCAGGTTGCCGGCGAAGGCCTGCCGGAGGTCGCGCTTGAGTCCCAGGTCCACCAGGATCGGCCCCAGCATTCCGGGCTTGCCGCAGTGGATGTGGAACATGGTGATCGACGCGGGGTCGATGCCCGCGATGCGCACATCGACATAGGCGCGGCTCAGGTCCCTGGTGAAGCGAAGCACGCCGTGCCCGGCGGACTTGCGTTCGTCACGGCTCAGCGAAGCGGTGGTGGAGCGGAACTGCCGGGGCACCATCCCCGGCGTGTCCGCCTCCTCGCCACCTTCCTGGTGAGGGCTGAGCCAGGACTGATAGCGCGCACCGATCTCGATGCCCCGCTCCGGATTCAGCCGGGGCGCGGGCTCGGCGGCGAGAGCCAGCGGCGCCAGGACGAGGGCCGCGAGCGGAATCCAGGCGCTGACTTTGGACAGAAAGAACATGTGCGATCTCCGGGTTTGAACCAGGCCGGCTGCCTGACCGTTCGAATCATAAAATACAGATCGTCATCATGACAATATGTTTAATTAACCGAGCCCGTTGAGCTGTCTTACTGATCGGGCCGCGCGGCCACCGGCCCGATCGCGCGGGCGACCATCCCCTCGTGAGGAAGCACTGGCCGGGGTAGGCGGGCTGCGCTCAGACGCGCGGCCTCGGCCGTGCCCAATCCCAGCCCGCAGAGCAGCCGCCGCGTCGCCTGCTCCGGGTAGTTGCGGGCCGCGCCGGCCAGCATCGAATGCACGCCGCCCACGATCGTCCCCGCCACCAGGTTGACCGCCACCTCGAGCGGCATCGGTTCGAACCGTTTGAGCCGGATCCCCGACGCGATGTCGCGCCGGACGACCTCGAAGAACCGATGCGACTGATCGACATCGGGCCATCCGCTCTTGACGATCAACCCGCCGATGACCGGATGTTGCCGGGCAAAGTGCAGCGTCATCCGGGTACCGATGGCCACGCGCAGTGCCGGATCGGGCAGTTCGATCACCAGCGGATCGAACAGGTGGCCGAGTTCGTGAGCGAGTTCATGCGCCAGGTCGCTGGCCAGACTGGTCACTGAATCGAAGTACTTGTAGAAAGTGCCCCGGGACACCTGGGCGACGGAAATGATCTCGTCGATCGTGGTGCCGGCCACGCCGCGCGCGACGATGGTGGCCAGCCCGGCATCCAGCAGACGCGCACGCATCGACTCGCGGCGCTGAGCCGCCACCCGCGGACGGTGATCGGGACTGGCCGCCATGGGACGTCAGCAGCCCGGCGCAGGCCGGATACCTCGATTCACCCTGACCCGCTATTCCGGCTTGATCCCGACCGCGTCGGCGATGACCTTGAAGCGCTGGTATTCGTCGAGCTGGTAGCGACCCATTTCTACCGGGCCCGAGTTGTACATGGGTTCGGAGCCCTGGATTTCGAAGTAGCGGGTCATCTCGGGGGTTCGCATCGCCCGATTCACCGCGCTGACCAGCTTCGCGTGGACATCGGCCGGGGTCTCCGTACGCACCCACAGCGCGGTCCAGGAATAGTTGATGTACTCGGGCCAGATCTCGCGCAGGGTCGGCACGTTGGGCAGCGCCGGATGACGATTCTCGCCCGACACTGCGATCGCCCGCATCTTGCCCGACTGGACCAGCGGCAGCGCGCCACCCAGATCACCCAGAGCCGCATCGAGCTGGCGCCCGATCACATCGTTGACCGCCTGGGCCTGTCCCTTGTAGGGCACATAAATGAGCTTGCCCTTGGACAGCAGCGCCACCCACTCCATGGCCAGCTGGTAGCCCGCCGAATACGAGCCGATGTTCAGCGGCCGGGTCCGGGCCAGCGCCGCCAGATCGTTCATGGTCTTCACCGGCGACTCATTGGCCACGTACCAGATGTTCTGGCTGCGCCCGATGCCATGGACCGCCTTGAACTCCTTGAGCGGATCGTAGCCGAGGTTCTTGACCACGATCGGGTTGACCGACATCGGTGAATTGGACCCCACCATGATGGAGTAGCCATCGGCCGGCGCCTGCTTGATCGCCATCGCCGCGACCGCGCCACTGGCACCGGGTCGGTTCTCGACCATCACTGCCTGCCCCAGCGAACGCTGCATGTGCTCGGCCAGCGCGCGAGCTGAGCTGTCGGCGCCGCTGCCGACCGCGAAGGGAACCAGCATCCGGATGGGCTTGTTGGGGAAATCGGCACCCTGCGCCCGGACCTGGCTGCCCCAAAGGGATGCGAGGACCAACGCCCCGCAGAAAATCAGCTGTCGCATCAAAATCTCCTCGTTATTGTGTTGTCTGCAGCGCATCGCGCGTCCGGTTCGGTGCCGACGCCATCGGCTGGTTCGGCACCGCGGATGGCCATCACTGCTCGGCCTTGATCCCGAACTCGTCGGACATCTTGCGCCAGCGCTCGAGTTCGCCACGGGTGAAGTCGCGGAACTGCTCGGGCGTGGGCGTCACCACCTCGCTGCCGGTGTCGGCCAGCCAGCTCGCGAAC
>CAIZNI010000047.1 GCA_903934295.1 uncultured beta proteobacterium
GGCGGCGGTGGCGGCGGCGGGGGCGGCGGCGGTGGCGGTGGCGGCGTCGGCTTCTCCCCCAGCCCGGTCTGGCTGGAATCACAGACAGCCTGAACGCCGCCTCCCGTCAGATTTCCCCAACGGGTCACCGTCCGACCGCCGGCACTGTCCAGGACCGGCATCATCCCGATCGCGCACTTGCCGTAACGGGCGTCACCGTCGATGCGCAAACCGGTGCCCGTGCCGAAGTTGGCGGCGCGTACCTTGATTCCAGGCGGCAGGCTGGTCAGGCCCAGCTGACCATCGATCAGTTGAGCGTTCCAGTCGCAGTTCGCAGCACCCCGGGTCATCACGCATTCGGTCATCGCGACCTTGGCGCCGCCCAGTGCCGCGACCACGGTCGCCCAGCGCGACCTCATCACCTCGTTGCGATAAGCGGAAAATGCGGTCACGCCCAACGAGCCGATCACCGCCGTCACGATCATGGTTTCGACCAGCGTCAGCCCGGCCATCGAATCCGGCGCAACGGGACGCGCGGCAGGCGGCGCGGCAGGATGCGGGTGGACGGGCTTGAAAGGCTTGAAGGGCATGAAACCGGTTTCAGGGGAAAACACATCGATACTTTGCAGCCCACCGTGACCGCCCGGTCATTCAGGCAGTCGAGCGTCATCCCGCGGACGACAGATGGTCGCGGAGGGTGTTGCCAGACCAGCCACAGCCCCTGAAAAACCATAAAAAGGCACGAAATGCCCTTGTTTATCGGCCCAGGGCGACCAGCCGTCTGCTGCACGCTTGAATCGGCTGCGCGACCTTGCCCCACCGCCTGGGCCTGGAGCCCAGGGGTGGCCACCCCGCGGGCGCCGCATCGACCGGTCCGATGCCGGTACGATAAGGCCCGGTAAACACCCGCCCCTGTCCATCACCGCCTCTGCCCGGAACACACTTGAAAATCGCCACCTGGAACGTCAACTCCCTGAAGGTTCGGCTGCCGCATCTGCTTGAATGGCTCGCCGACCAGCCGATCGACGTGGTCTGCCTGCAGGAGACCAAGCTCACCGACGACAAGTTCCCGCGCGAGGCGATCGCCCAGGCGGGCTATGAATCGGTCTTCATCGGTCAGCCGACCTACAACGGCGTCGCCATCCTGACGCGGCGCGACACGGTGGGCGCACCGACCGATGTGCGCTTCGGCAACCCGCTGCACGCCGACGAGCAGCGCCGCCTGATCAGCGCCACCGTTGCGGGGGTGCGGGTGGTCTGCGCCTATTTCCCCAACGGCCAATCAATCGACTCGGACAAGTACGTCTACAAGCTCGAGTGGATCGACCGGCTGATCGACTGGCTGGCGCCGCAGATCGCGCAGGGCCTGCCGCTGGCGCTGGCTGGCGACTTCAACATCGCGCCCGAGGACCGCGACGTGCGCAACCCCGCGGAATGGGCCGGCCAGGTGCTGTGCTCGGTCCCGGAACGCGAGCGTTTTCTGCGCCTGGTGAACTCGGGACTGGTCGACAGCTTCCGGCTGTTCGAGCAGCCGGAAAAGATCTTCACCTGGTGGGACTATCGCCAGATGGCGTTCCGGCGCAACAACGGCCTGCGGATCGACCATGTGCTGGTGAGCGAGAACCTGCGCGACCGCGTGCTTGGCTGCCAGGTCGAGCGCGAGTTGCGCAAACGCGAACAGCCCTCCGATCACGCGCCGGTGGTGGTGGAACTGGCGCCCGGCGATCAGGGCCCGTCGTCTTCCAGGTGAAGTTCCTGGATCTTGCGGGTGATGGTGTTGCGCCCGATGCCCAGGCGCAGCGCTGCATCGATGCGCCGCCCGCGGGTGTGGCGCAAGGCGGTGCGGATCACCGCGCTTTCGAACTCGCGGGTGAGCTTGTCCATCAGGTCGCTCTGGCTGGCCGCCTGGCCTTCGGCTGACTGCCCCGCCTGGGCGGACTGGGCGGCCAGCAGACTGGAGACTTCGCGCTCGAGCAGCGCCGCCCAGCGCGCCGCCTGCGCGGCCCCGGTCGCACCGGCATCGGCGAAGCCGCCTCCGCCGCCGACCACCGCGCCATAGGGCGGCGCACCGGCGAAGGCCGCCGCGCCCGCCGGCATCGGCGCACCGAAACCGCCGTAACCACCCTGCCCCTGGGGCACTTCCATGGCACCGCTGCCGACGCCTGCGTTCATCGCCGCCGGCAGTTCAACACCCGGTCGGCCCGGTGCCGCGAGACGTCCGTCGGACCCTGGCACCGGGGTGACACCGAAGTCGGCATCGCTGCCACCAAGCGCCGAAAAAGGCCGCATCGGCCCCCGCACCTCACCCGCCTCGGCGCGAATTTCCGGCGGCAGGTCCTTGATGCCGACCGTCTGGGAAGGCGCCATCACCGTGAGCCAGTGGCAGACGTTTTCCAGCTGCCGCACATTGCCGGGCCAGCCGAAACGCCCGAGCGCGCCATTGGCTTCCTCGGTCAGACGCTTGGGCTCCACGCCGAGCTCGCGGGCGCTGCGTTGCAGGAAATGGCGCGCCAGCAGCGGCACGTCCTCGACCCGCTCGCGCAGGGCCGGCAGACGCAGCCGGATCACATTGAGACGATGAAAGAGGTCTTCGCGGAACAGTCCCTGGCGGACCCGATCCTCGAGATTCTGATGGGTGGCGGCGATGACCCGGACATTGGCGCGCATCGGCTGATGACCGCCCACCCGGTAGTACTGGCCATCGGAGAGCACCCGCAGCAGGCGGGTCTGCAGGTCCTGCGGCATGTCGCCGATCTCGTCCAGGAACAGCGTGCCGCCCTCGGCCTGTTCGAAACGGCCGCGCCGCAGTTGCTGGGCACCGGTGAACGAGCCGCGCTCATGGCCGAACAGCTCCGACTCGAGCAGATCGCGCGGAATGGCGGCGGTGTTCAGCGCCACGAAGGCCTGGCCGGCGCGCGGGCTGTGATCGTGCAGCGCCCGTGCCACCAGTTCCTTGCCTGAACCCGACTCGCCGGTGATCAGCACCGTCACATGCGAATGCGAGAGGCGGCCGATCGCCCGAAACACCTCCTGCATCGCAGGTGCCTTACCCAGGATCTCGAGACCGCCCTCGGCGATCTCCTCGACCGTCTCGTCCGGCGCGCTCTCCTGGACCGCGCGGCGGATCAGTTCGATCGCCTTGGGCAGGTCGAAGGGCTTGGGCAAATACTCGAAGGCCCCGCCCTGGAAGGCCGAGACCGCGCTTTCCAGATCGGAGAAGGCGGTCATGATGATGACCGGCAGGGTCGGCTTTCGCTCCTTGACCTTCTGCAACAGCTCGATCCCGCTTTCGCCCGGCATCCGGATATCGGACACCAGCACCCGCGGCGTGCCGTCCTCCAGCGCCCGCAGGCACTCGCGGGCCGACCCGAAGGCCCGCACATCGAAGCCCTCGCGCGTCAGCGCGCGTTCCAGCACCCAGCGAATCGACTGGTCGTCGTCAACGATCCAAACAGAGTTCATGTGCCTGACCTGACTTCCCGCCACGCCCGGCGCGAGCCTAGGCCAGTGGCAGCAGAATCCGAAATTCAGTACGGCCTGGCCGGCTCTCGCACTCGATCACGCCACCGTGCTGCTGCACGAAGCTCTGAGCGAGCGACAGACCCAGACCACTGCCCCCCTCACGGCCGGTCACCAGCGGAAAGAAGATCCTGTCCCGGATCGACTCCGGGATACCCGGACCGTTGTCCAGTACATGCAAGTCCAGTGCCAGGCGACGCCGGCGCTGGCCGATGGTGATCTGGCGGGCGATCCGGGACCGCAGGATGATCTGACCCTGGCCGTTCAGCGCCTGGGCGGCGTTGCGAACAATGTTCATCACCACCTGGATCATCTGCTCCTTGTCGCCCTGGAAATCGGGCAGGCTGGCGTCGTAGTCGCGCTCGATCACCAGGCTCGGGCCGTACTCGGCCTGGACCACCGAGCGCACGCGCTCGAACACCTCGTGGATGTTCATGGGCGCCACCACCCGGGCATGCCGATGCGGCGCGAGCAGCCGATCGACCAGTGCCTGCAGCCGGTCGGCTTCCTTGATGATCACCTGGGTGTATTCGCGCAGCACCGGCGAGGGCAACTCGGTTTCGAGCAGTTGCGCGGCCCCGCGCAAGCCGCCCAGGGGGTTCTTGATCTCGTGGGCCAGGTTGCGCACCAGTTCGCGATTGGCCTGCGCCGAGTCGAGCAGCTTGCTCTCGCGGTCGTGGCGCATGCGGTGCTCGATCAGACGGAACTCGAGCAGCAGCGACCCGAGCGGACTGTCGAGCACCACCGCGGTGGACGAGAGCATCAGCGGTTCGCGACCCGCGCGCTCGAGGATCAGCTCCTGGTGCTTCTGGCCGAAGGCATTGTTGCAGGCCTCCTCGACCAGCGCATCGATGATCCTGCCGTTGACGAACAGCCGGGCGAAGCTCTGTCCGTCCAGCGTGCGGGCCGACAGCTCGAACAGTTGCTCGGCCGCCTGGTTGATGAACACCACCAGGCCGTCGGTGTCGAGCACCACCACCCCGCTGGCGAGCAGGTCGAGCCCGGCCAGCAGGGACTCGGGCTGCTTGCGCCGATCGGGGCCGCTGCGCTCCGTGCGCGGGAGATCCGTCATGCGTGGGGCGCCACCCGGCTCAGTTCTTCAGGGCGCC
The DNA here is from genome assembly GCA_903934295.1 of uncultured beta proteobacterium. Taxonomy (GTDB): domain Bacteria; phylum Pseudomonadota; class Gammaproteobacteria; order Burkholderiales; family Burkholderiaceae_E; genus Quisquiliibacterium. Next base: position 4,608 of record CAIZNI010000047.1, read on the forward strand.
GAGTTCGCGCCGGATGGTCGCGAGATTGCCCTCGGTGCGCTGGATGTCGTCCTTCAGGTTCTGCACCCGGTCAAGGTACTTCTGGTAATTGCGCTCGTCGCCGCGCCGCTCGGGCTCGCCGTTGTTGAACTCCTTGCGCAGCTCCGCCAGGCGGGCTTCTTCCTTGCGCAATTCATCATCCAGGATGCGTCGGCGATCGGTGTCGCGCACCCGCTGGGTGGCGGGATCGACTTTCGGGAAAGACTCGGGCGCGGTGCCGGCGCGAGGCGCGGCAGGGGTTGCGGACGCGCCGGAAGCAGGCGCTGCGGCGGGTGCGGCGGCAGGACGGACGGGCGCCTTGATCGGCGCCGGGATGACGGTGATGGTCGCGTCGACCGTCTTGCAGGTGCGGCCCTCCTGGGGGCCGGCCGGTGGCGCGTTGGTGTACTCGACCACGCCGCCGGGGCCTTCGCACTTGAAAATCTGCGCACCGGCAGCCGCTGGCGCCAGCACCAGCGCGGCCGACAGGCTGAGCGCCGCAAATCGCATGTTCACATCGTCCTCGGGGGGCCTGGAATCTGCCCGGACTATACCGCGTTCCCCCGCGCCGGGAATCGGCCGAACGGCCGCACCGGAGGGCCGGCACCATGAAAAAAGGGCCGGCAAGCCGGCCCTTCATGTCGGCGTGGCAGGCGATCCTCCGCCCGCCCGCGCCAGACCGGGATCAGAGCGAGTAGTACATGTCGAATTCGACCGGGTGCGTGGTCATGCGGAAGCGGGTGACTTCCTCGTTCTTGAGCGCGATGTACGCATCGATCATCTCGTCGCTGAACACGCCACCACGGGTCAGGAACTCGCGGTCGCGATCCAGATACTCCAGCGCCTGGTCGAGCGAGTTACACACGGTGGGGATCTTCGCGTCTTCTTCCGGCGGCAGGTCGTAGAGGTTCTTGTCGGCGGCTTCGCCCGGGTGGATCTTGTTCTGGACGCCGTCCAGGCCGGCCATCATCATCGCCGAGAACGCCAGATACGGATTCGCGGTGGGATCCGGGAAGCGCACCTCGATGCGACGGCCCTTCGGGTTGCTCACGTACGGGATCCGGATCGAGGCCGAGCGGTTGCGCGCCGAGTAGGCGAGCTTGACCGGGGCTTCGAAGCCAGGCACCAGACGCTTGTAGGAGTTGGTGCCCGGGTTGGTGATCGCGTTCAGCGCACGGGCGTGCTTGATGATGCCGCCGATGTAGTACAGCGCGAAGTCGGACAGACCCGCGTAGCCGTTGCCGGCGAACAGGTTGACGCCGTCTTTCCAGACCGACTGGTGGCAGTGCATGCCCGACCCGTTGTCGCCAACGACCGGCTTGGGCATGAAGGTGGCGGTCTTGCCGTAGCTGTGGGCCACGTTCATGATCACGTACTTCATGATCTGCAGCCAGTCGGCACGCTGCACCAGCGTGGAAAACCGGGTGCCGATCTCGCACTGTCCGGGTGCAGCCACTTCATGGTGGTGCACTTCGACCGGAACGCCCATCTGCTCGAGCAGCAGGCACATCTCCGAGCGCATGTCCTGGAACGAGTCGACCGGGGGGACCGGGAAGTAGCCGCCCTTGACCGCCGGACGGTGACCCAGGTTGCCGCCTTCGAACTCCTTGCCGGTGCTCCAGGGCGCTTCCTCGGAATTGATCTTGACCGAGCAGCCGGACATGTCGACGTTCCAGGTCACCGAGTCAAAAATGAAGAACTCGGGCTCCGGACCGAAGTAGGCGGTGTCGCCCAGGCCGCTGGCCTTCAGATAGGCCTCGGCACGGCGCGCCAGCGAGCGCGGGTCACGCGAGTAGCCCTTGCCGTCGGACGGCTCGACCACGTCGCAGCTCAGCAGCAGCGTCGGCTCTTCGCGGAACGGGTCCATGTTCGCGGTGCCCGGATCGGGCATCAGCAGCATGTCGGAGGCTTCGATGCCCTTCCAGCCGGCGATCGACGAACCGTCGAAGGCATGGCCGCTGATGAACTTGTCTTCATCGAAATGACTGACCGGCACCGTAACGTGCTGCTCCTTGCCGCGGGTATCGGTAAAGCGCAGGTCAACGAACTTCACTTCGTTGTCCGTCACCATCTTCATCACGTCTTTGGCGCTCGCCATTCGGAACTCTCCTGATTGCTTCGATTTCGGTGTGAAAGGGTTGCCTTGCGAAAAACCGCGCGATTGTGGGCGTTTTTTCAGCCTCAGGCAAACGGGCAAAAACCAGAGGGGAAACTGGCAAAGAAACTAGCAGATTCCATGCCATGAAGGGGACTGCGGCGCCACCCGACGGGGCATGGAATTTCAATCACTTAGCGCACCAAGGGCGATATAGCACCATATTAGTGCGCCTCATGACGGGGCATGCCGACATTACGCATTATTTTGGTGCGCTTGCCGCAGGAACAGCGTCGGGCCACTGCCAATCGGCATAGCGCTCGCGCAGACGGGCCTTCCAGAACTTCCCGGTCGAGGTGCGTGGAATGGCGTCGATGAATTCGACCGCGTCGGGCAACTGCCAGCGGGCGAAGCGTCCGGCCAGAAACTCGCGCAGTTGCGCCGCGCTCACCGCCTGCCCGGGCTTGAGCACCACGCAGGCGAGCGGGCGTTCGTCCCACTTCGGGTGCGCCAGCGCGATCACCGCCGCCTCGGCCACCGCCGGGTGGCCCATGATCGCGTTCTCGAGATCGACCGAGCTGATCCACTCGCCGCCCGACTTGATCAGGTCCTTGGTGCGATCCGAGATGCGCATGAAGCCGTACGCGTCCATCGCCGCCACGTCACCGGTGCGCAGCCACCCGTCGTCGGTGAACTTGTCGGGCTCGGGCGCCACCTGGTGGTAGCTGCCGGTGATGAAGGGGCCGCGCGCCTGGACTTCGCCGACGCTGCGACCGTCCCACGGGCACTCGCCCGTTTCGCCGGCGATGCGCAGTTCGACCAGCGGCACCGGCACGCCGGCCATCGCGCGCCGCGCGAACCAGTCTTCCTCGGTGAGGTGCTCCATGCCCGGCTTGCGATAGGAAATGCTCGCCAGCGGCGAGGTCTCGGTCATGCCCCAGCCCTGGTAGATCGTCACCCCATGCCGGGCGAACTGACGGATCAGCGACTCGGGCACCGCCGAACCGCCGACCAGGCTGCGCAGATGGGGCGGAAAGCGCCACTTGCCCGGATGGGCCTCGTAGAGCTGGATCATCGACAGCCAGATGGTGGGCACGCCCAGCGCCAGCGTGGGCGACTCGGCCACGATCAGGTCGAGCAGGTCGTCGGGATGCAGATGGGGGCCGGGAAACACCAGACGCGTGCCCAGCATCACGCAGGCGTAGGGGATGCCCCAGCTGTTGGCATGGAACATCGGCGTGACCGGCAGCACCGTGTCGCGACCCGTCAGGCTCCAGATGTCGGGCATGCAGCCGACCAGCGAATGGAGCACCGTCGAGCGGTGGGAATAGACCACGCCCTTGGGCCGACCGGTGGTGCCGGAGGTGTAGCACATGGCCACCGGGTCGTCCTCGGCGTGGGCCATGTACTCGAAGTCGGCAGGGGCATGGGCAAGCACCTGCTCGTAGTCGTCGATCGCGGGCTCGCCCTCATGCGGGTCGCCGGCCCGGACCGCCACCGGCGCGCCGGAGAACGGAAACACGATCACGCGCTCGAAGCGGTGCAGGTGCGCGAACTGCTGATAGAGCGGCAGCAGGATGTCGTCGATGATCAGGAAGCGGTCGTCGGCATGGTGGGCGATCCAGCCGATCTCCTCGGGCGCCAGCCGCAGGTTCAGGGTGTGCATGACGCCGCCCGCCGCCGGAATGCCGAAATAGGCCTCGAGGTGCGCGTGGTGGTTCCAGCACAGGGTGGCGACGCGCTCGCCCTTGCGCAGCCCCAGCTTGCGCAGCGCCGCGGCCAGCGCGCGGGTGCGCTGGTAGTACTGCGCATAGGTGTGGCGGCGCAGCGAGCGGTCGGGCAGGCGCGAGACGATCTCGGAGTCGGGGAACAGCCGCCCGGCGCGCTCGAGCAGGTGGTTGAGCGACAGCGGAACGGACATCATGGTCGAGTGCATCAGGTCTCCTCGAGAAATTTTTCCTGCAGGTCGTTCAGGAAGCGCAGGCCCAGCGGGGTGGCGCGCAGCAGCGCCGGATCGGGATCGAGCAGCCCGGCCTCGCCCGCCGCCCGCAGGGCCCGGGCCATCGCCGACAGCGGCAGGCCGGTGCGCTCAGCGAACATCGACGCCGGCACGCCATCGACCAGGCGCAGCGCGTTCAGCATGAACTCGAAGGGCAGGTCGTTGGCCTGCAGCCGGTGCTCCTGCTCGAGCGCACCGGCGCCGCCGAGCGCCGCCTGCATGTAGCGTTCCGGATGGCGCAGCCGCGACTGGCGCAGGATGCCATCGTGGAAGGACAGCTTGCCGTGTGCGCCGGCACCGATGCCCAGGTAATCACCGAACTGCCAGTAGTTCAGGTTGTGGCGGGCCTGATGGCCGGTGCGCGCCCAGGCCGAGATCTCGTAGCGGCGCAGCCCCTCGTCGCCCAGCCGGGTCTCGAGCAGCGCCTGCATGTCGGCCGCCAGGTCGTCATCGGGCAGCGCCGGCGGGTACTTGGCGAACAGGGTGTTGGGTTCGAGCGTCAGGTGATAGGCGCTCAGGTGCGGCGGGCGGTACGACAGCGCCTCGTCGATGTCGCGCCCCAGCGCCGCCAGCGTCTGGCCGGGCAGCGCGTACATCAGGTCCAGGTTGAAGGTCTCGAAGTGGCGGGCCGCCTCGGCCACCGCGGCGCGGGCCTGGGCGCCGTCGTGGACCCGGCCGATCGCGCGCAGCAGGTCATCGTCGAAGCTCTGGACGCCGATCGACAGCCGCGTGACCCCGGCCCGGGCGAACCCGGCGAAGCGGCCGGTCTCGAAGCTGCCCGGGTTCGCCTCGAGGGTGATCTCGGCCTGCGGCGCCAGTCGCAGGCGCGCCCGCACCGTCGCGAGCAGCGCCTCGATCGCCGCCGGCGAGAACAGGCTCGGCGTGCCCCCGCCGATGAACACCGTCTGGACGCTGCGCCCCCACACCAGGGGCAGCGAGGCCTCCAGATCGGCCTGCAGCGCGTCGAGGTAGCGCTGCTCGAGCTCGGGCGGCAGCAGCGACAGACCCTGGCCGGCCGCGGGCGCGGCGCGCCACTCATGCGAATTGAAATCGCAATAGGGACACTTCTTCAGGCACCAGGGCAGATGCACATAGAGCGCCAGCGGAGGCAGCTGGGCGAGCGGGACCGGACCGCGCGCCGGGCGCGCGAGCCTGACCACCGAAACCGTCTTCATGGCCGGCCGGACACCGTCAGGGCGCGGTGACCGCGCGCAGCTTCTCGAGCAGCGCGCGCATCGCCTGGCCGCGGTGGCCGAGGGCGTTCTTGCGCTCGGGCGCGAGCTGCGCCACCGTGCAGCCGAGCGCCGGCAGCCAGAAATGCGGGTCGTAGCCGAAGCCGCCCTCGCCGCGCGGGGTGTCGATGAACTCGCCGCGCCACAGGCCGTCGGCGATCAAGGGCTGCGGATCGTCGGGTGAACGGACCAGCACCAGCACGCAGTAGTAGTGGCCGGCGCGACTGGCCTGCCCCTGCAGCTGCTCGCTGACCCGCCGGTTGTTGGCCTGGTCGTCGCGCGGCCCGCCGGCCATCGCCGCCCAGCGCGCCGAGTGCACCCCCGGGGCGCCGCCCAGCGCGTCCAGGCAGATGCCGGAGTCGTCGGCCAGCGCCGGCAGGCCGCTGCCCGCGCTGGCGTGGCGCGCCTTGGCCAGCGCATTCTCGACAAAGGTGGCGTGCGGCTCGGGCGCCTCGGCGATGCCCAGGCTCGCCTGCCCGACCACCTCCAGGCCCAGCGGCTCGAGCAGCGTGGAAAATTCACGCAGCTTGCCGGCGTTGCCCGACGCCAGCACCAGCCGCGACAGGCCCGGCACCGCGCTCATGCCGACCCGCTGGCCAGCGCCGCCTGCTGGGCCTTGACCAGTCGCTCGATGCCGACCCGCGCCAGCTCGAGCAGCGCATCGGCCTGGCGACGATCGAAGGGCGCGCCCTCGGCGGTGCCCTGGATTTCCACGAAACCGCCCTGCCCGGTCATCACCACATTCATGTCGGTGTCGCAGGCCGAGTCTTCGGGGTAATCCAGGTCGAGCACCGGCACGCCCTGCCACAGACCCACCGACACCGCGGCCACCGCGTCGCGCAGCGGCGAGACGGTCAGCGCACCGCTGGCCAGCAGCGGGGCCATCGCATCATGGGCGGCGACCCAGGCGCCGGTGATGGCGGCGGTGCGGGTGCCGCCGTCGGCCTGCAGGACATCGCAATCCAGCGTCAGGGTGCGCTCGCCCAGCGCGCGCAAGTCGAACACCGCGCGCAGGCTGCGCCCGATCAGGCGCTGGATCTCCTGGGTGCGGCCCGACTGCTTGCCGCGGGCCGCCTCGCGGTCGCTGCGGGTGTGGGTGGCGCGCGGCAGCATGCCGTATTCGGCGGTGACCCAGCCCTGGCCCTTGCCGCGCAGAAAGCCCGGCACCTTGTCCTCGAGGCTGGCGGTGCACAGCACCCGGGTGTCGCCGAACTCGACCAGCACCGACCCCTCGGCGTGGCGCGTGTAGTGACGGGTGAAGCGGACCGGTCGGAGTTGATCGGGCGCACGGCCGCTGGGCCGGGCGGGGGAGGAAGTCAGGGCGGGAGTGGCGTTCATGGCCCCATTCTACGGGGGCCGGCGGCGGTGCCGCGATCAGCGCGATTCGTTGCGGGCGATCGCGGTGCGGATTTCGCGGATGGTCCGCTCGATCTCGTCTTCCGACAGTTCGGACGCCGGGCTGGCCTCGACCTCGCCCATTGCGATGGTGGTGGTGATCGCCCCCTGAGGCAGCTGCAGCGACGACAGCTGATCGGACTCGGCGCCCGAGCCTTCCCAGCGCATCGCCAGCGCGGTGGCGTTGTCGGCCACCCGGCCGCCCGCCATTACGCTGCTGCGCACCAGTTCCGGCACCGCGCGGGCGACGCTCACGCCGTCGAGCGCCAGCAGCAGTTCCTCGCCCGGCAGCGCGCCCCAGACGCCGTCGCTGCACAGCAGCAGCGTGTCGCCCGGCTGCAGCGGCACGCCGCGGCTGATCTCGATCGTCGGCTCGAAGGGCGAGCCCAGGCAATTGAGTACCTTGTTGCGCTCGGGGTGGTTGTCTTGAAGGTGGGGCGCGAGCAGCCCCATCGACACCAGGGTCTCGACCTTGGAGTGGTCGCGGGTGCGCGCGAGCAGGGTTGCGTCACGGATCCAGTACAGACGCGAGTCGCCGGCGTGGGCCCACCAGGCCAGGCCGGCCTGCACCACCGCTGCCACCACCGTGGTGCGCGGCGGCTCGGGCAGGTGGTTGGCCTGCTGGTATTGCAGGATCTCGCGATGGGCGCGGCGCAGCGCGGCGTCGAGAAAGGCGATCGGGTCGGCCAGGGCCGGGGTGGCCTGGCGCTGGAAGCTGGCGGCCACCGACTGCATGACGATCTGCGCCGCGACCTCGCCGCGCAGGTGGCCGCCCATGCCGTCGGCCACGATCATCAGCAGGCTGTCGCGGGTGTAGCAGTAGCCCATCCGGTCCTGGTTGACCGTGCGCGCACCGATCGCGCTGTCCTGGAAGATCGAGAACCTCATCGGTCGCTCCGGTTCGCGGCCATGGGTCAGGACTCCAGGGGCGGCGCCGGATCGGCGCGCCGGCGCCGGCCCAGCCGACCGGCCATGGTGTCGAGGAAACGCGACATGCCGCTGGCCCGGGTGTCGGGGCCGGTATCGGTGCCCGCGATCTCGCCGCCCGAGGCGCGCAAGGCCTTCTGCAGGGCGAAGATGCTCTGCGGCCGCTCGGTGGGGTCCATCTTCAGGCACCAGGTCACCAGCTCGATCAGGCTCTCGGAGTAGTTACCCTTGAGCCGCGCATAGAGCTCGCCCATGCGGTCGCTGATCAGGCGCTGATCGGCCGCCTGGGGCGGCGAGCCGAGCATGCAGGCGAACACGCTGGCGCCCAGTCCGTAGACATCGGTCCAGGGGCCGAGCTGCTCGCCCTTGCGGTAGAGCTCGGGCGCCGCAAAGCCCGGGGTGTACATCGGGAACAGCTTGGGGGCGTCCTGCGACAGTGCCTGACGGGCGGCGCCGAAATCGAGCAGCATCGGCGAGCCGTCGTTGCGCAGGTAGACGTTGGCGGGCTTGATGTCCAGGTGCAGCAGGCGGTTCGCATGGACCTCGCGCAGCCCGTTCATCACCAGATGGAAGACCTTGCGGATGTGGCGCTCGGCGATCACCGGCCGGTTCTCGCGACCGCGCCAGCGCAGGATCACTTCCTGGAGGGTACGTCCCTCCTCATAGGCCATGACCATGTAGACGGTCTCGTTGGCGCGAAAGAAGTTCATCACCCGGACCACATTCGGGTGGAGGATGCGCACCAGCGCGCGCCCTTCCTCGAAGAAGCACTTCAGGCCGTTGCGATAGGTGTTCATGTGCTCGGGGGCGACCACCGGCACCAGTTCGCCCGGATCGCGCCGCACCAGCGTGCTGGGCAGGTATTCCTTCACCGCGCAAAGGCTGCCCTCGGCATCGCGGGCGAGGTAGACGATCGAAAACCCGCCGCTGGCGATCTTATTTAGAATCCGGTAGCCGCCGACTTCCAGGCCATCGGGAAGCGGCGCATTCGTCTGAGCAGCCATCGATACTCGAGCGTCCCTGTCTTTCAGTGGTCGGGCCGAAACCCATTCATCAAACTGGCGAGATCACTTGAACAAACCCCGTTCCATCCAGAGCATGACCGGCTACGCCGCCGTCAACCGCGAATTCGAGGGCGGGCGGCTGTTGCTGGAACTGCGCAGCGTGAACTCGCGCTTCCTCGACCTCGGCTTCCGGATCCCCGACGAACTGCGATCGGTCGAGCCGGCGCTTCGCGAACTGATCATGGCCAGCGCCACGCGCGGCAAGGTGGAGTGTCGCATCTCCGTTCCCCGCTCGTCGGCCGGCGACCGACAGCCGGTGATCGATCGCGGACTGCTGGGGCAAGTGCTGGCGGTCGCGCAGGATATCCGATCGGCGGCGCCCGGGGCCGCGCCGCTCAGCACCGCCGATCTGATGCGCTGGCCGGGCGTCATCGTCGAACCGGTCGCCGACCCCGAGGCGCTGACGCGCGAGGTGCTCGCGGCCGCCCGGCAGGCGATCGGCGAATTCATCGCCAGCCGCACCCGCGAGGGCGAGCGGCTTGCCCAGGCCATCCTCGAGCGCTGCCAGCGCATGCGCGAGATGGTGCGGGTGCTGGAGGCGCAGACCCCTGGTCTGCTGGCCGCCTTCGAGCAGAAGCTGGTCGAGCGCCTGCGCAACGCGCTGATCAGCGCGGCCACCGGCACGCCGCTGCCGGTGGAAGAGGCACTGGAGCGGGTGCGCCAGGAAGTGGTGCTCTACGGCCTGCGGATCGATGTGTCCGAAGAGCTGTCACGGCTGGGCGTTCACCTGGACGAACTGGCGCGGATCATCGACACCGGCGGCGCAGCCGGAAAGCGGCTCGACTTCCTGATGCAGGAACTGAACCGCGAGGCCAACACCCTCGGGTCCAAGGGCGCCAATGTCGACCTGGCCAACGCGGCGATCGAGTTGAAGTTGCTGATCGAGCAGATCCGCGAGCAGGTGCAGAACATCGAGTAGCCTTTCAGGGGGTCCCGTGGGGTCCCCAGAAATCAGCTAACCCACTGTCGTGTATGGATGTTTTGTCCCGAGCCGTCCCAGGTCGTCACAGCGCGGGCCGGCAGCTCGAAGTGCCCACCGTGCAGCGGCTCGCCATTTCGCAAAATTCGAGTATTTCGAGTAATCCTGCTAAACTTGGCCGCATGAAGACCGCACGCAAGCCCACCGAAGCCCCTCAGCACATCGCCCCTCCGGCGCTGTCGGTCAACATCGACATCGACCCGTTGGTCGATGTCGTTCGGCGCCACGTCAAACTGACTCCCCGGGCCACACGGCTGATCAAGGGCGAGTTCGCGCAGCTCTTCCAGAACCCGACCATCAGCGGCAGCACCCGAAAGCCCACGACCGCCAGGTCCGAACCGGCAACGGACTCGGTCCTGAGCACCCAGGTGGCGGCTGACCTGGTCGGCGTCTCCCGCCCGTACATCGTGGCCCGCATCGAAGCCGGCGACATCCCGCTGCACCAGCAGGTGGGCAACCAGCGACGTGTCCTCAAGTCCGCCGTTCTGGCCTGGCACCGTCAGGAGCAGATCCGGCGCCGCAAGGCCCTGGGCCAGTTCGGTGCCGACCTCGACAGCGAGATCTTCGCGGACTGAGATTCGTGATTCCTGCCGTTGCCGACGCCGACACCCTGTTCGGCGCCACCACCCGCGGCCTGTTGATCCATCTCGACTACCAGGGACTGATTCGCCTGCACTGGAGCCCGCTGATCCTCGACGAGCTGAGCCGTGCACTCGTCGATACCGGCCGCAAACCGGACGCCGAATCGGCGCGTCGGCACGAACAACTCATGCGTGCAGCCTTGCCGCAAGCAGAGATCCCGACACGGCAGGTCCAGGCCCAGTTCGCCAGCGTATCGCCCGCGATGCGCTCGGCCAAAGACACCCACGTCGCTGCCTGCGCAGCAGCCATCCTGGTCGGTGATTTCTATCCAAACACCCAGGTCGTCAGCCTCGTCACCAAGAACATCCGCGACTTCAGGGTCCGCAAGCTCGCCAGCCTCGGCATCGAAGTCCAGCGCCCTGACGCCTTCCTTCTGGCGCAATTCCAGCAAGATCCCGCAGCCGTCGCCTCGGCCTTCGCAGCCTTGCGCGCCACGCTGCGCTCGGCATCTGAACCCGACCGGCTGCTGGAACGACTGGCAGCCGACGGCCAGAGCCTGACGGCGGCGGCCATGCACGAAGCCTGGCAACAGGGCGCCGTGCGCCTTTGACGACGAGATCATTCTTCACGCATCACGCCCGAACTCGCATACGTCTGGGCGGACCAGCGGCTGCCCACGCAGCGCAGCATGCTGCTCGAGCGCAAGCGTGGCACCTACGCCTTCTTCTCCGGCACCACGCTCTGCTACAGCGCCCTGTTCAAGGCCGGCCGCCACGACGAGTTGCTGGAACTGCTGACCATGGATCCGCGACCGATCTGGCAGTACCTGAGCAGAGCGCCCAGGCACAGACCGCCATCAAACAGGTGTTGACTGCGGACCGCCCCATGTCCGCCTGGCTGCGAAAAGCGCTGGGCATCACGACCAGCAGGTGCTGCTCCTCGCGCGCAAACGGATCCTGTTGCGAGCGCGACCTGACCGAGCGGGGATTGCCGACGGTCACGCTGACACGCCAAAGCGGCAGGCGCTGGAGGCTTGAGGGAAGTTACCGATGAGTCACTTTTTCTTGACCTCCTGCAAACCGAGGCAGAAAATGACCGAAAGGTAACTTCAAGAGCCGGCCAAGCATTCCATGGCATATAAATTACCGATCAGTCACTTTATGAATACCGAGACCCCGATCCGCTCGTCAGTTGACCTGGGTGCCGTCATCCGCGAGCAGCGCAAGCGGCTGGCCCTGAAGCAACTCGACCTGGCGGGCCTGGGCAACACCGGCAACCGCTTCATCGTCGACGTGGAGAACGGCAAGCCAACGGTGCAGTTGCAGAAGGTGCTGGACCTGATGGAGCTGCTGGGCCTGGAAGTCGTGGTGCGCGCCAAGGCCTCACGGTCGGCGCCGCCGCGGTGAGACGCGGGTGATGCCGCCGCGGCCCGACCGGCTGGACGTCTACTACGGCAACGACCTTGTCGGCGCCGTGCACGACAGCGCGCCACTCGCCTTTGAATACGCACCCGCCTGGCTGGGCGGCCCCCTGCGCATGACGCTCGCCGCCATCGCGCTGCAACCCGGGCGGCAGGCCACGCCCGAGGTGCAGGCCTTCTTCGAGAACCTGTTGCCCGAGGGCGAGCTGCGCGACTACCTGGCCGCGCAACGCAAGGCATCCACCCTCTTCTCGCTGCTGCTGGCGGTGGCCGGCGACACCGCAGGTGCCTTCGTCCTGGTGGCGCCTGGACAGGCACCAGAGCCGCCGCGCTACGAGGCCACGACCTGGGAAGCCATCGCCGCGATTCTCGCCAAACGGTCGGCCGCAGCCATCGACATCCACGAGCAAGGTGCACGCATCTCGCTGGCCGGCGCGCAGGACAAGACCAGCATCGCGCTGTTCGACGACGCCGTGCCGCGGCTTCCCAGGGGAACATCACCGTCCACCCACATCCTCAAGCCCAATATCCGGCGCCTGGCCAAGGTCTGGCACTCGGCAGCAAACGAGACCATCGTGATGCGCGCCGCCGCGCTGGCCGGCCTGCCGACCGCTGAGGTCTTCTACGAGCCGCGCACCGAAGCCTGCGTCGTGCGCCGCTTCGACCGCCAATCGCGTGCCGACGGCACGCTGGCCCGGCTGGTGCAGTACGACCTGTGCCAGTTGGCCGGCACCGTGTCGGACCGCAAGTACGAGAAGGAAGGCGGACCAGGCCTGACCGCCTGCGCTGAGTTGATCCGCCGCTACAGCGCGCAGCCTGCCGTCGACCTGCGCCACCTGGTGCGCTGGGTGTTCTTCAACCTGTGTGTGGGTAACAACGACAGCCACGCCAAGAACCTGTCGATGTACAGCGTGCCCGGCCACGGCGTGACGCTGACACCGTTCTACGACCTGATGTGCACTCGCTTGTACCCAGGGCTGTCGCCCGAGTTCGCCTTCGCGATCGGCGGCGAGGTCAGGCCGGGCGTGATGGGTGAGGAGCACCTGGCGCTGATGGCCAGGCAACTGGGCATGCAACCGCGATTCCTGATTCAGCAGGCGCGCGAGATGGCCGACCGCGTGCCGAAAGCCATCGTCCAGGCCGCGCACGAGGTCGCGCCCTTGCTGACGCCATCGGCACGCCGCCTGGCCGAGCGGCTCGAGCGGTTCGTCACCTCCAACACGAAGAAGCTGTCGGCCCGCATCACGGCAGCACCGTGATGCCGCCAATCAGCGGGCCGACCCGTCCGACTGCAACAGCCGCAGCCGCTCCCCCACCTGCGCGAGCAGGTCGCCGCGCCCCTGCTGCGCGTAGACGAGGTGCAGGTTGTTCAGCATCCGGATCAGGATGTGGCGCGCCGACGCCGGCCGCAGCAGCCGACCGGCGGGAACGCCATGGGGCGCTGCGCGACGATCGAGTTCATCGCCGTCGAGGCCGAGCCCGGTGAACGGGTCGATGACGACCAGACCACCGCCGTGCAGATTCGCGCGGATCAGGAAGTGACCAGGGAAGGCGACGCCTTCGACATCGAGACCCGACGGACGAGCCAGTTCGGCGAACAGCACCGCCAGCGTGATCGGGATGCCGCGGCGGGTCTCGAGCACGCGATGCAGGTAGCTGTTGTCGGGTTCGTAGTAATCCTGCGCATTGCCGGCAAAGCCCAGCGTGTCGTAGAAGAAGCGCAGCGCCTTCTGGAGCCGCGCCGTCTCGTTCGAAACGCCCCGACACTGTTCGGCCATCCGCCCTGCCAGGCCGTCGATGGCGCCGAGCGTGCCCTGCAGGTCGAAGGCCGGATAGGCGATCACACCGATCGAGGCGGCCGCCTCGAGCAGCGGAATCGAACGATCGTCGCTGATCAGCAGGCGAAAATAGTCGAGGTCGGGAATGGGCTGGAACATGGGGATATCTGGGCGCCGGACCAAGCCAGTATGCCGCAACGACCGCAGGCCCTGCCCGCCGCCGGGCCATCACCGTCAAGGGCGTCCCGCGCGCGGCGGACCTTGCGATAAACTGCCCTCCCCTTCATCCGCCGTACCCGGTCTCGCGCCAGAGTCCGAGCCCACGCCCCGCAGCCGGAGAACCCGACGCCATGAACGAAGCCTCCGCCAGCGGCCGCACCGACGCACCGGTCGCCGGATCGGGCAGCGTGTTCCTGATCGTGGCGCCCTCGGGGGCCGGCAAGACCTCGCTGGTCAAGGCGATGCTGCAGCGCCGCCCCCAGATGGAGCTGTCGGTCTCGTTCACCACCCGCGCGCCGCGACCGGGGGAGCAGCCCGGGGTCGACTACCACTTCGTGACGCGCGAGGAATTCCTGCGCCGCCGCGACAACGGCGAATTCCTCGAATGGGCGCAGGTCCACGACAACTTCTACGCCACCTCGCGCGACTGGATCGCGCGGCGGGTGGCCGCTGGGCGCGACATCGTGCTCGAGATCGACTGGCAGGGCGCCACCCAGGTGCAGCGCCTGATGCCGGCGGTGGTCGGGATCTTCATCGCGCCCCCCTCGGTGGATGAATTGCGCGCGCGCCTGCTGCATCGGGCCCAGGACACGCCCGCGGTGATCGAGCGGCGGGTGGCCGCCGCGCAGAGCGAACTGAGTCAGGCGCACCGCTTCCAGTACGTGATCATCAACCAGGATTTCGACGTCGCCCTGGGGCAGTTGCTGAGCATCGTCGATGGCGCGGCCCTGCGATTTGCCCAGCAGCAGGCCCGTCATCCGGCGCTGTTTCGCGACCTGCTGGGCGATCCGCCGGGCTGACCTGTGCGAAATATGTTATTATTTTTCAATACTTTGCAGGAAATACCCCATGGCCCGCATCACCGTCGAAGACTGCCTCAAACAGATCCCCAACCGGTTCGAGCTCACGCTGGCGGCCACTTATCGGGCGCGCATGCTGGCCCAGGGGCACACCCCCAAGATCGAATCCAAGGACAAGCCCACAGTCACCGCGCTGCGCGAAATCGCCACCGGCAAGGTCGGCATTGAAATGCTCCGGCGCGTTCCCACCTGACGTCGCGCGGGCCGATTGACCATGCCGGCAGTACCCAGTCAATCCCCCGCCAAGCCCGCTGTCCGGCGCCCGCGCCCGGACAACGCGAATCCGACTGAGCCCCCCGAGGGCCCGCTGACCGCCGGCGGCTTCGCCGCCGCCCCTGATGGCCGCCAGGTCGTCACGCTGGCCAGCCTCACCCAGGTCGCGGAAAGCTATCTCGCGCCCGACGACCTGCGCCGCATCCGCGAGGCCTACCGCTTCAGCGATGACGCGCACCTGGGCCAGTTCCGCACCAGCGGCGAGCCCTACATTTCGCACCCGATCGAAGTCGCCAAGATCTGCGCCGGCTGGAAGCTCGACACCGAGTCGCTGATGGCGGCGCTGCTGCACGACGTCATGGAAGACTCGGGCGCCTCCAAGCAGACCCTGCTCGAGCGCTTCGGGCCGCAGGTGGCCGACCTGGTCGACGGCCTGTCCAAGCTCGACCGACTGCAGTTCGAAAGCCGCGAGCAGCAGCAGGCCGAAAGCTTTCGCAAGATGCTGCTGGCGATGGCGCGCGATGTCCGCGTCATCCTGATCAAGCTGGCCGACCGGCTGCACAACATGCGCACGCTCGATGCGGTCGAGCCGGCCAAGCGCCGGCGCATCGCCGCCGAGACCCTCGACATCTACGCGCCCATCGCCAACCGGCTGGGCCTGCGCAAGCTGTTCCTGGAACTGCTCGACCTGTCGTTTCGCCATCGCCACCCCACCCGCTACCGGGTGCTGCGCAAGGCGATGCTCGCGGCGCGCGGCAACCGTCGCGAGGTGCTCAGCCGAATCCTCGAATCGGTCCAGAAGAGCCTGCCCGAGTCGGGCGTGCCGGCCGAGGTCTATGGCCGCGAGAAGGCGCTCTACGGCATCTACCGCAAGATGAAGGACAAGCGCCTGTCGTTCTCGCAGGTGCTCGACATCTACGGTTTCCGGGTGGTGGTCGACACCGTGCCGCAGTGCTATCTGGCGCTGGGCGCCCTGCACAGCACCTTCAAACCGGTTCCCGGGCGCTTCAAGGACTACATCGCGATCCCGAAGGTCAACGGCTACCAGTCGCTGCACACCACGCTGGTGGGACCGTTCGGCACGCCGGTCGAATTCCAGATCCGCAGCCGCGAGATGCAACGCACCGCCGAGGCCGGGGTGGCGGCGCACTGGCTCTACAAGGCCGAGAAGGAAAGCTTCTCCGACCTGCAAAAGCGCACCCACCAGTGGCTGCAGTCACTGCTCGACATCCAGAGCCAGACCGGCGACTCGCTGGAGTTTATCGAGCATGTGAAGGTCGACCTGTTCCCCGATGCGGTCTATGTGTTCACCCCGCGCGGGCAGATCCGGGCGCTGCCGCGCGGTGCGACCATCATCGACTTTGCCTACAGCGTGCACACCGACATCGGCGACCAGGCGGTCGGCGCCCGCATCAACCAGCAGACGGTGCCGCTGCGCACCGAGCTGCAAAACGGCGATGTGGTCGAGATCCTCACCGACGCGCAGTCGCGGCCGAGCCCGGCCTGGCTGGCGTTCGTGCGCACCGGCAAGGCGCGCGCCGAGATCCGCCACGCGCTGCGCACCATCAACCTGAGCGAGTCGGTCGACCTCGGACGCCGCCTGCTGGAGCAGTCGCTGGCGGCGCTGCGCATCGACGCCGCCGCCATGGGCGCGGCCACGCTGGAGCGCGGCGCGCGTGATGCCGGCGCGCGCTCGCTCGACGAGCTCTATGCCGACATCGGGCTGGGCAAGCGTCTGGCGCCGGTGGTGGCCCGCACGATCGCGCTCCAGTTCTCCAGCAAACCCTCGGCCGCGTCGCTGATCATGCCGCGGCCCGCGCCCATCTTCGTGAATGGCACCGAGGGGTCGGCGGTTCAGTACTCGAGCTGCTGCCATCCGCTGCCGGGCGACATCGTCATCGGGCACCTGCGCGGCGGCCACGGCCTGGCGCTGCACCGCCAGGACTGCGACACCGTCGCGCGACAGCGGGTCAAGGACGCCGAACGCTGGATCGATGTGCAATGGGCCGAGGATGTCACCGGCGTGCACCTGTGCGGGCTCGAGGTGCTGGTGTCCGACGACCGTGGCGTGCTGGGCAAGGTCGCCGCCGAGATCTCGTCGGCCGACGCCAACATCGTCAATGTCACCATGGATCCCGAGTCCGAGTCCGAGCGCACCGCCACGCTGCGCTTCTCGGTTCAGGTGCGCGACCGCGTTCATTTAGCGCAGGTGATGCGCAATCTGCGCCGGCTGCCCGAGGCGCAGCGCATCTCGCGAATCTAGGCGCTGCGTATCCGGGCGCCGCGCGCCCGGGCATCGCGCGTGCCGGCGCAGCGCCTGTCGCAGACTCAGGCGCGCCGGGCGCCCAACATCAGCACCGCCGCACCGATCCCGGTCGCCAGCGCCGCGGCCATCAGCCCCGGCCCATAGCCGCCGAAGGCATCGCGCAGCAGGCCGAACGCGGCCGGCCCGAGCGCCGACACCAGCTGGATCACGGTGGCGGCCGACCCATAGGTGGCCCCGAACGCCGCCGCGCCGAACTCGCGTCGCACCACCACCGGCCCGAGCGTGGTGACATGGCCGATGCCATAGCCATAGACCAGACTGGCGACCACCAGCATCGGCACCGACGGCCACACCGCCATCGCCAGCAGCGCCACCGCCTGGACGAGGAAGAGCAGCGCCGCGAGCCGCCGGACATCGACCCGATCGACGATGCGCGCCAGCACCAGTCGGCCGGCCAGTGCGGTGAGCCCGGTGGCACTCACCAGCAGCCCCGCACCCGCCATCCCGAGCCGCGGGCCGGCAATCGCCAGGTGGTGGGTGATGAAACCGATCTGCACCATCAGCGCCAGCGCGAAGCCGGCGGCCGCGCTCCACAAGAGCCGGCGCGATCGGCCGCCCGGGGCCGCTGCCACCGGGACGGCCGGCGGCCCGGCGCCATCGAGCGGCGCCCGACCATCCAGCGGCGCCCGACCATCGACCGGCGCCTGGCCATCGACCGGCGTTCCGCCATCGACCGGCGCTCCGCCATCGACCAGGGCCCCGCCATCGCGCGCCAGGCCCAGCTGCGCCGGCCCCCGGTAGCGCAGCACGCGTCCGATCAACGGCAGCAGCAGCGCCGCCGCCAGCGTGCCCACGGCGATCAGTCCATGCGCCAGACCCAGCTGCGCCAGCGTGAACAGAAGCAGCGGCACGCCGGCAATCGCGCCGACACTCGCGCCCATGATCGCCAGCGTCATCGATCGGCCCTGGTGCCGCTCGAACCAGGGCGCCACGGTCGCCGACAGGCCGGTGGTCGACAGCGTCGACCAACCCATCCCGACCAGCACGAAACACGGATAGAGCTGCCAGGGCGCCGACACCTGGCCGATCAGGGCCACGCCCAGCCCCAGCGAGACCGCGCCCAGCGACAGCACCGGCCGCGGCCCCCAGCGATCGATCGCGCGCCCCACGGTGCGCTGCAGCAGCGCGCTCACCACGAAGAACAGGGTGATCGCGGTCGCCACCTCGGCCACCGCCCAGCCGTGGCGGGCGGTCACCGCCTGCAGGTAGACGCTGGCGCCGAACAGGCCCAGCCCCCAGGCGAAGGCGGCAATCACGAAGCAGGCCGCCACCACCCGCCAGCCGTAAAAGACCGGCGCGCTCACGCGGACCTGGGGATCGGCCGGCACGCCGGCTCGCCGCGACGCGGGCTGCGCGCCTGGCTCAGGCCGGCGCGCACGGATACGAGACCGTCAGGATCTCGAGTTCGTCGACGCCCTGCGGGGTGCGCAGCACCACCGAATCGCCCTCACGGGCCTTGATCAGGGCCTTGGCCACCGGCGACACCCAGCTCACCCGGCCGGTGGACGGCTCGACCTCGTCGACGCCGACGATGGTCACCGTCTCCTGCGACGACCCGTTGCGCAGGTAGGTCACCGTCGCGCCGAAGAAGACCTGGTCGCGATTCTCCTGACGCGAGGCATCGACCACCACCGCGGCATCCAGGCGCCGGGTCAGGAAACGGATGCGCCGGTCGATCTCGCGCAGCCGGCGCTTGCCGTAGATGTAGTCGCCGTTCTCGGAGCGATCGCCGTTGGAGGCGGCCCAGGACACGATGCGCACCACTTCGGGCCGGTCGACGTCGATCAGCCGCAGCAGTTCTTCCCGGATGCGGGCATGGCCCGCGGGGGTGATGTAGTTGCGCGGCGCCGGCGCGTCGTCGGCCGGCGGCGGCAGATCGTCGTCATCGTCGTCCTGGTCTTCGCGGACGAAGGCCTTGCTCACCGGTGACCGCGCAGGCTCATGCGGATTCAGGCACCGGCGACCGCCATCCGGTCGATCAGGATCGAGCCGGTGCGCTTGCCCCCGCGCTGGATCACGTCGCCACCGATCGCGACGATGCCCTTGAACATGTCGGCCAGATTGCCCGCGATGGTGATCTCTTCGACCGGGTAGGCGATGACGCCGTTCTCGACCCAGAAGCCGCTGGCGCCGCGCGAATAGTCGCCGGTCACGCCGTTGACGCCCTGGCCCATCAGGTCAGTGACGAAGAGCCCGGTGCCCAGCCGCTCGAGCATCGCGGGCAGGTCGTCGAGCTGGCGGGTGAGGCGGCTGGACAGGGTCAGGTTGTGCGAGCCGCCGGCGTTGCCGGTGGTCTTCATGCCCAGCTTGCGGGCCGAGTAGGTCGACAGGAAATAGCCGTGCAGCCGGCCCGCGCTGACCACGGTGCGCCGGCCGGTGCGCACGCCCTCGCTGTCGAAGGGCGAGCTGCCCATCTCGGCCGGCAGGTGGGCGTCCTCGACGAGGTCGATGTGGGGGGCGAAGACATCCTTGCCCAGACTGTCGAGCAGAAAGCTGGAGCGCCGGTACAGCGAGCCGCCGCTGACCGCCTGCACGAAGCTGCCCAGCAGCCCGCAGGCCAGCGGCGCCTCGAACAGCACCGGCACCTTGCAGGTGTCGACCTGGCGCGCGCCCAGGCGCGAGAGCGCTCGCTCGGCGGCATAGCGGCCGACCTTGACCGGATCGGCCAGCCGGGCGGGCATCAGCGAGGAGCTGTACCAGTCGTCGCGCTGCATCGACTGGCCGCGCTGCGCGATCGGCGAGCAGCCGATCGAGTGGCGGCTGTAGGGATATCCGCCGGCAAAGCCCAGCGAGTTGGCGGCCACGAAGTGGCCGTGGGTGACGCTGACCGAGGCGCCCTCGGAATTGCGGATGAGCGGGCTGGTGGCGAAGGCCGCGCCTTCCATGCGGCAGGCCAGATCGACCGCTTCCTCGACACTGATCTGCCAGGGGTGGAACAGGTCGAGTTCGGGCAGATCGGTGGCCAGCTGATCGGCATCCGGCAAACCGGCGCAGTCGTCCTCGCCGGTGTAGCGGGCGATCTCGAAGGCGGCCGCCACCGTCTCGGACAGGGCGAGGTCGGCGAAATCGCTGGTGCTGGCGTGGCCGCGGCGCTTGCCGACGTACACCGTGATGCCCACACCCTTGTCGCGGGTCTGCTCGATGGTCTCGACGCTGCCCTTGCGCACATTGACCGAGAGCCCGCTGGATTCCGAGATGTCGACCGAGGCATCGGTGGCGCCCAGGCGGCGGGCCATCTCGAGGCCGCGGGCGGCGATCTCGTGCAGTCGGGCGGTGTCGTATTCGAACATGGGGCAGGCTCTCAGGGGTAGCCGGTTATCATACAAGACGGTCGCGCCTCACCGACCGCTCATCCTCAAGACCCGCGCGCCGGGCGCCCCGCGCGCCAGCGCTCCCCGCCGGGTCCCGCCCGCTCCACCGAACCGATCCGAAGCCACCGTGAAACGCCAGAAAAGTCCGCGCCAGCCGGTCATCAACCTCGACGACTCCCGCGACCCGCCGCCGGAATTCGCCGGTCCGAGCAAATCGCAGCGCAAGCGCGACAGCCACGCCCTGCAGACGCTGGGCGCGACGCTGGTCACGCTGCAGCCGGCGCAACTGCGCGCGCTGCCGCTGCCCGACCCCCTGGTCGAGGCGATCGCCATGGCGCAGCGGATCACCTCCCACGAAGGCCGCCGGCGCCAGATCCAGCTGATCGGCAAGCTGATGCGCAGCGTCGACGCCGAGCCGATCCGCGATGCGCTGGCGCGCGACGGACGCAAGCACCGCGAGGAAGTCGCGCTGATGCACTCGGCCGAGCACTGGCGAGCCCGCCTGCTCGATGACGCCGGCGCGCTGGCCGAACTCGCGCGCGAGCACCCCGCGGTCGCCTCGCCCGAGTGGCGTGCGCTGATCGAGGGCGCGCGCGGCGAGCGCCAGGCCACGCAGCCGGGGCGCCGCTATCGCGAACTGTTCCGGGCGCTGCGCGAGTTGCTGGCCGGGCGCGATGACGCCACGCAGGACGACGCCGGCCATGACAATGACGATGACGGCGACGGCCCGGACGCCACCGCGGCACCTGCCCGATTCCAGCCCTGAGGAAGCCCCGAACCATGAGCACGACAGCCCCCGTCCGGATCGGCCTGGTGTCGATCAGCGATCGCGCCTCCAGCGGCGTCTACCAGGACCAGGGCATTCCTGCCCTGCAGGAATGGCTGGGCCGCGCGCTGATCACCCCCTTCGAGGCGGTGACGCGGCTCATTCCCGATGAACAGACCGGCATCGAGCGCACCCTGATCGAGCTGGTCGACACGGTCGGCTGTTCACTGGTGCTCACCACCGGGGGCACCGGGCCGGCGCTGCGCGACGTGACCCCCGAGGCCACGCTGGCGGTGGGACACAAGGAGATGCCCGGTTTCGGTGAGCAGATGCGCCAGATCAGCCTGAACTTCGTGCCGACCGCGATCCTGTCGCGACAGGTGGCGGTGATCCGCGGGCAGGCCCTGATCATCAACCTGCCCGGACAGCCGAAGTCGATCCGCGAGACCCTGGAAGGACTCCGGGATGCCGGCGGCAAGAGTTCGGTGGCCGGCATTTTCGCCGCGGTGCCCTATTGCCTGGACCTGATCGGGGCGCCCTGGCTGGACACCGACGAGGCGGTCTGCAAGGCGTTCCGGCCGAAATCGGCGGTCCGGCCGGCGGGCTGAGATGGGGCCGGCCTGAACGCCGCCCCGCCGCGAAGCCTGAACGCGGTCACACCACGGGCCCGGACCCGAGCGCGCCGCCTTTAACGCCGCGACGCCTCGAACACCCCGCTCACCTCCCGCACCGCTGCCAGCGTGCGGGCCAGCACCGCGGCGTCCGGCACCTCGATGGTGAACTGCATGTGGGCGACGTGGGCGCGGCTCTGGGTGTTCACCGCGGTCACGTTCAGCCGATCGCGGGCGAACACCTCGGACACGTCGCGCAGCAGACCCGGACGGTCACCGGCCCGCACCACCAGATCCACCGAATAGGCGCGCTCGCGCGCAGCCTCGGGGCGGGTCTGCCCCCAGTCGACCGGCAGCACCCGCTCGGGCGCGCGGCGCGCCATCTGCGCAAAGGCGGCGCAGCCCGCGCGATGCACCGAGACGCCGCGCCCCTTGGTGACGAAGCCCCGGATCAAGTCGGGCGGCACCGGGCGGCAGCAGCGCGCCAGCTGCGTGAGCAGCAGGTCGACCCCCACCACCCGCACGCCCTCGCTGCCGGTGCGGCTGCGCGCCCGCGCCCGCTCGGCGGCCGCCGCCAGCACCGCCGGCAGCGCGGCATCGGCAGCCTGCGCATCGGCCGCCTCGGCCGCCGGTCCGCGCACCGCCTCTTCGAGCTGGCGCGGGCCGATCTCCTCACGCGCGACCGCGATGAACAGCGCCTGTGCGTCGGGCTGCGAGAGGCGCGCCGACAGTTCGTCGAAGGACAGCGAACCGCGGCCCTCGCGCGCCAGCGTGCGCTCGACCTTGTCGCGTCCGGCCGCGATATCGCGCGCCGTCTCGAGCGCGTGGAACCACTGGCGCACCTTGGTGCGGGCGCGCGAGGAGCGCACATAGCCCAGCTGCGCATTGAGCCAGTCGCGCGACGGCCCCTCGGCGCCGGAACCCTGGCGCGCGGTGATGATCTCGACCGTCTGGCCGTTGGCCAGCGCGGTGTTCAGCGGCACCAGCTGGCCGTCGACCCGCGCCCCCCGGCAGCGGTGGCCCAGCGTGCTGTGCACGTGATAGGCGAAGTCGACCGGCGTGGCCCCCTCGGGCAGCTCGATCACGCGCGCCTGCGGGGTCAGCGCGTAGATGCGCACCGCCCCTTGCTCGGGCGGATCGGCGGGCGGGTTGGATGAAGGATTGGCGGCCGGTTCGACCGACGATGAAGCCTGCATAGCGGAAGACTGCACAGCGGCAGCCTGCATACCCCCGGCCGCACCCGGCGCCGGCGCGCCCAGTTGCTCGCCGACCTCGCGCTGCCACGCCAGCAGCTGGCGCACCCAGGCGATGCGCTGCTCCTGTCCGGCGTCGGCGCGCTGCGTGCCGGCCACCCCGGTGGAGCGCTCCTTGTAGCGCCAGTGCGAGGCCACCCCGTACTCGGCGAACCGGTGCATCTCGCGGGTGCGGATCTGAACCTCGAGCGGGCGGCCGTCATCGGCCAGCACCACGGTGTGCAGCGACTGGTAGCCGTTGGGCTTGGGCCGGGCAATGTAGTCGTCGAACTCCTCGGCCAGCGGCGTCCACTGCGCATGGATCAGCGCGAGCGCGGAATAGCATTCGCGCAGGTCGTCGACGATTACCCGCAGGCCGCGCAGATCGCGAATGTCGTCGAGCGCCAGCCGCTTGCTGCGCATCTTGTTCCAGATGCTGTAGAGGTGCTTGGGGCGCCCGCTGACCTCGGCGTTCAGCCCGGCGGCTCGCAGCCGCTCGCGCAGCTGCACGGTGGTGAGCGCCACGAAGTCCTCGCGCTCGCGGCGCTTTTCCTCGAGCTGCCGGGCCAGCGATCGATAGGTGTCGCCGGCCACGAACCGGAAGGCCAGGTCCTCGAGCTCCCACTTCAGCTGCCACAGGCCCAGCCGGTTGGCCAGCGGCGCCAGCACCTCGAGGGTGTCCTCGCAGATCGCCGCCGAGGGCACGGTGCGGCTCGCCGCGTGCCAGCGCAACGTCTGCAGGCGCGAGGACAGACGCAGGATCACCACCCGGATGTCCAGGGCCATGGCCAGCAGCATCCGGCGCAGGGTCTCGAGCTGATCGTCGCGCCCGCCGCTGGCCGCCGGCCGATGCAGCTCGCGCAGCTTGAGCATCTGGCGCATGCCATCGACCAGGGTGGCGACCTCGGCGCCGAAGCGCTGGCCGATCGTCTCCAGCGAAATGTCGGTGCCGGCGCCAAACAGCGCCGCCGCCGTGCAGGTGGGCTCGTCGGCCTGCACTTCGCGCAGGATCGCCAGCGTGCCCTCGGCGTGCGCGAGCGTGGGTTCGCCAGTGCGTCCGATCCGGCCCGGGCAGCACTGCGCCAGCAAAAGCAAGGCCTCGGCCGGGCCGGCAGGCGGGGTCGGTTCCGGGGTCACGATGACGCTAGACTGCTCATCCCGCCATTATAGGAAACCGCGCGATGCGCCTGCCCTGGTTCCCACGTCGCCCGCAGGCACCGCTCATCGACGATGCCGACTGGGCACAGGCCGGCGCCGGCGTGCCCGCGGTGGCGCTTCTCTCCGCCGAGGCGCAGGCGCGGCTGCGCGCCCTGTGCGACGCGTTCCTGCGGGCCAAGACGGTGAGCGGCGCGCGCGGATTGCGGGTGACCCCGCTGGTGCGCGCGACCATCGCCGTCCAGGCCTGCCTGCCGGTGCTGGAACTGGGCCTGGGCGCCTACCGGGATTTCGTCGAGATCGTGGTCTACCCGGCGCAGTTCCGGGTGCCCCGACGCCAGACCGACGACGCCGGGGTGGTGCACGAGACCGAGGAATGGCTGGCCGGCGAGGCGATGCAGGGCGGCCCGGTGGTGCTGTCCTGGGAGGACGTCGACCCCGGGCGCGAGGATCTCGCCACCCAGGTGATCATCCATGAGTTCGTCCACAAGCTCGACATGATCGACGGCGAAGCCGACGGCATTCCGCCCCTGCCCGCGAGCCTGCGAACCCAGTGGGAAACGGTGCTGCTGGCCACGTACGACGACTTCTGCGCTCAGCTCGATGCGCTGGAGCGCTCGATTCCGCGCCACATCGACCCCGAGAGCGAACAGGCCGACGACTGGTACCGGGCGCTGCCCCTGGATCCCTACGCCGCCACCGACCCCGCGGAGTTCTTCGCGGTGTCGGGCGAGCTGTTTTTTTTCGATCCGGCCCGCCTGCAGGCGGCGTTCCCCGAGTGGTTCGCGCTGCTGCGCCGGTTCTTTCGCCAGGATCCCTTGAGCAGGCACTCATTGCACTGAAATATCCCTGAGGGTGCCCGTCAGCGCCCTCGGCAAGGTCGTTGTCGGATATTCCTACACCTGCCCGAACGACTGAAGCACATCGACCCGTCCGTGCGCTATCTCACTTAGTGCAATCGCGTCCCGCGATATTCTGACTTTTCCGTCTCCGGGCGCTGACACCCAACCATGATCCGTCTGTTCAACCACTACCTGTCGGTCCGCACCCTGCTGCTCGCCGCCATCGAAGCGATGGTGCTGTTCCAGTCGGTGGTGCTGGTGTTCCAGCTGCGCGTGGCGGATTTTTCGCTGCGCCTGCCGGTGGCCGAAGCAGGGGTCTTCACCTCGGTCATGCTGCTGATGATGACCGCACTGGGTCTTTACCAGGCCCAGGCCGAGCCCTTCCGGGTCACGGTGCAGCGGGTGCTGGTCGCCTACGGGCTGTCGCTGGTCCTGATGAGCTTTTTCTTCTACGTGTTCCCCAGCTTCTACGTCGGGCGCGGCGCCTTCCTGGTGAGCTCGCTGTTCGCGATGGCCGGGGTCATGGTGGTGCGGCTGGTGTTCTTCCGGATGACCGACATCGGCCTGCCGCGCCGGCGCGTGCTGGTGCTGGGCAACGGCCCGGAAGCCGAAGAAATCATCCGCTACCTGCACGAGGGCGAACTGGTGCGTGCGGTGCAATACGCCGGCATGTATCCGGTGGTGGCCGAGCGCGAAACCGGCGAGCCCGAGCGCCGGATCAACCACGACCAGCTGATGCGCACCGTGCGCGACCTGCGGGTGTCCGAGATCGTGATCGCGGTGCGCGACCGTCGCGGCGGCGTGCTGCCGCTGCGCCAGCTGCTCGACGCGCGCCTG
This sequence comes from uncultured beta proteobacterium, assembly GCA_903934295.1. Classification (GTDB taxonomy): domain Bacteria; phylum Pseudomonadota; class Gammaproteobacteria; order Burkholderiales; family Burkholderiaceae_E; genus Quisquiliibacterium. Next base: position 30,469 of record CAIZNI010000047.1, read on the forward strand.
ACCGGCGTGCGGGTGATGGACCTCGCGGCCTTCTACGAGCGCGAGCGCGGCATGCTCAAGGTCGACAACCTGCGCGCCAGCTGGCTGATCTTCGGCCAGGGCTTCGATCAGGGCATGACGCGCGATGTGGTCAAGCGCCTGTTCGATGTGGTGGTGAGCCTGGTGATGCTGGTGCTCACGCTGCCGATCCTGCTGGTCACCATGCTGCTGATCGTGCTGGAGACCGGCTTTCCGGTCTTCTATCGCCAGGAACGGGTCGGCCAGGCCGGGGTTCCGTTCACCATCTACAAGCTGCGCTCGATGCGCCAGGACGCCGAGAAAGACGGCCGCCCGCAATGGGCGACCACCGGCGACAACCGCTGCACACGGGTCGGGCGATTCATCCGGCTCACCCGCATCGACGAGCTGCCGCAGCTCTTCAATGTGCTGCGTGGCGACATGAGCTTCGTCGGTCCGCGCCCGGAGCGGCCGTTCTTCGTCCAGCAGCTGATCACCGACATCCCGTACTACGACATCCGCCACAGCGTGAAGCCGGGCGTCACCGGCTGGTCGCAGGTGCGCTATCCCTACGGCGCCTCGGTGGAAGATTCGCTGGCCAAGCTGCAATACGACCTCTATTACGTCAAGAATCACTCGCTGTTCCTCGACCTGCTGATCCTGGTCGAAACCGCCCAGGTGGTGTTGCTGGGCAAAGGGGCCCGTTGACGGCCGGCGCGAACCGATGCTGATCAATTTCACCCTGATCGGCTTCACCGCGGCAGCGGTTGCCTACATCGGGCTGGCCACCCTGCTCGCGAGCCGCGGCGCAGCCTCCACCGCCGGGCGCCTGTTCATCGCCGCCCTGCTCGTCCAGGCCCTGTGGGGGGGCGTGCTGGCGGTGAGCACCGAGGCCGTTCCCCTGCCCGCGGCCCTGCTCGGCCTGATCGAAGCGCTGCGCCTGTTCGTCTGGCTGCTCTTCCTGCTGCAGGTGCTGCGCGCCAGCGCCGGGCCGGACCACGGGATGACCGGTTCCGGCCGGGATGCCCGACACATCGCCAACCTGGCGCTGGTCGCGGCGGCCGCCATCGCCACCGCCACCGTGGCCATCGATGTCTTCGCGGTCGGCCAGCGACCGGCCTACATCGTCCGGGTGGTGGGATCGGTGTTCGCTCTGGTCTGCCTGGAACAGGTCTATCGCAACACGCCGGCCGGCGGCCGCTGGGCGCTGAAATTCCTCGCGCTGGCCGGGCTGGCGATGTTCGGTTTCGATCTGGTGCTCTACAGCGAAGCGCTGCTGTTCTCGCGGCTCGATCCGGCCCTGTGGTCGGTGCGCGGCTTCGCCAACGCGCTGCTGATGCCGCTGCTGGCGGTCGCCGCGGCGCGCAACCAGAACTGGAAGCTGGACATCGCGGTGTCGCGAACCGTGGTCTTCCACACCGCCACGCTGTTTGCGGCCGGGCTGTTTCTGATCATGATGGCCGGCGCCGGCTACTGGGTGCGCTACTTCGGCGGCCTGTGGGGCGAGGCGGTGCAGCTGCTGGTGGCCTTCGGTGGCGCGGTGGCGGCGCTGATCATGCTCGGCTCGGGCAGCCTGCGCGCGCGCCTGCGGGTGCTGCTGGCCAAGAACTTCTTCAGCTACCGCTACGACTATCGCACCGAATGGCTGCGCCTGACCGAGCTCCTCGCCGCCACGCCTGGCGCCAGCGCCGAAGACCCGCTGGAAATCCGCGCGATCAAGGGACTGGCCGGGCTGGTCGACAGCAGCGCCGGCGCGCTGTGGCTGATCAACGACGACGGCCAGTACGCCTGCACCGCGCGCTGGCGCTTCCAGGCGCCCACCCCGATCGTGGCCGCCGACGAGCCGCTGATCGCGTTCCTCGCGCAACGCCAGTGGATCATCGACTTGAATGAGTGGCGCGACAGCCGCACGCTCTATCGCGATCTGCCGATGCCCGAGCCGCTCTCGGCCGAGGCCGGCAACTGGCTGGTGGTGCCGCTGCTGCTGCACGAGCAACTGCTGGGTTTTGCGGTGCTGACGCAGCCGGTCGCACGCGCCGAGGTCGACTGGGAGGTGCGCGACGCGCTCAAGACGGCTGCGCGCCAGGTCGCCAGCTATCTCGCGGTGCGGCGCGCGGTCGAGGCGCTGGTGCAGGCGCGCCAGTTCGAGTCCTTCAACCGGATGTCGGCCTTCGTGGTGCACGACCTGAAGAACCTGGTGGCGCAGCTCTCGCTGCTGCTGGCCAACGCGACCCGGCACCGCGACAACCCGGAATTCCAGCAGGACATGCTGGACACCGTCGCCAACGTCCAGACCCGGATGCAGGGCCTGCTGCTGCAGTTGCGCGCCGGCACCCGCCCCCTGGAACAGCCGACCGCAGTCGCCGTCGCACAGACACTGGCCGCGGCCATCGAGAGCAAGCGCGGGCGCCTGCCCCAACCCGAACTGCAGGTCGCGCCCGATCTGCAGCATGTGGTGGTGATGGCGCATCGCGACCGTCTGGAGCGCGTGATCGGCCATCTGGTCCAGAACGCTTCCGAGGCCACCGGCGGCGACGGCAGGATCTGGGTCAGGCTGCTGCGCGACGGTGACCTGGCCCGCATCGAGGTCGAGGACACCGGCCGCGGCATGAGCGAGCAGTTCATCCGCGAGCAGCTGTTCAAGCCTTTCCAGTCGACCAAGACCCACGGCATGGGCATCGGCACCTTCGAGAGCCGCGAATACATCCGCGAACTCGGCGGAACGCTCGAGGTCCGCAGTCACGAGGGCAAAGGCACGCTGTTCAGCATGCGGCTGCCGCTGGCGGTGGCCGAGGTGGCGGCATGAGACAGCGCAACACCCGCAATCGCAGGAACCGATCCGATGGCTGATGAACGCCCGACCCTGCTGATGGTCGAAGACGACCTGGGCCTGCAAAAGCAGATGCGCTGGTCCTTCGACCGCTACAACGTCCTCTTCGCCGACAGCCGCGAGGCGGCGGTGGCGCAGCTGCGCCGCCACGAGCCGGCGGTGATGACGCTCGACCTCGGCCTGCCACCCGACCCCGACACCACCACCGAGGGTTTCAAGACCCTCGAAGAGGTTCTGTCGCTGGCGCCCGCCACCAAGGTGATCGCCCTCACCGGCCAGAACGACCGCGGCAACGCGCTGCGCGCGATCGGCATGGGCGCCTACGACTTCTTCGCCAAGCCCTTCGAGCCCGAGGTGCTGGGGCTGGTGATCGACCGGGCCTTCCGGCTGGCCGGCCTGGAACAGGAAAACCGGCGACTGGTCGAATCGGTCAGCGTCTCGCCGCTGGCCGGGCTGCTGACCCGAGACCCGGGCATGCTCAAGATCTGCCGCCAGATCGAGCGGCTCGCGCCCACCGGCGCGACGGTGCTGCTGCTGGGCGAGAGCGGCACCGGCAAGGAAGTGCTTGCGCGCGGGCTGCACCAGCTCTCGCCGCGCTCGAACCGGCGCTTCGTGGCGATCAACTGCGCGGCGATCCCCGATGCGCTGCTGGAAGCCGAGCTGTTCGGCTATGAAAAGGGTGCCTTCACCGGTGCCGTCAAGACCACGCCGGGCAAGATCGAGACCGCCGCCGGGGGCACGCTGTTCCTGGACGAGATCGGCGACCTGCCGCATCCGCTGCAAGCCAAGCTGCTGCGCTTCCTGCAGGAGCGGGTGATCGAGCGGATCGGTGGGCGCGAGGAAATCGCGGTCGATGTGCGGGTGGTGTGCGCCACCCACCGCAACCTGCGCGACCTGATCCGCGACGGGGCGTTCCGCGAGGACCTGTTCTATCGTCTGTCGGAAATGGTGGTCACCATTCCGCCGCTGCGCGAGCGCGCCGGCGACGCCGCGCTGCTGGCGCACGCCTTCGTGAACCGCTTCGGCGCCCAGAACGGCCGCGAAAAGCTCAGCCTGCGCGAGGACGCGCTGGACGCCATCCAGCAACACCCCTGGCCGGGCAACATCCGCGAGCTTGAAAACAGCATCAAGCGGGCCACCATCATGGCCGACACCAGCGCGATCTCGGCCGAGGACCTCGGCCTGCAAGCGCCCGACGAAGCCGCCTCGTTCAACCTGCGCCAGGTGCGCGACGACGCCGAGAAACAGGCTGTGCTCAAGGTCATGGCCCGGGTCGATGGCAACATCGCCAAGGCCTCGGAACTGCTTGGCGTGAGTCGCCCCACCCTTTATGACCTGCTGAACCGATTCGGTCTGCGCTAGCCGTCCGTCTTCGCCGGAGCCCCCCTGACCATGAAGCACACCCGAACCCTGCTGGCCGCCACCCTCGTCGGTCTGACCCTGGCCACCGCCGGCTGCGGCGACTCCAGCGACGCGCTGCTGGCCAAGGCCCGCAAGTCGATCGCGGCCAAGGAGCCCAAGGCGGCCGAGATCCACCTGAAGAACCTGCTGCAAAAGGAGGATCGCGCCGAGGCGCGCTTCCTGCTGGGTCAGGTCCATGCGGCCAGCGGCGATTTCCGCTCGGCGGAAAAGGAATTCGAGCGCGCGCTCGAGGGCGGCTTCGACAAGGTCCAGGCCGGCCTGGCGCTGGCCGATGTGCAGTTCAATCTGGGCGACATGGCCAAGGTGTTGTCCCGTACCGCGACACTGGGTCCCTCGCAGCCAGCCGACCAGGCGCGCCTGCACACCCTGACCGGCCGCGCGCTGCTGGCCACCGGCAAGCCGGTCGAGGCGGAGAAGTCGTTCCAGGACGCGCTGACCGCGGTGCCCGGACACCTGCCGGCCCAGATCGGCCTGATCATGCTGGCGGCCTCGCGCGACATCAAGGCCGCGGCCGCGCAGGTCGATGCACTGCTGGCCAAGGCGCCCGATTCGACCGACGTCCTGTCGCTCAAGGGCGACCTGGAGCTGGCGCAGGGCCGTCCGGCCGAAGCCGCCGCGGCCTACACCAAGGTGGCCGCCGGTGAACCGCTGAACCGCGCCGCCCGCGCCAAGCTCGCGTCCATCGCCGGCGAAGCCAAGGACTACGCCGGCGCCCAGAAGTGGATCGACGAACTGAAGAAACTCACCGGCCCGGCGCCCGGCACGATGCACCTGCAGGCGCTCAATGATTTTCGCCAGGGCAAGAATGAAGCGGCCCGCGACGCGGTGCTGATGGGCCTGAAGAACAGCCCCGACTACCTGCCCTCGGTGGCGCTGGCGGCGGCCATCTACCTGAACCTGAACGCCCTGGAACAGGCCGAATCCAACGCCCGCACGGTGCTGGAGAAGGCGCCGAACTCCTCGCTGGGCTATCGCCTGCTGGGCGCCACTTATCTGCGCCTGAACGCCCCCGACCGCGCGTTGCAGACGGTGCAGCCGGCCATCGATCGCGGCGCCAAGGATCCGGTGCTGCTGGGCATCGCCGGCGAAGCCGCGCTCAAGCTCAACGAACCCGGGAAGGCGGCCGAGTATTTCAGCAAGGCCGCCGCGATTGCGCCCGACGACCCGGCGCAGAAAACCGGTCGCGGCGTGGCGCGGATCGCCGCCGGCGACAAGGAGCGCGGCATCGCCGACCTCGAGGCGGCCGCGGAACTCACCTCCACCACCTCCCAGGCCGACCTGGCGCTGATCACCCAGCACCTGCGCGACAAGCAATGGGACAAGGCCAGCGCCGCGGTCGAGCGGCTGGACAAGAAGCAGCCGAACAACCCGCTGGTGAACAACCTGCGCGGCACCGTCAGCCTGGGCAAGGGCGACATCCCCGCGGCGCGCAAGTTCTTCGAAGCCTCGCTGGCGCAGGACCCCACCTTCTTCGCGGCGGCCTCGAACCTGTCGGCGCTGGACCTGCGCGACAAGAAGGTCGAGGACGCCCGCAAGCGCTACACCACGCTGCTGGAAAAGGACCCGAAAAACGTGCGCGCCATGCTCACGCTGGCGCAGGTCATCCAGGGCACCGGCGGCGATCGCAAGCAGGTGCTGGAATGGCTGACCAAGGCACGCGCCGCCGACAAGAACTCGGTGGCGACCTCGATGGCGCTGGCCCGCTTCCACCTGGGCAACAACGAGCCCAAGGAGGTCATCCCGATCCTGCAGGAAGCGGTCAGCGCGGCACCCGACCGGCTGGAACTGCTCGATGCGCTGGGCACCGCCTACCTGAAGGCGGGCGACGAGGCGCAGGCGATCAAGACCTTCGAGCGCATCCTGCGGGTGCGCCCCGACTCGGCCCCCCTGCAACTGCGCATGGGCGAGTTCCACATGGGCCGCAAGGAGTTCGATCGCGCGCTGGCCTACTTCCGCAAGTCGGCCGAACTCTCGCCCAAGGCGGTCGAACCCAAGGCCGCCATCGCCAGCGCACTGGCCTCGCTGGGCAAGATCGACGAGGCCCGCGCGATCGCCACCGCCCTGCAGAAGGAAGCGCCGCGCAGCGCCGCCGGTGCGGTGCTCGACGGTGACATCCTGGTGTTCGACAAGAAATACGCCGAAGCGGCGATGTCGTACCGCAAGGCGCTGGCCATCCAGAAGGTGCTGCCGATCTCGCTGAAGCTGCACCGCACGCTGCTGGCCGCGGGCAAGGACGGCGAGGCCGACGCGCTGCTCAAGACGCTGCTGGCCGAGAATCCGCAGGACATCAGCGTCAAGGGCTATGCGGCGATGACCGAGATCGGCCGCAAGCGCTGGGCGCAGGCCATCCCGCTGTACCGCGAGGTGGTCGCGGCGCAGCCCAACAATGCGCTGGCCCTGAACAACCTGGCCTGGGCCCAGTACGAGGACAAGGACCCGGGCGCGCTGGCGAGCGCCGAAAAGGCCTACTCGATCGCGCCCAAGTCGCCCGAGGTGCTCGACACCTACGGCACGATCCTGCTGGCTGGCGGCAACCCGGCCAAGGCCAGCGACATCCTGAAGCAGGCGGTCGCCGCCGCGCCCAAGGCCTACGGTTTCCGGCTGCGCCTGGCCGAAGCACTGATCGCCCGCGGCGACGCGGGCGAGGCCCGCAAGGAAATCGAGGTCATCCTGGCCGAGGTCAAGACCGGCCCGGTGCGAGAGATGGCGCAGGCGCTGGTGAAGAAGCTGTAGTCGGGGGCGCGCGCATTCCTGCCGGGCGGCCTTCCCTTGTCGGGCGCCCGCACTTAACATTCAACACAACGTCAAACAAGTGAGGGCTCCATGAAACTCGGTTCGATGAAGATCATGCTGGCGGCGGCGTTTCTGGCGATGGCTTCGCAGGCCGGTGCGCAGCTGACCTGCACCTGCATCCCCTCGCTGCCCCGGATCTCTGGCACGGCCCTGTCCAATCTCATCGTCGGGCAGACGGCGTGTGCCACGATGGGCGGCTCTTCCTGGCAGTCGTTCCACCAGTCAGGCGGCAGCCTGATCGATTACAAGAAGGGGCCGGGCGACCCGGTGGACCCCTCGAAAGTGATGGGAACCTGGAGCATCAACAACGACAAGGTCCAGTACAACTACGGCACCGGCGGCCTCTTTGAATACGAGGTCTGCGGAACCAGCTCGTCGGCCACCTACTGTGGCGCATCGATCATTCCCAGCATCCGTTTCCTCGCCGGACAGGGTGCCTGCTGAACCTGACCGGCACGCACCACCCACACTGACCCCTCCAGACCCCCGGGTCTGAGCGCGGCCATGACGGGGCCGGCATGAACAGGTCCCGCATGCAGCGCCCCGTCGCCCTCTTCAGCCTCTGGCTCGCCTACACCGCCTTCGTGGTGTACGGCAGCCTGGTGCCGCTCGACTGGCGCCCGATGCCCTTCGATCAGGCATTGGCCGCGTTTCGTCGCATCCCGTTCCTCACGCTGGGTATCGAATCGCGCGCCGACTGGATCGCCAACGGCGTGCTCTATGCGCCGCTGGGCTTTCTCAGTGCGAGCCTGCTGCTGACCTCGCGCTGGCGCCTGGTGCGCGGGCTGGCGCTGCCGGTGGCACTGGCCGGATGCCTGGCGCTGGCGGTCGGCGTCGAGTTCAGTCAGCTGTTCTTCCCGCCGCGCACCGTTTCCCTGAACGACCTGATCGCCGAGGGCATCGGCAGTCTGCTGGGCGTGGCGGCTTCGCCGTTGCTGCTGGCGTCGCTGCGCCAGCTTCAGTCGCGCTGGCAACTGGGCGGGCGCGCGCTGGGCGCCGCGCTCCTGCTGGTCTACGCCATCGGATACCCGGTCAGCTGCTTCTTCCCCTTCGACCTGCTGCTGTCGGCCGGCGAACTCCAGCAAAAAATCAACTCCCCTTCCTGGGGATGGCTGCTGGCGGACATCGGCACCCGACCGGAGCTGACCCTGCTGCAGTTCGGGCTCGAGATCGCACTCGCCGCACCCTACGGTTTCCTGCTGGCGCGCCTGGGCAAAACTCGTCGCCTCGGATGGGCTGCGGGCGCACTGGCAGGCCTGTTGCTGGGACTCCTGATCGAATCCGGTCAGTTCCTGATCGCCTCCGGCATCACGCAGGGGGTCTCGGTGCTCAGCCGCGTGGCCGGTGTGATGCTGGGGCTCGCCGTGGCGCAGGCGCGCGTGAAGCCCGATCTGCCAGTGCTGACCCGCACGCTGCTGAGGCACATCGGCTGGCTGGGGCCGGCTTACCTGGCGGGTCTGGCCCTGGTGAACGGCTGGTTCCGCTTTGCCTGGCAGGGCATGGACGCGGCGGTAGCGCAGTTCGGCACGCTGCGCCTGATGCCCTTCTACTACCACTACTACACCACCGAGGCGCACGCGCTCTACAGCCTGGGCATCGTCGCGCTGATGTACCTGCCGGTGGCTGTTTTCGGATTCGCCTGGCGCATCCAACCCGCGGGAACGGTGGTTCTGGGCACCGCCCTGTGCCTGCTGGTGGAGACCAGCAAACTGTTTCTCGCGGGCAGCCGGCCCGACCCGACGAACCTGCTGATCGCCGCCGCCTCGTGCGCGCTGGCCACCACCCTGCTGCGCCTGCTCGCGCGGCAGGCGCCGCGTGCGGTCGTGCAGCCTGCCAGGCAACCGGAAGGGCTCGCCGTCGCACCATCCGCCGCGCCGCCCGTCGCGCTCTCCGCGGCCATTCCCGTCACGCGGCCCGACGCGTCCCCCGCCGTGCCCGGACCACGCGACCGGATGGATCCGAGCCTGCGGTCTGCGCTTTCCCGGCCAGCGGCACTGGCCGCGCTGGCGCTGGCCCTCGCAGGTGCCGCCGCCTTCCCGTTCACCGGGCTGATGCTGGCACTACTCGCCGCCGCCAGCGCGCTGGTCTGGGTGAGGCCAGCGCTCGCGCTGGTGCTGATCCCGGGTTCGATCGCGATCCTCGATCTGGCGCCCTGGAGCGGTCGGTTCTACTGGGATGAATTCGATCTGCTGAGCCTGACCTGTCTGGCCGTGGTCGCCTGGCGCACCCGCCCGGCGCCCGCCCGGTGGAGCAGCATCACGCCGATGCGACCCGCCCTCGCCTTGCTGGCGGTCAGCCTCGCGGCCAGCACCGCGGTCGCGCTGATGCCCTTTCAATGGCCGGACCTGAACAGTTTCAACCACTACTACAGCCCCTACAACGCCTTGCGGATCGTGAAGGGGGCGCTCTGGGCGTGGGCCTATGTCTGGATGCTGCAGCGGCTTGCGCCCGACGTCGCGACCGCCATCCGGCTGTTCGGGCAAGGCCTGTGCGCCAGCCTCGCCTTCACGCTGGCCTTCATCGTCTGGGAGCGCAGCGCATTTGTCGGCCTCGCCGATGTCGCCAGCGACTTCCGCATCAGCGGGCCGATCTCGGCCATGCACAAGGGTGGCGCCTACATCGAGTGCTTTCTCGCGGTGGCATCGGCCTTCGCGCTGTCCGCGCTGATGCAGGGGCGCACCCGGCTGGCGCGAGCGGCCGGCGCGCTGCTGCTGATCGGCGCCACCTACGGCGTGGCGATCACGTTCTCGCGCAACGGCTATGCGGCCTTCGGGGTGATGGTCCTGGTCACGCTCGGCATCGGTCTGGTATCCGGCCCCCGGGCCGCCCGGCCCGCCCGGATGACACTCTTGGTAACGGCGGTGGTCGCCGCGATCGCCCTGCCGATCCTGGCAGGACCGTTCGCACAGCAACGGCTCACCCAGGTCTCGCAGGACCTGCAGGTGCGCCAGGCGCACTGGGCAGACGCGCTGTCCCTGCGCGACACCGGCTGGACGAGCCGGCTGCTCGGCGCAGGCATCGGCCGTTTCCCCGACAGCCATTTCTGGAAAAGCACGGAGCCAGTGCACGCCGCCAGCTATCGCCTGGGCGAAGAAGGCGGCAATCGCTTCCTGCGGCTCGGCGGGGGGGCCACGATCTATGTCGAGCAGATCATCGCACCGCCACCCGGCACGAACTGGCGGCTGACCGCCCGGGTCCGCTCCAGCCAGCCCTCGGCCCGGTCAGCGGTGATGCTGTGCCGGAAATGGCTGCTGACCTCGGCCGCCTGCGCATCGGTCGAACTCGCCACCACCGCGCAACCCGGCCAATGGCAGCGTGTGTCGATTGCCCTGGACGGCACCGAACTGATGCGCTCGAACCGATGGGCAGTCCAGCCGCTGAAGTTCGCGCTGACCTCGCCCGGAGCCGGGCAGACCATCGACATCGATGACGTCCGACTCGACAGCGCCGGACCGGCAGACCTGCTGGTGAATGGCGACTTTTCCGCGGGGCTGGATCGCTGGTTCTTCACCACCGATGTCGATCCGCCGTGGCACATCCACAGCCTGCCGGTGGCCGTTCTGTTCGATCAGGGATGGCTGGGGATGGCCGCCTGGAGCATCGTCCTGGCGCTGGGCCTGGCATCGGGATTCGCACGGGCCAGGCAGGGCCAGCCGGGGGCGGCGGCCGTGCTGGCCGCCCTGCTCGCGTTCGGCGTGTCCGGCACGCTCAACACGCTGATCGACGCACCGCGGTTCCTGTGGCTGCTGCTGGTGCTGATCTGGCTTTGCGCTGGGCGGGACTCGCCCGTTCCGGGGAACCGTCCCATCGCACGCGGATAAGGCGGAGCGCCGAACAGCGCACCCCCGGATGCCGCCAGCGCTGGCGTGCTGATCGACAGGCGCTCACGCGGGATCGCTCGTCCGGCGACATTGCACGTCACATTCATCAAACGCACGACTGCACAAGGCCGATCTGAAACTCGCCTTGCGCGCGGCATTTAGTATCCTTGTTGTCGGCAAATATTACATAAAAACAGGGCATTATTTTCTTGCACCAAAAACCCCCAAGAAAACTCACTCCAAGTCATTGTTATATCTGACAAAAAACAATTTTTGTCAAACGGCACGATTATTGCTTTCGTTGAGCCTGCGCAAGGGAAGACATGACCGGAATTCATTCAGAAAAATCTCTGCGCGCATCCGCAGGCCGATATCTTCAAAAAACCCTGCTTCAGCAACGCAAATCAGGCATCAAACCACCATGAAACTTCGATTCATACTTTCGGCGGCAGGTCTGCTGTCGGCTCTGGCAACACCGGCGATGGCCGCCACCATGTGGAACGCATGGTCGGTCGGCAGCGCCGCCCCGGTCGTCTCAGGCACCAGCGTCCAATTCATGGTTGGGCAAGAGGCGACCCCGGTCTGGACCGGCGGGGCACTCGGTAGCAAGGACTTCTACAGCACCAGCGCCTTCAACGGCCAGTCACTGGGATCGCTGGCAGGGGCCTCGCTCAGCTACACGATCACCGCGCCTGGGCCGCTGGTCTCGCCGCCCGGAAACGGACTGCAGGGACCCTATGTGAACATCGTGGTGACCGACGGTGCCGGCGGGTACTCGTATCTGCTCATGGATGCGAGTCCGGCGCCGCTGGGTCAGCAGTTCCACGCCTTCAGCACCGCCCGGTATGCGTTCAACGAAACGAGTCCTTCGCTGGACACGTTCGTCACGGCGCTGGGCACGCCCGACGCCATCTTCGGCGACAAGAACTGGTACGACTTCAGCGATGTCGCCAGCCTGACGATTGCCTCGAGCGGCATGTCGTCGAACCCGAGCGGGGTCACCCCGGTCGCAGGCGTGTGGACTGGCTACGGCCTGACCGATTCATTGCTGTTCGTCTCGGGCAACCGCGGCAGTTCCCCCGTGGCGGACGTCACAATCGACGGCGTCACCTTCGTTCCCGAGCCGGCCTCGCTGGCCATCATGGCGTTGGGTCTGGCGGGCATCGGCCTGAGCCGGCGCAAAGCGGCCGTCAAATCGGCTGCGTGACATTTCGACTGACGCCGGGATCGCGTCCCGGCGAGTCGATCCAGTGATCGACCGTCGGCACCCCTCCGGGGTTGCCGACTTCCAGCCAGCCACCGGGGGAGTCACTCACCCTCAGTAACTCACCCTAACCACCCCATAAACCCGGTCCTGCTTCCCATAGCGGCCGAACAGCCCCAGCGGATCGCCACCAAAGGCATCCACCCCGCCCTTCACCCGCACATTGGGCGCTGCCTTCCAGTTCAGCGAGGCGCGCGCCAGCCAGTCGTTGCGCACCAGACTCGAGATGCCGAGTAGCTCCGCCTCCAGCGTCGGCGTCAGCGTCCGGGTCACCATCAGGCTGGCCCCGGTCTCGTAGCGCCGCAGCCCGATCACCGGGTCGTGGTTCAGGAACAGGCGCTGATACAACTGGCCATTCAGTCGCCAGCCCTCGCCGGGTGTGCCCTCCAGCCCCACCACCCAGTCGATGGTGTTCTGGCGTATCAGCCCGCCGGGCACCGCGAGGTCGTAGGCCGAGAAGCGCCGCCCCTCGGTCACCACTGCTTCTGCCTTGAGCACCACGCCGTCGAAATCGCGCGCGACGGTGCCGCCGACCCGATTCAGCATCCCGTAGGTGGGCCGATAGATGACGGTCGGCGCCGCGCCAGGCAGCGCCGATGGCGCGCCGAAACCGGGCAGGCCGACCACTTCGCGCTCGAAGGCCGCCGACGAGTCGGGCGAGCGATAGACAAAGGCCGACCAGTCCCAGCCGCCCGTCTCGGTCGAGAAGCGGGCGCCGAAACCGCCGTTGCCGAAGGTGCGCGCCCGTTTCTGCTCGCTGCGCACGTCGTAGTCCAGGCCGTCGTAGCGGTAGGGCAGCGGATAGAAATCCGCCCCCGGCTTGCCGATCCGGTCGTAGGCCGGCGCCGGCAACCAGACGAACTCCAGGTGACGGTCGTTCTTGAAATACTCGGCCCGCGCCGCCCACTGCGGAATGCGGATCTGCTCGAACTCGGGCAGCACGAACTGGCGCAGGTCCTTGGCCGACACCACATCGGCGAAAAACAGGCCGACCATCTCGCCCCAGACGATATGCTGGCTGCCCAGGCGCCACTCCCAGTCGCCGCGGGCCATGTCCACATAGGCCTCGCGCACCGCCAGCTCCGAGCGCTGGTCACGGCGCACGCCCGGCAGATAGAAGTCGCTTTCCCCATAGGCGAAGTCATGCGCGGCGCGCGCCGACAGCTTCCACTTCAGGTCACCCGACCACTTGCCCTTGCCGGTGATCTCGCCCATGAGGCGGGCGTTGGCGGTGTGCGCCGGTTCAGGCAACACCCGGGCGAAGTCGCCCTGCAGCCAGCCGGACCACTGCACCGCGCGCTCGCCGGCCTGAGCCTGTCCACCGGCGGTCTGCGCCGCCACCATCGGCCAGGCCGCCGCGATGAGCGTACCCAACAGGAACTGCCGGACACGCGGCAGCGCGGTCCGGCGCCGCTCAGTCCCGAACTGCGCGTGCGAACAGCTCTGCGTCCCCGAACGCTCCTCGCGCTTCGCCCCTCGCCCCGCCTCTCGCCCCGCCTCTCGCCCCGCCTCTCGCCCCGCCTCTCGCCCCACTTCTCGCCTCATTTGATCGCCTCATCCGCCACCGGCTGGATTGTCTCTGTGTGACTCGACGACGGCGCGACCACCAGCGTGGCGGCGCTCAGCTCGTCATGGGTTTCCTCGACCACCGGCCCTGCCGCCACGCCCCGATCGGGCGGCACAAACACCCACTGCACGCCGCGCCGCATCCCCAGGCCGGTCAGGCGTCCGTCCTCGATTCGCACCAGGCGGTCGGCGGCCTCCATCACCCGGGCGTCGTGAGTGGAGAACACGAAAGTGGTGCCCTGGCGAAGATTGATCTGCTTCATCAGCCACAGGATCTCGCTGCCGGTGGCGTGATCGAGATTGGCGGTCGGCTCGTCGGCCAGCACGATGCGCGGCTTGACCGCCAGCGCCCGAGCGATCGCCACGCGCTGGCGCTGGCCGCCGCTCAGCTGGTTGGGCCGATGCCGGGCAAACCGGGTCAGCCCGACCAGTTCCAGGTACTGGCGCACCCGCTCGTCGCGCTGGCGCCGGTTCAACTCGGGGAAGGCCAGCAGCGGGTACTCGACGTTCTCGAAGGCGTTGAGCACCGGGAACAGATTGAAGGTCTGGAAGATGAAGCCGACGGTGCGGCCCCGATAGCTGGCCAGCGTGTCGGGGTCGGTGGCGCCCACCTCGCGCCCGTCGACCACCACCCGACCCGAGGTCGGTGTGTCGATGCAGCCGATCAGATTGAGCAGCGTCGACTTGCCGCTGCCCGACGGACCGGCGATCGCCAGGAAGACACCTTCCTCAATGGCCATTGTGACGTCGCGAACGGCATAAACCGTCTGCCCGCCGAGCCGATAAGACTTATTGACGCCTTCAAGTGACACCACTGCCATGCGATTTCTCCCACCTGCCGATCAATGTAGCGCAATGCCCGCCCGCCCGGCGGCTTCGCCGCGCATCGGCCCGCCAATCGACGCATCGCGCCGACAGACGCTGCGCCGCGGGCTGCTGGCCACGCTGGGCGCCAGGGGTCTGGGCGGGCTGGGCGCGGTGGGCGTCCTTGGCGCGCCATCCGCCCGAGCCCAGTCAGCGAGCGGCACCGCGCCACCGGAAGACGACTCGCAAGCCCGACTGATGGTGCAACGCGCCGACGAGATCCGCTTTCCCCGGGACGCGTTCCAGGTCGATGTGCGGGTGACCTCGACCAGCGGCGGCCAGACGCAGGATCCGCGCCGCTACCGGATCCTGTCCAAGGGCAACGACAACACCATCATCCTGACCCTGGAGCCGACCGCGGAAAAGGGCCAGAACCTGCTGATGAAGGGGCGCGAACTGTGGGTGTTCATGCCCAGCGTCTCGCAGCCGGTTCGTCTGTCGCTGTCGCAGCGGCTGACCGGTCAGGTGGCCAACGGCGACCTGGCCCGGGCGAATTTTTCCGGCGACTACCTGGCCACGCTGAAAGGCCAGGAAACGATCGGCGGACGTGAGCACCATGTGCTGGAGCTCGCCGCCGGCGAGCGCTCGGTCACCTACCCGCGAATCCTGTACTGGGTGCGCGCTGGCGACTTCCATCCGCAGCGCGCCGAATTCCATTCCCTGTCGGGCAAGTTGCTCAAGACCTGCCGCTATGAACAGTTCGCCACGCTGGGTGGCCGGGTACGCCCGACCCGACTGGTGATGACCGATGCGCTCAAGCGTGGCGACGAATCGATCCTGGACTACAGCGACCTGAAAGCGGTCGAGCTGCCCGATCGAATGTTCTCCAAGGAATACCTGAAAAAGCTCGACTAGAACTCCCCACAAACTGTCCAGGACAAACCGCCGTTCGTCGGCTCGAGATGCTTACACCACCGAAAACACTGAAAAGCGGCAGCACGGCGCCGTTAACCCGAAGACACGCTCACCGCACGAGGTAGTTCACAGTGACCGAAGCTGCAATGGTTGGTTCCTCCGAAGATCTGCTGGCCCCCGACACCATCATCAATGTGTCGGGCGAGGACGGCGATCTGCACGCGGAAATGCCCGCCTATCTGCGCCCGGCGCCGTGGCGCCCACAGATCGGGTTGCCGCTGCCCGCAATGCCCGCCGCGCGCAGACGCGATCTGCTGCTGCAAGACGCCGACGAGCCCACGCTGATCAATCTGCCGCCGACCCAGCAGACCAGCGATGCCCCGGTGCGATTCAAGATCCGCCTGGCCAACGACGCCGGCAGCCGCAATCACGCCTCGTACCTGATCGAGAAAATGTACGGCTGGCGCGGCTACACAGCGTCGGGTCCGAAGGCAGCGCCCAACCGCGTGACCCTGGTCGCCTCGGATGCCGAGCGCGCGCTGGGGACCATCACCGTCGGTTTCGACAGCCACGAAGGGCTGGTGGTCGACGACCTGTACCGGCAGGAGGTCGACTCGCTGCGCGTGCAGGGTGCCATCCTGTGCGAGTTCACCAAGCTGGCGGTCGATCGCAACCAGCAGTCCAAGGAGCTCCTGGCGATGATGTTTCACATCGCCTACATGTACGCCCGCCGCCTGCACCGCTGCACCGACCTGCTGATCGAGGTGAACCCGCGGCATGTGCGCTTCTATCAGCGCATGCTGGGCTTCGAGAAACTGGGCGACGAGCGCAGCTGCCCACGCGTGGGCGGCGCACCGGCGGTGCTGCTGTGGCTGCGCCTGCAGCATGCGCAGGAGCAGATCGCGCGCTATGGTGGGCAAAAGGACCTCGCCGCCGAAGCGCGCACGCTGTATCCCTTCGTGTTCTCGCTGGAAGAAGAGGATGGCATCGTCGGCCGCCTGAAGGCGATCGGGTGACCACCCGGCGGGTCCTGTTCTTCTCCGAGGCCGTCACCCTGGCCCATGTGGCCCGGCCGGCTGCATTGGCCGGCGCCATCGCCGCCAATCACCACGTCACCCTGGCGCGCGCCCCCTGGGCCGGCCCGTTCATCGACGACGCCCGCCTCGAGCAGCGCGACCTCCACTCGGTGCCCAGCAGCACCTTCCTGGAGTCGCTGCGCCTGGGCCGCCCGGTCTACGACGCGGCCACCCTGGAACGCTATGTCGAGGACGACCTGGCGCTGATCGACGCCGAGCGACCCGATCTGGTGGTGGGCGACTTCCGGCTGTCGCTGTCGATCAGCGCCCGGCTGCGCGGCCTTCCCTTCGTCACCATCACCAATGCCTACTGGAGCCCGTGGTACCGCGAGCCGGCGCCACTGCCGGTGCTGCCTTGGACGGCGCGGGTGCCGCTGCCGCTGGCGCGCGCCGCGTTCGCCCTGGCCCGCGGCCCGGTCATGGCCAGCCACACATTGCCGATCAACCGGGTCCGACAGCGCTTCGGCCTGCCCTCGCTGGGATGGAATCTGCGGCGCGTCTACACCGATGCCGACTGGCTGGCGCTGGCCGATTCGCCGGCGCTCTACCCCACCCCCGGCGCGCCCGACAGCCACCGCTACCTGGGACCGATCGCCTGGTCGCCGCCGGCCGGCAGCCTGCCGCTGTGGTGGTCGCGGCCGCGCCAGGTGCGCCCGATCGCCTACCTGAGCCTGGGCAGTTCCGGACCTGCCGGCCTGACCGGCGCACTGATCCAGGGACTGCTCGCAGCCGGTTTCGACATCTGGCACACCGCCGCGGGCGGGGCCGGACACACCAGTCCGGATGGCCGGGTGTTCTCGGCGCCGTGGCTGCCGGGCGAGCTGGCCTGCCAGCGCGCCGACCTGGTGGTGTGCAACGGCGGCAGCCTCGGGGTGCAGCAGGCGCTGGCCGCCGCGCGGCCGGTGATCGGCGTGGCGTCGAACATGGACCAGTTCATGAACATGGGGCCGATCGTGCAGGCCGGCGCAGGCCTGCTGCTGCGGGCCGACCGGGTGTCGGCGCCGGCGGTGGCGCAGGCAGCCTCGGGCTTCGGGCTTTCCGCCGGCGCTCGGGCCGCGGCACGACGCCTGTCGGCGCTGCAGGCGCGTCTTTCTGCCGGCACTCGCTTCGCGCAGCTGGTCCGGGAGATAGTGGGCGAATCCACCCGGCCGCAAGGACGCTCCGATGCGCAAGATCATGCCCGGCCAGATCCTGGTCTTTCTGCTGCTGTTCAGCCTGGCCGCGCTGCTGGCGTGGCTGAGCGCGCGATTCACCGCTAGCCTGCTGCCGCTGGGCGAGTACCGCCCGATCTTCATGGTGGGGGCGGTGGTGGTGTGGCTCTATGCCTTCGCGCTGCTGGAGTTCCGTCTCTATCTGGCGGTGTTTCCGCTACCCGAAGGCGAGATCGCCGAGCACTCGCGCGCCGAGTTCACCTATCACGTCTATCTGCTGTTCTTCCTGATCCTGTTCTATCCGGTGATCCGCAGCGGCTTCATGCCGGTGCCGTTCATGCGGCTCTTCTATCAGGCGCTGGGCGCACGGCTGGGCGCCAACACCTACAGCTCGGGCCTGCTGCTCGATCCGCTGTTCATCCGGATGGGCAGCAACTGCATCGTCGGCCAGTATGCGCTGATGGTGCCCCATGTGATCGAGGGTCGCCGGCTGGCGCACTATCCGATCACGACGGGGGACAACGTGACGATCGGGGCGGGGGCGACGGTGCTGTCAGGGGTGACGATTGGGGATGGCGCGATCGTGTCCACCGGGGCGGTGGTGACGAAGGGGACGGTGATCGGGGTGGGGGAGGTTTGGGGCGGGGTGCCGGCGAAGCGGCTGGGGGTGGCTCGGGAATAGAAAAAGGGGCGCCGAAGCGCCCCTTTTTCTATTGGAGGATGGATCAGACTCAGGGGCCTGATCTCACCGACCGCAAAGATCAGTCCTGCTTGCGGCGGCGGAAGGCTGCCAGGCCGAACAGCGAGGAGCCGAGGAGGGCGAGGACGGCGGGCTCAGGGACTTGGGAACTAGACGCGGAACCGATGGTCAGGTCAAGGTCGGCGGTTCCGTAGACACGCAGTTCCAGAGCGGAGATCTGGGTGAGATCGACCGATCCCGAGCAAGTCACACCCAGGACATCACCACCCACAAAACCGCAAGCCTGGAATCCAGCGAGAGGAATGTAACTCGGCACGCCTGCAGCGATAAAGCCGGCAGTCGTGTGGCCGTTAAGCAAGATCACGCTGGAAGCCCCACCAGCCGAGTAGGCACCGAGCGAAAAGGTAAACGGACTGTCAGCGTTGTAGGTCCTGATAACAAACCCCATCGAGGCAATCGGGTTACCGTCGGTCAGGTCGAGCGAAAGCCCGCTTCCCAGCGCCATGCTACCGTCAACACCGTCCCACTGGACGACCAGATTGCCCGCCACCCCTGACTGCGAATTCAGACTCAAGTACCCGGAGCCAACGGAAGCTGTTGCACCCAGCCCGATCGGCGATGTAATCACATCCACGGAAACGTCCCGCTCGGTACCGACAATGCCAGCGCCCGACACGAAGGTCGAAGTCGCACCACCGCCCAGCAGATCCGAAACGGATTGCGCTTGCGTAAAGAGGTCAATCACCGCAGCGTTCGCCCCGAAGGAGAACCCCATGGTGATCGCCGCCGCCAGCACTTTAAGTTTGAAAGTCATGTACGTTCTCCAATTAGCACGTGTGCGAACAAGATCTCATTAGCGTCTCCAGACTCTTGAACTGATCAGATCTGAAAACGCGATGACGACCTTAAAGCACCTTCCGTGCCACAAGAAAACAACCTTATAAAAATCATATAGTTACAATCTTCGTCAGAGTTGAACCACACTCTTCTCTGACTGTCTGTAAAATTTCTCGACACATCAGGCTCGATCCCCTGGGGCACCGACTCCCTTCGCCAGGACGCCCAGACGCAATGAACGCGCAAGCGCCCGCTGGCCCACGCCCATCCGACACATCCACAAGACCGGATTCGAGCCGCCACCGGAACTGAGTCCGCTCAATGCCTCAGCCAACGCGGCACACCCCCGTGCCATCGCCGGATCCGGCAAAACACCGGAGTCGCGCCGACCATACTCGGCAAAAATCAGCGGCGCGATCTCGGGCTGGACACGAACCCCCAGCGACTCCGCGGCGAGCCAGGCCCGTTGCACGGCAGCACCCAGCGCGAAATCCACCGCCGGTGTCGCGGCCGCTCCTTGCCGCATCACGATCGCCAGGTGCGCACCACACGCCACCGCCGGTATCAAATCCAGCTGCAGTCGCGGAATCCAGGTTCCGCCCAGCCAGCGCGCAAAAAACAGCGCTCGGCGCTGATCCCCCAGCACCCATCGCATCAGCCGCAGCGTCAGGCGATCCAGCCCAATCGCCCGATCCGGAATCCGATCGGCGCTGTGACTCGCCTGCCACTCGATCACCCGTACGTGGGTTCGATGCGCCGCCGCCAGCGTCATGCGCAGCCAGGAGCTGTGCGACAGCAGCCGCGCCACGGCCAGTTTCTTCGGCAAGCCCTCCAGCCACACGCAATCGAAAGGCCCTGCATGCGCCACCGCCGCCTCGACCGATCGTTTCAGGTCATCACTCAGGGGCTGTGTAGACATCGCACGCCGCTGAACGCTGCGGGTGGGGATCGCCGCCGCCAAAGCCGGCCAGCGCGCCGGGGCACCCGACCGCAATCGCACATCGAAGGTCGGCGCATTGCCGGGCATGCCATCGCGCATCACGATCTCGGCGCTGAGGTCGATCTGCGCCGCGGCGATCCGCAAGGTCTCGAGCATGGCGCCGATGGCGATGCGGCTGGGTCGGCCGTCGATGTCGTACACGCACCAGTGACGCGTGTCGAAGCCGCGCACCACCAGATGGCTGGGCGACAGGACTTCGAAGCGCCAGGGCTGGGTGTTGTCACCGCTGGGCGCCCAGCGGGCCGCCTCCAGCAAGGTGTTCCACGGCTCGATCGATGCCGCGATGCCATCGAGCACCAGGTGCGAAATGCTCTCCAGCGGCTTGCCGCGCCAGCGGGGCAACGGTTCCTCGACAGTGTCCGACGCGCGAGGGTCGGCGCTTGGCGCTACAGGCGCGCCCGCCAACCCCGCATACCGCCGCCTCACAAACGCCAACAACAACCGCTGCACCGGATTCGCATTGCCCCAAGGCCGCCAGGTCGTCTTCAAGGTATTCCGGTAGGCATCGAAGTGCACCCCCCGAGGCGCAGCCACCACGCCACCGCGCCCGAGCAGAATCTTCAGCGCCTCAGTGCCGGCGATCCCCGCGCACAACTGACACGCCATGCCGGTGGACGGACCCTTGCGCGCCCAGAAGTCCACCGCGCTCGGGTCTACCAAATAGCGCGCATGCAGGAACGACGGGGACAGTCCCACCAGGAAGCGCAGCGCCTTGTCCGTCTCGTCGCAGCCCGCCCAGCGGAAATACTGCTCGAAGCTCATCTGACCCGGCAGAAAATTGAGCAGCGCCGCGCCCATGCCCAGCGGCGCCACCGTGATCGCCGGGATGCCCTTGCGGGCACAGGCGGCGAACACCGCCTCGCGGGCGTCGAAGGCGAAAAAATCCAGCCCGTCGACATACAGGTCGACGCCGTCCAGGAAGGCATCCACATTGGCGGCGGTCACCCCCTCGGGGAAGGCTTCCAGGCACACGTCCGGATTGATGTCGCGGGCCATGTCGCCCAGCACCTGCGCCTTGGGCAGGCCCACGGTGGAGACGGTGGCGCCGACCTGGCGATTGAAATTGGCGAAATCGAAAGTGTCAAAATCGGCGACACGGAAGTGCCCGATGCCCAGCCGCGCCAGTGTCAGCAGGTGCACCCCGCCCACGCCGCCCAGGCCGGCGATCGCCACCCGCTTGGCGCGCAACCGGCCCTGCTCCTCGCGCGTCACCCAGCCGACATTGCGCGAGAACGCCTCGTCGTAGGGAAACTCGAGCGCCGCTGCCGCCGGACTGGCGGCCGACTGCCCCGCCGCGCCGGGCACCGGCCGCCCACCCGCTGCATCGCGCAGGTCCGCCTTGCGCTGGTCCGCCTCGGTCGGCCGTTCGAGAATCTCACCCATGTCAGCACCCCGTGGTCGATGCGCAATGCATGCTAAGTTGATCGTCAACCCACGAAACGACACCCGATGTCCCGCTTCGCCCTGTTCCTGCGATCGTGCCTGCGCAATGTGCTGCGCCAGCGCCGCCGCACGGCCATCGCGCTGTCGGCCATCGCCTTCGGCGTGGTGGCCCTGCTGATCTCCGGCGGCTTCATCGGCTGGGTGCTCGACGAGATGCGCGAACTCACCATCCGCACCTATGTCGGCCACCTGCAGGTCGCCCGCCCGACATTCTGGTCACAAGGGGCCTCGGACCCGTTCGGGCACCTGATCCAGCGGTCGCCGCCCTCGGTCGAGCGGTTGCGGGCCACGCCGGGGGTGCTCACCGTGGCGCCCCGGCTGTCGTTTGCCGGGCTGGTCAGCAAGGGCGACACCACCCTGTCCTTCCTGGCCGAAGGCGTCGACCCGGTGGCCGAGGCCGGCTTCGGGCGCGCCCTGATCTTCATGCCCGGACGCGGCGAAAACCTGGGCCCGGCCGACGGCGCACCCGGTGCGGCGCCCGCCGCCGTCATCGGGCAGGGCCTGGCCGCCAACCTGGGCGCGCGCACCGGCGACACGCTGGTGCTGCTGGTGACCACGCCGGCGGGCTCGATCAACGCGATCGAGGTGCGGGTGAAAGGCGTTTTCCTGACGGTGAACAAGGCCTTCGACGACGCCACCTTGCGGCTGCCGCTGGCGCAGGCGCACAAGCTGCTGCGCAGCCAGGGCGTGCAGTCCTGGACGATCCTGACCGGCTCCACCGCCGCAGCGCAAGACCTGCTGCCGCGGGTGCGCCAGCAGGTCGCCCAGGACGGTCTGGCGGTGCGGCCCTGGACCGAGCTGGCCGACACCTACCTGAAGACCGAAGCGCTGTTCGCCCGGCAGCTGGGCTTCATGGCGGTGGTGCTGGCGCTGCTGATCGTGCTGGGCATCTCGAACACACTGACCATGAGCGTGATGGAGCGCACCGGCGAGATCGGCACCGCGATGGCGCTGGGCGCCAGCCGGCGCCAGGTGCTGGCGCAGTTCGTCCTGGAAGGCGCGCTGCTGGGCCTGGCCGGCGCCACGGTGGGCACGCTGCTGGGGCTCGCGCTGGCCGCGGTGCTCTCGGCCATCGGCATCCCCCTGCCCCCGCCCCCCGGTCTGGACACCCCCATCATCGCGGCCATCCGGGTCAGCCCCGAACTGGCCCTGAGCGCCTTCGCGATCGCCGCCCTCAGCGCGACCCTGGCGGGCCTCTATCCGGCGTGGCGAGCATCGCGGCTGGTCATCGTCGATGCGCTTCGCCAGGTGCGGCTGTGAACCTGCTGCAGTTCGCCTTGCGCAACCTCGACCGCCATCGCAGCCGCACCGCGATGACGCTGGGGTCGATCGCGTTCGGGGTGAGCGCGCTGATCCTGAGCGCGGGCTTCGTCGCCGATGTGTACCTGCAACTGGGCGAGTCGCTGATCCGCTCGGGCTCGGCGCACGCCCAGGTGGCGGTGCGCGGCTTCTTCGACCAGGGCGCGCGCCGCCCCGAGGCCTACCTGCTCAAGGACACCGGCGCGCTGAAGGCGGCCATCGCCCGCGATCCGGCGGTTCAGGACGTCATGGCGCGCATCTCGTTCGCCGGCCTGCTGAACAACGGCAAGGCCGACACGCCGATCCTGGCTGAAGGCATCGAGCCGGCGGCCGAGGCGCGCCTGGGCACCAGCATGCGCTATGTCGCCGGGCGTGCGCTCAACGCCACCGACCGCCAGGGCGTGGTGCTGGGCGCCGCGCTGGCCAGTGCGATGGCGCTAGCGGTGGGTGATCCGGTCACGCTGGTGGCCAGCGCCGGCGAGGGGGCGATGAACACCGCCGACCTGGAAGTGGTGGGCATCTTCGAATCGTTCTCGCGCGAGTTCGACGCCCGCGCGCTGCGCCTGCCGCTGGCCGCCGCGCAGGATCTGCTGGCCACCCAGGGCGCGAATCTGATCGCGATCTCGCTCAGCGACACCGCGCTGACCGCGGCGGCCCAGGCGCGCATTGCCGCGCAACTGCCGCCCGGGCTGGAAATCCGCGGCTGGCAGCAGATCAATGACTTCTACGCCAAGACGGTCGAGCTCTACGACCGCCAGTTCGGCATCCTGCGCCTGATCGTGCTGCTGATGGTGGTCCTGACGGTGGCCAACAGCGTGAACATGGCGGTGTTCGAGCGCACCGGCGAGTTCGGGACGATGCGCGCGCTGGGGCGACGCAGCCGCGATGTCTTCCGGCTGGTGCTGCTGGAAAACATCCTGCTCGGCCTGCTGGGGGCGGCGGTCGGCGTGGCGGTCGGGGTCGGCCTGGCGCTGGCGCTGTCGGCGATCGGCATTCCGATGCCCCCGCCGCCGAATGCGAATGCCGGCTACATCGCCCAGATCCGGCTGGTCGGCGACGAGATCGCACTGGCGGCGGTGACCGCGGTGCTGGCGACCAGCCTGGCCTGTCTGTGGCCGGCGTGGCGCGCGTCGCGGGTGCCGGTGGTGCAGGCGCTGCGCGCGGGGGTCTGAGTCGTCAGTTCGGCGCGGCCGGCGGGCGGCGCAGCCCCTGCCATGACTTTCGCAGCAGGTGCGGCAGCAGGCGCGACAAGGGCATCCGGTTCAAGTGGTAGCGCATCAGCATCAGCAATCGGGCCCCACGGGCGGCCGTTCCCGGCTGCTGATACTCGCCGGGCAGCATCGCGGCATCGAGCAGGCGATCGAACAGGGTGCGCGGGCCATCGTCGGCTGGCACCACCGGGCGGACGTCGGCCAGCACCACCGGGCGGACGTCGGCGCTCAGCGCTGCGCTGCCCTCGGCAGTCGCCGCTGCGCTGCCAGCCACCGGCGTTCCCAGCCAGCGCCGCGCACAGCGCACCGCCAGCCCCAGCTCGCGCAAGGCGCCCAGCTCGCCCGCCCGCGCCCACAGCCGCGCCGAGAATGCCGGCGCATCATCGGCCCCGAAGGCCCGCACCAGCTGATCGAAATCCATCACCTCGCGCAGCCGTCCGCCCAGATCGGAATCCTTGAAGGTGTGCAGCGCGCAGTGGATGACCTGATCGGCGGGCGCCAGCACCTGGAACGCGCCGCAGGCGCGCGCCTGCGCCAGCAACCGCTCGGTGTCGACGCCCGCGCCCTTCAGGCTCGGGGTGACCGCGTGGTGCAGATCGACCTCGATGCGGCGCGCGGGATGGCGCAGCGGCGCGATCTCGTGCGACCACTCGCGGTAATAGCGCTCGTCATAGTCGTCCATCGGCTCGGCGCACCAGCCGGCCCCCTTCAGCAGCGTCTCGGCGCGCACCAGTTGGTCGCGCGCCACCAGCAGGTCGACATCGGCCGGAGTACGTCCCTGCGCCATCGGCAGCCCCTGCAACTCGTAGGCGGCCCCTTTGAGCGCGACCACCGGCGCGCCCAGCGGCGCCAGCGCGCGGGCCAGCTCGGCCAGTTCCCAACGCAGCAGGTGGCGCCGATCGGCGGCGGTCATGAGCGCGGTCTCAAACTGGCCCTGAACCGGCGCGGGCAGGCTCGCCATGACGCCGGCCTGGCGCAGCCGGACCCCCAGCGGTCCCATGCAGCGCCCCCGGCGCATCGCACCGAACAGAGCGGGCCAGTCGGCGCCCGACAACTGCGCGGCCCGTGCCGGGTCGCGGTACAGGTCCAGCAGCGCGCGGGTGGCCGGGTGCATGATCAGACGAGCGCCCGCTGGCTGCGGGCCCGGCACAGGTCCTCCAGCACGGGCACCACCTCGGGCAGACGCCCGTACGTCAGGCGATAGCACTCACAGCCCGCCACCAGGTCGCTGGCGGCCTCGAAGGCCGGCTGGCCCAGCAGGCTGTAATTGAAGCTGTTGTGCGCCAGTTCCGACAGCGCGCGCGCCGGCATGACCCGGGTCAGTTCCACCGGCTGATCGGCCTGCCAGGTGGGAAAGATCAGGATGCCCGGGCGGGCCGGCTCGTGACGACGGCTCACGCTGTCCTGGGTGAGCGCCAGGTGCGCGACATCGCCCTTGTGGGTGCCGACGAAAACCGGCCCCAGCACCGCGTCGGGCGACCAGGCGCGGATCAGGTCGATCGAGGTGTTCTTGAGCGCCACCGGCTTGGCCAGCGGCAGCAGCCGCCGGTCGCTCAGGCGCAGGCTGCCGAACTCATCGGACAGCACCCGAAAGCCCCTCAGGCTCAGGGCGGCGGTCAGCGTGCTCTTGCCCGAACCGGGGCTGGCCACCAGCATCAGACCCACGCCATGGCGCTCCACCGCCCCCGAGTGCAGCAGCAGGTGCCGGCTGAACAGATGGGCATAGACCCAGTTCATGCCCCACTCCAGTTGCGCCAGGCTCAGCGCGGCCGGCGCCGATTCGAAGGGTGCGGTGCCGTCGGCCAGAAACCGCAGGCGCGCCTGCCAGATCCGCGGCCAGTCGCGCCCGCGATCCAGCCGCAGCTCGGAATCCACATAGGGGTCGGCGTCGTCCAGCGGGAAGTGCCGGTAGACCTGCGCCAGCGCCGCGGCCAGTCCGGCCACCCGCGAGCGCAGCCGGACCCGCATCGCGCCCAGGTCGAGCACGAGCCCCGGGCCCTGAAGGCGCTGATTCACATTGTCGGAAGAAAGCGGGATCACAGGTGAAGACGCGTGGCGCAACCGGTTGGATACCCGGGCCTGGGATCGGACGGCGCTTCGGGTGCGCCTGATCTTAAGGCAGGCGCCGTCAGTCTGCCCGGGCCGAGGCGGGGACGGCGGCCAGATGGCAGGCCAGTTCGGCCCAGTGGTTCAGTTGTGAGTGATCGGCGCCGGCCTCGAGGCCATCGGTGATGCGGTCGATGACGAGCCCGGGTTGGCCGTGGCAGTCACCGGCCAACGTAATCATGTCGGCGAGGAGTTCGAATCCCTCGGAGGCCACGATGTGGGTCTGCCAGGTGACAGGATCGAAGACGCCGACGCCGTCTTCGAAGTGCCGAACAAAAGGGGTCAGGCGGGGAGGAAGCGAAGGGGATGCCACGCCAGGAAAATCAGCTGACCCAGGCCACGCCGTCGTAGGATTTGGGACCACTTGGGTTAACCGAGTTCCATGCCGACAGGTGCAGACCCTGCCCCGCCGTGCGAATCGGGTGCGGAACACCGCCGTCGATTACCGGGGTGACGTAGTTGGCGTCGAACAGCACCAGCAGGAAAACCGCGCTGGAGTCGTAGTCGGCTTCGGTGATGGAGAAAGCCTCAGCCCCCCCTGCCACCACGTAATAGCGAAGCCCGATCTTGTAGAGCGGAACCAGCCCGGTGGTTCCGGATTTCGGTGTCAGCTTCGCCGCCGGCACGCGCAGCCAGCTGTCGGTCGCGGTCGCTTCCTTCACCGGCGTGCCCGCGGCATCGTTCTGCGCCGCCCGATACGCACTGCTCACCGCCGCCGCCGATACCGCCGTCGGCAGACTCATCATCAAAGGCGCGCCCGACAGGGCCAACCCGACCAGCTTGCGCCGCCGGGCAATCCGCTCGGCCTCACCGAGCGAAGGCGCCGGGTTGTCCGCGTGCGGAGTCGAATCGTGTTGACTGTCTGACATGATCAGCGCCTTGAAAGGGGAAACGCAGCCGGGGCGTCTGTCGGTTGACTTTTTCTTGATCTTACAGCAAGCGTCATTCGAAAAAAACCACCCAACGCAAAAAAACCCTGCAACTTCAATGACATACAGCGTCGAAAAATCTTACAGTGGAAAATCTGCCGACATCGGGGCCCTTTTTGCCGAGTCCAGATACCAGCCTGCCGCCTCGTCCAGCCCCTGCGCCACCCGGTGGCTCGGCTGATAGCCCAGCAGCCGCCCGGCCCGCTCGACACTGGCCAGCGAGTGCCGCACATCGCCTTCGCGAAACGCACGGAACACCGGCTCCATCGCCGTCAGCCGCTGCGCGAGCGCCGGGCTCAGACGGCCCAGCGCCGCCTTCAGCGCCACGAACAACTCGACCAGCGTGATCCGCTCGCCGCAGGCCACGTTGAAGACCTCGTGCGCCGCCATCGGAACGGATGACCGCGCAGCCCGCAGATTCGCCTGCACCGCATTGGCCACGTAACAGAAGTCGCGGCTCGTCTGACCGTCGCCGTTGATCTCGCAAGGCTCACCGCGCAGCATCGCCGCCGCCCACTTCGGGATCACCGCCGCGTAAGGGCCATCGGGATCCTGGCGCGGCCCGAACACATTGAAATAGCGCAAGCCCACGCATTGCATCGAATAGCTGCGCGCCCAGACCTCGGCGAACAGCTCGTTGGCGCACTTGGTCGCCGCGTAGGGCGACAGCGGTCGGCCCACGCGTTCCTCGACCTTGGGCAGTTCCGGGCTGTCGCCGTAGACCGAACTGGAGGACGCATACACGAATCGTCGCACCCCGGCGTCGCGCGCCGCGGTGAGCATTTTCACGAAACCGTCGACATTGGCATCGAAGGAATCCAGCGGCTGGGCAAGCGAGCGCGGTACCGAGCCCAGCGCCGCCTGGTGCAGCACATAGTGCGCACCCTGCACCGCCTGGCGGCAGGTTTCCCGGTCGCGAATGTCGCCGCGGATGAACTCGAAACCCGCCCAGGCCGTCTCGCCCACCTGCGCGCGCACCTCATCCAGGTTGCGCGGGTGACCGGTGGCAAAGTTGTCCAGCCCCACCACCGACTGGCCGCCGCGCAGCAGCGCCTCCACCAGATTGGAGCCGATGAAACCGGCCGCGCCGGTCACCAGCCAGCGCGCGCGCTCGGCGCCGAGAATGTCGCTCGAACCGGTCATGCCTCAGAGCCGCCAGACCTGATAGCCTGCCGCCCTGACCTCGACCGGATCGAACGCGCACTTGACGTCGGCCAGCAGCCCGCCCGGGCGCAGCTTGGACGCAATGCCCGACAGCCCCATCGCGCGGTACTCCTGGTGCGACACCGCCGCCACCACCGCATCGGCCTGCGGCAGGTCGCTCCAGGGCGTGAGCGACACCCCGTACTCATGGCCCGCTTCGTCGTTGTCGGCGATGGGGTCGTGGATGTGCACCGCCACGCCGAACGACTCCAGCTCGCGGATCACATCGATCACCTTGCTGTTGCGCAGATCGGGCACGTCCTCCTTGAAGGTCAGGCCCAGCACGATCACCGGCGCGCCCTTCACATTGCGCCCGGCCTGGATCAGCTTCTTGACCACCTGCTCGGCCACGAACTTGCCCATGCCGTCGTTGATGCGCCGCCCCGCCAGGATCACCTGCGGGTGATAGCCGAGCTGGTCTGCCTTGTAAGTCAGGTAATAGGGGTCCACGCCGATGCAGTGGCCGCCCACCAGACCCGGGCGAAACGGCAGGAAGTTCCACTTGGTGCCGGCCGCCTTGAGCACCTCCAGCGTGTCGATGCCGATGCGCTCGAAGATCAGCGACAGCTCGTTCATCAGCGCGATGTTCAGGTCGCGCTGGGTGTTCTCGATGACCTTGGCCGCCTCGGCCACCTTGATGCTGCTGGCGCGGTGCACGCCGGCGGTCACCACCGCGCCGTACAACCGGGCCACCGCCTCGAGCGTATCGGCGTCGTCACCCGAGACCACCTTGATGATGCGCGTCAGGGTGTGCTCCCGGTCGCCCGGATTGATGCGCTCGGGCGAATAGCCCACATGGAAATCCTGCATCCACTTCATGCCGGAATGCTGCTCGAGCACCGGGATGCAGACCTCCTCGGTGGCGCCCGGGTACACCGTCGATTCATAGATCACGATCGCGCCGCGCTTCATGTGGGTGCCCACGCTGCGGCTCGAGGACACCAGGGGCGAGAAGTCCGGGCGGTGCGCGTCGTCCACCGGCGTGGGCACCGCCACGATGTAGAAGTCGGCCGGCGCCATGTCGGCGGCGTCGGAGGTCACCGTCAGGTAGGAGGCGGCTTCGAACTGCTCGCGGCTGACCTCGCCGGTGGGGTCGACATGGCGGCGGAAGTTGGCGACCTTCGCGGCCGACAGGTCGTAGCCGATGGTCGGAAACACCCTGGCGAACTCGATCGCCAGCGGCAGCCCGACATAACCGAGACCAACCACCGCGACCGTGGGCATCTTCGAAGCGTTCATGAATGTCCTGCGTGTGTATTGAAGGAATTATTGACTAGGCTAACCCGGTTACCGCCGCGCATGAGAGACATTGTTCCTCTCTGAAATGACCGGCTGCCTATAATGTTCGGTTCCCGGCAACAGCCTCATCGTCTGGCTCAATATCCATGGCATGCCGAAACATCCGCCGGGCGGTGGCGCCTCAGCGATCTCCCGAAAAACGCCCTGACCGCCCCGCCGCCCGACTCGCCGCCCGCCGCCTCGCCGCCCATCTTCTCGGCGCGCTCTTGCTGGCCGCCGGCACGGTGTGCGCCCCGGTCGCGATGGCCAGTGCACCCGACAAGGCAGCAGAGAACGTCACGAACGGCGTCACAAGCGGCGTCCGCCAGGATGAACTGCGCCTGATGGTGGAGCGCGGCACCCGTTTCGAGCATGCCGAGGGTACACGACGGGATTTCGCCCAGGCCCATGATCTGTACTGCCGCGCTGCCCGCGAGGACTCGACCGATGCGCTGGTGCGCCTGGGCTGGATGTACGCCAACGGGCGCGGCGTGCCGCGCAACGACTCCACCGCGCACACGCTCTTCAAGCGCGCCGGCGCGCTCGGCAGCGACCTGGGGCTGCGCCTGGCCGGCGCGGTCAAGGGCCCCGACGAGCAGGTGCCCGACTGTCTGATCGTGCGGGCCGAGCCCGCTCCGGTCGCCGTGGCGCCACTGCCGCTGCCACTGCCGCTGCCGGCGGCGATCGCCGAGCCGGCGCAGCCCACCCCGGTGGTCGATTCGCCGGCCGCGTTCCGGGCTGGCCCGAGCACGCCGGAATTCCGCAAGTGGCTGGCCGCCGCCCTGAAACTGGCGGCCGAGCACAAGCTCGATCCCCGGCTGGTGTTCGCCCTCATCCGGGCCGAATCCAATTTCGACCCGCTGGCCCGCTCGGCCAAGAATGCCCAGGGCCTGATGCAGCTGATCCCGGAAACCGCCGAGCGCTTCGCGGTGCGCGATGTCTGGGACCCGCTCGAGAACCTGCGCGGGGGCATGGGCTATCTGCGCTGGCTGCTGTCCTACTTCAAGGGCGATGTGGTGCTGGCGCTGGCCGGCTACAACGCGGGCGAGGGGGCGGTCGACCGTCACCGCGGCGTGCCGCCATTCCCGGAAACCCTCGCTTATGTGCAGCGCATCCGCGCGCTGTACCCGGTCGATCGCCACCCCTACGACCCCAAGGCGGCGCTGCCGCTGCGCGCCACCTGGCTGGCGAGCGCGCCCACCGTTCCCGAAAGGCTGCGATGACCCGACCCGCCCCGCTTCACGCGCGACGCCGGCAGGCGCTGGCCGCACTGGGTGCCTTCGCCGGTGCCGCCCTCAGCGGCCGCGCGGCCCTGGCCCAGGGCGTGGGCGACACCGCCTCGGTGGTGGCCGCCGCCAAGCCTTCGGTATTCGCGGTCGGGTTGTTCTCGCGGGCGCAAAAGCCCGCCTTCCGGTTCGCCGGCACCTGCTTTGCCATCGACGGCGGCCGCTTCGTCACCTGTGCCCATGTGGCGCAGGTATTCGACCCCAACTCGCGCGACATGCTGGCCATTTCGGTGCCCACCGTCGAAGGCAACCGCGCGATCGAGGTCAAGGTAACCGCCTCGCGGCGCGAGAACGATCTGGCGATTCTCGAGCCGGTCAGCCCGCTGCCCCTGCCGATCCGGGCGCTGCGCCTGGCCAATACCTTGCCGGCCGAGGGCACCGAGATCATCCTGATCGGCTTTCCGATCGGCAGCGCGCTGGGCCTGATCCCCGCCTCGCACCGCGGCATGGTGGCGGCGGTGGTGCCGATGGCGATGGCCCTGCCCACCACCACAGGGCTGGAGGCGCGCAATGTGCAGGCGCTGCGCAGCACGCCGATCGAGGTCCTGCAGCTCGACGCCACCGCCTACCCCGGTAACAGCGGCGGACCGGTGATCGATGTGCGCACCGGACTGGTGGTCGGCGTGGTCAGCATGACGCTGGTGAAGAACACCCGCGAGAGTGCAATGAGTGCCCCCAGTGGCATCAGCTACGCGGTACCGGTACAACAGTTGGCGGGATTGATTCCCGTCATGTGAAAAATTCCCTGTTCGGTTGCGGGTGCGCAACCCATACTCATTCGTAACCGACAAACGGAGTAACGCCCAGTGGGCGCCTCCCCGTATCGTTTGAAAGATGTTCTTCAGGAGCCGTGAGATGACCCGCCTCGTGTTTTGCCTCGCCGCCGCGCTGTCCCTGGCCGGTTGCGCTTCTTCCAACCTGCCGCTGGCGCCCTCGCAGGCGGCGGTGGCCGATTACCAGTACGTGATCGGCCCGGGCGACAACGTCAACATCATCGTGTGGCGCAATCCCGAGTTGTCGCTGTCGGTGCCGGTGCGCCCTGACGGCAAACTGACCTCGCCCCTCATCGAGGACCTGACGGCCATCGGCAAGAACCCGACCAGCCTGGCCCGCGAGATCGAGGCCAAGCTGACCAAGTTCATCCAGGACCCGGTGGTCACCGTGATCGTGTCCGGCTTTGTCGGCCCCACCAGCGAACAGATCCGCATCGTCGGTTCGGCCACCCGGCCGTCGGCCCTGCCCTATCGCCAGAACATGACGGTGCTCGACGCGATGATCGCGGTCGGCGGCATCACCGAATACGCCTCGGGCAACCGGGCCGTGCTGATCCGATCGGCCGACAAAGGCAAGCAGTACACGCTGCGCCTGAGAGACCTGCTGCGCCACGGCGATGTCTCGGCCAATGCCGACCTGCGTCCGGGCGACATCATCATCATCCCCGAAGGCTGGTTCTGATCACGGTGACGGCGGGCTTCGGCCTGCCCGGTCTGGTCAAGTAGCGGAGACAAGCAATGCAGGAAGTGCTGGACCTCTTACGCTCCACCTTGCGCGGCATCTGGATGTACCGCTGGTGGGGCTTCGTCGCCATGGTGCTGGTCGGCGCGGCCGGCAGCATCGGCGTGTTTTCCATCCCCAACCAGTTCGAGGCGGCGGCGCGGGTCTATGTGGACACGCAATCGGTGCTGCGCCCGCTGATGAGCGGGCTGGCGGTGCAGCCCAATGCCGACCAGCAGATCAGCATGGTCAGCCGCACCCTGGTGAGCCGGCCCAATGTCGAGCGGGTGGTGCGCATGGCCGACCTCGACCTGAAGGTGCGCAATCAGGCCGAAAAGGACGCGCTCGTCGACACGCTGATGAAAAACATCCGGTTCATGTCGGCCGGCGGCACCAACCTGTATTCCATCGCCTACCGCAGCGACCGTCCCGATCAGGCGCGCAAGGTGGTGCAGGCCTTCCTGTCGATCTTCGTCGAATCGAACCTGGGCGACAACCGGCGCGATTCCGACCAGGCCAAGAAGTTCATCGAAGACCAGATCAAGATCTACGAGCAGCGGCTGGTCGATGCCGAGACCTCGCTCAAAGACTTCAAGATGCGCAATCTGGCCGCCATGCCGGCGCTCAGCCAGGATTCGATCGGCCGCGCGGGTGAGATCGGCTCGGCGCTGGCGCAGTCCCGGATGGACCTGTCCCAGGCCGAGAACGCCCGCGACGAACTCAAGAAGCAGTTGTCGATCGAAACGCCCACCATCCCGGCTGATGACCGGGGCTTCAGCTTCGGTCCGGGGCCCGATTCACCGGGTGCCGCGCGTCCCTTCCGCTCGGAATTCGACGACCGCATCGAGGCCCAGCGCAAGCGCATCGACGAGCTCAGACTGCGCTACACCGACGTTCACCCGGACGTGACCGCAACCCGTCGCGTGCTCGAGCAGCTCGAGGCCTCGCGCGATGCCGAACGCAAGGCCGAGCAGGTGCGCAGCGAAGCCGCCGCCAAGGCCGCCGCCGCCGCCTCGCCCAACACGCCGGTCCGCTCGCCGGGCACCATCTCGAACCCGGTGTACCAGCAGCTGCGCGTGTCGCTGGCCGAGTCGGAAGCCACCGTCGCCTCGCTGCGGGCGCGGGTTCGGGAATACGAGTCGCGCTCCTCCTCGCTGCAGGCCAGTGCGATGAACGTGCCCAAGATCGAGGCCGAATACAAGCAGTTGAACCGCGACTATGAAATCACCAAGCGCAACTACGAGCAGCTGGTGTCGCGTCGCGAATCGGCCTCGCTGTCGGAACAGATGGGTTCGGCCTCGGGGATCGGCGAATTCCGGGTGATCGACCCGCCGCGCGCCGGTCTCGATCCGGTGTTCCCGAACCGCGCGATGCTGCTCACCGGGGTACTGATGGCCTCGCTGGCGGCTGGCCTGGCAGTGGCCTTCCTGCGTGACCAGCTGCGGCCCACCTTCTTCGACCTGCGGGCGGTGCGACTGACCACCGGACTGCCGGTGCTGGGCACGGTGTCGATGATCGTCGACGGCGCGACCCGTGCACGGGCACGGCGCGGACTGCTGGTGTTCTCGGGCGGCACGCTCGCCTATGTCAGCCTGTTCGGGGTGCTGCTGGCCTGGGCATGGCTGAAGCAACTGGTGAAGTGAGGAGCCTCCTATGAGTCTGATCGAGCGAGCCGTCACACGGCTGGGCGGTAACCCGCCGGTGTTCCCGCAACCGGAGGAACCGGGGGTCGGTGAGACCGGCGCGGTGGCCAGCGAGCCCAAGCTGTCCAGCATCGAGCGGCTGATGGAGCGCGAGCCCGATCGGGTCACCGTGCCCACCGCACGGCCTGCCGAAAAGCCGGCCGCCGACAACGGTTCGACCGCGGCCCGAGCCCCGGCTGCGCCTGGTGGACCCGCTGCACCCGCCGCCGCTCGTGGCGAAGCGCCGGTACACATCCGACTCGACTCCCTGCGCCAGCGCGGCTTCATCGTGCCCGACACCCAGGCGACGCGCACCGGCGAAGAGTTCCGCGTCATCAAGCGGCCGCTGATCGCCAATGCCTTCGGCACCAGCGCGGCACCGGTTCGCAACGGCAAGCGGGTGATGATCACCAGCGCCTTCCCCGGCGAGGGCAAGAGCTTTTGCGCGATCAATCTGGCGCTGTCGATCGCCGCCGAACGCGACCACAAGGTTCTGCTGGTCGACGCCGACGTGGCACGCCCCTCGATTCCGCGCGAACTCGGCTTTCAGGCTGGCGCCGGCCTGATGGACTGGCTGCTCGACCCGACCCGGCTCGATGTCGCCGACCTGGTGCTGCAGACCGATGTCGAGAAGCTCGCCATCCTGCCCTCGGGACGGCGGCATGAACACGCCACCGAACTGCTGGCCTCACAGGGCATGAGCAATTTCCTGGACCTGCTCACCACCCGCTTTCCCGATCGTCTGATCATTTTCGATTCGCCGCCCCTGCTGGTCACCACCGAGTCGCGCGTGCTGGCCACCTACATGGGACAGATCGTGCTGGTGGTCGAGGCCGGCCGCACGCCCAAGGCGGCAGTGGCCGAGGCGATCAGCACCATCGAAGGCGCCTCCGAGGTCGTCGGGGTGGTCCTGAACAAATCCAGCGGCAACAACACTGGCGGCTATGGCTACTATGGGTACGGGTACGGATATGGCTACGGAAATGGTCGAGCGAAGCCTCCCTCGGCCTGAGGCCCCGCGGCAGCGTCCCGCCGTCCTCGCCTGGGTCGCGCTGGGGCTGGGGCTGGCCGGCGTCCAGACCGTCTCGGCGCAGACCACCGGCCTGAACCCGGCGGGCGGCCTGGGCGGGCAACCGGGCTTGGGCGGGATGGGCATGAGCACGCCCGGATTCACGCCGCTGGGCACCGGCGCCCAAGGCGCCGGCGGACGCGCCCTGGAGTTCCTGCCGGGCGTGCGCAGCACCGTCTTTGCCTCCGACACCATGGGCACCAGCGGCAAGAGCGGCTACACCGCCGAGTTCACGCCCTACCTGAGCGCGAACGTCGCCAACGCCCGCACCCAGGGCAGCATCGCCTACCAGATGCGCAATTTCTATTCGCACACCAACGACGCCAGCGACACCTTCGTGCGGCACGACCTGCGCAGCAGCGTCAATTCGCTGGTGGCCGGCGACTGGCTGGGCGTGCAGGCCAGCGCGGCGATCTACAACACCAACGCGTCGATCGCCGGCGGGCTGAGCGCGGATCCCGCCACCTCATCGACCAACAACGCGCAACTGCGCACCTATTCGCTGTCGCCCTATGTTCAGGGACGCGCCGGCGGCCTGGCCACCTATCGGGTCCAGTACCGCTACGACCAGACCGATACCTCGAACAACGTGAACGCGGCGCTGGCCAAGGGCTCGCACCTGGTCAGCCTGAACCTGGCCGGCGGGCCGCAGTTCAACCCCTGGGGCTGGGCGGTGAACGCCAGCGGATCACGGCGCGAGTTCACCAACGGCGTGAGTCTGAGCAATGCCAGCACGGTCGCCAACCTCTACTACACCCCGTCGGCCGAGCTGCGCCTGGGCGCCTCGATGAACTACCTCTACATCGAGCGCCTGACCAACGCCAGTGGCGAGACCAACGGCTGGGGCCCGGGCGTGTCGGTGGACTGGACCCCGAGCCGGCGCACCACGGTGCGCGGCTCGATCGCGCGCCAGTACTACGGCAACAGCGAATTCCTGAGCCTGGCCCATCGCACGAACCGCCTGGTCTTCGGACTCGACTATTCGAAGTCCATCCTGCAGAGCAACAACGCGGCACTGCTCACCTTCAGCCCCGGCGCGGTGTTCTCTGCCGGCGGCTTTGCGCCCGGCCTGAACCCGCTGTTCACGCAGTTGGCCGACCAGGGCCTGCTGTCGCGCAACGATGTGGTGATCGGCACCAATGTGATCAACGACGCGCTGGTGCGCAACCGCACCCTGAGCGCCTCGATGGGCTATGTGATGCCGCGCTGGTCGGCCACCGCCACCGTGTTCCGCAGCACCCGCGAAACCGCGCTGAATTCCGAGGTCTTCGGCATCAGCAACGCGCTGTCGGCCGGATCGTTCGGCCTGTTCAACAACCGCGGCATCACCCTGGCCAGCACCTTCACGCTCGACGCCCGCAACTCGATCGGCCTGAGCGCCAGCGTGCGCGACACCGAGGGCTCGTCGAACGTCGCGGGCAGCACCGACACCAAGGCGCGCTTCAGTCTGGTGCAAGGCACTTTCTCATCGTTGATCGACAACCGCACCACCGCCAGCCTGGGCCTGCGCCGCGTCGTGCAGACCAACGAGAACAGCACCATCGCCGGGCGTGACGAAAACGTGCTGTTCGGCACCCTCGACTTCCGCCTGCGCTGACACCGGCCGCCGCACCCCATGTACGCAACTTTCTACCGCCTTCAGGGCAAGCCCTTCCAGCTCAATCCCGACCCCGATTTCTTCTTCGGCAGCCGGGGCCACCGCCGGGCGATGGCCTATCTGGAATACGGCCTGCACCAGGGCGAAGGCTTCATCGTCATCACCGGCGAAGTCGGCGCCGGCAAGACGACGCTGGTGCGCAACCTGCTGCGCCGCGTGCCGGCCGACAGCGTGGTCGCCGCCCAGATCGTCTCCACCCAGGTCACCGCCGATGACCTGCTGCGCCTGGTGGCCGGCAGCTTCCAGATCAACGGTCAGGGCCTGGACAAGTCGGCGCTGCTGCAGCAACTGGAACTGCGATTCCGCCAGATGCATGACGACGGCAAGCGGGCGCTGCTGATCGTCGACGAGGCACAGAACCTCTCGCCGCGCGCGGTCGAGGAACTGCGCATGCTGTCGAACTTCCAGGTCGGCAAGCGCTCGCTGGTGCAAAGCTTCCTGGTCGGCCAGCCCGAGTTTCGCGACATCCTGCAGCGCCCCGAAATGCGCCAGCTCAAGCAGCGAGTCATTGCCTCCTACCACCTGGGGCCGCTGGATGCGAACGAGACCCAAGCCTATGTCGAGCATCGCCTGGGCCATGTCGGCTGGAAACAGGACCCCGCCTTCTCGGCCGATGTCTTCACCCGCATCCACGCGCTGACCGATGGCGTGCCGCGACGCATCAACACCTTGTGCGACCGGGTGCTGCTGGCGGGCTACCTGGGCGAGCTGCACCAGATCGGCGGCGGGCTGATCGATGAAGTCGCGGCCGAACTGGCCGACGAACTCGGCACCGCCGGTCCCGGCGCGCAGCGCCGCAGTGCGCCCAGCCCGCTGTCGCTGGTCGCGGCGCCGGCCGAGGCGGTGGGCGCCGATGGCGAGCCCGGTCTGGAGGCCGGTGCCCCGATCGACGCCTCGCTGGACGCGCGCATCGAATTGCTGGAAGCCCGACTGGCGCTGCTCGAATCCACCATGAGCACCACCTACAACGTGCTGCAGCGCCTGCTGCGTCCGGGCAGCGCCGCGGTGCGGCGCGATCCGCCTCCGCCGGCCGCCTCGGCCTCGTGAGTCCCTCCACCGGTCTTTCCCCCTCAGCAGTCGTGACAGGCCCAATCACCAACGCGCTCTCGATCGATGTGGAAGACTGGTTCCAGGTCTCGGCCTTCGCGCCGCACATCGATCGCGCGCAATGGGACGGACTGCCCTGCCGCGTCGAGCGCAACGTCGACCTGCTGCTCGATCTGCTCGATCGGCACCGGGCGCGCGCCACCTTCTTCACCCTGGGCTGGATCGCCGAGCGGCATCCGGCGGTGGTGCGCCGCATCGTCGCCCAGGGCCATGAGCTGGCCAGCCACGGCTATGGCCACCAGCGGGCCAGCGACCAGACGCCCGAGGCCTTTGCCGCCGACCTGACCCTGGCCAGAGAGGTGCTCGAGCAGACGGGCGGCGTGGCGGTCACCGGCTATCGCGCGCCCAGTTTCTCGGTGGGCACCGCCAACCCCTGGGCGCATCAGGTGATGCGCGACACCGGGCACCGGTACAGCTCCAGCGTGTTTCCGGTCAGCCATGACCACTACGGCGTGCCCGATGCGCCCCGCTTCGCCCATCGCACCGCCAGCGGCCTGTGGGAGCTCCCCCCGGCCACGGTGCGCCTGCGCGGACGCAACTTTCCGGTGGGCGGCGGAGGCTGGTTCCGGCTGATGCCGTATGCGCTCTCGGCCTGGGGCATCCGCCGGGTGAACGCGGTCGACCGGCAACCGGCAGTGGCCTATTTCCATCCCTGGGAGTTCGATCCCGAGCAGCCGCGCGTGCCGCAAGCCAGCGCCAAGTCGCGGTTTCGCCACTACCTGAACCTGTCGCGTACCCAACCGCGGCTGGCGCGGCTGCTGACCGAGTTCCGCTGGGATCGCATCGACGCGACCTTTGCCGAGCAACTCGATGGGGCAGCGCCGCCGGACGGCCCCGCTCGGGCAGGTACCCTCTCGAACGCTGGTACGCCAGCCACTCTCCCCTCGGCACAAACCGCATGAGGATCGACCCCGCCGGCCGCCTGGTCCAGCCGACGCTGACCGTCGTCGAAGCGGGCGACCA
Source organism: uncultured beta proteobacterium (assembly GCA_903934295.1). Taxonomy (GTDB): domain Bacteria; phylum Pseudomonadota; class Gammaproteobacteria; order Burkholderiales; family Burkholderiaceae_E; genus Quisquiliibacterium. Next base: position 69,372 of record CAIZNI010000047.1, read on the forward strand.
GGATGCTGCCGACTGGCAGCGTTATGTGCAGGCCCATCCGCAGGCCACGTTCTTCCATCGCTGGGAATGGCGCGCGCTGATGGCCGAGGTCTGGCGCCATCGGCCGGTGTTCCTGATCGCCCGCCGGGGACCGGACATCTGCGGCGTGCTGCCGCTGGCCCACATGAAGACGCGGCTGTTCGGTTCGCAACTGATCAGCCTGCCCTTTTGCGTCTACGGCGGCCCGCTGACGGATGACGCGCAGGCGCTGCAGGCACTGGACGACCATGCGGCAGCCGAGGCGCAGCGCTGCGGCGCGGGGCATCTGGAATACCGCAACCGGGAGCCCCGCCACACCGACTGGCCAGGCACCGACCTGTACGTCACCTTTCGCAAGGCCATCAGCGCCGACGATGAGGAAAACCTGAAGGCGATCCCGCGCAAGCAGCGCGCGATGGTGCGCAAGGGCATCGCCAACGGGCTGAGCGCCGCCATCGAGGATGCCGACGCCTTCTATCCGATCTATGCCGACAACGTGCATCGCCACGGTACCCCGGGCATGCCGCGCCGCTGGTTTCGCGCCCTGCAGTCGGCCTTCGGCGACGATTGCAACGTGATGGTGGTGCGCGACGCCGCCGGGCACCCATTGTCAGCGGTCATGAGCTTCTGGCAGGACGAGGTGGCGCTGCCCTATTACGCCGGCGACCATGAAAGCGCGCGCGGCCTGGCCGCCAACGACTTCAAGTACTGGCGCCTGATGAGCCATGCCGCGCAACGCGGTTGCCGGGTGTACGACTTCGGGCGCAGCAAGGTCGGCACCGGCCCCTACGACTTCAAGCGCAACTGGGGGTTCGAGCCCCAGCCGCTGGCCTATGAGTACCGGCTGATCTCGCGCAGTGATGTGCCGCAGAACAACCCGAACAATCCGAAATACCGGCTGATGATCGACACCTGGCGCAAGCTGCCCCGGCCGCTGGTGAACTGGCTCGGTCCGCACATCGTGCGCGGCCTGGGCTGACGGGAACCCCGAACGACATGCTTGCCATCAGCCTGCCCCCGAAGCCTGCCCCGGCGGTCATTGCCGCGGCGCTCGCCTTCGCGGTCACCACCGCGGCGATGGTGCTGCTGTTCCTGCCGTCGTGGCAGTCGATGGCGTCGATCTGGTGGAACAACGAAACCTACACCCACGGCATGCTGGTGCCACTCGTCACCGCGTGGCTGATCTGGCGCGAGCGGGCCGCAGTGGCCGGCATGACGCCCAAGCCCACCCGGCTGTCCCTGCCGGTGCTGCTCCCCTGCGGCGCCGCGTGGCTGGTCGCTTATCTGGCCGGCATCAACTCGGTCCAGCACTTCGCGGTGGTGGCGATGCTGCCGTGCCTGTTCGTGCTGTTCTTCGGCTGGCGCATCGCGTGGAAGCTCGCCTTTCCGCTCGGCTTCCTGTTCTTCGCGGTGCCCTTCGGTGAATTTCTGATGCCCTGGCTGATGGACCGCACCGCCGACTTCACCGTGCTGGCCCTGCAGGTGTCGGGCGTGCCGGTGCTGCGCGATGGCCGCAACTTCGTCCTGCCCTCGGGGCGCTGGTCAGTGGTCGAGGCCTGCAGCGGACTGCGTTACCTGCTGGCAGCAATTCCGCTGGCGATGCTGTATGGCTACCTGAGCTTCCGCTCGATGCGCACCCGTGCGCTCTACGTGGGCATCGTCGTGCTGGTGGCGCTGGTGGCCAACTGGATGCGGGCCTACCTGATCGTGATGCTCGGGCACCTCAGCAGCATGAAGCTGGCCGCCGGGGTTGATCACCTGGTCTATGGCTGGCTGTTCTTTGGCATCGTGATGGGCGGGGCCTTCTGGTTCGGCTCACTGTTACCCGATCTGCCGGTGACCGGGCGCAGCCGCTCGCGCCGGCGCCGCCGCACTCCAGACACCGAACCGCTGCCGCTGCCGAGCAGCGTGCGCATGGCGCTGCTCTCGGGATTCGGCATCCTCGTCATGGCCGCCACCGCCTTCGCTGGCGCCGCACTGCAGCGCCAGGGGGGCGAGCACATCCAGCTGTCGGCGTTCCGTGGCGAACTCGTCGCCGACCTGGCCGCGGTGAGCGGCTATCGCCCGACCTACGAGGGCGCGCGCGGCTCGGCGGTGGGCATGGTGGCCGGTGGCGCACCGGTGGGCGTGGGCGTATATCACTACTTTCATCAGCAGCGCACCGGCGAGATGATCACCCACGGCAACGGGGTGGCCTCGAACAAGGAGGGCGGCTCCCGGATCACGGTGCGCCGTCAGTCGGGCGCCTCGCCGATCGCGCTGCCGGGCACCGAGGAAGGCGGCGATGTCGCCGAGTACGAACTCGAGCGCGACGGCCAGCGCTGGCTGGCCTGGGAATGGTTCTGGGTGAACGGTCGGGTGTACGCCGATCCGCGCCGGGTGAAACTGGCCACCGCGGTGGCGCTGCTGTCGGGCCTGGGCGATGAGTCGCTGGCCTTCGTGATGTGGACGCCGATGACCGATTCGCCGGACAAGGCGCGCGAGCGCCTTGCTGCCGAGGCCGGGCGCCTGCTGCCGGCGGCCCGACGCGCGGGGCTCTAGGCGGGCGGCCCGCTGGCCCGCCCCCCTTCTGGCCCCCTGCCTGCTCCCCCGCCTGTCGACGGCCCATGTCACCACCGCGTCCGCTGATCGCCCACGCCGTCCACCGCTTCGATGTCGGCGGCATGGAAAACGGGCTGGCGAACCTCATCAACGGCCTGCCGGAATCCTTCGCCGATCACGCGGTGATCGCCTTCACCGAGGTGAATCCGGCCTTCGCCCGGCGCATCCGGCGCGAGCGGGTGCAACTCATCGAACTGCACAAGCCCCCCGGCCAGACCCTGCGGATCGCGCCGCGATTGTGGTCGCTGTTGCGCCGGCTCAAACCGGTCGTCTTCCACACCCGCAATCTGGCCACCCTGGAAGCGCAAGCGGTCGCCTGGGCCGCGGGTGTTCCTTTTCGGGTGCATGGCGAACACGGCTGGGACATGGGCGATCTGGATGGCAGCAACCGTCGGCACCGGCATCTTCGCCAGTTGATGCGCCCCTTCGTGCATCACCAGATCGCGCTCTCGCTGCCCACCCAGCGCTATCTGACCGAGCAGGTCGGCGTGTCGCCCGAACGGGTCACCAATCTGTGCAATGGGGTCGACACCGCGGTCTTCGCACCGGCGCCTGACCGCGCGCAGGCGCGCCGTCAGTTGCCCGGCTTCGATCTGCCCGCCGATGCCTTCGTGGTGAGCGCGGTCGGGCGCTTCGCCGCGGTCAAAAACCTGCCGATGCTGATCGACGCCTTCGCCCGCGTGCGCGCCCACAACCCGGCCTTCGCGCAGCGAGCCCGGCTGGCGCTGGTGGGCGACGGACCGCAGCGCGAGCTCATCGACGCGAGCCTGGCCACGCACGGGCTGGACGCGGTGACCTGGCTGCCCGGTGCGCGGGCCGATGTGGCCGACTGCCTGCGCTGTGCCGATCTGCTGTGCCTGCCGTCACTGGCCGAAGGCATCTCGAACGCGGTGCTCGAAGCAATGGCCAGCGGCCTGCCGGTGATCGCCACCGATGTCGGCGGCAATGCCGAACTCATCGCCGACCAGGACAGCGGATGGCTGGTGCCCAGCGGCGACGCCGAGGCGATGGCGGCAGCGATCGAGCGGTATTTCAGCAACAGTGACCTGCTCCATCGCCACAGCGCTGCCGCACGTCAGCGCGCCGTGACGCAGTTCAGTCTCGCGGGCATGGTGCAGGGCTACCATCGGGTGTATTCCCGTTTCATCAGCGAAAGACACTGAGCCCTCATGTGCGGCCTGGCCGGATTGTTTTCACCCGCAAGCGATGCGCCGCGCCGATTCGAGCCGGCATTGCTCAAGCGGATGACCGACGCGATCTCGCATCGCGGCCCGGACGAGGAAGGGTTTCATCTCGAGCCGCGGGTGGCGCTCGGACATCGCCGCCTGTCGATCATCGACATCGCCACCGGCCAGCAACCGCTGTTCAACGAGGACGGCTCGGTCGCGGTGGTGTTCAACGGCGAGATCTACAACTATCGCGAGCTGGTGGGTGAGCTCGAAGCCGCCGGCCACCGCTTTCGCACGCGCAGCGACACCGAGGTGATCGTGCACGCCTGGGAGCAATGGGGCGCCGACTGCGTGAAGCGGTTCCGTGGCATGTTCGCCTTTGCGCTGTGGGACCGCCAGCGCGAAACGCTGTTCCTCGCGCGCGACCGCATGGGCGTGAAACCGATGTTCTGGACGCAGCTGCGCGACGGCAGCGTCGCGTTCGGCTCCGAACTGAAAAGCCTGCGCCTGTTGCCGGGATTCGACGCCAGCCTCGACGACCGGGCGGTCGAGGACTATTTCGCGCTGGGCTATGTGCCCGACCCGCGGACCATCTATCGCGGCGCACACAAGCTGTGCCCGGCCCATGTGCTGATCTGGCGCGCCGGTGAGCGCGAACCGCGGATCGAGCGCTACTGGGACGTGAGCTTCGAGCCCGATGCGCGCATCACCCTGGCCGACGCGGCGGTGGAGCTGCGCGAACGGCTGATGGAGGCGGTGCGCATCCGGATGGTGTCCGAGGTGCCCCTGGGCGCCTTCCTGTCGGGCGGCGTCGACTCAAGCGCGGTGGTCGCCGCCATGGCAGGTCTGGCCAGCGAACCGGTGAAGACCTGCTCGATCGCCTTCGATGTCGCCGCCTTCGACGAGTCGGCCTACGCCGCGATGGTGGCCGAGCGCTACCGCACCGACCACCTGGTGCGCACCGTGCGCAGCGACGACTTCAGCCTGATCGATCTGCTGCCCGGCCTGTACGACGAACCCTTCGCCGACAGCTCGGCGCTGCCGACCTACCGGGTCTGCCAGCTCGCCCGCGAACGGGTGACGGTCGCCCTGTCGGGCGACGGTGGCGACGAAACCTTCGGCGGGTATCGGCGCTACGGCATGCACCTGATGGAAGAACGGCTGCGCGCGGTGCTGCCGCTGGGGCTGCGCCGGGCGCTGTTCACGCCGCTGGGTCAGGCCTGGCCCAAGCTCGACTGGCTGCCGCGCCCGCTGCGCGCCAAGACCACGCTGCAGGCGCTCGGTCGCGACGCGGTGCAGGCCTATTTCCACAGCGTGAGCGTGCTGCGGCAAGATGAGCGGCAAGCGCTCTATACGCCGGAATTCCGCCGGCGCCTGCAGGGCTACACCGCGCTGGAAGTCTTCCAGGAACACGCCCGCAGCGCGCCCACCGATCAACCGCTGGCGCTCATCCAGCACCTGGACTACCGAACCTATCTGCCGGGCGACATCAACACCAAGGTCGACCGGGCCAGCATGGCGCATTCACTCGAAGTGCGCGAGCCGCTGATGGACCACCCGATGATCGAGTGGGCCGCGCGCCTGCCGCAGTCACTGAAGATCGGCGGCGGTCAGACCAAGCGCATTTTCAAGAGCAGCCTCGAGTCCCTGCTGCCCGACGAGATCCTGTATCGGCAGAAGATGGGGTTCGCGGTCCCGCTGGCGCAATGGTTCCGCGGTCCGCTGCGCGAGCGGCTGCGCCAGACGCTGGAACATCCGACATTAGCCGACAGTGGTGTGGTGTCGCCGGCGAGATTGCGGGTGATGTTCGACGAGCATGTGTCGGGACAGCGGGACTGGAGCGCGCCGCTGTGGAGCGTGAGCTGTTTTCAGGGTTTCCTCTCGATGAATGAAATGGCGGGGGCGAGATGAATCGGGGATGGTCGGTGGGGTTTGGGCGGGTAGTACGGGGGGTGGTGCTGGCTGCGGTAGCGGGCGGAGTGGGAGGGGTAGGTGCCCAGGAGAGCAGGGCCGATGAAATGGCGCTTCTGCCACCGTATTGCAACTACGCGCAAAGCTTCCCAGGAGCTTCTCAGCCTGCGGCGTATCAAGCCTACTTGGCCCGATACGGTAATGCCTGGAGTCATATCCACCATTACTGCTATGCGCTTCAGGAAATCATGCAAGCCGACAGATTGAACACGTCGCCGCAAGCCAGACGAACCTTGATCCGCAGCGCCCTGGGCAACATCGACTATGTCCTGCAACGCAGCGAGCCGGGTTTCCCGTTTCGCCCCGAAATGCTTTCGCGCAAGGCCCGGTTGCTGATGCGCACAGGCGACGCCACTAAGGCCCTGGAGAGCGCACAAAGATTGCGCGACGAGGCTCCAACCCTGGCCGATGGCTACATCATCATGGCCGACATCCTCACGCGAGGCGGGCGTCGCGAGGACGCAGAGCGTGTATTGACCGACGCCGAAGCTCAGGTCGTGGACAAGGAACGCCTGGCCCGACTGCGCAACGCATTCTTCGGCAAATAGTCCGACCACCCGGTACTGGCCCATGGCGATAAGAGACCTAGCACTGACCCTGCTTTTGCTGGGAGGGCTGCCATTTGCCCTTGCGCGGCCCTTCGTGGGCGCCCTGTTCTTCGCCTGGCTGAGCCTGATGAATCCGCACCGGCTGACTTGGGGGTTCGCGTCTAGCTTCCAGTGGGCGCAGTTCTATGCGATCGCCACCCTGCTCGGATTCGTGTTCATGCACGACCGCAAGCTGCTAGCGGACTCGTTCAAACGCCTGGGCCCCCTGGCGGCCTATCTGGTCTGGATGACGGTAACGACAGTGTTCGCCATCGAAACCTCGGCCGCCTTCTTTCGCCTGAACGAAGTAGTAAAAATCCTGCTGATGTGCTTCGTCACGCTGTGCCTGCTGACCACGCCAAAGCGAATTATCTTGCTGGCGGTCGTTGCCTGCCTGTCGATCGCGTTCTACGGAGTAAAGGGAGGCTATTTCACGGTCACGGGCGGCGGCGTCAATCGCGTCTGGGGTCCAACAGGCACGGTGATCGAGGACAACAACCAGTTGGGCACGGCACTGGTGATGACCATCCCGATCCTGTACTGGATCGCCCTGACCGCCAAGCGACGTGCGATTCAACTGGGCCTCTACGGGGTGATGCTGCTGTGCGGCGCCGCAGTTCTGGGCACCCACTCCCGCGGCGCCTTCCTTGCCGCCCTTTTCATGGGCGGCTTTCTGCTGCTGAAAAGCACACGACGAGGTCCCATTTTCCTGGTGATCTGCCTGGCTGCCGCGTTCGCCCTGACGGTCATGCCCGCCGAGTACTGGCAGCGGATTGAAACCATTACCAGCGACGAAAAGGATGGGTCCGTGCAAGGCCGCCTGAACGTCTGGAAAGTAGCCTTCGATATCGCCAACCAGCGGCTGGTCGGCGCGGGCTTCGACTACTACGAAGGCACACGGGCATTCCTGCTCTACGCCCCGGATCTGGATGTGATCCGGTCCTCGCACAGCATCTATTTTCAGTCGCTGGGCGAGCACGGCTGGATCGGGTTGGCGCTGTTTCTGCTCTGGTGGATCTATGTGTGGCGTTGCTGCGCACGAGCGTATCGGCGTGTTGCAACGCATCCATCTGCAGCCACCTTGCAACCGCTGGTGCGCATGATTCAGGCCAGCCTGGTCGGCTATGCGGTCGGAGGCGCCACGGTGAACATCGGTTACTGGGACTTCCCGTTTTACTTGGCGATTATCGCGCTGGCGATCGAGCGAATGGCACCGGCACCGCAGCCGCATCCAGCCGCGTTCCGGAACGTTTTTTCCCCGCAGGGGCGGCCTCCCCTTGGGGTTCCAAGTTCGGCGCCACCTGCCAGCCGTTTGGCGATAAGGGCTCCAGGCAGCCAAGTCGATCAGGGGCTCACTCGACCTGATCCCGGATGAGTAATCTTCGGACCGCAGCGATCACTGGCGCGCTCTGGAGCATTGGATCCCGATGGGGCAACCGGCTGCTGGGTTTCGTCAATGTGGCCATTGTCGCGCGCATCCTGGCGCCCCAGGACTTCGGCCTGCTTGCCATCACCATGCTGGTGGTGGGTTTCGTCGAGATCTGGTTCTCGCTCGGCGTCGAATCGGCGGTCATCCAGAAACAAGGCGACGATCGCGACATCATGGACACCGCCTGGACGCTCCGGATCATCCAGGGCTGCCTGCTCGGGCTGATTCTCTTTCTGATCGCGCCGCTGGCGGCAACATTCATGGCCGAACCGCGGGTGGCGCCACTGCTGCGGCTGATTGCGGTTGGCATCACCCTCTCGGCCTTCAACAACATCGGCACCGTCAACTGGCAAAAGCAGCTCAATTTCCGGCGCGACTTTCTCGTTAGCCTGGGCGCCAAGCTGATTTCGGTGGCAGTCACCATCCTCCTGGCCTGGTGGCTGCGCAACTACTGGGCACTCGCATGGGGAATCCTCAGCGGGTATGTCCTCGGCTTCGTCATCAGCTACCTCGCCGAACCGTACCGACCGCGGTGGTGCCTGAGACGCTGGCGCGACCTGCTGTCCTTCTCGCAATGGACACTGCTCAACAGCATCATCGGTTACGCATCCTTCAAGATCGATGAAATCACGGTGGGGCGTTTCCTGGGATCGACCAGCATGGGGCTCTACACCATGTCGTCCGAGGTCGCGCTCATGCCCACCGCCGAGTTGTCGGCGCCAGTCAACCGGGTGCTGTTTCCAGCCTTCTCTGCACTGCAATCCGAGCCCGGGCGCCTGGCGGCGGCCTGTCTGAATGCGGTGGGAATGGTCACCGCCATCACTATCCCGGCGGGGATCGGCCTGGCCTTGGTCGCGCCGGAGGCGGTTGGACTATTCCTGGGAGCCCAATGGGGTGAAGCGGCCCCATTGGTGGCGATCCTCGCCCTGCACGGCATCCTTCGCGCCCTCTCAGGGGCCGCTTATCCTCTGCTGATGGCGATCGGACAGCCTCGCGCCGTCGCCTGCGCCAGCCTGGTTTCCGTCGTGATTTTTCTCGCGATAGCAGGTGCGGCATTGAGCGTGCAAGCCGGGATTCTGGTTTTGGCCTGGGCCAAAGTCGTGTCCACGCTGGCCGGTGGTGCGATGGCCTGGGGATTCGCCCTGCGCTACACCCAGATCACCCTCCCCGCCCTGCTCCGGACAATCTGGCGTCCGATAGCCGCATCCGCACTGATGGCCGCCGCTCTCCTGAGCGCGCAGCCCTTCATCGCCGGCTGGGTACAGTCCCCGGTGCTGACCGGACTGCCGATCAAGGTTGTCCTGGGCGCACTCGTCTACACCCTGGCCAGCCTGGCCCTGTGGCAACTCAGCGGCAGGCCGAATGGGTTCGAGCAGATGGCGCTGGCCAGGACACGACAGATCGGCGCCGCTTTGAGCGCGCGACTTCGCGGGCACTAGGACGCCTACCCGGTTCCAGCCCGAATCCGCCAACGGCTGACCGCTCTTCCCGCACCCGCCCGGCATTCCGAGCGGACAACGCCAGCCCGCGATCGGGCGCCGTCTGAACTGCGACTTCATTGCCCACCGTCAATCGGCGAGGCTGATCGCGCTCCTACGCTCGGTTCAACCCACATGCTGAAGGTTGAACCTGCCGATGGACCATTTCCCGCAGGACCGGGCCCAGCCGCTGGCCATCGCGGTCTTCGCGCACAACGAACAGGACCGGATCGCCACCGCACTGACCCGTCTGCTCGACAGCGGCATCCGTAACACCGTGCCCATCCATGTGCTGGCCAACGGTTGTCGCGACCGGACCGAATCGATCGTGGCGGACTTCGCCGCGAGGCGAGCGCAAGTCCGACTTCACACCATCGCGCGGGGCGACAAGGCAAATGCCTGGAACCACTACATCCATGTCATCCGCGAACAGGCGCAGGCGCACTGCTTCGTCGATGGCGATGTCGAGGTCCAGCCAGGCTGCTTCGACGCGCTTCACGCAGCGCTGACCGGCACGCACGGCGCCCTTGCCGCCACCGGCGTTCCAGCCAGCGGGCGCCACCGGGCTGCCTGGATTCACGAACTGCAAACCACGGGTGGGCTGGTCGGCAACCTCTATGCGCTGTCGGGCAGCTTCGTTGATCGCATCCGATCCATGGGACTGAAGATCCCGGTCGGCACGATCGGCGAAGACGGATTCGTTGGCGCCATGGCCGCCTTCGATCTCGATCCGGCACGCGGATGGGATGCACACCGCATCGCAGTAGTGCCGCAGGCCCGCTTCGTCTTTCACTCGCTGGACTGGCGCCGGCCGGACGACATCCGGCTCTATCTGCGCCGTCGGCGCCGCTATGCCTTGCGCGGCATTCAGAACCGGATGCTGCAGCGCCTGGTGAAGAGCCAGGGATTTTTCGGACTGCCCGACAACATCCGGGATGCGTACTCCCGCTACCCGGAATATCTCGAGCCGGGATGGCGGGGCCTGGACACCGCATTCCACTGGCTCGCGCTGCGCCAGATCGCCGGCGAAACCCGATCGCCAACGCTGCAACGACGCACGGATGCCGAATGAGGCCGGTGCAGCCGTCCATGCCGAATCTGATCCTGCTCACACCACTGCCACCGGGCCACGAAAACGGCGGGAGCCTGCGGACCTGGCGGCTGCGACAGGCGCTGCAAAGGCACTTCGAAGTGACCACCCTGGTCTTGACGCCATGCCCGGCGCCAGCGACCGGGCTGCGCCAGACCGGGGATAACCTCTTCGCGCTCGAATGCGAGACCCGCACGCCGCCTTTCGGCTATGCCGATGACGTTCGCCTGTCCTTGCAGATCGCCGATCTGGTGCAATCGCGTCGCGCCAGCGCCATCGTCAGCCGCTATCTCTGGCCGGCCTGCCGCGCCACTCATGGGGCCGGAGTGCCGGTGCTGGTCGATGCCGATGACGCGGTCTATCGATACCCGCCCGGTTCCGGCGGACCGGCAGCCCCATTCATCGCCGACCTCAAGTCCTGGGGCCGCACCTTCGCCAACCGACGGGCGCTGGGCCGATTCGAGCACTGCTGGTTCGCCTCATCCGGCGAAAGGCAGCAGATGCCCCAGACATCGTCCAGCGTCCTGCCCAATGTGGTGGACCTCGCACCGCTGCGCCAGCCCGGCGCCGCCATCGAACAACGCCTTCTGTTCGTCGGTGCGGTCTGGTACGGCCCGAACATTGCCGGTTTGCGCTGGTTCCTCGACGAGGTGTGGCCGACGATCCGGGCCGCACGCCCGGCGGCCCATCTGCGCATCGTGGGCGCCGCATCCCCCGAACTGCGGGCGCAACTGGAGCGCACGCCGGGCGTGCAGTGCACCGGCTTCGTCGACGACCTGGCGCAGGAGTATGCGCAGGCCTCCGTCGCGATTGCACCGATCCGCCACGGCGGAGGCACCCAGATCAAGGTACTGGAGGCCTTGGCGCATGGGCTCCCGTGCGTGACCACTGCATTCGTCGGACGGTCCTACCAAGGGCTCCTCAACCACGAGGAGGAACTGCTGATCGCAGAAGACGCCGGGCTGTTCGCCCAACAGGTGCTGCGCCTGATGGGAGATGCTGGGCTAGCCCAGCATCTGGGCGAAGCAGGCAAAGTCCGCGTGACTGCGCAATTCAGCACTCAGGCATTCGATGCCGAAGTCTCACGCACGCTGAAGGCGATGGGATTGGGGTAAACGCGACCCCCTGCAGTCAGGGACTTGAGCCAGCCCGTCATCGTCGGGGTCGATGTCCATCCACTCGTCATCGTTGGAGGACTCACGAAGGGACTGAGACTTTTCTGATCAGACTCATCGACGCTCAGGTGCGTTGCCCTTGAGTTGTGGCTGGATTGCCCGCCCTCAACAGGCACTGGACGCCGAGATCCCAAGCTGTCTTCATCAAAGCCCTGAAATAGCCCGTCCACCGATGAACCAACTCGCAAAAGACTGGCGCGACCGCCTGAACGAACTCATCGGGCACCCGGCGTTCCTGCCCGCCACCTTCCTCCTTTACATCGGACTGCGGGCACTGCTGATCGCCTTCGTGCCGGTCGAGCCGAGCTCCGATTTCGCCTGGTACCACAACCGCGCCGTGGGCCTCGTCGAAGGTGCCGGCTACAGCGAGGGGGGCGTGCCCACCGCATTCTGGCCAGTCGGATGGCCGGCTGCGGCGGCCGGGCTCTACTGGCTCTTCGGCAAGCAGGTGCTGGTGCTCCAGATCGCCAACCTGGTGTTCGGCGCGCTCACTTTCGTTCTGGTGGTGGCGCTGGGCCGCGCGATCTTCGCCTCCGAACAAGCCGCGCGGCTGGGCGCCTTCCTGCTCGCCGTCTATCCGAACAACATCGCCTACGCGAGCCTGAGCGCGACCGAAACCTTCTACACATTCCTGCTGCTGCTGGGCACCTGGCTGATCGTGGCCGGGCGGCGCATGCCGTGGGCGATCGCCGGGGGGCTCGTCTTCGGATACGCCACCCTCACCAAGCCACAGACCCTGCTGATGCCGATGATCCTGATCGCCATCCCGCTGCTGTTCACCCGCGACCGGCAGCAGTGGCTGACCGCCCTGCGTCGCCTGACCGGCGTCTATCTGGCACTCGCCCTGGTGATCACGCCCTGGCTCTACCGCAACTATCAGGTGTTCGGCGAACCCGTCTTCATTTCCACCAACAGCGGCTGGGCCCTGCTGGTCGGCAACAACCCCAGCGCCCTGGCCCACCGGGGCTTTCCCACCGACGGCGGCCCCGAGGTACTCGCCTTGCGGAAGGAGACTTTCACCGTCGCCAATCAGGTCGAATCCAACCGACGTGCCAAGGCGGCCGCCGTCGCCTGGATTCGCGACAATCCGGGCACCTTCCTGCTGCTGATGCCCATCAAGGCGTTCAGCCTCTGGTCGGTGGACGGCGAGGCCGAATGGTCGTTCCAGATCGGCACGCCCTGGTATGACGATCACCAGACCGCGTTTCGCGGCGTGCGGATCCTGAACCAGGTCTTCTATCTGGCGATGATGACCGGCTTCGCCGCCGGGGCCTGGCTGCTGTGGCGCCGCTACCGTCGGCTGGGCGACTTCGGCACGGTCGCGCCCTGGGCGCTCGCCGGCTATGGCTTTGCGGCGATCACCACCCTGCAGTGCATGGTGATGGCGGGCAGCTACCGCTACAAGTTCCCGCTGATGCCCTTCATCATCCTCACCTGCGCCTGGAGCGCCAGCTGCTGGCTGCAGTCGCGCGCCACCGCCCCCGCCGGCAGGCCTCGTGTCATTCGACTCGCCTGAGGCCACCATGCGCTCATCGGATCACGCGGCAGTCAATCTGAGCATCGTCATCCCCTGCTTCAACGAGGAGCTGGTGCTGCCGCGGACCGCCGAACGCATCGCCGGCGTTCTGGAGGACCTGTGTTTGCGTGGCCGGATCCGGCGCAGCAGCCGGATCTTCCTGGTCGACGACGGCAGCGGGGATTCGACCTGGCGGATCATCGAGCAGCTCACCGACGACGGCTGGCCGATCGTCGGGATCAAGCTCTCGCGCAACCGGGGCCACCAGCACGCGCTGCTGGCCGGGCTGCACCAGGCCGACGGTGATGCGGTCATCAGCATGGACGCCGACCTGCAGCACGACCCCGCGGCGATCGAGCCGATGCTCGATGAATACCTCAACGGCCATGATGTGGTGCTCGGCATTCGAAAGAGCCGCACCGCCGAGTCCTGGTTCAAGCGCACCAGCGGCACGCTCTACTACCGGATGCTCAAGGGCATGGGCGTCGACATCGTGCCGGAACACGCCGACTACCGGCTGCTGAGCCGGCGCGCCATCGCCGCCCTGCGGCAGTTCGGCGAAACCGAGCTTTTCCTGCGCGGCATCATCCCCCAGCTCGGATTCCCGACCGCGAAGATCCACTACCAGCAGGCCGAGCGGGCCGCCGGCGAGTCGAAATACTCGCTGGCGAAAATGCTCGGGCTCGCCATCCAGGGGGTGACCTCGTTCTCGGCTGCGCCGCTGCGATTCATCACGTTGCTGGGGGTGCTGGTGTCGATCGCGAGCCTGGGATTTTCGGCGTATGCGCTGTGGATCAGACTGCTGACCGACACCGCCCTGCCCGGTTGGGCGTCCACCGTCGTGCCGATGTATTTCCTGGGCGGGATTCAGCTGCTGTGCCTGGGCATCATCGGGGAATACCTGTCGAAGATCTACATCGAGACGAAACGGCGCCCTGCCTACATCATCGAAAAAGTCCATGCCGGCGAACCGCGTCCGTCGCGCACGCCATCACGGCGGCACCGCGCGGCGCGCGAAGCCGTTGCCGGCTGACCGGGGATTTCACATGCCTTGCGAATGCTGAAGATCCTCCTGTTCGTCACCTATCTGGGCACCAGCCTGTCAGGCCTCTATCTGCTCAAAGCCGCACCGGTCGGGATGAACGCCGCCTATGTCGCGGGCGGTCTGGCCTATGCGGGCGGAGCGGCGCTGTGGCTGGCCGTGCTGCGCGCCTACCCGCTGTCACTGGCGTTTCCGCTGGCCTCAGGGGCGCTGATGGCCGGCACCCAGCTCATCGGCATCCTCCTGCTCGATGAGAAAGCCACCCTGGTTCGGCTGATCGGGATCGCACTGATCCTGGCCGGCATCGCCGCCCTTGTCATCACCGAACCCGGAGCCGCCCGTGAATGAGGTCGAGCAGCAGCGCGCGCATTTCGAAAGCGTGTCGGCGCGGTATTTCCAGGCGCGCCAGACCGAAAACCACCTGACACTGAAGCACCTGCTGTGGCGGGCATTCCTGCAGGACAAGACCGGCCTGTTCGCGCCGGTGGTGAGTGTGCTCGAACCGATGTGCGGATATTCGGAGGGCCGCAAGATTCTCCGGGCCCACCTGGCATCGGACATCCGCTACTCGGGATTCGACTACAGCCAGTCGCTGGTGGAGGAGGCCCGGTCGATGTATCCGACCGAGAGAATCGACTGCCAGGACATCACGCAATGGACACCCGACGAGGAGCACGACCTGGTGATCGTGATCGGCGGACTCCACCACGTGCCGCACCACACCGAGCGGGTCCTGCGCAGCATTCACGACGCGCTCAAGCCCGGTGGCCACTTCATCAATTTCGAGCCGACCCAGAACAACGCGCTGCTGCGGTGGATCCGGCAGGTCATCTATCGGCGCAATCCGCTGTTCGACGAACAGACCGAGCGGGCTTTCGATCTGCCCGAACTGAACCGGCTGTACCGAAGCGCCGGCTTCGAAGCGGTCGACCAGATGTATCCCGGTCTGCTGAGCTATGTGCTGTATTACAACCCGGACGCATTTCCCGCGCTCAACCTGGGCAGCCCGGCCACCGTCGAGCGGTTGTTCCGGGCGGAAAGCCGTTTCTATCGGGGATACGCCGCGCGCAAGCTCTCGTTCGCGACGATGACCCTGCTGGTCAAGCCCGAGCAAGCAGCCGGTAACGGAAAAGCGCACCCCGCCGCGGCAACGCAATCATGAAATGCCGCCTGTGCCACGCTGAATCGAAGCCCCACTTCCAGGCGCGGGTGCTCGGCGAACATGACGCCGAGTACCGCTACTGCGCACCCTGCGACCATGTGTTCGCCGCCGACCCGCATTGGCTGGCGCAGGCCTACAGCGACGCCATCGTGCAGGCCGACACCGACATCGCGGTGCGCAACATCCTGACCGCACTGCGCCTGTCGGCCATCCTGTACTTCGCGTTTCCCGAACGGGGTCGGGGAACCTATGTCGACGTGGCGGGCGGGTATGGTCTGCTCACCCGGCTGATGCGCGATGTGGGCTTCGATTACCGGTGGAGCGACCCCTACGCGCAGAACCTCTTCGCGCGCGGCTTCGAACACAACGAAACCACCGGACCCTGCGATGCGCTGTCGGCGGTCGAGGTGCTGGAACACACCATCGATCCGCTCGAATTCCTGCGCTCGAACCTGGCGCGGCACCAGTCGGACACAATCCTGTTCACCACCCAGGTGTTCGCCGACGGGCAGCCGCCGGGCGCGCGCGAATGGGACTATTACTCGCTGAACACCGGACAGCACATCGCGTTCTTCTCGACCCGCGGCCTGCGGACACTGGGTGAACGACTGGGCCTGACCTACCACGGCCTGGGCCGCATTCATCTGCTGACCCGTCGCCACCTGTCGACGACGCGACTGGCGCTGGCGGCGCATCGGGCACTGGCGCTGCCCCTGACGGTGCTCGCCGCCCGCCAGCTCGGCTCGCGGCGCGGTCGGGACCAGACCGAACTGGCCCGACGCTTCAGCCCCCCCGCGCGCCCTGCAGCAGATTGCGCCACGCCTGCCCCCCGAACCCCATCCGACCCCGTGCCCAGGGCGTGAATCGCGGCAAGACATACGGCGAGTCACCGTACCGCGCCGCGCCGCTGTCGGTGGTAAACGCAAAACGGAAACCCGCGTCTTTCACCATCTGCGCATGCTCGCTCCCCCAGTCGCGCCCCTGGCGCCCGTTCGGATAGGCAAAGAGCGGCGGCGGGTGCCCCAGCAGTTCGGTCAGGTCGTCGCGACCGTCCTGGATCGCCTCGCGGGCATCGTCCGGTGCGAGCACCGACAGGATCGGATGCCATCGCGTGTGGCCGCCGATCGCCATGCCGGCCGCGTGCAGCTGGCGAACCTGCGCCCGGGACATCATCGGACTCTCGGTCGCGCTCACGCCCAACCGCGCTTCGATCGCCTCCACCGCATCGTCCCGATCCCCCGGCATCAGGTGCTTGATCGCGCGCAAGAGGGCGTTGATCGCGGCGCGCCGCGCGGCAGGGCTCGACAGATCCAGTTCATCGATGCCCGCCAGATTGATCCGGACCCGCTCAACGGGCACCGCGCGGATCGCCTCGATCACCCGGTCGTTGAACATGATGCCGCCATCCAGAAAGCCGGTCGCGATGAAGAAGGCCGCGCTGACACCGTGCCGTTGCAGGATCGGTAACGCCACTTCCGCGTTGTCGCGATAGCCGTCGTCGAAGGTGATGATGGCCGCGCGCGCCGGCAGGCTGCCGGTGCTCAGGCGTTCGCAGGCCTCCAGCGGTGCCAGCACCTGGAACTGCCCGGTGATCCACGACAGCATCTGCTCGAAACGCTGCGCATGGGGCTCATCGGGCAGCAGCGGGTCGGGCTGCGCCGGCACCCGATGAAAGATGAAGGTCGACAGCTTCGCGCCGCGGCCGGCGGGCGATGCCAGGTGGGTCAGTGCGCGCAGGATCATGCGGGCGAACTCCGACGGCTCATGGCGCGGCCACCGCCTGACGAGCCCGCGCATAGACCCCGTCGTAACGGGCCACGCTCGCCGCCCAGTTGCGTTCCTGCTCGACGAACACCCGCCCGTTGGCGATCAGCCGCCCGCGCAGCGCGTCATCGGTCAGCGCGAGACACAGCCGGCTGGCCAGCGCACGGACATCATCGGCCGGGAACAGCAGCCCGGTGCGTTCATCCTCGATCAGCTCGCGGTGCCCGCCCACATCCGAGGCCACCACCACCCGTCCCTGGGCCATCGCCTCCAGCGGTTTGAGCGGCGTGACCAGGTCGGTCAGACGCATGCGCTTGCGCGGAAACGCGAGCACATCGATCAGCGAGTAATAGCGCTCGATCTGCGCATTGGGCACGCGCCCGGTGAACACCACCCGCTGCGCCAGGCCCGCCTCGCGCACCTGCGCCTTCAGCGCGCTCTCCTGCGGGCCGCCGCCAACCAGCAGCAGCCGCGCATCCGGCACCCGCGTCAGCACATCGGCCATCGCGCGCACCAGCAGCTCCAAGCCCTCATAGGCGTAGAACGACCCGCAGAACCCGATCACCGGACTGCCCTGCAGACCCAGTTCGGCCTCGAGGTCGGCGTCCCGGTGTCCGATCACCGGAAACCGGTCGATGTCCACCGCATTCGGAATCACCGTCACCCGGACGGCCGGCACGCCTCGACCCACGATGTCGGCTCGCAGGCCTTCGCAGATGGTGGTGACCGCATCGGCACGCTTGAGCGCCAGGGTCTCCAGCAGGCGGGTGAAGCGATAGCGCGCGCTGCCTTCCGCCGTGCTGCCGTGGTCGACCGCCGCGTCTTCCCAGAAGGCCCGCACCTCATAGACCACCGGTATGCCCAGCGCACGCCCGACCCGCAGGGCCGGCCAGGCGGTGAGCACCGGCGAATGGGCATGGAGCACATCCGGCCGGACCCGGCTGGCCAGGCGGCGCAGCGCCGCCGCGGTGGCGCGCATTTCATCAAAGGGCCACAGGGCCGGCAACCGGGACCAGGCGGCGGGACGATAAGGCGTGCGATGAAAGTCGAAGCCGCCTGCCTGCTCCATCGTCTGGTCGCAGACGCCCTGACGCGGGGTGGTCAGGTGGACGGTCTCCCAGCCCCGACGCCGCTGTTCGGTCAGGATCGCGGCGGTGCGAAAGGTGTAGCCGCTGTGCAGCGGCAGCGAGTGGTCCAGCACATGCAGGATCTTCACAGCACCGGCTCCGGACACGAGGCATCGGGCATGTGCGCGCGCAGCCACAACTCCAGCATCATCAGCACCCAGATCATCACGCCGAAATAGCCGGCATGCCCGCCACGGACCGCCTCGCGCAGTTCGGTGATGAACGCGGGCTGCACGATGCCGCGATCGGCCAGCCCCGCCAGGGCATCATCGGCACGCGCGGCGAGCGCCGGCTGCGCCAGCATCCAGTCGCCAAACGGCATCCCGAAACCGTGCTTGGGCTTGGCCAGGATCTCGTCGGGCAGAAAGCCGCGCAGCGCCTCCTTGAAGAAATGGCGCAACTGGGTGCGGCGCAGCTTGTGCGCCGGATCGAGCCGCAACGAGTGATCCGTCATGACATCGGAGAGCATCGGAAACGCGACCTCGACCCCGGCCGCGTGACACATCCGCGTCACCTTGGGAAGGTCGCTGTCGCCCAGCGTGAACTTGAAGTCGAAGGCCAGCAGCCGGTTGATCTGGGTGCCCGCCGCCGATCGCGCCCAGACCTCGCGCTCCAGGGCCGCCGGATCGAAGCTCGCCGCCGCGCGCAGCAGCGCGGGCTCGAAGACCCGCTCGACCCCGAATCGGTTGAGCAGGTTGTAGCGGCCGCCCAGGCGCTCGGGCAGCGGCGTGCGCGCCTGCTCGACATAGCTGCGTGCCTTGCGCAGCAGCGGCAGCGTCGCGTCCTTCAGCGGGCCGAACAGCAGCGGCTCCATCAGTCCCTCGCGCAGCAGCGCCGGCACCTGCCCGTACAGCGAGAACAGCCACTGCGTCGCGTATCGGTCATTGCCGCCGTACAGCTCGTCCCCGCCGTCGCCGCCCAGCAGGCGGGTGATCCCGGCCTCGCCGGCCAGGCGCGCGCAGAAATGGGTGGGCAGCGCCGATGCATTGCCGAAGGGCTGCTCGTACTCGACGGCGACCCGGTCGAGCAACTCCCCGGCATGCGCCGGCTTCAGGATGAACTCGGTGTGATCGGTGCGGAAGTGACGGGACGCCAGCCGCGAATAATGGCTCTCGTCATAGGCCTGCACATCGAAGCCGATCGAGAAAGTCCGTGCTCCGCCGCCATACAGTTCGCTCGCCATGCCCGAGAGGGTGGAGCTGTCGGTGCCCCCCGACAGGAAGCAGCCCAGCCCGGCCTTGGGCACCGAGTCGGCCGCCTCGGCCACCGACTGGCGCAAGCCGGCCAGGAAGGCCTCGCGTTCGCGCTGAAAATCGAAGGGCCGGTCTTCCTCGAAACGCGGCGCCCAGTGGCGTCGCACACTGGGCACGCCGCGCTCGACCATCGCCACTTCACCGATGTCCAGCCGGCGCACGCCGCTCACAATCGACAGCGGCGCGGGGATCGCGTGGAAATGCAGATAGGCATGCAGCGCGGCCGCATCGAGCCGGGGCTCGCGCCCCAGCAGCGCCGCGACCCGCAGGGGCTCGCTGGCAAAGGCCCAGCGGCCCTCATCGTCGTGGCCGACATACAGGGCCAGCGTGCTGAACCGATCGACCGCTGCCATCGCGATGTCGGCCACGGTGTCGATGACCGCGACCGCGTACTCGCCGGTGATCCGCGCCAGCAGCCGCTCGCGATGCAGCCGCCAGCCTTCCAGCAGCGCGGCCGGCGTGCCCTCGCGGCGCGCCAGATCCGCGAGCGCCGAGTCGCGAAACACCAGTCGGCCCAGGCTCGCGACCCGCACGCCGGCGGCCTCGTGCGCCGCCGACTGCAGGCCGCTCGCCCGCACACCCGCGAGCGGCTCGGCGAGGCCGACGCCCCCCTCCAGGCGCGGATGAAAGGTGGCGCTCATCGCCTAGACCAGCACTTCGATGGACTCGGGATGCGAGAGAAATCCGCTCGGACTGGCGGTGGGTCCGTAGGCGCCCGACTGGAACACCACCACCAGGTCGTCGCGCTCGGCGGTGGGCATCAGCATCCGATCGGCCAGCAGATCCAGCGGCGTGCACAGCGGCCCCACCACGCTTTGCACCGACACCTCGGCCTGGCCGATGCGGTTGCCGATGGTCACCGGGTAATTCTTGCGGATGACCTGCCCGAAATTGCCCGAGGCGGCCAGGTGATGGTGCAGCCCCCCATCGGTCACCAGGAACACCTGCCCCTGGGACTCCTTGCGGTCGATCACCCGGGCCACATAGACCCCGGCCGAGGCGACCAGATAGCGCCCCAGCTCGATCACCAGGTGGGCATCGCCCGCCCGAGTGGTCTTCTCGGCCAGCGGGGCCAGCGCCTCGAGCACCGGCGCGGTGTCCAGCGCCTTGTCGCCCGGGAAATACGGCACGCCGAAACCGCCGCCGATGTTCAGCCAGCGGATGCCCCGGCGCAGCGGCGCGGCCAGCGCCAGCCCGAGTTCGACCGAGAGCCGCTGCGCCTCGATCAGCGCCGGTGCGCTCAGGTTCTGCGAACCGGAATACAGGTGAAAGCCGACCAGCGCGAGACCTTCCGATTCGATCCGCGCCGCCAGCGCCGGCACCCGCGCTTCGTCGATGCCGAAAGGCTTGGGCCCGCCGCCCATCTTCATGCCCGAGCCCTTGAGCTCGAACGACGGGTTCACCCGCAGCGCCAGCCGCGGCTCGATGCCCAATCGCCGGCCGGCCTGCAGCGCCTGCTCGAGCTGACGCTCGGACTCCAAAATCAGGGTGATACCCGCCGCCACCGCCTGGTCGATCTCGGCCTGCGACTTGCCCGGCCCGGCGAAGCTCACCCGGTCGGGCGCCACACCGGTGTCCAGCGCGACCCGCATCTCGCGGCCCGACGCGACGTCGAGCCCATCGGTCAGCCCGGCCAGCAAGTGCACCACCGCCGGCATCGGGTTGGCCTTGATCGCGTAGTGCAGGTGAACGCCCGGGGGCAGTTGCCCGCGCAGGTGCGTGGCCCGCTGCTCGATGAGCGCGCGCGAATAGGCGAAGAACGGCGTCGAACCGACCCGGGCGGCCAGGCGAGTCAGCCGCTGGCCGCCGATCGCCAGTTCGCCGTCGATGACCTCGAAGCCCTCGATCGGGGTGTGCAGGGGGAACGCGATGGCGGTCATTCCTTTTCCCCGAACAGCGCGGTGCGCTGCGACGACAGGGCCTTGCGATCGATCTTGCCGTTGGCATTGCGCGGCAGCGCCGCCTCGAGCCAGTCGATGTGATGCGGCACCATGTAGAGCGGCAGGGCTTCCTTGCAGGCGGCGATCAGCGCGGCCGAATCGGGCGCGCGGCCCGGGGCGGCCTGGGCCACCACCACGATCGCCTCGCCCAGCCCGGGATGGGTCACGCCGAACGCCGCGGCCTCCGCCACCAGCGCCGTCCGGTAGATCACTTCCTCGACCTCGGTCGGGCTGACCCGATAGCCCGAGGTCTTGATCATTTCATCGCGCCGGCTCACGAAATACAGGAAGCCCTCCTCGTCGCGGCGCACCGTGTCGCCGGACCAGACCGCCATTTCAGGCATCACCAGTTCACGACGCTGGCCGGGGGCCGGCTTGAAACGCTCGGCAGTCTTCTCCGGATCGTTCCAGTAGCCCATCGACACCAGCGCGCCCCGGTGCACGAGTTCGCCGGGTTCGCCGGGCGCGCACTCGCTGCCATCCTCGCGCACCACCAGGATCTCGGCGTTGGGAATGGCCTTGCCCATCGAGGTCGGCCGAACATCGACCTGATCGGGCGGCAGATAGGTCGAGCGGAAGGCTTCGGTGAGTCCGTACATCAGGAAGGGCTGTGCTTTCGGCGCGCGCCGGCGCAGTTCGCTCAGGGTGGCGGTGGGCATCGCGCCGCCCGAGTTGGTGAAATAACGCAGGCTCTCGCCGATGGCGGCGGGCCACTCCAGCCCGGCCAGTTGGATCCACAACGGCGGCACCGCGGCCAGCCCGCTGATGCGCTCGCGCACCATCGCCTTGAGCACGTCGCCGGGCAGCAGGTAGTTGTGCAGCACCACGCAGCCGCCCACCGAAAACTGGGTGGTCAGCTGCGACAGGCCATAGTCGAACGACAACGGCAACACCGCCAGCACGCGGTCGGCGGCGCTGTTGGCGAGGTACTGCGCCACGCTGGCGGCGCCGGCCACCATGTTGCGGTGAGACAGCACCACGCCCTTGGGGCGACCGGTGCTGCCCGAGGTGTACAGGATGGCTGCCATGTCGGTGTCGATGCAGCGATGCAGCGCGCCCGGTCCGGCCTCGCACAGGGCGTCGAACCCGTGTGTGGACACGCCTTCGATGCCCGATGCTGCGTCGGTCCCTGCGTCGGTCGGGCGCGCCGCGCCCGCCATCAGCGCGACATGAACCAGGTCCGGACACTCGGCCATCCACGGCGCCAGCGAGGCCCACCGCTCGGCAGTGGTCACCAGCAGACGCACATTGCAGTCGCGCAGGATGTAGGCCGCCTGCTCGGCCTTGAGCACCGGGTTGATCGGCGCGAACACGCAGCCAGCGGCGGCCGCGCCAAACAACGCCACCACCGTCTCGACACGCTTGTCGGCCCACACCGCGACTCGGTCCTGGCGGGCCAGGCGCAGCGCCAGACAGCCGTGCGCGAATCCGCTCACCCGCCGGGCGAGCTCGCCATAGCCGAGGGCTTCGGTGCGCCATTTCAGGGCTTCACGCTCCGGCCGGGCCGACGCGGTGCGCAGCAGGAGGTCGTGGATCAGGTCCGGCATTTCAGGTCCGAATTTCGCATGACAGGATTCTCACTCATCGAACCGGGCGTCCACGTTGCATTTGCCACGAAAGGGGAGAGTTGGGGGCGGTGGCGGAGAGCCGGCGCAACAGGGGGGCCAATAAGGGGACCAATCAGGGGACCAACAAGGGACGCAATACCCGCTGCCACGGCGCACAAACCCGGACAAAGTCAACGGCAACCCCCTGTCAAGGCTGCTACGATCCCGCTCGTGAAAACGATTGTCATGATTGCCTTCCACTTCCCGCCGCTGGTGGGCAGCAGCGGCATTCAGAGAACGCTTCGCTTTGCCCAGAACCTGCCGGCCTTCGGCTGGCGCCCGGTCATCCTGGCACCCACCGCAGGGGCCTACGAGTCGGCCGACCCGGCCTCCATCGCGCAGATCCCCGAGGGCTGCGACGTGGTGAGAGTGCCTTGCCTGGACGCCGGTCGCCATCTGGCCATCGCGGGCAAGTATCCGGGTTTTCTGGCCTTGCCCGATCGGTGGGCCAGCTGGTCGTGGCTGGCCTCGTCCATCGGTGCGCGCGCCTGCAGGCACTACGGCGCAAACGCACTGTGGAGCACCTTCCCGATCGCCACCGCCCACCGGATCGGCGACCGGCTCGCGACCCGCACGGGCTTGCCGTGGATGGCGGATTTCCGCGATCCGATGGTTCAAGACGGTTATCCCTCACACCCCCCCCGGCGCCAGGCCTTTGAATCGATCGAGAGCGCCTGTGCACTGCACTCGTCGCGCATGGTCTTCGTCAGCCCGTCGGCCCAGGCGACCTATCGGACCCGCTATCCGAATCTGCCGGAAGATCACTTCGAACTCATTGAGAATGGTTACGACGAATCGGTTTTCGTCGCGGCCGGGGACATCACGCCACCGCCTCGGGCGGGCCGCAAGCTGGTCATCCTGCACAGCGGAATCGTCTATCCCTCGGAACGCGACCCCACCGCGCTGATGACCGCGCTGGGGCGGCTCAAACGCGCCGGCAGCCTGCGGGCCGATGAAGTCGTCTTCCGGTTTCGCGCGCCGGTGCACGGCGAGCTGATCATGGATCTCGCGCGACAGCACTCGGCCGATGACCTGGTCGAAGTAGCCCCCCCCGTGCCGTATCAACAGGCGGTGGCCGAGATGATGGCGGCCGACGCCCTGATGGCGATGCAGGCCGACAACTGCAATGAACAGATTCCCGCCAAGGTCTACGAATATGTGCGCGCGGGCCGTCCGATCCTCGGGCTGGCCGACCCGGTGGGCGACACCGGAAAAATGCTGGCGCGCCTGCAACGCGGCCCGGTGGTGGCGCTGGAATCGGCCAGCGACATCGAAGCCGCCCTGCCCGGCTTCATCCGCCGGCTGTCCCATCAGGAAGCGGACGAATTCTCCTTCTCGCGCGATGATTCCCACTCCCGGCTGAACCGGACCCGGTTGCTCGCCGCCAGTCTCGATCGCATGATCGACGCGCCGAGTCGGACACGGCTTCCCTGATGCAGCACCGCTGAGACATGAGCGCGCTCTTCATCCTGAGGTCAGCGGCTCAAGGCCTCGAGGGATCGGATGAACCGAGCGGTCTGCCGCCCGTCCGCGCCTCGCTCGCCGCTCAGGGCTTCAGCGCCGAGCGCCATTTCCGCTGGCCTGGGGGCTGTCTGGGCTGGTTGCCGACACCGGGCCACCCGGAAACAGCGTCGCACTGGCTGATCGAACCGAATGGCGCCCTGGCCTGCGTCGGAACACTCTTCTTCGACGGATCCGCCGGCCCCGCCGCCCTCGCCCGTCTGTTCGCCGCGTTCCACAGCCCCGCCGACCTGGCCCACCTGCCCCTGTCGGGCAGCTTCATGGCCTTCCTGTGCAAGGACGGCAAGGCCTGGCTGTTCGGTGATCCGGTCGGGCTGGTCAAGGCCTATCGGACGGCCGACTCGACACTCTTCAGCACCTCCTGGCTCGCCTGCGCGGAAAACAGCGGCGAAGCGGTCCTCGACCGGATCGGCGCGCTGGACTACATCCTGGCCGGCGCCAACCACGACGAGCGCACGCCACTGGCCGGCGTGCGCATCGTGGATCCCGCCGTCGCGATCGACCTGCAGACCGGCCAGCCCGTCACCGCCTACCCGGCCGCCGACTGGCATCCCGCTGCGCCCTTCCAGCGTCAGGACGAGGCCCTCGATGAATGCCAGCACATCATGGAGTCGACGGCGCGCGCCATCGGCTCGGCCTTTCCGGGCGGCGTGCATGCGGCCCTGTCCGGTGGCTTCGACTCCCGACTGATCGTGGCCAGTCTGCTGGCGACCGGCAACCGGCCGGCGCTGCATGTGTATGGCCGTCCGGCCGATGACGATGTCACCATCGCGCAATCGATCGCGCGCGCGCTCGCGCTCGACCTCACGCCCATCGACAAGTCGGTGTTGAACGCGGCGCAGCCCGCACTCGATGCGGCGCAGATCCAGCGCAACCTGACCTTCTTCGATGGCATTCCGATCGACGGAATCTTCGATCGGGGCGCCGACCGCCAGACCCGGATCGCCCAGAGCGCCGGCGGTGCGGTTGCCCTGAATGGCGGTGGGGGCGAGGTGCTGCGCAACTTCTTCTACCTGCACGACCGGCCCTTTGCCGCGGCCGACATCGCCCGGGTTTTCTACAGCAACTACCCGCCCGCCGCGGTGCGCCGCCCGCAGGATCTGGCGGCCTACCGGGACTATCTGGCGCACGCGATGGAGCATCAGGTCGGACAGCAGGGCCTGCTGCCACGCCCGCTGGTCGAACTGCTCTACCCCCTGTTTCGCTGCCGGTTCTGGATGAGCCGCAACAACACGCTCGCCGCGCGTTGCGGCGATTTCCTGACCCCGCTGCTCGAGCCTCGTCTGGTGCGCGCGGCCGCCCGCATTCCACTGGCCTGGAAAGACTATGGCCGCTTCGAGGCGGCGCTGATCACCCGGATTCATCCCGCGCTGGGCCAGTTCCCGCTGGCCTACGGATTCACCCCCGCCGCAGGACCGGATCGGCGCTCGCGTGCCAGCCTGTGGCTGCAGCATCGGCGCCCGCCCTGGCTGCGCGCCTCGATGGCGGCGCTGAAAGCGCTGCGTGGCCAGCGCTCGCCGCCACTGGCCCAGCTGTTCCCGGGCCTGATTCCCGACAGCCCCTGGCTCGATGAGGTGCTGGACTCCACGCGGCTGATCGACGAGGGCCAGGTGCTGCGCGCCGCCACCCTGGCGGTAGCGGGCCGTCACCTGGGCATCCGGCGCGCGGACGGCTGATCAGGCGGTGGGCGCGCCCTCGCCCGTCGGCCGGGACCATCGACGCAACTGACTCAGCGCCATCCGACAAACCGGATTCCTGAACACATTCGCGTGATAGACCTGCCGGCTCAAGGGCGTCCAGCGGGTGTGCCATTCCTTCAGCGGGCCGTAGAACTCCACCCGGTGGCCCTTGCCTTCCCCGAACAGGGCGGCCAGCATTTCCTGGCGCAGCAGCGCCGCCGGCGAGTACGGAGTCACCGTCTCGTCGTAGGTGGTCTTGAGGATGACCAGTTCCCGGTCGTCGCACAGGCAAAGCTCGGTGGCCACCAGCCGGTCATCGAAGAAATACCGATACACACGGCTCTCCTGGCGTCCGGCAAACGCCTGCAGCATCAGGGCATAGAAGGCGGTCTGGGGATGGGTGTCGCTCAGTGCGGTGCCACCCTGGGCCTTCCAGCCGGCGCTTTCCAGCGCTGCATAGTCGGCGACCGCCCGCGCCATGTCGTGGTGGGCGGTGAGCACTTCCAGGCGGGGCGACACCCCTTGCGCGACCAGCCGGTCGCGCTGCTTGCGCAGATTCGCCCGCAGGTTCTTGCCACGCGCCTGCCAGTAATCATCGAACGAACCCTCGACCTGCAGCCAGGGGGTGGTCATGTAGTCGAGGGTCGACAGCCAATCGCCGTCGGCCGGCCGCGACACGAATCGCGCGTCGAGCTGCGACACCCCCAGTTGCAGGGACACGCTCAGGCGCGCAGTCAGCTGCGCAGCCAGCGCCGGGAAATCGAGCGACGGATGCTGGACCCAGGCGCCCAGCGGCATCTGGTCCTCGATGAACACGGCCGGGAGCAGTGGCCGGCTGGTGTCCACCAGGGCCACCGCCATCGGCTGCCCGCCGTCCTCGAACACCGCGAGCTTGAGCGGACGCCGGTGCAGGCTGGCCGCGCAGCTGAACACGAACTCGGGCATCTGGACCAGGCTCGCGCCGGCATTCGCCGCCACCGCGCGCCAGAGCTGCGCCTGCGACGGATCGTCGTGCACGAAGGGATACAGGCGCCAACGGGAATGCATGCGGGAAGCTTCAGGCTGGCGAGGAAGCCTGCAGCGCGCGACGGCACTGCAGGACGAGACGTTCGAATTCGGTGTCGCTGGTCGAATGCTGGCAGGGAAGCTGGATCAGCTCAACCGCCAGCCGGCGGCTGACCGGATCGTCGGACACCGCGAGCTGGTCCCAGCGCCACAGGGCGACGCCCGCGTATTTCAGCGCCGGGAAATGAACTTCCGGCCGGGTCAGACGCACCGGAAACGCATAGGGCACGCCGCAGCCTCGCAGATCGGTGATGAAGGGCTCGACCGATGGCAGGCCGGCCAGCGCTTCCTGCCAGCGCCGGAAGCGCTGCTGGCGAATGGCGGCGATGCGGGCGTGGGGCGCGTGACGAATCAGCAGTGCCGTCGATCTCAGGCAATGCCGGGCGTCACCGGCACCGCGGATCTCGTCATCGCGCGCGGGCGCGCATCCCGCTTCGCGCAGCGCATCCTCAGGCGAACCAGGCCCCACCGGGGCCACCGCCGTCAGCCGATAGCGGCGGGTCGACGGCAAGCCCAGCGCGCCATAGCGCAGCGACTCGGCCAGCATCCGGTAGGCCCCGCGCAATTCATCGGTCAGCGAGGGTCGGGGCAAGTCGAGAGCCAGGCGTTGGCCGTTGGCCACCAGCGCGCCGCCCTCGCTGGCGGCAAAAAACTTGCGGGTCGAGGCAATGGCGAAATCACCGGTGGCGCCAGGCAGGACCGAGCCTCCCTCTGCACCGTAGAAGGCATGTGCGCAGTCCTCGATGAGAATCGCTCCCCGCCGCGTACACCAGGCCTTGATCGCCTCGATCTCCGGCTGCAGGAAGCCGAAGAAATGGGGCAGCAGCACCGCCCTGACCGCCGCGTCAGCGATGTTTTCCACCGCCGCCAGACTGACCCGCAGGTCGGCGGCGACCGGCACCAGCAGGGGGCGCGCGCCCAGCGCCAGGATCGGATGGATCATGGTCGGGCAGTGGTAGGCCGGCACGATGACCGAGCTGTCGGCGCCCACGCCGGCCAGCCGCAGCGCGAGCCAGGTCGCGGTCTTGCCCGAGGCGGTGTAGACGGCATCGTCCGCCAGGAACCGACTGCGCGGCGCGCTCGCCGAGCGGGCGTCCCCCATGCTGCCCAACACCGGCAGCGTCGGGAACCGGGCGAGCGGGTGCTGCGGGGGAATGGGCTGATGACGCTGGAAGAGCACCTGCATCCGCAATGAGTCCGGTGGGCGCGCGCGGCTCAGGCGGCCGCGGGCGACAGCAGCCGCGCGAGTTCGGCCACGATGCGCTCGGCCGCACGGCCATCCCACAGCGCCGGCACTCGGCCGGTCTTGCCGCCCTGCGCGAGCACCGGCAGCGCAGCCGCCACGATGGCGGCGGGGTCGGTGCCGACCAGGGTGTTGCTGCCTTCGTCCACCGTCACCGGGCGCTCGGTGTTCTCGCGCAGCGTGAGGCAGGGAATGCCCAGCGCGGTGGTCTCCTCCTGCAGCCCGCCGCTGTCGGTCAGCACGAGCGCGGCGTCCTTCCACAGGTTCAGGAAATCCATGTACGACAACGGCCGGGTCAGCGTGATGCGCGGCGACACCGCGATGCCCGCCTTTTCCAGCTGGCCGCGGGTTCGCGGATGCACCGGAAACACCAGCGGCAACTGTTCCGCCACGACGGCCAGCGCGCCCATGATGCCGCGCAGCACATCCGGATGATCGACATTGGAAGGACGGTGCAAGGTGACAACCCCGAAACGCGGCAAGGATGCCTTGAGCGCCGCGCTGTCGAATTGCGTCGGATCAGCATGCGCCAGTTGGGCGAGCTGAAAGAACAGGTTGTCGACCATGACATGGCCAACCGCGAAGACCCGGTCGGCCGGCTTGCCTTCGCGCAACAGGTTCTGCTGGCCCGAGGGCTCGGTCACGAAGAACCAGTCGGTGATCGCATCGGTGACGAGGCGGTTGATCTCCTCGGGCATGCTCATGTCGCCGCTGCGCAGCCCGGCCTCGACATGGGCCACCGGGATGCCCGCCTTCTTGGCGACCACCGAGCAGGCCAGGGTCGAATTGACATCGCCCACCACCAGCGTGCAATCGGGACGGTGGTCTTTCAGGATGGCCTCATAGGCGACCATGATCCGCGCGGTCTGCTCGGCATGCGTTGCGCCACCGGCCTCCAGATGGAAATCGGGCCGGGGGATGCCCAGCTCCTCGAAAAACACATCGCTCATTTCACGGTCGTAGTGCTGACCGGTGTGAATGAGCCGGAACTCGAACACATCGGCACGCGCGCGCAGCGCGCGCACGATGGGTGCGATCTTCATGAAGTTGGGCCGCGCACCCGCGACCAGGTGGATCATTTTCATCATGCCGTCGGTCTGCCCACCGAGTGGTATTCGATGCCGTGCCGCGCCACGACCGGCGGCTCATACAGGTTTCGCCCGTCGAAGATGACCGGGTGCTTCAGGCGCTGGCGGATCTCGTCGAACGGGGGCGAGCGGAACTCCTTCCATTCGGTCATGATGATCAGCGCATCGGCCCCGCGCACCGCCTCCAGCGGACTGGCCGCCAGCGTGAGGTCGGCGCGCTCGCCATACAGGCGCCGGCACTCATCGGCAGCGATCGGGTCATAGGCTGTCACGGTCGCGCCCTGCGCCCAAAGGGACTCCATCACGCTTCGGGCCGGCGCCTCGCGCATGTCGTCGGTGTTGGGCTTGAAGGCGAGCCCCCACAGGGCGAAGCGGCGCCCGGCCAGCGAACCGAAGCGTTGCTGCGCCTTGCGCACCAGGATGGTCTTCTGGTCATCGTTGACCGCCTCGACCGCCTTGAGCATGCGCAGCGGGGTCTTGAACTCCTCGGCGGTGCGAATCAGCGCCTGGACATCCTTCGGGAAGCAGGAGCCGCCGTAACCGGTGCCCGCGTAGAGGAACGACCAGCCGATGCGCGGGTCCGAGCCGATGCCCTGGCGCACATCCTCGATGTCGACACCGACCGCCTCGGCCAGGCGGGACAGGTCGTTCATGAACGAGATCCGGGTCGCCAGCATGCCGTTGGCGGCGTACTTGGTGAGTTCCGCAGCGCGCCGCGACATCACCAGCGTGCGCTCGTGATTGCGCTGGAAGGGCTGGTAGAGCTCGCGCATGATCGCCTCGGCCCGCGCATCTTCCACACCCAGGACGATCCGGTCGGGCTTCATGCAGTCCTCGACCGCTGCGCCCTCTTTCAGGAACTCGGGATTGGAGACGACCGCGAACGGCAGCGACACACCGCGCGCCGCCAGTTCCTCGGCAATCGCCTGCTCGACCTTGTCGCCGGTGCCCACCGGCACCGTGCTTTTGTCGACCACCACCCGATAGTCGGGCATGTGCCGACCGATGCTGCGCGCGGCGGCGATCACATGGCGCAGATCGGCGGAGCCGTCTTCATCCGGGGGCGTGCCCACCGCGATCATCTGCACCACACCCCATTGCGCCGCTTCAGCCGCATCCAGCGTGAACGTGAGCCGGCCCGCCTCGACGTTGCGCCGGACCACGCCCTCGAGCCCGGGTTCGTAGATCGGGATGATGCCCTCGCGCAGACGACGGATCTTTTCCTCGTCGATGTCCAGGCACTTGACCTCGTTGCCCATGTCCGCCAGGCAGGCGCCCGTGACCAGTCCGACATAGCCCGTGCCCACGATCGTGATCTTCATTCCCCACTCCCCTTGCCGTTCTGGATCGCGCTTGGGGCGCCGATCCGTTCGAATATGCCGATCAATTGATCCACTCGCCGGTCCCAGGCGTTGGCCTGGGCGTGACGGGCGATGGCTTCACGGTCCCAGTCCTGTTCCAGCGTGCGAATCACCGCGCCCAGGAAGGCCGCCTCGTCCCAGAAGGGCACCAGTATGCCCAGCGCCGGATCACTGACCACCTCGGGGTTGCCACCGACCCGGGTGGTGACCACCGGCAGCCCGCACGCCATCGCCTCCAGCAGCACGTTGGCCCAGCCCTCGTATTCGGTGGCCAGCACGAAGGCATCGGCAGCACCGTAGTACCAGCGCAGTTCGTCGGGCGTCTGCCGCCCGCAAAGACGCACCGCGTCGCTCACCCCATGCTCGGCGGCCAGCCGCGCCAGTTCGGCGCCCAGATCCCCTTGCGACGCACCGCCGCCGACGATCAGATACACCAGGTCGGGGAAGCGATGGCGCAGGCGCGCCAGCAGGGGAATCACCCGCTGGAAACCCTTGAGCGGGATCAGATTGCCCACTCCGATCAGCACCCGGGCCTCGGGCGCAAGGCCGAGCCGGGCCCGTGCCTCGTGTCGGTCGACCCGGTGGAACCGGGTCAGATCGACCCCGTTGCCCACGCGCTCGAAGCGTTCGGGCGGCTGGCCCAGCGGCTGGCCCACTTCACGAATCAGCGAATCGCTCACGGCGATCAGTTGCGCTGCGCTCGCGAGCGCCTCGCGCAGCGGGGCCTCGCGCGAGCTGCCCAGCAGGCTGCGGTCCTTGCTGCCGCGCAGGCTGATCACCACCGGCAGGCCCAGCCGGGCGCCGATCCGGGTGGCGGCATAGCCGTCCGGATAGCCGAAATGGGCGTCGATCACCGTGGCACCGAGGGTGCGGGCCACCCGGCGCACCGTGGCTTCGGTGCCGCGCGCCATCAGCCAACCGTCGAGGGATTTCAGCAGGCCGGGCAGCGACAGGAAGCGCGGGCGATGCACGTCGATGCCCGCCATCCGCTCGAAGCGCTCGGCGGGCGGTCGGAATCCGGGCCGGAACCGGCGAATCAGGGCATCGAACGGCGACCATGGCTGCGGCGCGACCACCGCCAGCGGCAGGCGGGCCGCCACCCGAAACATGCGCTCGCGGATGAACAGCCCGGCATTGGGCGCGGCGTCACTGGGGAACAGGCTGGAATAGACCAGCACGCGGGCGCCAGCCGGATTCATTCGCGCTCGATCAGCTGACCCACCCGCGACAACTGGCTCTCCCAGCTGTAGTGGGCGGTGACGTAGGCGCGATGGCAGGCCTGCGGCGGCGCGCCCAGGCGCTCGAGGACCTTCGCCGCGAAATCGGCAGGCGCATCGGCAGTCGCCTGCGAAATCTCGTCGGCGGCTTGCAGGCCCTCGGCCGCCGGCCCGGAACAGACCAGCGGGCGGGCCATGGCCAGTGCCTCCAGGACCTTGTTCTGGATGCCGCGCGCGATCTGCAGCGGTGCCACCGCGACATCGGCGAACCGCAGGTAGGGGCGCACATCCGGCACCCGGCCGGTGACCTGGACGCCCGCCAGGCGCCCCAGCGCCTGCACCGCCTCGGTGGGCTTGCTGCCCACGATCACGAAGCGCAGATCGGGCCGCTGCTGACGTATCAGCGGCAGGGCCTCGCGCGCGAACCACTGCACCGCCTCGACATTGGGCCAGTAGTCCATCGCGCCGGTGAACACCGCCACCGGCCCCCCCGGCGCATACGGCGACTGCGTGGGCAGCGCCGGATCGAAGTAGGCGGTGTCGACGCCATTGTCGTAGTGGGCAATGCGGCCGATCGACTCGGGCGCCAGGCGCCGGAACAGATCGGCTTCGGCCTGGGTCACGAACAGACTCGCGTCCATCGTGGCGGCGATGTGCCGCTCGAAGCGCAGCAGCGCCGCGGCCTCGCGCCGATAGACCCACGCCGTCGGACCGCTGGCGCGGGCGGCGTACTGGGCCCACTTGTCGGAGTCGACATCGACGAAATCAATGATGCGGTTCAGGTGGCGATGGCGCTCGCCCTGGACGTACTGCGCCATGGTCGAGCTGAACACCACCACCGTGTCGATCGACTCGCGCTCGATCGTGCGGTCGACCCAGTCCTGCATGGCGCGCACCCGGTAGTAGGGTAGCCCCAGGGCCTCACCGGACAGCAGGCCCGACAGACTGGCCAGCTTGCGCAGCCGCGGGTTCATCGACAGCAGCAGCGCCTGTTCGCAAAGGGCGCGCACCGGCGCCTCGTACTGCCGGTCGAAGGGATCGTCGACGAACGCGCCCAGGTGCACCCGGTAGTGCTGCGCCAGATAACGCAGCAGGTGGTAAGAACGGATCTTGTCGCCCTTGTTGGGGGGATAGGGAATCCGGTGAACCAGGAACAGGACGCGGCGCATCGCGAATCGCTCTAGCGCAGCCCGAAGTAGATGTTGGCGGTCAGGAAACCCTGCTTGCTGCCGCAGTCGAAGCGCTTGCCGCTGAAACGGTAGGCGTGCAGGCCGGGGCTTTGCACCTGCTGGGCCAGCGCGTCGGTCAGCTGGATCTCGCCGCCGGCGCCAGGCTGCAGGGTCTCGAGCGTGTCCATGATGCTCGGATGCAGGATGTAGCGGCCCACGACCGCGAAGGTGGAAGGCGCTGATTCCACCGAGGGCTTTTCGACGATGCCGCGTACCTTGGTGACCGTGCCCTGGGTCGACTCGGGGTCGATGACGCCATATTTGCTGACGTCGGCGCGGGGCACCTGCTCGACCGCGATCACGCTGCCGCCGGTCGCCTCGGCCACCGGCACCATCTGCTTGAGCACGCCCTCGGGATGGCCGTCGATCAGGTCGTCGGGCAGCATCACCGCAAAGTACTCGTCGGCGCCGATCATCGGCCGCGCGCACAGCACCGCGTGGCCCAGCCCCAGCGGCGTGTGCTGGCGCACGAACAGCACCTTCACATGCGACGGAATGATGTTGCGCACCGCCTCCAGGGCCTCGAACTTGCCCTTGGCCTCGAGCTCGGCCTCCAGTTCCGGCGCCCGGTCGAAATAGTCCTCCACCGCCCGCTTGCTGCGCCCGGTGACGAAGATCAGCGTGTCGCAGCCCGCCTCGATGGCTTCATCGACCGCGTACTGGATGATCGGCCGATCGACGATCGGCAGCATCTCCTTGGGAACCGACTTGGTGGCGGGCAGGAATCGGGTCCCCAGACCAGCCACCGGGAAGACTGCCTTGCGCAGCTGCATGGGAACGCTTTCGGGATTGAGGGATGATGCGGATTATCGTTGGTTTGACGGCAGGGCCCTGTCACCGCCTCAAGCGGGCTTGATCACCGGCTCATTGAACGTGCCGTACGGCAGTTGATCACGGCATCTGTTGCGCTGCCGCGTCAAACTAGAATTTGTGACTTTTCCGGAGAATCCGATGTCCGCCCAATCTGTCGAATCCGCGTTGCGCGGCATCCTCGAGTCTGCGCTGGGCAAGCGCGCGCTGCCGGCCACGCTGGCCGACGGCACCGAGCTGCTGGGCGCGATACCGGAACTCGACTCGATGGCGGTGCTGGCGGTGCTGACCCAGATTCAGGACGACTTCGGCGTGCCGATCGAAGACGACGAGGTCAGCGCCGACATCTTCCAGACCTTTGGCGACCTGTGCCGATTCGTGCAGGCCAAGCTGGGCTAGTTCGGGTGGGCCGGATCGAGCCGCTGATGCTGACCGGCTTGCCGGAGGGGGATCGGTTCGCCCTGAGGGTGGCGCCTGCGGCCTCGACACCGGCGCGCGGGGTGCTGCTTTGCCTGCAGCCCTTCATGGATGAAGCGACTCTGGCGCGCCGGGTGCTGGTGGAGCAGGCTCGCCGCCTGGCTGATCAGGGCTGGTTCACGCTGATACCTGACCTGTTCGGCACTGGTGATTCGGGCGGGGAGACGGCAGCGGCTACCTTCGAGATCTGGCGCAACGAGCTGCCGTGCTGGGCTGCGCTGGCGCGCGAGCAGACGCCAAGCGGTCCGCTGGTGCTGTGGGGCACGCGGATGGGGTGTCTGCTGGCGGCGCAGTTGAGTGGGCTGACGAACCTGCCACACCACCTGTTGTTGTGGCAGCCGCCCAATGACGGAAACAGCCTGTTGGCGCCGCTGCGAAAACTCGGGCGCGTCAGGGCCAACGCAGGCGAGGCGGCGCCGGCGCAACCCGACCCACCGCACGCGGTGGCGCCTGCCACCGAACTGCTGGCCGGATACTGCCTTCGGAAAGACCTGTTGGAGTCCATCGCGGCGCTCACGCTCTGCCCTCCGCCGCACAACCCAGGCGCAAGTGCCGGCCATGTGATCTTCCTCAGCACCCAGCGAATGGTGCGCGAGGGCCAGACATCGGCGCCAGCGGTCCAGGACCGTGCAGCCGACTGGGGTGCCAGCGGCTGGCAGACACAAACCGCGCTCGTGCAGGGTGAGCCTTTCTGGGCATCGATGGAGCCCGTCACCCCATTGAACACTTTCGCGCAAACGCTGGAATGGTTGAACGGATTGACGCCCGCCGCAGGCGAGCTCGCCTGCGGAACCGCCCCGCAACCAGGCAACGGTCTGCGTCCGATCGACCAGTCGCGGATCAGCTCACGCGTCTCGGAACGTACGCTGGTCATGGAAGGATGCCAGGGCGCGATGCTGGGAATCCTGTCGCTGCCGGCGGCAATGAGCACGGGCGCTAACCCTCCGCCGGCCGCCTTGATCGTGGCCGGTCAACCACAGACCCGGGTCGGATCGCACCGCCTGTTCGTCGAACTGGCGCGGTCCCTCGCCGAACAAGGCATCGCGGTGATGCGGTTCGATGTCGGCGGTTGGGGGGACAGCCCAGGCGAAGCGCGCCCCTTCGAACAGTCAGCCGACGACATCGCGATCGCAGCCCGGACACTGGCGCAGCTGGTCAGCGCTGGGGTCAGCCAGAGCGCCGAGCTATGGGTAGGAGGCCTCTGCGACGGCGCTACCGCCGTGATGCTGGCACTGCCGGCGATGGAACAAAAAAACACGGTGCCAACCGGACTGTTCCTTCTCAACCCATGGGTGCGCAGCGAGGCAAGCTTGGGCGAAGCGATGGTCCGCACCTACTACGCGCGCCGGATACTCGACCCAGCGTTCTGGAAACGGCTTTTCAGCGGCCGGGTGTCGCTGGCCAATCTAATCGGTGAACCATTGCGTTATCTGCGGGCCGCGGCGAGGGCAAAGCAGCGGAGCAGCACAGAGGCGCGGGAGACCGGCAGCCAACCGAAGATGTCAGACACCAGCCACGCGATCGATCTGCCAACGAAGTTCATCAATGCCCGCGAAAACTTCACCGGACGGGTGATCACGGTTCTGTCGGGAGATGACCTGACCGCAGCGGAAACGGTGGCTCTGATGGACAGCGACCCAAGATGGCAAAGAGGGCTGGAAAGCAAGAACGGTCTGGTCATCAGAGCGCCGGGCGCAGACCACACCTTCAGTCAGCCTGAACACGGCAAGTCGGTGGCAATCCGCATCGGATCCCACGTCGTCGCTCTCCGGTCACGCTCATCTGGCAAAAAACGATAGCGGCAGCGAGAACACTTCCCTTGCCACCAATGCGCTAGGGCAACGTAACGATGTCAGCAAACTGACAGAATCAGGAATTACGCACAGCACCAGTGAGAGTCAGCCATCACACTCACTGCCAAAGCAGGGCAAACCCGCCGAAGTGACTCGCAGTCAATTGCTGGACCCCCTTGCTCACGCAAACAGAGATAGCCGTGGACGCCAACCATTACGACCCGCCCCTGATTGCCGTCGTCATACCGTTCTATCAGAAGACTGCGGGCCTTCTCACCAAGGCGCTGACCTCCGTTATCGCGCAAACCCTCCGCGAGCCGATACTGCCGATCGTCGCTGATGACGGATCCCCCGTCTCAGCCCGAGCGGAGATCCAGAAATTGCCAGAAGCCAACAGAAGCCGTGTTCTCCTGTTGGAGCAGGCCAATAAAGGAGCAGGCGCTGCCCGAAACCTCGCTCTGGAAAGTGTTCCGCACGGGACGAAATACGTGGCCTTCCTCGACTCAGACGACACTTGGCGTCCGGACCATCTCAACTTGGCAGTGCAGACGCTGAGTGCCGGAAACGATGTCTATTTTGCCGACTGGTGGTCATTCAATCACCCGCACACGAGTAATTTTCAACGGATCGGTGCCTTACCGCCGGACCGTCATGAAAAAATCACTGGACTCACAGGCGTTTACAAACTAGGCGTATCCCCGCTAGAGCATATAACCAAAGACGGTGGCGGCGTTATTCAAACATCAACCGTAGTCTACGATTACTCAAAATATTCGAAATTGCGATTTCGGGAAGAGTTCTACAACGGACAGGATTTCTTCTTCTGGATGGATCTCGGTGAACTCAACGCCGAGTTCGCGTTCTCGACGACGATCGACGCTGAAAACGGAGAAGGAATAAACATCTATCAGGGTGCAGGCTGGGGAACTGACAGATCCCTGGCGCGCTTGCGCAACGAGATTTTTGTATGGACCTCGGTGCGACGCCTTTATCAGCTAACACCAGCACAGTACAAATCAAATCAAAAAACAATAAAACATCTTGAGGATGGAGTAATCCGAGACATTATTCATCGAGTACGCAGAAAAAAACCCATCGATAAAAATTTACTTATCGACATTGCAAAATACGACCCGATGTTTATTGCCCGCGCCTCAACCTGGCCCATCAGAGCCCTCAGAGAAAAGAAATCAAACAGACGCCAGGAAAACCGGAAAGCACCAACCGAGTAAACTCGATGATATCCATCATAATTCCTTATTACCAAAAGCAACCAGGAATACTCCGAAGATCGCTGCAAAGCGTGGCGAGACAGACGTACTGTGGCATCGCAGCCCATGTGATCGTAGTTGACGACGAATCCCCGTCCCCCGCCGGGATCGAAACCAAACTTCTGGAACTACCGGCCTGGATCACCATTGAAGTGATCAACCAAAAGAACGCAGGACCTGGCGCTGCGAGGAACGCAGGACTCGATAGAGCACCTGACCTCACGACTTACATCGCCTTCCTGGATTCCGATGACGAATGGTCCACAGAGCATCTAACAAGAGCAACGTCCGCTCTGTCCACAGGCTATGATTTTTATTTCGCAGACCACTACCAATTGGGACAGGATGTCGGGGCATTCGCTAGAGGTGGACGAATAAGGCCAGAAGAACACCCGCAAATAGATGGCGCGCCGGCAGGCCTACACATATACCAGGGCGACTTATTCGACCAGACATTGCGCGGCAATGTAATCGGCACCTCGACGGTGGTCTACCGCCTGGAGAAACTCAAAAAACAGCGCTTCCATGTCGAGTACACGAAAGCCGGAGAAGACTATCTTTTTTGGATGGAGGCCGCCAGGTCCGGCGCGAAGGCTGTGTTTTCGAGCTACCCGGAAGTGACCTACGGGTCCGGGGTCAATGTCTATTCCGCGTCCGGATGGGGTACTGAAGGACACATGCTCCGGATTCAACAGGAAATTCGCTACAAAAAGACGATCCTAAAGATTTTCAATCCAAATACCGAACAAAAGAATCAGGTAAAAAAAGACATCGAGCGCCTGCGAATATATTTCATCAAGGATCTGTTGCACCGAATTCGGCACAGGAAAAAACTTTCCAGCCGACTGCTGTGGAATCAAACCATCCAGGATCCGGCGACCTGGGCATCAACATCTTCGATCATAAAAAACACTATCTTCAAATTAAAACAATAAACCCGACTAAACACTCAGACATAACCAGAAAACGAAATTCGCCCAGCACAGCAGGCTACTAAAAAACCTCACAAGACAAGTCGAAATTCAACCGACGACAGGCGACTTCAAAATCCAATGATGCAATACCTGCCCTTTCTGGCGGTTTTCAATCTAGCGCTAACAATTATCGCCGTAGCAGTTGCGCTTGCCTGCTATCACAAATCGAAACGGGCCCATGAAAAGCTTTTCGAGAACGACAGCGCGTCAGAGAAGCGCTTAAACAATCTTTATAGCCAAATCGAATCATTGCTGGCCATTTATCAAGACCTAAAGCCTCATGCGAGTCTGCCAAATACACGCGGATGGGCTGCATCACCAGATTTCCTTAATCGCATCAGCAAGATTGTCGCCACTCAGAGGCCAGAGAGAATAGTCGAGTGCAGCAGCGGGGCTTCGACAGTCGTTCTAGCCCGAGCAGCGCAGTTGAACTCAAAGGGACATGTTTTCAGCCTCGAGCACGATCCGTTTTACGCCGAAAAAACGCGAGCGGAACTTCGCCGGCACTCGCTCGAAGATTACGCGACAGTACTCGACTCCAGACTTATGGAACACTTGATCGATGGTAGTATTTATAACTGGTATGACCCGACCGGCTTGCCAGAAAAAATAGACCTACTTGTGATAGACGGGCCGCCAGGCGCCACGCAAAAAATGGCCCGATATCCTGCAGTACCAATTCTAAATTCACGCCTGAACACTGGCGCGATAATAATCCTGGATGACGCCGACCGGGCCGACGAACGAATCGCCATCGAACGCTGGAAGACCAGATTCAATTTTGATACCATTCACGAAACTCCTTGCGAAAAAGGAATTTCGGTACTGAGGAAATAAAAAACGCCTCCCGGCGAACCCATAGAGATTCTTTCCCGTGGGCGACCTGACCATCAGCGAGTTCTCGAAGTGCCTATTAATGGGCTCAAGCGGGCATGGCAACCCGCTGTTTAGGAATGATGCCGCCCAGCGCCATGTTCGGACTTTGATAATTACAGGATCAGATTCAAAGTGCGACGACATGCTGTGCTTCGGCGATATCATCGAAGTAGTGCTGCACCAGCTCCTTATAGCGGTCGGCCCCGGTTAAAAGCCTCACGTTCGTATTTTGCTGTGTCTTTATCAGCAGTATATATGCGGTCTTGATCGAGGGTCGCTCCGCCCAGTCCCGCAGTTCGCCACTGACGCATTCCGGTCATTTGTCGCGACGAATGGCAACGAACTCTCCACGTCTGTCAATCGAATTTAAAACGTCCCCGTCTATCGCCCCCACCACTGTAACTCGCATCAACTAATCAAATCGCTACTAAAGTTGCTTAGGCGGCTACAGGCGGTCGAGCGGATGATCGTGCAATTCGAGGCCAGTCATTGGTCGGAACTTTGCCATCTGGAGGGCGAGATCGGGGATCAGATCCATTTGGTGCCATTCGCGACCGGATTCAACACCAGATTTCTGTCAAGGGAAAGCGTAAAAACATGGGCGGCTCTTAGTCGTACTTTATCTGGCTCTGCTGGCGGCGCTCTTGGATTCAGGTAGATCGAA
Organism: uncultured beta proteobacterium; assembly: GCA_903934295.1. GTDB lineage: Bacteria > Pseudomonadota > Gammaproteobacteria > Burkholderiales > Burkholderiaceae_E > Quisquiliibacterium. Next base: position 109,569 of record CAIZNI010000047.1, read on the forward strand.
GCACCTCCCGCCCCGAGACGGTATCGTCCAGGCCCTCAGAAGACGGCCAAGTTACGGAAATTAAATTCTTCAATACCGAATAATAAATTTCAGCATTTCCGAATCAAGTCCATCCGAAAATACAAGTTCGAGCGAATCGATGTCTTGTATTAAGGCTTCTCGAATAAAACATGAATCCATTTCGGCCGACGTTCGTCCATCCCTCTGCAAACACCTTGGAGCAATATTGATATCTTCGCAATGGATCTGGAAAAAAAACTCCTTTCAATAGGTCGTTGAAGAGCCAGTCCGCAATGAATACAAGACTCATCCTGCTCATATGTTCCATACGGATTTCCCGCGATATCCATAAGCCATGCAGACATCCAGTTGGTCGTTTCTGATGAACTACCGACAAACGATTTTTCGACCATCCGAAGACGAGGAAATAATTCGGTTAATCGATCTTCATCAAACGTATTGACATGCCCCCAGGGTGGATTGAATCCTGAACACGTCCCACACGTGGTCCTTCCGACCCGTATATCCTGCCGATAAGGAACTCCAATTAAGAGATACTTACCAGATACTCGCCCCAACTCTTGACAGACTACTGTCAAGTCTTTCGAAGGAATATGCTCCAACACTTCCGCACAAAGCACGAGATCAAACTCGCCATCTCGATAAGATAGTTGCGTAGCATCTCCTTGCACACAAATAACCTTATCTGAATCGATTTTCGGCTTAACCAGATCCAAAGCATAAACCCGATCAAACCTCTCCGAAAGCAATATTGAAAAATGACCATCGCGCGCACCGACATCAAGCGCTTGAGTGCCACTAGATGGACTTAGCCGCATCAGATCGGCGCTTCGAGCTACTTCTGCAGTTGTAGTTCGATATTCCTTCGAATTCATAATTATTTATGTCTATCCATTTATTATCCGAGATTCAACACCGGAGAGAGAGGGCTTAATGCGATTCAAGAAACCAATCGAACCGGAGGTGATTCCGTACGACTTACCGAACAATTCACTAACTCTGCAGGATAGACTTTGCCATCTTTCACCACACCAAGAGGCGAAAATAATCACCTTTTCGGTGTCTTTCGCGTACAAGTCTCGATTCGCACCGCTTTTTCGGGGGCCAGGGAACCGCCTACACCTGAGCACCAAAGTGATACACATCTGCTCTGCTCCTAGAACTATAAGGCGAACCTGTGCACGTCACGGGCAGATCGTTATCGCGGGATTGCTGGACATTCGGCTTCTCCTGGCCGCTCTATTCCGCCGAAAAATTCTGACTTAGAAGCCCTGAGCGTTCCGGTACACAGGGCTGCTTTCTCGCTCGTCCTTTCCCATTCCCCCCATAATCCCCCCTCCACCCCCGGAGCCCACCCCATGCCCATCAAAGCCCGCATCACCGAACTGAAGACCCTGTCGTGCAGCGCCTCCTGGCGCAACTACTACTTCGTCAAGGTCACCACCGCCGATGGCGTGGTGGGCTGGAGCGAGTTCGATGAAGGCTTCGGGTCCCCGGGCGTGGGCGCGGTCATCGAGACGCTGGCGCCACGCGTGGTCGGTCAGTCGGCCATGAACCACGAACGCATCCGCGAGGAACTCTTCGCAGTCACCCGCCCCGGGGCGGGCGGTGTGGTCGGGCAGGCGCTGGGCGCCATCGAGAACGCGCTGCTCGACGCCAAGGCCAAGACGCTGGGGCTGCCGTGTTACGAACTGCTCGGCGGCAAGATGCGCGATCGGCTGCGGGTGTACTGGTCGCATTGCGTGACCTGGCGCGCGGCGCGCCGCCCACACTACCAGCCCGAGATCACCGATGCCGACGGCGTGCGGGCGCTGGCGCGCGAGGTGCGCGAGCGGGGCTTCACCGGGCTGAAGACGAACATCTTTCGCTATGAGAACGGGCAGATCCGCGGCTGGGCGCCGGGCTTCGGCAATCCCAACAACCCCGACCTGAACATGGAGCGCAAGGTGGTCAATGGCCTGCGCGAGCACCTGCAGATCATCCGCGAGGCGGCCGGCCCCGACATGGACATCCTGCTGGACCTGAACTTCAACGCCCGCACCGAGGGTTGCCTGAAGGTGCTGCGGGCAATCGAGGACCTGGACATCTTCTGGGTCGAGATCGACACCCGCGATCCGAAGGCGCTGGCCTACCTGCGTTCGCAAAGCCGCCATCCGATCGCCTCGTGCGAGACGCTGATCGGCGTTCAGCAGTTCCTGCCCTACCTGCGCGAGCAGGCGATCGATGTGGCCATCGTGGACACGCCCTGGAACGGAGTGTGGCAGTCGATGAAGATTGCCGCGGCCGCCGAGGCGCACGAGGTCAATGTGGCCTGCCACAACTTCTACGGTCACCTGTGCACGATGATGAACGCGCACTTCTGCGCGGCGATCCCGAACCTGCGGATCATGGAAGTCGACATCGACCGCATCGCCTGGGACCACGAGTTGTTCACCCATGTGCCGGAGTACGAGAACGGCCATCTGGTGATGCCCGACCGGCCGGGCTGGGGCACCGACCCGATCGAGGAGGCGATCCTGGCGCATCCGCCGATCCAGGTTCACGGCCTGATGAGCCGGCGCACTTCCTGAGATCGAAGGCGTCGACATGACGGTGTCCAGAAGCAAGGCCGCACACGAACCGGTGGATGTCCTGATCATCGGCGCGGGGGCGTCGGGCGCGGCGATGGCCTGGAGCCTGGCCGATACCCGGATGCGCATCCTGTGCCTGGAACAGGGCGACTGGGTCAAGCCCACCGACTACCCCAGCAACGGGCGCGACTGGGAGGCCCGCCAGGGCGGCGACTTCAGCACCAGCCCGAACGTGCGCGGGCGCGTGACCGACTACCCGATCCGGGAGGACGACTCGCCGATCAAGGTGGTGAACTTCAATGGCGTGGGCGGCAGCACCATCCTGTACGCCGGGCACTTTCCGCGCTTTCATCCGTCGGACTTCAAGGTGCGCTCGCTCGACGGCGTGGCCGACGACTGGCCGCTGGACTACGCCACGCTCGCGCCCTGGTACGCGCTCAATGACCGGATGATGGGCATCTCGGGGCTGGCGGGCGATCCGGCCTATCCGCCCAAGGAAGCGGTGATGCCGCCGATCCCGATGGGGGCGACCGGCAACACCATCGGGCGGGCGATGAATTCGCTGGGCTGGCACTGGTGGCCCTCGGACACCGCGATGGCCACCCAGGAATACGAGGGGCGCGCCCCCTGCATCAACCTGGGCCATTGCATCGCCGGCTGCGCGCAGGGCGCCAAGGCCAGCACCGACATCACCTACTGGCCGCCCGCGATCCGGGCCCGGGTGGAATTGCGCACCCGCAGCCGGGTGCGCGAGATCACCACCAACGCCGAGGGGATGGCCACCGGCGTCATCTACTACGACGCCGACGGCGTGGAGCAGTTCCAGCCCGCCGAAGTGGTGATCATGGCCTGCAACGGAGTGGGCACGCCGCGCATCCTGCTCAACTCGCGCTCAGCGCGGTTCCCGGACGGGCTGGCCAACTCCAGCGGACTGGTCGGGCGCAACCTGATGTTCCATCCGTATGCCTCGATCCGCGGGTTCTTCGACCAGCCGCTCGACGGCCATCACGGCCCGCACATCTCGATCTGGAGCCAGGAGTTCTACGAGACCGACACCGCGCGCGGATTTGTGCGCGGCTACACCTTCCAGTTCAACCGCGGGCAGGGTCCGGTGGTCACCGCGCTCTCGGGCATGGGGCTGGACCGCATTCCCTGGGGTGCGGGACACCACCAGGCGTTTCGGCGCTCGTTCGGGCACACCGCGGCCATCTCGGCCATCTGCGAAGACCTGCCTGAGGCCCACAACACCGTCACGCTGGACCCGGAGCTCAAGGACTCGGACGGCATTCCCGCGCCCCGGATCTCCTACACGCTGAGCGAGAACAGCCGGCGCATGCTCGACCACGCGATGGCGCGCGGCAGCGAAGTGATGCGGGCCGCCGGCGCCTGGGATGTGACCACCGAAGGACCGGTGGCCGCCGCCGGCTGGCACCTGATGGGCACGGCCCGCATGGGGACCGACCCGACGCGCTCGGTGGTCAATGAATGGGGCCGCAGCCACGATGTGAAGAACCTGTTCATCATTGATGGCAGCATCTTCGTAACCTCGGGGGGCGTGAACCCCACGTCCACCATTCAGGCGCTGACGCTGTACATCGCCGACACGATCAAGAAGCGGTTGGCGAATCTGTTCGACTGACGGGTTGGTGGGGGGGGGGGAGCGGCGCTCAGGGGCTCACGCCCTCGAACCCGCCCGGGCCCTCGAAGCGGTTGTCCTGCAGCGTGACCTGGACCGCCCCCGGCGAGACCCGCACGAACACGCCCTGGGGCGCCAGGTTCTGCAAGGTGTTGCCGAGCAGGCGCAGGCGGTTCACCGGGTGGGGATAGCCCTCGACGCCGTAGGACACCATGACCGAGTTGCGGGTGCCGGCGCCCTGCACGATGCGGTTGGACTGTGCGAGGACATCGCCCCCGTCGGGGAATTCCAGTTCATAGCTGGCCTGGCCATCGGGGCCGTCGATCAGCCGGTTGCCGATGACTTCGCTCACCCGCGCCCGGGTCTTGAGCAGGTGGCCCTGAAAGGCGGTGTGGAACCAGCTGTCGGTGACGCTGAAATGGCCGATGCGACCGACATAGAGGTTGTGACCGAAGCGCGGTCCCTGGCGACGGCCGGCGAACTCGCAGTCCGTCACCGTCAGTCGGCTGGCCGGGTCGTTGCCGGTCAGCACGCCCATCTCGTTGTCGGCGAACCGGCACCCGCTCAACTGCAAGGCGCCCCGCTCGAACCGGATGCCCGCGCCATTGGCATGAACCACGCGCGCGCCTTCGAAGGCGATGCCGCTGATCTCGAAGCTGCCCTGGCGCAGGACCCAGATCGCCTTGTCCTCGGCCGCGGCGCCCTCGGCCAGCAGACGAACCGTGCCGGGGATGCGCGCGCGCAGGCTCAGGCGGGACTGCAACCAGACGGCGACGTCGCCGCGGTAGACGCCGGGCTCGATCTCGATGGTGTCGCCGTCCTGCGCGATGCGGCTGGCTTGGGAGGGGGTCTTGAGATCGAACGCGGGGCCGACGCGCAGCAAGCGGCTCGGGGTGGCTGGCGCACCGGTCGGATTGGCCTGGGCGGCGAGCGGAAACGCGGCAGCGGTCCCGAGGCGGACGGTATGCTGGAGCGCGCGGCGGCGGTCGGGGTTCATCGGACGATGATAGTGGCGGCGGGCGGGCGCGGCGAGCGTCGGCTCACGGAAGGCGACACACCGCCGGATCGGGCCAGGTGCGGTTGCCGCCCAGTTGGAGGAAACCCGGTGCGAAGGGCTGGCTGGCGGCGCTGATCAGGAGACGGTCAGGGGTGGGCGCGATGGCGCCGGGGGATGGCGTGGGCGGCAGACTCGCCAGGGAAGGCCGATCCAGGACTTCGCCGGCACCCAGACTGGGGGCGAAGGGCAGCGGCGCGTCGTCTGGCGACGGACCCGCATGGCGAGCGGGTTGCTGCAGGCGGGCGGTGGCCGACACCCGGACGGGCCAGCGGGGCGACGGTTCACCGGTGGAGCGGCGGGCGTCGTAGTACGCACAGGTCCAGGGGCGAGGGTTCGCTGCGCGTGGGGGTGTTCCGAGGGCGAGCAATGCAATGCGCGGGGCGGCGGCAGCGTCAGCGGAGGGGCAGCCATCGACCACCCGCATCACCCAGGCACCCAGCCGGCCAACCAGCGGCACGGTGAGCGGCACCCCGTAGGTGAACTCGATCTTGAGCAGGTTGGCATCGGCCAGCGTCTGCCCCGAAGCGGCGCCCACACGCCCGACCACGCCGAGGTCCCTGTCCTCGGCGCCACCCGCCTCGGCCAACCCGCCGGAGGCGGGCTCGCTGGTCCGCGTGCGGGCGGCCAGGTTGTCGGTGGGGATCTCGCGCGTGCCTTCGATCGGCAAGCCCTGGTCATCGAGCACCGGGACGCCCCAGTCCTGGAAGCTGCGCTCGGTGGGCGAGAGCTGGCGCCATCGCACCCAGCCCTGCGCCCTGCCCTGCGCGAGATGCGTGCCGGTGCGCGCCACCGCGGCGAGATGATCGGCGGCGCCCTCGGCGCCGAACAGCCAGGGACTGAGTCCGCGGGCCAGACCGCGCTCGATCGCCTCGGGCGCGGCATGGCCGACCGCACCGCTGCGCGCGCCCTCGGTGGCACTGTGCATGACCGCCTGTCGCGCGTGCAGCACCAGTCCGAACTGCAGCACCGACAAGCCGGTGAGCAGCACCAGCGGCAGCGCGATCAGGGTTTCCAGCGCGGCCAGCGCGCGCTGGCCGCGACGCGACGGACTCGCGCGCCCGCGGCGCATCAGCGCCCGCCCGCCGTCCGGTCACGGCTGGCGCCGAGCGGCTGGGTGGGCGCCTCGCGCAGGTATTCCACCGTAGCCCGGGCGCCGGTGTTGACGGGTGGCGGCGGCCAGCGTTGGGACAAGTTCGCATCGGGCGACGGCAGCGGCCGGCGGGCGGGCGGGCCGGGGTCGGCGGACGACGCAGGGCTCGGCGCTGCGGCGGGATCGAGCGCGCGCAGGTCGGCCAGCGCGGCGTCACGCAGTTCGGCGGTGGCCGAGCCGGGTGCCAGCCGCAGCGACTGCAGCTCGGCCAGCGACTCGCGGGCCAGCTCCAGGTTGACTGCCGCCAGATTGGCGAGCGCCTTGCCGCGGGTCTCGGCCATGTCGGGCGCCGCAGGGCTGTCGGGGATCGGGCGCCCATCGGCTGGTGGACGAGTGGGCACAGAACCCTGAGCGGCCTTGCGATAGGCACCGGCCGCCGCACCGAGCTGGTTGCGCTGGTGATGCAGGTTGCCGATCCGCAGCCATGCGGTGCGATTGCCCGGGTCCAGTTCCACCAGGCCCTGATACGCCTCCATCGCACGGGTCCACTGCCGACCGCGATACAGGCTGTCGGCGTCGTCGAGCAGGCGGGTGAGGGTCTCGGGGGCGAGCGGGCGCACGAGGGTCAGCGGGGGCAGGGCTGCACGCGGGTTGGGCTGCGCGGCAGCCAACGCGCTGGGCAGCGCGGTGGGCAGCGCGGTGGGCAGCGCGGCAGGTACGCCAGCGAGCGGGCCGACGGCGGATGGGAACGCAGTTGCGAGTGCCATTCCCGATACCGGCGCGACCACCATCCCCGCCGCATAGTCCTGTGCGAGGCGCTCCGGATCGGGTTGCCAGGTCGTCTCGAACACGATCGGCCCATCCGCTTCGTCCTGCAATGGCGCTGCTGCCTGCGCCGGCAGACCGGCACCCACCAGCAGCATCGACAAGACCGCTGCGACAGCACCCGGACACAGCGCCAGGCCCCAGACGACTGCGCCGACCTGCGGGACCGGATGCCCGGGTCGCCAGCCCTGCGCCCCCGCGCCACCCCGGGGCAACTCCAGCACCGAGTGCGCCCCCCGGCACCAGCGAAGCCGCCAGGGCCCGACCCCGGGGTCGATGCGCAGCACCCGCCCGGCCCGATCCAGCCAGACCAGATCGACCGCGAACCGCATGCCCAGCGTGTGCACCGCGGCGCAGGGCATCAGCCACAAGGCCTCATCGCCGCGCACCGATGCGCGTCCCATCCAGCCCCGCAGGCGACTGGCAAAACTGTCCGCCATCCCGATTCTCATTTGAGCCAACCCTCCATCAGCATTCTTCCGACCACTGGAAACAACAGCACCGCAAACGTGCAGGGAAAGATGAAGACGAGCAGCGGCATCAGCATCTTCACCGGTGCCTCCATCGCGAGCTTCTCGGCGCGCTGGAAGCGCTCGTTGCGGCGCTGCTCGGCCTGCGCGCGCAGGATGGGGGCCAGCGCGCTGCCCTGCTGCTCGGCCACGATCAGCGCCGACACCAGGCTGCCCACCGCCGGCAGCGCCAGCCGCTCGGCCATCGCGCGCAGCGCCTCGGCGCGCAGGCGCCCGGTGCGCAATTCGCGCAATACCCGCTCCAGTTCGTCGCGCAGCGGGCCCGCCGGCCCCTTGTCGGCGGCCTGCGCAAGCGCCGAACTCAGGTTCAGCCCCGACTCCACCGCCAGCGTGATCACATCGAGATAGAAGGGCAGCTCGCGCAGCACTGCCCGCAGTCGGCTCTGAACCCGGTCGGCCAGCCAGGAATCCGGCAGCAGGAAACCGAGCGCCAGCGCGCCGATCAGCGCCGACGGCGGTGCAATGCCCGCGGGACTCCAGGCCACCGACAGGATCATCGCGGTCAGCAGACCGGCCACGCACTTGCCCGCCAGATAGCGGTCGGCGTTGAGCGCGCTCTCCAGGCCGGCGCGGCGGATGCGCTCGGTCAGACCGAAGCGGGTGCGGCTCGACAACCAGGGCGCCAGATGCGCCGCGATCGGATCGATCAGGGGGGCGCCCCAGCGCCAGAAGCGGGGCGCTGGCGGCGCGGCGGCCGCGGCCGGGTCAGCGGGCGCGGGTCGAACCGCCAGAAAGCCCGCCAGCCAGATCACACCCAGCACGACCGCACCGGCCAGCGCAAGCGCGACCACCAGCAGCGCGAAGCCACCCACCGGATCGGGTGTCGCAGGGTTCGGGTTCATACATCGATCCTCACGATGCGGCGCAGGAAATACAGGCCCAGCAACTGCATCAGCAGCAAGCCCGCGCAAGTCGCCCAGCCAAAGCCGGTGGACACCAGCAGTCGCATGCCCTCGGGCTCGATCAGTGCGAGTGCGCCCGCGCACAGCACCGGCAGCAGACCCATCGCCCAGCCCTGCAGACGGCCCTGGGCGGTCAGGGCGCGGATCTTGCCTTCGAGCACGATCTTGCGGCGCAGGGCATCGGCCAGCGACTCGAGGGTGTGGGCCAGGTTGCCGCCGGTCTGACGGCTGATCCGCAACGCGGCGCACAGCAGCAGCGTCTCCTCTAGCGGCGCGCGCCGCTCCAGGCCCGAGAGCGCCGCCTCGAAGCTGGCCCCCATGCGCTGCTCGCGCAGCATCAGTTCCAGCTCCTGGCGAAACGGCGGGGGCACTTCGGCCGCCGATTGCGCCATCGACTGGTTCAGGCTCATGCCGGCGCGCAGTCCGCCGGCCAGCAGCATCGCGATGTCGGGCAACTGCTGGCGCAGGCCCGCCAGCCGATACCGGCGCAGCCACCACAGCGCAACCCGCGGCAGCAGCCCGCAGGCCAGCGCCACCAGCAGCGCCAGCACGAGGCTCTCGCCCAACACCCAGGCAAACGCAGTGGCCACCACCGCCACCAGCAGATTGACCGCCAGCAGGCGCGAGGCGTCGACATAGATGTGCGCGCGTTGCAGTTGGCGCGCCACGCCTTGCGTGAAGCGCGCGCGATAGAGCGGCCACAGCGCGATCAGCAGGTTGAGCACCAGGTACAGCGTGATCAGCGCGGCGAAGCTGCCGGCGGTCGCCGCGAGCCAGGGCTGCCACTGACCGTCCAGACCGGTCCAGGCAAGGGTCGGCGCGTTCATGAGCCGGCTCCGGCGAGCGTCGGCGGGGCGTCCAGAAAAGCGCCCGGCGGCAGGCCCAGTCGTTCGAGGAACTGGGGCACGTTGCCGCAGGCCTCGAACACACCCTGTCGCCAGCGAAACAGCGGCTGCATCAGCACCCGCGCGCCTTCGGTGCCGGTGACCTCGGTGATCTCGATGATCCGGCGGCTGCCGTCGGCCCCGCGCGCCTGTTGCACGATGATGCTGATTGCCGAGGCGATCTGCTCGCGGATCGTGCTCACTGGCAGGTCCATGCCCGACATCAGCACCATCGTCTCCAGCCGCGCGACCACGTCACGCGCGCTGTTGGCATGCACGGTGGTGAGCGAGCCGTCGTGGCCGGTGTTCATCGCCTGCAGCATGTCGAGGGCTTCGCCACCGCGGCACTCGCCCACGATGATGCGATCGGGCCGCATGCGCAGCGCGTTGCGCACCAGATCGCGGATCGCGACATGGCCGCGGCCCTCGCTGTTGGCCGGTCGGGCCTCGAGGCGCACCTGATTGGCATGGACCAGCGCGAGCTCGGCGGCGTCCTCGATGGTGACCAGGCGCTCGCCCGCCGGGATGAAATTGGCCAGCACATTGAGCAGCGTCGTCTTGCCCGAGCCAGTGCCGCCGGCGATGACCAGATTGCGCCGCAGCACGATGCACTGGCGCAGAAAGCTCACCATGCGCTGATCGGCCGAGCCGAGCCGCACCAGGTCGTCGGGGCGCAACCGCTGGCGCCCGAATCGCCGGATGGTGATCGCCGATCCCTTGACCGCCAGCGGCGGGATCACCGCGTTCACCCGCGAGCCGTCGGGCAGGCGCGCATCGACCATCGGCGAGCTTTCATCGATGCGCCGGCCGATGGGCGCCACGATGCGCTCGATCACCGCGCGCACCGCGGCCTCGCTGCTGAAGGCGAGCGTGGTGGCTTCCAGGCGCCCGGCACGCTCGACGAAGATCTCGCTGGCGCTGTTGACCATGATCTCGCTCACCGCGCCGTCGGCCATCAGACGCTCCAGTGGCCCGAGACCGACCACCTCGTCCAGGGTGTCGGCCACCAGCCGCTCGGCATCGATGGCCGCGGGCAGCGCGGGCTCGCGCTGCAGGATCTCCTCGAGCAGCGCTCGGGCATCGACCCGCAGCTGCTCGGCCGAGAGCTGACGCACGTCCTTGCGTCGCAGGTCGATCGTCTGCAAGAGCCGCTGGTGCAGCAGAACGCGCCAGGCGCGCGCCGATTCGCGCTCGGACGGGGCGGAGTCGGGTGGGGCGAGGTCGGTCGCTGGTGGCAGACGAAGAACAGGGTTCGGTGGGGATGCGTTCGGTACCGACTCTTCGCTCATCGGCGCCGTATCAATCGCTCCCTGAACGACCGGTATCCTGATGACGGCCTCGACCGGTATGCCGGCATCGGCTGGCGCCATCCCCGGCATTTCAGCGGGGCCCGGCAAGCGGCCGTCGAGCGTGTCCTCGGGCGGCATCGCGCCAGCCACCACCCGCAGGCGAAACCCGCTGATCACGATCTCGTCGATCGCCTCGAGCGGGCCGAACTCCACGATGCGCTCGCCGTTGACCCAGGTGCCCGACAGGGCCCCCGCATCCACCAGACGGCAGCCGCGCGCCATGCGATGAATCTCGGCGTGCACGCGGGCCACGCGCCAGCTGTCGAGCACGACCTCGTTGTCCTTGCGACGACCGATCCGGCACGGCAGGCGCGGCACGATGACGCGACGCGAGGGCAGGCCATCGGCTTCGATGGTGAGAATGATCATCGGCTTACTCCACGAATCGGGCGCGCTCGCGGGCCCACTCGGCGCGCTCGCGAACGGTGGCCGCCTGCTGGCGGGCGCTCTGCACATCGGCGGCGTCATCGCGCGCGAGCGGCTCGCTCACGCCGCCCACGAAGCGCGGCGTGATGAACACCACCAGCTCGGTCTGCCGATCCCGAAACGCCCGCGAGCGAAAGAGCTTTCCCAGCACCGGCAACTCGCCCAGCGCGGGCACCTGGTCGACGTTGCGGGCGCTCTCATCGGACATCAGACCAGCGATCACCAGGGTCTCGTTCTCGCGCAGGTTGACCTCGGTCTCGGCCCGCCGTTTCGAGATGCCGGGGATGTCCTTCACCTGCACATCGAAATTGATCGCGGAGATCTCGGTGGCGATCTTCGCGGCGATCACGCCCATGCTGTTGGCGGTCGGGCTGACATCGAACTTCACCCCGTACTCCTTGAACACGACGCTGGTACTGCCCAGGCCGCTGGAGTAGGGAATCGGCAGTTCGCCGCCGGCCAGAAAGCGCGCCGATCCGCCGCTGCGGCACGACAGGCTGGGCTCGGCGAGGATCATCGCGTCGCCGCGCTGGACCAGCAGATTGACGATCGAGGTGATCGACGAGGCGATGCCCAGCGCGGTCGCAAAAGCCCCGACCCGCGCGCGCCCCTCGATGCCGCCGGCGCCATCGGCCGTGCCGCCCGCCGACAGCGCGGCGCTGCGCTTGAGGTCACCGACGATCCCGAAGCTGGGACCAGGCGCCGAGCCGCTCCAGCGCACGCCGATGTTCTCCAGCGACTCGCGACGGATCTCGACCATGCGCACTTCCATCGCGATCATGCGTTCGAAGCCGACCCTGCTCGCCAGGTTCACCACCTGCGGGTAACGCTTGGCCACTTCCTGCAGGCGCGCGCCCTGCTCCTCGGTCAGGTTCTCGCCCTCGACGACCAGCTTGTCGCCTACCGGACGCACCCGCAGGTTGGCCGGCTCGCCCAGCATTCCGCGCACCTCGGCGACCAGTCGTCCGACATCGGCCGACAGCACGGTGACGACGATCAGCCGCTCGGGTCCGTTGGGCCCCCACAGATGCAGCGTGCTCTGGCCGGGCGACTCGGGAACGATCAGCACCTGGCGCTCGTCGAGCGCGGTGGCCTGGATGACCTTGCCGTTGCCGATGGCGATGCGGCGGATCTCGGACTCGTTGAGCACATGCGCCTGGCCGACATAGAGCGTGAGCGAGAGCGGTGGCCGCGCTTGCGGTGCTCGGGCATCGGTGGCGTCGGCCGACGTGACGAACCGGTGGACGGCCATGCTGGCGTCGGCATCGGCCAGGCCCTGTGCGCCCGCCGGCACCGGCGAGCAGGAGGCCAGACCGAGACACATGAACCACGTGCGGGGATGAAGACTCATGGCTGCCTGCCAGTGGGGAGGGTGGGAAAGCTCGGGAAAACGGGGATGGCGGAAAGCGGGGGCTGCATCGGGAGCGCGACGACCGACGACGACGACGCAGCCGGCACCCCCGTCGATTCACCGCCCCCCGCAGCCCCTGTCTCCATCGGCCGGGCCTTCAGCGCCCCCTGCCCGCCGATGAAGATTTCCGCGCCGCGAGCCACCGGCACCGGCGCGCGCACGGGCATCGCCACCGGCGCGGCAACCGGCGCCGCAGCCGGCGGGCTCAGACCCAGCAAGGTGTAGACATCCAGCGAGGCCTGCGCCACCGGTTCGCGGTCCTGCGGATTGCGCAACGTGGCGGTGAGCTTGCCGCTGCGCTGGGCGACCACCAGCCGCTGCGCCTGCGCCGGAGTGACCTCGACGGTGATCGCGCCATGGGTGCGCGATGTTTTTTCATCACCGCCCGGACGGACCTGGCGACCGGTGGCCAGCACCTTGATGTCCTGCAGTAACGCGCGAGTGATCTCCGGCGGCTGGATAGAGGCCCCGATCGCCGGCGGCCGCGCCGACAGCAGCAGGTCGATCCGATCGCCCGGCTGGAGCATCCCCGACAACGAATTGACCTCGTCAACCACCACAGTGAACGCCCGCACGCCCGCCGGCACCTTGGCCGCGAAGGTGCTGACATCGGCCCCTTCCAGGACGCTCTGGAGCAGCGGCTCGCCGGCGCGAACGGGTGCCAGCAGACGGGCGCCGGTGAATCCCTCGAAGCGCTCGGGCAGCACCGTTCCCGGTGCGAGATACGCGCGCGGGATCTCGCGCACCGCCATGGTCTGGGGGCTGACCGAATCGCCGCGCGCAAGGTCCTGGCGGGCCACCACGATCGTCACCATCGGCTGGCGCGGCTGCAGACGCTCACGCTCCAGCGCGATCTGCTCGCCGATGTAGCCGCGTCCGCCGAAGACCGCCACCGCGCCCAGGCCCAGTGCCGCCGCCAGCAGCAACGGCTGGCGACGCCGCCGCAACAAGCCAATCGCCAGCGCAGGCCAAGCGGCCACCCGTTCACGCCAGGCCGCGCTCATGGTTGCGACACGGCATCGGTGAGCCGTGTGTAGTGGTTGCCGATGGCCAGGAAGACCTGCTCGAGCGGGCTTTGCGGTCCCAGGGTGAGGCTGATACCCACCAGGGTCAGCAAGATCAGGTACTCGATCGCGCTCTGGCCGAGGCAATGGCGGCGAACGGGCACCGGCAGACGCGGCGCTCGCCGCAGGGCGGCTGATGTCATGGTGATCTCCGATCCAGGATGAGGACGACCTCGGTCGACTCGCCGCGGTCATTCAGAAAAAGGGCCAGGGCCGCACCGGGCTTGTCGGCCATCAGGGTCGATGGCGAAGCGCCTCCGGGTGTGGAGACCGACGGCTGGAGGCGATAGCCCTGCGCCAGCAAGCGCTCGCGAAACAGATCGAGCAGGCGCGCGACCGACAGGCTCGAGACCCCGATGACGGTGCCCGCCCGCTGGGTGTTGCCGGCAGACGGACCCGCCGCGCCGCGATCGTCGAACTGGCGCAGCACACGCACCTGCGCCGGCCAGCCGGGGAATAGCGACTCGATGCGCGCCTGGTTGGCCGCGACCGGCGGTCGCTCGAGCGGCCAGCGACTGAGCAGCCCCTGGCAGCCACCATCGACCAGCGGCTGCAGTTGAACGCTGATGAAGCCCGCCGGCAGCGCGGCCGACACGATCGGCGACTCATCGGCCTGCCGCACCAGCACATGGGGCGACAGCCGCCCGCGCCACACCGAGGCAATCGCCGCCTGCAGGTCCTGGCACGACGCCGGGCTGTGCAGGCGTCGGATGGCGACGGCATGACCGTCGAGCCGCGCATCGTCGACCAGGCGCTCGACGCGCAACCCGTCGGGCAGGGGGACGCGGGACAGCGCGGGGAGTTCGCCCGACGGCGAGGCGACTGCGCTCGCGCCCGCCGCCCCGAGCGCGGCCAACCGCAGCGACCACCGGATCACGACCCAGACCAAGCCGCTGACCGATGACAGAGGCACCAGAAAGACCGCGCCACTCATGGCCGCCCCCGATCGCGGTCCACCGCCAGCGCCGACCCGCCACCCAGCCGATCCGGCGGCACGACCGTCACATCCCACTGGTGGTAGCGCAGCGCCCCGCCGGTCGGCTCCAGTCCGACCGCCTCCATCAGGGCGATCAGACCGCGCACCGGCAGATAGCGGGCATCGAGCGCGGCTTCCTGCAGCGCCGGCAGACGCGCCCCCCGATCGACCCGCGACTGGGAGCTGCCGGCCTCGAGACCGCGGGCGCTGGTGGCGTTCCAGGCATCGGTGAGAATCGCGGTGCGCGCCTGCATCTGCAGCCCCGGGAAAGCCATGCGCATCCCCGCCACCGGCACGCTCGCCACCTGCACCGTGGCGGCAAACAGGCCCTCGCTCAGGGCCAGCCCGAAATGCGCCGGTCCCGCCAGCGAGGACAACCCGTTTAGCAGGGCCCCGGCAGCGCCACCCTGCCCGCCGGTGGCCACCGCGCCGCCAGCATCGAAGCGCTGTGCCGACACGCTCACCGCGACATCGCTCATTCGCGCCAGCAGCGGGCGCCCGGCCGCATCGACCCACAACGGATTGCGCTCGTCGGCGGCGGGCGAGTCGGCCAGGGTCTCTGCACTCAGGATCGGCGCGTCGACACGGCTGAACACCCGCCGGCGCGCTTCGTCGGCCAGCCGCGCCTGCGCGGCTGGGTCGGCGCAGGCCTGGGGGCGCACCGTGCACTCGAAGGCCAGCAAACGACTGGCTTCGATGCTCGCCTGCCGAAGCGCCAGCACCCGCCCCAGCCACAGCACCGCCAGCAGCAGCGGCACCAGCGCCAGCAGGGCGACGAAGGACTCCAGCAGCGCCTGCCCGCGCTGCCCATGCTGCCTACGTTGCATGCGCTTCCCGCGCCATCCGCGCGCCCCTCGCCACCCCGCGCAACCCAACCGCCGCTCAACGCGCATAGCCCTGCGCGAGCGCACGCTCGGCCTCGGTGGGTTCGGCCAGACGCGCCTGCCAATAGGGGCTGTAGAGGCTGGCGTACTCGATGCGTTCGGCCAGCGCCGGGTCCTCGTTCGGCGCGGCGGGGGGACGGCGGAAATAGACCTCGGCTGACGCCAGCGACCAAAGGCGTCCGCCTGCGAAACGCTCGGTCAGCCGCAGCCGCCCCGTGCCCACGTTCAGGGCAGCGGCGGTGCGGGCATCGGCGCCCTGCGTGCGCGCCAGCACCGCCACCCGGCTGATCGGAAAGCGCGAGTCGGGCAGCGCCGGATAGTCGAGGTCGCGAACCACCGGGAGGCCCGGGTAGGCCGACAGGCCGGGCACCGGCCGCGCCGCGCTGTCGGCCTCGGCCAGCGCGGTGGCCGACCCGTTGAGCCGGGTGCCACCGGGATCGGCCTGCAACACGCCCGCCCCTTCCCCCGTCCCGGATCCGCCCGCCTCGGCCGCGCCCCAACCCAGCGGCAGCGCTTCGGTCAAGCGGCAGCCACGAAACAGCCCCAGAAAACCGTGGCGAGGGACGTGGGTGTGCAGCGAATGGGTATCGGCCGCCTCCCAGCGCTCGAGGTCGGGCGCCATCACCGTGCCCCCTCGCTTGCGCAGTTCATTGAACCAGCTGCCGGGTCCGGCAATCGGGTTGCCGAAACACAGGCTGGGCAGCGGCAGCAGCGTCATGTCCAGACCGCGCGGCCCGCCCACGAAGGGATCCAGCGACCCGGTGACGACCTCGCGCAAACGCGCCCGGTCATCGGCTTCATAGGGGCGCGACGCCAGCGGCCCGCCGTCACCCCCCAGCGCAAAGGCGAAGAAGCGGGGGTCATTCGCACGCGCCACCTCATTGGCCACCGCCCCGGCCGCGAAGGTGCCGACCGCCAGCTGCATCAGTTCCTGACCCGCCGCCAGCAGCCGCGCATGGGCAGCGCGGGCGACGATCTCCTCGCCAGCCGCCATCTGCGCCAGTTCGCTCGCATCGGCCGCCAGTTCGCGACTGACCGCCAGCACCGTGGCCACCGGCGGATACGCCGCCGACAGCGCCGACGCGGTGCCCGCGAAGGCCTGGAAATAGCGTGCCCACGACACCAGCGTGACCGCCTGCGCCACCGCCACCTCCTGCGCGACGATCGCGCGATTGGCGTAGGCCTGGTAGTTCATGACCCGGGCGCGCCAGACGGCCGCGCTGTAGGCAGCCGCGTCGGCCGCGTTGTTCAGCCGCTGGCGAGTGGCCAGCACCTGTCCGGCGCTGAACATCAGGTACAAGCCCAGCGTGCCGGCGAACAGCAGCATCAGCGCGAGCAGCAGCGCCTGCCCGCGCTGCGTCGGCGAGCCGGTGCGGCCCGGTGCGCGTAGGGGTATGGGACGCGAGGACATGGTCTGGGCGCGATGCAGGCTGGGCTGCGCGACTTACGGACGATTGGCCGCGTTGTAGGTGTCGAGCCCCTTGCGCACATTGGCATTGGTCTGCGCGGTGATCGCATTGACCTGCGCGCTGCCGATGGCCACGCCCGCGTCCTGACCGGACAACTCGAGCGCCAGCCCCGCCGTCTGGTTGCGCAGTGTCTGACCGAACAGGGTGTAGATGCCGATCGCGGCGACCGCGATCAGCGCCACGATGATGATGTACTCCGTCATGCCCTGGCCGGTACAGCGGAAAGCGCGGCGCGACGGCCGCCGGGACGCGCAGCGGGAGGGACGGCAGGCCAGCCGACGGGTAGAACGCAAAGTCATCAGAAGCTCCTTGTTACGCGGGATGCGTGGGAGCATTTGACGCTGGCGGAAGTGCCCTGCCTATTGCGCCGAAGACCTAGTCCCGGCGCCCGGGGGGCGGTGGAAATCGTCGCGGTTTGCACGCCGGACCGGTTGCGCGGATCATCGGCGCTCCTTTGCGACCTCCACCGAAATCGATCATGAAAACATTCGCTGTCCTGCTGCTCGCCCTCGCCGCCCTGCCAGCCGGCGCCCAGTCACCGGCCGCATCCGACCTGGCCGCGCGCGCCGCCCGCGAACCCGGCGCCGCTGTCCTGCCCAGCGGACTCGTCTATCGCGCCACCGCCGAAGGCGCGGGCGCCAGCCCGAGCGCCACCGACACGGTGCGCGTGCACTACCGCGGCGTGCTGGCCGACGGCAAGGAGTTCGACAGCTCGATCAAGCGCGGCCAGCCGGCCGAGTTCCCGCTGAACCGGGTGATCCGCTGCTGGACCGAAGGCGTGCAGAAGATGAAGCCGGGCGGCAAGGCCACCCTGACCTGCCCGCCGGCACTGGCCTATGGGGAGCGCGGCGCGGGCGGCGTGATTCCGCCGAATGCGACGCTGCAGTTCGAGATCGAGTTGCTGGGGGTGATTCGATAGAGCGATAGCTGATGCGTCTCGGTTTTAACGATGCCAGCCCCGGAGAACAGGCTCAAAGGCACCAAGGAAATCTGTTAACAAAGACCGCAGCGCTGGCCTTGTTGAACCGTCTACGCCGGTTCTCATGCCCGCGAACTCCGCAATCGAACGACACAAATCACCTGATTGCCGCGTCGATGAAAAAGCCACCGCCGAGACGCACCGGACGATACGACTTCCACAGCACCCGTAAAAACCAGTTAATGGCAGCGGTGTGTAACGACATCAACCGCAAGACACGCACTCCCTGCGCAATTAAGCGAAAATCGATAAACCGGCTCACCTCCGAAAGAGCTATTCATATGCCTAGCCGACTCCTTGCCAAGAGTAGCCATTGAACCATGAAAAAACAAACGAGCGGGACAGAAAGATCGGGCAGCGAGGAGACTATCGGCAATGCCGATTGAAAAATCTCCCTCAAGTAGATCGACGCTTTACCATCCAGTTGATCAAGTCAACAACGAATGGCATCGGATCCATAAATTTCCAGACATAGTATCGGACATTGGGACGAAAAAAATCCGCTATGAATCTTGCTAATTCAGTTAATGGCCTGACTTTAAAACTACGATCACGAATTCTGCTCGGCGAAAAAAAAATCCGAGCCAATCGCTTTACTTCGGTCGCCACCATCCGGCAGCGCAAATCGTCGCGTGGAAGTGCCAAACTCGGAAACGGAGCACCAATTGCCGCACAATGCGCCAACAAAGCAAACTTCGCTCCCGAATGGGTCGCGAGTGGGAAACTACCCCAGAAACGACCGTTTATCTCCATCAAATAAGCCTGCCCAGTCGTTTCATCAAATCGAAACTCCACCATTGCCACCCCCTCCCAGCCAAGCTTTCTCAGGAGCGCAATAGACAATTCCTGTAGATCCACATGACTCTCGAGCGGAACGGCGTCGCAAACTGATGAAAATCCGCCCTCGGGAGGCCATTCAGCAATGCGAATATGCTGAAATCGCCGAAGAGCATGCCCAGAGTGCATGAAAAAAAACTGGCCCAGTCCTCGACCTGGGCAGTACTGCTGCACCAAGGGCCATTGATCTATAGCGCGATAGCGTTTTGAAGCTTCTAAAAGTTCCGAGCCATCGTAGATGTATTCAGATTTGAGGAGTTCCAGCCCCTCAGCTGCGAGCTGCGGCGCTATCGAGTTTGGATCAGACCACTTGAGCACGGCAGGGAACGGAAATTCATCAGCAAGACGTTCGATTTCGCCGAACGAAGTCGGCGCAGCCGTGCGTGGAACTCTCAGCCCAACGGCAGCAGCTGCCTGTAACGTCAAATCTTTGTTTAGAACCAATGCCAGTGCATCTGCCGGTGGGATAGCTGGCACGACACAGCCAAGCGCTTCACGATGCACGCTCAACCACAACAAATTCGACTCGCTGACGGTAATCAGGCTGCAAGGACCGAACTCATCGCCTATCGAGCGAATCGCAGCCAGAACTGCCTCACTTCGCGGCGGGCCAACAACCACCCGCTTCCAGGTGTAGTTCGACCATAGTCCAATTGCACTATTCGTGTGTGCAATAGCAATCACCCGAACGCCAGCGCTGCCCAACTCCCGCAGAATGGCCAGGCCGATTTGGCTCTCCACACCCAAGACTATACAGAGGCTGCTCCGCAAGCGGTCACCCATTTGGCAGCCTGGTTTTATGAGCGCTTGTGACGTACCCCAAGAAACGCTCCGCCCCGGGCTTGATCTGCCCACGGAACCTCTCAGTCATGTATCCGATCACCAAAACGCATGCCCCGCTTAAAACCGTTGTCTTCCACCAAAAATAATAGGAAGTAGGATCCCCCTTCAATACCGCCCCCCAAAACAAAAATAACGGCTGGTGCAAGATGTAAAGTGTGAATGTATACCCAGCAAGCCACCTGACCGGGCGCTCGAGAAAAACCAGAATTCCTGAAATACTTTGCGATGCACTACGCATCCCCGCAAAATTAACAAAGACCAAGAAGCCAAGCAAATAGTCAGAGATAAAAAACTTCGCGAACGTCATCTGAATATAATAATGCCTACCGACCAAACCCTCAACCAATGAATTCAAATACGAAATAACTGCCGCGTCGTGAATCCAAAAGATCGCCGCCGAAGAAAGCAGATAAAAAATCCACCCACAAAAGGGCGATAATGACCTCAAACTACGCCACCGGTAAAGCAACACCCCGGAACACCATAATGGCGCTAATAACGCTATTTTCGGGCCAAGAGCCAGCAACAATGCAGCTGCAAACACCCATCTCTTCGGACCAGGAACGAATCCGACCAGCGCGAATAAAAAATAATACCAAAATTCGAAAGCTATTGACCAATAAGGCACATTCGAAAAATAAGTAATCGATATCCACCAGACTTCGTTTAGCATCAAAAGACTGGCCCCAATTCGAGCGACAAAATTGTCGAATGGATAACCATAGATCCCGGGGAGTTGAGTTCTCCCAAGGAAATCAAGTGCGACAGTTATGCCGATAGCAGGCAGCACAACCGAGAAAATTCGCGCCACTCGACTGGACGTATAACGAATCCAATCGCGCTCCTTTACGTCGGCCACATAGGCGATGACATAACCAGAGAGAACAAAAAAAACAACGACTGCACTGTGTCCGTAGTTGCTCAGCGGCAACTTTTCCTCAGTCAGCCAACGTTGGTTGCTATGATAAAGATAAACAAGGCACGCAGCGCAGACTCGTACCAGATCAAGATATATCGAAAATGAACGGTCCATAGTTCAAAACATGCGGCGAAGAGACTGTTCAATAAAGCGGCGGCCAGTAGCCGCAAAACTAACGGTTGGCGTCACCCATGGACACCCCGAATCTACTCGATCAAAACTACTGGTTTTAAACACTTCCGAATTCACGGAAAGATACTTGCACAACTGCTCGAAACGATTTGCCACGATGAGATCCGGAGCCGACCGACCCGTCTTGAGCATTTCGAAATTATGAGAAACAATGACAAAATGCTCAGCACCATTGGAGGCGGCGTCCAGAAGCGCCTGCTTTAGCTCCTCAAAAGAACAAGCACCGACTTGTGCTGGGCGATAGCGTCCAAAACCATCCCGAAAAACTGTAACAGGATATGTCAACACATTACCCTGACGCCACGGCGCACCCGCGGCGACAGCCGCACGCATGTCCGACCCATCTATCGGCATGCACGCATTAAGACTGCTATCTATATAGATTTCATTCTCAGCCAAGGCTACATACGTGTCGCTATTAGCCGCGTAACTACCTGCCCGGAACGCGGTAATTTTATGCTTAACAACCCTTTCCAGAGCCCTCTTACCCCACGCAATCAATGCGGATTGCTCCTCTTGCGTGTATGCACTTAAATACTGACGCTTTACTCTAAAATCATCAATTAAACCGGGGAATATCTCATCCACCCACTCAGGATGCAAATGCAACTGTATGTCATGCCCGGCGCTCGATATAAGCCCAACAATTTCATCAAGATAAATCTCTCCGAATCTCGCGGAAAACAGCGGCTCTACGAAAAAAACGCCGCGAAGTCCATATCTATTTAATATCTCTAACGTCTTCGGCAAAGCGAAGTTACCTCGACTTGAGCGACCGTACACATAACGATCGAAGCTACCAGGAAATCGGACATCCAACTCGCTCCAGCCATTGCACCAGACTTCGACGTCGAAGCTCAAATAAACATTCACTTTCCCAACCCTTCGAGAAGAACACAAAGCAATTCGAAAATACTGGAAACACGCACGCGCCAAAAATCCGGAGCCGAACAAGCTCTCGCTCTATAGATTAGCGCAATTCGACCGCCAAGATTAATTTGGCTGGCACTACATCATTTTAATCCCTCAACCCCACAATATAATTCGAGCCTCTCGGAAACGTCAGCACTCCGCTAGTCTGAAAAACGCGTACACGCGCCTGATTACACCATAAATCCCGATCGCCATTTACCACTGCTTTCGGAACACGATAAACGACGCCGCCAATCAATGGGGCAGCTTACACTCGTCGAGGCGCTGCGAAATATTACGGACCGCAGACTCGATCATGACGAAGCAACTTGCAAAATACTTATCAGGCAATTGATATGGATCGTGCAGATGAATTCGTCGAGGAGTTGCCCAGTACCCCAGCATGGCGATAGAACTCTTGGGAATTCCCATCCTTACCAATCGCCGGGCATGACGGACTTCCATCGCCAGCAGAAGGTCCCCGTCGGTATATTTATAGTCTTTAATATCGGTCGCGCGATGAGAACTTAGGTTATACCCGAGTAGCGCACCTTGAGTCATAGCCACTCGCCACGCGGGCGCGCCTGTAGTCGTCGCAAGACCGATCGAAATGCTGTGCAATCCATGCCTCCGCGCCACAAATTCAGCGAATGCGCTTCGGTTAATATTTCCCTGGCAAACAAATACGAACCTCTTAACATTACTAAAATCCACTTCAGTCCAGCAATCAAGGCCACCGAAAATCCATTCGATCTGCGAGAGCCAACTTCGGATCATGCCCCGATAGGTGCCATAATTCAACTCAACAATATCTAAAAGTCGTTTGATCACGCTAATTCACTCTTTCCAGTATACAGTTCAATATCACTTGAATCGCAGCTATTCGAACTGGAGTCATTGGTCGCTCACGTTTTTGAAGAATCGACCAAACGTCTATCAGATTAATTTCTGGCTCATCAAACCCGAATTGATTCGAGCGACTCTCCAACGGAAATTTGAGATTGCCAAAAAAGCAAACCTTCCACACCGGATCGTGATCGCTTTTTTGTACTTGGATTGACGAAAATCTGCCGATAACGAAGGGCCTAGATCACAGCGGCTTACGTTGTTGCGCGAAGTCGGCATACAGCGGTGTTTTGATTTATTGATTAAATCAAATCGGCATTACACCTATTGACCAAGAAAACGATAAGGCGCGCACCCCGGGTCGAGACGATTCAAGTTGCGTCTCAGGCAGCACTGGTCATGTCGCTGAAAATGCATTTTCATGCTCTGCGCCCTGCTTTCTTCCCAAACCAGCGGGATATCGATAGCTCCATTGAAATACAAGGGGTTCGCCCCTAACCAGTGGCTGCGCGACCCTTTGGCTTTTCTAACGAATTTTGAAAAAGCCCACAAGACCCATTCGAACAAGTCCGCACGGATGAGGTGCCTCATTGAGCCGTACCTCCGTAGTATTTACCATTCACTCATATGTATGTGTGCATTTCTGCATGCGAACGCGTGCTCTTCTTGGCTGTCGACAGCAACGGTCGGCCGCTCCATGTACAACTTGTAAACGACGACGACACGATCTGTGAAGCGCCTGGCATCACCTGCGCGCTTCTTTCGTACCCCTCGGACATGCGACACCAGCGCTGCACCAAGTTCGGGTTCAGTCCGTGCTCGAACGCGATGTACACCACCGACGCCCCAGGCACAGCGCACGCCATCAAGAAGGTGCGTAGCGCCTCGCACGATTGCCGAACGCTGATGGGGAGCACTGTCGGATCGCGCTGTCTCTCCGGAGACCAGCGGAGAGCGTGGAGGTAGTAGCTGACCTCCTTCCGACCATCGCTATGGCTGACGTTTAGTCCGCTCTCATCGTCGACGGTCGACGGATCGTCGATGCAGCCGTGTCAGCGCGTTGAGCGCCGAGACGAAGCCGTAGAGCGCAATCGGCAGCAGCACCTGCCGGCCCGATGACGTGTCGATGAAGGCGAGTTGCACGGCCTTGCCTTCACGCCACCGCTTCAGCGCCTCGCCCCGTAGCCGGCCTGCGGCCTCGCACCGCTGCGCATTGCAGTCATCGAGCGGCAGGCGCATCTCCGGCCGGTCGTCGACCTTGAGTCCGATCCCTGCTCGCCGCTCGGCCGTCGGCGCCAACCGGAAACGCAGTGTCAGGACGTCGGGCGAGTCGAGATAGTCGGCGACAACGCCCAGAACCACCTTCGTGCGACCGGGATCGAGCGAGACCGCTTGCGAGATCGAGCACCGCTCCGACCCGCGGCCCGTCGGATCGGCTGCGACCTCGCAGACGAGTCCCCACGACGCGAACCGCTCTTCCCGAAGGACCACGGGTCGCGCGCCGGGAACGGCCACGCCGGGGCCGGACGGCGTCATCGCCGACGCGAAGGGAGCGGCGAAAGCGAAGGGCGAGGCGAAAGCGAACGCCACGCCGAGGGCCGCGAGCGCGGACCGCGCCCCAGGATGCAGGTCGGCGACCCGCACGGCGTTCAGGCCACGCCCGTGCGACGCCGACCGGCAAGGCCTAGCGCCCCGAGACCGATTGCGATCAGCGGCAACGCGGCCGGCACCGGCACCTGCCCGTTCGGCTGCTAGTTGAAGGAGATCGGGTTCTGCGACATCTGCACGAAGCCAGCGCTGACGAAGCTCAGACCGGTGACGAACGCGGTCGGGTTCGACGGATCGAGCAGTGCACCCGGATCGATGCCGGTGAGCAGGAATCCGCTGACGCCACCCAGAGCGAAGTCGAAGACCTGCCCGGGCAATACGGTGCCGAGCAGCACGTCGCCAAGCGTGCGCACCTGGTAGCCGTCAATATCGCCCGGGATCGTCGGGAACAGCGCAGTCGTGATGTTCGGCCCGCTCGAGACAACGTAGTCGTAGCCGATCGCGACGATCGGATCGATGAAGATCTGCTGGTTCTGCTGGATGTTGAAGTCGAACTGGAAGCCGCCCTGGTTCACGATCACCGGCAGCAGCGGTGCCGACGCGCTCGAGCCGTCGGAGGTGACGCCGTTCCGGATCGCCATCGTCCACAGGCCCGGCGTCGCGGTGCTGATGTTGCTGATGTTGCTGGTGTTCGCGAGGTCGAGCACGGCCGACGTGCGCGAACCGGGCAGCGTGAAGAAGTTCGTCTGGTTACCCGCGTCGTACCCGGCCTGCGCGGGAGTGCCACCGAGGCCATCGGTACCGCCGCTCGCGTTGCCCGTCGTCCACTGCAACTGCCGGTAGCGGAACTCGATGTCGAAGTTGCCGGCACCGGTGTCGCCACGGTTCAACAGCGTCATCTGGGAGTCGTTGATCTTGTCCGTCCTGCTGGCTTAGTAACCGACGTTGTTCCAGGTGACGACCACCGAATCCGCGCTGGGCGCGGCGACATAGACTGCGCAAGTGCCGCGTGAGTCCACATCGCTCCAGTAAGGCGCAATCATCGACTGGCTGGTAACCGGGAACGGGCTGGGCGTGAAGGTTGAGAGCGAACCGGAGGAGCTGACGTTGCCGTTGTTGTTGACCGAGATAGAGAAATCCGACGTGACCTACATCAACGGATGGGGCTGTCAAATGCCCTTTTCTGTCCCCATCACGGCCCTCAGGCGTCGCGTCCCCATCTCCCGCGATCACGGACCACCGGGCGAGGGCACTGCAGCATGCGGCCCCGCCGGCGTGCCGCTGCATCACGAACGCCATCGCCTGGAGCAGACCGCCGCGCATCGGGTGGATCGCGTCCTCCCGCCCCTGCCGATGCGGCGATCGGTGCTGTCGCGGCCGCCCTGGAGCGGCCGGGGATCCGCAAGACCCTCACCCACCTGGGCCTGAACACGCAGCCACCGACCGGACTTTTTTGACGGCATTTGAAATTCCTGCCTGCCGGCTCAAGCGCTTGTATGTCGAACTCTGATTTCGTCCGATCATCGTCGGCAGGGCTTCTTTATCATCAAAGAACAAGTCCAAAGGATTCAGGGGCGCCCCATCATCGACCACCCTGGAAGTCACGCAGGGCCGCTCCGATCCGTCGTGATCGCCAATCTGGCGAGATCGCCATCCGCATCGCACGGGCTGCCGGCGAACTCGGCCTTCGAACCGTTGCGATCCACTCGTAAGACGATGAGACACGCCCCCGCCGATGCGCGCCTGATGCTGCCAGGCAGCGGCGCGGCGGCCTACCTCGACATCGAGGCGATGATCGATGCGGCGCGGCAGCCCGGCTATGGCTTTCTGAGCGAGAACGCTGGATTCGCCCGACACTGCCACGAGGCGAGCCCGGTGCTTGTCGGACCCTCCCCGGCGGTGCTTGATCTTTTTGGCGAGAAGCTCCAGGCGATGGCCGAAGCGATCCGTTCGGCGGCGACCAATCCGGCCAATCGCGCGCAACTCATGCAGCATGGCAATCTACCGATACCCGAGCCGGCGCAGTTCGCCTCGAAAATCAAGCCCGAGAGCGACCTGAACCCGAAAACCATCCGACAATCGATCATCAGCACCGATTGAGCCATCCACCTTCCCCCCACGCCGCCATGACCCCTGCCACCGCCTCCCCTGTCACCCCTGACTTCGATGTCCTGATCATCGGCGCCGGCCTGGCCGGCCTGTACCAGCTCTACCGGGTTCGCGAGCTCGGCCTGAGCGCCTGCGTCATCGAGGCCGGCAGCGATGTCGGCGGCACCTGGTACTGGAACCGCTATCCCGGCGCCCGCTTCGATTCCGAGAGCTACAGCTACGGGTTCTCGTTCTCGCCCGAACTGCTGCAGGACTGGAGCTGGTCCGAGCACTTCGCGCCCCAGCCCGAAACCCTGCGTTACGCCCAGCATGTGGCCGAGCGTTTCCAGCTGCGCCCGCACATCCGGTTCGGCCGCAAGGTCGAGTCAGCCCGATGGGACGAGCCCGGGCGGGTCTGGCGGCTGCAGCTCGACGACGGCAGCCAGCCCTGCGCCCGCTTCCTGATCACCGCGATCGGCGCGCTGTCGGTGCCCACGCTGCCGCGCATCCCCGGGATCGAGTCCTTCCAGGGGGTGTCCTGCCACACCGCCAACTGGCCCA
Organism: uncultured beta proteobacterium; assembly: GCA_903934295.1. Classification (GTDB taxonomy): domain Bacteria; phylum Pseudomonadota; class Gammaproteobacteria; order Burkholderiales; family Burkholderiaceae_E; genus Quisquiliibacterium. The sequence goes on from CAIZNI010000047.1 coordinate 136,388, forward strand.
AGGAACCGGTGGATTTCACCGGCAAGCGGGTGGCCGTCATCGGCACCGGCGCCAGCGGGGTGCAGACCATCCAGGAGGTGGCCAAGACCGCCGGCCATCTCACCATCTTCCAGCGCACCCCCAACTGGTGTGCGCCGCTGCACAACGGCGCCATCACCGACGACGAGCAGCGCGAGATCAAGGCCGGCTATTCCGACATCCTGCAACGCTGCCGCGAGAGCCCGGCCGGCTTCATCCACACCCCGGATCCGCGCCGCGCGGTCGATGTCCCGCCTGCCGAGCGCGAGGCCTTCTGGGAGAAGCGCTACACCGAGCGCGGCTTCGGCATCTGGATGGGCAACTTCCGCGATGTGCTGGTCGATCGCGAGGCCAACGCCCTGATGTCCGACTTCGTCGCCCGCAAGATCCGCCAGCGGGTGAAGAACCCGGTGGTGGCCGAGAAGCTCATCCCGAAGAACCACGGCTTCGGCACCCGGCGCCTGCCGCTGGAGACCCGCTACTACGAGGTCTACAACCAGCCGAATGTCGAGCTGGTCGATCTCACCGAGACCCCGATCGACCGGGTCACCGACACCGGCATCCGCACCTCGGCCCGCGAGTTCGAATTCGACATCATCGTCTACGCCACCGGCTTCGATGCGCTGCGCGGTGCCTATGACCGCATCGACCTGCGCGGCCGCGACGACATCTCGCTGCAGGATCTCTGGCGTGGCGGTGCGCGCACCTTCTTCGGCATCCAGAACGCCGGTTTCCCGAACCTGCTGATGGTGATGGGCCCGATGTGCGCGCTGGGCAACATCGTGCGCAGCATCGAGTACAACGTCGACTGGGTGGCCGGACTGCTGCGTCACATGCGCGACCACCAGCTGTCGCGGGTGGAGGTGCGCCCCGAGAGCGTCGATGCCTGGATGGAGATCGTTCGCAAGGCGTCCATCGGTCTGCTCTCCAACGAGGTCAACTCCTGGATGACCGGCGTCAATTCCAATGTCGACGGCAAGTCGGAACGGGTGCTCGCCCGCTACAGCGGCACCGGCCCCGAGTTCCGCGCCAAGGCCGACGCGGTGGCCGCGGGCGGTTACCGCGAACTCGACCTCAACGCCTGAGCACCCACCCCATCAGAGGAGTGACACCATGAGCCGCAGCGTCCATGTCGCCGGCGTCGGGATGATCCCGTTCGTCAAGCCGGGCAACAACCAGCCCTACCCCGTGATGGGCGCGCAGGCCCTGCGCGCCGCGCTGGCCGATGCCGGGCTCGACTACGCCCTGATCCAGCAGGCCTATGTCGGCTATGTCTATGGCGACTCCACCTGCGGCCAGCGCGCCCTCTACGAGGTGGGCATGACCGGCATCCCGGTGCTCAATGTGAACAACAACTGCTCCACCGGTTCGAGTGCGCTGTTCCTCGCGCGCCAGGCGGTCGAGAGCGGCGCGGTGGAGTGCGCGCTGGCGCTGGGCTTCGAGCAGATGAAGCCGGGTGCGCTCGGCACCCAGTTCCCTGATCGACCCAGCCCCTTCGAGCGCTTCGACGAGGTCACCGATGAGCTCGTCGGCCATGGCGAGATCCCGCTCGCGCTGCGCTATTTCGGCGGCGCAGGGTTGGCCCACATGAAGCAGTACGGCACCTCGCTGGAGACCTTTGCCCGCATCCGCGCCAAGGCGAGCCGGCACGCCGCGAAAAACCCGATGGCGCTGTTCCGCCAGGAGATCAGCACCGAGGAAGTCATGGCCTCGCCCATGATCTGGCCTGGCGTCATGACCCGGCTGATGGCCTGCCCGCCCACCTGCGGCGCCGCCGCGGCCATCCTGTGCTCGCCGGCCTTTGCACAGCGCCATGGACTAGACCGCAGCGTGCGCATCCGGGCCCAGGCCATGACCACCGATTCCCCGGCCACCTTCGAGGAGCGCGACATGCGCGAGGTGGTCGGCTACAGCATGGCGCGCGCAGCCGCCGACCAGGTCTATCGCAGTGCCGGGGTCGGCCCCGAAGAGCTCGATGTGGTCGAACTGCACGACTGCTTCGCCCAGAACGAGCTCCTCAGCTACGAGGCGCTCGGCCTTTGCCCCGAGGGCGGCGCACAAGCCTTCGTGGAAGACGGCGACAACACCCACGGCGGGCGCATCGTCACCAACCCCTCGGGCGGCCTGCTGAGCAAGGGCCATCCGCTGGGCGCCACCGGCCTGGCCCAGTGCACCGAGCTGGTCCAGCAGCTGCGCGGCACCGCCGGCGCGCGCCAGGTGCCGGGTGCGCGGCTGGCGCTGCAGCACAACCTCGGCCTGGGCGGGGCCTGCGTGGTCACACTTTACGAGCGGGTCGATCCGGTGTGAGCCGGCCCGGGCACCGTGCCGGGCCTTGACGAGGGCGTTTGAAATGCCCGTATGCGAGACTTCTGCTCGACAAATGCGAGTCGGACACTGATCATCTCGCCTGGAATCCGCCCGAGTCATGCGCGCGAAAAACCCCACAGCAATGCGCTTCAGTCAACGGAAATTGACACCATGATCCATGCACGCTGTCAATTCGGCATCGCTGTGGCGCTCCTGCTGGTCTTCCTCAACCCCGCCCATGCCCAGTCGCCCGGAGCCTGCGTTGTGCAGCGGATCGAGGGAACCGCGATGGTCTCGGCGGGCGGCGCACCGCCACGTGTGGTGCAAATGGGTCAGGCACTTGCTGCCGCCGACACGATGCGCACGCAATCGCAGTCGCGCATCACCATGGCCTGCGCCAACAACCTCAAGGTGGTGCTGGGTCCCGACAGCGTCATCACGGTCGAGGGCCTGCTGGCCGCCGAGGTGAAGACTTTCGGGTTGCATCTGCTGGATGGGATCGTCGGTTTCATCTTCAAGGGCAGCGGCACCAGTGTGCGGGTCCGCACACCCTCGGCAGTGGCGGCGGTGCGGTCCACCGAATGGGCGATGCGCTGGAGCAATGGCGTGAGCGAAGTGTTCACCCGCGAAGGCACGGTTGCCGTGTCGGCGGACGGGGGCTCGGTCAGGCTGGGCCCCGGCGACGGCGTCGATGTGTCGGACAACGGTGTGTTCAAGCCGGTGGTCCAGTGGAAACCACCCCGCATTGCTCGATTCGGCGAACTGCTCGGCGCCGACTGGTGATGCCCCGGGGGCGGCTTCGTCTGGAGCGACTGGGGGCGGTGGCTGTCGTCGCAGTGGGTGCGCTGCTGCTGGGCCTGTGGCAACCCGGCGAACGAGGCGCTTTCTGGCAGGGCATCGAGGGGCGCCTGCTCGACGCGAGGTTCCTGATGCGTGGCCCGCTGCCAGCGCCGCAGCAAGTGGCGATTGTCGCTTTCGACGACGCTGCCATCGAAAAATTCGCCACCTTCCCGCCGACGCGCACGGTCTTGGGCGCGGTCGTGGCCGACGCGTGGGCGGCCGGCGCTCAAGTGCTGGCACTCGACTTTCTGCTCGTGGATGGTCGATCGGACGACTCTGTACTGGCCGCCGCACTGGCTCGTGGGGCGGCCATCCTCGGGGTGGCCGAGGCCGCGTCGGGCACCCCGGTGGCGCCGCTGCAGCAGCGCGGTGGCTTGAGCCTCGTCACAGGGCCTGAGCCGCAGTCCCCGCTTCCCGCCATGGGGGCCGCCCCGGCACTGCAGGCGGCTGCCGGATCGGCCCATGTGACGGTCGTGCACGGGCCGGACGGGGTGCTGCGCCGCATGCAACCCGTACTGGCGCTGCGTACGTCGCAAGGGCTGGCGCATCTGCCTGCACTGGCAGTCGCCGCCGTGACAGCGCAAGCGGGACCTGCCCGATACCTGGCCAGCGCCAACGGCGTCGGCGGGCGATTGGAGATCGGTTCGATGACGCTGCCGCTCGACCTGCGCGGCACGGTCGCCTTGGACTACTACGGCCCGACGGGGTCGATCCCGACCTTTTCCGCCGCCTCCGTGTCACAGGCCGACCTTCGCGGAAAGATCGTTTTCGTGGGGGCGACCGGCACCGGCTTCGGCGACCGGCACGCCACGCCGTTCGACGCGACGATGCCCGGCGTCGAGGCGCACGCGACCTTTGCTGCCAATCTGCTGACGGGGCGAGCCCTGCGCCGCGATGGCGTCGTGTGGTTCGCCAGCGTCTCGATGGGCCTGCTCGCCGCGGTCGCAGGATTGTTTGCCGCCGGGCAGATCGGCCAGCTCACCGCCACCCTGGCCACCGGTCTGGTGGCGGCGGCAACCGCAGCGGCGCTGCAGGCCGCTTTCCTGGCGGGCTGGTGGATCGATGCAACGACGGTGTTGATGTGCCTGACACTGGGTGCGGTGGTGGGTGCCGCCGCTCAGCGCTTTGATCAGCGCCGCCGTGCCACCAACCTGGCTCGCTTTCAGTCGCCAGCACTGGTGGAGACACTCGCCACACAAGCCCACGCGCTGCAGCACCGGCCACCGCAGCCTGCCGTGGTCGTTTTCGTCGACGTCGTGGGGTTTACGCCCCACGCCGAGCGCTCGGGCCCGCAGCGCACCTACGCATTCCTCGCCTTGTTCACTGGCCTGGTCGAACAGGCAGCGGATCGCTGCGGCGGGATGATCGCGGACTTTGCGGGGGACGGTGCGCTCATCGTCTTCGGTGTGCCTGAGCCCGGCTCAGACGATGTCGAGCGGGGGCTGCGTTTCATCGAACAGCTCGACGCAGCCGTGCTCGCGTGTCCGGAATGGCCCGGACTCGGCCTGCGGTTCAGCGCCCATGCGGGGCCGGTGCAGTTGGGTGTGCTGGGTGGAGATCGGCATCGCCGCGTGTCCGTCAGCGGTGACGTGGTGAATACCGCGAGCCGCCTGCAGGAAAGTGCGCGAGCCAGCCAAGCCTCGCTGGCGCTGTCGGGCGCCTTCATCGCCGCCGCACCGCAGGCCCTCAGCTGGGCCAAGCAGCGAGGTCTCACCAGACTGGTACCGCAGCGGGTACGAGGCCGCGCTGCACTCGAAGAGGTCTGGGTCGGCGCACTCTGGAATCCGCCTCGATGAATGCATCGGTCAAAGCGGCAGCACGGTCGCCCGCTCTGTCGCGAGCTCGCAGCTGGGCCTCCAGCGCGGCAGCAACCGTGTCCGCAGCGCTGGCCAACGTGCCGGAGAATGCTGCCTACGGCTTGATGGCGATGGCGCCGCTGGGTCTGGCTTTCGGGCCCACGGCAATGGCGCTGGCCATTCTCGGCGCGGTCATTGCCAACACCGTCGCCCATTCGCTGGGCGCGGGGCGGCTGGCCAGCGGGCCGCGCTCGTCGCTGGCGCTGTTGACGGCGGGACTGGTGGCGAGCCTGGTGGTCAGCCCGGTCGCCGCTGGCGACCGGGGGGTCCTGCAGGTCCTGGTCTGTGTTGCATGGGCCCTGATGGGCGCCGGACTGCTGCAATGCCTCTTCGGCTGGTTGGGACTGGGCAACCTGGTCAAGTTCACGCCGTATCCGGTTCGGCTCGGCTTGACCAGCGGCGTCGGCCTGCTCCTGCTGCTCACGGCCTTGCCCGTCATGCTGGGCCAGCGCTTCGGATCCCCGTTGTCGGCCGACGGCCTGGACCCCAACTGGGGGGCCGCGACCGTGGGCGGGTGTGCCTTCGCCACCTGCTGGCTGGTGGCGCGCCACTTTCCACGGCTGCCACCGGTGCTGTTGGGGATGATCGCCGCCACCGGGCTGCACCAGCTGCTCATGTTCCACAGCGCAGAGGCCCGTTGGGGCAGCAGCCTCGGCATGCCGCAGCTGCCGACGTTCGAGCTCGGACTGCTGGCGCAGGCGGTGAGCGGGGTCTTCGCGAGCATGGACTTCAAGACCGGCACCCTGCTGGCGATTTACTCGGTCACGCTGGCCTTGCTGTGCAGCATGGATACGCTGATCACCACCTCCATCATCGACGGCCGCCTGCTGCTGCGGCGAAGCGCCGACAGGGAACTGGTGGCGCAGGGGTTGGCGAATATCGCGACGGCACTGTGCGGCGGGCACGCATCGTCGCCCTCCGCGGCACGAACCCTGGCGCTGGTCCTGCCGCAACCTGAGCGCCGGCAGGTGGCGCTGCTTTATTCGCTGGCGATGCTGGCCGTGCTGATGGTCGGGCAGCAGTGGTTGGGTTTGCTTCCGGAAAGCGCCCTGGGCGGCTTGCTGGTGCTGCAGGGCGCGCAGATGGTGGCGCCGGCCTTGTGGGGCGCCCCCAAGGGCCTCGCACGCCTGGGGCGAGGCCAAGCCGCCGCGTCACGAAGCGAGGCCCGCACCCTGCTTGGCAACTGGGCGGTCACCTTGGCCGTGGCGCTGAGTGCGCTGTGGCTGGGCCTGGGCGCAGCGGTCCTGATCGGTGCGTCCTGTGCAGTGCTGCTGTTCGTACGGGCCAACATGCGAGACGTGGTACGCCACCTGTCGACGGGCGAAACCCGAGGCTCCATGAAGGTTCGTCCGATCCAGGTGCGAGACGCACTGCGCCGGGAGGGGCGACAGATCGCGCTGTTCGAGCTCGAAGGCTCGCTGTTCTTCGGCACCGCCGACGCCCTGCAGCTCCGGTTGCAGCAACTTCCCGAAGCGGTCGGTTCTGCCATCCTCGATCTTCGGCAGGTCCAGGACATCGACGTCACGGCCGCACGCATCCTGAGCGAGCTTGCAGACCACTGGGAACGACACGGACGTCGAATGACGTTCGCCGAATGGCCCGAGGGGGACAGTCGGCGCCAGTTGCTGGAGGCCATGGCCGACGCCGGCAGCGCGAACCGTCTTCATTTCTCCGACGATGTCGACCGGGCCCTGGAGCAGGCGGAAGACCGGCTGATCGAGCGGCTGAAACTGCAGATCCCCTCCGAGGAGGCGATCCCGCTCTCGGAGACATCGCTGATGCGCGGCCTGGCGCCGGCGACTTGCGCCACCGTCGAGGCCTCGATGACGGTGGTGCACTTCCCCCGCGACACGGTGATCTTCAGTCGAGGCGACCCCGGTGACGGCCTGTATGCGGTGACGCGCGGCGAGGTGGGCCTGCGACTTCCGGGCAGCTCGCGGCGTCTGGTCTCGTTTGCGGCAGGCGTGACGATCGGTGAAATCGCCGTGCTCAGTCATGAGACCCGGTCGGCCGAAGCGGTCGCAGAGTCCGATGTCACCGCCTACTTCCTGCCCACGACCGCCTTCGACCAACTGCTCCGGGAGCACCCCGATGTGGCCGCGCAGCTGCTGAGGAACATGGCGCTCCACCTGTCCGAGCGCGTGCGCGGCCTGACCGACGACCTTGCGCATTGGGTATCTCGTGCCGTCGCGAAGCGCCCCTCAACCGGCCAGCCCAGTGCCGCGACGTATTCGGCCGAATTGGGGATGACCGGCGAGTAGCGTCCCCCTGCCGGGCCTGGTTGAGGGCATTTGAAATTCCTGCTGACCGGCCCAAGGGCTTATGTATAGTAAGGCCAACCCGCTCGACCCTCATCGGCAGGTCATTTTAATGATCAAAAAACAAGTCCAAAGAACTTACGAAGGAGACAAAATGCGTCGAAATTTTATTAAGTCGGTCATTTCAGTGCCGGCCGCATCCCTGCTCGGACTGCCGGCCATCGCACAGCCGGCATGGCCCTCGAAACCGATCCGCCTCGTGCTGCCGAGTGGCGCGGGGGGTGGTGCGGATGTTTTTGGCCGGCCGATGGCCGAGTTTTTGAGCAAGGAACTGAAACAACAGGTGGTCATCGACAACAAACCGGGCGCGAATGGCATCGTCGCGCATGAGGCGGTCGTGCGACAGCCGCCGGATGGTTATAACGTCCTTATCTCCTATTCGGCTGCGATGATCGCCAACCCCATCCTGCAGCCGAAGATGTCCCATGATCCGCTGAAGGATTTCACGCCGGTGGCGCAGATCGGCGGCGGTGGCGGGAATCTCATCATCGTGAACCCCGACCTGCCGATTCGCAACATCAAGGACCTGGTTGAATACGCGAAGAGCAAGAATGGCTCGGCCTCGTACGGTTCCTGGGGTGTCGCTTCAGGCGGACACCTGATCATGGAAATGATCAAGGCGCGAACCGGAATGGAACTCGCCCATGTTCCTTATAAAACCGTTGCGCAGATTTCTGCCGACGTCGTGTCCGGTGTCCTGGGTATTTCAACAATTGACTCGGCGACCCCCATTCCTTTCCTCCAGAACGGTCGGATCCGCGCAATCGCCGCGATGTCGCCGGTCCGGTTGCCGCAAAACCCCGATGTGCCAACGCTCAAGGAACAGGGCATCGATTACTCGATCGCACCGGTTTACGGGATGTATGTGCCGGTCGGCACGCCCAAGCCGATCGTGAATGCCCTGAATGCCGCCGTCAATAAATGGCTGGCCTTGCCCGAAACCATCACGTATTTCGAGCAGCGCCAAAACGCGCCGCGACCGCACATCATGTCGGCTGACGAGTTCGCCCGAAAACAGACGAGCGATGTCATCTTGTGGCGCCAGTTGATTGCGGAAAGCAAGGTCACCCTGTAGACGACCGGATCGTGGGGATGGCCAACACGGTTTCCCGTGCGATGCGGGGTCAGGGAAACGGTCTGCCCCACCCTGAAAGCTTGATCGGGTGGTTGCGGACCGACTCCGCTCCCCTTCCCGATTCAGCTTTAAAGCGGCGCGAACAAGGGCTCGCAGCCCGTGCCCTGGAGAAGACGATCAACCCGTCCGCGTGCCGTCTCGTCCAGCGCGGCGTACGCCTTGCGAAGCCAGCCGAGGCATTTGGCCTGGTAAACAAATGACTCCTGCACCCAGGGCTGGCCGTCCACCTCGCACTCCACCTGCTTTGCGCCCCGCGAGATCGCCTTCGCATTGCCGATCATGTAGGGCACATAGACCCGGCCGACTTCGCCAAGCAGGTCGCGCAAGGTAGCGGGCGGATCGGACAGGTCGATCCAGTCGGCCTCGCTCACGTCCAGCCCGCTCACATCCTCCAGCCTTTCGGTCCACGCATAGGCCCGCGGCGAGACCTCCATGGCGACCTGGGACGGGGTCGGATCGGTGATCACGAGCATCGTCATCTGACCGAAGGCGGCGAAATCGCCTGCGCCGGGCCGCTGGCCCAGCAGGTAGGGCTGGTGCTGGATGTGCGCCTCGAAGATCTCCAGGAAGCGACGCCAGCTGCTCTCGATGATCGGCGCAGTCACCGGATTGGAGCCGACGACGCCGATGCGCGAAATCTGCCGACTGGCGAAGTCCCGCTCCCCCTGCTCGCCCTCCTCGCGCGTGATCTGCATGGCCCTGCGGTAGGGCAGATAGGCGCTCGCCTTCTTGATGTCCGCCGCATACGACCAGCGATAGTGGAACATGCATTTGCTCAGCCACTCGTCGCCATAATCCTCGAGCAGCAGGTCGATCAGGTTCAGCGCGGGATCGGACGGCCGGAGCCGTCGCTCGGCATAGGTCTCTTCCAGGCGATTCAGGATCGGTGTGGTGTCGGAGATCGCCGTGAGCGACCCGCCATCGGCGGCGGGCAGCACCAGGTAAGGCACGAGCGGGAGCGGACGTTCAGGCAGCGCGCTCGCTTCCTTGCTCCCCATGATCACAAAGCGGAAAGGCAGGCGGCGAAAGCGCAGCGCCCCGCGAAGTTTGCGTGTGTAAGGCGAGGATCCAACCCCAACCAGTCTCAAGTCATTGTCCGAACTCATCCCTTGTTACTCCCAGAATTCCAACCATCAGGCGGCTGCTTTGAGCGAGCGAGCCCTTGCAATCCGCTCCCGCTCCTCTGGCGAGTTCATCGTCTCCCAAAGGTCGCTGCGACGCTGAACGTTGAGCCAGAAGTCCGCGCTGTTACCAAAGACGCGGGCGAGTATGAGGGCGGTTGGCGCAGTGATGCGACGACGATCGTTGCACAGTTCGTTCACGTGCTTGCGAGGAACGCCCATGGCCTCGGCCAGGATGCCCTGGGTCAAGCCCATCGGCACCAGGAATTCCTCCGTCAGAATCTCGCCGACGCTCGCCGGCTTGCGCTTTGTAGCCAGCATGCTGTGCCTCACGAATAGCTGTGGTCGTCCAAGTACAGGTCGCGTGCTTCGCCTCGAGAACCATCCCACCTGAATATCAACCGCCATTGTTGATTGACTCGGATGGAATGGAAGCCCTCCAGCTTGCCGCGCAGTTTTTCGAAGTGATTACTCGGCGGAACTCGCAAGTCTTGATCCGTCGCCGCGTCATCGATCATCTGAATTTTACGAAACAGTCGGCTCTCGAGGTCCGCAGGGATCTTCTTCGATCGCGCGTCGCCGACAAAGAAGTTGTGCAGCCAAACGTCTCTGAAACTCAATATCATTCGAACGATCCGGTGACGAGTTACTGTACCACTCAATGGTACAAATGGCAATGTTCAGCTGATCAGCAGGATGTGCTGCGGGTAGATCCCCGGCTAGCCCATCTCCTGCGGCAATGCGACGAACTCGGCCTCGCCTTCGGCGTTCAGCGTTCGTCCCAGCCGCTTCGACGCAGACGCATAAGGCATCCTGACGCACCGTTTTCTGAGATCGTTCGGTGGCTCATGTGGCCGCGACAGGCTGCCGGCGTTCATTTGCCAGCGGCGAGGCTTGTGCGCGTCGTGGGCTACCCGGCGGCGTGGCGCCCGGCTCGGGCACGATACCCTCGCGCAAGCGCCGGCGCTGCCATCGCAGTACCCTTTCGCCAAAGCAGCGCAAGGACTGCGCCGAAATCAACCGTTGGAGCTCAGCGCATGGCTCGACTCGAAGACATTCCCGAACCCACTCGAACCGCGGCCCGCGACATCGCCTGCCCGCAGTTCGACACCACGCCCTGGGTGGGCGGCCCACCGCTCTCGGCGCGTCGGGTCGCCATCGTGAGCAGCGCGGCCCTGATCGGCGCAGGCAACGCCCCCTTTCCCTTTGGCTCGGGCGAGGCGCGCGAAGTGCCGCTCGATCGCGGCCCCGGCTCGCTGCTGACCAGCCATGTCTCGATCAACTTTGATCGCAGCGGATTCCAGCGTGACCCCAATGTGGTCTTTCCGCTCGAGCGGCTTGAAGAACTGGCACAGACCGGACTGATCGGCAGCGTGGCTGCCCGCCACTTCACCGTGATGGGTTCGACCGACCCGGTCGCCCTGCAGGAGGCGGTCGCGGGCATCGCACAAGCCCTGCATGCCGACAAGGTCGACGCGGTCCTGCTGGCACCGGTCTGACCCCTGTGTACGCGCGCCGTAAGCGCGCTCGCACATGGGCTCGAATCCGCCGGTTTGCCGACCACGGTTGTTGCCCTGGTTCTGCCGCAAGTCGAAAAGACACGCCCGCCGCGGGCGGTGATGGTGCCGTTCATGCTCGGGCGCCCTTTCGGGACGCCGGGCGACGCCGCCTTTCAGCGCAGCGTGATCCTGCAGGCACTCGGCCTGCTCGAGCGCACTGACGGTCCGGTCATCCTGGAGCACTTTGCTCAGGACGATGCCAGCGGCCGCGATCGTGCCGGATGGGTGGCCGCCCTGGCATTGCCCGAGCCCGGGCCACTCGAGACGCCTGCGCAGTGGGCCGGCGCATTGCAGGCCGAACTCGCCTGCGTGTTGCCGCTCTGGCAGTCCGCCCGCTTGCGCAGCGCACGCACGACCGTCGGCCTTGCCGGCCAGCCGCCCGAGGCCTTCGCAGACTTTGCGGCCGCGTTGCTGGCGGGGCAATGTCCCACCGTGGCGGCCCATTCATCGAGCGCGCTGGCCATGCGGTTCATGGCCGATGACCTCAAGGCCCTCTACGGCGAAGCCTTGCAGTCGCAGGATGAATCCCCCTCGGCGCGACAAGTCGACACCTGGTTCTGGCGCAGCACGGTCGCGGGTCGCCTGCTCATCGCGCTGCGGACCCTGTCGCTGAACAGCCCGGACAACGCGATCAGAACGGTCGGCTCGCGCTTTCTGGTGCCGGTGCCCTGGTTGCCGGGCTGATGCCTTCAATCAAGTAAAATGCATTCAGTGAAGGCGTACCAGGGAAACGAAGATGGCCATGCTGACCGTGCGCAACATAACCGACGAAGTACACCGTGCCCTGCGTGTGCGTGCCGCCCAGCGCGGCCACAGCATGGAGGCCGAGGTCCGTGAGATCCTGGAGGCTGCGGTAAACCCGCAGGGACGGGTCAAGCTGGGCTCGCTGCTGGCCGACCTGGGCAGGCGGGCCAAGCTGAGTGATGAAGCGTTTTCCGTCTTCGACCAGGTTCGCAGCAAGGCGCCCGCTCGCCCGGTGAGCTTCGAATGATCCTTCTGGACACCAACGTGGTGACGGAGCCGCTGCGCCGGTCACCCGATGCCCGTGTCACCGAGTGGCTCGACGCCCAGGCACTGGAAACGCTGTTCCTGTCGGCCATCACCGTGGCCGAACTGCGCGCCGGCTTGGCGCTGCTGCCACCAGGCAAGCGTCTGATGGGCTTGCAGGAAAGTCTGGAAACGCGGGTACTGCCGTTGTTCTCTGGCCGAGTGCTGCCTTTTGATCTGGGCTGCACACAGGCCTACGCGAATTTGATGGCCAAGGCGCGCGTGACGGGGCTGGCCATTTCCAGCGCCGATGGTTACATCGCCGCGATTGCCGCGGCGAACGGCTTGACCGTGGCCACGCGCGACACGGGCCCTTTCAATGCAGCCGGCGTTGCAGTGATCAATCCGTGGCAGATTTGAAGGCTGACGCCCTGCGTTGGCCGCATCAACGCGCAGCGAGGTGTCCGAACCGCCGCCCGATGACCAGTAGCCCCGGAATCGGACCACCGCCCGACGCGAGGCGTGGCAAGGTAGCAAGCGCGACTGTTGCCCGTCCGTCGATCCGGATCGAGAATCCGGACGTCGGCACGACGCCCCTTGCGGATGCGCGCGCGTCCGCGCATCGGCCGGCGCCCGCGCCAAGCCACCCAACCAGCCTGAACGGACACCCCACACCATGACCCAAGCCGCCAGCATGCCTGACCTCGATGTGAGCTTCGTCAATCACGTCGCCATCGTCGAGATCCGCCGTCCGCCCCACAACTTTTTCGACCTCGCGCTGATCGAGGGCATCGCCAACGCCTACGAGGCGCTCGACAAGGATCCGAACTGCCGCGCGATCGTGCTGTGCGCGCAGGGCACCGCGTTTTGCGCCGGCGCCGACTTCTCCAAGCGCGACGACGACGCGCAGACGCGTCGCCCGGGTGTGCTGAACCCGCTCTACACCGAGGCCATCCGCATGTTCGCCTGCGCCAAGCCGGTGGTGGCGGCGGTCCAGGGTGCCGCAGTGGGCGGTGGACTGGGACTGGCGATCTCGGCCGACTTCCGGGTGGCGTGCCCGGAGTCGAAGTTCTCGGCCAACTTCAACCGGCTGGGCTTTCACCCCGGCTTCGGCCTGTCCGCGACACTGCCGCGCCTGATCGGCCAACAGAAGACCGAGCTGATGTTCCTGACCGGACGGCGCATCGCCGGCGAGGAAGCCTTCGCCATCGGTCTGGCCGACGTGCTGGTGCCGCGCGAGCAACTGCGCGACGCCGCCATTGCCCTGGCCACCGAGATCGCCATCTCGGCCCCGCTGGCGGTGGTCTCGACCCGCGCCACGCTGCGCAAGGGCCTGCTCGAGCAGGTGCGCGCCGCGGTCGCCCATGAAAGCATCGAGCAGGACTGGCAGCGCAAGACCGAAGACTTCAAGGAAGGCGTCGCCGCGATGGCGGCCCGCCGCGAACCGGTCTTCACCGGCAAGTAAGCGCAAGGCCGGCTGGGACCGCCTGCGCCGCGACCGAGCGGCGCGGCCGGCGCCGGCGGGGCTGGGCGGGCGGCGCGGGCTGGGCAGTTGGACAGCCCTCGGCCGCCCCCCGTCAGCCGCCCTCCGGATCCTCCAGCAGCCCGATCAGCTCCCCCATCGAGGGCAGCGCGGTCGCGTCGATGTCCTCGAGGATGCCCTGCGCCAGTGAGCGCTTGTCGTGGTGCAAGGCCACGATCCGCTCTTCGATGCTGCCGCGCGTCACCAGCCGATAGACCGTCACCGGCCGGTTCTGACCGATGCGGTGCGCGCGCCCGGTCGCCTGGTCCTCGGCGGCCGGATTCCACCAGGGATCGACGATCACCACATAGTCGGCCGCCGTCAGGTTCAGGCCGAACCCGCCCGCCTTCAGGCTGATGAAGAACAGATCGCCCTCGCCTCCCTGGAACGCGGCGATGCGCCGCTGGCGTTCGGCCTGCGGGGTGCTGCCGTCCAGGTACTGGTGGGCGATGCCGGCGGCCTCGATCGGCGCGCGCAGCAGCGCCAGGAAGTCGGTGAACTGGCTGAAGACGAGCGCCTTGTGGCGATTGGCCACCAGTTCCTGGGCCAGTTCCGAGAAGGCCATCACCTTGGCCCCGACGATGCCCAGGTCGGGATTGACCAGCCGCGGATCGCAGGCCGCCCGGCGCAGCCGCGTGAGCTGCGCGAGCACATGGATGCGGTCACGGGCGCCCGCCGTCATCGCGGTGCTGAGCGCCTCGCGGCGCAGCGCCTCGTAGTGCGCGGCCTCGTCGGCCTCGGGCGCCACCGACAGCGTGAGCTCGGTGCGCGCCGGCAGATCGGCCAGTACCTCGGACTTGAGCCGGCGCAGCACGAAGGGCGAGATCAGCCGGCGCAGGGTGCGCTGAGCCCGCAGGTCGCGGTCGCGCTCGATCGGCACCACGAAGCGCTCGGTGAATCGCTGCGCGCTGCCCAGCAGGCCGGGATTCACGAAGCCCATGATCGCCCACAGCTCGCCCAGGCGGTTCTCGATCGGCGTGCCCGACAGCGCGAGCCGGAAGTCGGCATTGAGCTCGCGGATCGCCTGGCTGCGCTTGGCGCTGGCGTTCTTGATCGCCTGCGCCTCGTCGGCCACCAGTGTGGTCCAGCGCTGTGCGGAAAAGGCATCGATCGCCTGCTGCAGCAGCGTGTACGACACCACGATCACATCGCCTTCGCGCGCCTGGCGCAGCAGCGTCTCGCGCGAATCGGGCGAGCCGTAGAGCCGGGTACGCAGGCTCGGCGCGAAGCGCTGCGCCTCCTCGATCCAGTTGCCGCACACCGAGGTCGGCGCGACCACCAGCGCCGGCCCCAGTGCGGCGCGCGACAGCAGCAGCGCCAGCGCCTGCACCGTCTTGCCCAGCCCCATGTCGTCGGCCAGGATGGCGCCAAAGCCCGCCTGCGCGCGCTGCGCGATCCACTCGAAGCCTTCGGCCTGATAGGGACGCAGTTCGGCCTGCAGTGTCGCCGGCACGCCCACCGTGGTCTGCACCGCGGTGTGCAGCGCGTCCAGGCGCTCGCGCAGTGCCGCATCGTCGCGCTGGGTATCGGCCAGCGCGTCATCGATCCATTCGGCCGCCAGCATCGGCGCGCGCAGCCCGCCGGCGCGGGCGCTGCGCGGCGCCTCGATCACCGCCGCGAGATCATCGATCTGCTGGCGCAGCCGGTCGGTCAGCGCCAGCCAGCGGTCCTCGCCCAGCGGCACGAAACGGCTGCGGTTCTGCCCGGCCAGCTCGATCAGGCGCGCGAGCTCGACCACCCGGGTCTCGTCGACCTTGAGCTCGCCATCGATCGCGAACCACTGGCCCTCGCGCTTGACCGACACCCGCATGCTGGGCGCGCCCGCCGACACGATCGCCAGCGAGCGACCACCCGGCCAGTCCAGCCCCTCGATGTCGGGATCGGCGGGCAACGCCTCGATCAGCGACAACGCCTGCTCCGGATCGAGCACTTCCCACTCGGGGATACGCCCCCACTCGGCCGGCGGCTCGAGCACCTCGAAGCGCTCGAGCAGCCGGTTGAGCGTGTCCTTCTCGGCGATCAGATCGCGGGTCACCGAACACACCACCGCGTCGATCGGGGCGACCACCTCCAGGCGCCCGGCCCCCGGCGCCAGGCGCGGCCCGCGCGGCCCCAGCGGCGCGCTGACCAGCCGCAGACGCACGCCCTCGCCCACCGGCGAGAGCTCGGCGCGCAGCCGCCCGCTGGCGCTCACCGCCTGCGCGCCATGCGCCTCGTCGGCACGCAGGCGGAAATGCGCCGCGAGCGCCGGCAGCGCCGACTGCAACTCCTGCACCGCGGTGCGCGGCACCTTCAGCCCGCCGGCGGCCAGGGCCACCACGCGGCGATGCGCGGCGTTGATGCGGATCAGCCGTGCATGACCGGGCCGATCCGGCAGCACGAACACCGCGCCGTCCAGCGGCAAGGCACCGCCGCGCACCGTGCCGTTCTCGTCGAACTCGAAGCCGGACGCCTGCCGGCTCAGCGCCAGCAGGTCGGGCTCGAAGCGAAACACCCAGTGATCGCCGGCCGCCTCGAGCCGCACATCAGGCTGCTCGTCGGTGAGCAGCACGAAGCGCTCCGGCGCGCCCGCCATCACCACCCGCGGATGACCGGCCAGCGTGGCGGCAGCCTCCGTCAGGTCGATGTCGAAGCCCGGTCCGTAGCCGCGGCGCTGCTTGACGGCACGCGCGACCCGCGCGTCGTCGGCCGGCAGATCGGCGCTGCGCGCCAGCCGCGACCAGGCCACCGCGCGCGGCTTGTTCCAGTCGCGCACGCCGCGCTTTTGCTCCAGCGCCTCGATGCCCGTCAACCGTCGGTTGGCATCGACCTCGAGCGACCAGAGCAGACGGGTGGCGGCCGGCGCCTGCGCCTCGCCCTCGGCGCCCACCGGCGGCCCCAGCGCAGCGATCGCCGCCAGCGCGTCGCGCCACGCATCGCCCACCGCCGGCACGAAGAACGGCTGCTCGGGCGACTGCCCGGCCAGCACCTGCTCGGCCGAGCGCAATTGCTGGGCCAGCCATGCCAGATCGGTCTGCTCGAGCGCGCGGTGCAGCGACGCCATCGCGGCGGCCCGGGCGGTTGCGGGATCGCGCCCGGAATAGCCCGACGACCCGAACGCCGGCGCGGCGGACGGGGGCTGCGCGCCCAGCACCCAGGCGCGCAGCATCAGGCGGTCGGTCCAGAAGAATTGCGGACGGGTGCCGAACCAGGGGTGCAGTTCGCCGAACGCGGGGTCGGCCGGCTCGTCGCCCAGGCGGATGTCGGCTGCCCGGGTCCAGCGCCCCCAGACGGTGTCCTCGCCGGGTTTGCGCGAGCCGCCCTCGGCGGCGCAGAACTTGCGCGCCTGCGCGATGCGGGCCGGCTCGCGGGTGGCGAACAGGCACATCGGATAGAGCCAGACCAGGGTGTCGGGCAGCAGCCGCTTGCGCAGGCCGGTTTCCTCGCGCCGCAGCGCGAGCGCCTCTTCGAAGCCCTCGATCGCCGGCACCCAGCGTCCCTGCACCGCGTGCGCGGCAGCCCGCAGCGCCAGCGCATGGCCGTCGTGGGCCCCCTCGATCAGCGACTGGGCCTGGGCCACTTGCCCGCCCAGCAGCAGCACCTCGCCCACCCGCGAGCGCAGCGCGCGCAGATTCAGGCGCCCGCCGCGTGCCAGCAGCGTTCGCCCATGGGCCACCAGGGCCGGCAGGTTCGGGTGCAGGACATGCAGGCCGAAGTCCAGCGCCACCACCAGCAGCGCGACCGCCAGCGCCGGCTCGGCCCGCTCGAAACATTCGGCATCGAAGCCGCTCAGCACCACCTGATCGATCACCGTCGACCACTCGGGCAGGTGCTGGCCGGCCTGCTCGATCTGGCGCCAGCGCTCGACGGGGTCACCACCATAGAACGAGAGCCGCGCCACGGTGACCGCGGTACCCACGCCGGCGAAGTGAAACCAGCTGCGCGACGGCGCG
Organism: uncultured beta proteobacterium; assembly: GCA_903934295.1. Lineage (GTDB taxonomy): Bacteria > Pseudomonadota > Gammaproteobacteria > Burkholderiales > Burkholderiaceae_E > Quisquiliibacterium. The sequence continues at coordinate 153,983 of CAIZNI010000047.1, forward strand.
CTGCCGTCGGCCGCCTGCACCGCCTCACGCCAGGGCACGAAATCGGGCGCCGACAACGCCCGGCGAAACACACCGATGCGGTGTTCCGGCGCGCACTGCCAGCCCAGGTCGGAACGCGCGACCAGACCCCGACCCGCCATCGCGACCAGCGGCTCGTCGATGTCGGCCTGGCCGAAATACAGGCCACGCTCGGTGCGCAGCTCGAGCCGGCGAAACAGGTCGATCAGCCACTTGCGGTGACGCGGCGTCCAGGCCATCGCCAGCGCGCGCAGCACGCGCTCCTCGGCCGCCGAAGCGGGCGCGGCGACCGCCGACGCGGGCGCGGCAACCGCCGCCGGCAGGCCGCGGCGACGCTCGGGATCCTGGGAAGAAACGGGTTCGGACTCACTCATGGTCGGTGGCGCCAGACGGGGGCAATGGCGCGGGGAGCGATGCAACAGGAAACCGATGCGCAACGGGCCACGCGATCGATCGCGCCCCCCGCGCGGCGGACTAACCCGACAGTGTAGGGCTCATGCGCGCCGCTGGGTGCGCCGGTGGCTGCCGCGCGGGGTCAAAACGACCGCGCCCCGGCCATCTTGTCGATGCCGGGGCGCGGGGCCCGATGCGGCGCAGGGCAGCAGCGGGCAAATCAGACCAATCGGGCGAATCGAGCCAATCGGGCGACTGGCCCGATCCGTCGGTACTGCCGATCAGGCGGCCTTCTGCTTGGACGCGTCGAAGAACTGCGCGTCCTCGGTCGAGCCCTTGAGCGCGGCCGTCGACGATTCGCGCTCGACGGTGGTGGTGACCGCATCGAAATAACCGGTGCCCACTTCGCGCTGGTGCTTGACCGCGGTGAAGCCCTTGTCGGCGGCGGCGAACTCGGCCTCCTGCAGCTCGACGAAGGCGCTCATCTGGTTGCGGGCATAGCCGTGCGCCAGGTTGAACATCGAGTAGTTCAGGCTGTGGAAGCCGGCCAGGGTGATGAACTGGAACTTGTAGCCCATCGCGCCCAGCTCGCGCTGGAACTTGGCGATGGTCGACTCGTCGAGGTTCTTCTTCCAGTTGAACGAGGGCGAGCAGTTGTACGACAGCATCTTGCCCGGGAACTGCTTGTGGATCGCTTCGGCGAAATCGCGGGCGAACTTCAGGTCGGGCGTGCCGGTCTCGCACCAGATCAGATCGGCGTAGGGCGCGTAGGCCAGGCCACGCGACACTGCCTGGTCGAAACCGTTGCGGGTGCGATAGAAGCCTTCGACGGTGCGCTCACCGGTCAGGAACGGACGGTCGTTTTCATCGACATCGGAGGTGACCAGGTCAGCCGCCTCGGCGTCGGTGCGCGCCAGCAGGATGGTGGGCACGCCCATGACGTCGGCCGCCAGCCGCGCCGCGGTCAGCTTGGCCACGTTCTCGCGGGTGGGAACCAGCACCTTGCCGCCCATGTGACCGCATTTCTTGACCGAGGCGAGCTGGTCCTCGAAGTGGACACCGGCGGCGCCGGCGTCGATCATCGACTTCATCAGTTCGAAGGCATTGAGCACGCCACCAAAGCCCGCCTCGGCGTCGGCCACGATCGGCGCGAAGTAGTCGATGTAGCCGGCGTCCGTCGGGTTCTTGCCTTCCATCCACTGGATCTGGTCGGCGCGCGTCAGCGTGTTGTTGATCCGCTTGACCACCGAGGGCACCGAGTTGGCGGGATACAGCGACTGGTCGGGGTACATCTCGCCGGCCAGGTTGGCGTCGCCGGCCACCTGCCAGCCCGACAGATAGATCGCCTTCAGACCGGCCTTGACCTGCTGCATGGCCTGGTTGCCGGTCAGCGCGCCCAGCGAGTTGACGAAGGGCTCGTTGTTGATCGAGTGCCACAGCTTCTCGGCGCCGCGCTTGGCCAGGGTGTGCTCGACATTGATCGAGCCGCGCAGGCGGACCACGTCGTCGGCGCTGTAGCCGCGCTTGATGCCGCGCCAGCGCGGGCTTTCCGACCATTCCTTCTGCAGCTTCTGGGCTTCGAGTTCACGTGAAGACATGGGGTACTCCTTGGAGACGAATGAGAAATCGGGGGTGTTGCGGCAACACGATCGGTGGCGGCGGAACATCCCGCGATCGCGTCAGGGTCATAAAGGTAGCTCGAATTGGTGCGAGGCAACAAGAAAGAGAGCCTAGACGCACCTGCGAATAATCAATTTATATTCAGATACTTACCGTCGACATTCCATATTATGGAATCTTTTGTTCCGTCATGGGAAATGCAGATGCGGCATTGCACTTTGCTGATTTCACGATGCGGCAACAGAATCCCGCATGACGGGAAATTCATCACGAACCCGGCTGGTTTCGCATCCAGTCGGCGGTGCCGTGAAAAGCCCCGAGCAGCCGCTCGAACAGCGGCTCGGCGACCCCGATGTCGTGCATCGCCTGGGCCATGCACAGCAGCCAGTCGTCGCGCTCACGCGAGCCGATCGGGAACGGCAGGTGACGCGCCCGCAAGCGCGGATGGCCGAAGCGCGCTTCGTAATGCCCGGGACCGCCCAGCCAGCCGCACAGGAACCAGAAGAGCTTGTCGCGCGAGCCCTCGAGGGTGTTCGGATGGAGCGCCAGCAGGGCGGCGAACCGCTCATCGAGCGCCATCAGGTCGTAGAAACGGTCGACGAGTTCGCGCACACGCGACTCGCCGCCCAGCAGGTCGAAGGCGCTGGCGGGCTCGGGTTCACCGGGAATGGGGGTGCTCATGGCCGGATTGTCCTATGGAACACGGCGCCGGGGCGTTGCGCGCACGGTGCTCAGGCGTTGCGCGCACAGCGCTCAGGTGTTTCGCACCCGGTGCTCAGGCGTTTCGCAGGCTCTCCAGCGGCGGCGCACGCAGCACGCCGCGCAAGCCCACCCAGCCCGCCGCGATCGCCACCGCCGCTCCGGCCAGCGCGCCCCACAACAGGCTCTCCCAGCGCGGCTGATAGGCGAACTGGAACACCTGCCCGGCCAGCACCCAACCGGCCACCAGCGCACCGGACGCCGCCAGCAGCCCGGCCAGCGCCCCCGACAGCCCGAGCTCCCATTGCTGCGCCTGCGACAACTGCCGGCGCGAAGCACCCAGCGCGCGCATCAGGCCAGCCTCGCGCACCCGCTCGTCGCGCGAAGTGACCAGCGCGGTGTAGAGCACCACCACCCCGGCCGCCAGCGTCAGCACGAACAGGAACTGCACCGCCAGCACCACCTGCGAGAGCATCGCCTGCACCTGCCGCACGATGTTGCCGGTGTCGAAGACGGTCAGGTTGGGAAACCGTTTGACGAGCGACTGGTCCAGCGGCGCGCCGGCGTCCGGCTGGTGATAGGCGGTGATCAGCGTCTGCGGCGCGCTGGCCAGCAGCGCCGGCGACAGGATCATGAAGAAGTTGACCTTCATCGAGTCCCAGTCGAGCTTGCGCACGCTGGTGATGCGCGCCTCGACGATGCGCCCGGCGATGTCGAACGAGACCTGGTCGCCGAGCTTCAGACCCAGCGTCTTCTGGATGCCCAGCTCGATCGAGGCCTCGGGCGCGGCCGCGTCGAACCAGCGCCCCTGGACCACCTGGTTGTGCGCCGGCGCCCGCGCGCCGTAAGAGAGATTGAACTCGCGGTCGATGAGTCGCTGGGCCCGGTCATCGGTGTAGTCCTGCGGACGTACCGGCGCGCCGTTCACCCGGACCAGCCGCCCGCGGATCATCGGTGAGAGGTCGACCGCGCCCACCCCGCCCTCGCTCAGCATCTGGGCGACCCCGGCCTGCTGATCGGGCTGGATGTTGATCACGAAACGGTTGGGCGCATCGGCCGGACTGGCGCGCTGCCAGCTGGTGAGCAGATCGGTGCGGGTCACGGTGAGCAGCATCAGCGCCATCATCCCGATGGCCAGCGCGGTGGTCTGCATCACCGCGGCGCCGCGCCGGCGCGACCAGGAGGCGAGCGCCAGCCGCAGCGCCGGGCTGCCGGCCAGGCGGGCGCGCTGCCGCAGCCACGCCACCGCCAGCATCACCAGCCAGGCGGCGAGCCCGAACACCAGTCCGGCGCCCGCGAAGCCGCCCATCGCGATCAGCGCGAGCTGCCGGTCCCCGGCCAGCCAGAACAGCAGCGCGGCGAAGGCGCCGGCGGCCAGCGCCGCCGCCATGAACGGCGACGCGGCGCTACCCGCAATCTCGCGACGCAGGACCCGCAGCGGCGGCACTCCCGCCAGCCGCAGGAAGGGCCAGGCGCCAAAGCCCAGCAGCAGAATGCCCCCGGCCGCCACCGCCTGCAGCGCCGGCCAGAAGGTGGGCGCCGGCAGGACCAGACCGAGCAGGGGACCGATCGCCGCCACCAGACCGAAGTGCACGCCCCAGCCCGCCAGCGCGCCCGCCAGACCGCCGGCAAGGCCGACCCACAGCAGTTCGAGCATCAGCACCGCCGAGAGGTCGCGCTGGCGCATGCCGATCGCCCGCATCACCGCGCAGCCGTCGAGATGGCGCTGCGCGAAACGGCGCGCGGCCAGCCCGATCGCCACCGCGGCGATCAGGGCGGTGAGCAGCGACACCAGCGCGAGGAAACGCTGCGCGCGCTCCAGCGTCGTGCGCAGTTCGGGGCGGCCGTTCTCGAGGGACTCGACCCGGGCCTCGCGCCCCAGACGCGAGCGCGCCCAGTTCTCGAAACCGGCCACGGCCGCCGGCTCGCCAGCCACCATCATCCGCCAGGTGACCCGGCTGGCCGGCTGCACCAGCCCGGTCGCCGCCAGGTCCTCGAGCCGGATCATCGCGCGCGGCGCGAAGTTGATGAAGTTGGCCCCGCGGTCGGGCTCGACGGTGATCACGCGGTCGATGGCGAAGACCGATTCGCCCAGCTCGACCCGGGCGCCGACGCGCGCGCCCAGCGCCTGCAACAGCTGCGCATCGCCCCACAGCTTGCCGCGGGCCAGCGGTTGCGCGGCCGGCGCGTCGGCGGCGTTGGCCTGCTCGGCCACCCGCAGCCGTCCGCGCAACGGGTAGGTGTCGGAGACCGCCTTCACCGAGGCCAGCTGCGGGCGTCCGCCGGCCATCACCATGCTCGGAAAATTGACCGTCTGGGCCACCTGCAGCCCCCGGTAGTGCGCCTCGGCCAGCCAGGCCGGATCGGGGCTGCGGTCGGAGGCGATGACCAGATCGGCGCCCAGCAGCTGACGCGCCTCCAGCGACAGCGCCTGGCGCATGCGGTCGACGAAGAACCCCACCGCCGAGATCGAGGCCGCCGCCACCACCAGCGCCGCCAGCAGCAGGCCAAGCTCGCCCGCCCGCCAGTCGCGCCGGGTGAACTGCCACGACAGCCGCAGCCAGCGCGAGACGGCCGGCAGCCGCCGTCCGGCTCGTCCGGCGTCCGGGGTCGGTCCCGGCAGCGAAGCCGACAGGGGCTCGACGGATCGGTCTGACGATCCGCCCGGCAGGGGCAAGGGCGCGGGCACGCTGGGCTGGGTCAAGGCAATTCCGGTGGGGCAGGGCGCGAGGGCGCGGGCAGGGGCATGGGGACTGTGTCGCACCAGCGCGCCTGAATTATCACGGAACCGGTTCCTGCTAGGATCGAAAGCCCCCCGAAAGAACTCCAATGAAGGTCCTGCGATGAAGACCCTGCCATGAAGACCCTGAACTGGTACTTCGACTTCATTTCCCCCTACGCCTATCTGCAGAGCACGCGTCTGGACGATTTTTCCCAGGACGTGCTGGTGAAGTGCCACCCGGTGCTGTTCGCGGGCCTGCTTGCCCACCATGGCCAGAAGGGCCCGGCCGAGATCGCCGGCAAGCGCACCTTCACCTACGAACACGTCGCCTGGCTGGCCGAGCGCAACGGCATCGCCCTGCGATTCCCGGCGAGCCACCCGTTCAACCCGCTGCCGCTGCTGCGCCTGTGCACCCTCTTCGACAGTCCGGTCGACCTGGTGCTGCGCCTGTTCCGCTATGTGTGGGCCGAGGGCCACCTGCCCACCGATGCCGAACCCTGGCAGGCGCTGCTGGCCGAACTCGGGGTGTCGCCCGAGGAACTGGAGCAGGAACCGCTGAAAAACGCGGTGCGCGGCGCCACACAGCAGGCGATCGACGCCGGAATCTTCGGGGTGCCGACCGCCGAGATCGGCGGCCAGCTCATCTGGGGATTCGAGTCCAGCGACATGGTGCGCGCCCTGATCGACGACCACCCGTTCTTCGGGAGCCCGATCATCGCCGCCGCCCGCGAGGTGGGTGCGGGCGTGCAGCGCCGCGGCTGAGCTGCCCGCGCCTCAGCTGTCCAGTTCCAGCACCTTGCGGTGCACGCTCTCGGGCGTCATGTTGAGCATCTCGCCGATGGCGTGCAGGTCGTCGGGGATCGCCGCGTTGTCCCAGCCGTGCTGGGTGTGGCGGGCCAGGTCCACCGCCAGCACCACGTTGCGCACGCGGGTGAGCTTCATCTGGCTGTGGTCGGTGATCTGCGACAGCAGCGCCGGCAGGCCCCATGCGAGCATCAGCGCGCGCTGCAGCTCGTGCAATTCGACATTGAGGACGTCGAGCTGCACTTGCGCCGAGCGCAGGGTCGAATCGGCCCGCTGACGCTGCTGCATCTGCCGGGCCAGCTGCGGGGCGCGGCACCACAGCAGCATCTCGGTGAAGTCGTGCAGCATCGCCGCTTCCTGGATTACCTCGGCATCGGTGTCCGTGCGGTGCACCGCAAAGCCCAGCGCGAAGCAGGCCGCCCGGTTGGCGCGGTTGACCACTTCCTGCAAGCCGGCCAGCGCCGTCGGATCGTCGGCCAGCAGTTCCTCGACGATCACCGGATGCTCGAAATCGGCGAAGAATCGCGACAGGCCCATCATCACCACACCGGTCACCGCGGTCTCGGTGTCGGTCTCGGCGCGACTGGATCGATGGCGCGCCGCCAGCGCGAGGATGCGCAGTGTCAGCAGCGGATCGGACTCGGCCAGCCGGCCGATGGCCACGCCGGAGGCCCGGTCGTCATCGACCATCATCTCGGCGATCGCCCGGGCGCTGTCACGAAAGATCGGAATCTCGAGCGCGCGCAGCGCCTGCGTCCAGGCAGCCAGATCGGGGAAGGGCGTCGTAATCATCATGGCAGCACCTCTGTGACTCTTCTTCCTGTTGCCGGATTATCGGCCCGGGCCGTTCGCACTTGAATCGGGCGCCGCCGGCGGGGCATGCCAGAACGAACGCGGCACCACCACCGGCGACTCGGGCTGACTCAGGAAATGCGGCGACATGATCTGCACGCCGTGCTCGTTGAACAGGTCCTGGATGTGGCCGTGCAGCGCCGACAGGATCGGCACCCGCTCCAGCGGCCGGTCGATGCTGGCGAACAGTTCGTACTCGACATAGAAGTCGGACAGCGCGCGCTGGTAGACGAAGGGCGCCGGATCGGCGCGGACCCCCGGCGTGCGCACCGCCGCCCCCACCAGCAGCGCCTGCACCTGGCGCCAGGGCGCGTCGTAGCCGATGGTGACGCGGGTGGAGACCAGCGTGCCCTGCTGACCCGACAGCTTGGAGAAGTTGTGGATGGGGTTGCTGATCAGCACCGAGTTGGGGATGGTGATCTCCTCGTTGCGGATGTTGACGATCTTGGTCGCGAGCGAGGCCACTTCGGTGACCACGCCTTCCACCCCGTTGACCTGCACGAAATCGCCGCGCCGCAGCGCCCGCGCATAAACCACCACCAGCCCGCTCATCGCCTGGGTGGCGATGCCGGTGGAGCCCAGCGTGAGCATCAGGCCAAACAACACCGACAACCCCTTGAAGGCCTCGCTGCTGGCCCCGGGCAGAAACGGATAGGCGACCGCCACACCCAGACCCCAGGCGATCAGCGTGACGATGCGGCGCGTCGCCGCGATCGTCTCGGGATGCATCATCGGGACCTTGAGCCGACCCTTCTGGATGGCATCGAAGAAATAACCGAGCACATCGACAATCGCCCGGGTGACGGTGAGCACGATCACGATCGAGGCCAGGCCGGGCAGGCCCTCGAGCAGGCCCTGCCCCACCCAGGCGAGCTTGCGCCAGAGCCAGCCGCCCAGCTGGTCGGCGATCGGCGCGCTGACGACGAAGCTGCCCAGCACGAAACGCAGCCAGACATACCCCATCAGCAGCAGCACGAACCACTGGACGAGTTGCACCGTTCGCGCGGCCAGCCGGGCCAGGAACTCGCGCCAGTCGACATGGGTGTTGTTCGCGGCCAGCCGGTCGCGCACCGCCTCGAGCCAGTCGACCAGGCGCCGCCCGCCCCGGTAGACCAGCCAGATCATCAGGGCCAGCACCCCCGCCGCCGCCACGACACCGAGCAGGCCGCGCAGCAGCAACGCCCGATCCTGGCTCTGATGCCAGGCCTGGCGAACTTCCTCGGCTCGCACCCGGGTCTGGCGAACCAGCTCGTCGAAGCTCTGCCCGGACTCGGCGTCGACATCGCCGCGCAGCACCGAGAACAGCAGCTGGTCGCCCAGCAGGAACTGCACGCCGCGCGCCTCGCCGAGCGTGAAGGGGATGACCTTGAGCGGTGTGTCGATGGCGCTGTCGGGCAGGCCGCGCAGGCGTTCCAGGGCGCGCTCGACCCGAACCTCGGGCGAGGCGCCGGCCAGTTCGGCGCGCAGGGTGATCACCTCGCGATTGAGCAGCCGCAGCGTCGCCGCCGGCGCGGTGGGCTTGTCGCCATCGGCTCGAACGGCGGATGACGGGGCCGCCGCCGCCGCGCTCGCAGCCGCCGCAGGATCGGTCGGCGCTGCGCCCCCCGCCGCTGCCCAGGCCAGCGCGCCAGCGAACCACGCCACCCGCCAGAACCCGGGGAGACGACCGAATCCGCAGCGTCGCTCATGACTTGCCTTCATCCCTGCCTCCAAGGTCTGCCGGCGACGCCGGCCCACGAGTGTCCCGCCACCGCGCCGGCAGGGGCAGCGCACCGTTCACCGCGCGCGCACCGTTGTTCATTGCGCGCACGCAATGCCGTGCCGCCCCGGCTGCGGCTCAATGAAAAGCCCTGCTGGTGCAGCGGTGCCGATACCGGTGCCTGCTGCCCGGCGCCCAGCCACCCCCGCCTTTCCAAGAGGTCCGACATCATGCAATCCGTCACCCAGTCGCCGGTGAAAAAAGACGCCGTCGCCCCTGAGGCCGCCGAGCCTGCCCGCCACCCCCTGGTCTCGCTGCGCCGCGAGATGGACCGTCTGTTCGACGATTTCGCCAGCGGCTGGCCGGCGTGGCCCCTGGGGCGGCGCCTGCTCGAACCGCGGCTGTGGCGCGACATGGAAGTCGAGGTCAACCAGCCGGTGGTCGATGTGAGCGAGACCGCGCAGGAGTACCTGATCAGCGCGGAGTTGCCCGGCATCGAGGAAAAGGATATCGAGGTCACGCTGTCCGACGAGTCCATCACCATCAAGGGCGAGAAGAAGCAGGAGAAAGAGGAATCCGGCAAGGGCTATCAGCTGAGCGAGCGCTCGTACGGACTGTTCGAGCGCTCGTTCGGGCTGCCCGCCGGCGTGGACACCGCGAAGATTTCCGCCCACTTCTCCAAGGGGGTGCTCAAGCTTACCTTGCCCAAGACCGCCGAGGCCCAGCGCAAGCAGCCCAAGCGCATTGAAGTGAAGTCGGCCTGAGCAGGCCCGCCACCGGAGAGCCGAAAATGAGAGCGAGAAGCACGACGGTCGACAGCTACTGCGTGCGTAACGTGGTCACCGCCACGCGCGAGACCCCGGTGGCGCGCTGCGCGCAGCTGATGCATGACGAGCATGTCGGCGGACTGGTGATCGTCGATGAGCGCGGCGGCCAATCGATTCCGGTGGGGATGATCACCGATCGCGACATCGCGATCGAGGTGGTGGCCTTCGGGGTCGATGCGCAGACCCTGACGGCGGGCGACATCATGGCGGGTGAACTCGCAGTCGCGCGCGACGACGAAGACCTGCTGAGCGTGCTGGCCACGATGCGCGAGCATGGCGTGCGGCGCCTGCCGGTGGTCGGGGCCGATGGCAGCCTGATGGGCATCGTCACCGCCGACAACCTGTGGGAAGTGCTCGCCGAAGAGGTCGACGGACTGGCCCGGGTGGTGCGCGCCGGCCAGACCCGGGAGCGCAAGACCCGCATCGCCGGCGCGCTCCAGGCGGCGCCGGGTTGAACGGGGCGCCGGGTTAAACGGGGCGCGTGGCTGCACGGGGCTCGGGGCTGATGCACGGGGCGCTGTAGTAAACTGCGACCCCGCCTGTGGACAACACCGCTTCGGTGTTGCCCACAGGCCATCCTGCTCCCGGAGAGTCCGCCATGAAGTCACCGATCCTGGCCATCGCCGCCGCGCTGTGCCTGGCAGCGCCCGCCTTTGCACAGGTGAAGATCACCGATCCCTGGGTGCGCGGCACCGTCGCCGGCCAGACGGCCACCGGCGCGTTCATGAAGCTCGAAGCCGCGGAAGAAACCCGGCTGGTCGAGGCCCGCTCACCGGTGGCCGGCACGGTCGAGATCCACGAGATGACGATGATCGACAACGTCATGCGCATGCGTGCGGTGCCCGGCCTGGGGCTGACCGCAGGCAAACCGCTCGAACTCAAGCCGGGGGGTTACCACCTGATGCTGATGAACCTCAAGCAGGCGATGAAGCAGGGAGACACCGTCCCGATCACCCTGGTTTTCGAGGGCAAGGGCAGCCAGCGGCAATCGATCGACGTCAAGGTGCCGGTTCGGGCGCTCACCGCGGGGCCGGGCAACCCCGCGCGCCCGACGGATCATCAGCACAAGCACTGAGGCGCAGACCGAGGCGCCGGCCGGCCAGCGCCTGGCCGCACCGGCTCGGCCCCTGACGGCTCAACCGTCGACCGGAATCCGGGCGATGCCTTCGACCGCGTTGCCGCCTTCGAGCTTGCGTACCCAGACCCGATAGGTGCCGTCGGATTGATCGAGCGCGATCCCACCGGCCTCGACGGTATCCCCGACGAAGATCGGTAGCAAAAACCGCAGGTCGAGCGCGCTGCGCGCGGCGCGCGCGTTGCCGAAGGTCGAGGCGATGGCCTGCCAGAGAAGATTCACCGGCAGCGTCTGATGCGCGGTGATCGCGCCAGCCGCGGTGCCGGCAGCGAAAGCGCCGTCGACATGCGCCGGATCGAAGTCATCGGTCATCTGCGCATAAGCCTGGATCATCAGCAAGTCGATCGTTCGGGCAATGGTGTTCAGCAAGACGGCCATGAACGCTTTCGAATGTTGCCCGGCCGATCCGCCGTGTTGCCCTGCTGATCGGCCATGGGCCGGAGGCCGCAAAGGGACGCGCAGGAAACCATCACTTACACTCGCCGGTGGTCATGTGCCCGTCGAACACCAGGCGCCCGGTGTCGATGTGGGCCTGCAGTGCGAAGTCCATGAAGCTGCGTTGGCCATTCGGCGGCAGATCGACCGGCGCCTCTTCGTAATGGAACACCACGATCACCTGCTCGCTGACGACGATGCCGGAATGGAGTTTGAGTCGAAGCGAGCGCATGCCGCGCGTGGCCTTGACCGGATGCGGGCCGCGCATCTGCCCGAAGGCGCGGCGCAGCAGCACCGTGGCCATGCCGACCGGCACCGCACCGGACTCCCAGTGATCCCAGGGGTAGAGCCGGCGCCACGCGCCGAGCAGTTCGGCGTCGATGCGCTGCGGGTCAGCGGTGAAGGAACGGGCGGGCGGCGGATTGTCGGTCGTGCGGTCGAGCGGCCGGTCAGACACCGGGCTGACCGCGCCGACCGAAGTGAACTGGACAGGATGCATGAATCATGGTGTTGCCTATTGGCCAGACATTCGCTATGGGAAATGCGATTTTCTCTAACGAACCGTCAGACAGAGTAGGCAGACACTGCCCTGGTGTCAACCTGACGGGCACCAGCCCGGTTCGAACCAAGGCGCCTCGGCGACGGTTGCCAACACCGCGGGCATTCCATAGACTCGACTGAGCAGAGGCTCACCCGCTGGCGGCGGCGCCCGCGCCACCACGACCGACGCTGGCCACCCGACTGCCATGAAACGCCCCGACCTCGACGCGACCCATCCGCCCTCCCCACCGACGAAACGCGTCGGCGCGCTCAGCGCAGGCCTGGCCGTGCTTCGATACCTGAACCGGCACGGCAATGGAACCGGCCTGGGCGTGAGCCACATCGCCCGCGAACTGGGACTGAACCCGAGCACCTGCTTCAACATCCTTCGCACGCTGGTCTTCGAACGGATGGCGAACTTCGATCCCGTCACCAAGACCTATCGCCTCGGGCTGGGCAACATCGAGCTGGCCAAAGGCGCCATCGACCAGGCCTCCTACACCCACCTGATGCGCGCCGACCTGGACGACACCGCCTCCACCCACCATGTCACCGCCGCGCTGTGGCAACCGGCCGGCGACGGCTCCCTGCTGCTGGTCGCCAAGTCCGATGGCGACACGATGATGCGGGTCCACATGCACGTGGGGCAGCGGATCCCGCAATTCATCTCCGCCGTCGGGCGCTGCATGGCCGCTTTTTCCGGTCTCTCCAAGCGGGAAATCCAGCAGGCATTCCGGCACCTGCGATGGGAGCAGGAACCCAGCTTCGAGGACTACTGGGCGTCGGTCACACAGACCCGCGAACGCGGCTATGCCCAGGATGTCGACCAGTACATGCGCGGCGTCTCGTCGGTGTCGGCGCCGGTGCTCGGCCCCGACGGCAAGCCGATCGCCCTGATCAGCAACGCCAGCCTCACCCTGCGCATGCCGTCACCGCGAATCGACGCCATCGGCATCGACCTGCGCAGCCGCACCCGGCGCCTGTCCCAGGCGCTCAACGGACAGCCCGTGGGGCGCGCCATCAGCTGAGGCGGCGCAGCGCGATCAGCTGAGACGGCGCAGCGCCCTCAGCCGGCGACCACCCCAAGCGGCGACGCTGCGACCTCAACCCGCTTCGAGCATCCGGCGCAACTGCGCCTTGTTGATCTTCTCCAGTGTCGAGCGCGGCAGCTCCTCGACCAGGCGAATCTCGCGCGGTTGCTTGAAGCCGGCCAGCGTTCCGGCGCAGGCCGCCTGGATGCTGGCCACCAGGGCCTCGCGCTGCGCCGGATCGAGCGGCACGCAGCGCACGAAGGCCACCGGCACCTCATCGAGCATCGGGTGCTTGCGGGCGACCACCGCGGTCTCGAGCACCCCGGCCACCGTCGCGATCACCCGCTCGATCTCGGAGGCTGCCACGTTCTCGCCGCCGACCTTGAGCATGTCCTTGGAGCGGTCGGCGAAATAGAGCCAGCCGTTCTCGCCCAGCGTCACCCGGTCGCCGGTCCTGAACCAGCCCCGCTCGTCGAACGAGTCGGCAGTGGCCTGGGGGTTGTTCAGGTACTCGGCGAACAGCGACAGCCCGCGCACCCCCTTGACCAGCAGATCGCCGGTTTCGCCGGGGCGGGCGTCGCGCCCGTCGACCTCGAGCCGGATGCCGTACTCGGGCGCCGGCAAGCCCATCGAGAGCGACGCATTGGGCAGGTGCACCAGCCCGACCGTGCCGTGGGTGATCGTCTCGGTCATGCCCCACCAGCCCAGGGTCTTGACACGAAAATGAGCGTCAGCGGGCGGCTCGCACACACCGGTGCCCCAGAGCCGATAGCGGTGGTCGGGGACTTCCTGGTCCATCAGCGCGCGCGGGATGAAGCCGATCACCGACGCCCAGGTGCAGCCCTCCTGCATCGACACCGGCCAGAAGCGGCTGGCCGAGAAGCGCGGATTGACGACCGCGGTGGCGCCAGCCCACATCGTCGCCAGCATGGAATAGGCCTGCGCGTTGGTGTGGAACAGCGGCAGCGTCACCATGTGGACATCGTCGGCGCGAAGGTCCTCGTGGGTGGCGTTGATGCGGGCGCCCCACAGCGCATTGGCATGGGTCCACAACACGCCCTTGGGCCGCGAGGTGGTGCCCGAGGTGTACTGCACGCTGAAGGGCGCCAGCGGGTCGTGTGCGCGTGCCGGCAGCAGCGCCGGGTCGGCGTCGATCGCCTCGAAGCTGTCGGCCGCCGAGGGCGTGGCCGCGCCGGCATCGTCACCGTTGTCGGTGCGGGTCACCGCCAGCCAGCGCAGGCCCTTGCAGGAGGCCGCGACCAGTGCCGCGAACCGGGGCTGGGTGATGCCGGCGACCACCGCGGCGTGCTCGGCGAAATACGCCAGTTCGTCGGCGCTGGAGCGCGCATTGGTGGTGACCGCGACCGCCCCCATCCAGGCGCAGCCGAACCAGGCGAAGACCGCCTCGGGGCAGTTGTCCAGATGCACCAGCACGCGGTCGCCGGCCCGCACACCGCGCGCCTGCAGACCGGCGGCGAAGCGCGCGACACGCTGCGCGAACTGCGCATAGGTCCAGACCTGGCGCGGGGCATCGAAGGGGCGCCAGATCAGGTAGGGATGATGGGCCCGCAGCGTGGCCTGCGCCTGAATCAGCGTGCGGATGTCCTGGCCGGCAAAGGGCTGGAAGTACGGGGAAGCGGTGTCGGTCATCGGAGACCCCTGGCGGGAATGAAACATGGCGCGCGAGCACGGCGGCACAAGGCGACCGGGCAGCTCGTGCAGCGCTTGCGCGGGTGCGCTGCGGGCATGCGGTAACCGGTACCGCACAGGCTGCGGGCATTCTAGCGAGCGTCGGCTGACTGGTAGGATCTTCCGCACGAAACGGACCCGCGCGGCGGTCCGCAAACCGAGGGAGACTGCATGTCCACGCCACTGAACACCCCGGCCGCATCCGGGTTCACCGTCCGAGCGCTGGGCCCCACCATGGGCGTTGAAATCACCGGGCTCGACGCCGCCGTCGCGCAGGCCGACACGACGATCGCCTGGCTTCGCGCCCTGCTCCAGGAGCACTCGGTCATCTGCCTGCGCGGCCAGACCCTGACCGAGGAACAGCAGATCGCGTTCTCCCGGCAGTGGGGGCCGCTGGAAGACTTCCCCGAAGAGGACAAGACGCAAAACGCGGCCACGATCTACAACGTGTCGAACGTGTCTGCGCAGGGCGAGCAACTGCCGGAAAGCGACCATCGCGTCATCTTCCAGAAGGTCAACGCGCGCTGGCACACCGACAGCTCTTACCGCTATGTCCCGTCCTACGCCTCGCTGCTGTACGGCATCGAGGTGCTGCCACCCGAGGTCAAGGACGGGCGCACCGGCTTCTCGAACATGTTCATGGCCTATGACGCGCTGCCGGCGGCGCTCAAGGCCCGCCTGCAGCCGCTGCACATGGTTCACTACTACGAGTTCGGCCGCCGGCTGTTCCCCGAACTGCCCCCGGTGTCGCGCCACGAACGCGAGCATGTTCCGCCGGTCAGCCACCCGCTGGTGCGGGTGCACCCGGATCGCGGCTTTCGGCGTTCGCTGTTCATGACCGCCAATGCCGGCAACGAGATCAGCGGTCTGTCGCTGGCAGACGGTCAGGCGCTGCATCGCGAACTGGTCGAGCACATCGGGCGCCCCGAGTTCTGCCATTTCCACCGGTGGCAGACCGGCGATCTGGTGATCTGGGACAACCGCGCGGTGCTGCACAAGGCCGAGGCCTACGAGATGGGCCGCTACCGCCGCGTGCTGCGCCGGACCACGCTCGCCGGCGACGGACCGGTGCTCGGACCGTACTCGCTGCCAGGCTGAAAGACCCTCGCGCAGCGGATCATTGATCCCTCGCAATTCGCTCCGGCCGATCGCCGGCATGCTTGCCCCGTGACATTTGAAGCGCCCGACCGACGGTCGGCGCCCACCGCACCGGGGATTGAAACAGCATGGGGAATTGCCAGTGATCGCGCGCGAGGTGCTCGTACTCGATACCGCAGGACTTTCCCTCGAACAGCTCCAGCCACTGTCCCGTGAAAGCCTGAACTTTGTCCCCGCCCGATCGGTCGAGGAAGCAGCGCGGCTGTTTCGAAGCAGGCACTTCAGCGTTGCGCTGGTGGTCTTTGATGGCGAACCCGAGTCAGGCCTGCGGGCCATCGAATCCCTGGTCTCGGGCCCCGCCAGCGCGGAGTGGATCGCGCTGATCGAGCCGCGCGCCTTGCAGTCGCGCGACTTCCGGACCTTCATCCTGCGCGCCTTCGCCGACTACCACACGCTGCCGATCGATCCGCAGCGCCTCGCGGTCACCATCGGCCACTGCATCGGCAAGGCCAGCCTTCGCCAGGAACTCGAATCCGGCAAGCCCGAATCGACCGGAAAATTCCACATCGGCGGTCGCAGCCCGGTGATGCAGTTGCTCTTCCAGAAGATGGAAAAGGTGATCGGCTCCGATGCGCCGGTGTTGATCGGGGGGGAAACCGGCACCGGCAAGGAACTGGTGGCGCATGCGATCCACCAGCACTCGGCCCGCGCCGGCGGACCACTGGTGGTGGTGAACTGCGGCGCGATTCCGGCGACGCTGATCCAGTCGGAGCTGTTCGGGCACGAGAAGAGCGCCTTCACCGGGGCCACGCAACGCAAGATCGGACGCATCGAGGCAGCCAGCGGCGGCGTGCTGTTCCTGGACGAGATCGGCGACCTGCCCCTGGACATGCAGGTCAGCCTGCTGCGGGTGCTGCAGGAGCGCACGATCTCTCGGGTCGGCGCCACGCAATGCATTCCGGTCGATTTCCGGGTCATCGCCGCCACCCACATCGACCTGAACGAAGCGGTTGCGCAGGGGCGCTTTCGCGAAGACCTGTACTTCCGGCTCAATGTGCTGAGCCTGACCGTGCCGGCGCTGCGCGAGCGCGGCGACGACATCGTCCTGCTGGCCGAATCCCTGTTCACCCAGTTCGCGGCTCGCCATGGCAACGGCAACGCACGCGGCCTGAGCCGCGATGCGCTCGACGCCCTGATGCGCCACGACTGGCCGGGAAATGTGCGCGAGCTGATCAACCGCATCCAGCGCGCCGTGGTGATGAGCGAAAACCGGCTGGTCAGCCCGGCCGATCTGGGGCTGGATGTCGCGCGCCGGTCCATCACCACCCTCACCCTCGACGACGCGCGAAATTCGTTCGAGCGCGACCTGCTGGAGACCCGACTGCGCGCCAACGGCAACAAGGTGTCGCAGACCGCGCGGCAGTTGGGCGTGTCGCGCGTGACGCTGTACCGGATGATCAACAAGCTGAACATCGCGCTTGACCACTGAGCCGACCGCCATGCGAGATCAACCGTCCGCCCGCGACGACACCCCGACCCCGCGCGGCACGATCCGTAAACAGACGCCTGCCCCGAGCCAGCCGGGGGCACGCCCGCCGGGGAAGTCGCTGCCCGGCGCACTCGGCTGCGCGATCCTGCTGGCCGCTCTGCAGCTCGCCTGGGTGCCCGCCCAGTGCGCACCACTGGACATCGAACTGGGCGCTGGCACGCTGGGCCCCGGGCGCTTCGGTCTGTTCTCCTTCAGCATCGCCGAACCGGTGCGCGGAACCGACTCGCTGGTGCTCAGTTCCGCCGGATCCGGCTTCGACACCGAGATCGCGGTCTATGACGCCAATGGTCGTCTGGTGGCGGCCAATGACGACGCCGGTCCGGGCAACAAGACCAGCCGGCTGACTTTCGGCAGCGCGCGCGAGCTCGCCGCCGGTGCCTACACCGCGGTGATCAGCGGCTTCAACTCGATTTTCCGTCAGGGCGACATCGTGCCCGGATCGCATCCGGGCGGCCATTTCCGCCTCGGCCTCCAGTCGACCCGGCCGGTGTCGACGGCACCGCTCCCGGCCCATCAGGCCGCCGACGGCAACCTGCTCGACGCGGCCATCCGGGAGATCGAACTGGGCAGCGGCTGGCTCGCCGCCGGGGCGATCCAGCGCCTGGACTTCACGCTCGAGCGGGACATCGGCGGGGGCGACTGGCTGGCCATTCACACCGCAGGGTCGGGCATCGACACCGAAATCGGTCTCTACGACGCCCGCGGTGCACTGGTTGCCACCAACGACGACGCCGATTCCCGGACCCGCACCAGTCGGCTCGCGTTCGGTCTGGACGGCGACAACGGCCGCGCGCTGGCGGCAGGCCAATACACGGTGCTGCTGGGCAGCTTCAACACGGTTTTTGCATCGGGCGTGCGCGCCGTCTCCCGCTCGACCGAGCCGGGAAAGTATTCCGTCCACCTCCAGCAAACCGTCGGGACACCCTCCGACGATCCCTTTCTCGCGGACCCGACGGCCATTGACGAACCTTCGCCGCTGACCTTTTTCGGGCTCGCCGCAGCAGCGGCCATCGCGACTCGCCGGCGTCGCTTGCAAAGCGCCTGTATCGGTAATGAAATGATCGTTTCCGCGATGAAACGAAAACCGGCTTATTTAAAACAGGATCGAATTTTATATTCATACGGAACAGATACTTAGGCAACTGGCATGGACCGTGCTTAGTTATATTCACCCGAAGGCGAATACCGCACCGACGGGTCGCTTTGAAAATGCACCGGTAATAACCATTTGATAATGGAGTTTTAAATCATGGCATTCACCAAGACCTATGTTCTCTCGCCCAGCAACAACATCTGGAAAGATGTGGTGGCCGGATCCAATTCGCAGGTGCTGGCCGGCGGCGGGGACGACAGCGTCTACGGCCGCGACGGCAATGACGAACTGAACGGCGAAACCGGAAACGACAAGCTGTATGGCGAGACCGGGATGGACACCCTGAACGGTGGGGCCGGCACCGACTACCTCAGCGGCGGCGACGACAACGACCTCCTCAATGGCGGCGATGACAACGACACCCTGGACGGCGATGCGGGCGACGACGTGCTCAATGGCGACGGCGGCGACGATGTCCTGAACGGCGGCACGGGTGCCGACACGCTCAACGGCGGATCCGGCAACGACAAGCTGTCGGGCGGCTCCGGCGCCGATGCCATGTCGGGCGGGGACGGCAACGACACCATGTCCGGCGGAACCGAGAACGACACGATGTCCGGCGGTACCGGTGCGGACTCCATGTCCGGCGACGCCGGCGACGACAGCATGTCGGGTGGATCGGAGAACGACACGATGTCCGGCGGCGCTGGCGCTGACGCGATGGTGGGCGATTCCGGTGACGACAACCTGTCGGGCGGCGATGGCAATGACGCCATGGATGGCGGCACCGGCAACGACGTCATGGCGGGCGATGCCGACAGCGACGTCATGATGGGCGGCGAGGGCACCGACAACATGGACGGTGGCACCGGCGATGACTCCATGGAAGGCGGCAACGACAACGACACCATGTACGGCAACGCCGGCGACGACTATCAGAACGGCGGCAAGGGCAATGACGTGGTCACCGACAACGGTGGCCAGGACACGCTGTACGGCGGATCGGGCAACGACACCGTGCGCGGCGGCGATGACGATGACAAGCTGTACGGCGACGACGGCAACGACAAGGTCTACGGCGACAACGGCAATGATGTCGCCAGCGGCGGCACCGGCAACGACCTGATCGAAGGCGCTGCGGGCGACGACGAACTGTCGGGCGATGCCGGCAACGACACGCTGAACGGCGGCGAAGGGACCGACACGCTGCTGGGCGGCGACAACGACGACTCGCTGATCGGCGCAGGCGGCAATGACGACCTGCAGGGCGAACTCGGCGATGACAAGCTCGACGGGGGCACCGGCAATGACGCCCTCGACGGTGGCGAAGGCAACGACTCGCTCACCGGCGGCTCCGGCACCGACACCCTGACCGGCGGCACCGGCGACGACACGCTGCGCGGCGGTGCGCAGGACGACATGCTCTACGGCAACGACCAGCAGGACAAGCTGTATGGCGACGCCGGCAAGGACACGCTGGACGGCGGCAACGGCAACGACGTGCTGAACGGCGGAACCGACAACGACACGCTGACCGGCGGCGAACAGGACGACACGATGACCGGCGGACTCGGCTCGGACAAGTTCGTGTTCTCCGTCCATGCCGGTTCGGGCCAGACCAACGGCGGCGGCACCATCGACGACAGCAGCTGGGTGGACAGCCTGGGCCTGTCGAGCACCGACATCATCCTGGACCCCGAGCTGATCGACATCCTGCGCTTCGAAGTCGACAACCCGGCCATCACCAGCGCCGCACTGCTCGATCCGTTCGTGCATGTGGTCGATGACGGCACCGACGTCACCATCTACTTCGACTGGGATGGCGACGAGAGCTGGACCGGCGATGCCGAGGACTCGATCGTGCTGCGCAACATGGGTGTGGTGCCGGGTGCCGATGGCATCGACTCGCTGGTCGAACTGCAGGGCTCGATCGGCATCCAGGTCGCCTGAGGCGACTGATGCATCCGGGGCGCAAGCCCTGGCTGTCCTGCCGCACGGGCCTGACCGCCTGTGCGGCAGGCCCGCTGCCCAGGCCTTCATCGGTCCGGGCAGCGGGCCGTTTCCATCACCAGCCAGCGAATCGGAAACACACCACCCATGACCCATCAAGCATTGCACCGGATCCTGTCCAGACACCGCTCGTCGTTCGCGATGCTGTGGCTGTTCAGCGTCTTCTTCAACGTGCTGGTGCTGGTTCTGCCGCTGTACATGCTGGCCATCTTCTCCAACGTGCTGACCAGCCGCAGCCAGGACACACTGCTGCTGCTGACCGGCGCGGCGATCCTCGCGCTGCTGATCCAGGCGGGACTCGATTTCATCCGCTCGCGGCTGCTGATCCGCGTCGGCGTCACGCTCGACGCGCAACTCACGCCACAGGTGCTTGACTCGGTGATCCGACAGGCGGCTGGCGCCCCTCGGCGCAGCGCCCAACGCCTTCGCGACGCGGTCGAACTGCGCAGCTTTCTCACGGGGCCGGGAATCTTCAACCTGTTCGATGCACCCTTCGTGCCGCTGTATGTGCTGGTCATCTACCTGCTTCACCCGATGCTCGGACACCTCGCGCTGGCAGGCAGCCTGCTGCTGATCGTCATCGCAATCGGCAACGAGCTGATCACCCGCCGCCCCATTGCAGCAGCGCTCAAGGGCAATCGCCATGCGCAACGCCGTGTCGAAGAGTTCGTGCGCAACGCCGATGCGATCACCGCGATGGGCATGATGCCGGCGGTGGTCGCGCAATGGCGTCAGCGCAACGGTGAATCGCTGATCGCGCTGGCCCGCGGCACCGACAGCGCCAGCATCAGCCGCGCACTGGCCAAGTTCGTGCGACTGCTGCTGCAGGTCGGGCTGTACGGGCTGGGCGCCTACCTGTACCTGCAGAACGAGATCATGATCGGCGCGATCGTTGCCGGCTCGATGCTGATGGGGCGCGCGCTGGCCCCGCTGGAAGTGGTCATCTCGACCTGGAAGAACATGGTCGATGCGTGGGACGCGTACCACCGAATCGACGAGACCCTCGATGCACAGGCCCATCAGGCAGCTCGCCAGCCGATGGCGTTCGGCCGACCGCAGGGTGCGCTGCAACTCGAGCGCGTCGTGGTGGGTGTGCCGGGCAGCGATCGACTCACGCTCAAAGGGGTTTCGTTGACGCTGGCGGCGGGAGAGTTCCTGGGCGTCATCGGGCCCAGCGGCGCGGGCAAGTCGACCCTGGCCAAGGTGATCACCGGAATCACTGCGCCGCGCGCGGGCGCGGTGCGCCTGGATGGCATCGAGCGTTCGCAGCGCGACCCCGATGAACTCGGTACGCGGGTTGGCTATCTGCCCCAGGACCTGCAACTGTTCGGGGGCACGGTACGCCAGAACATCGCCCGCCTGGCCAGCGACCCGATCGACGACGCGGCAGTGCTGCGCGCCGCCATGATGGCAGGGGTGCACGAAGCGATTCTGCGGCTGCCCGATGGCTACGACACCGACATCGGCGAGGCCGGCGCCCTGCTGTCGGCCGGACAGCGCCAGCACCTCGCACTGGCGCGTGCGCTCTACGGCGACCCCTGTCTGGTGGTACTCGACGAGCCGAACTCGAACCTGGACAGCGCCGCCGAGGACGCCTTGCTCAAGGCGCTCGAACAGGCGCGCAGCCAGGGCGTGACCCTGGTGGTCGTCAGCCATCGTCCCGGGATCCTGCAGGCCGCCGACAAGCTGCTGATGCTGCGCAACGGAGTGGTCGAACTGTTCGGTCCGCGCGCTCAGGTGATGCGCCAGCTGGCTGCGGCAGCGGCTGCACCGGCCAGCGGCGTGTCCGCAATGGGCTCGGTGGCCGCCGTCCGCAGCACCGCGGAGCCGGCCACGCAACCCAAGCTCCAGGTCGTCCAGGGGGAAAACTGATGGGCACGACAGACAGCCGCGCGCTGATCGAACAGTCCGTCAATCCGACGCTCAGCATTGCCGACTTCGAGCGTCAGATGCAACGCAGCCGCCGGCGCCTGCTGATCGGCGGACTGGCCATTCTGGTGCTGGGCTTTGGCGGTTTGGGCAGCTGGGCGGCTCTGGCACCGCTCAGCAGCGCCACACTGGCGCAAGGCGTGGTGAAGGTGGCCGGTGAACGCAAGACGGTGCAGCACCTGGAAGGCGGGATCGTTCGCGACATCCTGGTCAAGGAAAATGACACCGTCCAGGCCGGGCAGGTGCTGGTCAGACTGGAAGACACCAACACCCGCGCACGCCACGCGATGCTGCAGGCCGAACACGACGCGCTCACCGCCGAGCTCACCCGGCTGGAGGCCGAAGTGGCCGGGCGCACGCGACTAAGTTTCCCCGCGCCACTCGAGGCGCGACGCAGCGACCCCGGGGTGGCCCGGGTGCTGGAAGGCGAGTTGCAGCTGTTCGACAGCCGTCGCACCGCGCTGGCCGGCCAGATCGATGTGTTCCGGCAGCGCCAGCAGCAGGCCCAGGAAAAAATCGCCGGCCGGATGACCGAACTGGCCACCGTGCGCACCAAGCTCGGCTTCATCACCGAAGAAATACGGGGCGCCGAGTCCCTGCTGGAAACCGGCATGTACCTGAAGACCCGCTATTACGCGCTCAAGCGCGCCGAGGCGGACCTCGAAGGCGACATCGGCCGTCTGGGCGCCGACATCTCCGAAACCCGCGCCCTGATCGGCGAGAGCGACCTGCGCATACTCGATCTGCGCAACCAGCAGCGCAAGGACGCCAACGACCGGCTGCAGGATCTTCGCAGCCGGCTGCGCGACGTCGCCGAACGCGGTGAAGCCGCCGCCGACGCGCTTTCGCGCATCGAGATCGTCGCGCCGCTGGCCGGTCGGGTGATCGATCTGCAGGTCCACACCCGCGGCGGCGTGATCCGGCCGGGGGCCTCGATCCTCGACATCGTGCCCACCGATGACCGGCTGGTGGTACAGGCCAGGATCGCACCCGAGGACATCGACCGGGTGCACCAGGGTCTGCCCGCCGAAGTGCGCTTCACCGCGTTCAACACCCGCACCACGCCGGTCTACCCGGGCGTGGTGACCCGGGTGTCGGCCGATCGCCTGACCGATCCGGCTCGGGGCGTTGCCTACTATGTCGCCCAGATCGAGATCAACCCGGGCCAGCTGCCCACGCTGGCGCTGCAACCCGGCATGCCGGCCGAGGTCTACATCGTCACCGGCCAGCGCACCGCGCTGGCCTACGTCGTCAAGCCGATCCGCGAACAGATTCGCCGCGGCATGCTCGAACGATGAAGGTCCTGTTCGTCCACCCGAACTGTCCGGGGCAGTTCAAGCACCTGGCACCGCGGCTGGCCGCCCTGCCCGGCCATCAGGTGATGTTCATCACCCGATCCGGCAAGCCGAAACCGGCCGGGGTCACCACCCTCGAATACACCCCGGCGCGCGCACCCGGCAGCGGCACGCACGCCTACCTTCGACTGATGGAGGCAGGCGTGCTGAACGGGCAAGCGGTGGCGCGCGTGGCCGTGCGACTGCGCGACCAGGGGTTCCGGCCCGACGTGATCGTGGCGCACATGGGCTGGGGCGAGGCGCTGTACCTGAAGACCGTGTGGCCCGGGGTCCGCCTGCTGGGCTATTTCGAGTGGTACTACCGCACGCAGGGATGCGACGTCGACTTCGACCACACCCCGTCGATGGACGACATCAGCCGCATCGGCACCCGCAACGGGCTGCACCTGCTCAACCTGGAGACAGCCGACTGGGGGCTGACCCCGACGCGCTGGCAGTTGCACCAGCACCCCGCCGCCTTTCGGCGCAAGCTCTCGGTGATTCATGACGGCATCGACACCGACCGGCTGCGGCCCGACCCGCAGGCTCGCCTGTCACTGCCCTCGGGGCTCGAACTCAAGGCAGGCGACGAGGTCGTCACCTACGTCGCACGCAACCTCGAGCCCTATCGCGGATTCATCCCGTTCATGCGGGCGGCGGCCCTGATACAGGCCCGACGCCCGCGCGCTCAGATCGTGGTGGTCGGAGCCGATGGCACGAGCTATGGACGCGCGCCTGCCAATGGCCAGACCTACCGCCAGCAGATGCTGGGCGAACTCGGCGAACGGCTGGACCCGACGCGGATCCATTTCCTGGGCCGCATCGGCTATGACGACTTTTGCCGCGTGCTCCAGGTATCGGCGGCGCATGTGTACCTCACCTACCCGTTCGTGCTGTCATGGTCGATGCTCGAAGCGATGGCCTGCGGCTGCCTGGTGATCGGCTCACGCACGCCGCCCGTTCAGGAGGTGATCCAGGATTCCCGCAACGGACTGCTGGTGGACTTCTTCTCAGCGCCCGCAATCGCCGCGCGCGTGGATGAGGCACTCGATCATCCGAGCGCGATGGCGCCGCTGCGAGAGGCTGCCCGCCAGACCGTGCTCGATCGCTATTCGCTGATGCAGTGCCTGCAGCAACAGATCCAGCTGATCTCGGCGGTGGCCCGCGGCGACACGCGCGGGCTGGCCACCCGGCAGGCCGTTCAGCAGACCGGCGCGCTGCGCCGGCGGCGCGCGATGCCCAGTCCGGCCATGCCGATGCCCAGCAAGGCCAGCGAGTCGGCCACCGGAATCACCGACAGGTTGTCCACGCCCACGGCAGAGTCACCCGTGCCGTTGAATTCCACCAGACTGAAAGTCAGCGAGACCGGACCGGCGCTGGCGAGCGAAAAATCCACCGGCGCACTGTAGAGACCGCGTCGGCTGCCTTCGTTGCGCGCGCCATCGTCAAACCGCAGCAGCTCGACCAGTACGCCGTTCCCGTTGACCAGCTGAACATAGAAGTCATCGGGGCTGCGTGCGCCCGTCGTGCCCGGCGCCAGGCTGGTGTCAAACACATAGTTGAACGCGATCCCGACCCGGTGCGCCCCGGCGGTGAACTGACCCAGCGAAAAACTGGCCCGCGACAACTGGCCCAAAGCCGTGCCGATCGGACCGGTCGCACCATCGGCGATCGGATTGGCCAGATCACTGGCGGCATCGCCGATGACCAGGAACTGGCCGGTGAGCCCGGCGTAGCTGTCGAACCCGGTGTTGACCGCGGTGCGCAGAATGTCGGCGGCGGGCCGGATATTCACCGTGCCCGTCGAGGTGTAAGCCGCCGAACCGTCGTCGAAATCCTCATTGAGGAGATACCCGGCACTGACGCCGGACGCCCCCATCAGCAGGCCGGACCCGATCAGCACCGATGCCATGCCAAACCCGTTGGTTCCCATGTTGCCGCTTCCTTGTTGTTGGTTGGTCGAGCCGTCCTCCAGCGGATAAGGCCAGCGAGCGCCGACGCGGCTCGCTGGGACATCGACAGGGAAAAGCGGCTGATTCGACTATCCGGGCAGACGCGACACCCGGATTGACCGAAATCAACAGGCGATCGGATTGTCGGGCGGCAGAGTCTGGGCTGTGCCAGGCGTTGCGCCCGCCGGGCTTCGAGTAACATCCTCGCCGGTCAACCGTGCCCGCCATCGGGTCCCATCAAAGGAGAAGTCCGTGTTCAGTCATGTGATGCTTGGCGTCAACGATCTCGAGGTTTCCAGGAAGTTCTACGACGCGCTGCTCGGCACGCTGGGCATCGGCCCGGGCGTGGCCAACCGGAACCGCTATTTCTATCGCAGCCCGACCGGCAACTTCGCGATCTCCACGCCGATCGACGGCAAGCCCGCCACGCACGGCAATGGCAGTACCCTCGGCTTCGCCATCTCCTCGCCGGAGCAGGCCAACGCCTTCCACGCGGCCGGCGTCGCCAATGGCGGCACGACCTGCGAGGATCCCCCCGGATTCCGTGAAGGCCCCGCCGGCGCGCTGTACCTGGTCTACCTGCGCGACCCCGACGGCAACAAGATCTGCGGGCTGCACCGCCCCGCGAAGTAAGGCGACGCCGACCGGCGATCCTCCGCGTTCCCCAACGACACGAAACGACGGACGATCAGCCGGCCGGATTGCCCGGGTGCGCCACGACACGCTCGCCGGCCACCAGATAGAGCGCCTCGCCGGCCCTGGCCTGCACCAGGGCACCGCCGGTGAATTCGCCGAAGGCCGGCAGCACCAGCACCCCATCGGCGCGGGCGTGAAAGCACGGCAGGCGCACCGCATCGAAGCCGCGGCCCAGACGGGTCACCGGATGCAGATGCCCCGCCAGCGCCGACGAACCCGCCGGCCTGGACACGGCCGGGTCGTGGCACAGGGCCAGGCCCGCGTGCAGCCACGGTTCGCCCACTACCGGAATGCCGAGGGCGGCTGGGGGATCGCCGGCGTGGTCATCGTGATTGCCGCGCACCAGGGTGATGGCCAGACCCGCATGGCGCGCGCGCCACGTCTGCAGGGCCTGCAGGGTCGCCGGCGCGCGGCCGCTGGCGGCGTGCAGGAAGTCACCCAGAAAGACCAGCTCGCGCACGCCCGGCAGGCGGGCCAGCAGGGCATCGAGCCGCGCCAGGTTGGCCTGGGTGGTGCCCCGCGGCACGGGCACGCCCAGGCGGCGGAAACTGGCCGCCTTGCCGAACTGGACATCGGCCACCAGGAGCAGGCCGGCGTCGGCCAGCCAGGCAGCGCGTTCGGGCAGCAGCCACAGGAAGCGCCCATCGGGCAGCGGGTGCCGGGCATCGCCGCTGGCCGGGGAGTCGGCGGGCATGCCGGGAGGCGAGGTTGGGGAAGGCACAGCTGGCGGCGATCAAGCGGGTGGGGGCGGGCGAGTCGTGGGGGGCTCGTCAACCACGCTTGCGGGAGGGCTTGCGTGAGCGCTTGCCGGCGGGCGTGAGCGAGGGCTGCACCGCCGCCTCCATCTGCGCCAGCAAGCGCTGCACGCGCTGGTTGAGCTGCTCGGTGGTGACGCGTTCGCGCAGGCGCTCGACCATCAGCGGAAACGCGAAGGGCGTTAGGCGCTGGGGCCGCGTCAGGGTGATCTGGCCGGCCACCGCCATGCGCGCCAGGCAGCCCTGCAGCCGCTCCACATCCAGTTCCTGCGCCAGCGTCTCGACCTCGGCCTGCGCCAGCAGCAGGTTCTCCGGATCGTGCTGGCGAAAGACGTCGAAAAAGAGCCTGGCCGAGGCTTGCAGCTGGCGCGCGCTGCGACTGGCGCCCGGGTAGCCGGTGAAGATCAGGCCGGCCACGCGGGCGATCTCGCGAAACCGCCGCAGCGACAGCTCGGTGGCGTTGAGCGCCTGCCGGATGTCGGGCACCAGTTGCTCCTGGCTCAGCAGGCCCTGCGCCCACGAGCCCGGGCCCTGCGGCGCCAGCAACGCCGGCCAGTCGAAGGCCTGCCGCGAGAGCAGCTCGAAACCGTAGTCGTTCATCGCCAGGCTGAAGGTGCCGGGCTGCTCGCGCGCGGCGCGCCAGGCGAGCAAGGCACCCAGACCGATGTGCACCATGCGCCCGGCCAGCGGATAGCAAAACAGGTGATGGCCTTCGTCGGTGTCGATCATCTCGAACACGATGCGCCCGGCGCAGGGCAGCGCCGAGCGCTCGGCCTGCAGCGCCAGCAGCGGCGCCAGCGCGCGCAGCTCGGGCTCGGGATGGCCGGCCAGCCGCGCCAGACCGGCCGGATCGGCGCAGCCCAGCAGGGCATCGGCTTCGTCGAGCAGCGCCAGCGCGGTGTCGGCCAATTCGCTGCTCAGCGGCATCTTGCCCCCCTGCCACACCGGCACCGCGCCCTGGTTGCCCGGCGCCCGGGTGACGAAGGCGGTCAGGTCGCGCACCCGCACCAGCTGCAGCACCCGGCCGCTGAAAATGAAGCAGTCGCCCTCGCGAAGACTGGCGATGAAGTTCTCCTCGATGCTGCCGATGCGCCCGCCATTGACCCATTGCACATTCATCGAGGCATCCGACACGATGGTGCCGATGCTCATGCGGTGCCGGCGTGCCACCGTCGGATTCGCGACCCGGCAGAGGCCGGCCTCGTCTTGCACGATGCGGTGGTGTTCCGGGTAAGCCGACAGCGATTCGCCGCCGTGCAGGGTCAGCCCCAGGCACCAGTCGAAGGTGTCGCGGTCCAGGTCGCGGTAAGGCCATGCGCTCCTCACCTCGTCGAACAGCGCGTCGGGCGCGAAGCCCGGGCCCACCGCCACCGTCAGCAGGTGCTGCACCAGCACGTCCAGCGGCCAGGTCGGCGGCTCGCGGCGCTCGATGCGCCCGGCGGCTGCGGCACGGCGCGCGGCGGCCGCCTCCAGCAGCTCCAGCGCATGGCTGGGCACGACGGTGATGCGCGAGGGCCGCCCGGGCGAATGGCCCGAACGACCAGCACGCTGCAGCAGCCGGGCCACGCCCTTGGGCGAGCCGATCTGCAGCACCCGCTCGACCGGCAGGAAGTCCACGCCCAGGTCCAGGCTCGAGGTGCAGACGACCGCCTTGAGCTGCCCCGCCTTCAGCCCGGCCTCGACCCACTGCCGCACCGAAGGGTCCAGCGAACCGTGATGCAGCGCGATCAGCCCGGCCCAGTCGGGGCGCGCCTGCAGCAGGGCCTGATACCAGAGCTCGGCCTGCGAGCGGGTGTTGGTGAACACCAGACTCGCGGCGCTGCCCTCGAGCTCGGCCACCACTTCGTCGAGCAGGCGCAAGCCCAGATGCCCGGCCCAGGGAAAGCGCTCCATCGTGGCGGGAATGAGGCTGTCCACCGTGAGCGCCTTGGGCAGGGCGCCGCGCACGATCACACCGCCCTCCCCGGCCAGCGCGGCGCAGGCCTGCTCCAGGTTGCCCAGCGTCGCCGACAGGCCCCAGGCGCGCAGCCGCGGGTTCCAGCGGCGCAGCCGTGCCAGCGCCAGCAGCACCTGCGTGCCGCGCTTGTTGCCCAGCAGTTCGTGCCATTCATCGACGATGAGCACCTGCACATCGCCCAGCACCGTCGCGCTGTCGGCCAGCGCCAGCATCAGGCTCAGGCTCTCGGGCGTGGTCACCAGGGCCGGCGGCCAGGCCTTGCGCTGGCGCGCCTTGTCGGCCGCCGACGTGTCGCCGCGATGCCGTCGGCCGCCGCCTGCAACGCCAGGGTGGTGTCGGCCGCCAGCGCGCGCATCGGCGTGATCCACAGCACCCGCGGTCCGCCGCCGGGTGACGCGGGTTCGGCGCGACAGACCGCCAGCGCGCCGAACCAGGCCGCCAGCGTCTTGCCCGCGCCGGTGGTGGCGTGCAGCAGGCCGCTGCGCCCGGCCGCCAGATGGGACCAGACCGCCCGCTGAAAGTCGAAGACCGGCCAGCCCCGGGCGGCGAACCAGCCGTCGGCGTCGCTGGCGATGGCGTTGGCCTTGGGATTGGCGCTGGCCGTGGGATTGGCGCTGCGCCGGGCACGGGTTCGCGCGGCGGGCCGGGGCGCACCCGCGGGCGGGCCAGGCGAATCCCCGGTGGCTAGCGTCAAAGAACCGTCTTCAGCCGCGATCGCCTGTCGCTGCGCCCGCGCCCTGGCCCGGCGCAGTGCGGCGAGCTGGGTCCCGACGTTGGGACCCGGCGGCAGCCGGCCGTCCTCGCTCACCGAGCGCTCACTCCGCCTTGATGTTGCGCTCCCGGATCAGGCGGGTCCAGCGCAGCTCTTCCTTGCCCAGATAGTCCTTGAACTCGGCCTGGGTCGACGCGCGGATCTCCACGCCCTGGGGCTTGAAGCGCTCGATCATCTCCGGGTCGGCCGCGACCCGCGCGATCGCCTTTTCCAGCTTGTCGACGATCGGCCGCGGCGTCCCGGCGGGCACCACCATGCCCTGCCAGAACACCACCACGAAGTCCTTCATGCCGGTGGCTTCGACCACCGTCGGGATCTCGGGAAAGGCCGGCGAACGCTCGGCACTGGTGATCGCGATGGCGCGCGTCTTGCCGGAGAGGAGCAGCGGCCGCGCCTCGAGCGCCGCCGAGAACATCATCTGCGCCTGACCACCGGCCACATCCTGACCCGCCTGCGCGCCGCCCTTGTAGGGGACGTGCGTGATGTCCAGGCCGGCCTGCTGCTTGAGCATTTCGCCGATCAGGTGGTTGGTCGCGCCGATCCCCGAACTGGCCATGTTGAACTTGCCGGGGTTGGCCTTCGAATGCGCGATCAGCTCGCTCAGGTTGCGGGCCGGGAAGGCCGAATTCACATGCAGGATGAAGGGCGTGAACGACATCAGCGACACGAGATCGAAGCTCTTGTGCGGGTCGTATTGCACCTGCCCGGTCAGGGTCGGGTTGATCACCAGCGAGGTCGCGGCCGCATAGATCGTGTAGCCGTCGGCGGGCGCCTTGGCGACGTGATTGGAGGCGACAGTGGTGCCGGCGCCAGCGCGGTTGTCGACCAGCACCGGCTTGCCCAGTTCCAGCGCCAGCTTGCCCGCGTAGGCGCGCGCCACCGCGTCATTCACGCCACCGGGCGGATAGGGCACGACCAGGGTGATCGGCCTGGCCGGCCAGTCGGTCTGCGCCGGTGCGGCCAGCGGCAGGAGCAGCGCGGCGAGGCCTGCCGCGAGGAATGTCGAACGCTTCATGGGGTTGTCTCCAAAGGCGAAAAGGGTTCTGCGACCCAGGCCGGCAGTATGGCGTCGTTCGGCGCCGATGGCATGGATGTGTCATGACGCTGACGCTTCGGGACCGCAGGCTTCGCTCCTCTTCAACCGGGAGCAGTCGATGTCGAAATGGTCAGGCAGGTCGGGCGCATGGGCGCTGGCGGGCATTCTTGCGGGCGGGCTTGCATCGGCGGCCACCGCGCAGACCGACGAGCGACCCGTGCTGCGGGTCGCGGTCCAGCAGGTGTCGAACACCGGAACGCTGACCCCGTTGCGCGAGCAGAGCAACGTCGGCGCGCGCAGCTTCCCGATGATCTATGCCGGGCTCATCGAACTCGACCGCCAGGGCGATCTCGGGCTCAAGCCCGCACTGGCGACCGCCTGGAAGCGGATCGACGAGCGCACGGTGGAGCTGACCCTTCGCAAGGGCGCCCGCTTCCACAACGGCGACGAGGTGACCGCCGAGGACGTGGCCTTCACGTTTGGGCCGCAATACATGTTCGCGGCGACCCGGCCGGTCGGCGTGGGCGGCAAGGCGATCACCATCAAGACCGATGTATCGACGACGCCCGGCGCACCGGTGGCCAAGGGTGCTCCGCTCGCCTTGCCGCTCGAGGTGCCGGCGATCGCGCGCCGCCTGTGGCCCTCGCTCGAGGAAGTACGGGTCATCAACCGCTACACCGTGCGCTTCATCAATGCGGTTCCGGATGTGACGCTCGAGGGACGCATCGCGCGATCGGGCTCCGAAATCATCTCGAAACGCGCCTTTCTCGCCGCGAAGGACTGGATGTCGTGGGCGCGAAATCCGGTCGCAGCGGGCCCGTACAAGGTTCGTGAGTTCCGCCCCGACAACCTGCTGGTGCTGACGGCCCATGACGGGTACTACGGTGGCCGCCCCCCGGTTCGAGAAGTGCGCTATCACGTGGTTCCCGAAGTGTCCGGGCGCGTCAACGGCATGCTCAGCGGCGAGTACGACTTCGTGAGCGACGTGCCACCCGACCAGATCCGGACGATCGAGGCGAATCCGAAGTTCGAGGTGGTGGGCGGTCCGGTCCTGAATCACCGCCTGATCGTGTTCGACAAGAACCACCCGCAACTGGCCGATCCGCGGATCCGGCTCGCGATGGCGCATGCGATCGACCGCGAAGCCATCACCCGATCGCTCTGGGCGAACCGCACCACCGTACCGGCCGGGCTGCAGTGGGAATACTACGGGCCGATGTATCAGAAGGACTGGACCGTTCCCCGCTATGACCCGAAGCTGGCGATGCAGCTGATCAAGGACGCCGGCTACAAGGGCGAGCCGATCCCGTTCCGCGTGCTGAACAACTACTACACGAACCAGGTGCAGACCGCGCAGATCCTGGCCGAGATGTGGCGTGCGGTCGGACTGAAGATCGACCTGCAGATGAAGGAGAACTGGCAGCAGATTTTCGATCGCAGCGCGCCGCGCGGCATTCGCGACTGGTCGAACTCGGCACCGTTCAATGATCCGGTGAGCTCGATCGTGAACCAGCACGGCCCGAACGGACAGCAGCAGCAGATGGGCGAATGGGTCAACAGCGAGTTCAATACGCTGTCGGGACTGCTGGAGACCTCCACCGACATGGGCAATCGCGGCCGGGCGTTTCGCCGCATGCTGGAAATCGCCGAGCGCGAAGACCCCGCGTATACCGTCCTGCATCGCAACGTGGTGTTCTACGGCAAGCGCAAGGACATCGCCTGGAAATGGTCGCCGACCTTTGCGATGGACTTCACCGCGGCGAACCTGCGCATGCCGGCGAAATGAACCAGGCACTGCCGGCGCCCGCGCGGCCCGCCCCACTGATCTCGATCCGCGCATTGCGGGTCGGATTCGAGGATGAGGCCGGCGTGCTGCCGGTCGTCCATGGCATCGACCTGGACATCGCGCGCGGTGAGGCGATCGGCATCGTCGGCGAGTCGGGCTGCGGCAAGAGCGTGACCTGGCTCGCGGTGCTGGGCCTGCTCGGCGCGCGTGCCCGGGTGAGCGGCGACGTGATCCTGGATGGCGAACCCATTCACGGCCTGCATGGCGACTCGCTGGCGCGCGTGCGCGGCAAGCGGATCGCGATGATCTTCCAGGACCCCGCTTCGTCACTGAACCCGGTCCACCGCATCGGGCGGCAACTGTGCGAGGCACTCGAACTGCACCGCGGCCTGCGCGGCGACGCCGCCCGTGCGCAGGCGCTGCGCCTGCTCGATCGCGTCGGCATGCCCGATCCCCGGCAGCGGCTGAACGCGTATCCGCACGAGTTGTCCGGCGGCATGAATCAGCGCGTGATGATCGCGATGGCGCTGGCCGGCGAACCCGACCTGCTGGTGGCCGACGAGCCGACGACCGCGCTCGACGCCACCATTCAGGCGCAGATCCTGTCGCTGCTCGATGAAATCCGGCGCGACAGCGGCATGGCACTGGCCCTGATCTCCCACGATCTGGGCGTGATCGCCGAAGTCTGCGACCGGGTGGCGGTGATGTATGCCGGCCGCATCGTGGAGTCGGCGCAAGGGGGCCGGCTGTTCGAGAAGCCTGCGCATCCCTACACCCGCGGCCTGCTCGCCGCGCTGCCCGACCTGACCCGAGCGGCGGCCCGCCTGGAAGCGATTCCGGGCGGTGTGCCGGCCCCCGGCTCCCTCGGCGCGGGGTGTTCGTTCCGCGACCGCTGCAGCCTGGCGGTCGAGGCCTGCGGTCACGAGACGCCGGCCAGCATCGAGGTCGGCGCCGGTCAGTTCGTCGCCTGTCTGAGGGCGCATCGGTGAGCGCGCTGCTGGAAGTCACCGACCTCACGCGACGGTATGCGATGCGTGCATCGGCATGGCCGTGGTCACCGCCCATCGCGGTACGCGCGGTCGACGGCGTGTCGTTCCGGGTCGAGGCCGGACGCACGCTCGGCCTGGTCGGCGAGTCGGGGTGCGGCAAGTCCACCACGGCACGGCTGGTGCTGGGTCTGATGCCGCCCTCCTCGGGCACTGTGCGATTCGACGGCGAACTCGTCCCGAGCCGGCGCGATGCGGCCTGGCGCTCGCTGCGCCGACGCATGCAGATGGTCTACCAGGATCCGCTCGCGGCCCTCGACCGGCGACTGACCGCACTCGATCAGGTCAGCGAACCGCTCGAGGTGTTCAATGACGGCGATCCGGCCGGACGCCGCGAGCGCGCGCGCGACATGATGGCCTCGGTCGGCCTGCCGCAGCACCTGTTCGAGCGCTTCCCACACGAACTGTCGGGCGGGCAGCGACAACGGGTCGTGCTCGCGCGGGCGCTGACGCTGGGGCCGAGCCTGCTGGTCTGCGACGAGCCAGTCTCGGCGCTCGACGTCTCGGTCCAGGCACAGGTCATCAACCTGCTCAGGGAAATCCAGGCGCGCGAGCGGGTCGCGTACCTGTTCATCAGCCACGACCTGAAGGTGGTGCGTCACGTCAGTGACGAGGTAGCGGTGATGTATCTGGGGCGCATCGTCGAGCAGGGGCCGCCCGACGAACTGTTCCGCGATCCCGCGCATCCCTACACGCAGGCGCTGGTGTCCGCGGTACCCACGCCCTGGCGCAGCAAGGAAGCAGGACGGATCGTCCTCAAGGGCGATCCGCCGAACCCGGCGGCGGTGCCCGGCGGCTGTGCGTTTCATCCGCGCTGCCCGCGGGCGCTGCCGATCTGTGCGCGCCAGGCGCCCGTGCTGACCGGGATCGGCGGCGGCCGCCAGGCGGCCTGCCATCTGCTGATTTCCCCCTGAGAACCGGCCCATGTCCCGATACCTGCTGTCTCGCCTGCTGCGCGCCCTGCTGACCCTGTTCCTCGTCCTGAGCTTCGCCTTCATCATCCTGCGACTGTCCGGTGATCCGGCGATGCTCATCCTGTCACCGGATGCGCCCCCCGAGGCGATCGAGGCGTTCCGGCGCAGTTGGGGCCTGGACGCGTCGCTCTGGGAGCAGTACCTCGGCTTCTTCATGAACCTGGTGCAGGGCAACTTCGGGCACTCGATGCGCGACCGCAGCCCGGCCATGGACCTGGTGCTCCAGCACATCCCGGCCACCCTCGCGATCACCCTGCCCGCCTTCGTCCTCAAGCTGGCGATCGGCATCCCGGCGGGCGTCATGGCGGCCCTGCACCGAAATTCGCTGATCGACCGGGCGGTGATGAGCCTGTCGATCGCCGGCCACACCATCCCCAGCTTCGTGCTGGGCCTGCTGCTGGTGCTGATCTTCGCGGTGACGCTCGGCTGGCTGCCCAGCGGCGGGAGCACCTCGTGGCGCCACGCGATCCTGCCGATCGCCACGCTGAGCCTGGGCGGCGCCGCGGTACTGGCCCGCTTCACCCGCTCGGCGATGCTCGAGGTGATCGGGCAGCCGTACATTCGCGCCGCGTCGGCGAAGGGGCTCGTCTGGCGCCAGGTGATCCGGCGGCACGCGCTGCCCAATGCCGCGATTCCCACCATCACCATCGTGGGCTTCATGGTGGGCAGCCTGATCGCCGGCGCAGTGGTGGTGGAGAGCGTCTTTTCATGGCCGGGGGTTGGGCGACTGCTGGTGACGGCGGTGGCCAATCGCGATCTGGCGGTGGTTCAGAGCCTTTTGCTGCTGGTGGCCGCGACGATGATCGCGTCCAACTTCATCGTCGATCTGCTGTACGGCTGGATCGATCCACGCCTGACGCGTGGCAACGCCACGAAAGCGGGCGCCTGACATGAGCGCCCATCTGCCGGTCACACCACCCGCCACGGTCAGCGGCTCGATTGCCGCCGCGGCTTCCCGGTCAACGCCGACCCGCGCGCGCGACGGCCTTGCGGGTCTTGTGCGCTTTGTGCGCGCCAGCCCGCCCAGCGTGGCGGCCGGCATCGCCTGGATCGTGCTGATGCTGGCGGTCGCGGCACTCGCCGACCTGATTGCTCCCTATGGCTACACGCAGCTGGATCTGCTGAACCGACTGTCGCCGCCCGCCTTCGCCGGCGGCAGCCCCGGACACTGGCTGGGCACCGATGAACTCGGCCGCGACGTGCTCTCGCGCCTCATGCATTCAGTGCGCATCAGCCTGCTGGTGGCTTTCGCGGGAACGCTGCTGTCGGCCACGGTCGGGGTCACGCTCGGCATCCTGGCGGCGCACTTTCGCGGCTGGGTCGAGCAGTTGGTGCTCACGCTGGTGGACTTCCAGGCGTCGATGCCGTTCATGATCGTCGCACTGGCGGTGCTCGCCTTCTTCGGCAACAGCCTGACGCTGTTCATCGCGCTGATGGGACTGTACGGCTGGGAGCGCTCGGCACGCATCGCGCGCGGGCTGACGATCGCCGCCAACGAGCAGGGCTACGCCTGCGCGGTCACCGAGATCGGCGCCTCGCCCCTGCGGGTCTACGCGCTGCATGTGCTGCCCAACATCGCCAGCACTCTCATCGTGAGCGTCACGCTCACCTTTCCCGAGATCATCCTGCTCGAATCGGGCCTGTCCTTCCTGGGCCTGGGGGTACAGCCGCCGACCACGAGCCTGGGCAACATGGTCGGCTATGGCCGCGAGTATCTGCAGTCCGCCCCCTGGATGCTGCTGGCGCCCAGCGCGGTGATCGTTCTCACCACCTTCTCGATCAGCATCGTCGGCGACTGGCTCAGAGACCGGCTCGATCCCACCCTGCGCTGATCCTTTCCGGAGCCACTGCACCCATGCCGAAAAAAAAGAACGTTCTGCTGATCGTCGTCGACCAATGGCGCGGCGACACCCTGCCCATGCTGGGGCATCCGGTCGTTCGGACACCGAATCTGGAGGCGCTGGCTGCCGAAGGCGTGACCTTCGCGCGCCACTACACGCAGGCGGTGCCCTGCGGACCCGGGCGGGCAAGCCTGCTGACCGGCTTGTACCTGATGAATCACCGGGCGGTGCAGAACACGATCCCGCTGGACGCGCGACACACCAACCTCGCACTGGAGGTGCGCAAGGCAGGCTATGTGCCCGCCCTGGTGGGCTACACCACCACCACACCGGACCCGCGGGTCACCGCCGCACAGGACCCGCGCTTCACCGTGCTGGGCGCCGACATGGAAGGCTGGCATCCGGTCGGCTCCTCCGGACCGAAACTGGACGCCTACTTCGCCTGGGTGGCGTCGCAGGGCTTCCCGATGCCCGACAACCCCTGGGACATCTGGCTGCCGCGAACGGTGTCGGCCGGCGAAGTGGGCGCTTCACACGAACCCAGCCGGATTCCGGCTGAACTGTCCGACACCACCTGGTTCACCGATCGGGCGCTGGAGTACCTGGGGGGAGCGCAGACCAAGCCCTGGTTCCTTCATCTGGGCTACTACCGCCCGCACCCGCCCTTCAGCGCGCCGGCGCCGTATCACGACCTGTACGACCCGGCGGACTGTCCCCCGCCCGTCCGGGCATCGAGCGCCGCGCAGGAAGCGACGCAGCATCCGCTGCTGCGCTTCTATGTCGAGAACGTCCAGCGCCGAAGTTTCTTCGAGAACGGCCAGGGCCTGGGCAGCGCCATGGACGATGCCGAAGTCAGGCGGATGCGCGCGACCTACTACGGCCTGATCACCGAGGTCGATGAACACATCGGCCGGGTCATCCGCTTCCTGAAGGACAGCGGTCAATGGGACGACACCCTGATCGTGCTGACCAGTGACCATGGCGAGCAACTCGGTGACCATCACCTGCTCGGCAAGATCGGCTACTTCGATCAGAGCTTCCACATCCCGATGATCGTGCGCGACCCGTCGACCGAGGCGGATGGCACGCGCGGATCGATCGTGCGCTCGTTCACCGAGGCGGTGGACACGATGCCGACAGTGCTCGACTGGCTGGGCGCCCCGACGCCTCGAGCCTGCGACGGCCAGTCGCTGCTGCCCTTCCTGCGCGAAGGCGGCGCGCCGGCCAACTGGCGCACCGAGGTCCACTACGAGTTCGACTTCCGCAACCTGTTCTATTCGCAGCCGGAATCGTTCCTCGGCCTGCACATGGACCAGTGTTCGCTGGCGGTGGTGCAGGACGAGGACTGGAAGTACGTCCACTTCGCCGCGCTGCCGCCGCTGTTCTTCGACCTGCAGCGCGACCCGCAGCAACTCACCGACCTGTCGGGCCACGCCGACTCCGCGCCGCGGATGCTCCACTACGCGCAGAAGATGCTGAACTGGCGTCTGCTGCACGCCGACCGCACGCTGACCGGTTACGCCGCGTCACCGCAAGGGTTGCAGTCTCGGCGGTAAGTGGACAGGGCGGGTGCTAGCATCCCGAGGCACCCACCCCGCGCATCGGATCGGCCAGCGCCTGTCGCCCGCCGGCCCCGCGCACTGTTCACCACACCGCCCCGGCGCCGGGGCCAGGAGCCGCCATGACGAGTTTCTACCTGACGCAATCGCTGCACCGGACCATCCAGCAAAAGCCCGGCGGGCTGGCCACCAGTTTTCAGGGCCGCCGCCAGACCTGGACGCAGTTCGGCGATCGGGTCGCCCGGCTGGCGAGCGTGCTGAAGGAACTGGGCGTGGGCACCGGCGACCGGGTCGCGATGATGGCGCTGAACTCCGACCGCTATCTGGAGTACTACTACGCGACCTGGTGGGCGGGCGCGGTGGTCAATCCGGTGAACAGCCGCTGGAGCGCGGCCGAGGTGGCCTACTCGCTGGACGACTGCGAGACCCGGATCCTGATCGTCGATGACGCCTACGCCGGTGTGGTCGAGTCCCTGCGCGCGCAGACCCGGGTGCCGCTGACCGTCCTGTACTGGGGCAACGGCGAGACGCCGGCCGGCATGCGCGACACCGAGGCACTGATCGCCGCGGCGGCGCCGGCGACCGACGCGATGCGCTCGGGCGACGACCTGGCCGGCATCTTCTACACCGGCGGCACCACCGGCTTTCCCAAGGGCGTGATGCTCACGCACCTGAACCTGGCATCGAACGCGATCTCGAATGTGGCCGAGCGCATCGTGATGCCCGACGGCGTCACGCTCTTTGCCGCGCCGATGTTCCACCTCGCCAACGGCGCGGCGATGCTGGCCAGCATGAACCTGGGCAACGCCACGGTGTTCGTGCCCTCGTTCACCCCGACCGGCGTGCTCGAGCTGATCCAGAACGAGGGGGCCTCGCAGATGCTGCTGGTGCCCACCATGATCCAGATGCTGGTCGATCATCCCGACCTGAAGAAGTACGACACCACCAGCCTGCGCCATGTGCTCTACGGGGCCTCGGTCATCAGCGAGGGCGTGATGAAGCGCGCGCTGGAGGCCTTCCCGAACGCCGGGTTCACCCAGGCCTACGGCATGACCGAACTGTCGCCCTGCGCCACCATCCTGCCCGCCTGGTACCACACCAACGAGGGACAGAAGGCGGGCAAGATGCGATCGGGCGGGCGCGCCACCTTCACCACCGAGGTGCGAATCGTCGACCCCGAGGACCGCGAAGTCGCGCGCGGCACGGTCGGCGAAGTCTGCGTGCGCGGCCCCGGCGTGATGGCGGGCTACTGGAACAAGCCCGAGCTCACCGAGGCGGCGCTGCGCGGCGGCTGGATGCACACCGGCGACGCCGCCTACATGGACGCCGACGGCTTCGTGTTCGTGGTCGACCGGGTGAAGGACATGATCATCACCGGCGGCGAGAACGTCTATTCAGCCGAGGTCGAAAACGCGGTCGGGCGGCACCCGGCGGTGGCGGCGTGCGCGGTGATCGGCATCCCGAGCGAGCGCTGGGGCGAATCGGTCCACGCGGTGATTGTGCTCAAGCCCGGCCAGACCACCGACGCCGACGCGATCATGGCGCACTGCAAGACGCTCATCGCCGGCTACAAGTGCCCGCGCA
This sequence comes from uncultured beta proteobacterium, assembly GCA_903934295.1. Lineage (GTDB taxonomy): Bacteria > Pseudomonadota > Gammaproteobacteria > Burkholderiales > Burkholderiaceae_E > Quisquiliibacterium. Next base: position 193,418 of record CAIZNI010000047.1, read on the forward strand.
GCGTCGCCTTCGTCGACGCCCTTCCGCTGTCGGGCGCGGGCAAGATCCTGAAAACCAAGCTGCGCGAACCGCACTGGGCGGGGCACCAGCGCAATGTGGCGTGAAGGGGTGAGGCGGGGGTGGCCTGTGCAGCCCCCTCCCGCTCAGTAAACCGCCGGCCGACCGTCACCGGCATCTCGCCGATCGGCCCGCGCCGGCGCCAGCCCCTCAGGGATGCATGATCGCCGTCGCCAGCACCAGCTGCATCTCGCTGACCGTGCGGCTAAGCGCCCGGCTGGTCTCTTCGAGGTTGGCCAGCTCGTCGATGCGCGAGCGCAGCCGGTCGTATTCCGGAGCGCTCAGCAGCCACTCCAGCAAACCCGCTGCGCGCAGCAGGCCGATCAGCAGCGCATCGCGCGGGCCGGGAATCTCGTCGTTGTTGAGCAGCGTGATGACGCGGCTCTTGACCTCGTCCTCCTCGATGCCGCTGGTGGGCGGATAGACGCGGGTCTTGAAGACCCACAGCAGGCGCTTCTCGACCGACTTCAGCACCCCGCGCGCAACCAGCCCCTGGATGACGCGCTCGCACAGCTCCGGCCCGGGTGCGGCGAAGACCCGCAGCCACTCGGCGGTCGGCTGGTTTTCCGTCCGGGCGGCGATCGCGGCGAGCGACTCGTCGAGCAGTGCGTTGCCGGTGGGGGCCGGCGAGAGCAGGAAGAGCCGCTCGGCGTCGGTGTCGATGCGGCCTTCGAGCGTGAGCTCCATCACGATGGCCGCCGCCACCGCGACCTCCAGCGCATAGGGCGGCAGCCGCAGCAGGCTGCCGCTGTCGTCGTCGAGGGCGATGAGCACCAGCTCTTCGGGCAGGGTCAGGGATTTGGTGGAACGGATATCGGTCATGTCGGGCACCTCAAACCTGAACTTGCAGGATCTTGTCGAAGCCGCTGATCCGCAGCACCTCGAGGATCGCCGGCTTGGGGGATTTCAGGGTCACACTGCCGCCGCGCGCCTTGGTGGCCTTGGCGGTGACCAGCAGCACCCGCAGGCCGGCACTGCTGACGTAGTCGAGTTCGGACAGGTCGATCGCGACGGCGTTGACATCGCCCGTCAGCAGCGCGAGCAGCGCCGCCTCGTGGGTGGCGGCGTTGGCACCGTCAAGACGGCCAACGGGCTTGTATTCGGCGACTGTTGTCATGGGCTCTTGCCTGGCTGTGAAGAGGGATCGGGGTGCTTCGGATGATATCGTTCTTCATGGGTTTTCGATCTGGCGAAAGTACCGGTGCAGCCAATGCGGACTGAGAACACACTCGAATTCGATGCCGAGATCGGCGCCCTGGAGGTCGCCGACCAAGCGCTGGAGGGCTTCTCCCGGCAGATGACCTGGCCCGACGAGACCCTGTTCCAGGTCCGGCTGGTGCTCGAGGAGTTGCTGATAAACGTCATCCACCACGGCGGCGATGGTCAGCGCCAGCCGCGGGTTCGTGTGCACCTGGTGCAGGAAGCGGACCGCTTCGCACTGGAAATCGCCGACGACGGCATCGCCTACGACCCGCTGCAGGCGCCGCCACCCGATCTGGAATCGGATGTGGAGGACCGGCCGATCGGTGGCTTGGGGGTGCACTTGGCGCGCCAGCTGTCCGACAGCATCGCCTACCAGCGCGTTGCCGGCTGGAACCGGATCAAGATGACCAAGACGGTGCCTCAGGCGAGGCTCACGCCACTCCCTGATACGTCGCAATCAGGCAGGTGATGTCGTCGGTCTGCGGCCCACCCGCTTCGAAGCGATTGACCGCGTCGATGACGCGCTGCGGCCACTCCTGCCGCGGCACGCCGTGCAGGGATGCCAGCAGGGACTCGAGCCGCGCCTCGCCGAACATCTGCTGACCGGGGTCGAAGGCCTCGGTGACGCCGTCGGTGTACAGAAACAGCGCGTCACCGGGCGACAGCACCATCCGGTGCTCCGGGTACTCGTTGTCTTCCAGGATCGCCAGCGCCATGCCATCGGCAGGATCGATGGCCTGGAGGCCGCCGTCGGCGCGCAACCGGTAGGGCGGGTTATGGCCCGCGTTGGCATAGACGATGCTGCCATCGCGGCTGTCGATCACCGCGTAGAACAGCGTCACGAACATGACCCGCTCGTTGTCGGCGGCCAGCAGGTCGTTGAGTCGCGCCAGGCAGGGGCCGGGGCGATCTTCGAACTGCGCCACCGCGCGCAGCAGCGTGCGCGAGACCGCCATGAACAGCGCCGCCGGCACGCCCTTGCCCGACACATCGGCGACAGTGATCGCGACCCGGTGCTCGTCGAGCTGGAAAAAATCGAAGAAGTCGCCGCCGATCTCCTTGGCCGGCACCATGGTGCCGTGCACGGCCAGACCGTTGACCGGCTCGAAGGCACGCGGCAGGAACGAGAGCTGCATCTCGCGCGCGATCTCGAGTTCCTGCTGGATCGCGATCAGCTGCGTCTTCACGCGCAGCGCTTCGCGCAGCTCGACCACCATCGTCGAGAGCCGCTGGTGCTGATCGATGATGCGCCCGGTGAGGCTGCCCATCACCTGGGCCAACTGGCGCAGCGAGTCGTCGGCCCGCTCGCTGCCGACCGGGTTGTTCAGCAGGGCCAGCAGCGCATCACGCCCCTCGGAATCGGTCGTTTCGGCGAGCACCGTGAGCTCGCGCTGGATCACCGACTCCTGCCGGCGTCGCACCCGTTCGCGCAGCGCGCGCGCCGTGGTCAGTGCGTGCGCATCGCGCCGAAAGACCGTCACCGCCTCGCCGATGCGTCCGATCTCGTCGCCGCCCCGCGCATCCAGGCGCACGCTGACATCCCCGCGCGAGAGCGCCTGCAGCGCGTCGATCGCCGACTGCAGCGGCCGGAAACTGAGCCACAGATACGCATTGAGGCCGACCACCCCGAGCAGCACCAGCAGCAGTTCGACGCCGATCGCGAGCCGATTGAGGGTGCGGCTGGCCGACTGGACTGCGGTGGTGTCGCTGATGAGGACGATCGCGCCTGCCAGACCACCGGAGATGCCATTGACCGGCACGCTGGACACCGCATAGATGCGGTCGTCCAGATCCACCTGCGTGAACGCGGCTGCGCGTGGCGCCAGCGCAAGATGAGCCTGGACGCGCGTCCACAGCGCCGGATCCGTGGCGACCGAGAGCTGTCCGCGCAGGGAGATCAGGGAGGCCGCGCCCGAGAGGCGGCGCGCCAGCCGGGCCAGCAGTGGCTGCGCCGAACGGCCCACCACCAGCACGGCGGGACCGCCCGCCAGCAGCACGGGACGGGCCGCCAGCAGGTACGCCTGATCGGCCCCGATCAGCCGCAGGCCGGTCACCTGCTCGCCCGCCAGGGCGCGGTCCAGCGAACTGGCGTCGAGGATCGAGCCCGCGGACTGCGCACCCGCTGCGAACAGGGTCTCGCGATTGGCCCCGATCACCGCGACCAACGACAGTGCGGCGTCGGCGTCGCCGGGGGATTTTCCCGCTTCCTTCGGGGTGAGTCCCGCCTCGGTCAGCGCCTTGAGGGCGGCGTCCCGGTTGTCCGAACTGATCGCCGCACCGAAGCTGGCGAGTCGGGCGATCTCGGCGAGGTGACCCAACAGCCGGTTGCTCTCGACCTCGGTGGTCTCGTCCCACAGCGCCGCCTGGCCGGCCAGCGCGGTGTCGGCGACGCGCTGCTCGAGCATGTTCTCGCGCAACGCGCTGGCGACCGCCATCAGCACCAGCACGACCGAGAAGCCCAGTGCGGCAACGATGGAAATTCGCGTGCGCAGGAGCATCAGACGGCTCCGACGCCGGCATCGGATCGAAGCGCCGACCGCAGGCGCTCGATCTCGGGGGCCTGGCGATCATCGAAATCGACCGCAAGCAGCTCCTGCGCCAGTGACTCGAATCCGGCCAGCTGTGCACGCACCGACACTTCGCCATCGACCAGCGCCTGCAGCGCCTCGTCCAGCGAATCGCGCCCCTTGCCGGCGTAATCGCGCAGGTCGCTGTCCGACAGCGTGGCCAGGCCGTGCTGCAGTCCGTCGAGCAGGCGCTGGCGGCGCCGCTGCAGATCGGCACCCGGGCCGTACCAGACCAGTGCCGCCGCGGCGCTCGACAGAACCAGGACACCGGCGGCAAACAGCCAGAACCAGTTCGACACCTGATCGGCCAGACGGTAGGGATCGACCTCGACCTGGACCTGGCCCAGCGTTCGTTCATCGGCCACGATCGGGGCCTGTGCCCTGCCCTGAGCACCGGCCGGCGGCTGGCCGACCGCACCGAGCACCTGGCCAGCGGCGCCCAGCAGCACGATCCGCGTCAATCCGGGCGTTTCCTGCAGCAGGCGCGACAGGTAGGCCTGCGTGCCGGGTACGGACTCGAGGGGGATCCCGTACTGACCGGCCTTGGCATAGCTCGTGGCGATCGTGCGCGCGACCGACTCGCCGAACACCGTCGCCTCCTGGCCCATCGCCTGGACCGCGCTGCGGTACATCGAGGCGATCACCAGGCCGCCGCCCAGGCCGCCAATGGCGAGCGTCATCAGAAAGGCCAGCCCCGCACACAGCCAGCGCGGACTTCTCTGCAGCGCAGCCACGCGATCAGCCCACATCGTCCATCCCCCGCAACCGGCTCAGCAGCCGGGCAATCCGGGCTTCGGCGCTCGCCCAGGCGGCGCGCCGCGCCAGGGCCTCGCGCGCAAAGGCGCCCGCGGACGGCAAGTGCTCGGCGACCGGCAAGTGCTCGGCGATCGGCAAGTGCTCGGCGATCGGCTGCGCTGCCTCGCCGGACGCGGACGATCCGGTCGGCGACGCAAGGGTGCGATCGGCCCGCAGCAGCGCCGCCGTCTTCCGATACGGCGCCAGCAGCCAGCGCACCACCGCCAGGGCACACAGACCCGCCAGCAGCACACAACCGGCTGCCAGTGCCACCCGCCAGCCATGCGCACGCAACGGGGCCATCGAGACCAGGTCGAGCACCGCCGACGGCCCCACCGGCTTGGCCAGGGTGACCGCCACGCCACCGACCGGCTCGCCGAGATCGTTCTCGAGCCGGGTCCCCACCACCCGCTCGGTCGGGGCATCGATCTGCCAGTGCCCGGGCATGCCGATCCGCGCAACCCAGGCGGGCGCCACATCGGTGCCGACCGCGCTGCGATCGGTGCTGTAGGCCAGCGCGCCCGACGCGGCGAAGACATCGATGCTGACGATGCTCGGCGCACTGGCGCGCTCGCGTTCGAGCAGCAGCTGCAGGCCATCGAGCTGATCGAGGGTCAGCCCGAGCGCCAGCCGGTATTCGGCGTGCGCGCGAAAGGTGTTCAAGAGGTGGGCATCGCGCGCCTGCAGCAGGGCGGCCCTCATGCGCTCGCCGGCACTGTGGCCGACATAGCCGGCCAGCAGCAGCACGGCGGTCACCACCAGCCCCACGATCAGCAGCAGACGGGTTCGCAGCGCCATGGCTAGGCGGCATCCACTGAACGAAGCTCGACCACCGATGACCCGCGATAACTGCGTCGCGCCCGATCGGCCGTGGGGACCAGCAGCGCGCTGGGCGCCATGCCCACCGCGCTGGCCAACTCGTGAATCCGCTGATTCGGGCCGTAGATTTCAGCGAAATCGCCCGGCTGGACGCTGCCGGGTGGCAGCGTCGAGATGTCCGCAGTGATCATGCCCATCGACACGCCGCCGACGATCGGCACCGTCTGCCCAGCCAGCACGACGGACCCCCGGTTGCCCAGATGAATCGGCAGCCCATCGCCGTAGCCGATCGCCAGGGTGGCCAGCGTGGCGGACACCGGCAACCGGTAACTCCCGCCGTAGCCGACCTCCGCGCCCGCAGCGACGTTGGCGACCCGCAACACCGGCGCCCGCAGCGTGGCCACCGAGGCGAAGCCCTGGAGGTTGGCGGGCGCCGTCTCGACCCCGTAGAGCGCACTGCCCACCCGGGCGTGATCGAGGTGCCAGCGCACATCGGCAAAAACACACGACGAGGTCGACAGGCTGCGCTCGGCCGGCGGCAGTCGGGCCGTCCATTCGAAAAAACGCGTGCGCTGCTCGATGCACTCAGGGGCATTCGGGTCCTGGAAGCGGCCCAGCTGCGTGACCCAGGCCTGCAGGTCAAGCCCGGCGAAGGCAGCCGGGTCCTGGCACAGCGCGCTGACCTGGGCGGCATCCAGCCCCAGTCGGGTGAGGCCGGTATCGAGATGCACCGCCACCGCCAGCGGCATGGCGCGGACCGCCGCCAGCTGCCGGGCCAGGGCCAGTTCACCCAGGTCGGCGAGCACCGGAATCAGGCCATGCTCGGCATGGGTCAGCGGCGTGACGCCGCCCAGCCCATGGAGCACGAAGATGCGGGCCCGCCGGGCACCGAGCAGCGCGCGCAGGGCCACGCCCTCGTCCAGCGTGGCGACCCAGAAGTCCGCGCATCCCAGGTGAAACAGCCAGGGCGCGATGCGCTCGACCCCCAGCCCGTAGGCATTGCGCTTCACCACTGCACCGATCCGTGTGCCGCTGAAGGCCCGCTCGACGGCGCGCCAGTTCAGCGCGATCGCATCCAGATCGATCTCGAGGACCGGGTGATCGGCTGGATGACGGGCATTCATCGCGCAGGGACGTATCGGAGGGTGCTCGCCTGCGGGCCGGCGGCAATGCCCCACCAGCCCTGCTCGAGGCATTGCGTCTGGCGCGCCAGATCGGCGCAGTCGATGAGCTCGCCGGGATGACCGAGGTCCGGTGACGCGCCGTTCAGTCCCGCACCCACTCGCGCCATCAGGAATCGGGGATGCCCGCCATACCGGTACTGCAGCGCGCGCACCGCAAGACCACAAGCCAGCAGGCTCGACCAGCTCGGCTGGTTGGCGGGCGCGGCCGTCGAGAAGATCACGCCCGCATCGCCCGCGAGACCGACCCTGGCCTCGATGAGCAAGCGCTGCAGGCCCGCGCCGCGCCACTCGTGTCCGACCGCGGCGCCAGCCAGCTTCACCACCGACGTGCCCGGGGGCAGGCCCAGCACCTCGCAGGGATCGTCCTCAGCCTTCAGGTCATGCTGCAGCACCCCATAGGCGACCAGCTCGCTGCCCCGTTCGAGCCCCAGAATCCGGCCGCGACCGCTCAGCAGACTCAGGAAGAAGGATTTCTCCTCGGGCTTGACGGCATGCACACCCATCCCGCGGACGGCGTCCCGGTGCAGCGCGTCGACGGCATCGACATCCGGCGGACCGAGCAGACGCCAGACCAGCCCGCCGGGCCGGTCGATCGCCGGCAACGGCACGGGGAGCGGCGCGACGCTCATGAAGCCGGTTGACCCGCCGCCGGATTGATCACCTCGGCGTAATTGAGCATCTCGATGGGCGGGTAGGCACCCAGTGAGCGGGCGACGGTCATGTTGACGATCAGGGAGAAGCGTTTCAGGGTTTCGACCGGCAGCGAGGCGGCCGGCTTTGCGCGCACCAGGATGTCGACGGCCTTGGCCGCCGCGAGCTGCCCGATCGAATGGTAGCGGCTGACCAGCCCGACCAGCGCGCCACCGGAACGGACCGCGAGTTCGGCCGCCCCGAAGGTGGGCAGTTTCTGGGCCAGGGCCGCCGGCGCCACCCGGTTGTAGACGCTGCCCAGAAAGGTATCGGGCAGCAGGTAAAGCCACTGCGCACCGGCCTGGCGAATGCCCGCGACCAGTTCCTCCGCCCCGTCGACCACCGGGCGGCCATTCGAATCCTGGGCGAACGTGCGCTCGATCACCTGCACACCGGTGCGCTGACCCCACGTCCGCATCTCGGCGACGATGGCTTTCGAATTCTGTTCGGACGCGGTGTACAGCACGCCGACCTTGGTGAAGGGCCGATACGACTGCATCGCCCGCAGGTGAACATCGGTGGGCACCACATGCACGGCGCCGGTGAGATTGCGGCCGTGCCCCGACAGGGTCGGGACGATGCGCGACTGAACCGGTGCCGCCACCAGCGAGAACACCACCGGCACACTGGACAGCGCGTGGACCTTGGGCGCGTCATGGGTACCGACGACAGCGAGCGTGACAGGGGTTCCCCAGGTGTAGATCAGATCGGGCTTGAACTCGACCGCCTCCTGCAGGATGCCCGCCACATTGGCCGCATCGCGCTTGGCATCGCGAGCCAGGATCTCGGGCGTCACGCCGGCACTGGCCAGATAGGCCTTGAATCCGCGCTCGACATCGGTTTCACCGCGAAACGTGATCATGAGGATGCGCGGCGCCCGCGCCGGTGCGGCCCCCTGGGCCTGCGCGCTGGCGGCCGACGCGGCGAGCGAGCCGGCGAGCCCGTACTGGATGAAATGACGGCGGTCCAATGGGTTCTCCGAACGGATCAGGAAGGCAACCGGGCCGGGACGGCGCGACGGGTGAACACGGCGTAGGCGGCGTTGCCGGCGATCACCGCCAGCCCGATCGTCGCCACCGCGACGCCAAAGCCCAGGGAGCCCAGCAGCACGGCGCCGACAGCCGGCCCCACCGCGCTGCCGCTGCGCTCCACCAGGCGGAACAGACCGAGCACCCCGGCGGACTGCCGGCCATTCAGGTCGGCGGACAGATCGGCCATGATCGCCGACTGCGGCGTGATCGACATCGACTGTCCGACCCCCATCAGGAACAGCATCAGGCCGATCCACAGCGGGCTCAGGTCGATCAGCACGAGCAGGGTACAGCCCCCCGCCAGCATCCCACCAAAGATCACGAACAGCCGACGCTGCCCGAGACGGTCGGCCAGGGCCGCGAAGGCCGGCACCGCGACCACCATCATCAGGGGATAGATCATCAGCAGGCGACCGATCTCGGCGCCGGAGTAACCCGTCTTCTGCAGGTACAGCGGCACGAGGTAGAAACAGAGGGCACCCAGGATGAGCTTGGCGGGCAGCGCGCACCCGAGCAGCAGCGGGCGCACGCCAGGCGCACGCCAAGCCTCCGGCAGATCCCGCAGACCCGATGCCCAGGGCGGCGAACGGGTCTTGTCGCGGGCCGGCAGGGACAGGGTGACGGCGACCATGGCGAGCAGCGACAGAACCGCGCAGACCTGGAAAGTGACCGACACACCCCAGCGATCGGCGATCATCCCGCCCAGCGGCGGCCCGCACAGGCCCGCCACCAGGATGGCGCGAATGAAGATCGCCAGACTGCGGGCCCGATCGGAGGGCGTCGACCCATCGATCACCTGCCCCTGTGCCGAGACGAAGACGAGCGCGAACCCGGCACCGCTCAGCAGCCGCGCGAAAGTGAACCAGGCCAGATCGCTCGTCCAGCCGCACAGCGCATAGCCCAGGGCGGCCAGCACGGCGCCACCCGCAAAGCCTTCGCGTCGGCCCAGGCGCAGGGACAAGGACGCGAACGGGATCTGGCACAAGGCGACCGTGGCCAGGAAAACAACCAGCGGCAAACTGCCCAGCAGGTCGACATTGCCGCCCGACTGGACCACCAGGCTGCGGGAGTGGCCCGGCAGAAACGGGCGGGTGAGTTCTTCGGCCAGCATGAACAGGAAGAGGGCCGGCCGCACGATCCGCGCCGACTCGCTGGCGCGGCTGACCTCGGTCACACCGGCGGCCGCGGCCCGCACCGCAGCCAGCTGACCCTCCAGCGCCGCCAGGTGGCGCGAGGCCGTTCCGCCAATCAGCAGGGCCATCAGCTCCAGGGCAATCAGCAGAGACACCACCGCCAGGAAACCGATGTCGACCATGGTGGCCCGCAACTGGTTGCCGATGACCTGGTCATCGACGGTCACCTTCAGGGTGGCCACCGCTTGCGCACCGGCCATCACGGGTTCGCTGACGGTGGTGGCGCCCCGGGCAAGATCGCTGCGCCCGCCCCGGTGCAGCACCCGCCCCTGGCCATCGAGCAGCTCCAGCGACGCGATTTCAGGACTGCTGGCGCGCAGGCTGGCGAAGTGCTCGGGGACACCCTGCAACTCGGCCAGCGGGATGTCGGCAGCCAGTGCGAACTCGATCAGCGCCGCCGATGCCCGCGCCACCGATCGGGCCTTCTGCTGCAGGTCGGGAAGAATCTCGGTCTCACCGATGGGCTGCGCCTGCCAGGTGAACAGGCCCAGAGACAAGGCAAGGGCAATGCCGGCCACCACCGACAGGCTGCCCCGAAAACCGAAGTACAGCCACTTCAGCCGGCGCGCAGTGGCGCCCCCGCCGATGGCACTGAGCACCTGGCGCGACAGCCACCACCCCCCGGCCAACGTGAGCAGGCAGGCCAGCAGCACCGCCGGCCAGGCCGCCGCCAGAATCGCCGCCGCCAACCGCGGGGCCGCGGCGTTCAGGAACCGTCGTTCGAAGCGAATCTGGGCGAGGCCGACGGCATTGCCCAGGTCATCTCGAATCGGCTGCGTGACGCGTCGAGTGTCATCCTCGAGCGAAGGCTGCCCCGCACGCGCGGTGTCGCTGCTGAACAGTATCTTGCCCCGGGTATCGACGACATCGAAACTGCGGATGGCCGGATCGAGCGCAGCCTCGCGCGCGAGAACCTCGGACAAGGTCGTCTGCGCAGCCAGCGCGACGCCGTAGGAAGCACCGCGCTCGGCGCTGACCGCGACCCGCTGCGTGGCCAGCGCGAAGCGCGACTCCACCGCCTGCCGCTCGGCCTTGAGCAAGGTGTCGTAGGCGAAATAGGCGCCGATGGCCATGAACAGGCCGCAGACCAGCACGAACAGCGCCACCAGGAACCCCATCGACCGCCGTGCCGAGCGGCCGCTGCTGTCCTGGCCGAACGGCATGAAAGGGAATCTCGACATCAAGGGGTCCGGGGACGGCAACTCGGCAACAGGGCGGGTTCAACGACCCCCGTCAATCCGGAGCGCTTGGGGTGTGCGTACAGACAAAGGCGGCGGTTTCCAGCCGAACCCGCCCGGCGGACAATATGCCACGAAACACCGCCCGCCACAGCCTGAGAGTCGACCAGCGTCACGCCGCTTCGGGTATCCCGGCGACATCGGTGCGCGGGGGCACCAGCCGGTGCAGCAGCCAGATGATGCGTTCGAAGGTCAGCGTCGCCGACAGCAACGATTCTCGGCCGCGGATGCTGGTGCTGTCGCCCAGCAATTCCTGCCGCACGCGCTCCATCAGCGTGCTGCGGTCTTGCGTCAGCGCGAACAGCATGTCCACCGAATCCCCCGGGTCCTCGGCAGCGGCGTCGGCCGCGACCATCAGGATGGCGTGCAGGCCTTCGACCATCTGGGTGGAAAACGCAGGTCTGTCCGCGGGCGGTACGGCGGCGAGTTCGGCGGCGAACTGGTGGAGCGCGCTCTGAAGGGGCTTCAGGATCTGCAGCCGGCTGCGCGCGGCAAAAACCCGGTCGATGTCGGCCATGTCCGGGGTGGCGCGGACCGTGTCCGCCAGGAAACCGTCGATCTCCTCCGCAATGGCCTGGCTGGCGGCCGCGCGCAGCGCCAAGGGCACCGCGAGCGCAGAGCGCTCTTCATCGGGCCTGAGGTCATCGAGAAAATCCGGCAACAACGAAACCAGCTGCCGATGCTCGAGCGCCACCAGCGAGAGCGCGGTCGCGGGATCATCGGTGGCCTCCTGAAACAGGAAGCGCGGCTTCATCAGCGCCTCATCCAGCGACGGTGGCGCCAGACGAGCCGCCAGGCGCAGCAGCCACGTCGCGCCGAGCCGGCTGGTCAGCACCAGAGCGCCCTGGAACACCAGGTAAGCCAGTGCACATTGCGTCGCCGGGGCCGACGACAGGGCTTGCAGCAAGGCCAGCACGAGCGGCACACCGCCATCGCGCTCGATGAAGAACAGCGGGAGCAGCAGCAGCGCGGTCGAGGCCCGCAGGACCGCCTGGCACAGGGACAACTGCCGGGAGGCGCCCTCCATGCCGGCAGCCAGCAGCAGCACCGCAAAGCCCGAGCCGACGCTGGCACCGTAGATCAGCAGCAAGGTCTGCTCCAGATCGAGCAGCCCCTGATGCACCAGCGGCAGCGCCAGCACGGTGACGATGGAGGAAGACTGCACCACCACCGCCAGCACGAAACCGGAGACCAGCGCGATGGCCACGCCGGAGCCTGAGAACGCAACGAACTCACGCACCCAGGGCTGCGCGCTCAGTGCAGCGACGCTTTCCTTGAGCATCGTCAGGCCCAGCAGCAGCAGGGCCAGGCCGAGCAGCGCGAACACCAGGTGTCGACCGCGGTCTGCCTGATCCAGTCCCAGGAAAAAGGAAAGACCGAGGGCGCCCAGCAGCAGCAGCACCATCGAGTGGATGTTGACGGCGGCCAGCAGCACCAGCGCCGACGTCCCGAGGTTGGCCCAGGACAGCATCGGCAGGGCACGCGCCATGGACAGCGCACCGCCAGTGACCAGCCCCGAGGTCATGAAGGTGACCGCACCGGTGGACTGGGTCAGCGCGCCCATGATCAGGCCCACCGACGGCGGCGCGAAGGGCCGCACCAGACTGCGGACCAGAAACAAATGGAAGCCACTGCCCCCCAGCTGGCGGACATGCGCGCCGATCAGCCGCATGCCGATGAAGAACAGGCCCAGGCCGGCCCAGGCCGAGACGCCCACGTCGCTCATCGGGCCAGCGCCGGATGCCTGAAGATGCGCCACAGCGTCAGCGCCACCATCGCCAGTGCGAACAACATGGCCACCCAGATCGCCTGCGAGAGGGTGTCGAAACGCGCGACCTCCGCCTGATGCACGGTCCTCAGCAGCGTGTCGGAAGCGGTCAGCAGCGCGAGCGGGATCTCATCGAGGCGATCGCTCACGGCGCGGTCGAGGCCGCGCAGCAGGCCGTCGGCGATCAGGGGGTTCCAGGCGTCACCGGCAGTGGCGGCCTGCAGCGCACGGTCATAGGCCTGGTTCAGCTGCGCCAGAGCCGTGATTTGTTCGGGCACATTGATCGTGGCGGGCAGCCGGAATGCCGAGCTCTCATGATCCGAGCCGACCATTTTCTCGAGGCGATCCAGTCTGGCGGGCAGTGCCTGCAGCAACTCGGTCGTCTTCAACTTGCGCGCCTCGAAGGCCTTGAGGTGGCTCGCCCGATCCTGCGCAACATGGCCACGCAGCAGGATGTTCTTCCACTCCTGGACCTGCGTCTTGAAGTTCGCCTGCACCGAGCGCGCGTGATCCAGGGTGGCCGCGGCTTCGTTCAGCGTCTTCTCGGTGCGCAAGTGCAGTCCGCTCAGTGACCAGACTGCGAACAGACCCGCAATGCCGGTGGTCAGCACCATCAACAGCATCAGGCTCGCGAGGCTCATCAGCGAGCGACGCAGACTCATCAGATCGGACAGGTTGACTTTGGCCATGGGCGCCGCGGAAACAGGGTTGGGAGGACGGCTGACAGCGGCGGCGGGCACACAGCGCCGATCGTCAGCCGGGGAACCGCTCGACGCGACCCATTCATATCCTATAGCCAGCGAGTGTGACCGGACGATGACGGCGCAGCAACGGGGTGCATGGCGCGGACCCCAGGCATCCCGACGCGGGCAAGGCACCGAACACATCGGGATGCTGGCCACAACGGATGGAAAACACAGGGACGAAAAAAAAGCCCCGGGAAGGAGCCTTGGCGGGTCAGAAGGGATTGTTTAACTAACTCGCTCAGTTTTCAGACCCCCTTTTTTTGGTGGGGTCGGGGATTCGAACAGTTGCACGTCGCTTGTTCAACTCAGCGGCCGCCGGCACTTGCGCACTCGAACCACCGTGTCTACAATGTATATACTATCGAGGAGTCTGAACCCATGGAAACCGTCATTCGAAAATGGGGCAACAGCCCAGCCCTTCGCTTACCTACTGCGGTCCTGAAAGAGGCTGGGTATCAACTCGAGCAAAAGGTGGAACTGGTGGTCTCGCGCGGCCGGATCATCATCCAACCGTCAAAGAAAGTTGAATACGATCTTGACGCTCTGGTGAGTGGCATCCATGCCGGCAACACCCATGATGAAGTGAGCTTCGGTAGACCCGTTGGTAACGAGGCACTTTGATGCCACCGCGTGCCTATGTGCCTGATACCGGCGACGTCGTGTGGTTGCAATTCGATCCGCAGGCCGGGCATGAACAGGCGGGCCACCGTCCTGCCCTGGTGATCAGTCCGGCCAACTACAACGGCAAAACAGGCTTGATGGTCTGTTGCCCGATGTCCACCAAGATCAAAGGGCATCCATTCGAGGTCATCACCGAGGTCGACGGCATGGAGTGCGCGGTCCTGTCGGATCAAGTGAAGTCTCTCGATTGGAAAATCCGCCGCGCCAAGAAGAAGGCCGCAGTCAGCGCTGAAGTCATGCTGCATGTCAGGGCCAAGATGAAGGCGCTTTTGCAGATTAGGTGATGAAAACCCTGCTTGGCGGAAGGGGAGTGATCTGGCTAACGAACCAGCCCGGCGGTGCCGTCTTCATGCTGCGCAGTGCACCGCAGCGTCGAAGGTCGCCGACGTCAGCGGTTGCCAGCCTTCCAGATGCGCGATAGTATTACCGGGTATTACTTAGGGGGCGAGGCCATGGAAGCCACATCTGTCACCAGCAAGGGCCAGGTCACCATCCCGAAGGAGCTGCGACAGCGGCTTGGTATCCGGCAAGGCAGCAGGATAGAGTTCTCGCTCGTTGGGGACCACGTGGTGATGCGGGTTCGCAGTTCGCCCGCTGCAGAGTCGGCCAGCGGCTTCGGCCTGCTCAAAAGTCGGCGTGCGGCGGTGCCGGCCGATTGGGACCCTGCATCGTTGGTCAAGCGATGATCGGGCTGGATACCAACGTCCTGGCTCGCTACTACGTCGACGATGCAGGGGAAGCCCAGGCACAGCACCAGCGGGTTGCGGCGCGCCGCCTGATCGAATCGGGCCAACCACTGATGGTCAGCAAGACGGTGGTTCTCGAGCTCGAGTGGGTCATGCGCGGCTACTACGGCTTTTCACAGCCTGAGGTGGCGACGGTCTTGCGACATCTTCTCGGGATGCATCACGTCACCATAGAGGATCGGGACGTGGTCGAGCAGGCGCTGTCCAACTGCGATGCCGGGATCGACTTCGCAGATGCGCTGCACCACGCGAGCTACAGGGTCTGTGACAGCGTTGCGACGTTCGACGACCGCAAGTTCGCGCGGCGAGCCAAGAAGCTTGGCATGGCGCCAGCCGTGTCGATGCTGTCGTAGCAGGTCCCGGCGATCACATCGAACCAGGCCGGTCACAGAGGGTCTCTGGTACCTGGCGGAGGGTGAGGGATTCGAACCCCCGAGGAGCTTGCACCCCTAGCGGATTTCAAGTCCGCCGCATTCGGCCGCTCTGCCAACCCTCCGCAGCGGCGCAAACTATAACGCAGGCGGGCATTGCCCGGCCAGGTTCAGACCCGATCGAAAGCCGGCCAGGACCACTGACCGCTGACGATGCGCTCGAGCCAGTGGACCGCGATCTGGGTCTTCACATCGGTGAGACGGCCGGCGCGCACTTCATCGACCAGCCAGCCCAGCGAAACGATGTCGATCTCCAGGAACTCGCCCGCATCCAGCGCGCGCCCGACCTGCTCGAGTTCCCGGCACAGATAGATGTCGAGGATCTCGTCCGCAAAACCGATCGCCGGATGGATGGTGGTCAGGAACGCCCATTCGGCGGCCCGGTAACCGGTTTCCTCGATCAGTTCGCGCTGCGCGGTCTGCAGGCTGGTCTCGCCCGGATCGATCTTGCCCGCCGGGATCTCGATGAAGACTTCGCGCAGGGGATAGCGGAACTGGCGCTCGATCAGGACCCGCCCATCGGCAAACAACGGCACCATGGCCGCCGCACCCGGGTGCACCACATACTCGCGCCGGGATTGGGTCCCGTCGGGCATGCGGACCTGATCCTGGCGGATCTGGAGGAAGCCACCCTGGTAGACCACTTCCGAGCTGAGCTCGGTCTCCTTCAGGTGGTCCGCCACGGCAGGCTCCGATCGGGCAATGCGGCGAGACGCCGGTGTATCAGGTGGTGAGCGCCTGGCGGATCGCCTGGACGCACAGGGTCATCAGACCGGAAGGCGCCAGGCCCAGGCCCAGGATGAGCGCCCCGTTGATGGCCATCGCCGCGCGGGCGCTGGCATCGGGCGCCAGCCGGCTGGTGTCCTCGGGTTCGTCGAAGTACAGGGTCTTGACCACCCGCAGGTAGTAGAAGGCCCCGACCAGCGACGCCAGCACCGCCACCACCGCCAGCCACAGCATGCCGGCGTGCACCACCGACTGCAGCACCGCCAGCTTGGCGTAGAAGCCCACCGTCGGCGGGATTCCGGCCAGCGAGAACATCAGGATGAGCGCGATGAAGGCCATCCAGGGGCTGCGCCGGTTCAGGCCGCGCAGATCGCTGATCTCCTCGGCTTCGAAGCCCTGGCGAGCCAGCAGCTGGATCAGCCCGAAGGTGCCCAGCGTGGTCAGCACATAGGTGATGATGTAGAAGAGCGAGGCGCTGTAGGCATCGGGTGCGGCCGCTGCGTCGCCGCCGATCACGCCCGAGAGCAGGCCCAGCAGCACGAAGCCGACCTGCGCGATGGTCGAGTAGGCCAGCATCCGCTTGAGGTTGGTCTGGGCGATGGCCACCAGGTTGCCCACCACCAGCGAGGCCACGCACAGCACGGTGAGCATCTGCTGCCAGTCGGCGGCCACCCCGATCAGGCCTTCGGCCAGGATGCGGAAGGTGATCGCGAAAGCCGCCAGCTTGGGTGCGCCGGCGATCAGCAGGGTGACCGCGGTTGGCGTGCCCTGATAGACGTCGGGCACCCACATGTGAAAGGGCACCGCGCCGAACTTGAACGCCAGCCCGGCCACAATGAACACCACACCGAAGACCATCACCGTGCGGTTCGCCTGCCCGGTGGACAGCGCCTTGGCGATGTCCGGCAAGTCGAGGCTGCCGGTGCCGCCATAGAGCATCGACATCCCGTACAGCAGGAAGCCCGAGGCAAGCGCGCCCAGCACGAAGTACTTGATCGCCGCCTCGGTCGCCCGACCCGAGTCCCGACGCAGCGCGGCCAGCGCATACAGCGACAGCGACATCAGCTCCAGCCCGAGATAGATCACCAACAGGTTGTTTGCCGAGATCATCACCATCTGACCCAGCAACGAGAACATCGCCAGGGTGTAGAACTCGCCGCGGTACAGCTGGCGGTCGGCCACATAGCCGCGGGCATAGAGCAGGCTCACCGCGGTTGCGACCAGCGCGCAGATCTTGAGCAGGCGAGCCAGGTCGTCGGACAGATACATGCCGCCGAACGCATACTGCACCGGCGTGCCGACCTGAGACAGCAGGGCGAAGAGCGGCGCCAGCAGGGCGATCAGAGCCAGCCGGTCGATGCCCTGGGCTTGCCCGTGACGGCTCTTGAACACATCGGCCAGCAGGACCACGCAGGCCACCACCAGCAGGACGATCTCGGGCAGCGCCGCGAGCAGGTTGAGCTTGTCCATCGGCGTCTACTTGATCTTGGAAACCGACACGTGCTTCAGGAGCGCCGCGACGGAAGCATCGGTGGAATCGGTCACCGGCTTGGGATACAGACCCATCCAGAGCACCGCGGCGGCCAAAACGGCCAGCATCCAGAATTCGCGCCGGTTCACATCGGTCAGCGCAGCCACATGCTCATTGGCCACCGCGCCGAACACCACGCGCTTGTACATCCACAGCGAGTACGCCGCACCCAGGATCAGGGTCGAGGCGGCGGCGAACGCGATCCAGAAGTTGAACTGCACCGCGCCCAGGATGACCAGGAACTCGCCCACGAAGCCCGAGGTCGCCGGCAGCCCGCAGTTGGCCATGGTGAAGAAGAGGAAAAACGCGGCGAACAGCGGCATGGTGTTGACCACGCCGCCGTAGTCGGCGATGCGTCGCGAGTGCATGCGGTCGTACAGCACCCCGATGCACAGGAACATCGCGCCCGAGATGAAGCCGTGCGAGATCATCTGCATGATCGCGCCCTGCACGCCGAGCTGATTGAACATGAAAAAGCCCAGGGTGACGAAGCCCATGTGGGCGATCGACGAATAGGCAACCAGCTTCTTCATGTCGGTCTGGACCAGCGCGACCAGGCCGATGTAGACCACCGCGATCAGCGACAGCGTGATCATGAAGCCCGACAGCGCGTGGCTGGCATCGGGGGCGATCGGCAGCGAGAACCGCAGGAAGCCGTAGGCGCCCAGCTTGAGCATGATCGCCGCCAGCACCACCGAACCGCCGGTGGGCGCCTCGACGTGGGCATCGGGCAGCCAGGTGTGCACCGGCCACATCGGGACCTTGACCGCGAAGGCGAACAGGAAGGCGAAGAAGATCAGGGTCTGTTCGTTCATCGACAGCGGCAGCTGGTGCCAGTCGAGGATCGAGAACGAGCCGGCCTTCAGGAAGAGGAATACCAGCGCGACCAGCGTCAGCAGCGAGCCCATCAGCGTGTACAGGAAGAACTTGAACGCCGCGTAGACGCGATTCGGTCCGCCCCACACCCCGATGATGATGTACATCGGGATCAGCGTGGCTTCGAAGAACACATAGAACAGCAGACCGTCGAGGGCGCTGAACACCCCCACCATCAGGCCCGACAGGATCAGGAACGAGGCCATGTACTGGGCGACCCGGTCCTCGATCACCTCCCAGCCGGCGATCACCACGATCACGGTGATGAAGCCGGTGAGCGGCACGAACCACATCGACAGCCCGTCCACGCCCAGGTGGTAGTGCGCGCTGAAGCGCTCGATCCAGGGCATCTTCTCGACGAACTGCATCGACGACGACGCGGCGTCGAAACCGAGGACGACCGCCAGCGCGGGCAGCAGCCCGAGCAGGGCGCCGGCCAGGGCCACGCCGCGGACCACGCCGCGGTTGCGATCGCTGCCGAAGGCCAGCAGGAATCCGCCGACCAGGATGGGAATCCAGATCGCGGCACTCAGGTAGGAAAATCCGGAACTCATGGCTGGAGGCGCCCTCAGATTCGGTTCAGCGCTTGATCAGTGGCACGAACCACCACAGCAGGGCCGCCACGCCGACGATCATCGCGATCGCGTAGTGGTAGATGAAGCCCGACTGGACGAGGCGCACCAGCGAGGCGATCCAGCCGGTGAGCCGGGCCGAGCCATTGACCAGCAGACCGTCGATCAGCATCTGGTCGCCGGCCTTCCACAGGCCGGTGCCCAGCATCCGCGAGCCGCCGGCAAAGACGATCTCGTTGAGCCGGTCGAGGTAGTACTTGTTCTCGAGCAGGCGGTTGATGCCGCCGGTGGCCTGGCGAATCGCTGCCGGCAGCGCCGGGTTGATCAGGTAGCAGTAGTAGGCGAATGCCACGCCGGCGACCGCGAGCCAGAACGGCAGGGTCGAGAGCGCATGGGTGCCCATCGCCGCCCAGCCGTGGAAGTGCGCCGCCAGATCGGCCATCGCCGGGTGACGCTCGGCCACGGTGATCACGCCCTTGAAGTAATCGCCGAACAGCATCGGCTCGATCGCGACCAGACCGATCAGCACCGACGGGATCGCCAGCAGCACCAGCGGCAGGGTGATGACCGCGCGCGACTCGTGCGGCTTGTCGTTCGGGCCCAGGCCGTGGTGATGCGCGTCGTGGGCATCCGCGTGGGCGTCGGCATGAGCGTCTGCATGCGCATCATGGGCATGCGCCTCGCCATGACCGTGGGCCGCAGCCGCCTGCCCCTGCCCCGCCGCCATCCAGCGTTCCTTGCCGTGGAAGACCAGGAAGTACATGCGGAACGAATAGAAGGCAGTGACGAACACGCCGGCGACCACCGCGAAATAGGCGAAGCCCGCGCCCGGCACATTGGCGACCTTGACCGCCTCGATGATCGAGTCCTTGGAGTAGAAGCCCGAAAAGAACGGCGTGCCGATCAGCGCGAGCGATCCCAGCAGCGAGGTGATCCAGGTGATGGGCATGTACTTGCGCAGCCCGCCCATGTTGCGGATGTCCTGGTCATGGTGCATGCCGATGATGACCGAGCCGGCCGCCAGGAACAGCAGCGCCTTGAAGAACGCGTGGGTCATCAGGTGGAAGATCGCCACCGAGTAGGCCGACGCGCCCAGTGCCACCGTCATGTAGCCCAGCTGCGAGAGCGTGGAGTAGGCCACCACCCGCTTGATGTCGTTCTGGATGATGCCCAGGAAGCCCATGAACAGCGCGGTGATCGCGCCGATCACGATCACGAAGCCCAGCGCGGTGTCCGACAGCTCGAACAGCGGCGACATGCGCGCGACCATGAAGATGCCGGCGGTGACCATGGTGGCGGCGTGGATCAGCGCCGAGATCGGGGTCGGGCCTTCCATCGAGTCGGGCAGCCACACATGCAGCGGGAACTGCGCCGACTTGCCCATCGCCCCGATGAACAGACAGATGCAGGTCACGCTCATCAGCGACCAGTCGAGACCCGGGAACAGCTGGATGCTCTTGTCCGCGAGACCGGGCGCCGCCTTGAAGGCGGTGGCGTAGTCCATCGTGCCGAAATAGGCCAGCACCAGGCCGATGCCCAGCAAGAAGCCGAAGTCGCCGACCCGGTTGACCAGGAAGGCTTTCATGTTCGCGTAGATGGCGGTGGGCCGCGTGTACCAGAAGCCGATCAGCAGGTACGACACCAGTCCGACCGCTTCCCAGCCGAAGAACAGCTGCAGGAAGTTGTTGGACATCACCAGCATCATCATCGAGAAGGTGAACAGCGAGATGTAGGCGAAGAAGCGCTGGTAGCCGTCGTCCTCCTCCATGTAGCCGATGGTGTAGATGTGCACCATCAGCGACACGGAGGTCACCACGCACATCATGGTCGCGGTCAGGGCATCGACCAGGAAGCCGACCTCCAGACGCAGGTCGCCGATCACCGACCACGCATAGAGCGTGCCGTTGAAGGTATTGCCGGCCTGCACATCCTGAAAGGTGAGGATGGACGCCACCAGCGACACCGCCACACCCAGGATGGTGACCCGGTGGGCACCCGCGCGACCGATGTACCGGCCGAACAGGCCGGCCACGATCGCACCGAACAGCGGCGCGAACGCCGCAAGCAAATAGGCCGTCTTCATGCGCCTTCCCTATCCCTTGAGCTCGTCGAGGTCCTCGACGTTGATCGTCTCGAGGTTTCGGAAGAGCACCACGAGGATCGCCAGGCCGATCGCCGACTCGGCGGCGGCCACGGTGAGGATGAAGAAAACGAAGATCTGCCCGGCCGCATCACCCAGAAAATGCGAAAAGGCCACGAAATTGAGGTTCACCGCCAGCAGCATCAGTTCGATGGCCATCAGGATGATGATGACGTTTCGACGGTTCAGGAAGATGCCGATGACGCTGATCGCGAACAGGATCGCGCCCAGCACCAGGTAGTGGGCAAGCGTGAGGCTCATCAGGCGGAGTCCTTGGGCTGGGCCGGCATCTTGACCAGGCGGACCCGATCGGCGGCGCGCACCCGGACCGCTGCCGAGGCGTCGTTGGTGCGGCTGTCCTTGCGGCGGCGCAGCGTGAGCGCGATGGCCGCCACGATCGCCACCAGCAGCACCACTGCGGCGATCTCGAACGGATAGACGTATTCGGTGTAGAGCAGTGTGCCCAGCACCTTGGTGTTGCTGTAGCCGGCGGGCATGGGCGGCGCATCGACATCGCGCACCCCCGAGAACACATGCATCAGCACCGCCGCCAGTTCGAGCACCACCACCACGCCCACGAACAGCGCCACCGGCAGATTGCGCCAGAAGCCCTGCCGGATCTGGTCAAGGTTGATGTCGAGCATCATCACCACGAACAGGAACAGCACCATCACCGCGCCGACATAGACCAGCACCAGGGTGATGGCGAGGAACTCGGCCTTGAGCAGCATCCAGATGGCCGCCGCGGTGCAGAAGGTGAGCACCAGGAACAGCGCGGCGTGCACCGGGTTGCGGGCGGTCACCACACGCAGGGCGGACACCACCGTGATGGTGGCGAACAGGTAGAAGAGGAAAGTCTTGGGGTCCATGATCGATCCGGGTGAGGAGTTCGCGCCGCAGGTTCAGCGGAACCGGGCGTCGGCCTCCCGGGCTTTGGCGATGTCGCCTTCGTAACGGTCACCCACGGCCAGCAGCATTTCCTTGGTGAAGTACAGGTCGCCGCGCTTTTCGCCGTGGTACTCGTGAATGTGCGTCTCGACGATCGAGTCGACCGGGCAGGACTCCTCGCAGAAGCCGCAGAAGATGCACTTGGTGAGGTCGATGTCGTAGCGGGTGGTGCGCCGGCTGCCGTCGTCACGCACTTCCGATTCGATGGTGATGGCCATCGCCGGGCACACCGCTTCGCACAGCTTGCAGGCGATGCAGCGCTCTTCGCCGTTCGGATAGCGGCGCAGCGCATGCAGGCCGCGGAAGCGCGGCGACATCGGGGTCTTTTCCTCGGGGTACTGCAGCGTGATCTTGCGCGCGAAGAAATACTTTCCCGTCAGGCGCATGCCCTTCAGGAGCTCGGTGAGCATGAAGCTGGAGAGGAAATCCTTGACTGCTTGCATGGGGTTGCCTGTTCGGTGGGCGCGGGCGGCCGCGCTACTTCCAGATATTCCAGGGGGTCTGCATCCAGATGGCGATCACCACCAGCCAGACCAGCGTCACCGGAATGAAGATCTTCCAGCCCAGACGCATGATCTGGTCATAGCGGTAACGGGGAAACGACGCCCGGAACCAGATGAACATCGAGACCATGACGAAGGTCTTCAGCCCGAGCCAGATCCAGCCGGGCAGCCAGGTGAAGGGTGCGATGTCCAGCGGCGGATACCAGCCACCCAGGAACATGATCGAGGCCAGCGCCGCGATCAGGATCATGTTGGCGTACTCGGCCAGGAAGAAGATGGCGAAACCCATGCCCGAGTATTCGATCATGTGGCCCGCGACGATCTCGGACTCGCCCTCGACCACGTCGAAGGGATGGCGGTTGGTCTCCGCCACGCCAGAGACGAAATACACCACGAAGATCGGCAGCAACGGCAGCCAGTTCCACGACAGGAAATTGAGCCCCATGCCGGCGAAGCTGCCCTGCCCCTGCTTGAGCACGATGTCGGTCATGTTCAGGCTGCCCGACACCATCAGCACCACCACCAGCGAGAAGCCGATCGCCAGTTCATAGGAGACCATCTGCGCCGAGGCGCGCATCGCGCCCAGGAAGGCGTACTTGGAGTTGGACGCCCAGCCCGCGATGATCACGCCGTAGACCTCGAGCGAGGTGATCGCCATCAGGAACAGCAGCCCGGCATTCACATTGGCCAGCGCCATTTCCGGGCCGAAAGGCACCACCGCCCAGGCAGCCAGCGCCGGCATGATCGTCATGACCGGCGCGATGATGTAGAGCAGCCGGTTGGCCTGGCTGGGGACGATGATTTCCTTGAGCAGCAGCTTCAGCGCATCGGCGATCGGCTGCAGCAGCCCGAACGGCCCGACCCGGTTCGGTCCGAGCCGGATGTGCATGAAGCCGATCATCTTGCGTTCCCACAAGGTCAGATAGGCCACGCACAGCAGCAGCGGCAGCACCACCAGCACGATCTTCACCAGATTCCAGACCACCGGCCAGGCGGCGCCCAGAAGCGCCTGACCCGAGGTGGTGATTTGCAGCAGCAGCCCGTCCATATCGCTTATCTCTCCGGGTCTCAGGCTTTGCGGATCGACACGGTGCCGACCATCGAGGCCAGCCCGACCGTGCTGGCATGGGCGGCAGCGAGCCAGACCACGCCGGGCGCGACGGTGGCATCGGCAGCGGCCACGACCTGGGCAGCGCCCTTGCCCTGCTCCAGACGCAGCGCGTCGCCGTCGGCCAGACCCAGACCGGCCAGCGTGTCCGGATGGACATGCGCACGCGGCGCACGGGCCTGGCGGGTGAGCTGCAGGCTGGGGGCGCGGCGCAGCACCGGATCACCGCCATACGGCATGACGTGGGCGATGCGCTCGAGCTGACCGGCCGGTGGCACGAAGGGCTGCAGGCTGCCCAGCGGGGCGGCATCGGCGCGCGCCTCGTTGGACAGGCGCGCCGCGATGTCCTGGGCCAGCAGCGGATCGCGAACCTGCTCCGAGCTGTCGGCATCGAAGCCGGTCAGTCCGAGCAGGTTGCCCAGCACGCGGAGCACCTTCCAGGCCGGACGCGTTTCGCCCAGCGGTCGCACCACGCCATTGAAACTTTGTACGAGCCCTTCGCAGTTGACGAAGGTGCCGGCAGTCTCGCTGAAGGGCGCGATCGGCAGCAGGCAGTCGGCGAGTTCGCGCAGTTCGGGCGAGTCGTAGCTGGTGAGCGAGACCACGGTGCGGGCGGCCGCCAGCGCGGTCGCAGCGGCCTGCGGCATGCCGTGATCGAAGGCCGGTTCATGGCCGAGCAGCACGTAGGCCGCCAGTGGCGTCTGAACCATCTGGCGGGCGTTGAGACCGCCAGCGCCAGGCACCGCGCCGGCCAGGTAGCCGCCGACGCTGTTGGGGCCTTCACCGGTGACACCGACCCGCGCGCCGGTCACTGCGGCGATCGCGTGGGCCAGCGCCAGCAGGGCGGGGTAGCTGTCGCCCTGGACGGCGGCATTGCCCAGCCAGATCGCCGACGGCTGGCCGGCGCCGAGTGCGGCCGCGATGGCCTGCTCATTCGCATCGGGTTCGATGCTGGCAAAATCGGCGGGCACCGGCTGACCGGCCGTGCGCAGCGCGGCCACCAGCACCCCGGCCAGCGACCGGTTCCAGGCGCTGGGCGCGACGATTGCGCTGGCCGCCACCGGCATCAGCAGGTCTTCGCGAACCGAATGAAGCACCGCGACCTTCGCCCCGCGCTTGACCGCGGCACGAACCCGCACCGCCAGCAGCGGATGGTCCTTGCGAAGGAAAGCGCCGACCAGCAGCAGCGATTTCAGCGAGTCGACCTGGGCGACCGGCAGGCCGAGCCAGGGCACGCCGGCACCGGCGGCATCGAGCTCGAAGTTGCGCTGCCGCAGGCGAAAGTCGACGTTCTCGGAGCCCAGCCCGCGCATCACGCGACCGAGCAGGTGGAGTTCTTCCAGGGTCGACTGCGGCGAGGCCAGCGCACCGATCGAGGCGCCACCCGAACGGGTGCGCACATCGGCCAGCGCGTGGGAAACATAGTTCAGCGCGGTCGGCCAGTCGACCGGATGCCACTGGCCGTCCTGCTTGAGCATCGGCTGGGTGAGGCGCTCAGCCGAGTTCAGGCCTTCGTAAGAGAAACGGTCGCGGTCGGAAATCCAGCACTCGTTGACGGCTTCGTTCTCGAAGGGAACGACCCGCATGACGTGGTTGCCCTTGACCTGCATGACCAGGTTCGAGCCCAGCGAATCGTGGGCGGCCACCGAGCGGCGGCGCGTCAGTTCCCAGGTGCGTGCACTGTAGCGGAACGGCTTGCTGGTGAGCGCGCCGACCGGACAGACGTCGATCATGTTGCCCGACAGCTCGGAGTCGACCGAGCGACCGACGAAGCTCATGATCTCGGAGTGCTCGCCGCGCCCGGCCATGCCGAGTTCCATGACGCCGCCGATTTCCTGGCCGAAGCGCACGCAGCGCGTGCAATGGATGCAGCGGCTCATTTCCTCGGCCGAGACCAGCGGTCCGATCGGCTTGTGGAAGACGACCCGCTTGGGCTCGTCGTAGCGCGAGGTCGAGCCGCCGTAGCCGACCGCGAGGTCCTGCAGCTGGCACTCGCCACCCTGGTCGCAGATCGGGCAGTCGAGCGGGTGATTGATGAGCAGGAACTCCATCACCCCCTTCTGCGCATTGATCGCGCGCTCGGACGCGGTCCACACCTTCATGCCGGCGGTGACGGGCGTGGCACAGGCCGGCAGGGGCTTGGGCGCCTTCTCGACATCGACGAGACACATCCGGCAGTTGGCCGCGATGGACAGCTTCTTGTGATAGCAGAAGTGCGGAACATAGACCCCGAGCTTGCTGGCGGCATGCATGACCATGCTGCCGGGAGCAACCTCGACCTTCTTGCCGTCGATTTCGAGTTCAACCATTGCGTTCGTGCGCCCGATCGATATCCGTGGTGTCAGCCCGGCTCAGACGTAAGCCGGGACCATGCAGGTCTTGTGCTCGACGTGATGGGCGAATTCGTTCCAGTAGTGCTTCAGGAAAGCCCGCACCGGCATCGCCGCCGCATCGCCGAGCGCGCAGATGGTGCGCCCCTGGATGTTCTCGGCGACCTTGTTCAGCAGGTCGAGGTCTTCCATGGTCCCCTCGCCGTGCTCGATGCGGTTCACGATGCGGTAGAGCCAGCCGGTGCCCTCTCGGCACGGCGTGCACTGGCCGCAGCTTTCCTCGTAATAGAAGTAGGACAGCCGCAGCAGCGACTTCACCGCGCAGCGCGTGTCGTCCATCACGATGACCGCGCCCGAGCCGAGCATGCTGCCCGCCTTGGCGATCGAGTCGTAGTCCATGTCGGTCGCCATCATGATGTCGGCCGGCAGCACCGGCATCGACGAGCCGCCCGGGATGACCATCTTCAGTTGACGGCCCTCGCGCACCCCGCCGGCCAGCTCGAGCAGCGTGGCGAAGGGCGTGCCCAGCGGGACCTCGTAGTTGCCCGGACGGCGCACATCGCCCGACACCGAAAAGATCTTGGTGCCGCCGTTGTTGGGACGGCCGCAGGCCAGGTACTGGGGTCCGCCGTTGCGGATGATCCAGGGCACCGCCGCGAAGGTCTCGGTGTTGTTGATGGTGGTGGGCTTGCCGTACAGCCCGAAGCTCGCCGGGAACGGCGGCTTGAAGCGCGGCTGACCCTTCTTGCCCTCGAGCGACTCGAGCAGCGCGGTCTCTTCGCCGCAGATGTAGGCGCCGTAACCGTGGAAGGCATGGAGCTGGAAGGAGAACTCCGAGCCCAGGATGTTGGCGCCCAGATAGCCCGCCGCACGCGCCTCGTCGAGCGCTTCCTCGAAACGCTCGTAGGCCTCGAAGATTTCGCCGTGGATGTAGTTGTAGCCCACGCTGATGCCCATCGCATAGGCCGCGATGATCATGCCCTCGATGATGATGTGCGGGTTGTAGCGGGTGATGTCGCGGTCCTTGAAGGTGCCGGGCTCGCCTTCATCGGAATTGCACACCAGATACTTCTGGCCGGGGAACTGACGCGGCATGAAGCTCCACTTCAGACCGGTCGGAAAGCCCGCGCCGCCACGACCGCGCAGCGACGACGCCTTGAGCTCGGCGATCACCGCCTCGGGCGTGATCTTCTCGTCGATGATGCGCCGGATCGCCTTGTAGCCATCGCGCGACTCGTAGTCGGCCAGGCGCCAGGTGTCGGGCGAATTCAGCCCGGCCAGGATCTGCGGGGTGATGTGGCGGCCGTGAAAGCAGGTCTCCATCACCGGCACATCGGCCAGGTCCGCGCGAAAGTCGTGGGCTCCCATGTCGTGTTGCCTCAGGCCTTGCTCTTGAGTTCGATGAGGAGCGCGTCGATCCGGTCGGCGCTCATGAAACTGCACATGCGCTGGTTGTTCACCAGCAGCACCGGCGCATCGCCGCACGCACCCTGACACTCGCTTTCCTTCAGGGTGAACAGGCCGTCGGCGGTGGTCTCGTTGTAGTCGATGCCCAACTGGCTCTTCAGGTATTCCCCGGCCTTGGCGCCATCGCGCAAGGCGCAGGGCAGACAGGTGCAGATCGACAGCTTGAAGCGGCCGACCGGCCGGGTGTCGTACATGTTGTAGAAGGTGGCGACCTCGTGGACGGCGATCGCGGGCATGCCCAGCAACCGGGCCACTTCCTCGATGACCTCGGCAGAGACCCAGCCCACTTCCTTCTGGGCAATGGCCAACGCGGCCATCACCGCCGACTGCTTCTGGTCGGCGGGGTACTTGGCAATCTCGCGATCGATGCGGACATACGACGCATCGGAGAGCAGCTTCGCGGTGGGGGGGACGGCACTCATCTTGGGTTCCAGCGCGGGGGTTAGCGGTCGATCTCGCCGAA
Organism: uncultured beta proteobacterium; assembly: GCA_903934295.1. Taxonomy (GTDB): domain Bacteria; phylum Pseudomonadota; class Gammaproteobacteria; order Burkholderiales; family Burkholderiaceae_E; genus Quisquiliibacterium. The sequence goes on from CAIZNI010000047.1 coordinate 221,231, forward strand.
CACGATGTCCTGGGTGCCGATGATCGTGACCACGTCAGCGATCATGTGGCCGCGCGACATTTCATCGAGGCCCTGGAGGTGGGCATAGCCGGGCGCCCGGATCTTGAGCCGATAAGGCTTGTTGGCGCCGTCGGACACCAGGTAGATGCCGAACTCACCCTTCGGATGCTCGATGCCGGCGTAGCACTCACCGGCCGGCACGTGAAAGCCCTCGGTGAACAGCTTGAAGTGGTGGATCAGGTCTTCCATGTTCGACTTCATGCCGACCCGCGCGGGCGGCGCCACCTTGTGGTTGTCGGACATGACCGGACCCGGATGGTTGCGCAGCCACTCGACGCACTGGCGCACGATGTGGTTGCTCTGGCGCATCTCGGCGACCCGGACCAGGTAGCGGTCGTAGCAGTCGCCGTTGGTGCCCACCGGAATGTCGAAGTCGAGCAGGTCGTAAACCTCGTAGGGCTGCGTCTTGCGCAGGTCCCAGGCGATGCCCGAGCCGCGCAGCATCGGGCCGGTGAAGCCCAGGGCCTTGGCCCGCTCGGGCGTGACCACCCCGATGCCCACCAGCCGCTGCTTCCAGATGCGGTTGTCGGTCAGCAGGGTCTCGTACTCATCGACACAACCCGGAAACCGGCCGGTGAAGGCCTCGATGAAATCGAGCATCGACCCTTCGCGGTCGCGGTTGTAGTCGCGCAGCGCCGCCTCGCCCCGCAGGCGGGTCTCGCGCAGGCGCGGCATCTGGTCCGGCAGGTCGCGATAGACGCCGCCCGGACGGTAGTAGGCGGCATGCATGCGCGCGCCCGACACCGCCTCGTAGCAATCCATCAGGTCTTCGCGCTCGCGAAACGCGTAGAGGAAGACCGCCATCGCACCAACGTCCAGGCCGTGGGCGCCGATCCAGAGCAGGTGATTCAGGATGCGGGTGATCTCGTCGAACATCACCCGGATGTACTGCGCCCGCAAGGGCACCTCGACGCCGAGCACCTTCTCGATCGCCATCACATAGGCGTGCTCGTTGCACTTCATCGACACATAGTCCAGGCGATCCATGTACGGAACGCTCTGGAGATAGGTGCGGGTCTCGGCCAGCTTCTCGGTGCCCCGGTGCAGCAGGCCGATGTGCGGGTCGGCGCGCTGGACGACCTCGCCGTCGAGCTCGAGCACCAGCCGCAACACGCCGTGGGCCGCCGGATGCTGCGGCCCGAAGTTGATGGTGTAGTTCTTGATTTCTGCCATGGTGTCTGGTGGTCAGCCGGTCAGCGCCCGGTGCCGTAGCCTTCCTCGCGAATCACCCGCGGCACGTTCTCGCGCGGCTCGATGGATACCGGCTGATAGACCACCCGCTTCTGCTCGGGGTCGTATCGCATCTCGACGTAGCCGGAAATCGGAAAGTCCTTGCGGAACGGATGGCCGATGAAGCCATAGTCGGTCAGGATGCGGCGCAGGTCGGTGTGGCCCTCGTAGACCAGCCCGTAGAGATCAAACGCCTCGCGCTCGTACCAGCCGGCGGCGGGCCAGATCTCGGTGAGCGTGGGCAGCACCGGAAAGTCGTCATCGGCACAGAAGGAGCGAACCCGGACCCGCTGATTGTGGGTCACCGACAGCAGGTGGATGACCGACGCGAAACGCGGGCCCTGGTAGGTGCCTTCGCCGTGATCGCGATAGTCCATGCCGCACAGATCGATCAGGGTGTCGAAGCCCAGACCCGGCACGTCGCGCAGCTGTTCGGCCGCCGCGAGCAGGTCGGCCGGCGCGATCTCGACGGTGAGCTCACCCAGCCGCTCGGTGATCTGGCGGGCGCGCTCGCCGAGGGCCGCCTCCAGGGTGGTACGCAGGGTTTCGAGTCGGGTCATGATGCGGTCAGCGGGCGATCGTGCTGGTGCGCTTGATCTTGTTCTGCAACTGGATGATTCCGTAGATGAGCGCTTCGGCGGTCGGCGGGCAGCCGGGCACGTACACATCAACCGGCACGATGCGGTCACAGCCGCGGACCACCGAATAGGAGTAGTGGTAGTAGCCGCCGCCATTGGCGCAGGACCCCATCGACAGCACCCAGCGCGGCTCGGGCATCTGGTCGTAGACCTTGCGCAGCGCCGGCGCCATCTTGTTGCACAGCGTGCCGGCGACGATCATCAGATCCGACTGGCGCGGGCTGGGGCGAAACACCACGCCGAACCGGTCGAGGTCGTAACGCGCCGCACCGGCGTGCATCATTTCCACCGCACAGCAGGCCAGGCCGAAGGTCATCGGCCACAGCGAACCGGTGCGCGTCCAGTTGACCAGCTTGTCGAGCTGGGTAGTGACGAAACCTTCACCCAAAACACCTTCAATGCTCATCCGCGCCGCTCCGAGCAAAAGCCGTTCGGCGCCCGTCCGGGATCATTCCCAGTCGAGCGCACCCTTCATCCACTCATAGATGAAGCCCACCACCAGAATGGCCAGAAAGATCATCATGGCCGCAAAACCGAAGAAACCGATCGCATCGAGCGAGACGGCCCACGGGAACAGAAAAGCGATTTCGAGGTCGAACAGGATGAAGAGGATGGCCACCAGGTAATAGCGGACATCGAACTTCATCCGCGCGTCTTCGAAAGGCTCGAAGCCGCATTCGTAGGGGGACAGCTTTTCGGCATCCGGGTGCGAAGGACCCAGCACCTTGCCGATGATCAGCGGTCCGACACCCACTGCGATGCCGACCAGGATGAACAGCAGAACCGGCAGATATTGGTCGAGGTTCACGGAAAGACCTGGTCTGGGATGCGCCCGGAAGCGGCGAAGGACGCTGGCGCCCGCTGCCGGCTCTCGGACATCGGACTCGCGGCGAACGGGCCGCGCCCTGGTTGTTGATTGATGGTGCCGACGGCGAGACTCGAACTCGCACAGCTTTCGCCACTACCCCCTCAAGATAGCGTGTCTACCAATTTCACCACGTCGGCACGCGGTTACGAAGGCGCCCGAAAGCGACTCCGTCAAGCCCCCTATTCTACTTCGGAATCTGACCCGATTGACCATTTTTTTGCAGTGCCGCATCCGCACTGCCGCCGGTTGCGGAACCCGGCGCAGCCGTCGCAGGCGCGGCAGGCACCCCTGCCGTCGACGCGGGCGCGGTGGCGGCACCGGGGGCATTGCCTGGCGCGCCAGGCAGGGAGGGCACGCCGGTGGGCGCGGCCGGCACGGTGCTGGCCGGCTGGTCCATGATGCTCTTGGGCGCTTCCGGTTTGCGGCTGGCCAGGAAGGACAGGGCCAGCGTGCTCACGAAGAAAACCGTGGCCAGCGCACCGGTGATGCGCGACAGAAAGTTGGCCGAACCGCTGGCACCGAACAGGCTGCCGGAGGAGCCCGACCCGAAGGCTGCCCCCATATCGGCGCCCTTGCCATGCTGCAGCAGGACCAGGACGATCACGCCGATGGCGCTCAGCACCTGAGCGACCAGAACGAGGGATAGCAGGATACTCATCGGTACAACCTCACGCGAGCGCCGCTGAGCGGCAGATCGCAACAAATTCTTCGGCAATCAGGGATGCGCCGCCAATGAGGCCGCCATCGATATCCGGCATCAGGAACAGGCCGGGTGCACTGGACGGCTTGACGCTGCCGCCATAAAGGATACGAATCCGCCTGGCATCGGCACCCGCCGCCGCCAGCCGGGCACGAATGAAGGCATGGGCTGCCTGCGCCTGTTCCGGCGAGGCAGTCCGGCCCGTGCCGATCGCCCACACCGGCTCGTAGGCCA
>CAIZNI010000048.1 GCA_903934295.1 uncultured beta proteobacterium
GATGGTGATGCCCGGCGACAACGTGCAGATGACGGTGGCGCTGATTGCGCCGATCGCGATGGAGCAGGGACTGCGTTTCGCGATTCGCGAAGGTGGCCGCACCGTGGGCGCCGGCGTCGTCGCCAAGATTCTCGCCTGATCAGTCGATTGCCTGCCGGGGCCAAGGCCCTGGCGGCTTACTCCGGACGACACCCGTGTCGTCCTCGCTCTTTGGAACGAACATGAACAACCAGAAAATCCGGATCCGTCTCAAGGCCTTCGATTACAAGCTGATCGATCAGTCCGCTGCGGAAATCGTCGAAACCGCCAAACGGACGGGTGCTGTGGTCCGCGGCCCGGTTCCCCTGCCCACCCGCATCGAGCGTTTTGACGTCCTGCGTTCGCCGCACGTCAACAAGACCTCGCGCGACCAGTTCGAGATCCGCACGCATCTTCGCCTGATGGACATCGTCGAGCCCACCGACAAGACGGTGGACGCGCTGATGAAGCTCGACCTGCCGGCAGGTGTTGACGTGGAAATCAAGCTGCAGTAAGTATTACCGCGCTCGCCTCTTGCCGAATCCGGCGGGGCGGGCTACACTCGAAGGCTTTCCTGCGCCGGGCGTCTTTTCCCGGGTCGGTACGTTCTCTGGAACGACCAGGCAGCAGGATCACACACACCCGGCCAATCGTAGCCGGGATTGGAGAAAACAATGAGCCTTGGCCTCGTGGGACGCAAGGTCGGCATGATGCGCATCTTTACGGATGATGGCGATTCCATCCCCGTGACGGTGCTCGATGTGTCGAACAACCGCGTCACCCAGATCAAGACCGTCGACACCGACGGTTATACCGCCGTACAACTCACGTTCGGCAAGCGTCGTGCCAGCCGCGTCACCAAGCCGCAGGCGGGTCACTTCGCCAAAGCTGGCGTCGAAGCCGGCACCATTACCCGCGAGTTCCACGTGTCCGCTGAAAAAGCGGGTGAGTTGGCTCCCGGCGCAGTGGTGAAGGCCGAAATCTTCGAACCCGGTCAAAAGGTCGATGTGTCGGGAACGACCATGGGCAAGGGGTTCTCGGGCGTCATCAAGCGGCACCACTTCTCGTCGAACCGCGCCTCCCACGGTAACTCGCGCTCGCACAATGTGCCGGGCTCGATCGGCATGGCGCAGGATCCGGGTCGCGTTTTTCCGGGTAAGCGGATGGCGGGCCACCTCGGCGCCAATACCCGGACCGTCCAGAACCTCGTCGTCGCCCGGATCGATTCCGAGCGTCAGCTGCTGCTGGTTCGCGGCGCGGTTCCTGGCTCCAAAAACGGCAATGTCGTCGTCACACCGGCCATTCGTGTGCCGGTCAAGGCGTAAGGAGCGACGATGGAACTGAACTTCCTCAATGAGCAGGGGCAGGCGTCCGCGAAGGTCACCGCGCCCGACACGATTTTTGGCCGCGAGTTCAACGAACCCCTGATTCATCAGGTCGTCGTTGCCTTTCAGGCCAATGCCCGCAGTGGTAACCGCGCGCAGAAAGACCGCAGCGAAGTCCACCACTCGACCAAGAAGCCGTGGCGGCAAAAAGGGACCGGCCGTGCGCGTGCCGGTATGACCTCCAGCCCCCTCTGGCGCGGCGGCGGCAAGATTTTCCCCAACAGCCCCGACGAGAACTTCACCCAGAAGGTGAACAAGAAGATGTACCGGGCGGGAATGCGTTCGATCCTGTCGCAGCTGGCGCGCGACGGTCGGCTGTCGGTGATCGAGCCGATGACGCTCGAGGCGCCCAAGACCAAGCTGCTCGCGGCCAAGATGAAGGCGATGGGTCTTGGATCGGTGCTCGTCATCTCCGACGGCATCGACGAAAACCTGTTGCTGGCTTCGCGCAACCTGACCAGCGTGCTGATCGTCGAACCCCGGCAGGCCGATCCGGTCTCGCTGGTCCATTTCGACAGCATTCTGATCACCCGTCCGGCGCTCGCCAAATTCGAGGAGATCCTGGCATGAGGCAAGAACGCCTGATGAAAGTGCTGCTGGCACCCATCGTCTCCGAAAAGGCGACGATGATGGCTGACAAGAACCAGCAGGTCGCGTTCCGCGTGATGCAGGACGCCACCAAGCTCGAGGTCAAGGCCGCGGTCGAACTGCTTTTCAAGGTTCAGGTCGAGTCCGTCCAGGTGCTGAACCAGGCCGGTAAGGCCAAGCGGTTTGGTCGCTTCGAAGGCCGTCGCCGCAATGTCCGCAAAGCCTACGTCTGTCTGGCCCCTGGTCAGGAAATCAACTTCGCGGAGGCTCAATAATGCCGCTGATGAAGACTAAGCCGACCTCCGCCGGGCGGCGGTCGATGGTCAAGGTGATCACGCGTGGCCTCCACAAGGGTGGGCCGCTGCAGTCGCTGATCGAGCCCCAGATTCGTGGATCCGGACGTAACAATCTGGGTCACATCACCACCCGGCACAAGGGTGGCGGGCACAAGCAGCACTACCGCATCGTCGACTTCCGTCGCAACAAGGATGGCATTCCGGCGCGCGTCGAGCGCATCGAATACGATCCCAACCGCAGCGCGCACATTGCACTGCTGTGCTATGCCGACGGTGAGCGTCGCTACATCCTGGCGCCGCGTGACGTGACCATCGGGACGACGCTGCAGTCGGGCTCCGAGGCGCCGATCCGGGCTGGCAACACGCTGCCGATCCGCAACATCCCGGTGGGTTCGACGATCCACGCGATCGAGATGATGCCGGGCAAGGGCGCGCAGATGGCTCGCTCGGCGGGAACGTCGGCACGACTGCTGGCTCGCGAAGGCATCTACGCGCAGGTTCGCCTGCGTTCCGGCGAGATTCGCAAGGTTCATATCGAGTGCCGGGCGACCATCGGCGAAGTCGGCAACGAGGAGCACAGCCTGCGCACGATCGGCAAGGCCGGCGCGAATCGCTGGCGCGGCATCCGCCCGACCGTCCGCGGCATTTGCATGAATCCGGTCGATCACCCGCACGGCGGTCGTTCCAATGGTGGCGGTCATCCCGTCTCGCCTTGGGGCACCCCGACCAAGGGCTACAAGACACGCCGCAACAAGCGCACTGACACGATGATCGTGCAGCGCCGCGGCCGCAAGTAACGGGCGAAGGACGAATCACTCATGGCACGTTCAGTCAAGAAGGGGCCCTTCGTCGACGCCCACCTGATGAAAAAGGTCGACACCGCGCTCACCATCAAGGACAAGCGACCCATCAAGACATGGTCGCGTCGTTCGACGGTGGTGCCCGAATTCATCGGACTCACCATTGCTGTGCACAACGGCAAGCAGCATGTTCCCGTCTACATCAACGAGAACATGGTCGGGCACAAGCTTGGCGAGTTCGCGTTGACCCGGACCTTCAAGGGCCACGCAGCGGACAAGAAGTCCTCGGTCAAGCGCTAAGGAGCCGACGATGCAAACCCAAGCAACATTGCGTGGCGTTCACCTCTCTGCCCAGAAGGGTCGGCTCGTTGCCGACCTGGTTCGCGGCAAGCCGGTCGAGCAGGCGCTCAATATCCTCACCTTCTCTCCGAAGAAGGCGGCCCGTATCGTCAAGAAAGTGCTGGAGTCGGCCATTGCCAACGCCGAGCACAATGACGGCGCGGACATCGATGAACTGAAAGTCACCACCATTCACGTCGAGAAGGGCACGTCGCTCAAACGATTCCAGGCTCGCGCCAAAGGGCGCGGCTGCAAGATCGAGAAGCAGACTTGCCATATCTTCGTGAAGGTCGGCAACTAAGCCCGCCCGGAAGGACACCATGGGACAGAAGATTCATCCGACCGGGTTCCGTCTCTCGGTCACTCGCAACTGGTCCTCGCGCTGGTACGCCAACAGCCGCCAGTTCCCGATCATGCTCAACGAAGATCTGCGTGTTCGCGCCTATCTTCGCAAGAAACTCAAGAGCGCCTCCGTGGGTCGCGTTCTGATCGAGCGCCCCGCCAAGAACGCGCGGATCACCATTTTCTCGGCGCGTCCGGGTGTGGTGATCGGCAAGAAGGGCGAGGACATCGAGATTCTGAAGGCCGACCTGCAGCGACTGCTGGGCGTGCCGGTTCATGTGAACATCGAGGAAATCCGCAAGCCGGAAATCGATGCTCAGCTGATTGCCGACTCGATCACCCAGCAGCTCGAGAAGCGGATCATGTTCCGTCGCGCCATGAAGCGCGCGATGCAGAACGCGATGCGTCTGGGTGCGCTGGGCATCAAGATCATGAGTTCCGGCCGCCTGAATGGCGCCGAGATTGCGCGGATCGAGTGGTATCGCGAAGGTCGTGTGCCGTTGCACACCCTGCGGGCAGACATTGAGTACGGCTTTTCCGAAGCGCTGACCACCTACGGGCTGATTGGTGTGAAGGTCTGGGTGTACAAGGGCGACACGCTGGGTCGCGGCGACGCGCCTGCGGCGGCTGAAAAAGATGCCGCGCCGGCGCCTGATCGTGACGATCGTCGCAATCGGCGTCTGCCGCCCAAGCCGGGCGCAGCACCGCGCGGTGCCCCGCGTCGCAGGCCCGACGGCGAGGCGGACGGCAAGAGCGCGCCCGAAGTGTCGGCGGCGGGTGCCGATCCCACGAAGACTGCGGTCAAGCGTATTCGCAAGGCGCCCGGAACGGGCCCTGCGGATACCAAGACCGGCGAATGAAGGAGTGAGCGATGCTGCAACCCGCTCGACGCAAGTACCGTAAAGAACAGAAGGGCCGCAACAAGGGCCTGGCGACCCGCGGCGCGGCCGTGTCCTTCGGCGAATTCGGCCTGAAGGCCACCGGGCGCGGTCGTCTGACTGCTCGCCAGATCGAAGCGGCTCGTCGCGCGATGACCCGGCACATCAAACGGGGTGGCCGGATCTGGATCCGGATCTTCCCGGACAAGCCGATTTCGCACAAACCCGCCGAGGTCCGGATGGGCAACGGCAAGGGCAATCCCGAGTACTACGTGGCCGAAATCCAGCCGGGCAAGGTGCTCTACGAAATGGACGGAGTCAACGAAGCACTCGCCCGCGAGGCGTTTGCTCTTGCCGCCGCCAAGCTGCCGATCTCCACGGTCTTCGTGACCCGGATGGTCGGGGCCTGAACTAGACCGGAGAAGGCAGATGAAGGCCAGTGAACTGCGCGCCAAGGATCCCGAGGCGCTGACCAAGGAACTCGGCGAACTGCTCAAGGCGCATTTCTCGTTGCGCATGCAGATCGCCACTCAGCAACTGAACAACACCAGCCAGCTGGGCAAGACCCGTCGCGACATCGCGCGGGTGCGCACCTTGCTGCGTGAGAAAGCAGCCGTCAAATGACCGCCGAAGCTGAAGTGAAAACCGCCTCCAAGCGCACCCTGGTTGGACGCGTCGTCAGCAACAAGATGCAGAAGACGGTGACCGTGCTGGTGGAGCGCAAGGTCAAGCACCCGATCTACGGCAAGTACATCGTCAAGAGCACCCGGTACCACGCTCATGTCGAAGACCGCCTGAACGAGGGTGACACGGTGGAAATTCAGGAAAGCCGTCCGATCTCGAAGACCAAAGCGTGGAAAGTCACGCGGGTCGTCGAGTCGATCGCCTGACCTGGCTGCACAAATGCCGCGCAAGCGTTCTTCGCTTGCATGGTTGAAAAAAGCAGTGCTATAATCGACGGCTTCGGTCTTGGAATGTGGTCTTGCCAGTAGGGCGTCAGTGCCCTGCACGCTGGTGTGGCCACAAGAACAGCCAGCCGAAATTCAACCCGTACCACGGGACCAAGACTGACCGCCTTCCGGGGCGTGGCCCAGGCCTCGAGCCTGACCGCTTCCGGGTTTGGGTGGATTAAGTTGGGACAGGAACAGCGATGATTCAGATGCAGTCGACGTTGGACGTCGCCGACAACACAGGCGCGCGTTCGGTCATGTGTATCAAGGTGCTCGGCGGCTCCAAGCGCCGTTACGCCGGGATTGGCGACATCATCAAGGTGAGTGTCAAGGAGGCGCAGCCGCGTGGCCGCGTCAAGAAGGGCGAAATCTACAACGCTGTTGTGGTTCGCACTGCCAAGGGCGTTCGCCGGCAAGACGGTTCGCTAGTGAAGTTCGACGGCAATGCCGCCGTTCTTTTGAATGCCAAGCTCGAGCCGATCGGCACGCGCATCTTCGGGCCGGTCACGCGTGAGTTGCGTACCGAGCGCTTCATGAAGATCGTGTCGCTCGCGCCTGAAGTCCTGTAAGGGAGTCTTCAATGGAAAAGATCCGTAAAGGTGATGACGTCGTCGTCATCACCGGTCGCGACAAGGGCAAGCGCGGAAGCGTGCTGAGCCGTGTCGACGAGACGCACCTGCTGGTCGAGGGCGTCAATACCGTCAAGAAGCATCAGCGCCCCAACCCGATGAAGGGGCAGACCGGGGGCATCGTCGAGAAGACCATGCCGATCGATCAATCGAACGTGATGATGTTCAATCCGGTTACCGGCAAGGGTGATCGGATCGGCATCAAGACGCTGGAGGACGGCAAGAAGGTTCGCTTCTTCAAGTCCAACGGCGAACTGGTCAAGGCCTGAGAGGAATCGCATCATGGCTCGCCTTTTGCAGATTTACCGCGAGAAGATCGTTCCGGACCTGATGACCCAGTTCGGTTACGGTTCGGTCATGCAGGTGCCGCGCATCACCAAGATCACCCTGAACATGGGTGTCTCGGAGGCGGTGGCCGACAAGAAAATCATGGACAACGCCGTCGGCGACATGACCCGCATCGCCGGTCAGAAGCCGGTCGTCACCAAGGCCAAGAAGCCGATCGCCGGATTCAAGATCCGCGAGGGTTATCCCATCGGCTGCATGGTGACGCTGCGTGGTTCGCGGATGTATGAATTTCTCGACCGCCTGGTGACGGTGGCGCTCCCTCGGGTTCGCGACTTCCGCGGTATCTCGGGTCGTGCGTTCGACGGGCGCGGGAATTACAACATCGGGGTCAAGGAACAGATCATTTTCCCCGAGATCGAGTACGACAAGGTCGACGCGTTGCGCGGCCTCAACATCAGCATCACCACCACCGCCAAGTCCGATGACGAGGCGAAGGCGTTGCTGACCGCCTTCCGTTTCCCCTTCCGTAACTGAGGTTCATCAAGTGGCCAAACTCGCTTCGATCAACCGCGACCTCAAGCGTGCTGCGCTGGTGCAGAAGTACGCGAAAAAACGCGCGGCACTACAGGCGATCGTCGCCGACCAATCGGTTTCGGAAGAGGATCGATATCAGGCTCGGCTCAAACTGCAGCAACTGCCCCGCAATTCGAATCCGACGCGTCTTCGCAATCGTTGCGAGATCACGGGTCGGGCGAGGGGTGTTTACAGCAAGTTCGGGCTTGGGCGCAACAAGCTTCGCGAGTCGGCGATGCGGGGCGAAGTGCCCGGTATCGTCAAAGCAAGCTGGTAACGGGGTACACGACATGAGCATGAGCGATCCAGTCGCCGACATGTTCACGCGCATCCGTAATGGACAGCGTGTGGAAAAACAATCGGTGTCGATGCCGTCGTCAAAATTGAAGGTGGCGATTGCGCAGGTACTGAAGGACGAGGGCTATATCGAAGGCTTCTCGGTCAAGAGCGAGGGCGTCAAGTCCGAGCTTCAGGTCCTGCTCAAGTATTACGCTGGCCGTCCGGTCATCGAGCGTATCGAGCGCGTGTCCAAGCCGGGCCTTCGGGTCTACAAGGGCCGCGACGATCTGCCGCAAGTGATGAACGGACTCGGCGTAACCATCGTCACCACGTCGCGTGGCGTGATGACCGACCGCAGGGCGCGCGCAAGCGGCGTCGGCGGTGAGGTCCTCGCGTACGTCGCGTAACGGAGGTTCGAATGTCCCGAGTAGCAAAAGTCCCGGTGGCAGTGCCTGCCGGTGTGGATGTGCAGGTCGCCGACGGTCTGATCACGGTCAAGGGTCCTCTGGGCTCGTTGACGCAGCGGATGAATCCGCTGGTGATGGTTGTTCGTGAAGGCGCCGAGCTGCTGATCAAGGCGCTCGACGAGAGCCGCAGCGCCAGTGCGCTCAGCGGTACCTTTCGGGCACTGATCGCGAACATGGTTCACGGTGTGACCAAGGGCTTCGAGAAGAAGCTGCAGCTGGTCGGCACCGGATACAGGGCTCAGGCCCAGGGCGCGAACCTGAATCTGTCGCTGGGGTTCTCCCACCCGGTGGTTTACAAGGTTCCCGAGGGTGTGAAGGCGGAAACGCCGACCCAGACCGAGATCATCATCAAAGGTTCCGACCGTCAGCGTGTCGGTCAGGTGGCCGCCGAGATCCGTGCGTACAAATCGCCCGAGCCTTACAAGGGCAAGGGCGTGCGCTACTCGGATGAGAAGGTGGTCCTCAAAGAAGTCAAGAAGAAGTAAGCGGACCGCTTTCAAAGACAGGATTACAGGCGATGGACAAGAAACAGGCTCGTTTGCGCCGTGCCCGTCAGACGCGGTTGAAGATCCGCGAACTGCGGGTCAACCGGCTGACAGTGTTCCGCACGAACCAGCACATTTACGCAAGCATCATCGACGCCGACGGCGCGCGGGTGCTGGTGTCTTCCTCCAGCAACGAGGCCGAAGTCCGGTCGGAGCTGGCCGGAACGGCAGGCAAGGGTGGCAATGCCAACGCGGCCACGATGGTGGGCAAGCGGATCGCCGAGAAGGCGTTGGCGGCCGGCATTCAGAGCGTCGCGTTTGATCGGGCCGGGTACCGGTTCCACGGACGCGTCAAGGCTCTGGCAGAGGCTGCCCGCGAGGCTGGCCTGAAGTTCTGAACAACGGGATACGAACATGGCAAGAGTTCAGGCACGGGTCGGCGGCGAAGAGCGCGACGACGGATTGAAGGAAAAGATGATCGCGGTCAACCGCGTCACCAAGGTCGTCAAGGGCGGTCGGATCCTCGGATTCGCGGCGCTGACGGTGGTGGGCGACGGCGATGGCCGGATCGGCATGGGCAAGGGCAAGGCGCGCGAGGTGCCGGTGGCGGTTCAGAAGGCCATGGACGAAGCCCGACGCAAGATGTTCAAGGTCAACCTGCGCGGTACCACGCTGCAGCATACGGTTTATGGCCGGCACGGCGCGGCTTCGGTCTTTCTGGCGCCGGCGCCGGATGGTACCGGCATCATCGCGGGCGGCCCGATGCGGGCCATCTTCGAGGTGATGGGGATCGGCAACGTGGTTGCCAAGAGCCACGGTTCGACGAATCCGTACAACATGGTTCGGGCTACGTTGAACGCCTTGCAGAACATGAACACGCCTGCCGAGATTGCTGCCAAACGGGGCAAGTCGGTCGAAGAAATTCTCGGTTGAACCGGGTACCCGCGGCGGGCGTCAGTCCGGTGGCGGGCAGGAGAATGCAATGACCAAGAAGACGCTGAAGGTGACCCTGGTCCGCAGCCCGAACGGGACGCGCGGAACCCACAAGGCCACCGTCCTGGGTCTCGGCCTGAAGAAGATCAACCAGGTCCGTGAGCTGGAAGACACCCCTGCCGTTCGCGGCATGATCAACAAGGTGAACTACCTTGTTCGAGTCGATTGAGGTTGAGATGCATCTGAACGGACTGAAGCCTGCAGAAGGCAGCAAGCATCCCCGCAAGCGCGTGGGTCGCGGTATCGGGTCGGGTCTGGGCAAGACGGCCGGACGGGGCCATAAGGGTCAAAAGTCGCGTTCGGGCGGCTTTCACAAGGTCGGCTTCGAGGGTGGTCAGATGCCGCTGCAGCGTCGCCTGCCCAAGCGCGGATTCAATTCGATGACGGCCGGTGACACGGTCGAAGTTCGTCTGTCGGATCTGCAGCGGCTGGAGTCGGCGCAGATCGATTTGTTGATGCTGAAAGCTGCGCGGATCGTTCCGCATTCGGCCAAGGCGGCGAAAGTCATCCTGTCGGGTGCGCTCGATCGGGCGGTGGTTCTGACGGGCATTGGCGCCACCAAGGGTGCCAAGGCGGCGATCGAGGCTGCGGGCGGTTCGCTGGCCTGAGCCAGCGAACACTTCCCGCACTCGCGATCCTCGGACGAATAACGTGGCCACAGCCCCCGCCAACCAGAGCAAGGCAGGTCGTTTCGGCGATCTCAAGCGCAGGCTCTGGTTCCTGCTGTTGGCGCTCGTCGTCTATCGGATAGGTGCCCACATCCCGGTGCCCGGGATCGACCCGGATCAGCTGTCGCAGCTGTTCAAGGGCCAGCAGGGCGGCATTCTGGGCATGTTCAACATGTTCTCGGGCGGGGCGTTGTCACGGTTTACCGTGTTCGCGCTCGGGATCATGCCGTACATCTCGGCCTCGATCATCATGCAGTTGCTGACGGTCGTCGTGCCGCAGCTTGAGGCCTTGAAGAAAGAGGGTGAGGCCGGAAGACGGACGATCACCAAGTACACCCGCTGGTTCACCGTGGGGCTGGCGACCTTTCAGGCGCTCGGAATCGCGGTCGCGCTGGAGTCGCAGGCAGGCCTGGTCATGGATCCGGGACTGCAGTTTCGTTTCACCACGGTCGTCTCGTTGTTGACCGGAACCATGTTTCTGATGTGGCTCGGCGAGCAGATCACCGAACGTGGGCTTGGTAACGGTATCTCGATCATTATTTTCGCCGGTATTGCGGCGGGTCTGCCCTCGGCGGTAGCCGGAATGGGTGAATTGGTTCGAACCGGTTCAATGAATGCGCTCGTGGCGCTGCTGATCGTGGTGCTGGTGGTGATGGTGACCGCGGCGGTGGTGTTCGTCGAACGCGGTCAGCGCAAGATCACGGTGAATTACGCCAAGCGCCAGGTGGGTAACCGCGTCTATGGTGGGCAAACCTCCCATCTGCCGCTGAAGCTGAACATGTCGGGCGTCATTCCCCCCATTTTCGCGTCGTCGATCATCCTGTTCCCCGCAACCTTGGCCCAGTGGTTTACCGCAGGCGATTCAACGAATCCGTTCATCCGGGTGCTCAAGGACGTGGCGGCGACGTTGTCGCCGGGACAGCCGGTTTACATCCTGCTGTACGCGGCGGCGATCATCTTTTTCTGCTTCTTCTACACCGCGCTGGTGTTCAACAGCCGGGACACGGCTGAGAACCTGAAGAAGAGCGGTGCCTTTGTCCCTGGGATTCGCCCAGGTGAGCAGACGGCCCGGTACATCGACAAGATTTTGATGCGGTTGACATTGGCTGGCGCCATCTACATCAGCGCGGTCTGTCTCCTGCCCGAGTTGATGGTTCTCAAGTGGAATGTGCCCTTCTATTTCGGAGGCACCTCGCTGCTGATCATCGTGGTGGTGACGATGGACTTCATGTCACAGGTCCAGGCGTATGTGATGTCTCACCAGTACGAAAGTCTGATGAAAAAGTCGAATGCAAAGGGAATGGGTGCCTGATCGGGTCCCGCTTCGCTCGCTTCTCCGGAAGCGCGGGGTGCAGGCGGTGACGGGAGCCTGATTTCCGTTAGGGGTTTCGCGCCCAGCTGGCGCGGGGTTGTCAAAGAGTTCAACGGGTCGAGGTAATCATGAAAGTGTTGGCATCGGTCAAGAAGATCTGCCGCAACTGCAAGGTCATCAAACGCAAGGGCGTTGTTCGTGTGATTTGCATCGATCCGCGGCATAAGCAGCGTCAAGGTTGATAGAGGACGAGCATGGCACGTATTGCAGGTATCAATGTTCCCGACCGTCAGCACACCGAAATCGGCCTGACGGCCATCTACGGCATCGGCCGCACTCGCGCGCGCCAGATTTGTGAAGCCGCCGGCGTTCTCTATTCGAAGAAGGTCAAGGACCTGAACGATGGCGAGCTCGAGCGGATTCGCGAACTGATCTCGCGTCTGACCGTCGAGGGTGATCTTCGACGTGAGGTCTCGATGTCGATCAAGCGCCTGATGGATCTGGGTTGCTATCGGGGCGTGCGTCATCGCCGCGGGCTGCCGGTTCGTGGACAACGCACACGCACCAACGCGCGCACCCGCAAGGGACCGCGCAAAGCTGGCATCGCGCTGAAAAAATAATCGCCTGCTAGAGGAAGAACATGGCAACCAAAGGTCAATCCGCCGCTTCTGCTGCCGCTGCTTCGCGGACGCGCAAGAAGGCCAAGAAGAACGTTTCCGACGGCATCGCACACGTCCACGCGTCCTTCAACAACACGATCATCACGATCACCGATCGCCAGGGAAATGCGCTTTCCTGGGCGTCTTCCGGTGGCGCCGGGTTCAAGGGTTCGCGCAAGTCCACACCGTTTGCAGCGCAGGTGGCTGCCGAGACGGCGGGACGCGCCGCTCAGGATTGCGGGATCAAGAATCTCGAGGTGCAGATCTCCGGTCCGGGGCCTGGTCGCGAGTCGTCGGTCCGTGCGCTCAACGCGCTGGGCATCAAGATCCTGATGATCCAGGACGTGACCCCGATCCCGCACAACGGCTGCCGTCCCCCGAAGCGTCGTCGCATCTGATCCTGTCTTCCGACAGGCAGGGGGCACCTGACCCGTGTCCCCGGGTTGGCTTGTGCCATCCCTTTCAAACGGTCGGTAAGACCACCGTTCGCCGCTAGGCCTTCGCAGGCCGAGTCTCCGACAAGAGCGAACTAACCGCAGTCAGTGGCCCCGGATGCCGCGCTGCGTATTTTTTTTAAGGATGTACCGTGGCTCGTTATACCGGACCAAAGGCAAAGCTTTCCCGCCGTGAAGGCACCGACCTCTTCCTGAAGAGCTCGCGTCGGTCGCTCGACTCCAAATGCAAGCTCGACAGCAAGCCTGGCCAGCACGGCCGCACCTCGGGGGCACGCACCTCCGACTACGGCTTGCAACTGCGCGAGAAGCAGAAGGTCAAGCGCATGTACGGCGTGCTCGAAAAGCAGTTCCGTCGTTATTTTGTCGAGGCCGAGCGCCGTCGCGGCAACACGGGTGAAAACCTGCTGAAGCTGCTCGAGTGCCGCCTGGACAATGTTGTCTACCGCATGGGTTATGCCACCACGCGCGCTGAAGCGCGGCAGCTCGTCAGCCACAAGGCGATCACCGTCAACGGCCAGATGCTGAACATTCCCTCGGCGCTGGTGCGACCCAACGACGTGGTTTCCGTTCGCGAGAAGTCGAAGAAGCAGGCCCGGATCCAGGATGCCCTGACGCTGGCCGAGCAGAGCGGTCTTCCCGGCTGGGTGTCGGTCGACAAGACCAAGATGGAAGGCACCTTCAAGTCGGTACCGGACAGGTCGGACCTGTATTCGGATATCAACGAGAGCCTGATCGTCGAGTTGTACTCGCGTTAATCGAAGGGACTCTTCTATGCAGACTGCCATGCTGAAGCCACGAATCGTCGAGGTCGAGCAACTCGGGCCGTCGCATTCCCGCGTCGTGATGGAGCCGTTCGAACGCGGCTTCGGACACACGCTGGGCAATGCGTTGCGCCGGGTGCTGCTGTCCTCGATGGTTGGCTACGCGCCCACCGAAGTACAGATTTCGGGGGTCGTTCACGAGTATTCGACGCTGGACGGCGTTCGCGAGGACGTGGTCGATCTCCTGCTCAACCTCAAGGGCATCGTTTTCAAGCTCCACAATCGGGATGAAGTTTTCCTGACGCTTCGCAAGGAAGGCGCGGGTCCGGTGACCGCGGCCGACATCGACTGCCCGCATGACGTCGAAGTGATCAACCCCGACCACGCGATCGCGAGCCTGACGCAGGGCGGACGCATCGACATGCAGATCAAGGTCGAGCGTGGACGCGGCTACGTGCCGGGTACGGTTCGCAATCTGAGCGAAACGAAGGCGATCGGGCGTATCGTGCTTGACGCGTCCTTTTCTCCGGTTCGCCGCGTCAGCTATCTCGTCGAGAGCGCCCGGGTCGAGCAGCGTACCGATCTCGATCGGCTGATCATCGACGTCGAGACCAACGGCGTTATCGCGCCCGAGGAAGCGGTTCGCCAGTCGGCGCGCATCCTGGTGGAGCAGTTGTCGGTGTTCGCGGCGCTCGAGGGTGGCGCGGAGCCGATGGCTGAACAGGGCGCGCTGCGGGCACCTCAGATCGATCCGATCCTGCTTCGGCCGGTCGACGATCTCGAGTTGACCGTGCGAAGTGCCAATTGCCTGAAGGCCGAGAACATTTATTACATCGGCGACCTGATCCAGCGGACTGAAAACGAACTGTTGAAGACGCCGAACCTGGGTCGCAAATCGCTCAACGAAATCAAGGAAGTGCTGGCTTCGCGCGGTCTGACCTTGGGGATGAAACTCGAAAACTGGCCCCCGGCCGGTCTCGAGCGTCCCTGATCCCCTGGCCCCCTGAGACATCACGAGGACTGAATCATGCGTCATCGTCACGGACTTAGAAAACTCAATCGCACCAGCAGCCATCGCGAAGCGATGCTGCGCAACATGTGCAACTCGCTGCTTCGTCACGAGGTCATCAAGACCACGCTGCCGAAAGCAAAAGAGTTGCGTCGTGTGGTCGAACCCCTCATCACCCTCGGCAAGAAGCCTTCGCTGGCCAATCGTCGTCTCGCGTTCGATCGCCTTCGCGATCGCGAGATGGTGGTCAAGATCTTCAATGATCTCGGTCCCCGGTACGCCACGCGAAATGGCGGCTATCTGCGCATTCTGAAGTTCGGTTTCCGTGTCGGCGACAACGCGCCGATGGCGTACATCGAACTGATGGATCGCCCCGAGCAAGCGGCCGTTGAAGGCGCTGCGGCTGCGGCCTGAGCGGTAACGCGCAAGTCCCGTCTTCTCCGGAAGACGGGCGAGGCGGGCGCCCCAGCGCAGTGATGCGACCGGGCGCCCGTGTCTTTTGGCGGCACGCCAGCGCGTGTGTTGGCGTCGCGTGCATCTCCCCGAGGCGGTCAGCGTGACAGCAGGCGTGGCGTCGGTGATCGACGTGCAGGGTCTGGTGAAGAACTTCGGTGATCATCGGGCAGTCGATGGGTTGAGTTTCTCGGTGCGTCCGGGGGAGTGCTATGGCCTGCTCGGTCCCAATGGGGCCGGCAAGAGCACCACCCTGCGGCTGCTGCTGGGACTGGCTCGGCCCGATGCCGGCACGATATCGCTGCTGGGCCTGCAGGTGCCGGCGCAGGCGCGCCTGGCGCGCGGACGCATTGGTGTGGTTCCCCAGGCCGACGCACTCGATCCGGATTTCTCGGTCAGCGAGAATCTGCTGGTCTTCGGTCGCTATTTCGGGCTGTCGACGCATGCGATCGAGCAGCGGATCCCGGACCTGCTGGCGTTTGCCGGACTGACCGGCAAACGGGATGCGCGGATTGGCGAACTGTCGGGCGGGATGAAGCGTCGGCTGACGCTGGCCCGGTCGCTGGTCAATGACCCGGAGATCCTGTTTCTCGATGAGCCGACCACCGGCCTCGACCCACAGGCCCGTCACCTGATCTGGGATCGCTTGAAGCAGCTGGTGAAGCGGGGCAAGACCATCCTGTTGACGACCCATTTCATGGACGAGGCCGAGCGGCTTTGCGATCGGCTCGCGATCATCGATCACGGCCGGCTGATTGCCGAGGCGGCGCCCGCCCAACTGATTGCGGGCGAGATCGAGCCGCAGGTGATCGAGATCGACGGCGATTCCGCGGCGCACTGGCTGTCGCTGGCGGCCGACACGCCCGGATGCACGCGCTGCGAGCGGGTGGGCGAGACGGTCTTCGCCTACTGTGTCGATCCGTCGGTTCTCGCTGCCCGCCTTCAGGCCGACCCGGCGGTGAGGTGGCTGCAACGGCGCGCCAACCTCGAGGACGTCTTTCTCAAGCTCACCGGACGCGACCTGCGCGACTGACGATGAGAGAGAACTCGCTTTTCAGGCTGCCGGTGCCGAGCCTTCGATTCGTGCCCATCTACCGCCGCAACTGGCTCGTGTGGCGAAAGCTGGCCGGGCCGAGCGTGCTGGGAAACATCGCCGATCCGCTGATCACCCTGCTGGCCTTCGGTTATGGCTTGGGACGGTTGCTGCCGCAGGTCGACGGCGTACCCTATATCGTCTACCTCGCGGCCGGGTCCGTCTGCATGAGCACCGCCATGGCAGCGAGCTTCGAGTCCCTTTACTCCGCGTTCTCGCGGATGCAGGTTCAACAGACCTGGGCCTCGATCCTGAACGCACCGGTCGAACTCGACGACGTGCTGATCGCCGAGTGGCTCTGGGCTGCCACCAAGAGCCTGCTGTCGGGCATCGCGATCATCGCGGTGGTGGTGGTCATGGACATCTCCCGCTCGCCGATGCTGGTGCTGCTGTTGCCGGTGATCGCGCTGACCGGTCTCGCGTTTGCGGGAATCGGGCTGTGCTTCAACGCGCTGGCGCGTGGCTATGATTTCTTTACTTACTACTTCACGCTGGTGATGACGCCGATGATTTTCATCTCGGGCGTCTACTACCCGATGGATGCGCTGCCCCGCTGGCTGGCGGCGATCGCGTCTGGCCTGCCGCTGGCCGCCGCGGTGGATCTGGCGCGCCCGCTGGTGCTGGGCCAGTGGCCCCCGGATGCGGCTGCGCGCGTCGCGCTGCTCATGGCCTACGCGATCGGATTTTTCGGGCTGGCCCTCGTGCTGACCCGACGCCGCCTGCGCGCCTGACGGCTTGGTTGCTTCGGCGGCCGTTTCAGGTGCGCGGGCGGCCGCGCTCGGCGCGCCGGCCCGGTTCGCGCGGCGAGCTCAGAAAGCGCCTGGCCCGGAAATAAGCCAGCAGAAGCACGGCGATCAGAACCATCGCGCCGATCGCCCACCAGAAGCCCTCGCGCGACTGCAAGCCGGGAATGAATTCGAAGTTCATCCCGAAGATGCCGGTGATGAGGGTGAGCGGCATGAACACCGCGGTGAGCGTGGTCAGCGTGCGCATGATCTCGCTGGTGCGATGCGCGGTCGAAGAGAAGTGCAACTGGACGGCCGATTCGACCGAGCTTTCCAGCCGGCGCGCATGGTTGAGCACCCGCTGGATGTGCTCGACGACATCGCTGGTCCGCACCAGCACCGGGTCGTCGATGCCGGGAAAGGCGGTGGCATGATGGGGCTCGGCTCCGGGCGCGCGGGCGGTGTCGAGCCGTTCGTCACGCCACTCCTGCAGCGCATCGAGCTGTTCTTCGCACAGTTGCTCCAGCTTGCGGATCTCGCTGCGCGCCTCGAGCAGCGCATACCAGTCCTGAAACGGTCGTCGCGGGTCGAGCAACTGGCGCTGCCAGCGCTCCAGCAGATCGGTCAGCGGCTGGCGCTGATCGAGATAGCGGTCGACCATCTGGCTGAGCAGACGCAGCATGAGTTCCTCGGGCGTCGCGGGTACCCGTTGCCGGCTGTCGGCGGCGTCCAGCACGCGCTTGCGCAGCGCGGTGACGGTGGTGCTGTCGGGGGCTCGCACGGTGACCAGGCAACCGGGAAACAGGAAGATCACCGTGGGTCGCGTGCGCATGCGCATCACCCGGTCGGCTTCGTCGGCCGGCGAAGCGGTCGCCAGCCCCCGAAAGACGATCATTTCGTAGTCGCGGGTCGAATCGAAATACGACGGGTGCAGCCGATTCTCGGCGTCCAGCAGATGATCCTCGAACACCGAGATGCCGGTGATACGCCGGACCAGCGGCACCCAGTCGCGCGCCTCGTCATAAGCGCAGTCGAACCAGTACCAACCCTCGGTCGCCCTGGTCTCGGGCGGCTGCGCCAGTTCGACCGCCCGCTCGGCGGTCAGCCGAAGGATGTTCATCGGCGCTCGCCGGCCGCCCGATGCGGGAGGTTCAACGGCTTCAGCGGGACTGGGCGAGCCAGCGCGCGGCGTCCAGTGCGTAGTAGGTCAGGATGCCGTCGGCGCCGGCGCGGCGCATCGCCAGCAGCGACTCCAGCGCGACCGTCTTTTCGTCGAGCCATCCGTTGGCCGCGGCCGCCTTGATCATCGAGTACTCGCCGCTCACCTGATAGATGAAGGTCGGCACGCCGAAGGCGTCCTTGACCCGGCGAACGATGTCCAGGTAGGGCATTCCCGGTTTCACCATGACCATGTCGGCGCCCTCCTGGAGATCGAGTGCGACCTCGCGCAGCGCCTCGTCGGAATTGGCCGGATCCATCTGGTAGGTCTTCTTGTTGCTCTTGCCCAGGTTGGTGGCCGAGCCGACCGCATCCCGGAACGGACCGTAGAATCCGGACGCGTACTTGGCGCTGTAGGCCATGATCCGGGTGTGGATGAGCCCGGCGCCCTCGAGTGCGGCGCGCATTGCGCCGACCCGTCCGTCCATCATGTCGGACGGCGCCACGATGTCGATCCCGGCCTGCGCCTGCGCCACCGTCTGGCGCACCAGCACCTCGATCGTCTGGTCGTTGAGCACATAACCTTCGTCGTCGATCAGCCCGTCCTGACCATGGCTGGTGAACGGATCCAGGGCGACGTCGGCGAGCAGCCCCAGCTCCGGAAAGCGTTTCTTGAGTTCGCGTGCCGCCCGCGGAATCAGCCCGTCCGGATCGGTCGCGACGATCCCATCGGGAGTTTTCAGCGACGGATCGATGACCGGGAACAGCGCCAGGACCGGGACGCCGGCGGCCACGCACTGCTCGGCCACGGAGAACAGCCGGTCGATGGTGTGGCGCTGCACGCCTGGCATCGAGGCGACCGGATGGCTCTGTTCCTTGCCGTCCTGGACGAATACCGGATAGATGAAGTGGTCAGCCGACAGCGAGGTCTCGCGCATCAGGCGGCGCGAGAAATCATCGTGGCGCATGCGCCTCATCCGCAGGGACGGGAATTGCTGGACCAATCGGGTCTTTCCGGCGCTCATGCGCTGCTCCTTGGGTGTCTTGTCCTGGCGGATGGTGTCACACCCGCCGGCGCATCGCTCGCGCAACCCACCGCCATCGGAACGGCCGGCGTTCAGGGCGGCGCTGGCGCCCCCGATCCGGCGCCCGTGCCGGTATCGACGCCGGTATCGACGCCGGTATCGACGCCGGTATCGACGCCGGTATCGACGCCGGTATCGACCTCGGTATCGCCCTCGGTGTCCCCCTCGGTGTCCCCCTCGGGATCGGGCTCGCGATTCCCATCAGGGGTCGACTCGAAAGCCGTTTCGGGGACGGCCTCGGGCGTGGCCAGCCAGCGTTCGATGCGCGCCCGGGTCTCATCGAGCCCGAGCCGGTTCGGCGCAGAAAACGTGATGACCTCGATCCCCCGGCCGGGGAAGGTCGCGGTCAGGCTGGCGAGCACCGAGCGGCGGACCTTGAGGCGCTGCTCATGGCCGAGCTTGTCGCTCTTGGTGAGCAGCACCAGCAGCCCGACCGACGGATCGATCCACTCCAGCATCGCGGCGTCGGCAGCGGTCACTTCCCGCCGGATATCCAGGGTCATGACCACCCCCTTGAGGCAGTGCCGACCCTTCAGGTAGGGCCCGGCGAGCGAGTCCCATCCCGACTTCACGCCGAGCGGGACCTTGGCATAGCCGTAGCCCGGCGTGTCGACCAGGAAAGCGGCGGTGGTCTCGCCCGGACCCAGGGTGAAGAAATTGAGCGCCTGGGTACGACCCGGGGTGCGACTGGCGAACGCCAGTCGCTTGCGCTCGCACAGGGTGTTGATGGCCGTCGACTTGCCGGAGTTCGAGCGGCCGACGAAGGCGACCTCGGGCGGCCCCTCGCGAGGCAGTTGTCGGGGCTGGGCCACGGTGGTGGCGAAACGGGCGGTGTGCAACAGGCGCATGGAGAGTCGGGTGACCTCGGGCATCAGGCTAAGGTAGAATCGAGAGTTTACGTGACTCGTCCCCCCAATTCCCGTTCGTGAGCGACGCATGAAGCTCCTTCAGCTATCCGGTACCTTTGTTTCGGCTTCCCTTTCATCGGCGATGCTCGCGTTCGGCCTGCTGGCCGCGACGCCGGCGGCGGCGCAGGCGCCTGCCAAGATCGACCTTGCCAAGGGCCAGGCCAAGGCTGCCGAGGTCTGCGCCGCCTGCCACGGCGCCGATGGCAACAGCAACAGCCCGGCGAACCCGAAGCTCGCCGGCCAGCACGCCGATTACCTGTACAAGCAGCTGACCAACTTCAAGCCGAAACCCGGCGCGAAAGAGGCCGAGCGGTCCAACGCGGTCATGCTGGCGTTCGCCTTGCAGTTGTCGGATGCCGACATGCGCAACGTGTCCGCCTATTTCGCTTCGCAGACCCTGAAACCCGCGGCAGCCAGGAACAAGGACATCGTTGAACTCGGCCAGAAGATCTACCGCGGCGGCATCGCGTCGAAGTCGGTCGCGGCCTGCGCAGGCTGCCACAGCCCCAACGGTGCCGGCGTCCCGGCCCAGTTCCCGCGCCTGGGTGGTCAGTACGCCGAGTACACCGAGTCACAGCTGGTCGGATTTCGTCAGGGCGTTCGCAAGAACAGCACCCAGATGACCGCGATTGCCTCGCGGATGTCCGACGCCGAGATCAAGGCGGTTTCCGAGTACATCGCCGGGCTGCGCTGAGTCGCTGGTGGCGGTGCGCGGGCCCGAGGGGCGCGCGTCGGCGTTCGCTAGGGCTTGGCCGGCTTTCTGGCCGGGTCGACGGTGGCATCCACCGGCTTGGGCAGCGTGAGCGGTCCCTTCTGGCCGCATCCGGCCAGCACGCTGGCCACGAGCGCAGCCCCGGTTGCGATCAGCACGAGTCTCGCGCGGATCAGCCGAGGCGGGTTGCTTCCCGGGTTGGCCGCTGCGCTGGCGTCCCGATCCTGTTCGCCCTGCGGGGCCTGATTGAATTGCATCGGACGACTCTAGCATGACCGAACAGGAGTTCCTCGACGCTTGCGAACGGCTGCTGGCGGCGATAGAAGACGATCTTGATCGCAGCGGCGTCGACGTCCAGACGGAGCGCAGCGACAACATCCTGCAGATCGAATTCGAGGATGACTCGGTGATCGTGGTCAACGGCAATGCGCCGTTGCGCGAGATATGGGTGGCGGCCAAGTCGGGCGGTTTTCATTTTCGTCGGACCGACGGCCGCTGGCTCGACACCCGCGATGGCAGCGAACTGTTCGAGCGCCTGTCCGGGCTGCTGACGCTGCAGTCGGGCACGACCGTTGCGCTGGTGGCTCCCCGCGCTACTGACTGAGACGCAAACGCTGGCAGATCGATCCGTCAGCGTGAGGGCGCCGGGGAAGCCTCGCCGCTTTCCTTCGGTCCTGACCCCTGGCGATCGTCGCCCACCCCGACCGTGGCAATTCCCTGGCCAGGCCGGGTCTCTGCATAATAAAAATCACCCCCGACTTCGATCACTCCCTCGGGTACCTTGACCGGGGTGTCGGGGGCGCCGACCAGCGCCTTGCCCATGTAGGCCATCCAGATCGGCAGGGCGAGACCACCACCGGTCTCGCGCTCGCCGAGCTTCCTGGGCTGGTCATAGCCAACCCAGGTCACCGCGACAATGCCCGGTGAATAGCCGGCGAACCACGCATCGTGCGCATCGTTGGTGGTACCGGTCTTGCCGGCCAGGTCCGAGCGCTTCAGGGACATCGCCTTGCGCGCGGTTCCGTTGCGCACCACGCCCCGCAGCAGGCTGTCCATGATGAAGGCGTTGCGCCCGTCGATGGCCCGGTTCGCTTCGTCGCCCGCCTTCATGGGGCGGGCCTGGGCCAGCAACCGGCCGTCGGCGTCGGTGATCCGGGTGATGAGGTAAGGCTCGATGCGGTAGCCGCCATTGGCGAAGACCGAGTAGGCGCCCGCCATCTGCCAGGGTGTCACCGACCCCGCGCCCAGCGCCATGGTGAGGAAGGCCGGGTGCTTGTCCTCGTCGAATCCGAAGCGGGTGACGTAGTCCTGGGCGTAACGCGGCCCGATCGACTGCAGGATCCGGATCGACACCATGTTCTTGGATTGCGCCAGCGCCTGGCGCATGGGCATCGGACCGTCGAATTTTCCGTCGTAGTTCTTGGGTTCCCAGAGCTGTCCGCCAGTGAGTGCCGGGTCGACGCTGAACGGCGCGTCGTTGATCATCGTGGTGGTCATCAGGCCCTTTTCGAGCGATGCCGAGTAGATGAACGGCTTGAAGCTGGAGCCGGGCTGGCGCCAGGCCTGGGTGACGCGGTTGAACTTGTTGCGGCTGAAGTCGAAGCCGCCGACCAGCGCCCGCACCGAGCCGTCGTCGGAATTGCAGGCGACGAGTGCGGCCTGGACTTCCGGCAACTGGGTGATTTCCCAGGCGCCCTTGACCGACACGATGCGGATCAGCGCTCCCCGGCGCAGCCGCTTGCTGGCCTGCGCCTTCTCGGACAGTGCACTGGCGGCGAATCGCAGGCCGTCGCCGCTGATCTCGATCAGGCTGCCCCGCCCGCGCGACACCTTGACCATCCGCGGATCGGCCTCCAGAACGACCGCGCTCTGGAACTCATCGACATCCGGGCGGTCGTCGAGCGCGTCCTCGATGGCGGCATCGACCCGGGCGGGATCGGCCGGCAGCTCGACATGGTGTTCAGGACCGCGGTAGCCGTACCGGCGATCGTATTCGAGCACTCCCTGACGGACCGCAGCCACCGCGGCGCGCTGCTCGTCGGCCCGGATGGTGGTGTAGACGTTGAGCCCCGCGGTGTAGATGTCTTCCTTGAACAGCTCATAGGCCATCATCCGGGCCATTTCGGCGGCATAGGGCGCCTGCTGGGTCAGGTCGTTGCCCGGCGTCGAGTAGCGCAGGGGCTGCTTGAGCGCCGCTTCGTACTCGGCATCCGACAGCGATCCGATCTCGTGCATGCGGTGCAGGATGTAATGCTGCCGCTCGGTGGCCCGCTTCGGGTTCACCAGCGGGTTGTACAGCGAAGGCGCCTTGGGCAGACCCGCCAGCATCGCCGCCTCGGCGGGCGTGAGCTGGTTCAGCGTCTTGCCGAAGTAGATCCGCGCGGCCGACGCGAAGCCATGCGCCCGCTTGCCCAGGAAGATCTGGTTCATGTAGATCTCGAGGATCTGGTCCTTGGTCAGATTTTCCTCGATCCGCAGCGCGAGCAGCGCCTCGTAGATCTTGCGGGTGTAGGTCTTTTCACTGGACAGGTAGAAGTTCTTGGCCAGCTGCTGGGTGATCGTGCTGGCCCCCTGGTCGCGACCGCCCGATGCCAGGTTGGACAGCGCCGCCCGGGCGATGCCCTTGAAATCGATGCCGCCGTGCTCGAAGAAGCGGGAGTCCTCGGCGGCGAGGACCGCGTTCTTCATCAGGGCGGGCACCTCCCCGATGCGCACCACGCTGCGCCGCTCTTCGCCGAACTCGCCGAGCAGTTGGCCCTCGGCGCTGTAGACCCGCAGCGGCACCTTGGGCCGATAGTCGGTCAGTGCGTCGAGCGGCGGAATGCGATCGTTGGCCAGCAGCACCGCGATCGTCAGCGCGAGCACTGCGGCCACGCCCAGGGCCAGTGGCAGGGTGATCAGGGCGATGATGGCGCGTCTCGACCAGGGGGTCGACTGGCCGCGGACCGTGGCGCTTTTCTGGGAGGAGGGGTGGCTCGACATGGATGCCCTTGCGGCGAGGGGGAGATGCCGACTGGATGGGCAGACGGATTATACGTGGCGCCGTGAGGCGCGCGCGCCGCGTTCGGGACGGCTGCGCCGCACTGCCGGGTCGAGCCCGCCGGTGCGTCCCTGGGCTGACGTGCTTGACCCGCTTTCGGAAAAAAGCGACAAAAGTCACAGATCGCCGGATGGTCGCCTGGACACGACGGAAGGGTGTCCTGGCGGCTGTCCCCGATGTCAAAAAACTTTACAGTAGGACGATGCGCCATCAAGCATTTAAAGTAAACTTGATAAAGTGCACGTAAATCCTTCGTTTGTAAGGGTTTTCAGGCTTTCGAGAGGGTCAAGTGGGGTTGAATTTCCCGGATTTCTTCAAACGTTCATCGGCGGGTCTGCTGGGAATTGACATCAGCGCGTCCAGCGTGAAGGTTGTCGAGTTGTTGCCGGGTCAGAAGACGGCGATCCGGCTGGAGCGCTATGCGATCGAGCCGATCGAGCGCGGTGCGATCAATGACGGCAACGTCGAGAACCCCGAACTGGTGGCGGCGGCGCTGGGTCGTGCGATGCGCCGGCTGGGTACCCGCACCCGCGAGGTCGCGCTGGCGATGCCGGCCTCGGCGGTGATCACCAAGCGGATCATGCTGCCGGCGGGCCTTCCGGAAGAAGACTACGAGCTTCAGGTCGAGACCGAAGCGAGCCAGTACATCCCGTTTGCCATCGAGGAAGTGAATCTGGATTTCCAGATCCTGGGGCCCAGTGCGATCGATGCCGACGAGATCGATGTGCTGCTGGCGGCGTCGCGCAAGGAAAAGGTCGAGGACCGGGTGGCGGTGGCCGAAATGTGCGGCCTGCGGGCGGTGGTGGTCGACATCGACTCGTATGCCGCGCGGATCGCGCTCGAGCATGTCGCCAGCTTTCTGCCCAACGGCGGGCAGGGCCAAATCATCGCCGTCTTCGACATCGGGCAGTCCGTCACCACCGTGTCGATCATCCTCAACGGAGCGACCATTTTCGAGCGCGAGCAGATTTTCGGCGGACAGGACCTCACCCAGGACCTGATGCGCCTGTACGGGCTGAGCCCCGAAGAAGCCGAGCTCAAGAAACGCACCGGCGAGCTTCCCGAGAACTACCGGGTCGACGTGCTGGAACCCTACATCGAGCGCGGCGTGACCGACATCACCCGGGCGCTGCAGTTCTTCTTCACTTCCACCCCTTATTCGCGCGTCGATCGCATCTACCTCGCGGGTGGTGCCTGCGTCGTTCCGGGTCTGTGCGAAGGCGTCAGTGAGCGCACCCAGGTGCCCGCTGAAATCCTCAGTCCGTTCCAGGGGATGGAGATTGCCGACACCGTCCGCGAGCGGCAGCTGCGCCTGGATGCCCCGGCGCTCGTGACTGCCTGTGGACTTGCCTTGCGACGCTTCGACGCATGATCCGCATCAACCTGCTGCCGCATCGGGAGATGCGCCGCGATCGTCGGCGCAAGGACTTCATCGCCATGGCGGTGCTGTTTCTGCTCCTGGCCGGCGCGCTGGCGTTGCTGGTCGGGGTGGGCATCGGCGGTCTCGTGGATGCCCAGGAAGCGCGCAACGAATTCATCACCCAGGAAAATGCCAAGCTCGATACGCAGGTGAAGGAAATCGCGCTGTTGCGCGACAGCATCGACGCGCTGAACGCCCGACGCGACGCGGTCGAGAACCTTCAGCGCGACCGCACGCTGCCGGTTCGCATGCTCGACGAGCTCGCCAAGCGCACCCCCTCGGGCATCTATTTTCGGCAGGTTCGACAGGACGACCGCAAGGTGACCCTGATCGGCTGGGCACAGTCGAACGAACAGGTGTCCGCCCTGATGCGCGGGCTGGCCGATGACTCGCCCTGGCTCGAACGGCCGGAACTCGTCGAGATCAAGGCGTCGGACCTGCAGGCAGGCGCCAATCCGGCGTTGGCCAGGCTGTCCAAGGATGCGCGACGGATCTTCGAGTTCTCGATGACCGCGATGATCAAGGCGCCGGCCACCGATCCCGTTCGGCCGGCTGCCGCGACCGCCCCCGGCGCGGCGCCAGCCCCCGGCGCGGCAGCGCCGGCCGCCGCCGGTCCGGGCAAGTGAGGCAGCGATGGCAGGCTTGAAATTTCAGTTCGATGGCGCGCAACTGGCGGCCCAGTTCCAGGGGCTGCAGGGGCGCCATCCCGGCTTGTGGCCGCTGCTGCCGCGAATGGCGCTGTTGTCGTCCATCTTCGTCGTCGTTCTCGGAATCACCTATGTGGTCTTCTGGCAGGCACAGCTCGAAGTGCTCGATGCCGGCGCCCTGCGCGAGTCGCAGCTCAAGGACAAGTTCGTCGAAAAGCTCAAGCAGGCCCGCAATCTGGAGACCTTGCGCAAGCAGAAGGAGCAGGTCTCGGTGTATGTGAACCAGCTCGAAAAGCAGCTGCCCAGTCGTGCCGAGATGAGCGCCCTGCTTTCCGAGATCAATCAGGCCGGGGTGGCGCGCGGCCTGGAGTTCGAGCTCTTCAAGCCCGGTCAGGTGGTGGTGCGCGAGTTCTACGCGGAATTGCCGATCTCGATCCGGCTGGTGGGCGGTTACCATGAACTGGGCGCCTTCGCCAGCGACATCTCGAATCTGGCCCGGATCGTCACCCTGAACAACATCAATCTCCAGTCGGGCGACAAGGCGCCGCGGCTGACGCTGGAAGCGGTGGCCAAGACCTTCCGCTACCTCGACAAGGATGAGGTCGAGCAGAACCGTCGCGAGTCGGCCAAGACAAAGCCCGGTGCGAAGCCGGCCGGTGCCGGTGGTGAGGTGGGCAAGAAATGAGTCTGTCGAAGGTTTCGGGTCTGGCGTGTCTGGCGCTGGCGCTGGGGGGCTGCACCGATCAGCAGGACGAGCTGCGATCCTGGATGGACCAGCAGCGCGCCGCCGCGCCGCTCATCAAGGACTCCATCGCCCCGCCCCGCAAATTCGAACCCTTCCGCTACGACGGGGCGGAACTGTCGGATCCGTTCTCCCAGTCAAAGCTGGTGCTCGCGATCCCGCAGTCGGTGCAGAAGTCGTCGGGTCTGCGGCCCGACACCTCGCGCAAGCGCGAGGTCCTTGAAAGTTTTCAGTTGGACACAATCCGGATGGTGGGTCACATGGGCAGCGGCAAGGACAACTTCGCTTTGTTGCAGGTGGGGTCCATGGTCTATCAGGCCCGGATTGGCAATCATGTCGGGCCGAATTTCGGCCGTATCACCCGCGTCACCGAGGAAGAGGTGACGCTCAGGGAACTGGTGCAGGACGCGACCGGCGATTGGGTCGAACGCGATACCTCGCTGCGGCTCCAGGAGGGCAGGAAATGACTGTTGCTCGCGCCGTGGGCGGGATGCCCCGCCGTTTCCTGAAGGCTGTCGTCGCTGTCTTCCTTGCTGGCGGGTGTGCCGCGTCGTTTGCGCAAACGAATGCCATCGAGTCGGTGAGCAGCGTTGCCCAGGGCGGTACCACCCTGGTGCGGATCGAGATGAAGGAGGCCCCCACCGCCGTGCCGGGTGCTTTTTCGATCAGCAGTCCGCCCCGGATCGCCCTTGACTTCCTCGATACCGCGAACAAGGCGGGGCAGTCCGCCATCGATCTTCCCCAGGGCGATGTGCGAAGCGTCGCCGTCGTGCAGGCGACCGGACGGGCGCGGGTGGTCCTCAATCTCAAACGGGCGATGACCTACGTCACCAGCATCGAAGGCAAGGCCATCCTGGTCGCCCTCACGCCGGTGCTCCTGGATGCCCCCATGCCGGTGTCGCTGATCGGGGCTGCCGTGCTGGCCAAGGAGGCCCCGGCAGCGACCGGATTGGCGCTGCGCGACATCGATTTCCGCCGCGGCCGCGACGGCGAGGGCCGGGTGGTGGTCGATCTGTCGGGGCCCGGTGTGGGCGTCGACATCCGCCAGCAGGGCCAGGCGCTGGTCGTCGATTTCCTGAAGGCACGTCTGCCCGAGAATCTTCGCAAACGCCTGGACGTCGCCGATTTCGGCACGCCGATCCGCACGGTGCGGATCACCCAGCAGGGTGAGAACGCACGGCTGGTGATCGAGCCGCAGGGTACCTGGGAGCACAACGCCTACCAGAGCGAAAATCAGTTCGTGGTCGAGGTCAAGCCGGTTCGCGAGGACCCGAGCAAGCTCGGCGGGCGCCAGGGCTACCGGGGTGACCGGCTGTCGCTGAATTTCCAGAACGTCGACGTGCGCGCGCTGCTGCAGGTGATCGCCGACTTCACCAACCTGAACATCGTCACCAGCGACTCCGTCGCCGGCAGCCTCACCCTGCGCCTGAAGGACGTCCCCTGGGATCAGGCCCTGGACATCGTGCTGCAGTCCAAGGCGCTGGACATGCGCAAGAGCGGCAATGTCATCCTGATCGCGCCGCGCGAGGAACTCGCGACCAAGGAAAAGCTGGAACTCGAGGCTCGCCAGCAGATCGCCGACATCGAACCGGTCCGCACCGAGATCTTCCAGCTCAACTACCAGAAGGCCGAGAACATCTCCAAGCTGCTGTCCGACGAAAAGCAGCGCGTGCTCTCCAAGCGCGGCAGCGCGGTCTTCGATTCCCGCACCAACAAGCTGTTCGTGCAGGACACGCCGACGCGTCTCGAGGAGGTCCGCAAGCTGATCACCCAGATCGACATCACCGTGCGCCAGGTGCTGATCGAGGCCCGCATCGTCGAGGCCGACGACCGCTTCTCGCGCAACCTGGGGGCGCGGCTGGGCTACAACGATGTGTCCTCCACCGTTTACCGCACGCTCGGGGTGACCGATCCGGTCACCGGCAGCCTCACCGCGCTCAACGTGCCGGTGTATGGCGCGGGGCAGCGGCTGTTGGGCGGTTCCTTCGCTACCGTCTCGGGCAACCTTCGCGGCGCGGCCGACCTGTCTTCGCAGAACGGCACCGACCTGTCGGGCATCAATGCCCAGGGTCTGGGCCGTCTCACCGCTGCCGACAACACCAATTTCGTCAACCTCCCGGCCCCGTCGGTGGGCGGCTTCAACCCGGCCACCTTCGCGATCAGCCTGTTCGGTTCCAAGCTCACTCGCTTCCTCAACCTCGAACTGTCGGCGCTCGAGGCCGACCAGCGCGGCAAGATCATTTCCAGCCCGCGCGTGCTGACCGCCGACCAGAGCAAGGCGACGATCGAGCAGGGGACCGAACTGCCCTTCCAGCAGGCCACCTCGAGCGGCGCCACCTCGATCTCGTTTCGCAAGGCCAGCCTGAAGCTGGAGGTCACGCCGCAGATCACGCCGGAAGGCAACGTGATCCTGGATGTCGCGGTCAACCGCGATCAGGTCGGCGCACTGACCCCGGCCGGTTTTGCCATCGACACCCGCGCGGTACGCACCCAGGTGCTGATCGAAAACGGCGGCACCGTGGTCATCGGCGGCATCTACGAGCAGGTCGAGCGCAACCAGACGAACAAGGTGCCGCTGCTGGGTGACATCCCGGTGCTGGGCAACGTGTTCAAGAACAACCTGCGGCGCAATGACCGCACCGAACTGCTGGTGTTCCTGACCCCGCGTGTGGTCAGCGACACCGCGATCACCCGCTGATCCACGGCGACCCCGGACCCCGCACCCGCGACCCCCCGATTCGGAATCGATTCATGAACTCCAATAGCCTTTTCCTGCGGATGTCGCGCTGGCTCGCCACCGGCGCGGGCCTGATGTTCACCCTGCTGGTGGCCGGCTGCGGCGGCGGCGGCGGTGCCGGCGCGCAAAGCGGCGCGCCCGTCAGCGAGGCAGCGGCGCTGGTGCTCAGCGTCAGCGGTCCGTCGCTGGATGCGGACGGACGCCGGGTCGTCACGCTGGTGGCCACCGTCAAGGACCTGTCCAACCGGACGCTGTCCAATCAGCCGGTCGATTTCTCCACCGTCGATCCGGGCGCGACCCTGAAGGTCGCCAATTCCCGAAGCGACGCCAACGGGCTGGCGACCGCCACCCTGTCGATCACCGATCTGTCGACCCGCATCATCACCGTGAGCGCGCGCAGCGGCGCCCTGACACAGTCGGTCAACGTCGCCGTCACCGGCGGCCAGTTGACCCTGGACAACCCGAATCCCCCGACCTATCTGGTGGTGCTCACCAGCGGGCCCACCCTGGACACCGACGGCCGCAAGGTTGTCACCGTCACCGCGACCGTCAAGGACTCCGCCAACCGGACGATGGCCAATCAGCAGGTCGATTTCGGGACCAGCGACACCGGCGCGACCCTCCTGGTGGCCAATTCGCTGACCAACGCCAGCGGCGTGGCGGTCGCGACCCTGTCGATCACCGAGACGTCGACCCGTACCATCACCGTCAGCGCGCGCAGCGGCTCGCTCCTCCAGACGGTCAACGTCTCGGTTGCCGGCGGCCAGCTCACCCTGAACAGCGCCACCGATCCGGCCTTCCTGCTGGTCACCTCCAGCGGTCCGACCGTCGGGGCCGATGGCCGCAACGTCGTCACCATCAGCGCGGTGGTCAAGGATTCCGGCAATCGGACGATGGTCGGCCAGCAGGTCGATTTCGCCACCAGCGACTCGGGCGCCACGCTGCAGGTGCTCAACGCCCGCACCGATGCCAGCGGGATGGCGATCGCCACCCTGTCGATCTCCGATACCACCAGCCGCACGATCGCGATCAGTGCCCGGACCGGCGCGTTGCAGCAGTCGATCAACGTGTCGGTGATCGGCGGGCAACTGACGCTGAACAGCCCGAGCAATCTGGCCTCGCTGCTGATCGCCGCGAGCGGACCGACCACTGCGGCCGACGGTCGCAACATCGTCACCATCACCGCCACCGCCCGTGACACCGCCAACCGCACGCTGATCAATCAGCCCGTCGAGTTCTCGACCTCGGATGCCGGGGCGACCTTGCAGGTGATCAACGCGCGGACCGACCTGAATGGCAACGCGACCGCCACGCTCTCGATCTCCGACACCGCCAGCCGGACCATCTCGGTCACCGCCCGCAGCGCGGCGCTGCAGCAGTCGGTCAATGTGTCGGTGGCGGGCGGACAGCTCACCCTGAACCGCTCGACCGATCCGGCCTCGCTGCTGCTCACCGCCAGCGGTCCCTCGCTGACCTCGGATGGCCGCAGCGTCGTCAACATCAGCGCGGTGGTCAAGGACACGGCCAACCGCACGCTGACCGGGCAGCTGGTCGATTTTTCGACCGTGGATGCCGGCGCCACCCTGCTGGTCGTCAACTCGCGGACCGACGCCAGTGGCGCGGCGAATGCGACGCTCTCGATCTCGGACACCGCGACCCGCACGATCGTGGTGAATGCCCGCAACGGCGGGCTCGCCCAGAGCGTCAGCATCGCGGTGGTGGGCGGACAGATGGCCCTGAACCGGCCGACCGACCCCGCCTCGATGCTGGTCATCACCAGCGCGCCCACCATCGGCTCGGACGGTCGCAGCACGGTCACCGTCAGTGCGGTGGTCAAGGACTCGGCCAACCGCACGCTGGCCAATCAGCTGGTCGACTTCGCGACCCCGGATGTCGGCGCGACCCTGCAGGTGGTCAATGCCCGCACCGACCTGTCCGGTCTGGCCAGCGCGACACTGTCGATCGCCGACAAGTCCAATCGCACGATCGTCATCAGCGCCCGCAGCGGTGCACTGCAGCAGTCGGTCAGCGTCGCGGTCGTCGGCACCCAGCTCACGCTGAACGGCCCGTCCAATCTGGTGGCGGGGGCGGCCAATGACTACACCGTCAGCCTGCGGGATTCGTCGGCTGGCGTCATCGCCGGCAAGTCGGTCACCG
Organism: uncultured beta proteobacterium; assembly: GCA_903934295.1. GTDB lineage: Bacteria > Pseudomonadota > Gammaproteobacteria > Burkholderiales > Burkholderiaceae_E > Quisquiliibacterium. Next base: position 31,052 of record CAIZNI010000048.1, read on the forward strand.
TCGCGTCCGCCGTGGGCAACACCTTGTCGGCCTCGACCGTGGTCACCGACGGCGCCGGGCAGGCGCGCTTCCAGGTTACCGGTGTTGCCGCCGGCGCCGACACGCTGACCGTCAGCGCGCTGGGCACGACGGCAACGGTGCCGATCCTGGTGTCGGCGACCCAGCTCAGCTTCACCGCGCCCCTGGCCGGTGTCGAGGTGCCAGTCTCCACCGCCCAGACGGTCACCGTCCGGTATCTGCTCAACGGGCTGGTCCAGCCCGGCCAGACGATCGACTTCCTGACCACCCGCGGCAGCCTGAGCGCGTCGAGCGCGACCACCAATGCGTCCGGCATCGCGACCGTGTCGATCAGTTCGCCCACCGCCGGGCCGGCGACCATCACCGCGCGTGCCGGTAACGTCACCAGTGCTCAGCGGATCGAGTTCGTCAGCCGGACACCCTCCAAAATCTCGTTGCAGTCGAGTCCCGCCAATGTGGGGGTGAACCTGACCTCCTCGAGCACCAACTCGAGCCAGCTGATCGCGGTGGTTCGCGACGTGTCCGACAATCCCGTCAAGGGCGCGCTGGTCAGCTTCTCGGCGATCGCCGACCCGAGCAACGGCAGCATCGATCCCCCGACCGCCACCACCGATTCATCGGGTGTGGCGTCGGTGGCCTTCTTCCCGGGCTCAAACTCCACCGGCAACAACCAGATCCGGATCCAGGCCAGCGTGACGAGCGCCTCGATCTCGGCGCAGACCACGCTCACCGCCTCGCGTCAGGAGCTGGTGGTCCGGATCGGCACCGGCAACCAGATCGAGCCGCTGGATTCCACCAAGTACGCGATGCCCTGGACCGCGGCCGTCACCGACGCGAGCGGCAACCCGGTGGTGGGCGCGAGCATCCAGGCGTCCCTGGTGGGCTCGCGCTTCCAGAAGGGCTCCTACTATTGGAACGGTGTCGTCTGGGTGCCGCGCGGCGAGACCTCCACCCTGCCGGTGTTCGTGTGCGCCAGCGAAGACCTCAACGGCAATCTGCGTCTCGACGCCGGCGAGGACCTCAATGGCAACGGCGCACTCGATCCGGCCAACGTGGCGGCGGCCAGTCTCACCTCCGAGGGCGGGCGCACCGATGCAACCGGGTTCGCCAACCTGCGGGTGGTCTATGCACGCGAGTTCGCCAACTGGACCGAGGTGCGTCTGCGGGTCACGATCACCACCCTGGCGGGCACCGAGGGCAGTTCCGAGCGCACCTTCGTGCTGCCGGTGCTGGCGGCGGACATCTCCAGCGAAACCACTTCACCGCCCGGTTCGACCTCGCCGTTCGGCCGGATCGGCGACTGCGCCAGTCCGAACTGATCACCGCGTGTCCCGGCGTGCCGATGGGTTCGCCGGGACACGGGCGCATGCCGGGCTGCGCCGGCCGGCGGTGGATCGACCCGATGCGTCCCCGGGGGCACCAGGCCGGTGCTGCTAAGCTTGTCCGTCCTGCGCTTGTGATTCATTTCCGTGCCTGAACTCCCGACGCCCGCTGCCGCACCCGGTGCGGTGATGCCGCTCCCGCCGCTCACCCCTGCCACGCCGATCTGCCTGGTGGGGATGATGGGTTGCGGCAAGTCGACGGTCGGGCGGCGGATTGCCACCCTGCTCGGACGCGACTTCATCGACGCCGATCGCGAGCTCGAGGCGCGCTGCGGGGTGCCCATCCCCACCATCTTCGAGCTCGAGGGCGAGGAGGGCTTCCGGCGGCGCGAATCGCAGCTGATCGAGGAGTTGTCCCACCGTCCCGGCATCGTCCTGGCCACCGGCGGCGGTGCGGTCACCGTGGCGGCGAACCGGGAATGCCTGCGCACCCGGTGCTTCGTGATCTACCTGCAGGCCGGCCCCGGCGAACTGTGGCATCGCCTGCGCAACGACCGGCTGCGGCCGCTGCTGCAGACCGCCGATCCGCGCGGCCGCATCAACGATCTGGTGGCGGCCCGCGACCCGCTGTACCGCGAGACCGCGCATCGCGTCGTGCGCACCGGCCGCCACCCGGTCGAGCGAACCGCGCTCGACATCCTCGAAACCCTGCCTGCTGCGCTGTCCGACGAGAAGCCCATCCCATGAGATCGATCGAAGTCTGTCTGGCCGAGCGCAGTTACCCGATCCTGGTCGGATCGGGCCTGCTGGCCGGTTGCGAGCCGCTGCGCGCGCTGGCCGCGGGCCGCCAGGTGGCGATCGTCACCGACGACACCGTGGGCCCGCTGTACGCGGGCGCGCTGAGCGCCGGCCTGGGCGGCGCTTGCGCCACCCTCCTCACCGTGACCCTGCCGGCGGGCGAATCGAACAAGACCTGGGACAGCCTGAACCGGGTGTTCGACGCGCTGCTGCAGGCCCGCTTCGATCGCGGCTGCCTGATCATCGCGCTGGGCGGTGGCGTGGTCGGCGACATGGCGGGTTTCGCAGCGGCGGTCTACCAGCGCGGGGTCGACTTCGTCCAGGTCCCCACCACCCTGCTGGCGCAGGTCGATTCCTCGGTCGGTGGCAAGACCGCGATCAACCATCCGGCGGGCAAGAACATGATCGGCGCCTTTCACCAGCCGCGGCTGGTGCTGGCCGACCTCGACACCTTGCGCACCCTGCCCGCGCGCGAGCTGTCGGCCGGGCTCGCCGAGGTGATCAAGCACGGTGCGATCGCCGACCCGGTTTATCTGGACGCGATCGATCGCGACATGGACGCGCTGCGCGCCTGCGAACAGCGGGCGATGGGCGAGGCGATCGTGCGCAGTTGCCAGATCAAGGCCGATGTGGTCGCCCGCGACGAACGCGAAGGCGGCGTGCGGGCGATCCTGAACTTCGGCCACACCTTCGGTCATGCGATCGAGGCCGGGTTCGGATTCGGGCAGTGGCTTCACGGCGAGGCGGTGGGCGCCGGCATGGTCCAGGCGGCCGACCTGTCCTGCCGGCTCGGGCTGCTGGCCCGACCCGATGCGAAACACCTGGCCGCGATCATCGCCCGCGCGGGTCTGCCGGTGACGGCGCCGCCATGGTCGTTCGAGCGCTGGATCGAACTGATGAGCGTCGACAAGAAGGCCGAGCAGGGCGCGCCGCGCTTCGTCGTGCTGGAGGGGATCGGCCGAGCCAGCCTGCGCCGGGTGCCCGACGCGATGCTGCGCGAGACCCTGGCGGCCAGTCCGGACCGCTGAGATGGCGGGCGTCCGGCTCGTCGCGCATGCTGCCGATCCGGCCGCCACCCGGGGCCGGCGTCATCCCGAACCGCCGGCCGCGCCGCGCAGCGAATTTCAGCGCGACCGTGATCGGATCGTCCACTGCACCGCCTTCCGGCGGCTCGAGTACAAGACCCAGGTCTTCGTCAACCACGAAGGCGACCTGTTCCGTACCCGCCTCACCCACTCGATCGAAGTGGCGCAGATCGCCCGCTCGATCGCCCGCCGGCTGGCGCTCGACGAAGACCTGATCGAGGCGATCTCGCTGGCGCACGATCTCGGCCACACCCCCTTCGGACACGCCGGCCAGGACGCGCTGGCCCAGTGCATGGCGCCCTGGGGCGGTTTCGAGCACAACCTGCAGTCGCTGCGGGTGGTCGATGAGCTCGAGCAGCGCTACGGGGCCTTCGACGGGCTGAACCTGTGCTTCGAGACCCGCGAGGGCATCCTGAAGCACTGTTCGGCGGCCAACGCCCGCCTGCTCGGCGACCTCGGCGAGCGCTTTCTGCAGCGCCGCCAGCCCTCGCTCGAGGCGCAACTGGCCAACCTGGCCGACGAGATCGCCTATGACCACCATGATGTGGACGACGGCCTGCGCTCGGGCCTGCTGACCCTGGCGGATTTCGAGGGGCTCGATCTGTTCGCCGAGCACGCCCGCGCGGTGCGCGAGCGCTTTCCCGGCCTGGCCGAGCGCCGGCTGGTCCATGAGGTGCTGCGCCGCATGATCGACGAGCGCATCGAGGACCTGCTGGCGCAGACGCGTGAGCGGATCGCGCGGGCCGCGCCGGCCGATGTCGACGCGGTTCGCCGGGCACCGCCCCTGGCCGCCTTTTCCGAGCCGATGCTGGCGCGCGTGCGGCCCCTGAAGCAGCTGTTGCACGGACGGCTGTATCGCCATGTCCGGGTGGTGGCGGTCATGGATGAGGCCCGCGAGGTGGTGAGCGAACTGTTCCGGCGGTTTCTGGCCGACCCCGGTCTGCTGCCCGATGAGCACCGGATCCGGAACGAGGCGATTGGCCCGCGTGCGGTGTCGGACTATATTGCCGGCATGACGGATCGTTTCGCGATCCGGGAGTACCTGCGGCTGGCCGGCGACGGACCGGCGGCCCGGGCGCTGCTGACATCCCCGCTGGCCGCCGGCGCACTCGCCGGGCGGATCGGCTGACCCTCACCGGAGCCAGGACCATGATGCCGTCCCGTGGCGTGTCCGCGCTGCTCAATCTCGGGCACGCGATCGATCACATGTTTCTGCTGATTTTCGCCACCGCGGTGACGACCATCGCCGCCGATTTCGGTGTGTCCCGGTGGGAGGACCTGATGCCGTTCAGCGCGGGCGCCTTCCTTTTGTTCGGGCTGGGCTCGCTGCCGGCCGGTCGGCTGGGCGACCTGTGGGGACGCCGCGCGATGATGCTGGTGTTCTTCTTCGGGATGGGTGTCTCGGCGATGCTGGTGGCGCTCACGCAGGGGCCCTGGTCGATGGCGGCCGCGCTGGTGCTGCTGGGCGCGTTCTCATCCATCTATCACCCGGTGGGCATCCCGATGCTGGTCCAGGGCGCGAAGAATCCGGGCATCACCATCGGTTTCAACGGACTGGCGGGCAACCTGGGCATCGCGATCGCGGCCCTGGTCACCGGATTCCTGGTCAAGTATTTCGGCTGGCGTCTGGCGTTCGCGTTGCCCGGCCTGCTGTCGATCGGTGCCGGGGTCGTCTTCGCGATGGTCGCGCCGCGCGAGACCGAGCCGCCGTCCAAGCGCACCTCCAAGGTGGTCGAGCTGCCGCGGTCGGTGATGGTGCGCATCGTGGCGATCATGACCATCACCGCGATCACCGGCAGCCTGCTGTTCAATTTCACCACCAACGGCAACGGCCAGCTGCTGCGCGAGCGATTCTCGGGGGTCATCGAGGATCCGGCCACGCTCGGTCTTCTGCTTGCTGCGGTCTATGCGGTCGCGTCATTGGCCCAGATCGTGGTGGGCAAGCTCATCGACCGCTACCCGCTCAAGCGCATTTATGTCGGTGTGGTGATGCTGCAGGCGCCGCTCCTGCTGGCCGCGGCCAGCGCCCAGGGCTGGTGGCTGTTCGCGCTGCAAATCGCCATCATGGTGTCGATCTTCGGGGCGATCCCCTTCACCGATGCGATGGTGGTGCGCTATGTCGACGACCGCATGCGCTCGCGGGTCTCCGGGATCCGGATCGCGGTGTCCTTCGGCGTCAGTTCGCTGGCGGTCTGGGCGCTCGGGCCGATCGTGAAGGCCTCCGGGTTCCAGTGGCTGCTGCTGCTGATGGCTGCCATCGCGGTGGTCACCCTGGCCTTCGCGCTCCTGCTGCCGGACGCCAGCCAGACCTCGCCTCGCCAACCCGGGCCGCAGGCGGCCTGACCTTCAACGGAGACTCTGATGGCGATCTATGAAATGCGCACCTACCAGGTGGTGGTGGGCAAGATGAGCGAGGTGATCGAGCTCTACCGGACCGAGGGGTATCCGGCGATCAGCCGCCATCCGCAGCGACTGGTCGGTTATTTCACCGGCGACATCGGGGCGATCAACGAACTGGTTCACCTGTGGAAGTTCGAGGACGACGCCGATCGGCGCGCCTTCTGGTCGGCGCTGTTCGCCGACGAGACCTTCATGGCGTTTGCCCGGCAGCTGCGCCCGCTGCTGCGCTCGCAGAACAACAAGCTGATGCTGGCGGCGCCCTGGGGGCCGCACCCTTAAGGGGGCATGGGCGGCGCGGCGGGCAGTGCCCGCGCGTCGCCGGACCTGCCGAGGGCGTCAGCCCGCCGGCAGCAGCACCGCCCGGCCGGGGAAGCGGCCTTCGTGCAGCTTGTGGATCACGTCGTTGACCTGATCCAGCGGCAGGGTGCTCACCGGCAGCGGCGGCAGCACGCCGGTGTTGGCCAGCGCGATCAGCTCGCGCAACTCCTCGACCGTGCCGACCATCGAGCCCATCAGGGTGACGGCCTTGAAGACCAGCATCGCCGGGGTGATCGGGGTGGCGCCGCCGATCAGGCCCACCGACACCATCTTGCCGCCCTTGCGCAGCGCGTTCAGGCCCATCGCGAACGACTCGCCGGTGCCCACGAAGTCGACCGCGCCGGCCACGCCCCCGGACTTGGCGATCGCCTTGAGCGCATCCGCGTCGCGGGGGTCGATCGTCTGGCTCGCACCGGCCTCGATGGCCAGCGGCCATTTGGCCGGGTCCAGATCGGCGACGATCGGCGACACGCCCAGGATCTGCCGGGCGAAGCGGATGCCGGACAGGCCGACGCCGCCGGCGCCGATGATCAGCAGTCTTTCGCCGGTGGGGAAGGGCGCGAGCTTCTTGAGCGCCGCAAAGGCGGTGAGGCCCGAGCAGGCATAGGGCGCGGCCTGTTCCAGCGGCAGGTTGCCGGCCGGCACCAGGTAACGCGCATCGGGGACCATCGTGAACTGCGAGAAGCCGCCGTCGCGCTGCAGGCCCAGGTTGCGCGGGTTCGAGCACAGCGGCTCCTGGCCGCCCTGGCAGTAGAAGCAGTTGCCGCAGCCGATCCAGGGGTAGACCACCACCTTGTCGCCCAGCTTCACGCCCTGCGCCAGCGCCGCGGCCTGGGCGCCTTCGCCGAAGGCGGTCACTTCGCCGGCGATCTCGTGGCCGAGGACCCGCGGCGCGGCGACACCGCGCGACAGGTCGATCTTGCGGCCCGAGCCGGCATCCACGAACCCGTCATAGAGCATCACGTCGGAGTGGCAGACCCCGGCGGCGAGGATGCGCACCAGCACTTCGCCGGCGGCCGGCGCGCGGACGTCCTCGATCACTTCTTCCATGGGTTCGCCGTGACGCACCAGCTTGAAGCAACGGCAGCGATAGGGGGAGGCGTTCATGGGGTTTCCTGGGTCGTGACGCGGGGAGGGGGAATGGGGTTTCGCGAGGCCGCCGGGGGCAGCCGGCGCCATCGCGAGGGGCCTGCGATGTTGCCACATCGGGCCCCGGCCCGGGAGGGGCGGCCGCGGGCCGGCGTCTCGGTCGGGGGGCGAAGCGGGCCCCCGCGCCGTTGTCCACGGGACACTTCAAATCCGGAATGCGGCCGGGTATCATGCAAGGTTCGTCCGCACTCGCTTCGCTGCACTGCCGCAATGGCGGCAACGAGTGCCCACGCCCTCTGGAAACGGGGGCCAGCACCACTGCCAGGGTCATGAAAAATGTCAGGGATCGCGCATAACGCCCAGATCGCGGGTTCGACCGACGGGTTTTCCCTCGGACGCTCGGCCGAAGGTCTCTATGACCCGGCCAACGAGCACGACGCCTGCGGCGTCGGCTTCGTCGCGCACATCAAGGGGCGACGCAGCCACAAGATCATCGAGCAGGGCCTGCAGGTCCTGTGCAACCTCGACCACCGGGGCGCGGTCGGTGCCGACCCCCTGATGGGCGACGGGGCCGGCATCCTCACCCAGATCCCCGACCAGTTCTACCGCGAGGAGATGGCGCTGCAGGGTGTCGTGCTGCCGCCGGCCGGCGAGTACGGGGTGGGTTTCGTGTTCCTGCCCAAGGAGCACGCTTCGCGCCAGGCCTGCGAGCAGGAGGTCGAGCGGGCGGTGCGCGCCGAGCGTCAGGTGCTGCTTGGCTGGCGCGACGTGCCGGTCGATCACGAGATGCCGATGTCGCCCACCGTGCGCGCCAAGGAGCCGGTGATCCGCCAGGTCTTCATCGGCCGCGGACCGGATGTGATGGTGACCGACGCGCTGGAGCGCAAGCTCTATGTCATCCGCAAGATGGCCAGCCACGCGATCCAGGCGCTCGACCTGAAGCACGGCAAGGAATACTTCGTGCCGTCGATGTCGGCACGCACCATCGTCTACAAGGGCCTGCTGCTGTGCGGCCAGGTCGGGCAGTACTACAAGGACCTGCAGGATCCGCGCTTCGTCTCGGCGCTGGCGATGGTCCACCAGCGCTTCTCGACCAACACCTTCCCCGAGTGGCCGCTGGCGCACCCCTATCGTCTGGTGGCGCACAACGGCGAGATCAACACCGTCAAGGGCAACTACAACTGGCTGCGGGCCCGCGAGGGCGTGATGCGCTCGCCGGTGCTGGGCGATGACCTCGCCAAGCTCTACCCGATCGTCTACGCCGGACAGTCCGACACCGCCACCTTCGACAACTGCCTCGAGCTGCTGCTGATGGCGGGTTATCCGATCGCGCACGCGATGATGATGATGATCCCGGAGGCCTGGGAGCAGCACACCCAGATGGACCCCAAGCGGCGCGCCTTCTACGAGTTCCACGCCGCCATGATGGAACCCTGGGACGGTCCCGCGGCCATCGCGTTCACCGACGGTCGCCAGATCGGCGCGACCCTGGACCGCAACGGACTGCGCCCGGCGCGCTACTGCGTGACCGATGACGACATGGTCATCATGGCCTCGGAGTCGGGCGTGCTGGCGATCCCCGAGAACAAGATCCTGAAGAAGTGGCGCCTGCAGCCCGGCAAGATGTTCCTGATCGACCTCGAGCAGGGCCGCATCATCGACGACGCCGAGCTCAAGCAGCAGCTGGCCAACAGCAAGCCCTATCGCGAATGGATCGAGGCGATCCGCATCAAGCTCGACGAGATCGATGCCCAGCGCGGCGACCTGCAGCTCGACGAGGCGGCCAACCGGCCGCTGGCCAGCCTGCTCGACCGTCAGCAGGCCTTCGGCTACACCCAGGAAGACCTCAAGTTCCTGATGACGCCGATGGCCCAGTCGGGCGAGGAAGCGATCGGCTCGATGGGCAACGACTCGCCGCTGGCGGTGCTCTCGAACAAGAACAAGCCGCTCTACCACTACTTCAAGCAGCTGTTCGCCCAGGTCACCAACCCGCCGATCGATCCGATCCGCGAGCAGATGGTGATGTCGCTGGTGTCCTTCATCGGGCCCAAGCCGAACCTGCTCGACCTGAACAACATCAATCCGCCGATCCGGCTGGAAGTGTCGCAGCCGATCCTCGATTTCGAGGACATGGCCAAGATCCGCCACATCGAGCACTACACCGACAACAAGTTCAAGTCCTTCGAACTCGATGTCTGTTATCCGCTGGCCTGGGGCAGCGAGGGCATCGAGGCCCGCCTGGCCTCGCTGGCCGCGCAGGCCGAGGACGCGGTGCGCTCGGGCTACAACATCCTGATCGTCTCCGATCGCCGGGTGGCGTCCGACAGCGTCGCGATTCCGGCGCTGCTGGCGATGAGCGCGGTGCACCAGCATCTGGTCAACGAGGGCCTGCGCACCAGCACCGGCCTGGTGGTGGAAACCGGATCGGCGCGCGAGGTGCATCACTTCGCCCTGCTGGCCGGCTACGGTGCCGAGGCGATCCATCCCTACCTGGCGATGGAAACCCTCGCCAGCCTTTACTCGGCCGGCGGGCAGAAGGCGGCCGACAAGGCGGTGGCCAACTACATCAAGGCGGTCGGCAAGGGCCTGAACAAGGTCATGTCCAAGATGGGCATCTCGACCTACATGAGCTACTGCGGCGCCCAGATCTTCGAGGCGATCGGCCTGTCCAGCGCGCTGGTGAACAAGTACTTCACCGGCACCGCCACCCGGATCGAGGGGATCGGCGTGTTCCAGGTGGCCGAGGAGGCCATCCGGCTGCACCAGGCGGCGTTCGGCAACGATCCGGTGATGGCCAATGCGCTCGATGCCGGTGGCGAATACGCGTACCGGACCCGCGGCGAGGCGCATGTGTGGACCCCCGACGCGATCGCCAAGCTGCAGCATTCGACCAAGACCGGCAGCTTCTCCACCTACAAGGAGTACGCGAGCCTCATCAACGACCAGAGCGTGCGGCACATGACGCTGCGCGGGTTGTTCGACTTCCGCGTCGAGGCCTGCACCCCGGTCCCGATCGAGGAGGTCGAGCCGGCTGCCGAGATCGTCAAGCGGTTTGCCACCGGCGCCATGTCGCTGGGGTCGATCTCGACCGAGGCGCACGCCACGTTGGCCATCGCGATGAACCGGATCGGCGGCAAGAGCAACACCGGCGAGGGCGGCGAGGATCCGATGCGCTACCGCAGCGAGGTGCGCGCCGGCCATTCCGTCATCCGCGATGGCGACTCGATCGCCACAGTGATCGGCCGTGACCGCGTCGAGGTCGACATTCCGCTGAAGGCGGGCGATTCGCTGCGCTCGCGCATCAAGCAGGTGGCCTCGGGCCGGTTCGGCGTCACCGCCGAGTACCTGTCGAGCGCCGACCAGATCCAGATCAAGATGGCCCAGGGCGCCAAGCCCGGCGAGGGCGGTCAGCTGCCCGGCCACAAGGTGTCCGACTACATCGGCATGCTGCGCTACTCGGTGCCGGGTGTCGGCCTGATTTCACCGCCGCCGCACCACGACATCTACTCGATCGAGGACCTCGCCCAGCTCATTCACGACCTGAAGAACGCCAACGACCGCGCCTCGATCTCGGTCAAGCTGGTGTCCGAGGTCGGCGTGGGCACGGTGGCGGCGGGGGTCTCCAAGGCGAAGGCCGATCATGTGGTGATCGCCGGCCACGACGGGGGCACCGGCGCGTCGCCGCTGTCGTCGATCAAGCACGCGGGCACGCCGTGGGAACTCGGCCTGGCCGAGACCCAGCAGACGCTGGTGATGAACCAGTTGCGCGGGCGCATCGTCGTGCAGGCCGACGGCCAGATGAAGACCGGCCGCGACGTGGTGGTCGGTGCGCTGCTGGGCGCCGACGAGTTCGGCTTCGCCACCGCACCGCTGGTGGTCGAGGGCTGCATCATGATGCGCAAATGCCACCTGAACACCTGCCCGGTGGGGGTGGCCACCCAGGACCCGGTGCTGCGCCAGCGCTTCCAGGGCAAGCCCGAGCATGTGGTCAACTACTTTTTCTTCGTGGCCGAAGAGGTGCGTGAGCTGATGGCCCAACTGGGCATCCGCCGGTTCAACGACCTGATCGGGCGTGCCGATCTGCTCGACACCCGTCGCGGCATCCAGCACTGGAAGGCGCAGGGGCTCGATTTCTCGCGCATCTTCCACCTGCCCAAGGTCCCGGCGGGTGTGCCGCGCCGCTGCGTCGCGACCCAGGATCACGGGCTCGACGGCGCGCTCGACCACAAGCTGATCGAACTGGCCCGGCCGGCGATCGAGCGCGGCGAGAAGGTCTCCTTCATCCTGCCGATCCGCAACGTCAACCGGACCGCAGGCACCATGCTGTCGGGCCTGGTGGCGCTCAAGTACGGTCATGACGGACTGCCCGACGACACCATCCATGTGCAGTTCAACGGGACCGCCGGCCAGAGTTTCGGCGCATTCCTGTCGCACGGCATCACCCTGGATCTGGTGGGCGAGGGCAACGACTATGTCGGCAAGGGCCTGTCGGGTGGCCGGATCGTGGTGCGCCCGACCAATGATTTCCGGGGCAAGTCCGACGAGAACATCATCGCCGGCAACACGGTGATGTACGGCGCGGTCGAGGGCGAGGCCTTCCTGTCGGGTGTCGCCGGCGAGCGTTTCTGTGTGCGCAACTCGGGTGCGACCGCGGTTGTCGAGGGCACCGGCGATCACGGCTGCGAGTACATGACCGGGGGCACGGTGGTGGTGCTGGGCGAGACCGGCCGCAACTTTGCCGCCGGCATGTCGGGCGGCGTGGCCTATGTCTACGACGCCGACCACAGCTTCGACAAGCGATGCAACCTGTCAATGGTCGCGCTCGAGCCGGTGCTCTCGACCTCGGAGCAGCTGCTGCAGACCGATCCGGCGACCTGGCACCGCGGCGAGTGCGACGAGATCGTCCTCAAGTCCCTGATCGAGCGGCACTTCAAGTTCACCGGCAGCGAGAAGGCGCGCGCGATCCTGGATCAGTGGGACACCGCCCGAACCCGCTTCGTGAAGGTCTTCCCCACCGAGTACAAGCGCGCGCTGGGCGAAATGCATGCCGCCCGGCAAAAGAAGATGGATCAGGAACGGGCGACCGCCTGACCCGCCCCGGCGGGCGACAGACGCGGATCGGCACCGACAACGATTTCGGACAGAGGCACCAAGATGGGCAAAACCACCGGATTTCTCGAATTTCAGCGCCTCCAGGAGGCCGCCGAGGACAATCGCTCGCGGGTGCGGCACTACAAGGAGTTCGTGCTGCATCTGACGGACACCGAGGCTGCGCAGCAGGGCGCCCGCTGCATGGACTGCGGCATCCCGTTCTGCCAGACCGGCTGTCCGGTGAACAACATCATTCCCGACTGGAATGACCTGGTCTTTCAGGGCGACTGGCAGAACGCGCTTGCGACCCTGCACTCGACCAACAACTTTCCCGAGTTCACCGGCCGCATCTGTCCGGCGCCCTGCGAGGCGGCCTGCACACTCAACATCAACAACGATGCGGTGGGCATCAAGTCGATCGAGCACGCCATCATCGACAAGGGCTGGGAGATGGGCTGGGTCGTTCCCCAGCCGGCCGCCACCCGCACCGGCAAGACGGTGGCGGTGGTGGGCTCCGGGCCGGCCGGCCTGGCCTGTGCCCAGCAGCTGGCGCGCGTTGGCCACTCGGTGACCGTCTTCGAGAAGAACGATCGCGTGGGCGGTCTGCTGCGGTATGGCATTCCCGATTTCAAGATGGAGAAAAGCCACATCGATCGCCGCGTCGAGCAGATGCAGGCCGAGGGGGTGATCTTTCGCACCGGGGTCTTCATCGGCGCCGATGACGGCACGCCGGGCGTGGCGAACTGGTCCACCCAGCGCCTCTCGCCCGAGCAGCTGGCGGCCGAGTTCGATGCGGTGGTGCTGTCCGGTGGCGCCGAGTTGCCGCGTGACCTGCCGGTGCCGGGGCGTGAGCTGGCCGGTGTCCACTTCGCGATGGAGTTCCTGCCGCTGCAGAACAAGGTCGTCGCGGGCGACAAGGTCGTCGACCAGATCATGGCCACCGGCAAGCACGTGATCGTGATCGGCGGCGGCGACACCGGATCCGACTGTGTGGGCACCAGCAACCGCCATGGCGCGGCGTCGGTCACGCAGTTCGAGCTGATGCCCCAGCCGCCGGAAACCGAGAACAAGTCGCTGACCTGGCCCTACTGGCCGGTCAAGATGCGCACCTCGTCTTCGCATGAAGAGGGCTGCGAGCGCGACTGGTCGGTGACCACCAAGCATTTCAAGGACGACGGCAAGGGCCACGTCAAGGCGCTGGTCGGCGCCCGGGTCGAGTGGACCCGTGACGAGGCCACCGGCCAGATGCGCATGACGGAAGTGCCCGGCTCGGCGTTCGAGCTGCCGGCCGACCTGGTGCTGTTCGCGATGGGCTTCGTGTCGCCGATCGCCACCGTGCTGGGTGCCTTTGGCGTCGAGCGCGATGCCCGCGGCAATGCCCGTGCCGACACCGAAGGCGAGCGCAGCTATGCCACCAACGTGCCCAAGGTGTTCGCCGCCGGCGACATGCGCCGTGGCCAGTCGCTGGTCGTCTGGGCGATCCGCGAGGGGCGGCAGTGCGCCCATTCGGTCGACACCTTCCTGATGGGTCGCTCGGACCTGCCGCTCTGAGGCAGCGGCGCTCTCGCCCGGCGGGCACTCGCCCCGTTCGCGCCCCGCTGGCGCCGGTTCGCGCCGTTCGCCGGTCGGTTTGTCGCCTTCACCGGCCGGCGGCGTCCCGAACCGCGAGACTTCGGTCTGTCCCTTGACCCGAGGCTTCGCATGAATACCGATCTGTCGACCTTACCGGCACTGCCGGTCCTGATTCACCTGGCGGCGGCCTTGCTGGCGCTGACGCTGGGCACCTGGCAGATGCTGGCGCCGCGCGGCAGCCTGCGGCATCGCCGGGTGGGCTATCTGTGGGTGACCGCGATGGGGGTGACGGCGATCTCCTCGTTCTGGATCAAGGGTCACCTGGGATGGTCCTGGCTCGCCGGATTCAGCTGGATCCACCTGCTGTCGGTCTGGATACTCGTGTCGCTGGCAATGGCGGTGATGCGAGCCCGTCAGCGTCAGATCAGCGCCCATCGCGGCTGGATGCGCGGGGCCTTCGGCGGGCTGGTCGGGGCGGGCGTGTTCGCCGCTCTCGATCCCGGTCGGGTGCTGGGCCACTGGCTGCTGACGACTGTTCCGGCATCACTGTCGATGCTGGCTCACTGAGGAACCGCGCATGACCCCCGACCCGATGAGCCCTCGCCTGATGGTGAAGGTCTGGCGCTCTCTCGCGTCGGCCTGGCGCTGGCCCCACGATGGCCCCGCCTGGGCGCCCTGGGTCTGGACGCTGCTGCTGAACACCGCGATCGCGCTGGCGATCACCCGATTCGCGGCGGGCGGCGGTGGGGGCCTGGCCTGGAATCTGGTCGTCAGCCAGTCGATCGGATTGTCGATCCATGCGCTGTTCCTGGGGCTCGGGAGGCTGCTGCACCTGGATCTGTTCACTCTGCCGCTGCGCCTGCGCCTGGGCTTCGTGGCGGCGGTGGTGCTGGCCGGCAGCTGGATCGGGTCCGGTCTTTCCATGCTGCTGCTGACCAGGGACCCCGATCGCGCGCTGGCGCTGCTGCAGCGCGCCTGGGGTGGGATGGTGCTGATTCCGCTGATATCGGCGGTGATCATCGTCGCGGTGCTGGCGGCAGCCAGCCGCCTGCGCGCCGGGCAACTGGCCGCCGAACGGGCGCGCAGCGAAACGATCCGCGCCGAGCGCGAGGCGATCGCCGCCCGGCTGGCGCTGCTCAATGCCCAGATCGAGCCGCATTTCCTCTACAACACGCTGGCTCATGTCCGGGTGCTGGCGGGCACCGACGCGCCGGCGGCGCAGCGCATGCTCGACTCCCTGATCGATTATCTTCGGGCATCGTCGCGCAACATGGTGCTGCCGCTGGTGACGCTGTCTCAGGAGCTGGAGTCGGTGCGCGGCTATCTGGCGGTGATGCAGCAGCGGCTGGGCGATCGCCTCACCGTGGTGTGGCGGGTTCCAGAGCAGGCGGGCGATCAGGTGGTGCCGCCGGCGGCGCTGCAGACGCTGGTCGAGAATGCGATCAAGCACGGCATCGAGCCGGCGGCCGCGGGTGGCGAGATCCGGATCGAGGCGATGCCCGGCGACGGGGGCTGGCTGATCGAGGTCAGCGATACCGGCGCCGGTTTCTCTTCCCCGCCCGCCACCCGGCCTGGCGCCGGGACATCGGACCGGGGCACCGGCCTGGCGAATCTGAGCGAGCGGCTGCGCCTGTCCATGGGCGGCCTGGCCGGGGTCGCCCTGGACCGCCTGACTGGCACCACCCGCGCGCGCCTGCAATTGGGCCCCGCCAACCGGACCGCGCCTTGATTCGTGCCCTGATCGCCGAGGATGAGCCGCTGCTGGCGCGGGCACTGCGCGATCAGCTGGCGCTCGCCTGGCCCGAGCTGGTGATCGAGGCCATTGTCGATGACGGTGCGCAGGCGCTGGCCCGGATCGGCCTGCTCGCTCCCGAGGTGGTTTTCCTCGACATCCGCATGCCCGGGGTCGGTGGCCTGGCGGTGGCGCAGGCGCTGGCCGGGGGGCAGGTGGCGATTGCCGGGCGTCCCGCCGGGTGGTCGCCGCTGGTGGTCTTCGTGACCGCCTACGACCAGTACGCGGTCGATGCCTTCGAGTCAGCCGCGGTCGATTACCTGCTCAAACCGGTGACCGAAGAGCGCCTTGCGCGCTGCGTGGCCCGGCTGCGTGACCGGCTGGCGGCGCGCGCGGCGTCCGCGCAAGACGCTGCCAGCGTGGATCTCGCCGCGCTGGCGCGTGCGCTGCACACCCTGGCGGGGCAGACCGGTGCCCACGAGGTCGCGGCGCCGGCCCGCCTGCAGTTCATCCGGGCGAGCCTGGGTGATGTGGTGCGCCAGATCCCGGTCGACGAAATCCTGTACCTGGAAGCCAGCGACAAGTATGTGTCGGTGTTCACCCGCGATTCGAGCGCTCTGGTTCGCATGCCGCTGGCCGAACTGATGGCGGCGCTGGATCCGGCCAGCTTCGTCCAGATCCACCGCTCGACGGTGGTGCGGCTGGCCGCGATCGACACCATCCGGCGCGACATCGCCGGACGCCAGTTCGTGCATCTGCGCGAGCGTGTCGGCGGGCGTGAGGTGCGCCTGCCGGTCAGCCGCCAGCACGCGGGACAGTTCCGCGGCCTCTGAGACGGCAGCGGGGGCGGGCACAGGCCCGCCGGTCCGACGGGTTCAGACGATCGGGATCATCACCACCCGCCGATAGGCGGGACGCTCGCCGAGCCGCGCATACCAGCGCAGCAGGTTGGGCAGCACCACCGGCGTGGCGTCGGCCAGCGGCCAGGGCAGGTTCAGGAACCGGTAGCTGTGGATGCCCAGCGCGATGTCGGCCAGGGTGAACCGGTTGCCGCAGACCCAGGGCCGGTCGGCCAGTTGCGCGTCGACGATGGACAGCGCTTCGCCGGTCTTGACCGCACTGGCGCGGATCGCCGGCAGGTCGCGATCGGCGGGCGCGGTGCGGATCAGTCCCCAGAAGGCCGCGTGCAGCGCCGGCCCGAGCATCGAGGTGCTCCAGTCCATCCAGCGCTCGACATCGGCGCGAGCCTGGAAGTCGGTCGGGTAGAGGGTGTGGGCCGACTCTCGATTGGCCAGGTAGCGGCAGATGGCGTTCGATTCCCAGAGGGTGAAGTCGCCGTCCTGCAGGGTCGGCACCAGGCCGTTCGGGTTGAGTGCGCGGTAGGACGGCTCCCGGTTGCCGCCGAACGGACCGCCGATGTCGATGCGTTCGTGCGCCAGGCCGATTTCGTCGAGCAGCCAGGTGACCTTCTGGACATTGGACGAGGTGGCGCGTCCCCAAATCTTCAGCATGTTCTGTCTCCGGATGGCGGGCCGCGCTCGCGGTGGCGGGTCGCGCTGATATGCTCGGGCTCGAGTCCGCCGCCGTCATGGCAGCGGCCCAGTATGCCGAGAATCGGACACCATGCTCGACGCCGACTACATCAAACGACACATCCGCACCGTGCCCGACTGGCCGGAGCCGGGCGTGCAGTTTCGCGACATCACGCCGCTGCTGAGCAACCCGCGCACGCTGCGCGTGCTGATCGACCTGTTCGTCCACCGCTACATGGACAGCCGGCTCGATCTGGTCGCCGGGATCGATGCCCGGGGCTTCATCCTGGGCGCGATCGTCGCCTATGAGCTGAACCTGGGCTTCGTGCCGATCCGCAAGAAGGGCAAGCTGCCGTTCACCACGGTGGCCGAGGAATACGAGCTCGAATACGGCAATGCCACCGTCGAGCTGCACAGCGACGCCTGCAAGCCGGGCGACCGGGTGCTCCTGATCGACGACCTGATTGCCACCGGCGGCACCATGATGGCCGGCGCGCGGCTGATCGAGCGGCTGGGGGCGACGGTGGTCGAGGGTGCGGCGATCGTCGATCTCCCCGAACTGGGTGGCTCGCGCCGGCTGCGCGAATCGGGTCTGGCCCTGCACTGCCTGGTGCAGTTCGACGGCGTCTGAACCATGGGCGCCTCACCGCTGCCGGGTCGTGCGCCATGAACGAGGTCCGTCTGGACAAGTGGCTGTGGGCCGCCCGTTTCTTCAAGACGCGCGGGCTCGCCCAGGAGGCCATCGACAGCGGCCGGGTGAGCGTGGGCGATGTCCGGGTGAAGCCGGCGCGGGCGGTGCATGTGGGCGATTCGATCACCCTGCGCACCGGCGAGACCCCCCGCACGGTGAAGGTGCTGGGGGTGTCGGGTGTGCGCGGTTCGGCACCGGTGGCGCAGGCGCTGTACGAGGAGACCGACGAGTCGGTGCGCCTGCGGGTGCAGGCGCAGGCCCGGCGCGCGCTGGCCCCGGAACCCGCCCTGGCCATCGACGGGGGCCGTCCGACCAAGCGCGAACGCCGCGCGATCGATCGCTGGCGCGATGCGGGCTGATCGGGGTCTGATGCGGCCGTCGCGCCGGCAATGGCTGCTGGCCGCGCCCGCGTGGCTGGCCGCCACCGGCCTGCCGGATCCGGCGTCGGCCGCCGAGGTGCCGATGCTGCCGCTGGCCGAGGCGGCGACGCGGCTGGCCGCGGGTGGCCATGTGCTGATGATGCGCCATGCGCGCACCGTCGCGGGCGTGGGCGATCCGCCCGGCTATCGGCTGGACGACTGTTCGAGCCAGCGCAACCTGTCCGACGACGGACGCGAGCAGTCGCGCCGGATCGGCGCGGCGCTGCGGGGGGCAGGGGTGTCGATCGGCGAAGTGAGTTCCAGCGCCTGGTGCCGCTGCCGCGACACCGCGACGCTCGCCTTCGGCGCGCACCGGGTCTGGCAGCCGCTCAATTCCTTCTTCGATGGCCGGACCTCGCAGGCCGAGCACACCGCGCCGGTGCTCGCGCTGGTCCTCGCGCACCGTGCCCCCGCCCACCTGATGCTGGTGACCCACCAGGTGAACATCACCGCGGCCAGCGGCGTCTATCCCGCCCAGGGGCAGGTCGTGGCGCTGCGGGCCCGGGCCGGCGTGGCGACGGCGCTGTTCACTTTCGATCCGCTGTCCTGACGCCGGGGTGATCCCGGCGCACTGCCCGGCCGTCGGGCCTCGGGTCGGCGCGCCCTCAGCGTCCGCCCGCGCCCTCAGCGTCCGCCCGCGCCCTCAGCGTCCGCCCGCGCCCTCAGCGCCAGGCGAAGCCGGGCTGCTCGTAGTGCGCCACCCTCGTCGCATTGCCGAGCAGGCAGACTTCGCGGAACTGGAAAAGAATTGCAGCGGTCGGCGCGGCGATCCAGTTGTCGCCCACCGGCATGCGCAGCACCGGCGCCCCGCCCTCGGCGCTGGGCTCCAGGATCGGCGCGTCGGCCCGCAGGAATTCGGTGACCGGAATCCGGTGGATCGAATCGACCTCATCCGGGTTGGCGACCAGATCGCGGCGCGGACCGGCCCAGACCACGATCGGCGTCATGATGAAGCCCGACCGGGTGACGAAATCATCGAGTCGTCCCAGCACGCAGCTCTCGTCCAGATCGAGACCGACTTCCTCGCGCATCTCGCGCAGCGCGGTCTGCTGGGGCGTTTCGCCGGGATCGATGCGCCCGCCCGGCAGCGCCCACTGGCCGGGATGGCTGCGCAGCTTCGAGGAGCGCCGGGTCAGGATCAGCGCTGCGCCCTCGTGGGGCTGGGCATGGGTCGGCATTCCCGAGAGATCGGCGCCGTAGCGCGAATCGGTGACCGCGACCGCGACCGCGGCAGCCCGGCCACTGGCGGCCGCGGCGATGTCGACCGGGAAGTTGGCCAGGTGGGCGGTGATGGTCGCGCGCAGCGAGTCGTTGCAGTTCATGGTGTCTCTCGGAAGGCTCGACCCATTGTCGGCCTGCACCGGGCGTGGCCGACGGGCCTCGTTCCGAAATCGGTCCGCACGCCCACCCGACGCGCGCGCGCCGGCGTGCGTCAGCCGGCAATGTGGCGAGCGGCGATCCGGCGGCCCGGCGCGGTGGGAAAATGAGCACCACCCCTGAAACCTGAAAGCGGCCCGCCATGTACGACACCCTCATCACCGGCGCCACCCTGGTCGACGGCACTGGCGCGCCGGCCTATACCGGCGACCTGGCGATCGCCGGCGGGCGCATCGCGGCAATCGGTCCGCGGCTGACGGGCGCGGCCCGCCAGACCCTGGCGGCCGATGGCGCGATCGTGGCTCCCGCCTGGGTCGACATCCACACCCACTACGACGGCCAGGTCACCTGGGACGGCACGATGGAGCCCTCGTCCGGCCACGGGGTGGGCACGGTGGTGATGGGCAACTGCGGCGTCGGCTTCGCGCCGGTCGCTCCGGGCGGCGAAACCGCGTTGATCGAGCTCATGGAGGGGGTCGAGGACATTCCCGGCACCGCCCTGCACGAGGGCATGCCCTGGGGCAGCTGGGGCTCCTACCCCGAGTACCTGGACGTCCTGGCCGGTCGCGAGTACGCGCTCGACGTCGGGTCGATGATGGCGCACGGCCCGGTGCGCCATTTCGTGATGGGCGAGCGCGGTCGGCGCAACGAACCGGCCACCGCCGACGATCTGCGGGCGATGGCCCGGCTGGTGGCCGAGGGGGTGAGCGCGGGCGCGCTGGGGTTTTCGACCTCGCGCATCGCCGGCCACCGGGCGGTGGACGGCGAGCCGGTGCCCGGCACCTTCGCCGCGGATGACGAGGTGCTGGCGCTGGCGGGTGCCCTGCGCAGCGCCGGTCGCGGCGTGTTCCAGATGATTCCGTCGAGCACCATCGGCAGCGCGCCGCAGTTCGGTGGCGAGCGCCATTCGCTGCTCTCCGAGGTCGACCTGATGGCGCGCGCCTCGCGCGAAAGCGGGCGCCCGCTCACCTTCACGCTGATGCAGGTCGATGAATGGAAGGACCTGTGGCGCGAGGTGCTCGATCGGGTGGGCGAGGCCAACCGGGGCGGCGCGCAGCTCTATCCGCAGGTCGGCGTGCGGCCGACCGCGATCGTGATGAGCCTGGACACCTATCACCCGTTCATGCGCCGCCCGGCCTGCCTGGCGTTGCGCGAGCTGCCGCTGGCCGCGCGCCTGGAACGGATGCGTCGACCCGAGGTCCGGGCCGCGATCCTGTCGGGCACTAACATCGCGCACGAGCTGCCCGGCAAGATGGAGAACGTGGTCGCCTTCGCGCGGACCAACTACCCGCAGACCTACGCGCTGGCCGAGATCGACGACTGCGAGCCGCTGGCCAGCCGGTCGTTCGCGGCCCGGGCCGCGGCGGCGGGGCAGCCCGAGGACGCCTTTCTTTATGATTTCCTGGTCGGTGGCGATGGCCGCGATTTCGTGGTGCGCTTCTTCACCAACTACAGCGATCAGAGCCACGACGCGCTCTACGAGATGCAGATGAACGACCTCACCGTGACCGGACTGAGCGATGCCGGCGCGCACGTCAGCGTCATCTTCGACGCGGTCGCGCCCACCTTCCAGCTCACCCACTGGGTGCGCGACCGGCAGCGCGGTCCGCGCCTGCCGCTGGAGCGGGTGGTGCACCGCCAGACGCTGCGCAATGCACGGCTGTTCGGGCTGTCGGACCGCGGTTCGCTCGCGCCCGGCCAGCGCGCCGACCTGAATGTGATCGATCTCGCCCGGCTGTCGCTGGGGCCGCTCGAACTGCACCGCGATCTGCCGGCCGGCGGCGCACGGCTGCTGCAATCGGCCAGCGGCTATGTCGCGACCTTCATCAACGGCGTGCGCACGCGCGACAACGGCCGCGACACCGGCGCGCGCCCCGGCCGGCTGGTGCGCAGCCGCTGAGGGCCGACGGTGGTCGATCCTTCGGTGCCGCGCTGCTGCACCCCGGGCCCTGCCCGGGCGGGCGGCGGTGGGGTGGGTGACGCGCCGCCGGCGGCAGGGCCGGTGGCGATGGCGGGGCTGACGGCGTTCACGGAGCCGGCGGCGATCGCGGCGGCCGGACCCGCCGACCGGCCCGACCGCGTCCGCCTTCCCGGCGGGGTGTTCCGGATGGGCTGCGACCGCGACGAGGGCGAGCCGGGCGATGGCGAAGGCCCCTCGCGGTGGGTGAGCCTGTCGCCCTTCCAGATCGCCCGCACCGCCGTCAGCAACCGTGAATTCGCCCGTTTCGTCGCGGCCACCGGCCATGTCACCGTGGCCGAGGAGACCGGCGCCAGCTTCGTGTTCGCCGGCCTGCTGCCCGACGATTTCGCGCCGACCCGCGGCGTGGCCGACGCGCCCTGGTGGCGCGAGGTTCCTGGCGCCTGCTGGCAGCGCCCCGAGGGCGCGGGATCGGACATCGCGTCGCGCCTGGATCACCCGGTCGTCCATGTGTCCTGGCATGACGCGAACGCCTATTGCGCCTGGGCCGGCGGCGGTCTGCCCACCGAGGCGCAGTGGGAGTACGCCGCGCGCGGCGGCCTGTCGGGCCGGCGCTATCCCTGGGGCGACGAACTCATGCCCGACGGCGAGCCGCGCTGCAACATCTGGCAGGGCCGTTTTCCGGGCCACAACAGCCGGGAGGACGGCTTCTACGGCACCGCGCCGGTCGATGCCTTCGCGCCCAACGGCCACGGGCTGCACAATGTGTGCGGCAATGTCTGGGAGTGGTGCGCCGACTGGTTCGGCGTCGAACCCGATCCGCTGCCGCCGGCCGATCCGACGGGCCCCGTCGCGGGCACGCGCCGGGTGATCCGCGGCGGCAGCTTCCTGTGCCATGAAAGTTACTGCTTCCGTTACCGGGTCGCGGCCCGCAGCGCGAATGATCCCCTGGCCACCGCCAGTCACCTGGGCTTTCGCTGCGCGGCCGCCGATCCGGCGTTCCCGAACCACCTGGAGATGCCATGAGTGAAGACAAGGGCCGCGCCACCATCGGCCACACCCTCGCCGATTCGGCGCCGCACTGGCCCGCGCCGGTCAGCGCCCCGACGGGCGCGCCGAATGTGATCTACATCGTGTTCGACGACCTGGGCTTCGCCGATCTGGGCTGCTATGGCTCCGAGATCGAGACGCCGCACATCGATGCGCTGGCTGCCGGCGGGCTGCGCTACACGAACTTTCACACCACCGCCCTGTGTTCGCCCACGCGCGCCGCCCTGCTCACCGGGCGCAACCACCACTCGGTGGGCATGGGCGGGCTGGCCGACTGGGACCTGGGCTTTCCGGGCATGCGCGGGCGCATCTCGCGCAGCGCCGGCACGCTGGCCGAGATGCTGCGGCTGCAGGGCTACAACACCTTCGCCACCGGCAAGTGGCACCTGACGCCGACCTTCGAGACTTCGCCCGCGGGGCCCTTCGACCAGTGGCCGCTGCAGCGCGGCTTCGACCGCTTCTATGGCTTTCTCGAAGGCGAGACCAACCAGTGGCATCCGGAACTCACGCTGGACAACCACCACATCGAGGCGCCCGACCGCGAGGGCTATCACCTGTCCGAGGACATCGTCGACACCTCGATCGATTTCATCCGCGCCCAGCAGATGATCACGCCCGACAAGCCCTTCTTCCTGTACCTGTGCCTGGGCGCGCAGCACGCGCCGCATCACGCGCCGCCCGCCTTCGTCGACAAGTACGTGCCGGTGTTCGAGAAGGGCTGGGACGTGACCCGCGCCGAGCGCCTGGCCCGCCAGAAGGCGATGGGCATCGTGCCGGCCGACACCGTCCTGCCCGAGCGCAATGCCGGGGTCAAGGACTGGGACGCGCTCAGCGATGACGAGCGCCGGCTGGCGGTGCGGCTGCAGGCGGCCTTCGCCGGCATGCTCGAGCACGCCGATCTGCAGGTCGGCCGGCTGGTGAACTACCTGGCGCAGGCCGGGCGGCTCGAGAACACGGTGATCGCGCTGATCTCCGACAACGGCGCCAGCCAGGAGGGCTCGCCCTTCGGCACCGTCAACGCGCTGCGCTACTTCAACGGCGTGCGCGACACGCTCGAGGAAAACCTCGCGCACATCGACGAGATCGGCCAGGCGCACCTGAACAACAACTACCCGCTGGGCTGGGCGATGGCCGGCAACACGCCCCTGAAGCGCTACAAGCAGAACACCCACGGCGGGGGCGTGCGTGATCCGCTGATCGTGCATTACCCCCGGGGCATCAACGATCGCGGCGGCATCCGCCATCAGTTCCACCATGTCTGCGACATCACCCCGACGGTGCTCGAACTGACCGGGGTGACGCCGCCCGAGTCGATCGCCGGCGTGACCCAGCAGCCGATCGAGGGCACGAGCCTGGCCTACAGCTTCGGCGCGCCGGCCGCGCCCACCCGCAAGCACACCCAGTACTTCGAGATGCTCGGCCATCGCGGCATCTGGCACGACGGCTGGAAGGCGGTCACCTGGCACCGTCCGGGCACTGCTTTCGATGCCGACCAGTGGGAGCTCTATCACCTGGCCACCGATTTCAACGAGATGCACGACCTGGCCGCCGAGCAGCCGGCGCGCCTGCAGGAGATGGTGCGGCGCTGGTTCTCGGAGGCGGGCGCCTGCCAGGTGCTGCCGATGAACGACACCCTGAACCGCTTCGTGAGCTCCAATCCGCACAGCGTGGCGGCGCGTCGCCACTGGGAACTGCAGCCCGGCGCGGGGCGCATCGCGCAGGCGGCCGCGCCCGACATCCGCAACCGGTCCTACCGGATCACCGCCCATGTCGAGATCCCGGCCGGCGGTGCGGACGGTGTGCTGATCGCCCAGGGCGACTGGTGCGGCGGCTATGCGCTCTATGTGCAGGACGGCCACCTGGTGCACGACTACAACTTCGTCAACCGGCACTACCTGGTGCGCTCGGCCCAGCCGGTGCCGGCGGGTGTCTGCGAACTGTCCTACCGGATGACCAAGACCGGCGAGTACCGCGGCGAGGGCACGCTGTTCATCAATGGCGAGCCGTGCGGCAGCGTCGCGCTGCCGCAGACCTACCGCGCGCAGTCCTCGTTCATCGGGCTGGAAGTCGGTCGCGCGCCCAAGCCCTCGGTGGGGGCGTTCGAGGCGCCGTTTCCGTTCACCGGCGTGCTGCACAAGGTGGTGTTCGAGCTGGACGACGATCAGGTCGTCGATGGCGCGGGCGAACTGCGGGCGGCGCTGCGTCAGCAGTAGGCCGGTTCCCCGGCGGGCGGCCAGGCGTGCGCCCAGCCGAAGCTGCGCATCAGCCGGCTGAAGGCCTCGCCGGGGGGTGCGCTGACCGTCGTGTCGTGCCCGGTGACCGGATGGCGAAAGCGCAGCTCGACGCAGGCCAGCAGCAGCCGGTGACAGTCCAGGTGCGTCTGGAAGAACCGGTTGTGGCGGCCCTTGCCGTGGGTGGCGTCGCCGATGATCGGGTGCGCGATGTGCTTGAGGTGACGGCGCAGCTGATGCCGGCGCCCGGTCAGCGGCGCCAGCGCGAGCAGTGCATAGCGGGTCTTGGGATAGCGCTCGACCGCGTGCGGCAGCTCGATGGTGGCCAGGCGGCGAAAGCGCGTGCTGGCGGGTTGCGGGCCGCTGTCGGGTGACTGCCGGTCGGCGCGCGGCGTTCGGGTGTCGGGCATCCGAGGAACGTCGGCCTCGTCGGTCTCGCGGGTCAGCGGGTGGTCGATGAGGCCCGACACCGGCGGCCAGCCGCGCACCACCGCCAGGTAGGTCTTGCCGACCTCGCCGCGTTCGAACTGCCCGCTCAGCTCGCGGGTGGTGTCGGCGTCGAAGGCGAACAGCAGCGCGCCCGAGGTGCCCTTGTCCAGGCGGTGCACCGGCTGGACCCGGCGACCGACCTGGTCGCGCAGCAGCTGCACCGCGAAACGGGTCTCGTGACGGTCGATCGGACTGCGATGCACCAGCAGCCCGGGTGGCTTGTCGATGGCGATCAGGTACTCGTCTTGCAGCAGGATGTCGAGCATGGCGGGCCATCGGAAAGCCGCATCGTACTGCGGCGCGCGCCGTTACCCGTCTCCGCGGGCGCCCGAGAGCAGATAGGTGAGCGCGCTGCAGATCGAGAACAGGACCCAGAAGACGAAGAACCCGATGGTGTAGGCGGCTTCCCGGCTGTCGGCCAGGTGCAGGCCCACCACCGTGAGTTCCTGTGGATCGATCATCGAGAAGAACACCCCTTCAGCCACCGCCGACATCAGGAACGCCGGCCACAGCACATGCATCAGCACGCGCCCCGCGCGACGGTCGCCGATCGGCTTGTTCACCGCGCGGCTCCCTGCGGACCGGGTGGGCGGTCTGCTTCCGGTGCCGCCTGCGACCGGAACCGGACCGGCTCATCGAAACGGGTGGCGATCGCGGTCAGCCGCCACGACCGGGCCGGATCCTCGATCATCAGATTCCAGCGCCCGGTGCTCGGCAGCGGGCCGTCGGCGGCACGGTAGCGCCCCTCGCCGATCGCGCTCAGGCGATGCACCTGATCGAGTTCGGCGCGGGTGGCGTGGACCACCCGCAGCGTCAGTTCGGGCGGCAGGGCCGCGCCCGCCAGGGCGGTCAGGCTGAGCAGCGCGCTGCCGTCGGCGCTGCGCTCGAGCGCGGCGTTCAGGCCCAGTTGCGTGGCCCGGTCGTCGCGCGCCAGCTGACGGTTGATCGCCTTTCCCTCGCGGTAATAGTCGTCGACCACCAGCGGATCGCTGGTGGTGACGGCCAGCCAGAAAGTGGCCAGGCCACCGAACAGCGCGAGGGCCGGCATCAGCATCAGCAGCCAGGGCCAGGGCTGGCGATGCCAGGGCGGAGGAGTCAGTGCTGGCGTGGCCATGGGCGGGTGTCCGGTGGGTGGTTCTTCGGGGTTGATGCGGGTGGTGGCGGGCGCTTCATCGGGGCACATAGAAGACCGACTTCTCGCGGACCGTGACGCTCGGGTCGTCGAGCGCTTCGAGCCGGAACACCAGCGGGCTGCTGCCGGGGGCGGCCGCGCCACCGGTGATGAGAACCCGAACCGGCACCACCAGCTCCTGCGCGGCGGGCACCTCGATCTGCGGCGTCGAGGCGATCCGCGCCGACGCGATCCCCGACACCGACAGCTGGTAGCGACGCCCGATCTCGGCGGTGTTGATCACATGCAGCCGGAAGACGTTCTCGATCTCGCCGTCCTCGACTTCACGCCCGAGCGAGCCGCGATCGCGGATCACGTCGAGCTTCAACGGGGTGCGCATCACCACATGCGTGAACAGCGCCACGGTGACCGTGAGCAGGATCGTGCCGTAGACCAGCACCCGCGGGCGCAGCGCGCGCCGGATCATCCGCGCGCGCGACCAGCCGTTGGCCAGCGCGTTTTGCGTGGTGTAGCGGATCAGGCCGCGGGCGTAGCCCATCTTGTCCATGATCTGGTCGCAGGTGTCGATGCAGGCGGCGCAGCCGATGCACTCGTACTGCAGCCCGTTGCGGATGTCGATGCCGGTCGGACAGACCTCGACGCACAGCCCGCAGTCGATGCACGAGCCCAGTCCCAGCGCCGCCGGATCGGCCTTGCGCGAGCGCGATCCGCGCGGCTCGCCGCGCGCCTCGTCATAGGTGATGATCAGCGTGTCGCGGTCGAACATCGAGCTCTGGAAGCGCGCGTAGGGGCACATGTACTTGCACACCTGCTCGCGCATGAAGCCGGCGTTGCCGTAGGTGGCCAGCCCGTAGAACAGGATCCAGAAGGTTTCCCACGGTCCGAGCGCCAGGTCGGCGACTTCGCCCAGCAGCACGCGGATCGGCGTGAAGTAGGCCACGAAGCTCAGGCCGGTCCACAGCGCCAGCGCGATCCACAGCAGGTGCTTGAGCGAGCGCAGCCCGAGCTTGCGCGCCGACGGCCCGGCCCGATCGAGCCGCAGGCGCGCCGCCCGGTCGCCCTCGACCCGGCGTTCGATCCACAGGAACAGTTCGGTGTAGACGGTCTGCGGACAGGCGTAGCCGCACCACAGCCGCCCGGCCACCGTGGTGAACAGGAACAGCGCCATCGCGGAGATGACGAGCAGGCCGGTGAGGTAGATGAAGTCCTGCGGATAGAGCACCAGCCCGAACAGATAGAAGCGTCGTGTCAGCAGGTCGAACAGGATGGCCGGGCGGTCGTTCCAGGTCAGCCACGGCAGCCCGTAGAACAGCAGCTGGGTCCCCCACACCAGGGCCCAGCGCCAGCCGGCGAACAGGCCGCTGACCGCGCGCGGCTGGATCTTGCGACGGACCTCATAGAGCAGCTCGCTCTCGGCGGCGGCTGCGGATGGGTTCGATGGACCGTTCATCGAGGGGGTGGTGTTGTGGTCCCGTTGGACAGGCTCCACACATACGCCGCCAGCACCTGCACCTTGCCCGGGCCCAGCAGTTCACCGAACGCCGGCATCTGGTTGTTGCGCCCCTTGTTGATCGATTCCGTCACCGTCGCCAGCGAGCCGCCGTACAGCCACACCTTGTCGGTCAGGTTGGGTGCGCCCAGCGCCGGATTGCCCGCGCCCTGCGAACCGTGACAGGCGGCGCAGACCCCGAACTTTGGCTTGCCCAGTTCGGCCTTGACCGCATCGTGGGCGCTGTTCGACAGCGAGAGCACATAGTTGGCCAGGTTCTCGACCTCGGCCGCGCTGCCGACTGCGGCGGCCATCGGCGGCATCATGCCGTTGCGTCCTTCGGTGATCGTCTTGATCAGCGTCGCCCCGTCGCCACCGTGCAGCCAGTCGTTGTCGGCCAGGTTCGGGAAGCCCTTGCTGCCGCGCGCATCCGAGCCGTGGCACTGCACGCAGTAGGTCAGGTACAGGCGCTCGCCCATCGCGCGGGCCTGCGGGTCGGCGGCCACCTGCGCGACCTCCTGCTTCAGGTAGCGCGCGAACAGCGGCTCGACCGCGGCATTGGCGCGCGCGACCTCGGTCTCGTACTGCGACACCTGGCTCCAGCCGAAGCTGCCCTTGTTCGCGCCGAAACCGGGATAGAGCGCCAGATAGACCACCGCGAAGGCGATGGTCAGATAGAACAGATAGATCCACCAGCGCGGCAGCGGATTGTTCAGTTCCTCCAGCGTCTCGTCCCAGGTGTGGCCGGTGGTGCCGACCTGCTCGCCCGGCGGGTGCCGGCGCGACAGCGTGATCGTCAGCCACAGGCACAGCGCCAGCCCGAGCGCGGTGGCCACCATGATGTAGAGGCTCCATCCGGAGCTGGTGAAGTCAGCCATGGTCGTTTCTCCGTTCAGGGCCGGTGCGCGATGTCGTCATCGGCGAAGGGCAGGTTGGCCGCTTCCTCGAAACGCTGCTTGCGCGCCGAGCCGTAGGCCCACCAGACGATGCCCGCGAAAGCCGCGAGCGACAGCACGGTCACCAGGCTGCGGATGAGGTTGATGTCCATGGGGGCTCCTACTGCACTTTCTTCAGCGACGTGCCCATCACCTGCAGGTAGGCGATCAGCGCGTCCATTTCGGATTTGTCCTTGAGCAGCGCAGGCGCCTCGGCGATCTCGGCATCGGAGTACGGATGCCCGAGCGTGCGCAGGGCGCGCAGCTTGGCCTGGATCGAACCGGCGTCGGCAGGCGCCTTCGACAGCCAGGGATAGCCGGGCATGTTCGATTCGGGCACCAGGTCGCGCGGATTGGTCAGGTGGATGCGGTGCCATTCGTCGGAGTAGCGCCCGCCGACCCGGGCCAGATCGGGGCCGGTGCGCTTGCTGCCCCACTGGAACGGCCGGTCGTAGACGAACTCGCCGGCCACCGAGTAGTGACCATAGCGCTCGGTCTCGGCACGGAACGGCCGGATCATCTGCGAGTGGCAGTTGTAGCAGCCTTCGCGGACGTAGATGTCGCGCCCGGTGAGCTGCAGCGCCCCGTAGGGCTTCAGACCCGCCACCGGTTCGGTGGTGGACTTCTGGAAGAACAGCGGAAGGATCTCGACCATGCCGCCGACGCTGACCAGCAGCACGATCAGCACCATCATCAGACCGATGTTCTTTTCGATCCTGGCGTGTGAAAAGGCCATGTTGTCTCTCCTCGTCGTCTCAGGCGTGCGCGACCGTGAGCGCGACGCGCGCGTCCACGGGTTTGCCCACCCGGATCGTCTGCAGGCAGTTGTAGAGCATGATCAGCATGCCGCCCAGGTACAGGATGCCGCCGGCCAGCCGGATCACGTAGTAGGGGAAGGTGGCCTTGACCGATTCGACAAACGCGTAGGTGAGCGTGCCGTCGGCATTGGTGGCGCGCCACATCAGGCCCTGCATCACCCCGGCGATCCACATCGCCGCGATGTACAGGACGATGCCGATGGTGGCCACCCAGAAGTGCACTTCGATCAGCCGCTTGCTGTACATCTCGGCCCGGCCGTACAGGCGCGGCAGCAGGTAGTAGATCGAGCCCATCGACACCAGTCCGACCCAGCCCAGCGCGCCCGAGTGCACATGGCCGACCGTCCAGTCGGTGTAGTGCGACAGCGCGTTGACGGTCTTGATCGACATCATCGGTCCCTCGAAGGTCGACATGCCGTAGAACGACAGCGACACGATCAGGAACTTCAGGATCGGGTCGTCGCGCAGTTTGTGCCAGGCGCCCGACAGGGTCATGATCCCGTTGATCATGCCGCCCCACGACGGCGCCAGCAGCACCAGCGAGAACACCATCCCGATGCTCTGGGCCCAGTCGGGCAGCGCGGTGTAGTGCAGGTGGTGGGGACCGGCCCACATGTAGGTGAAGATCAGCGCCCAGAAGTGGACGATCGACAGCCGGTAGGAATAGACCGGGCGCTCGGCCTGCTTGGGGATGAAGTAGTACATCATCCCGAGGAAGCCGGCGGTCAGGAAGAAGCCCACCGCGTTGTGGCCGTACCACCACTGGATCATCGCGTCCTGGACGCCCGCGTAGGCTGAGTAACTCTTGGTCATCGACACCGGAATCGCGGCGCTGTTGACGATGTGCAGCAGCGCCACCGTCAGGATGAAGGCGGCGAAGAACCAGTTGGCCACGTAGATGTGCGGGGTGCGCCGCTTGACGATGGTGCCGAAGAACACCACCGCATAGCTCACCCAGACCACCGCGATCAGCAGGTCGATCGGCCATTCGAGCTCGGCGTATTCCTTGCCCGAGGTGTAGCCCAGCGGCAAGGTGATCGCGGCGGCCACGATCACCAGCTGCCAGCCCCAGAAGGTGAACGCCGCCAGGGGCGCGGCGAACAGCCGGGTCTGGCAGGTGCGCTGCACCACGTAATAGGACGAGGCGAACAGCGCGCAGCCCCCGAACGCGAAGATGACCGCGTTGGTGTGCAGCGGGCGCAGGCGGCTGTAGGTGAGGTAGGGGATGTCGAAATTCAGCGCCGGCCAGGCCAGCTGCGCGGCGATGATCACGCCCACCAGCATCCCGACCACCCCCCACACCACCGTCATGACCGAGAACTGTCTGACGACGCTGTAGTTGTAGGCCTCGGCGCCCGCGGCGACAGGCTGACTGCCCATTGTTGTTCTCCCCATTGAGGCTGGTTGACAGCGCGATCGGCGCCTGACGGCGCGGCTCCCGCCACAAAGGCCACCTTAGGCGCTGCGCTGCAGCACCGCATTGACAATGATCAAAGGGGTCCGGGTGGTTTCTGCGCCGGCTCAGCGCGGTCGTCATCCATCAGGATGCTGTGCGCCGGGCCCTCGAAGTCATCGAACTGGCCGCTGTCGGACATCCGGAAGAACAGCCAGACGGCGATCGCCACGATGACCAGGCTCAGGGGGATCAGAAGGTAGAGCGCTTCCATGGCCGGATGCGAAGCCTCAGTGCGTTGCCCACCACCAGCAGCGAGCTGGCGGACATGCCGATCGCCGCCAGCCAGGGCGGCACCAGGCCCAGCGCGGCGGCCGGGATGGCGATCAGATTGTAGAGCGTCGACCAGGCCAGGTTCTGGCGGATCACCGTGCGGGTGCGTCGGGCCATCGCCACCAGGTCGGCGACGCGGCGCAGCTGTGGCGACAGCAGCACGCAGTCGGCGGCGGTGCGCGCCAGTGCGCTGGCCTCACCCACCGCCAGCGAGGCGTCGGCGGCGGCCAGCACCGGCGCGTCGTTGATCCCGTCGCCCACCATCAGCACGCGCCGGCCCGCGGCCTGCAGGTCGCGGACATGGGCCAGCTTGTCGGCCGGCGTGGCGCCGGCCCGCCAGTGCGCGATGCCCAGGTCGCGGGCGACCCGCGCCGCCGGGCCGGCGTGGTCGCCGGTGAGCAGATGGGTGCGCAGGCCCAGCGCCTGCAGGGCGGCGATCGTCGCGGCGCTGTCGTCGCGCAGCGCGTCGGCCAGCCGCAGGCGGGCCTGCGGCCCGTCATGCCCGACCAGCCAGATTTCCGGGTCGTCGTGCGCGCCGCGCGCACAGGGCGCCCACTCGCCGCACCAGTCGGCCGAACCCAGGCGCAAGGGCACGCCCTCGACCAGGCCCTGCACGC
>CAIZNI010000049.1 GCA_903934295.1 uncultured beta proteobacterium
CCCCTGCCCCTGCCCCTGCCCCTGCCCCTGCCCCAGTCCCTGCCGCCGTCGCCGCCACCCGCGTTGCCGCGCCCGCTGCACCGGTCGCCCCGCCCCCGGCCGCCCGCACGCGGCGCCGGCCGGTCGCCACCGCGTCCGTCGCACCGGCTGCGCCCGCCCCCGACCCGGTCGTCGCCGATGTCGCCGCAACGCCCGCGCCGGCTGCCGCGCCCGCCGGCCGGCTGCCCAGCGCCGCCGCCGACGCCGCGCCCAAGCTGTTCGTGCTCGACACCAACGTCCTGATGCACGACCCGACCAGCCTGTTCCGTTTCGCCGAGCACGACGTCTATCTGCCGATGATGACGCTGGAGGAACTGGACAATCACAAGAAGGGCATGTCGGAAGTCGCCCGCAACGCGCGCCAGGCCAGCCGATCGCTCGATGCGCTGATCGCGGCCGCCCATGACCGGATCGACGGCGGCGTGCCGCTGGCCGCGCTGGGCAATCGCGAGGCGGCGGGCCGGATCTTCTTCCAGACCCAGGTCATGGTCGGCCTGCTGCCCGAGTCGCTGCCGACCGGCAAGGCCGACAACCAGATCCTGGGCGTGGTCAAGGCGCTCCAGGACGAACTGCCGGGCCGCGAAGTCGCGCTGGTGTCCAAGGACATCAACATGCGCATCAAGGCCCGGGCGCTGGGCCTGCGCGCCGAGGACTACCGCAACGACCAGGTGCTCGAGGACACCGACCTGCTCTACAGCGGCCTGCTGGCGCTGCCGGCGAACTTCTGGGAGCGGCACGGCAAGGGCGTGGAATCCTGGCAGCAGGGCGGCTACACCTACTACCGGGTGAGCGGGCCGCTGGTCGGGAGCATGCTGCTCAACCAGTTCGTCTATCTCGACGGCGAAATGCCGCTGGCCGCCCAGGTCCGCGAAATCAGCGGCCGCACCGCGGTGCTGCAGACGCTGCGCGACTACGCGCACATGAAGAACGCGGTCTGGGGCATCACCGCCCGCAATCGCGAGCAGAACTTCGCCCTGAACCTGCTGATGAATCCGGAGATCGACTTCGTCTCGCTGCTCGGGCAGGCCGGCACCGGCAAGACGCTGCTCACCCTGGCGGCGGCACTCACGCAGACCATCGAAGGCAAGCGCTACAACGAGATCATCATGACCCGTGCCACCGTGCCGGTGGGCGAGGACATCGGCTACCTGCCGGGCACCGAAGAGGAAAAGATGCAGCCCTGGATGGGTGCGCTCGAGGACAACCTCGAGGTGCTCAACCACGGCGACTCGGGCGCCGGCGAGTGGGGACGCTCGGTCACCCAGGACCTGATCCGCTCGCGGGTCAAGGTGAAGGCCATGTCATTCATGCGCGGGCGCACCTTCGTGAGCAAGTTCCTCATCATCGACGAGGCGCAGAACCTCACGCCCAAGCAGATGAAGACGCTGATCACCCGGGCCGGCCCCGGCACCAAGGTCGTCTGCCTGGGCAACATCGCCCAGATCGACACCCCCTACCTGACCGAAGGGTCGTCGGGCCTGACCTATGTGGTGGACCGGTTCAAGGGCTGGGCCCACAGCGGCCACATCACCCTGCAGCGCGGCGAACGCTCGCGGCTGGCCGATTTCGCGGGCGACGCGCTCTGAGCCGACGGCTCAGACCGAGCCCGAGGTGTAGTTCTCGAACTTGGTGTACTGGCCTACGAAGGTCAGGCGCACCGAGCCGATCGGCCCGTTTCGCTGCTTGCCGATGATGATCTCGGCCGACCCCTTGTCGGGCGAGTCGGGGTTGTAGACCTCGTCACGGTAGATGAACAGGATCACGTCGGCGTCCTGCTCGATGGCGCCCGACTCGCGCAGGTCGGACATCACCGGACGCTTGTTCGGCCGCTGCTCGAGCGAGCGGTTGAGCTGCGACAGCGCGATCACCGGGCAGTTCAGCTCCTTGGCCAGCGCCTTGAGCGAGCGCGAGATCTCCGAGATCTCGGTGGCACGGTTCTCACCGCTGGTGGCCGAGCTCATCAGCTGCAGGTAGTCGACGATGATCATCCCCAGCTGCCCGCACTGGCGCGACAGCCGCCGCGCCCGGGCGCGCAGTTCCAGCGCGTTGAGCGCCGGCGTCTCGTCGATGAAGAGCTGCGCATCCTGCATCTTCTGGATCGAGTTGGTCAGCCGCGGCCAGTCGTCATCGACCAGCCGGCCGGTGCGCAGGCGCTGCTGATCGAGCCGGCCCACCGAACAGACCATCCGCAGCGCCAGCTGGGTGGCGCCCATCTCCATCGAGAAGACCGCGACCGGCAGCCCCTGATCGACCGCCACATGCTCGCCGATGTTCAGGCTGAACGCGGTGTTGTGGGTGACGCAGTAATCGCTGGTCAGGTAGAGGCGCGAGGGATGCGACACCGCGATGCAGCGGGTCGAGGCGCTGCCCGCAGGCTCGATCGCCACCAGCACCGGACGACGCACCGGGGCGCGGCGGGCGTCGGCCGGCAGGAACGGATCGAGCAGGGCGTCGAGCGCGGGGAGCCGCGGCAGGCTGATCGACAGCGTCGAGCCAGCCTCGCCATCCGGGCGGCACCAGCCGCCCAGCGAGCGCACCAGTTCGGCCACATCGCCAGCCAGACCGGCGCCGGCCAGACGCAGCACCAGCAGCCCGTCGCGCCGGCGCGCCGGCCCGCCGCCGAGCAGGCCGCAAAGCAGGTCGAGGCGCGCCTGGCGGTGCGCGTCGAGATAGCGGCGCGGCAGGCGCACATCGGCGGCAGGGGTCTCCCAGAGGGACAGCGCTTGCAGTGCTTCCTGGACCGAGTGGAAGGCATCCTCGGGCGCACCGGCGCCCGCAGCCCCGGCGGTGGCCGGCTCGGCGCGCCGGCTGAGCGCCGGATGCGCCAGCAGCCCGCGCAGGCGCTCACCGGACGACACCACCGGCGCATTCGCCAGCGCGCCACGCAACAGCGCGCCCAGCAGCCACGGGTCGACCGGCAGCGCGCCGCGATGGCCGAAATGGCCCTCGGGCCTGTCGATGCTCAGGCGGTGGCGGTGCTGCGGCAGGTTCAGTGCGGCAGCCAGCGCCTCGGTGCTCATGACGCGCGGCGCGCGCCAGCGCGAATGATGGACGCGCCACAGGTGCTCGGCGCAGGCGAGCGCGCTGCGACCATCGGAAAACCGCACCCGGAACACCGGCCGCTCGCCTTGCGGATAGACACCGGTGACCTGCGAGGGCTGGCCATCGACCGACGCCAGGGCATCGCCCTCGCGCAATTCATCGATGCGCTTCCAGCCGTCGGGCGTTCGCACCGGTGCGTCGTCGGGCTGCGCCTTGCCCATCGAGGGTCGACCGGCCACGATCACCAGGTCGCCGGGCTGCAGGCCGGAGGTCATCCGGTCGAGGTCGGCAAAGCCGGTCGGTACACCGGTGACGTCGCTGCCCGCGCCCCGGCTGTAGAGCTCGTCGACCCGCTCGACCACCTTGCCCAGCAGGTCCTGCAGCGACTGAAAACCGGCGGTGCCGCGCGAGCCGTCCTCGGAAATCTGGAAGATCTTGGACTCGGCCTCGTCGAGCATCTGCCGGGTGTCCTTGCCCTGCGGATTCAGGGCCTGGGTGGCGATCTCGTCGGAGGTGGTGATCAGCTGGCGCAGGATCGCGCGGTCGCGCACGATCTCGCCATAACGGCGGATGTTGGCCGCCGAGGGCGTCTCCTGGGCCAGCGCGTTCAGGTACTGCAGCCCGCCCGCTTCGTCGATCTTGCCGGCGGTCTTCAGGGCCTCGAACACCGTCACCACATCGGCCGGATGACTGCGTTCGATCAGGCGCGAGATCTGCTGCCAGATGAGGCGGTGATCATGGCGATAGAAGTCGTCATCGCGCAGCAGGTCGGCGACCCGGTCGAAGGCCTGGTTGTCCAGCAGCAGCCCGCCCAGCACCGACTGCTCGGCTTCGATCGAATGCGGCGGCACCCGCAACGCGGCAACCTCGCGGTCGGGGGGTCCGGAGGAAAAGGAACGGGGGGCTTCGCTGCTCATGGGGTTGCGCCTGGGGAGACCGTCATCTTAGCGGTGCCGGCGGCCGGCGCAAGAAAGAAAACGGGGGCGCGAGGCCCCCGTTGCCGCACAGCCCGGCGCAGCGCGCGGGCCAGCTGGTTGGCGGGCATCGGCCCGCCAGGATTCAGGCGACTTCGGGCGCCACCACCACCGAGATCTCGACCACGACATCGGCGTGGAGCGCGACCTGCACCTTGTGCTCGCCGATGATCTTGAGCGGACCGTTGGGCAGGCGAACCATCGCTTTTTCGACGGTGAAGCCCTGCTTGCCCAGCGCCTCGGCGATGTCATGGTTGGTGACCGAACCGAACAGACGGCCGTCGACGCCCGCCTTCTGGGCGATCGGCACGGTGAGTCCGTCGAGCTTGGCGCCTTCGGCTTGCGCCGCGGCGAGCTTGTCGGCCTGGATCTTTTCGAGGTCGGCACGCCGGACTTCGAATTCCTTGATCGCCACCGCGGTGGCGCGGCGCGCCTTGCCCTTGGGGATCAGGAAGTTACGGGCGTAGCCGTCCTTGACGCGCACCACGTCGCCGAGCGCGCCGAGGTTGAGCACCTTCTCGAGCAGGATGATCTGCATGATTTCGTCCTATCCCGATCAGTGGTTGTCGGTGAACGGCAGCAGCGCGAGGAAACGCGCGCGCTTGATCGCCTCGGTCAGCTGACGCTGATACTTGGCTTTCGTGCCGGTGAGCCGGGCCGGAATGATCTTGCCGGTCTCGGTGATGAAGTCCTTCAGGACCTCGACATCCTTGTAGTCGATCCACTCGACCTTCTCGGCGGTGAAACGGCAAAACTTCTTGCGCTTGAAGAGCGCATTCTGGGAGGGACGCTTTTTCTTGCCATCCTTGGGACCACGGCGAAAGAACGCCATATCACACCTCGATCAATTCAAATTCGTTGACATGCACAACCAGCTGTTTCGACTGTCGCCGACGGGGCGCCAGGAATCCGCGGACCAGCAGCGTCGAACCCAGGGCCATCGCGCTCGCCCGCTGGGCCAGCGGCCCGGAGAAACGAACGGCGGCCTCAAGTTCGACCGACCGGGTCACCCCGGCTTCACGCTGCTCGGAAACATGCTTCATCACGGCATCCACCACGGCGATGCCGCCCGGCGTGTATCGCAACCCTTCGGTCGCCTGCAGCGTGGCCATCAGTTCGACCCGATTGGCGATCCGGATCGGATCACGGGTGACGACAGCACTCGCAGGCGCGGGAGACGATTCGACAGACGGCGTCAATCGCGTCAGGCGGCTGTCGGCTGGGGTTCGGGGACGACCTTCTTGGCCTCCTCGCGCTGGATCTGCTTCCACATCGGCGACGGCGCGGTTTCGGCCTTGCGCATCGACACGGTCAGGTGACGCAGAACCGCATCGTTGAAGCGGAAAGCGTGCTCGAGTTCGGCCAGCGTTCCCTGACCGCATTCGATGTTCAGCAGCACGTAGTGCGCCTTGGACACCTTCTGGATCGGGTAGGTCAGCTGGCGCCGACCCCAGTCCTCGACGCGATGGATCTTGCCCTGCTGGGCTTCGACCATGGCCTTGTACCGGTCGATCATGGCGGGCACCTGCTCGCTCTGATCGGGGTGGACGATGAAAATGACTTCGTAGTGACGCATCTGGGCTCCTTGTGGGCTGTAGCCGGGATTGGCAAAGGCTGCGGGCCGGCGTCTGGCGTCGCAGCAAGGATTCGGGTGAACCCAAGATTCTAGCCTGTTTTTGCCCCGGTGATCCAGCCCTCGTCGCAACCCTCGAAGATCCGGGCCATGATCGAGCGCTCCCGCTGGTCGATTTGCGCGAGGAAATGCGCGGTCGACGGCATGCCGCCAAAGGCACTGAAACCGCGTCCCAGGAAGTCCTGCATCTCGGCCAGTCCGGCGAGCCGGGCCGGGACGGCCATCGCGCGCAGCAGGCGGCCGATCATCGGATGGCGCACCAGCCCCTCGAGCGATTGGCCGATGCCCAGCACCAGATCGAGCTGGTGCTCGCGCTCGGCCCGGGTGGCGCTGGCACGATAGGCCTGCGCATAGGCCGTCTCGGTGATGGCGTCGGCAGCGACGGCCTGCAGTCGCCGGGCAATGGCTTCGTCCAGCCCTTCGGACAGCGCATCGAGTTCCACCGCACCGGCCACGGTGGCGAGCGCGCGGGCCGGCAGCAGCCGGATCATGGTGGGCAGCAGCCGGATCAGTTCGGCATCGCGGCGGGCGAAGTCCTTGGCGCCATAGAGATCATCGAGAAAGAAACGCGCCGCGGCGGCGGTGTCGGGGCTGGCCAGCAGATCAGCATGGGTCTGCGCGAGGCGCCGCGCCTGCCATTGCTTGAGCGCGCCGGTCCAGGCGCGCAGCGAGTCATCGGCCGCAATCGCGCGGCGCATCTGCGAGACGCGTTCGGCGGCCTGCGCCAGGCGCGGCCCTGGATCGAGGGACGTGTTCATGCGGAACCGATGGTAACGCGGCATGCCCGCCCGGCGGACCGCGCGCCACCCGCCGCGATTGAGCCCCGGCAGCACCACGCGGATGGAATCGGGGGCAGGCCCTCGGTCATACTGACGCCATGAGACTGGCCCGGCTCCTTCGTCTGATCGTCCTGCTCGAACTGACCGTGGCGGCCGGGCTGGCCGCCCTCGCCTGGCAATCCGGGCTGGCACCGCTGCCCAGCCTCGCGCTGGGTCTGGCCGCCCCGCTGCTGTGGCATGGCGCCATCATCGCACTGGACTTCGGCCTGGCCTGGTTCGCCGGCAGCCCGACGCCGGCGCCCTGGCGGCTGGGCGTGCGAGCCGCGCTCGGGCTGTTCCTGCGCGAATGGCGCGATTCGGTGCTGATCTTCCAGTTCGCGCAACCCTGGCTTGCGCCGCGGCCGCTGCCCGGGGAGGCAGCGGAACCAAACCGCGGGCGGCCGGACGCGCTGCCGGTGCTGCTGATCCACGGCTA
The DNA here is from genome assembly GCA_903934295.1 of uncultured beta proteobacterium. Classification (GTDB taxonomy): domain Bacteria; phylum Pseudomonadota; class Gammaproteobacteria; order Burkholderiales; family Burkholderiaceae_E; genus Quisquiliibacterium. Next base: position 6,943 of record CAIZNI010000049.1, read on the forward strand.
TTGCTGCAACCGGCAGATGTGGCGCCCGATGGCCGCCTGGCTGGCCGCGCGCGGGCATGCGATCGAGGCGGTCGACCTGGAGCCGGTGTTCGGTTCGATCGACGCCAGCGCGGCGCAGATCGACCGGGCGCTCGGACGCCTGCTGGCGCGCACCGGGGCGCCGCGCGCGGCGCTCGTCGGCCACAGCATGGGCGGGCTCGCGGCGCGCGCCTTCCTGCGCCTTCACCCCGAGGCGCGGGTCGCGGCGCTGGTCACCATCGGCAGCCCGCACCGGGGCACCTTCCACGCCCGCTTCGGACAGGGCGAGAACGCGCGCCAGATGCGCCCGGACAGCCCCTGGCTCACCCGGCTCGCCGCCGATGAAGCCGGCCGCCCGCGGCCTCCGACCACCGTCATCCTCAGCCATCACGACAACATCGTCGCACCGCAGGCCGGCCAGACCCTGCCGGGAGCACACACCATCGAGACCGGCGGGATCGGACATCTGAGCCTGGTGCGCGAGCCGCGGGTCTGGGCGTGGACCGCGGCCGCGCTGGCGCACGCCGGGCATCCGACCGGCGCGGGCACCGACAACCCTAGAAGTGAATGCCCCGCATCAATTGCTGAAACGCCACCTGATCGGCGCTGAGCGGCGCCGGCTTGCCGTCCTGACGGCCCTTGGCCGCGTCGGAGTCGGGGAACATCCGGAACGAGGTGTTCATGATGATCTGCGCAATCCGCGGAACGGTGGCGTGCAACACCTCACCGGCAATGCCGAGCCGGGTGGCGATGCGCACCGGCTTGTGCACGATCGCATCGACCACCAGATCGCCCGCCTCCTCGGGTGACAGGGTGGGTACGTTGGCATAGAGCCGGGTCGGCGCGATCATCGGCGTGCGCACCAGCGGCATGTTGATGGTGGTGAACTTCACGCCCGCATCGGCGAACTCGGACGACGCGCAGCGCGTCCAGGCATCGAGCGCCGCCTTCGAGGCGACATAGGCGGAGAAGCGCGGCGCGTTGGTGAGCACGCCGATGGAGGAGATGTTGATCACATGGCCGCGGCGCTTGGCCAGCATGCCGGGCAGCAGGCCCATGGTGACCCGCAGCGCGCCGAAGTAGTTCAGCTGCATGCAGCGCTCGAAATCGTGGAAGCGGTCGTAGCTGTTCTCGATGCCGCGGCGGATCGAGCGTCCCGCGTTGTTCACCAGGATGTCGACGCCGCCGTGGGTGTCGACCAGCCATTTCACCATCCGGTCGGCGTCCTGCGGATCGGCCAGATCGACCGCGAAAGTAATGAGCTCATGGCCCTGCGCCGCGATCATCTCGCGCGCCTGGGCGAGTTTGGCCTCGTCGCGCCCGCAGACGATGGTGATCGCACCGGCCTGTGACATCTTGGCGGCCGCCGCCAGGCCGATGCCGGAGGAGCCGCCGGTGATCAGCACCACCTTGCCGGCCACCTGCCCGCGCAGGCTGCGGTCGATGAACAGGTCGGGATCGAGGTGACGCTCCCAGTAGTCCCAGATCACCGACGCGTAATCGTCCAGGCGCGGGCACGCGATGCCGGTTCCCTTGAGCGCCGCGGTGGTCTCGCGGCAGTCGAATCGGGTCGGGTAGTTGACGAAGCGCAGGATGTCCTCGGGCAGACCCAGGTCCTTCATGATCGCGTTGCGGATGCGTCGCACCGGCGTGAGCGCCATCAGGCTCTTCTTGACGCCACGCGGAATGAAGCCGAACAGCGCCGCGTTGATCCGCAGCGTCATCGAGGGCGCGTGGGCGGCCCGGGCGAAGGTGTTGAGCACATCGCCCACCCGCATCGGGTCGGGGTCGACCAGGTGAAAGCAGCGCCCATCCAGGCCGTCCGCGTGCGAGAGGTGGTCCATCGCAGCGACGACGAAATCGACCGGGACGATGTTGATCCGCCCGCCCTCGATTCCGATGGTGGGCATCCAGGGGGGCAGCAGCTGCCGCATCCGCTGGATCAGCTTGAAGAAGTAGTAGGGGCCGTCGATCTTGTCCATCTCGCCGGTCTTGGAGTCGCCCACCACCATGCCCGGGCGATAGATCCGCCAGGGCACCACGCAGTCCTCGCGCACGATCGCCTCGGACGCGTGCTTGGTGGAGAAGTACGGGTGGTCCAGTCCCTCGGCCTCCTGGAACATGTCCTCGCGCCAGATGCCCTCGAACAGGCCCGCCGCCGCGATCGAGCTGACGTGGTGAAAACCGCCGGCCTTGATCTCGTTGGCGAAGGCGACCACGTTGCGGGTGCCTTCGACATTGATCCGGACCTGCGAGATCTCGTCGGCGTCCAGGTCGTACAGGGCGGCCAGGTGATAGAAATGACTCACCTTGCCGGTGAGGGCGCGCCGGTCGGACGCCTTCAGGCCCAGCCCCGGCCTGGCGATGTCGCCGGGCACCGCGATCGCACGCCGGGCGTCCACGCCCCAGAACGCGTAGAGCGGTGCGAGCCGTTCGGGGGAGGCGTCGCGCACCAGGAAATGGACGGTCGAGCCGCGACGCGCCAGCAGCTTGCGCATCAGGCGCTTGCCGATGAAGCCGGTGGCGCCGGTGATGAAATAGGTCATGTCGGCAATCTCCTTGAGCGCGGGCATCGGACGGTGCGCGGGCGAGTCCGCCGCCAGCGGCACCCTTCGGCATCCTTCGGCCCCCCTCGGCGCCGCCCGGAAGCCACCCGAAGCGTCGGCGATCATTGCACCCGGTCAGCCCGGCGACAAGCGCTTGCGCCGGACCAACTGCGTCCGCGGCGAGCGGGCGCAACGGCGAACGCATCGATTGGTCGCCATAATCGGGAAGCCTGGCGCTGATCGACGTTTCGGATCCGGCGAGCGGGCCCGCGCACGGCGCGATTGGTGTGCGCGCACTAGTCCTCCGACCCCAGACTGGAGGCCATCCCACGTCAGCCTGGCGGCGCCCCGCCGACAACCCTCAAGGACACATCATGGTGAAGAAACTGAAGGCAATGGCCGAGAGCAAGGAAGAAGGCGGTCACCTGGCCGACGCGATCCGCGAATCGGCCGAGAAGATCTGGCTGGCCGGCCTGGGATCGTTCGCGAAGGCCCGCAAGGAGCCCGCCAAGGCATTCGAGGTGCTGGTGCGAGAGGGCCTGAAACTGCAGACCCGCACCCGGGCGATGGCCGAGGAGCGGATCGGCGAGGTCGCCGGACGGGTCAGCGAAGTCAGTAGCCAGATCGGCAATCGGGCCGGGGAGTCCTGGGATCGGCTCGAGCAGGTCTTCGAGGATCGGGTCGCGCGCACGCTGGAAGGGCTCGGCGTGCCCACCGGCAAGGAAGTCCAGGCGCTGATCGATCGGGTTGATCAGCTGACTGCGGCGGTTCAGGCGCTGGGCGGGGAGTTGCCGCGCGCGGCCGCGCCCCGGCGTGCGGCCGGCACGGCCCGCGCACCCCGCAAGGCCAGCGTCGCCAGCACCGGCGCTGCGCGCAAGAGTGCACCGCGCCGCACCGCGGCGCGCAAGGGCAACGGACAGGACGAGACGGCGCCCGCCGCGCGGGCGCAGCCGGCCCGGAAATCGCGCACCAGGGCCGCATCGGCGACGCCGGCACCAGCCCTCGACAGCCCGATCGAGGTGAGCGCGGTGGTCTCCAAACCGGCACGGGTGCGCAAGCCGCGCGCCCGCAAGCCGGCCGCCACGCAGGCCTGAGCCCGGCCGGCAGCCCACCCGCCGTGACGGCCGTTCCGAGGTCCTGACCGATGGCTGCGCGGGTTCATTCGCCGGCGGATCCACCGACGCATCCACCGACGCATCCACCGACGAATCAGCCGACGGATCCGCCGACGGATCGGCAGGCGCGTGCGGCACGCCAAAAACCCGCCCGCCGCGCGCCTCGCCGCCACCCGGTCGGCCTGGCGCTGGCCGGTGGCGGCTTTCTCGGGGCGGCCTATGAGCTGGGCGCGCTGGCCGCGCTGGCTGAGGGCGTGGAGGGCCTGAACCTGACCGAGCTCGACTCCTATGTCGGGGTGAGCGCCGGCGCCTTCATCGCGGCCGGCCTGGCCAATGGACAGAACGCGCATCAGATGGTTCGGATGTTCATCGACGACACCGATTCCGCGCTCGATCCGGCGTCGATCCTGCGTCCAGCCAGGCAACTGCTGCGCAAGGCGCTGGTCGCCGTGCCGCTGACCGCCGGCCAGGCACTGATGGCGCTCGCCGCGACCGGCACGCGCGGGCTGCGCGCCTCGACGTGGGATGCGCTGGAACGGATCGCCCGCTCGATGCCACCGGGCGTGCTCGATGCGCGGCCGATCGAGCAGACGCTGGAGCGGCTGTTCCAGGCCGACCACCGCACCAACGACTTTCGCGAGTTGCGCGGGCGCCTGCGCATCGTCGCCACCGACATCGACACCGGTCAGCCGGTGGCGTTCGGCAGCCCCGGCCGGGACCATGTACCGATCTCGCGTGCGGTGATCGCCTCCTGCGCCCTGCCCGGCGTGTTTCGGCCGGTCAGGATCGACGGGCGCTTCTTCGTCGACGGCGCCCTGAACAAGACGCTGCACGCGTCGGTGGCCCTGAATGACGGCGTGCGGCTGCTGTTCTGCGTCAATCCGCTGGTGCCCTTCAGCGGCGGCGCGCTGACCCGCCCCGGCACCATTGCACAGGCCGGACTGCCGGTCATCCTGTCGCAATCGATGCGCACGGTGATCCGGTCGCGAATGACCACCGGCCTGGAAAAATACGGCAGCACCCACCCGGATGCGAGCCTGGTGGTGCTCGAGCCGCGCGGCGACGACACCGCGCTGTTCTTCACCCGCATCTTCACCGTGAGTTCGCGCCGGCGCGTGTGCGAGCAGGCGTATCAGCACACCCGGCTGGACCTGCTGGCGCGCTTCGATCCGCTGAACCGGGTGCTGGCGCCGCACGGCATGCGACTGAACCGGCGCGTGCTCGAGGACCCTTCCCTGACCCTGGTCGAACCGCCCGGCAGGCGCCGTCCCGCAGGCACTGCGCTGCGCGCCGCGACCGACCGGCTCGGACTGGCGCTCGACGATCTCGATCGGGCGTTGCGGCTGGCGCGGGCGCGACACTGAGCGACTGTCTCGAGCACTGACCGCGACCAAGGAGATGACGATGGCCCGATGGACCGCTTTCCCCCACCCCGATGCCGCCTACCGGCATGACGACGCCGGCCTGCGCAAGCACTGGGCCCGGCTGCATCGGGGCGACGCCGAACCCTTTCCCAGGGACAAGGCCGCGCTTCACGCCTGGCAGGCCTATCACGCCGGCGACTTCGGCCAGGCGGTCGAACGGGGGCTGGCCGCAGGCAACGCGGCCGGCAGCAACGCGGCGAACAAGGCGGCCTGCATCTACGCCCACTATCTCGAGAAATCCGACAGCCGCAAGCTCGCGATCTACCAGGAAATCGCGGCGCGCTGCGAGGCGCTGCAGGCCGCCGAGCCGAAGAACGCGAATGCGTTCTACCTGCATGCCTTTGCGGTCGGACGCTACGGCCAGGGCATCTCGGTCACCAAGGCGCTGGCCCAGGGACTGGGCGGCAAGGTGCGCAACAGCCTGGAGACGGCCCTGAAGCTACAGCCCGCGCACGCCGATGGGCACATCGCACTGGGCGCCTTTCATGCCGAGGTGATCGACAAGGTGGGCGCGCTGATCGGCGCGATGACCTACGGCGTCAAGCGCGATGAGTCGATCCGCCATTTCCGCGAGGCGCTGGCGCTCAACCCCGACTCGGCGATCGCACGGATCGAATACGCCAACGCGCTGGTGATGCTCGATGGCAAGAAGGGGCTGAAGCAGGCCGAGCAGCTCTACCAGGAAGCGGCGCAGTGCGAGCCGTGTGATGCGATGGAGCGGCTCGATGTCGAACTGGCGAAAGCCGAAGTGGCCGACGACTGACGCCGAGCCGGCTGCGGCGCGGAAGTCGGTTATCCTTTTTCGACTTCCGCAGGAGACCCCCATGCAATTGACCCCCGCACAGCTGGAGCAGTTCGAACGCGACGGCTATCTGTTCTTCCCCAGCCTGTTCTCGGCGGCCGAGATGAAGGTCCTGCTCGATGAAGTGCCGCGCATCTACGCCGAGCACCGCCCCGAGATCGTTCGCGAAAAGGACGGCGTCACCCCGCGCACCAGCTTCGCGGCACACACCTACAACGATGCGTTCGCCCGCCTGGGCCGTCACCCGCGGATGATCGAGCCGGTCGAGCAGTACTTTGGCGAGCCGGTCTACATGCACCAGTTCAAGATCAACGGCAAGCAGGCCTTCGACGGCGATGTCTGGCAATGGCACCAGGACTTCGGCACCTGGCATCGCGACGACGGCATGCCGCAGCCGCGCGCGATGAATGTCGCGATCTTCCTGGACGAGGTCAACGAGTTCAACGGGCCGCTCTACTTCATCCCCGGCTCGCACAAGGAAGGCGTGGTCGCGGCCGGTCACGACCTCACCACCACCAGCTATCCGCTGTGGACGCTCGACAATGACAAGGTGAGCGAACTGGTCGCCAAGGGTGGCATCGTCGCCCCGAAGGGACCGCCCGGATCGATGATGATCTTCCACGGCTGCCTGGTGCATGGCTCGCCCTCGAACATGAGCCCGTGGGACCGGGTGATCGTGTACCTGAGCCTGTGCGCGGTCAGCAACCACATCACCCAGTTCAACCGGCCCGACCACATCGCCCACCGCGACTTCACCCCGATCCAGTGCCTGGGCGACGACTGCCTCACCCGCGACGATGTCCGGGGTCTGCCGTGGCCGACCGCGCTGACCCGGCAGGCGGCCTGACATGAACCTGCACCGGATGCTGGTGCAGCGCGCCGAGGAAGGCCGGCCGCTGCGGATCGGACTGATCGGCGCGGGCAAGTTCGGCTCGATGTACCTGTCGCAGGTGCTGCGCACCCGCGGCGTGCATCTGGTCGGGGTGGCCGACCTGTCGCCGGCGCGCGCGCGCGAGGCGCTCAAGCGGGTCGGCTGGCCAGCCGATCGGCTGACGGCACGGCGATTCGAGCTGGCTGACCGAAACGGCAGCACCTGCATCACCGACGATGCGCAGGCCCTGATCGCCAGCCCGCACATCGACATCGTGATCGACGCCACCGGCAGTCCGGCCGCCGGCATTGCGCATGTGCTGGCCTGCTGCCAGCACGGCAAGCACATCGTGATGGTCAACGTCGAAGCCGATGCGCTGGCCGGCCCGCTGCTGGCGCGGCGCGCCGCCCAGGCCGGGATCGTCTACTCGCTGGCCTACGGCGACCAGCCGGCCCTGATCTGCGAAATGGTCGACTGGGCGCGCGCCGCCGGCTTCGAGGTGGTGGCCGCGGGCAAGGGCACCAAGTACCTGCCCCAGTACCACGCCTCGACGCCCGAGACCGTCTGGTCCCACTACGGGCTGTCGCCCGAGCAGGCGAAGGCGGGCGGTATGAATCCGCAGATGTTCAACTCCTTCCTGGACGGCACCAAGTCGGCCATCGAGATGGCGGCGGTGGCCAATGCCACCGGCCTGCTGCCGGCGCCGTCGGGGCTGGCGTTTCCGCCGTGCGGCGTCGACGACCTGGCGCGCGTGCTGCGTCCGGCGGCCGATGGCGGCCAGCTGCATCATCGCGGTCAGGTCGAGGTCATCTCGAGCCTGGAGCGCGACGGCCGCCCGGTGTTTCGCGACCTGCGCTGGGGCGTCTACGTCACCTTCGCGGGCGACAGCGATTACGTCCGGCGCTGCTTCCAGGAATACGGTCTGGTCACCGATTCCACCGGCAACTACACCGCGATGTACAAGCCCTATCACCTGATCGGCCTGGAACTGGGCATCAGCGTGGCCTCGGTCGGCTTGCGCCGCGAAGCCACCGGGGCCCCGATCGCCTGGCACGGCGACGTCGTCGCCACCGCCAAGCGCGATCTGCACCCGGGCGAGACGCTCGACGGCGAGGGCGGATTCACCGTCTACGGACGCCTGATGCCGGCACGCGACTCGCTGGCGGTGGGCGGCCTGCCGCTGGGCCTGGCCCATGGCTGCACCCTGAAACGCAAGGTGGCCGCCGGCTCGCCGGTGCGCTGGGCCGACGTCAAGATCGACACCACCAGCCAGGCGGTGCGGTTTCGGCGCGAGATGGAAAAAACCCTGCTCGACTAGGACGTCGGGGAGTTCAGGCCGGCGCGCGCCAGGTGGCCACCACGATCGCCACGCCGCCGGCCAGGATCAGCGCTTCCATGTAGAAGCTGTGCAGGCGGGCGTGCATCCGCCGCACCAGCCAGGAGGCGAGCGCGCTGCCCGGCAGGGTGGCCAGGCCGATCGCCACGCCCAGGAACAGCGTCGACGCATCGAGCAGCGCGAAGCGTCCGAACAGGGCGGCGCGCGCGAGATCGACCAGGATCGACACGAAGGCATCGGTGGCCAGCACCGCGGTGCCGGCCAGCCCGCCCCCCAGCAGCAGCGACACCAGGATGACGCCCATGCCGGAGGCCATGCCGTTGGCCAGCCCGAACAGCGCGCCACCCGCCAGCATGCCACCCGGCCCGACCTGCCAGCGGCGCCGCTTGAGCCAGCGGCGCATCGGCACGCTCAGCACCACCAGCGTCCCCATCACCAGACCCAGGGGGCGCGCATCCAGCTTCGAATAGAGCCAGGTGCCCAGTACCAGCAGGGGCAGCGCGCCGACCAAGACACGGCCGGCGGTCGGCCAGTCGATGTCGGCCCGATAGAACCAGAAGCGGCCCGAATTGATGATGACGCCGGCCAGGGCCAGCGTCGGCACGGTGGCCTTCACCCCCAGGATCGGCACCAGCACCGCGGTGAGGATCACCCCGGTGCCGAAGCCGCCGATGCCGCCCACGACCGCACCGGCGAAGGCGGACAGCAGCACCAGCGCCCACTGGGCGGCGTCGAAGCCGTTCACCGGCGCGCCGGCCGGCGCCGCGCGAGCGGTGCCGGCGCCGCGGCCGCTCCGAAGAGCCGATGCTCGAGTTCGTCGGGGTCCGGTGCCCCCTTGGTCAGCAGCTCGGGGGGCAGCAGCGCCAGCGTGAGCAGCAGCCGCTCGAACTCGGGCGCGAAGCCGTCGATGATCCGCTGCGGCTGGGGACACAGCCCGGCATCGGTCATCACCCCGAACTGCACGCCGCCGCGATACGACAGGATCGAGACGCCCATCCCGATCGGGCCCGACTGGGGCACCCAGAACATCAGCCGGCCGACGGTGTTGCCGAGAATGCGGATCGGCTCGGCGGGTCCGGGCACATTGGTCATCACCGCGGTGGACTTGCCAGCCAGGTAGTCGAGCACGCCGCCTTGCAGCGCCCGCGGCCCCTGGCCGAGCACCGCCAGCAGCAGGTAGGCCAGCGGCGCCTGGAAGCCCCCCTTGAGCTCGCCCATCCGGCGCCGCACCTCGTACAGGCGCGCCAGCGGATTGGCGATGCCCACCGGCAGCACCAGCGGGACCAGACCGAAGCGGTTGCCCAGGTCGGGCGGGTCGTCGGGCGCGCGCAGGTTCACCGGCACCATCGCGCGGATCTCGATGCCGGCGGTGTCGTCACCCCGGTCCACCAGGTAGCGGCGCAGCGCACCCGCCACGCAGGACAGCAGCACATCGTTGACCGAGACGCCCAGCGCCCGGCACACCGCCTTCACGTCGGCCAGCGGCAAGGGAGCGTTCCAGGCGAGCGCCTTGCGGCGGCCCAGCGGACCCTTGAACCGGGTGCGCGAGTCTTCGTTCATCAGCGCGATCGACAGCGCGTCCTGCACCAGCCGCGATCCACCGGACAGCAGGTCGTCCAGTGGTGGCATCGGCGGCAGTGCGGCGCGCGACCGGGCGCGCCGGCGGGGTCGAGGCGCTGGCGCGACGCCGTCGTCGCTCATCGAGAGCATCACCTTGACCAGCGCGATGCCATCGGCGATGCAGTGATGGATGCGCGTGATCAGCGCGCTGGCGCCGCGATAGTCCTCGACCAGATGAAACTGCCACAGCGGGTGCTCGGGGGCCAGCGGACGAACCGCCAGATCGGCCGCGCGCTTCTGAAGCTGCCGCTCGCTGCCAGGGTCGGCGAGCCGCTCGGCCACCAGGTGGCGATCGAGATCGAACGAATCGTCATCGACCCACCAGATACCCTGCTCATCGGTGCTGACCCGCTGCCGAAAGCGCCCGAAGGCCAGAAAGCGCTCGCGCAGGCGCTGCGCAAGGGCCTCGCGCGTCATCGGCGCCTCGAAAATCCAGACCCCGACGATCATCATGAGGTTGGCCGGCGAATCCATCCGCAGCCAGGCGTGGTCGACGCTGGACATCCGTTCGCGTGTCATCACGAGCCCTTTCCGACGGTGCCGGCGTGCGCCCCGGATTCGCCGACCGGGTGGGCCAAGCCCGGTTCCACGCCTGGTCAGCGCTGACCGGTCAGACGAAGTAGCGATCGAAGTTGTCGTTGATGTGCGCTTCGATCTTGGGCTTGAAGGCCGACAGCAGCAGGCCCAGCCGTGCATCGAGGTGCACCTCGTCGCGCGAGACGTGCAGTTCGCCATGCACGCCGCTGCGATTGAAGCGCAGCACATCGCCGTCCCACTCGCTGGTCATCCCGAACTCGCTGGACAGATCGTCGGCGACCTTCTGCGCGGCGATCCTCGCCTTCTTCAGGCCCAGCCCGTGCTTGCGCTTGAGTTTGATGTCGGACACAACGCCTCCCGATTGAGTGAACTGGCTCGACGCCGCCTGGCGTGAGCATCCGCCGGTGCGCCGATTCTAGGGCCTTCAGGCGTGGATTTCGAAGACCTGCCTCAGGTATTGCAGGTAGGCCTCGTCATCGCACATGTTCTTGGACGGGGTATCGGACAGCTTGGCCACCGGCTGGCCGTTGCAGCGGACCATCTTGATCACGATCTGCAGCGGCTGGTAGCCCAGGTCATTGGTCAGGTTGGTGCCCACCCCGAAGGCCAGCCGCGCCCGGTCGGCAAAACGCCGGTAGAGGCGGACCGCCAGCGGAAAGGTCAGCGCATCGGAGAAGATCAGCGTCTTGGTGCGCGGGTCGACCCGATTGCTGTCGTAGTGGGCGATCAGCCGCTCGCCCCAGTCGAACGGGTCGCCGGAATCATGGCGCGCGCCGTCGAACAGCTTGCAGAAGTACAGGTCGAAGTCGCGCAGGAAAGCACTCATCCCGTAGACATCGGACAGCGCGATCCCGAGGTCGCCCCGATACTCGCGCGCCCAGGTCTCGAAGGCGAAGGTCTGCGAGTCGCGCAGGCGCGGGCCCAGCGCCTGGCAGGCCTGCAGGTATTCATGCGCCATCGTGCCCAGCGGCGTCAGGCCGTACTTCATCGCGAAATAGACGTTGGAGGTACCCGCCATGTGCGGGCCGAGCTTGTTGGTGGTCTCGAGCAGCACCTCTTCATGCCACAGCCGCGAGAAGCGCCGGCGGGTGCCGTAGTCGGCGATCTTCATGTCGGCGAGGTCGGGCTGACCGACGATCTGGCCGATCTTCTCGTCAAGCCGCTGACGGCCCCTGGCATAGTCGGGCAGCCTGACGGTGTTGCGGAAGTAGATCTCGTTGACGATCGACAGCACCGGGATCTCGAACAGGATGGTGTGCAGCCAGGGGCCGCGCAGCGTTATCTCGATCTCGCCGTTGCGCCGCGGTGAGGGCAGCACCGTCACATACTTCTCGTTCATCTGGAACAGGCCCAGGAAGTCGACGAAGTCGCTCTTGATGAAGCGCATGCCGCGCAGGTAGTCGAGTTCGCGCTCGCGAAAGCGCAGCGTGCACAGGTGCTGGATCTCCTCGCGGATCTCCTCGATGAAAGGGACCAGGTCGATGCCTTCGTTGCGGCACTTGAACCGGTACTCGACCTGCGCGCCGGGGAAGTGGTGCAGCACGACCTGCATCATCGTGAACTTGTACAGGTCGGTGTCGAGAAGGGAGTGAATGATCATGGGGCAACCGTGGACGGGTGACGGATGGCAGGCTCGCCAGAGCCCAGTTTAGTTCACCGCCGGGCCAAGTATCATCGGGCACCGTGAACCCGGCCCCGCGATTCATTGCCCATCTCGACATGGATGCGTTTTACGCCAGTGTCGAACTGCTGCGCTATCCGGCGTTGCGCGGGCAGGCGGTGGTGATCGGCGGCTCGAGCCGCCATCAGCCCCGGCCCCTTGAGGGCCAACCGAAAGCACCGGCGCAGGCCTTCTCGCGGCTGCGCGAGTACGCCGGCCGTGGCGTGGTGACCACCGCCACCTACGAGGCGCGCGCGTTCGGGGTGCATGCCGGGCTGGGCCTGATGAAGGCGGCGCGACTCGCGCCCGAGGCGATCCTGCTGCCGGTGGACATGGAGCAGTATCGTCACTACTCGCGCCGGTTCAAGGCCGCCGTCCGGGCGCTCGCCCCACTGGTCGAGGACCGCGGGGTCGACGAGATCTACATCGACCTGACGGACCTGCTCGCCCAGGCCCCCGATCCCTGGGCGGCGGCACCCGGCCTGGCGCAGACGCTGCGCGCCGCGGTCCACGCGGCGACCGGTCTGTCGTGCTCGATCGGCATCACGCCCAACAAGCTGCTCTCGAAGATCGCCTCCGATCTGGACAAACCCGGCGGCGTCACCGTTCTGCAGCCGGACGACCTCGCGCGCCGGATCTGGCCGCTGCCGGCCAGCCGGATCAACGGCGTCGGGCCGAAGGCCGCGGCCCGGCTGGACGAACTGGGCATCCGCAGCATCGGTGAACTGGCGCAGGCCTCGCCGGCCTGGCTGCTCGATCACTTCGGCCGCGCCTACGGCGCGTGGCTGCACGAGGCGGCGCATGGGCGCGACGAGCGCCCGGTGGTGATCGCCAGCGAACCGAAGTCGATCAGCCGCGAGACCACCTTCGAGCGCGACCTGCATGCGGTGCGCGACCGCGCGGCGCTGTCAGCGCTGTTCACCGACCTGTGCAGCCGGCTGGCCGATGACCTCAAGCGCAAGGGTTATCTGGCCGGCTCGATCGGGTTGAAGCTGCGCTTCGAAGACTTCCGGACGGTGACCCGCGACAGCACACTCACCCACCCGGTCCAGGCGGCAGCCGACATCCGCCATCACGCCGGCCTGTGCCTGAGACGCGTCGAGCTCGGGCGCCGGATCCGGCTGCTGGGGGTACGGGCAGGCCACCTGAGCCGACCGGGCGAAGCGACGGTGGCCGGCGTGCGCGAGCCCTCACCGACCGCTGGCGCCGACACGCTGCCACTGTTCGACTGAAGGCAGGATAGACGGGTCGCTCGAGGCGTCCGAGGCTGTGTGCGCACTGCCGCGAATTGCGGCAATGGGCCGCAAAGCCAAGCTGGCAAAGGCTGGCAAAGGCTGGAGAAGGAGTTACCCGGGGTCTTATCCACAGCGATTGGGGACAACCTCGGCACGCCCGCGCCGCGGCGTGATCAGGGATCGAGCAGACCCAGTTCGCGCAGTACCTGACGTTCCTCAAGCGCGCGCCGGGCCAGGCCAAGCCGCTGCATCACCGCGCTGGCGCTGCGGTCCGCATAGTCGGAAGGCTTGGACTCCACCCGGCCGGTCAGCATGCGCTTGGCATGCCGGTCGGTCAGCGCCGCCATCGAATTCATGTTGCTCGCCGCCCGTGAGGGTTTGCGCTTCGCATCCGAACTCATCTGATCTCCCGTGTGCCGAGAAGAGGCGCCGACGGTTGTGATCACCGGCCGGATGCCCTTCGGAACCACACAAGCCTACAGGGTTCCGGGCCGCAAGGGTAATGGTGTGAACCCTGACCGGCGCGCCAGCCCGCGCCATCGCGCGCGGGAGACCGTCGACCCGGGCGCGCCAGCCGCCAGGGGGCCGTTCAGAGCGCCACGAAACGCCGGATCATCTGGACCGCCGCCAGCCAGTGCGCCTGCAGGTGCCCGGGCGCCAACAGGTCGCGTCCCAGCACCGCGGACAGCGTGTGCTGGTTCGACAGATAGAAGTAGCCCAGCGAGGCGATCGCCAGGTAGAGCTGCGCCGGGTCGACGCCGGCGCGCATCACGCCCGCCTGTTGACCGCGTTCGAGCAGCGCGCCCAGTTGCCCGACCACCGGCGAGACGAGTTCGTCGAGCTGCGGCGATCGCCGCAGGTGACGGGCCTGGTGCAGGTTTTCGGTGTTCACCAGCCCGATGAATTCCGGGTGCTTCAGGTAGTAATCCCAGACGAAACGGCAGAACGACTCGAGTGCCTCGAGCGGCTCGGCCTCGTCCAGACGCACCGTGCTCTCGGCGTCGCGCAGCGAGGCGTAGACCGACTCGAGCGCGGCACGGAACAGCCCCTCCTTGCTGGCGAAATAGTAGTAGACCATCCGCTCGGAGGAGCGGGCCGCGCGGGCCACGCGCTCGCCGCGCGCACCGCTGAAACCGTGACGCGCGAACTCGCGGACCGCCGCCTTCAGGATGCGGGCGCGGGTGGCCTGCGCGTCGCGAACGCGGGTCGTCACGACACGATCACGGGCACCTCGACGGCCGGCGGCGTGTTGCGGCTGCGCTGGCAGCGCACCAGTCCGTCGATCATCACCATGCCCACGCCCGGGATGTCGCCCAGTTGCACGCTGTCGAGCAGGTCGCGTCCGGCGCTGTGCTGGGCGCGATCCATGAACACGAAGTCGGCGGGCCGGCCGACCTCGATCAGGCCCTGTGGCAGATCGCGCATCCGCGCGGTGTTGCCGGTGGCGAACCCGAACACGATCTCGGCCGGGATCTCGGCCATCGAGGAGATCAGCGCGATCATGCGCAGCATGCCCAGCGGCTGCACGCCCGAACCCGCCGGCGAGTCGGTGCCCAGGATCACCCGGTGCGGGCACTTCAGCTCCATCGCATGACGGGCGGTGAGGATGGCGATGCGCTCGTTGCCGTTGTGCACGATCTCCAGCGCCCGCGAGCTCTTCTCGCACAGCGTGCACACCGCCCGGTAGGACAGCGAGGTGTGACCGCCGTTCACATGGCCGATGACATCGGCATCGGCTTCCAGCACCACCAGTTCGTCGATCATGCCCGACCCGGCGATCGACGGTCCGCCGGTGTGGATGGTGCTCTGCATGCCGTGCTTGCGCGCCCAGTTCACCATCTGGCGGGCCTCGTCGCCGGCCTTCACCGACCCCAGACCGATCTCGCCCAGCAGCCGCACGCCGGCGGCCGCCATGTCGGCGAAGTCCTGCTCGACCATGCCCTGCTCGATCACCGGCGCGCCGGCCAGCACCCGCACCCCGCCACCGCCGCCGGCCAGCCGCATGCCCTCGAAGGCGCGCTGCGCGGTGATCGCCAGCGCCTTGACGCCGACGATGTCCTTGGGCCGGCCCGGCAGGTGCACCTCGCCGGCCGAGATCATGGTGGTGACGCCGCCGTTCAGGCAGGACTCGATCCAGCCGATCTGGTTCTGGCGCGGCGTCCAGTCGCCGAACACCGGGTGGGTGTGCGAATCGATCAGGCCGGGCGCCAGCGCGGTGCCCCGCGCATCGATCAGGCGGTGCGGCTCGCTGGTGTCGCAGTCGGCCGCCCGCCCGACCTGGGTGATGACCCCGTCCTGGACCACGAGGGTGTCGGCCTCCAGGATCGGTCGGTCGATGTCGCCCGACAGCAGCAGGCCAATGTTGCGGATGACCACCTTGCCGGAGCGTTCAACACCTGCGGGACCTGACATCTTCGACTCCTTGCGTGGGGGGTGGGAGCGCCGCTCGGCGGCGCCGGGTCGGACTCAGAGCGCCAGGTACTGGCGGCGCACCGACTCATCGTCCTGGAGCTGCGCCATGGTGCCGGTGAAGCGCACCTGGCCCTTCTCGAGCACATAGGCGCGGTCGCTGACCGCCGCCGCGAACGGCAGGTTCTGCTCGGACAGCAGCACCGACAGGCCTTCCTTCTTGAGGGCCTGGATCATCGCGGCCATCTGTTCGACGATGAGGGGAGCCACGCCCTCGGAGGGCTCATCGAGCAGCACCAGCCGCGGGTTGCCCATCAGCGTGCGCGCCACCGTCAGCATCTGCTGCTCGCCACCGCTCATGCGCCCGCCCGGACGATCGGGCATGCGCCCGAGGTTGGGGAACAGATCGAACAGCCGCTGCTCGGTCCACAGGGGGGCGCCGGCGCGCGGCGGCTGGCGACCGACCTGCAGGTTCTCGAGCACGGTGAGGTCGGTGAACACCCGCCGGTCCTCGGGCACCCAGCCCAGGCCCATGCGGCTGATCCGGTAGGGCGGCTCGCCACGGATGTCCTGGCCGTCGAAGCGCACCTCGCCCTCGGTGCGATCGAGCAACCCCATGATCGCCTTCATGGTGGTGCTCTTGCCGGCGCCATTGCGGCCCATCAGCGCGACCACCTCGCCTGGGCCGATCTCGAGGTCGACATCGAACAGGATCTGGGCCCGGCCATACCAGGCACGCAGCCGGCTCACCTGCAGCAACGGGGCGCTCATGGACGGACTCCGGTGGGAATGCGCATCGGTGCTTTCATGCGGGGGCACCGCCAGCGCCACCCGGCCGACCGGTCAGGCGCCCGCTGCCGAAATAGACCTCGGCGACCCGGGCGTCGGCGCGGATCTGGTCCGGGGAGCCGGCGGCGATGAGTTCGCCACGGGCCAGGACCAGGATCCGGTCGGCATGCGCGAACACCACGTCCATGCTGTGCTCGGTGAACAGCACCGCGATGCCCAGTTCCTTCACCAGCCGCTGGGTGAGGCTCATCAGCGCATGGCGTTCGCGCGGCGCCATGCCGGCGGTCGGTTCGTCCATCAGCAGCAGGCGCGGCCGGTTGGCCAGCGCCACCGCCAGCTCGACCGTCTTGATGTCGCCGTAGGCCAGGGTGCTGCAGGGGTCGTCGGCGCGCTCGGCCAGCCCGACCTGCTCGAGCAGCTCGAGGGCGCGCCCGCGATGCAGGGCAGCGGCGCGCGGCCACAGCCGCCAGAGCTGGCGCTCGTGCGAGAGCAGCGCCACCTGGACGTTCTCGGCGACCGTCATCGAGCCGTAGGTTGCCGCCACCTGGAAGGTGCGGCCCACGCCGCGTCGCCAGATCTCGCGCGGCTGAAGGCCGCCGATGTCCCGGCCGTCGAGCGTCAGGCGGCCGGCGTCCGGGCGCAACTGGCCGTTGATCATGTTGAAGCAGGTCGACTTGCCGGCGCCGTTGGGTCCGATCAGGGCCAGCAGCTCGCCGGCGGCCAGGTCGAAGGAGACGCCGGCCACCGCCTGGACCCCGCCGAAGGCCTTGGACAGGTCGGTCACCCGCAGCAGGGCGGGCGCGGCGCTCATGACCGTACCCCCGGCCGTGCGCGCCAGCGGCCCAGCAGCGCCGAGACACCGCCGGCAATGCCCTGCGGGAAGGCCAGCACCAGCACCAGGATGACCGCGCCCATCAGCGCGCGCCAGTAGTCGGTCGCGCGCATCACCGTGTCCTGCAGCCAGGTGAAGGCGGCCGCGCCGACCACCGGCCCGACCACCGTCTGGATGCCGCCCAGCAGCACCATCACCAGACCGTCGACCGAGCGCCCCACCGAGATGGCCTCGGGCGAGATGGTGCCCTTGGCGAAGGCGTACAAGGCACCGGCCAGCCCGCACAACAGGCCCGCGATCATGAAGCCGGCCCAGTGCACGCGGACCACGTCGATGCCCACCGCCTCGGCGCGCAGCGGCGAATCGCGGCCGGCCCGCATCGCGTAGCCGAAGGGCGAGAACAGCATGCGGCGCAGCGCGAAGACGCCGGCGACCACCAGGGCGAGGGTCAGGTAGTAGTAGGCGGTCTTGTCCGCGAACCGGCTCGAGGGCCAGACGCCGACCAGGCCGTTGCTGCCGCCGGTGATGTCGTCCCACTGGAACACCACCGACCAGACGATCTGGGCGAACGCCAGCGTCAGCATCGCCAGGTAGACGCCGGACAGGCGCACCGCGAACCAGCCGAACAGGGCGGCGCCGGCCAGCGCCAGCAGCGGCGCGCCCATCAGCGCGACCTCCATCGGCACGCCGGTGCCCTTGAGCAGCAGGGCCGCGCCATAGGCACCCAGGCCGAAGTAGGCGGCGTGACCGAAGGAATGCATCCCGCCCGGCCCCATGATGAAGTGCAGGCTGGCGGCGAACAGCACCGCGATCAGGATGTCGATCAGCAGCACGGTGGCATAGGGAAACTGCGTGGCCACCGCCGGCACCAGCAGCAGCACCGCCAGCAGCGCCAGCAGCCAGCGCTGCGCCGCCGCGCCCATCGGATGCATCGGGGCCTCGACATGGCCGGCCGCGCGCACCGCGCCCTGCGGCTTGCCGAGCAGGCCCCAGGGCCGCACGATCAGCACCGCCGCCATCACCAGGAACTCGACGACCAGCGTCAGCTTGGAAAACGAGAACGCCACGCCGAACAGCGTGACCGAACCGATGCCATAGCACAGCGCCTTGATCTCGGCGATCAGCAGCGCCGCCAGGTAGGCGCCGGGGATGCTGCCCATCCCGCCCACCACCACCACCACGAAGGCATCGCCGATCGTGGTCAGGTCCAGCCCCAGGTTGGCCGGTTCGCGCGGCAGCTGCAGCGCACCGCCCAGCGCGGCGAGCGCCGAGCCGAGCGCGAAGATGCCGGTGAACAGCCACGCCTGGTTCACACCCAGCGCCCCGACCATCTCGCGGTCCTGGGTGGCGGCCCGGATCAGCACGCCCAGCCGGGTCCGGTGCAGCATCAGCCACAGCAGCCCCAGCACCACCGGTCCGACGAACATGAGAAAGATGTCGTATTCGGGCACTGCCCGGCCGAGCACCTGGACCGCGCCCTTCATGCCCGGCGCCTTCGGTCCGAGCAGGTCTTCCGGACCCCAGATCGCCAGCGCGACATCGCGCAGGATCAGCACCACCGCGAAGGTGGCCAGCAGCTGGAAGAGTTCGGGGGCCGCATAGACGCGGCGCAGCACGAGCAGTTCGATCACCGCGCCCAGCAGACCCACCAGCAGCGCCGAGACCAGCACCGCGCCCCAGAAGCCCAGCGGTCCGCGGCCCAGCACCTCGGTGAGCGACCAGGCGACATAGAGCCCGATCATGGTCATCGACCCGTGCGCGAAATTGACGATCCGGGTGACCCCGAAGATCAGGGACAGGCCGACCGCAATGAGAAACAGCGTCGAGGCGCCGGCCAGCCCGTTGAGGAGCTGGACGCTGAGCGAAGCAATCATGGTGTCAGGCCACCCCGATGTGCCCGCTGCCCGGGCGGGCGACGGGCACGCCGGCGGCGGCGATCCTCACTGGGCCGGGCGCAGCTTGGCCACGTCGGCGTCCGACGGCATCACCGTGGCGCCGTCGATGTAGCGGAAGTTCTTCATGACCCCGCGTCCCTGGTTGACCGCGGTCACGCCCACATAGGCGCCCATGGTCGACTGGTGGTCCTGCGGGCGATAGCTGATGCGACCCATCGGCGTGTCGACCTGCAGACCGCGGAAGGCGGCGATCATCTTCTCGGTGTCGGTGCCACCGGCCTTCTTGATCGCCGCGGCGATCGACATCATCGACGCGTAGCCCACGATCGAACCCAGGCGCGGATACTCCTTCCACTTCTTCTGGTAGCCGAGCAGGAACTTGTCGTGCTCGGGCGTCTTCAGGCTGTACCAGGGATAGCCGGTGACGATCCAGCCCTCGGGGGCCTCGTCGCGCAGCGGATCGAGGTACTCGGGCTCGCCGGTCAGCAGGCTCACCACCGCGCGGTCCTTGAAGAGGCCCCGGGTGTTGCCCTCGCGAACGAACTTCGACAGATCGGCCCCGAACAGCACGTTGAAGATCGCATCGGGCTTGAGGTCGGCCAGCGCCTGCGCCACCGCGCCGGCATCGATGCGGCCCAGCGCCGGCGCCTGCTCGCCCACGAACTCGACATCGGGCTGCGCCTTCTTGAGCAGTTCCTTGAAGGTGGCCGCCGCCGATTGCCCGTATTCATAGTTCGGGTAGACGATCGCCCAGCGCTTCTTCTTCAGCTTGGCCGCTTCGGGCACCAGC
The DNA here is from genome assembly GCA_903934295.1 of uncultured beta proteobacterium. GTDB lineage: Bacteria > Pseudomonadota > Gammaproteobacteria > Burkholderiales > Burkholderiaceae_E > Quisquiliibacterium. The sequence continues at coordinate 26,822 of CAIZNI010000049.1, forward strand.
ATCGACGCCTGCATGTAGGTCGAGGGCCGCAGCCGGAAGGTGTAGCGGTTGCCGTTCTGCCAGGTGATCTTGTCGGTCAGCGGCTCGGCGGCCAGGAACAGGACCTTGCGCTGCTTGGCGAAGTCGGTCACCGCCAGGCCGATGTGCGACAGGAAGGTGCCGAAGAGGAGGTCGACCTTCTCGCGCGACACCAGTTCCTCGGCCACCCGCACCGCGTCGCCGGGGTTGCCGTTGTCGTCGCGCGAGATGACCTCGATCTTGCGCCCGAGCACGCCGCCTGCCGCGTTGATCTCGTCGACGGCCAGCTCCCAGCCCTTCTTGTAGGGGTCCAGGAAGGCCGGCTGGCTCTTGTAGCTGTTGAGCTCGCCGATGCGGATCGTCTGCGCGCCCGCGATGCCGGCGGCCAGTGCAAGCGAGGTGGCCGCCATGGCCGCGATCAGTCTTTTCATGCGTGATTCCCCTGGTGGATCGGAATGGTTGTGCGCGCGCATCGCGCCCTGCGTGATGACCCGAGACCCGCCTGCGTCAGCGCAGGCCGTCCTCGCCCTTGATCTCGTGCTTGAGCAGACCGCCCACCCGCGGCGCCGGCCGACCGCTGTCGGTGACCGCCACCGCGACCACGATCTCGGCGGCGCGCGGCGCATCCTGCACGCTCGCCTCGATGGCATCGAAATGGCTGCGCACGAAGGCGGCATCCTTGTGGCCGAGCGGCACGTCGATCGCCGCGCCCAGCCCGCCCATCTTCTTGGCCGAGGGCACCAGCGCCGCGCCCCTGCCCACCGCCTTGCGCAGCGGTGCGCCCAGCTTCGGGTGCAGCAGCGCGGCGGCGTGCTCGAGTTCACCGCCCTCGCCCACGATCGCCGCCTTGCCATAGCTTTCGGCCTGATCGGGCTCGATGCCCAGGGCATCGATGCAACGCTGGCCGAGCAGTTCACCGAGTTCCTCGCCGATCGCGATGAGTTCGTCCAGGTTCTCGCTGTAGCGGCCGGCATAGGGATTGGCGATGACGGCCATCGCCACCGCCTTGCGGGTCACCGGCGACACCGGACGCCCCATCTCGAGGCGGGTCTCCTCGACGCAGGTGATGAGCTTGCGGATCCTGGCTTTCATGTCGGCGCTTCTTTCTGGAATCGTCAGCGACGCCCGGAGGCGTCGGGGTTTCAGCGCAGCCCGTCCTCGCCGCGCACATCGGCGACCGCGAGACCGGCGACCCGGGCATGCACCCGCCCGCCGGCAGTCATGGCCAGGATCACCACCATCTCGTCGGCCGCGGGCGCACCGGGCACATGCACCTCGATCGCATCGAAGTGGCTGCGGACATAGCTGGCATTGATGTGGGTGATCGGCACGTCGAGGCGCGCGCCGGGACCGCCGACCTTCTTGGTCGAGGGCACGATCGCCCGGGCGTTGCCGCCCTTCACGCCGTCCTTCCAGCCGAGCAGCTCGCGCATCGCATAACCGCCGGGCACATGCCACAGCGCACCGTGTTCGATCTCGCCGGCGCTGCCGACCACGATGCCCTTGCCGTAGCCTTCGATGGCGCCGGCCGGCAGGCGCAGCGCGGCCAGCAGCGCGGCCGCCATCTGGATGCCCAGCGGTTCGAGCGCCGCCATCATCGGCAGGATGTCGGGTTCATGGCGACCCGCGTAGGGATTGCGCAGCACCGCCGCCACCGTGCCGCGACGCACCGGCTGCGCGGCGGCCGGGCCGAACTCGTGGAAGATGTCTTCCACCTGGGTCCACTGGCGGCGGATCTCGATCATCGAAGCACCTTTTTCATGACACGACGATACGCGATCGACCCTGCAGGGACAACATCGCCTGCACGATCAGATCGCGCTGGACGAGCGCCTGCGCAAAGCGCGCGCCGCGGGCCAGCGCCGCCTCGATCAGGGTCAGCGGGAGCGGGCCGACCCGCACGGTGACGGGCAGCCGGCCCAGGTCGCTGTCGTCCTTGATCTCGCAGGCTGGCCGGCGCTCGATCGCCGGATCGTCGCCGTCGACCTGGTTGGCGATCAGGGTGGCGGCGGCATCGGCCAGCGCGGCCTCGCCGGCCAGCACGGTGACCGCGTCGGCGATGCCGAGGGAAAAGCTGCGGCCGCGCCAGCCGCTGGTGGCCACGCCGCGCACCGCGCTGTCCGCCTCGATGACCAGTCGATCGGCCTGCGCGTCGGGCAGCCGGCGCGGGTCGGCGCAGACCGCAAGGGTCACCCGCTCACCGGGAGCCAGATGCAGCGCGATGTCGCCGCCGTTGTTCACCCAGGCGCGGTGCACACCGTCGCGCGCGAAGCAGCCGACGATCTCCTGCGCGACACTGCCGGCGACCGCCGCCATCGGGGTGATGAAGGCCGGCGAAAAATGCGCGCAGGCCTGCCACATGCGCCGCGCGATCGGCCCGCGCAGCGCGCAGCGGTCCCCGACCGGCTCGCGCAGGCAGGACAGTTCGCTGACCAGTTCGGGCAGCACCGTCTGAAACCGCGACCAGGCGGCCTCGAGCGCCGCCCGCACCGCATCGGCGTCGCCCTCGGCGCCGATGACCAGGTCGATCGGGCCGTGCTGGAAATGCCAGCGGGCGGGCCCCAGCCGCGCACGCACCGCGCCGTTCATTCGCTGCCCGGCAAGGCGGCCGGCCAGGGATTCAGGGGATTCCACGCCTCGCCCCGGACCCCGCCGCGCGCCAGCAGGTCAGCCAGGCTGACCATCCGGTCGACATGGCCGCCCATCGCGCGGTAGTCGGCCAGGCGCATGGTGAATTCGATGGGCGCGACGATCGCCGGTGTCGGCACCCAGCCGAAACTGGCGGCCGGCATCCGGGCGACATCGACCATGACGGTGATGCCACCGCCAGGCCAGACATAGGCCGGCGCGCCGCCGCAGGTGACCTTCACCAGCAGGTCCTTGATGGATCGGGTGAGCCGCACCGGGTTGTCGGTGACGCCGGCGCGCAGGCTGCCGCCAGCCCCGGCCACGAAGAGCACCGTGGCCAGCGACGGCTCGCAGTTCTCGCCGATCCGCTCGACCACCCGGCGAACCGCCTCGGGCATCGGCGCCTTCACCGGGTGCAGGGATTCGTCGAGGACGAAGTATTCGGCGTCGTCGCCGGTGGTCGACACCATCAGCAGGCGCAGCCCCGGCCGGGCCCGCTTCGGGTTCCAGCCCTCGATGATCGACAGCGGATCGGTGATGTCGGTGCCGCCCCAGCCGGTGCCCGGGCTGGCCACCTGGAAGTAGCGCCCCGGCGTCGAGCGGCGCCCGCGCAGCCGGATGCCCGAGACCGGCATGTCCAGGCACTGGCCGGCCTGGTGCTCGCTCAGCACGCCGGTGATGTGGTCGTCGACCACCACCACCTCGTCGACATGGCCGAGCCACTGCTGCGCGAAGATACCGATGGTGGCCGAGCCGCACCCGACCCGCATGCGCCGCTCGGGCTGACCATTGACGATCGGTGCGCAGCCGGCCTGCACGGTGAGGCGCGCGCCGCCCTCGATCTCGAGGTCGACCGGCTGACGGTTGCCCATCGCCATCATCAGGTCGCAGGTGATGCGGCCTTCGCGCTTGCTGCCGGCGGTGAGGTGGTGCACCCCGCCCAGCGACAGGAACTGCGAGCCGTATTCCTGGGTGGTGACATGGCCGACCGCCTCGCCCTGGTGGCGCACCACCGCGCGCTCGGGGCCGAGGAACCGGTCGGTGTCGATCTTCACCCGGAAGCTGCAATAGCTGAAGATGCCCTCGGTGACCACCGTCACCGTGTCGACGCCGTCGAGCTGAGAGCCGACGATGAAGGGCGCGGGCTTGTAGTCGGGATAGGTGGTGCCGGCCCCCACGCCGGTCACGAACACATCGGAGCCGACCACACCGCCCGCCCAGTCGTCCAGACCGTCGGCGAACCGGACCGCGGCATCGGCCCGCCCCATGAGCAGCACCGGGTCGACCCGGGTGAGCTGGCCGCCCACATTCGCGTAACGGTCGCAGGCGCCGCTGCGTCCCTCGGTGATCTGGCACAGCACCGGGCAGGCGTCGCACTCGATCTTGCCCGCCTTGGCCGCGGGCACGGCGATGGCATCGGTCATGGCGACCTCGCCTGAAGCAGCGCCGCGCGCAGCCGGTCGGGGGTGACCGGCACGCGGCCCATGCGCACGCCGGTGGCGTGATGAATCGCGTTCAGGATCGCCGGCGCGGTGGCCACCAGCGCCGGCTCGCCCACGCCCTTGGCACCGAAGGGCCCCAGCGGCTCCGGATCCTCGATCAGGTGCACGGTGATCGGCGGAATGTCGCCGGCGCTGGGGATCAGGTAGTCGTGCAGGTTGTCGGTGCGCCCGGGAAGGTATTCCTCCATCAGCGCCAGGCCCAGGCCCTGGGCGATGCCGCCGTGGATCTGCCCTTCCACCTGGGTCGGGTTGACCGCGCGCCCGACATCGTGGGCGGCGTGGATCGCCAGCACGCGCACCGTGCCCAGGTCGCGATCAACCTCGACCACCGCGAACTGGGCAGCGAAGCCATAGGTGGCGTAGGGCACGCCCTGACCGTTGGCGTCGAGCGCGACGGTGGGCGGATTGAAATAGCCGTCGCCTTGCGCGACATGGCCGCGCGCATCCAGCGGCAGGCCGGTCAGCGCGACACGGCGCTCGGCGCCGGCGGCGCGGCCGACGAGGACCGTGCCGTCCAGCCGCAACTGTGCGTCCTCGGGCAAGTCGAGCAGCGCCAGCAGGCGCGCGCGCAGCTCGAGCGCCGCGAGACGCGCGGCGTTGCCGGACACGAAGGTCTGGCGCGAGGCCGAACTCTTGCCGGCGTCGGCGGTGAGATCGGTGTCCGGGCCCACCTGATCGATCAGCCCGACCGCCACGCCCAGGGCGTCGGCAGCAATCTGCGGCAGGATGGTGAAGGTGCCCTGGCCGATGTCGACCGCGCCGTTGTAGAGCACGAAGCGGCCGTCGGGGCGCAGGCCGATCGACATCGACGACGGGTTGGCAATCACCGTGTTGCCGATCCCGTACCACATGCAGGCCACGCCCGCGCCGCGCCGCCGCCCGCCGGGGGTGCGCTCCGGGGCCGACGCAGAAGCAGACGCGGCGGCTTCCACACGGACCTGCTCGTCATTGAAGCGCTGCACCTCGCGCAGCGCCTGCTGCCAGCCGGGCCGCAGGGCGGTGAGGCATTCGCGCAGACCGACACTGGCTTGCAGCCGCTGCCCGGTCGGGGTGACGTCGCCCGCCCGCAAGGCCTGGCGCAGCCGGTACTCCAGCGGATCCTGCGCCGTCGCCCGCGCCGCCTGATCGATGAGTGTCTCGATCAGCAACGTGGACTGGGGCACGCCGAATCCGCGGAACGCGCCCGACACCGTGTTGTGGGTGTGCACCGCGCGGGTCAGCGCGCGCAGGTGGGGCACCCGGTAGGGGCCGCTGGCATGGATCGGCACGCGGTTGGCCACCGTCGGCCCCCAGGACGCATAGGCACCGGTGTTGAAATCGCCGCTGAAGTCATAGGCCAGCAGGTCGCCTGTCGAATCGAGGGCCAGGCGCGCCTGCAGGCGGCTCGGATGCCGCTTGGTGGTCGAGGCCATGGATTCGCCGCGTTCGAACACGATGCGCGCCGCGCTGCCGAACTTGCGCGCCGCCGCCACCAGCAGCGGCTGGATCGAGAGATCGAGCTTGCCGCCGAAGCCGCCACCGACTTCGGAGGGCACGATGCGCACATCGGTCGGGACCAGATCGAACATGAACGCGATCTCGTCGCGGTCCATGTAGGGCGTCTGGGTGCAGCCGAACACGGTGACGCGCGCGCCCTGCCCTTCGCCGGCCGGGGTGAACGTCGCCCAGCCGGCCTCGGGTTCGAGATAGGCGTGCTCGACGTAGGCGGTCTCGAAGGTCGATTCATGCACGCGCGCGGGGTCGGCCTCGCGCAGGGCGGCCTCGACATCGCCGCGCACCACGCGGCCGCGACACAGCACATTGTCGGGCCAGCGCTCGTGGAGCACCGGCGCGCCGGGCGCCAGCGCCTGCGCCGGCTCCGCCACCGCGGGCTGCGGATCGTAGTGGATCGGCGCGAGCGCCGGATCGACCGCCTCGACCGCGGCGCGGGTGCCCGCCAGCACCAGCACCGCCTCGCCGGGCATGCGAACCCGCATCGGCGCGATCGCGGGCTGATCGCGCAGATCGGGGAAGATGGCGAAGCGGTTGTTGGGGATGTCGGCGGCGGTGACCACGCCGCGCAGCCCGTGGGCCGCCACGAAGGCGTCGAGATCGCCATGGCGAAAGGTCGCGCTGGCGTGCGGCGAGCGGATCACCCGCAGCCACAGGGCGTCGTCGGGCGCCCGGTCGGCGCCGCACACCGCGGCGCCGGTGACCTTGGCCAGCGCGTCGCGGCGCGGCAGGCGGGCGCCGACGGCCGTGCCCGCCGCCGGGGCGGCGCAACTCACTGCGCGGGCGCCCTCGCCCGCCGCCACGCCCGCGGCGCCGGCCGCCAGGACTGCCTCGACAATCTTGCGATAGCCGGTGCAGCGGCACAGCACCCCGCCCAGACCGTCGAGCACCTGGTCCTCGGTCGGATCCGGATGGCGCGCGAGCGTGTCGGCCGCCGCCATCAGCATGCCGGGTGTGCAGATGCCGCACTGAGCGGCGCCGTGATCGATGAAGGATTGCTGGAGCCGCGAGACTTGCGGCGCCGGCCCGGTCGCCGCCAGGCCTTCGACGGTGGTGACCGAAACGCCCTCGCACTGGCCGACCGCGACCAGGCACGAACAGACCTGCTCGCCATCGATCAGCACGGTGCAGGCCCCACAGTCACCGGCATTGCAGCCGATCTTGGTGCCGGTCAGGCCGAGTTCGTCGCGCAGCGCGTCGGCCAGCCGGGTCGCACCGCCCGCCAGCAGGCGCACCGGCTGCCCGTTGACCCGCAGCGCGGTTGCCCGGACGAGCGGCTGTGGGGGAGTGCCGGTCATTCGAGCCCCCCGATCCGATTGACCGCCCCGGAGCGGTTGTCCACCCCCGAGCGGTTCACGACAGGGCCTCGCGCGACAGGCCGGCGACTCCGCGGGCGATCAGGCTGCCCACCGCATCCAGGCGATAAGTGGCGGTGCCGCGGACATCGTCGATCGGCGAAAGGGGCGCGAGCGCCGCGGCGTCGATCAGCGCCCTCACCGAATCCGGATCCAGCGGCGCCAGTCGACCCATCAGCCGCTCCTCGAGCAGGGGCAGCCGGCGCGCCATCGGGCCGCAGGACCCGACCGCCAGGCGAATGCCGGTCACCCGGGCGTCGGCGCCCAGCTCCAGGGCGATCGCCACCATCGCAATCGAGATCACCAGATAGCGGCGATGGCCGAGTTTCAGAAACGTCGACCGCGCCGTCGGCGCCGGCTCGGGCAATTCGATCGCGGTGAGCAGTTCATCGGGTTGCCGGGCGGTGCGCCGCGGCCCCAGGATGAACTGATCAAGCGCCAGCCAGCGCACGCCGCGATGGCTGGCCAGTTCGACACGAGCGTCCAGGGCGAGCAGCGCCGGCACGCCATCGGCCGCCGGCGACGCATGGCAGAGGTTGCCGCCCAGCGTGCCGCGGTTCTGGATCTGGACACCGCCCACCTCGCGGGCCGCCAGTTCAAGCGCACGCGCCCAGCCGGGCAGTGCGCCGCGGGCCAGCGCCGACCAGGTGGTGAGCGCGCCCAGGCGCAGCGCCGGTGCGGCGCCGGTCTCTGCCCCGACACGGGTGATGGCGCGCAACGGCGCCAGCGCGCTGATGTCGAGCATCGGCGAACCGGCTCGGTGCGAGGCCAGCGCGGGATAGAGGTCGGTGCCGCCGGCCAGCACGGTGACCGGCCCGAGCGCCAGCGTCGCCAGAGCGCCCTCGAGGCTCCCGGCGCGCTGGAAAGACTGCTGACAAGACCCCTGCGGCTGTGCCGTCATCACTGCGCTCCGGCTCTGCTAATGAAGCAAATGCTTCATTGCTGGTCGCTGCAAAGTACCTCGCGGTAGAATCACCGTCAACTCCTGTCCGTGGATTGCGAACATGCCTCACATCGTCACCGAATCCTGCATCCGCTGCCGATACACCGATTGCGTTGATGTCTGCCCCGTCGATTGTTTCCGCGTCGGCCCGAACATGCTGGTGATCGACCCCGATGAGTGCATCGACTGCGCGGTGTGCATCCCCGAATGCCCGGTCGATGCGATCAAGGCCGAGGAGGACACGCCGGCCGACCAGATGAAATTCGTCGCGATCAACGCCGAACTGGCCAAGTTGTGGCCCAGCATCACCCGCACCAAGCCAGGCCTGCCCGACGCCGACGACTGGAAAGACATCAAGGAAAAACTGCAGTTCCTGGAGCGCTGATGGGGGACCTCGCCTTCGGACTCGGTTTTCAGGACCTGTACCGAAGCGAGGGACTGCAGCGCGTCGATGCCGCGTTCCTGGCGCGGCTGCGCGACCGCGATGCGGTGCTGGCCGACCGGCTGGTCGCGGCACGCATCGCTGCGGCTGCCGCTGCCGCTGCCGCTGCCGCTGCCAACAGCGCCGCCGATGCGGCCGCCGGCCCGCCAACCGACGCAGCGACCGCCGCCCGCGACGAAGCCGCACTGCTGGTGGCACTGGCCGCGCATCTGGACGCCTTCATCGGCGAGTTGTTCGGCATCGTCGAACCGCTGCGGGCGCTGCGCGCCGGTCACACCGAGCTCGCGCCACTGATCCGTGCCAAGTGGAAATTCGTCAAGCGGCGCGCCCTGCTCGGCTTCCCCGACATCGCGTCACTGGGCGACTTCGACCCCGACCCGGCGCTGACGACCCTCGAAGGCTGGCTGGGTCAGCCGTTCGATGAGCTCGTCTTTGCCCGCGCGCTGCAGCAGTGGCAGGCCGACGCGCAGGCCGACCGGCTGACGCTGGCCGCGCAGTACTGCGCCTGGGCGGTTCGAACCGACGCCGGCCAGGCACGTCACGGCCACCAGGTGCTCTTTCGCCACCCCGTCAGCCTCGACCCGATGGCCCTGCTCGCCCACGCCCGCACCGAGCGCGTCGAGTCGGTTCGCGTCACCACCATCGACACCCGCCGGCTGCGCCGACGCGAGGGCTTCGCGCTGACCGATGCCGGCACCTCCCTGGCCGGCGCCCTCGACCAGGCCAATTACTGCCTGTGGTGCCATCAGCAGGGCACCGATTCCTGCGCCAAAGGGCTGCGCGGCAAGCCCGATGCCCAGGGCCACGCCCCCCTGCGCCACGACGCCTTCGGCGCGGAACTGGCCGGCTGCCCGCTGGAGGAGCGCATCTCGGAGTTCCACCTGGTCAAGTCGCAGGGCCATCCGGTCGCCGCGCTCGCGCTGATCACCATCGAGAACCCGATGGTGGCGGCCACCGGCCACCGGATCTGCAACGACTGCATGAAAGCCTGCATTTACCAGCAGCAGACGCCGGTGGACATCCCGCAGGCCGAGACCCGCACCCTCAAGGATGTGCTGGAACTGCCCTGGGGCTTCGAGATCTATTCCCTGCTCACCCGCTGGAATCCGCTGAACCTGCGCCGCCCGGTGCCGGCTCCGCCCAGCGGTCGCAAGGTGCTGGTGGTGGGCACCGGACCGGCCGGCTTCACCCTGGCGCACCACCTGCTGAACGACGGTCATGACGTGTTCGCGGTCGACGGGCTGAAGATCGAGCCCCTGCCCGGCGCGCTGAGCGGGGTCGCGGCCAGCGGATCGCGGGTCGACTTCGAACCGATCGAAGACATCGACACCCTGCTCGAGCCGCTCGACGAGCGGGTGATGGCGGGCTTCGGCGGCGTGGCCGAATACGGCATCACCGTGCGCTGGGACAAGAATTTCCTGAAGATGATCCGGCTACTGCTCGAACGGCGCAGCGCCTTCGCGATGTGCGGCGGCGTGCGCTTCGGCGGCACCCTGGGGGTGGATGACGCCTTCGCGCTCGGGTTCGATCACATCGCGCTGGCCATGGGGGCCGGTCGTCCGACCACCCTGGACATCCCCAACGGACTGGCGCGCGGCGTGCGCACCGCCAGCGACTTCCTGATGGCGCTGCAACTGACCGGCGCGGCACGCGCCGACTCGCTGGCCAACATGCAGCTGCGCCTGCCGGTGGTGGTGATCGGCGGGGGACTGACCGCGATCGACACCGCCACCGAATCGCTCGCCTACTACCCGCTGCAGGTGGAGAAGTTCCTGCAGCGCCACCAGGCCCTGAGCGCGCTGCACGGCGAGGCGGCGGTTCGCCAGGGCTGGAGCGACGAGGACCGTGCGGTGGCCGACGAGTTCCTGGGCCACGCCTGCGCGATCCGCGCCGAGCGCGAGCGCGCGGCGCGGACCGGTGAGCCCGCCCGGATCACCGAACTGCTGCAGGGCTGGGGCGGGGTCACCATCGCCTATCGCCGACGCCTGATCGACAGCCCGGCCTACACGCTGAATCATGAAGAAGTCGAGCGGGCGCTCGAAGAAGGCATCCGCATCGCCGAGTGCCTGGCGCCGGCCGCCGTCGGCGTCGATGCCCTGGGCGCCGCGCAGTCCCTCACGCTGCGCCACCAGGTCCGCGATGACGCCGGCCACTGGCGCGAGGGCGGCGAGCTGAGCTGGCCGGCCCGATCGATCTTCATCGCCGCCGGCACCCAGCCGAACACCGTGCTGGCCCGCGAAGACCCCCGTCACTTCGAACTCGACGGCCGGTATTTCCAGGCCATCGACGAGGCCGGCCGACCGGTGCGCCCCGAGCGCGCCGGCGGGAAGCCGGCCCGCGCGCAGGTGCTGCTCGGCCGGATGGCCGACGGCCGGATGCTGTCCTTCTTCGGCGACCTGCACCCGTCGTATGCCGGCAATGTGGTGAAAGCCATGGCGTCGGCCCGCCAGGGCCATCCGGTCATCTCGCGGCTGCTGGCCGCCCGCCCGCCGGCCAGTGCCGAGCCATTCGAGCGCTTCGCCGAGCGTCTGGGCGACCTGCTGCGCGCCACCGTGGTCCGGGTCGAACGACTGGCCCCCGACATCGTCGAGGTGGTGGTGCGCGCCCCACTGGCCGCGCGCCGCTTCCAGCCCGGCCAGTTCTACCGGCTGCAGAACTTCGAGGCGCTGGCGCCGCGCCGCGACATCGCCGGCCTGCCGACGCGTCTGGCCATGGAAGGCCTGGCGATGACCGGCGCCTGGGTCGATCCGGCCCGCGGTCTGGTGTCGACCATCGTCCTGGAAATGGGCGGCTCGACCGACCTGTGCGCCCGCCTGCAGCCCGGCGAACCGGTGGTGCTGATGGGCCCGACCGGCGCGCCCACCGAGATCGCGGCCGGTGAAACCGTGGTCCTGATCGGCGGCGGGCTGGGCAACGCGGTGCTGTTCTCGATCGGCGCCGCGCTGCGCGCCGCCGGTTCGCGGGTGCTCTACTTCGCCGGCTACCGCAAGCGGATCGACCGCTTCAAGGTCGAGCAGATCCAGGCGGCGGCCGATGTGGTGGTCTGGTGCTGCGACGAGGCACCCGGTTTCACGCCGGGTCGGCCCCAGGACCGCGCCTACGCCGGCAATCCGATCGACGCGATGCTGGCGTGGGCGACCGGCGAACTGGGCCCGGTGCCGATCGCCCTGTCCGAGGCGCAGCGCCTGATCACCATCGGCTCCGACCGCCTGATGGCGGCGGTCACCGCGGCACGTCACCGCGTGCTCGCGCCCCATCTGATGGCCGGTCACCGGGCGCTGGGCTCGATCAACTCGCCCATGCAGTGCATGCTCAAGGAAGTCTGCGGCCAGTGCCTGCAGGCCCGTGTCGATCCGGTGAGCGGCGTGCGCCGCTACGTCTTTACCTGCTTCGAACAGGACCAGCCGCTCGACGAGGTGGATTTCCCGATGCTCGACCAGCGCCTGCGCCAGAACAGCCTGCAGGAGCGGCTCACCCGCGAATGGCTGCGCCATTGCCCGACCGACTGACGAACGGCAGCCCGAACGGCAGCCAATGGGTGCCGACATTCGCGATACCGGCCCCTGCGCTGGTTGTGCGTTGCAGCATGGCCTCGTAAACTAGCCGCCTGCGCCGAACACCTGTGTGCGCCGAATCCGCGCGCCGCCGGACCACTGGGAGTCGATTCATGCTGTATCAGTTGCGCGAAGTTCAGAGGGCCGTCCTGCATCCGGTCTCGATCTGGGCCGAATCGGTAAGCAAGCTCTACGCGAACCCGTACAGCCCCCTGTCCTATCTGCCGATGGCCAAGCGGATGTCGGCCGGCCTGGAACTGCTGCACCGGCTCGGCAAGGAATACGAAAAGCCCGAGTTCGGACACCGCAGCACCCGCATCGGCGAGCACGACGTGACGGTGGCCGAGCGGATCGAAATCTCCAAGCCCTTCTGCCGCCTGCTCAAGTTCGAACGCCTGCTGCCCAAGGCGCTGGCCGAGCGGGCCAACGACCCCACAGTGCTGCTGGTGGCGCCGCTGTCGGGCCACCACTCGACGCTGCTGCGCGACACGGTGCGCGCGCTGCTGCCCGACCACAACGTCTACGTCACCGACTGGCTCGACGCCCGCCACGTGCCCACTTCGGCCGGCCCGTTCCACCTCGACGATTACGTCGCCTACTGCATCGAGTTCATCCGCCACCTCGGCCCCGAAGTCCACCTGATCTCGGTGTGTCAGCCGACCGTGCCGGTGCTGGCCGCGGTGTCGATCATGGCCACGCTCAAGGACCCGAAGCTGCCGCGCTCGATGACCATGATGGGCGGCCCGCTGGACACCCGGGCCAGCCCCACCGAAGTCAACAACCTGGCCACCAACCGCAGCTTCGGCTGGTTCGAGAGCAACGTGATCTACACCGTGCCCGGCAAGTACGCCGGCGCCGGACGCCGCGTGTACCCCGGTTTCCTGCAGCACGCGGGCTTCGTGGCGATGAACCCCGACCGGCACGTGACCTCGCACTGGGACTACTACCTGGACCTGGTGCGAGGCGATCTCGACGACGTCGACGGTCACCGCAAGTTCTACGACGAGTACAACGCGGTCCTCGATCTGCCGGCCGAGTACTACCTGGACACGATCCGGACCGTGTTCCAGGACCACCTGCTGCCGTTAGGCAAATGGCATGTCGAGTTCGAAGGGCAGCGCATCCGCGTCGCGCCCGAGGACATCCGCAACGTCTCGCTCTTCACCATCGAAGGCGAACTCGACGACATTTCCGGCTCGGGCCAGACGCAGGCGGCCCACACGCTGTGCGCCAACATCGCTCCGGGCAGCAAGCAGCACCTGACCGCCGAAGGCGCCGGCCACTACGGCATCTTCAGCGGCCGCCGCTGGCGCGAGATCATCTACCCGCAGGTCCGCTCGTTCATCACCGCGAACCGTCAGAAGCCGGCCCGCCGGCTCAACGCGGTCGCCTGACGGCCCGGGCGGCGCCACCCCGTGCCCGCCCTGGAGGCCGCGCTCACGCAGCGCGTCGATCTGATCGACGCGCTGCTGCCCCAGACCCAGTGCACCCAGTGCGGCTTCGCCGGCTGCCGGCCCTATGCGCAGGCGATCGCCGACGACGCGGTGCCGATCAACCGCTGCCCGCCCGGCGGCCAGGCGGGTGCCGACCGGCTCGCCGGTCTGCTCGGGCAGCCCACGCTGCCGCTGGACCTCAGCCGCGGACTGCCCGGGCCGCGCCGCGTCGCGCGGATCGACGCGCAGGTCTGCATCGGCTGCACCAAGTGCATCACCGCCTGCCCGGTGGACGCCATCATCGGCGCGACCCGGCGCCTGCACCACGTCATCGATGACCTGTGCAGCGGCTGCGACCTCTGCGTGCCGGCCTGTCCGGTCGACTGCATCGTGATGGAACCCGCGGCGACACCCTGGACGCCGCACGATGCGACCGCCGCCCGCCAGCGGCACCAGGCGCGGGCACGACGGCTGGTGCGCGAGGAACGCGACGACCGCGTGCGCCTCGCCCGCAAGGCTTCCGACAAGCTGGAAGCGCTCTCGGATGCACCCGTCGACGCCGACACCGCGCGCAAGCGCGCGGTCATCGAAGCGGCGATCCGCCGGGCCCGCGAACGACTGGCCGGGACGCCCGTCCGATGAAGCCGGCCGATCGCCAGACCTTCTTCGAGCGGCTGCGCGCCCTCGATCCGCACCCGGTCACCGAGCTCGAATACCAGACGCCGTTCCAGCTGCTGGCGGCGGTCCTGCTGTCGGCCCAGGCCACCGACAAGAGCGTGAATCTGGCCACCCGGCGCCTCTTCCCGGTGGCGGGAACCCCCGCGGCGATCGCGGTGCTCGGCGAGGAAGGCCTGATCCCCTATCTTCAGACCATCGGTCTGTTCCGGTCGAAAGCGCGGCATCTGGCGCAGACCGCACAACTGCTGCTGGAGCGCCACGGCGGCGAAGTGCCCCGATCGCGCGAGGCCCTCGAGGCCCTGCCCGGGGTCGGCCGAAAGACCGCCAACGTGGTGCTCAATGTCGCTTTCGGCGAGCCCACCATGCCGGTGGACACGCATGTCTTTCGGATCTGCAACCGCACCGGCCTGGCACCCGGCAAGGACGTGCTCGAGGTCGAGCGCAAGCTGCTGCGCAACGTGCCCAAGGCATTCGGCACCCACGCCCACCACTGGCTGATCCTGCACGGGCGCTACCTGTGCAAGGCCCGCACCCCCGAATGCTGGCGCTGTCCGGTCGCCGACCTGTGCCGCTTCCGCCCCAAGACCCCCGAGCCTGCCCATGTTCAACCCCGGTAAGGACGACGTCCGACGGTTTTTCTGCGAGGCCTGGGGCAAGCACCTGGGCGCGCAGCCCCTCACGCCGCTGGAGGCGATCGCGCTCGACTGGATGCTCGAGCATCCCGAGTACCACGCCGACCTGGCTGACCTGCCGGCGGCACTGCTGGCCGATTACCCGGTCGAGGGCGGTCGCAGCAACCCCTTCCTGCACCTGTCGATGCACCTGGCGGTGTCCGAGCAGATCTCGATCGACCAGCCGCCCGGCATCCGGCGCGCCCATGATGTGCTGGCGGCACGCCGCGGATCACCGCACGAAGCGGCTCACGAACTCATCGAGTGCCTGGGCGAGGTGGTCTGGAAAGCCCAGCGGACCCGCAGCCTGCCCGACTCGGACGCCTACCTCGAGTGCATCGAACGCCGGGCCAGCCGCTGACGGCCGCGCGCCGGACCGATTCTGCTACCCTTGCCCCGCCTCGACAAAGAGCCTGCCCCATGTTCGGACGTCTGATGCCCCGCGAGGGGAAGTTTTTCGACCTGTTCAACCAGCATGCCGACTGGATCGCCGAAGGCAGCCGCGAGCTCGCCTCGCTGATGGCCCACTACGGTGATCTCGACGCACGCCAGCGCGGCATCGAATCGATCGATGCGATCGAGAAGTCGGCCGACCGCGTCACCCACGACACCGTCGCGTTGCTGCACAAGACCTTCATCACGCCGTTCGATCGCGACACCATCCACCAGTTGATCACGCAGATGGACGACATCCTCGACCTGATCCAGGACGTCGCCGAATCGGCGATGCTCTACGACCTGCAGCGCGTCACTCCCGAAGCCCAGCAGCTCGCCGACCTCAACCAGATGTGCTGCGAGCGGGTGCGCACCGTAGTGGGCATGCTCTCGAGCATGGAAAATGCCGACGCCATCCTGAAGCTGTGCACCGAGATCGACCGGCTCGAATCGGACGCCGACCGGGTGATGCGCTCGGCGATGTCCAAGCTGTTCCGCGACGAGGCCGATGTGCGCCAGCTGATCAAGCTCAAGGCCATCTACGAGCTGCTCGAGTCGGTCTCGGACAAGTGCGAGGATGTGGCCAAGGTGATCGAGGGCATCGTCCTCGAGAACGCCTGAGCGGCCCGGGTCGCCCGCGCGTCACATGCAAACCGTTCAGGTCGCCTTCTGGATCGTCGCCACGCTGGTCGTGCTGGCGCTGGCCATCGATTTCATCAACGGCTTTCACGATGCCGCCAGCTCGATCGCGACGGTCGTCTCCACCGGGGTGCTCAAGCCCTACCAGGCAGTGGCCTGGGCGGCGTTGTTCAATTTCCTGGCGATCTTCGTCTTCCACCTCCAGGTGGCGGCCACCGTGGGCAAAGGCATCGTCGATCCCGGCATGATCGACCACTATGTGATCTTCGGTGCCCTGATCGCCGCGATCAGCTGGAACATCATCACCTGGTACTACGGCATTGCGTCGAGTTCCGCGCACGCGCTGATCGGCGGCCTGATGGGCGCCACCCTGGCCAAGGCAGGCACCGGCGCCCTGATCTCCAGCGGCCTGATCAAGATCGCGGTGTTCATCCTGGTGTCACCGCTGATGGGCCTCCTGCTGGGTGCGCTGCTGATGCTGGCGGTGTCGTGGCTGTTCTTTCGCTCCACGCCGCGGCGCATGGACCGCTGGTTCAGACGCCTGCAGCTGATCTCCTCCGGGCTCTACAGCCTGGGGCATGGCAGCAATGACGCGCAGAAAACGATGGGCATCATCTGGCTGCTGCTGATCGCCACCGGCTACACCTCGGTCCAGGACAGGCTGCCGCCCTCGTGGGTGATCGTCTCGTGCTATGCGGCGATCGCGATGGGCACGCTGTTCGGCGGCTGGCGCATCGTGAAGACGATGGGCCAGAAGATCACCCAGCTCAAGCCGGTCGGCGGGTTCTGCGCCGAAACGGGTGGTGCAATCACCCTCTTCATTGCCTCGAGCTTCGGCATCCCGGTGTCCACCACCCACACCATCACCGGCGCGACCGTCGGCGTGGGCGCGGCGCAGAAGGTGTCGGCGGTTCGCTGGGGCCTGGCCGGCAACATCGTCTGGGCCTGGCTGCTGACGATCCCGGCGTCGGCGGTGGTGGCGGCGATGGCCTGGTGGGTCGGTCGCCAGATCCTCTGAAAGCCCCACGGTGACGCAGGCTCCGACACCCGGCCACCCGGGCGGTCAGCTCTGGCTGGAATTGCCGCCCCTGTCCGCGCAAGCGCCGCGACGGCTGCTGGTTTTCCTGCACGGCGCCGGATCGCGTCCGGAGGCCTTTGCGCCGGTGGCGATCGCCTGGCAGCTGAAATTCCCGGGCGCCACCGTGGCGATCCTGCAGGGCCTGCGCGAGAGCGCGGGCGGCCACAGCCACGACTGGTATGACGGCAGCGGCATCGCCACCGAGCGCCTCGAACGCGTCGACCGGGCAGCCCTGACGGTGGGCGAACGGGTGGCGTTGCTGCAGGCCGGCACCGGCATCGGCCCGGAGCGCACCGTGCTGATCGGCTTCTCGCAGGGCGCGACGGTGGCCTTGCAGGTGGTGCGAAACCGGCCGGGTCTGTGTGCCATCGCGGTCGCCTATGCTGGCCGGCTTGCCGCGCCGATCCGGCCCGGCGAGCGCATCGGCGCCGACATTCATCTGGTGCACGGCGAACTCGACTCGATCGTGCCGGTGGTGCACGCGCGTCAGGCGCTGCGCGGGCTGAGCGCGGCCGGCGCCCGGGTCACCCTGGACATCGACGCCGAGGGAAGCCACACCATCGACCAGGAAGGCGTGATCCTGGGGACGACGCGGGTCCTGCAGACGATCTTTCGCGGCCGCCGGCCGCCCCGCAACGAGCGCCCGAGACGGCTGCACTGAGACCGGCCCAAGCGGGCCGGGCCGGGTCAGATGCGGTGGGTGACGCCGGCCATCGAGCGCATCCGCTCGATCAGGTGCGCGCCGATCGACTGGATCGGCAGGCTCTCGTGCACGCCACCGGCCAGCACTGCCTCGCGAGGCATGCCGTAGACCACGCAGGTCGCCTCGTCCTGGGCGATGTTGTAGGCCCCCGCGTCGCGCATCCGGCGCATCCCGTCGGCGCCGTCGCGTCCCATGCCGGTGAGCATCACGCCCAGCGCATTCGGACCCACGCAGCGGGCCACCGAATCGAAGAGCACATCGACCGAGGGGCGATGCCGGTTGACCGGTTCGGTGTCGTCGATCACCGCCAGGTAGTTCGCGCCGCTGCGCTCGACGCGCAGGTGCAGCCCGCCCGGCGCGATGTAGGCATGACCCGGCAGCAGGCGCTCGTGGTGCGTGGCCTCGCGCACGCGGATGCGGCACAGGGAATCGAGCCGGTCGGCAAAGCTGCGGGTGAAGTTCGCCGGCATGTGCTGGGTGATCACCAGCGCCGGGAAGTCGGGCGGCAGCACGGTGAGGACCGCGCGGATCGCCTCGGTGCCACCGGTCGAGGCGCCGATGGCGATGAGTTTCTCGGTGCCGGTGCGCACCCCCCCGGCCAGCGGCGTGGCGCTGCGCAGGACCGGGTCGGACGACGCGGCGCGCGGCGGCGCTGTCGCCGCCGGCGTGGCGGCAGCAGTGCGCCGAAAGACCCTGGCGCGGGCCGCCACGCGAATCTTGTCGGCCAGTTCGCCCGCGGCCTCGTTGAGCCCTCGCGACAGGCCCATCTTCGGCTTGGCGACAAAATCGACCGCGCCCAGTTCCAGCGCGCGCATCGTCACCGCTGCCCCGCGCTCGGTCAGCGTCGACACCATGACCACCGGCATCGGGCGCAGGCGCATCAGCTTTTCGAGGAAGTCGATGCCGTCCATGCGCGGCATCTCGACATCGAGCGTGAGGACGTCAGGATCGAGGTTGCGGATCATCTCGCGGGCCTCGTAGGGGTCGCTGGCCGCGCCGATGCAGGTCATGTCGGACTGCGCATTCACGATGCCGGCCAGCAGGCTGCGCACCAGTGCCGAATCGTCGACCACCATCACCCGGATCTTGCTCATCACGTCCCCTGTCGCCCCACCCTCAGAACAGCTCAACCGAACCCGCCGGCGCCTTCTGGCGCACCTTGGCCAGATAGGAGACCTCCTCGCGCACCACGCCCGTGCTGGTGGCGGGTGCGAGTTTCTTGACCATCGCCCGGCCGCTGTGCGGCAGGAAGCAGACCTTGCGCGGATAGACGTCCAGCACATCCTTGGAGACGATGGGAATGCGCTCGTTGCCCAGGAAGCGCTCGACGAACTCGACGTTCTGGCGCCCGATGTGCAGTTGCGTCATGCCCTGGATGACGGCGGCGCCGCCGAACACCTTCGCCTCGAGATGGCCGCGCCGTCCGCCCGCCTTCAGGATGTCGTTGATCAGGATTTCCATCGCGAACGCGCCGTAGCGCGCCGACGACTCGTCGCCGTCGGGCAGCAGGAAGTGATTCATCCCGCCCACCCCCGCGCCGCGATCGGCGATGCAGGCGGCCACGCACGAGCCCAGCACCGTCTGGATCACGATGTCCTGGTGATAGACGAAGAACTCGCCGGGCAGCACCTTGCAGGCCTCGGCATTGAACCCATGATCGAAGTAGAAGAAGGACGCCTCACCCTCGCGGCGCGGACGGCGTTTGAGGAGCTCGAGCAGCGGGGTGCTGTGGATCATCGCGTCAGCCGACCCGGCGATACACGGTCTTGCCTTCGAGCTGAAAAAGGTCGCGACGATCGGTGAAATTCTCGGAGTGGCCGACGAACAGGAGCCCGCCCGGACGCAGCGCGCGGTGCATCCGTTCGAGCACCGCGGACTTCACCTGGGCGTCGAAATAGATCATCACGTTGCGGCAGAAGATGACGTCGAAGGGCTCGCGAAACGGCCAGTCGCCGCTGGACAGATTTACCTGCGAGAAGGTGATCAGCGCCGCCAGTTCCGGACGCACGCGGACGAACCCGGCGTTGTCGCGAACCCCGCGCAGGAAGTAGCGCTGGCGCAGCCCCGCATCCAGCGACTCGACCGCGGCCAGCGGATAGACCCCGCGGCGGGCGGTCGCCAGCACATTGGTGTCGATGTCGGAGGCAAAGATGCGGGTGCCGGCGCGCGGCCCGAGCGCCTCGAGCGCGGTGATCGCCAGCGAATAGGGTTCCTCGCCGGTGGACGCGGCGGCACACCAGATCGAGGCGGGCCGGCCGGGATCGGCGCGGTTCTTCAGGAACTGCTCGAGCACCGGGAAGTGATAGGCCTCGCGAAAGAACGAGGTGAGATTGGTGGTCAGCGCGTTGACGAACGACTGCCACTCGCCGCTGCCGGGCCCCCCCACGCCGTTCAGGTAGGCCTCGAAGCTGTCATGACCGGTGTCGCGCAGTCGGCGCGACAGGCGGCTGAACACCATCGTGCGCTTGCTGGGCGGCAGGTTGATGCCGGCGTGCTGATGGATCAAGGCGCGCACGCGCTCGAAGTCGGCCGGCGTGAGCCGTGACTCGGCGGCGGCGAAGGTCGTGTCGTCAGTCATGTCGCGAGTCCCTGGAGGGTCGGCTGCGCACGGTCAGAAGGTTTCCCAGTCGTCCTCGCTGACCGGCAGGCGGGGCGCCGGCGCGGCGACGACCGACGACGCGCCGCGCGCGGGAACCGCGGGCGCCACCGGGGGCGGTGGCGTCCGGTGAACGGGCGCCTGTTGCACGGCGCGCTCGGGCAGGAAGCGGGCGGAAGACGGACTGGCCGGCGACGGCTGGGCGAGCGATGGCCGGGCAGCCACCGCAGGACGGGTCGGCGCCAGTGCCAGCGGACGGGCTCTGGCCACCGAGGGCGTCACCACCGGCCGTGGCGCCGACGGACTGGACGAGCGGTTGGATGAGGCAGCAGATGAGGCAGCACCCGAGGCAGCAGACGAGGCGGTGGACGGGCGCGACGGTGCGCGCCGCGACGCCGCTGAATCCGCCGATCCGCGACCATCGAAGCGGAAGACCGAGACCGCGTCGCCCAGGCTGGACGCCTGCTCGCTCAGGCTTTCGGCGGCGGCGGCGCTCTGTTCGACCAGCGCGGCGTTCTGCTGGGTCATCTGTTCGAGCTGGCCCACGGCGGTGTCGACCGCGCCGATCTGCGCGCTCTGCTCCGAAGTGGCCGCGCTGATCTCGCCGATGATGTCGGTCACCCGCCGCACCGAACTGACGATCTCGGTCATGGTCGAACCGGCGCCACGCACCTGGCGCGAGCCGTTCTCGACATCGCCGACCGAGGCGGTGATGAGGCTCTTGATCTCGCGGGCGGCATCGGCCGATCGCTGGGCCAGGCTTCGCACCTCGCCGGCAACAACCGCGAATCCGCGGCCCTGTTCACCGGCGCGGGCCGCCTCGACCGCGGCGTTCAACGCGAGGATGTTGGTCTGGAAGGCGATCCCGTCGATGACGCCGGTGATCTCGGCAATGCGCCGCGAACTCTCGGTGATCGACTCCATCGTGCGAACCACCTCGGTGACCACCGACCCCCCGCGCTCGGCGACCTCGGAGGCCGACAAGGCCAGCTGGTTGGCCTGGCGTGCGCTCTCGGCGTTGCTGCGCACCGTCTGGGTGAGCTGGCTCATGCTGGAGGCGGTCTGCTGAAGGCTGCTGGCCTGCGACTCGGTGCGCCCCGACAGGTCATTGTTGCCGGTCGCGATCTCGGCCGAGGCGGTGGTGATGCTTTCGACCGACTCGCGAACCTCGGAGACGATCCGGCGCAACGACGTCTGCATCTCATCGAGTGCCGACTGCAGTTCACCGAGTTCGCCGTCGGCATCACGGCGCAGGCTGGTGCCCAGGTCACCCTTGGCCACCTGGTGCGCGAACACGCGCGCCGCGTTGATCGACGACACCACCCGACGCGAGAACAGCAGGCTCATCACCATCGTCGCGACGATCGCCAGCGCCGACAGCAGCCAGATCACCCATTGCGCGCGGTCGGCCGCCACCTGTGCGGCGGAAAACCCGGCCTCGGCCGTGGTCCCGGCCCGGACACTGGCATCGCCCGCGATCCGGGCAACCGTTGCAAACTCCTGCTCGGCGACCTGCAGCGGCCCCGCGCCCGAACCGGTGGCGGCCAGCGTGATCGCATTGTCAGCCGCCTTGAAGGCGCGCTCGAGCGACTGGCGCAATTCGCCGGCCAGCGCCGTGCCGGCCGCGCTCGCATCGGCGGCGAACCCGCCACTGCGCTCGACCAGCTTCTCGCGCCGCTGGGTGAGCGACGCCCGCTCGGCGGCGACACTGGCCGGGTCCATCGAACCGATGACCGCCACCAGCCGATGCAGGTGCGCGCTGGACTGCGCGGCCTCGGCGCGCACCGTCTGCAGCGAAACCACCGCCGCGGCCTGCGCGTGCTGAACAGACATCGCCTGCCCGTCGCCCCGCAGGGCGAAGGTCGCCGCCGCACCGAGCGCGAGCATCAGCGCCGCGGCGGTGCAGGGGACCAGCAGGAATCGGGTTTGCAGCTTCATCAGACACCTCGGTGCGCCCTTGACGGGTCGCTTTGTCCATCCATTGCACGCCCGGGACCGAAGCCCCGACCGCTTGCGACTAGCCGATGATCGCCATGTCCGGCGACATGATCAGCCGCTCGATGTCGACCAGGATCAGCATCCGCTCGGCGAGGATGCCCAGGCCCAGGATGTGACCGGAGTCGACGACCGACGACATCTCCGGCGCCTCGCGCACCGAGTCGGGCGGCAGCTCCAGCACATCGGAGACCGAGTCGACGACGATGCCGACCACCCGGTTTCGCACATTCAGGATGATCACCACGGTGAAGCTGTTGTACTCGGCAGAGCCAAGACCGAAGCGCAGGCGCAGGTCCAGGATCGGCACGATCACGCCGCGCAGATTGACCACGCCCTTGATGAACTCGGGCGCGTTGGCGATCCGCGTCGGCTGCTCGTAGCCGCGGATTTCCTGCACCTTCAGGATGTCGATGCCGTACTCCTCGGCGCCGAGCCGGAAGGTCAGGTATTCGCGCGGGCGCACAGGGACGCGGGGCGCGGCGTGGGGGGTTGCTTCAGCCAGTTGCATGTCGGTACTCCGTGTTGGCGCTTCGGTATTTCGGGGGTCGCCGGCTCAATGACGGGCGCGCCGGACCATGTGTCCGACATCCAGGATCAGGGCCACGCGGCCGTCGCCCAGGATGGTCGCCCCCGAGACACCGGGGACCTTTCGGTAATTGGCCTCGAGGTTCTTGACCACCACCTGGTGCTGGCCGAGCAGTTCGTCGACGAGCAGCGCCACCCGCGCCCCTTCGGCTTCGACGACGATCATGATGCCGGCCCGGGAGGCCTCCTCGAACCGGGGCACCTGGAAGACTTCATCGAGCGCCACCACCGGCAGGAAGTCCTGGCGGACCTCGATCACCCGGTTCGCGCCCGCGATGCTGCGGATGCGCCCGTGATCGAGCTTGATCGACTCGATCACCGAGGCCAGCGGCAGGATGTAGGTCTCATCGCCCACCGCCACCGACATGCCGTCCATGATGGCCAGCGTCAGCGGCAGTCGCACGGTGACGGTGGTGCCGTAGCCTTCCGCGGAATCGAGTTCGACCGTGCCGCCCAGGCTCAGGATGTTGCGGCGCACGACGTCCATGCCCACGCCACGCCCCGACACTTCGGTGACCTGGTCGGCGGTCGAGAACCCCGGCTCGAAGATCAGCTGGAAGACCTCGTGATCGGTCATGCCGTCATGCACGTCCATGCCCTTTTCGCGGGCCTTGGTCAGGATGCGCTGGCGCGACAGACCCTTGCCGTCGTCGCGCACCTCGATCGCGATCGAGCTGCCCTTGTGCTGCGCCGACAGGGTGATCGAACCGCAGACCGGCTTGCCGGTGTCGGCGCGCACCTGCGGCGATTCGATGCCGTGATCGAGCGAATTGCGCACCAGGTGCGTCAGAGGATCGGTGATCTTCTCGATCATCCCCTTGTCCAGTTCGGTGGCCTCGCCGATGGTGTGCAGTTCGACCTGCTTGCCCAGCTTGGCGGCGAGATCGCGCAGCATCCGCGGAAACCGGTTGAACACCACCGCCATCGGAATCATGCGGATCGCCATCACCGATTCCTGCAGCAGGCGGGTGTTGCGTTCCAGGTCGACCAGATTGCCCATCAGCTGCTGGTGGGCCACCGGATCGAGGTCGCGGCCGTTCTGGGCCAGCATGGCCTGGGTGATCACCAGTTCGCCCACCAGGTTGATCAGCTGATCGACTTTCTCGACCGACACCCGCAGCGTGCTCGCCTCCACCGGTGCGGCCTTTTCGGCGCGCTCGGCGCGCGGCGCCGCAGCGGCCGGCTTCGCCTCGGTCACCGCGCCATCGGCGTGCGCCATGCCATCAGGCTGCGCGGTGGCGGCACTCGCCGGGATCCCGTCGGCGTCGGCAAACAGCCCGAAACCCGCGTCGTCGGCCGGCGCGGCGACGGGCGCGATGCTGACCAGTTCGCGTGCGACATGAAAGGTGAAGAGGTCCAGCAGATCGGCGTCGGCGGCGCTGGTGAGCGCCCGGAAGCGCCGCAGCCCTTGCGCGTCGGCCTGGCCGTCATCGGACGCGGTGATGGTGCCCAGACCGGGAATTTCGGCGAAGAGTTCAGCCAGCTGATCGGCGATCCCGGGCTGATCCAGCGGACCGATGACGATGTCGAGCAGGCGTTGCGCGGGCCCACCGTCGGGACCGGGCGCCGCCACGGCTGCGACCGCCGCCGGCGCGAGGGGCGCGGTGACCGGTGCACCCACCGAGACGCCCTGCGAGTGCGAGCGGATCCGGGCGACCAGTTCCGAGGCGTCGAGCACCTCGTCACTGACGCCGCGGTGCCGGTCGAGCAGCCCCTTGAGCGAGTCGCCGGACTCCAGCAACACATCGACCATGCCCGCGGTCAGTCCCAGCTCATGACGGCGCAGCCGATCGAGCAGCGTCTCCATCACATGGGTGAGGTCGGCCACGTCCTGGAACCCGAAGGTCGCCGCGCCGCCCTTGATCGAGTGGGCGCATCGGAAGATGGCATTGAGTTGCTCATCCTCGGGAGCGGCGACATCGAGCTCGAGCAGCAAGGTCTCCATCGTCGCGAGGTTCTCGGCGGCCTCCTCGAAGAAGACGTCATAGAACTGGGTCAGGTCGAAATCGGCGCCGCTGGCGCCGGAGGCGGTCTGTTCACTCATCGCTGGCGCTCCGTTCGGTAGCCGGCAGAACCTTGCGGATCACCTCGATCAGCTTGCGCGGGTCGAAGGGCTTGACCATCCAGCCGGTGGCGCCCGCGGCGCGCCCGGCCTGCTTCATCTCGTCGCTGGACTCGGTGGTCAGGATGAGGATGGGCGTCGACTTGAAGTGCGGCAGGGTCCGCAGGTGCCTCACCAGCGTCAGCCCGTCCATGCGCGGCATGTTCTGATCGGTCAGCACCAGATCCACCGCCCGCCCGTTCAGTTTCTCGATGGCGTCCTGGCCATCGACCGCCTCGATCACATCGAAGCCCGAGCTCTTCAGCGTGAAGGCGACCATCTGACGCAGGGACGAGGAGTCATCCACAGCGAGAATCGCAGCCATCGTCTTTGCTCCTGGATTTTTATGAGGAAATCAAAACAGTTCGACCGAGCCGGCATCGACCTGACGCTGGGCGACCGGGCAATGTCGACGGATCAGCGGCACCACCGCCGCCGCTTCTTCGTCGTCGTCGGCCATGGCGCGAGCACCCAGAAAATCGGCGACGCCACGGATTCGCGCCACCGTGTGTGAAAGAACCTGCGCCGCCATGTCCTGAAACTGCAGGGCGGTGACCGCCCCTTCCAGTTCCCGGCGCAGGTCGTCGCCCAGCGGACCAGCCGCCAGCAAAGCGGCCTGGGCGTTGACGGCATCGAACCGCTCCATGAGCTGACGGGTCGCGTCCTCGAGCAGTCCGCCGAGCCGATCGAGGTCGGTCGCCGCCTCGAACAGCTGGTCCTGCAGCTCCACCGCCTCGTCGATGGCGATCGAGCCGGCGACGGGATGCGAACGGATGTCGGGAATCGGGTGCATGGGGGATACCGGGTTGAACCTTTCACTGCCTGGGGTCATTGTGGGCGCCGGGGGGTCGCCGGAGTTCCTCGAAAAGGCGGGCAAAGACCGTACAATTCGCGCCGATGGGCCCACCATGACCGACACCCGATACCCGCTGAAGTCCCGCATCCGCCTGCTCGTCGTCGAGGACGAGGAGGATGACTTCATCCTGCTGTCGGCCACGCTCGGGCGCCAGGGACTCAACGTCGAGTGCCACCGGGTGGAAGACCGCGAGGCGATGGCGACGGCACTGGCCAGCGAGTCCTGGGATGCGGTGATCTCCGACCACCACCTGCCGCGCTTCTCCAGCACCGAGGCACTCCAGACCCTGCGCGAGAGCGGCAAGACGCTGCCCTTCCTGATCGTCTCGGGTGCGATCGGCGAGGAGGTCGCCGTCGAGGCGATGCGCAACGGTGCCGACGATTTTCTGATCAAGGGCCGACTGGCGCGCCTGGGGCCGGCGCTGACCAACGCGCTGCGGGCTGCCGAGACCCGCCGCGAGCGGATCGCCGCCGAACAGGCGCTGCGGGTCTCCGAACAGAAGCTGCGCGAACTCTCGGCGCACCTGCAGACGGCGGTCGAGGAGGAACGGCGCGCCATCGCCCGGGAAATCCATGACGAGATCGGCGGCATGCTGACCGCGCTTCGCTTCGACCTCGCCTGGATGGAGCGCAACGGCCCCCCGCCGGTGGTCGCCCGTGCGACCCAGGCGCTCGAGACGCTCGGACTGGCCCAGCAGGCCAGCCAGAACATCGCGCGCAGCCTGCGCCCGCCGGTGCTCGATGCCGGCATCGTCGCGGCCCTCGAGTGGCAGCTCGGACAATTTCGCCGACGCACCGGGCTGATCACCCGTTTCCGGACCAACACCGATCAGATCGATCTCAGCGACGAAGCCGCCATGACCGTCTATCGCACCGTGCAGGAAGCCCTCACCAACGTGGTCAAGCACTCGGGCGCGACCACGGTGGCGCTGGACATGGTGATCCGCGAGTCGGTGCTCTCGCTCGAAATTCACGACGACGGCCACGGCATCGGCGCAGCCGATCTCGACAAGCAGCATTCGTTCGGCCTGCGCGGCCTGGCCGAACGCGCCCGCTCGGTCGACGGCTGGCTCGAGGTGTCGCTGGGCAAGGATGGCGCGACCCTGATGCTGACCGTGCCGGTCGCAGCGCCCCGCACCGGAGAGACGGCATGATCCGGGTGATCCTGGTCGACGACCATTCGCTGATCCGGCGCGGCCTTCGCGAGACCCTGACCGAAGCGGGTGACATCGAAGTGGTGGGCGAGGCCGGCGACTATGGCGAACTGCGCGCGCTGCTGCGCCAGACCACCTGCGATGTGATGCTGCTCGACGTCAACCTGCCCGGTCGCAGCGGCATCGACATCCTGCACCTGATGATCGAGGAAGGGGTCGCAACGCGCTTCGTGATGCTGTCCACCTACCCGGAGGACCAGTACGGCATCCGCGCGCTGCGTGCGGGCGCGATGGCCTACCTGAACAAGGCGGCCGATGCGCAGACCATCGTGAAGGCGGTTCGCACGGTGGCGGGCGGACGCAAGTACATCACCCCCGAGATCGCGCAGGCGCTCGCCGACAACGTGACGACGCGGGCAGGCATTGCCCACGACCAGCTCTCCGATCGCGAAATGCAGACGCTGGTGCTGATCGCCGAGGGCCGCAAGCTCTCGGAGATCGCCGAACGGCTGTCGCTCTCGCCCAAGACGGTCAGCGTCTACCGCGCCCGGGTGCTCGAGAAACTCAATCTCTCGAGCAACGCCGAGCTGGCCACCTATGCGGTTCGCAACCACCTGATCGACCTCGGTCCGATGGCGTGAACCCGCGGGCTGGCGGGGCGGGTCAACCGGCCCGCACGCAATTCTTGCCGTCGCGTTTGGCGCAGTACATCGCCTCGTCGGAGCGGGCGATTGCCGAGGAGAGCGTGTCGTCCGCCCGGACCTGGGTCACACCAGCCGAGAAGGTGATGAAGACCCGCGTGCCGCCGTGCATGAAGATGTGCTTGGTCAGTTCGCGCTGCAGCCGTCCCACCGCGCCCAGCGCGTCGGCTTCCCCGGTGCCGGGCAGCACCAGCACGAACTCCTCGCCGCCATAGCGCGCCACCAGGTCGGCCGGGCGCAGCCGCTGCTTGAGCGCGTCGGCCAGAAAGCGCAGCGCCTCGTCGCCCGCCTTGTGCCCGAGCGCATCATTCAGGCGCTTGAAATCATCCACATCGATCAGCGCGATCGCCAGCGGACTGCCGCCACCGCGGCTGGCCGATTGGGCGCGCGCAAACGCATCCTCGAGGCCGCGCCGGTTCATGGTGCGGGTCAGGTGGTCGGTGACCATCTCGGCGCTGGCCGCGGCCAGTTGCCCCTCGAGGCGCGACACTTCCCGCTCCAGCGTGGCGGCGACATCCTGCGAGCGGGCCAGCCCGTCCTTGGACAGCTTGACCCCGTCGTGCATGGTCCGGATGTCCTTGAGCAGACCGCCGACGGTCTCGCTCAGGGTGTCCAGTGAGGAGGCATGCTCGATGCTCGAGGCGTGCTGGGTCATCCGGCTGTCGAAGGTCTCGGTGCTGGTCAGGAGCCCGGAGATCGCCCCGGCCATCTCGGCCAGCGTGCGCTTCAGATGCTCCAGCGTCCGGTTGCGCTGCTCCTGCAGGCGCTTCTGATGGTTCGCCGCGTCGACCAGGAGCACCCGCAGCTCCGACACCGCGGAACGGTCGACGTCGCCGTCGAGCACCTTGCGCACCGCGGCTTCGCGAGCACTGGCCCAGTTGTGGCCCTCGGACAGGCTGCCCAGCATCTCGCACAGCACGCGGACCATGTCGGCCAGGTCGTTGAGCATCTCCCCGGACTGCGGCGTGCCCATCGGGGGCAGCGCGGCCAGCGGCACCGGCTGCGCCACGGCGGCACTGCCCTCGCCCGCGACCTGAGCCCACGCCAGTGCGTAGTTCTCCGGGGTTGGCGCCAGCTTGCGCTCCGACAGGTACAGCATCGCCGATCGCGCCGTGGCGACCGCCGAAGACGGGACGCCGCCAGCGGCCGGACGATTGAGCGTGTTAAGAACCATGCAGCACTCCATCACCCTCGACCGTTACCCGTTGCGGCGCGCTGCGGGCCTCGGCGAGGCGGCGCGCGATCTGCTCGGCGGTCCGGATCGCCTGCGGCACCTGGTCCACCGGAACCGGTCGCGAAAAAAGAAAACCCTGCATCGTCTGGCAGCCCAGCGAGCGCAAGGCCTGGACCTGTTCGGGCGTCTCCACGCCCTCGGCCAGCACCTTGACCCCCAGCGACTGGCCCAGCGCGACGATTGCCCGGCAAACGGCCGCGCCCTGAGTCGACACGCCGAGCTGGTTGACGAAGGCCCGGTCGACCTTGAGCTTGGAGATCGGCAGCCGGGTCAGATAGGCCAGCGAGGAGTAGCCGGTGCCGAAGTCGTCGATCGACAGCGTGGCGCCCGCCTCGATCAGCGCCTCCAGCCGCGGCAGGGTGCTCTCGAAGTCCCTGACCATGCAGGTCTCGGTCAGTTCCAGCTCCAGCGAGCGCGGGCGCAGGTCATGGCGCTCGATCGCCTCCTTGATCTCGGCCAGCAGCGAGCCACGCTCGAAGTGCACGGTGGGAATGTTGATCGCCACACACTCCAGATCGATGCCGTCGCGGCGCCACTGCGCCAGCGCGCCGGCCGCCTTGCGAAGCACCCACTCGCCGATCGGAATGATCAGGCCGGTGTCCTCGGCCAGCGGGATGAATTCGCCGGGCGGCACCAGCTTGCCGTCGCGCCGCCACCGGATCAGGGCCTCCAGCCCGGTCACCCGCGACACCGAGGCATCGACCCACGGCTGGAAGTGCAGTTCGAACTCCTCACGCTCGAGGGCCCGGTGCAGACCGGTGATCATCTCGATGCGACCGCGACCGCCCTGCTCGAAGCGCGGCTGGAACCAGATGAGGTCGTTGCGCCCGCGCAGCTTGACCTCGTGGACCGCGCGATCGGCGCGCGCCAGCAGGATGTCGGCGGATTCGGCATCACCGGGAAAGCTCGCCATCCCGACCGAGGCCGACAGGAAGCATTCGGTACCGGCCACCACGCAGACCCGGCGCATCGACTGCAGCGCCGCCCGCACCACCGTCTCGGCTTCGGTCGGATCGGCAATGCCGGTGAGCATCAGCACGAACTCATCGCCCGGCAGGCGGGCCAGACAGTGCGCGGCACCGTTGCCGATCAGCGCGACCCGCTGGGCAGCGCTGGCCTCGATGCGCCGTGCGGTCTCGCAGATCAGTTCATCGCCCGCGGCCTGGCCCAGCGTCTCGTTGAACTGGGTGAAGCGGTCGAGGTCGAACATCGCGATCTGAACCGTCTGGCCGGCCGCGCCCGCGACCGCGGCGGCATCGCTGAGCCGGCGCAGGAACTCCTTGCGATTGGGCAGCCCGGTCAGCGAATCATGGCTGGACAGGCGGGCCATCTCCTCGCGCCGTCGCTGATCGTCGGTGTTGTCGTGGATCAGGCCGTGGAGCTGGCGCAGCCGTCCGTCGGCGTCGTATTCCGGCTCGCCCTCGGCGCACATGTAGCGAACGACGCCACCGGCGATCGGACTCAGGCGGAATTCGACCCGGAACCGGTTGCGCGCCGCGAGGTCCGCGCCGATCGCACCCCAGAAAACGCCGCGGTCCTCCGGCACC
Organism: uncultured beta proteobacterium; assembly: GCA_903934295.1. Lineage (GTDB taxonomy): Bacteria > Pseudomonadota > Gammaproteobacteria > Burkholderiales > Burkholderiaceae_E > Quisquiliibacterium. Next base: position 57,163 of record CAIZNI010000049.1, read on the forward strand.
ATCAAATGGAGCAGTTCGTGCTGGCTGATGCCGGTGCGGGAATTGTCCAGACCCAGCACCGCGAAGCTGCCGGGCGCGCCGTGCAGGGTGCGGGTGTCGAAATCGAAGTCGAAGGTACCGGTACGCGCGGCCAAGTGGACCTTGGCGAGCCGGGCGTTGCTGACATCGAGCTGGCGACCGATCTCGCCCAGCCGCACCAGGTCGCGCACCCGTTCGGCCAGCAGCGACCAGTGAGTGGACTTGATGAAGAACGCGGTGGCGCCCGACGCATAGGCGTCGCGGATCGACTCGTCGTCCTCCAGGCTGGTCAGCATCAGGATGGGCAGCGTGCGGCCGCGCGGCGTGCGCCGGATCGCCCGACAGGTGGCGAAGCCATCCATGCCCGGCATCAGGGCATCGATCAGGATGATGTCGGCGGTGCTCGCGGGCAGGCGCTCGAGCAGCGCGGATCCCGATTCGCAATCCTCGACCAACCAACCGCGATCACGCAGCGCGGTGCTGGTCAGAAAGCGCCACATCGGATCATCATCGACGAGCAACACGGTCAGGACGTCTTGATCTTTCGAATCGTGCACTGGATTGGTCATGGTTACCCGAGCGGAAAGTTTCCGGTATGGACGGCGCGCTCGCCCAGCGCCAAACCGACGGCGACTGGACGACCTCCCTCTTTTCGGCAGCGATCGCGAGAGGCCGACCGCCGACAGACCGCAGGGCAGTAACGGCCGATCAGCGGTCAGTGGACCGCCCCGGGCCGTCCCCCGAGCCGTCCCTGCGGCGTCCCCGAGCCGTCCCTGCGCCGCCGGTAGCCGCACGGCGCCCGTGCACCGGAAAAAGGCGGCGCCCGACTCGATCCGGCGTCGGATTTGCGGCATCATCGGGCGCTGCCCCAGGGGGGCGGAACCGCTTTCCGGAATCACCGACTTCTTGGACCGAACGACCGCTTGGAACCCGCCCGCACGCCTTTCACTGCACCCCTGACGGACAGCGCCCCGATTCCGCGCCTGGGACTGCTGCTGGGCGCACTGCTGATCCTGCTGGCGTGGCTGGGCTGGCACGCCCCGAACACCGGCGAAATCGCGCTGCCCTGGCCCCTGGCGGCTGCCCTGGCGGGCGCGTTCGTGCTGGGCGCCGCCGCCGGCCTGCTGCCCGGGCGCCGCCGCCAGCGGGCAATCGCGCAGGAACAGCTGGCGCTGGCCAGCGCCGGCCAGGACCTGCTCGCGCGCATCGGCACCGACCGGATCGCCGCGCCAGCCGATCCGGCGCTGCGCCCGCTGGCCGACCTGGTCAACACCTTTGCCGATCACCGGCAGGCCGAGCTCGGCCGGGTCAGCGATCGCAACAACCAGCTGGCGCTGACCCGCCGCCTGACGGGCTGGATGTACTGGGAGCAGGATACCGAGGGGCGCTACACCCGACTCGAAACCGAGACCGAGGAGCAAAGCCTGCTGGCGCGTTCGCTGCTCGGACGCACCCGCTGGGAGTGCGGGGGCATCCAGCTCGGGCGCAGCATCGCCGGTGCGGCCGCCAACCCGGCACCCGACAGCCAGTGGCTTGCACACCGCGAACAGATCGCCCGTGGCAAGACCTTCTCGGAAATGGTCTGGTCGGCGCCGATCGATGCCAACCGGCGCGTGTTCATCGTCGAGTCGGGACGCCCGCGGGTCGATCAGGACGGACGGATCGTCGGCTACAGCGGACTCATCCGGGATGTCGGCGGCGCGCTGGCGGCGGAACGGGCCACCCAGAACCTGATGACCGCGTTGCGGGTGGCGCCGGAGCCCACCCTGCTGATCGAGGCGACCCCGGGGCTGCCCGGCTGGCGGGTTCGGTGGGCCAACGCCGCCGCCTGCGCCATGCTCGGGCGAACCGATTCCGAGATCCTGACCGCCTCGCCCGACACCCTGTTCGGCGGCGACAACCGGGCCTGCATCGAGGCCATTGGCGGCGCACTGGCGAGCGGGCGCGGCGTGCGGCTCGAGTCGGAACTGGCCGACCGCTACGGTCAGACCCGCACCGCGTCGATGCGGATCGACCCCGTTTTGCCGCTCGAAGGCCTGCAGCCCCAGGCGGCGCTGTCGATCGACTATTTTCACGCCGAGACCGAGCGGCTGCGCGAGCAGGCCGGATCGGCCCATCGCCTGCTCTCGGAGCAGTCGGCGCGCCTGAGCGAACTCGAACAGGCGTCGCGCGAGCTCGAGTCCTTCAGCTACACCGTGTCGCACGATCTGCGCGCCCCGCTGCGGGTGGTCGACGGCTTCGCGCGCATTCTCAAGGACGACTTCTCCGCATCGCTGGACCCGACCGGTCACGATCACCTCAACCGGATCCTGACCGCGGCGTCGCGAATGAACCAGATGATCGACTCGCTGCTCAGCCTGGCGCGCGTCTCCTCGCAGCCGATCGTGCCGGGTCCGGTCGACCTGTCGCTGCTGGCCCAGCAGATCGTCGACGAACTGCGCTCACAGGAACCGCAGCGCCGGGTCGAGGTCAGCATCGCCCGCTCGATCGTGGCCAGCGGCGACCGAACGCTGTTGCGCATCGTGCTCGAGAACCTGCTGAGCAACGCCTGGAAATACACCGGGCGCACCGACCCCGCCACCATTGAATTCGACTGTGTCCGCGACGGTGCGAGCACCGTCTACCGGGTGAGCGACAACGGCGCCGGATTCGACATGCGCTTCGCCGACCGGCTGTTCGGCACCTTCCAGCGCCTGCACAGCGCCAATGAATTCCCCGGCACCGGTGTGGGGCTGGCCACCGCGGCCCGGATCGTGCAGCGCCACCGTGGGCGCATCTGGGCCGAGAGCGCACCGGGCGAAGGGGCACGCTTTCATTTCACGCTCAACGAGCAGCCGGCGTCGCCACCGGCGCACTGAGCCCAGGAGCTCCCGCTTGACCGAAAACCCTCAACCCACCGCCGGGCGCGTCCAGGCCAACGGCATCTCCCTGTCCTACTTCGAATGGCGGGCCGACCTGCGCGGACAGGAACCGACCCTGCTGATGGTGCACGCCACCGGATTCCATGGCCGGGTCTGGGACCAGGCGATCGCCCACCTGCCCGGGCGCCACATCGTCTGCGTGGAGCAGCGCGGACACGGCCGCAGCGACTCGAGCGAGATCACCGACTGGCCGGTGTTCGGCCGCGATCTGGCGGCGTTTGCCGCCGCACTCGACCTGCAGGCGGCGGTGGGCATCGGTCACAGCATGGGCGCGCATGCCACGGTGCAGGCGGCCGCGATCGAACCCGGGCGCTTCGCCCGGCTGATCCTGGTCGACCCGGTCATCGCCTCGCCGGCGGCCTACCACGAGCCCCCGCTGTTCGAGGGCCGGATGCACCCGGCGGCCAAGCGGCTGAACCGTTTCGCCTCAGCCGAGGCGATGCGCCAGCGCTTCGCCGACCGCGCGCCCTACAGCGTCTTTCACCCGGCCGCGCTGCGCGACTATTGCGAGCACGGGCTGGTGCCGGCCAGCGACGGCGAAGGCCTGATGCTGGCCTGCTCGCCGATCACCGAGGCCAGCGTCTACATGACCGGACGCAGCAACGCCGGCGTCTATGCCAGCGTGCGGGCGCTGCAGATCCCGGTGCTGGTCATCCGCGCGAAACTGCCGCAGCCCGATCGGAACCCCTTCGATTTCTCCACCTCGCCGACCTGGCCCGGGCTGGTCGGCGAGTTCCACCACGGCCGCGAGCACTATCTGCCGGACCGCACCCATTTCCTGCCGATGGAGGCCCCGCAGGAATTCGCCGCGATGGTCCTCGACGAACTGCGCATCGCGCCCGGCACCCGCTAGCGCCGGCACCGGTTCCCGGTCAGGGGTTCAGTCGGGCGACCCGCCCAGGAACACGCGCGCGGCCTGCGCAACCTCGTCCTGGCGGGTGACCCGACGCATCAGTTCGGCGCTGGCCACCCCGGTGATCGCCGCCGGGGCCACCCCCTGACGCAAGGCCGACAGCGTGGCCTGCACCGCGGCCACGCCGGCGGCAAACGGCTGATGACCCTGCAGACAGACCCGCACGCCGGCCCGGGCCAGCCAGTCGGTGTCGCTCAACGCCGCCGGCACACCGCCCAGGACGATCGGCAGGCCGCCGGCCGCTTCGGCAAGCGCCTGGAGTTCCTCGCGGGTGCGCACGCCGACCAGGAAAATGCCATCGACGCCGGTGGCGGCATAGGCGCGCACCCGCGCCAGCGCATCGGCCAGCCCGGTCACCGCCATCGCGCTGGTGCGCCCGAGCACCACCAGGTCGGGATCGCTGCGGGCGGCGAGCGCGGCGCGCATCTTGCCCACGCCCTCGGCCAGGCCGATCAGCCGCACAGCGTCGCCCGCGCCGAAGGCCTGGGGCAGTTCAGTGTCTTCGATGGTCAGTCCGGCCACGCCGGCGGCTTCCAGTTCCTGGACAGTGCGCATCACGCCCAGCGCGTTGCCGAATCCGTGATCGGCATCGACCAGCAGGGGCAGCCGGCCCGCCCGGCAGATGCGGTGCGACAGGTCGGCGAACTCGGTGAGACTCAACAGGGCCAGATCGGGCGCGCCCAGCACCGCGAGCGCGGCCACCGAGCCGCCCAGCATGCCGAGCTCGAAGCCCAGGTCTTCGGCGATCCGCGCCGAGATCGCATCATGGACCGATGCCGGATGCAGGCAGCGCGTGCCACCCAGGATGGCGCGAAAGCGCCGCCTTCTTTCAGAAGCTTGCAAGCGGGTCACTCCTCGGGGTCAGTCGATCCGGCGTCGGTGCCGGGGGACGCGTACAGACTGCTATCGTAGCGGGCGATGCCGACAAGCGATCCGACAGGCGGTCCGACCATCGATCCGACCCGCACCACCGACCGCCTCCCGGCGGCACCGGACCGCGCGCGCGCGCCGGCCATGGCGGCGGCGATGCTGGCGGCGGCCCTGGTCACCATCGACATCTCGATCATGTACACCGCCCTGCCGGCGATCGCCCAGGGCCTGGGCGTGAGCGCCGCGTCCTCGGTGTGGGTGGTCAACGCCTATCAGCTCGCCATGGTCGCCGCGGTGCTGCCGATGGCCGCGCTGGGCGAGAAGATCGGCCATCGGCGCATGCACCTGGCCGGGGTCACCGTGTTCACGCTCGCCTCGCTGGTCTGCGCACTGGCCTGGTCGCTGCCCACCCTGGTGGCGGCCCGCGTGCTGCAGGGCCTGGGCGCAGCCGCGACCGTCAGCGTGACCACCGCACTGGTGCGTTTCATCTATCCGCCGAGCCAGCTCGGCCGCGGCCTGGGGCTCTATGCGTTCATCGTCTCGGTGTCGTTTGCGATCGGGCCCGCTGTCGCCTCGACCATCCTGACGCTGGCCAACTGGCACTGGCTCTTCCTGCTCTCCCTGCCGCTCGGACTGGCGACGCTGCTGCTGGGGCGGCGCTACCTGCCGGCCACCGCGCGTTCGCCGCATGCCTTCGACCCGATCGCGGCGCTGCTGAGCGCGACGCTGTTCGCGCTGTTCACCTTCGGACTCGGCCAGGCGGCACACGGCGCCGACGGGTCCCTGGTGGCGGCGCTGCTGGCGGGCGCGCTGGCCAGCGGCGCCCTGCTGCTGCGTCGCCAGGCCGGGCATCCGGCGCCGATCCTGGCGGTCGACCTGCTGCGCCTGCCGGTGTTCGCGCTGTCGGCAGCCACCGCGGTGCTGTCGTTCATCGCCCAGGCACTGGCCTTCGTCTCGCTGCCCTTTCTCTTTCACACCGTGATGGGCTGGTCGCAGATGGCCACCGGGCTGCTGATGACGCCCTGGCCGGTGGTGCTGTCGATCCTGTCGGTGCCGGCCGGGCGGCTGTCCGAGCGCTGGCCGGCGGGTCTGCTGGGTGGCGGCGGACTGCTGATGCTGGGCGTGGGCCTGGGGCTGCTCGCACGGCTGGCGCCCGATGCCTCGGCGCTCGACATCAGCTGGCGCATGGCCTTGTGTGCCGCGGGCTTCGCGCTGTTCCAGTCGCCCAACATGAACGCGCTGATGACCAGTGCGCCGGCAGCGCGCAGCGGCGGCGCCAGCGGCATCGTCGCGACCTGCCGGATGCTGGGCCAGGCGATCGGTGTGGCGCTGGCGGCCGCCTGCTTCCGGCTGTCGGCCGACCAGGGACCGACGATGGCCCTGTGGGCCGGCTGCGCCGCCGCCGTTCTGGCGAGCGCGGCCAGCCTGCTGCGACTGCGGGTGCGCGGCACCCCGATGGACCCGGCCGCTGCGGCGCAGGCAGCGACACCCCCCGAGGCGCGCGGCTGAGGACAGGGCTGCCGGCGGGCGGCGTGGAAGCGGCTTGACCCTGATCAAAGCCGACCGGGCAGCACCCTTTAAGGTGACCGCTGTGATGGTCGGGCGAGTCCTGCCCACCATCTGCCTGCCCTTCCCCCAGACAATCCGGAGACCGACCATGAAGAGTTCCCAGAACGGCGCCGCGCGCGCCGCGGGTTCAGTGCCCGCCACGCGCACCCGCCAGCCGCGACGCAACCCCCAGGCGCCTTCACCGGCAGCCACCGGCAATGCCGAGGACACGGTCCGCGCCGCCGCCTATGCGTTGTACGAGGCCCGCGGCTACCTCGATGGATTCGCCCTCGAAGACTGGCTGCGCGCCGAGCAGCAGGTCCGCCTGAGCCACGGCACGGCGGGATCGGCCTGAGCCACGGCACGGCGGGATCGGCCTGAGCCGCGAACGCCGGCGCACCCATCGAAGTCACTGTCCGGCAAGCGCCCCTGCGCGCCCCGCCAGGCGGGTGGCAAAGGCTCGCGCGACGCCGGTTCAGTGCAGCGGCTGCGTCAGGATGGTCACCCGACGGGTGAGCTCCGTCAGACCCAGCGAACTGAGGTCGCTGTGCACCACCGCCTGCACCCGCTTGTCGACCCGGTCGGCCAGATGGGCCCGCAGTTCACCCAGGAACGGATTGGACGCGATCAGCACCAGCGAACCGAAACGCCCGGTCTCGAGTGCCGCGTCCAGATACGCGGCGAGTTCGCGGGCAAAATGCTCACGCTCCTTGTGGCGCGGGTCGGTGCGCGGTTCGAAGGCGGCGCCGCCGCTGGCGCCCTCACCGCGCGGTCGCTGGGTATGACCACCCAGGTGCGGATCGATCTCAGCGACTTTCTGGCGCCCCTGGGGATGAACGAAATCGCTGATTTCCTGCAGTTGCGCATCGGCGCGATCCCAGGCGAACAGTCGGGCGCGCGACGAGTTGGCCAGCAGAATCCAGGTGGTCTTGTTCATGGCGAGCCTCGCGCGGAGCCGGCCGCTGCCGGACCATCCGGGCGCACGCCCCGCCTGCGCAGGATGATCAGCCCGTGTGGGGTGCGCCCCATTGAGCGGGCGCACGCGGCAAGCTGATCCTCAGCAAGGTGGCGCCGTCGCCGGCATCCGGTACCTCGAGGCGGCCCCGCATGGCCGCGATCAGCGGCTCGGCGGCCATCGGCGCGAACCCCTGCCCGACCAGGCTCATCGTCACCACTGCCTCGGGGCGGGCGATGTCGGCGGGCGAGTCCGGGCAACCGCAGGCGGCACCCATCCGGGCGCCGGGCTGGCTGTACCGCAACGCCCCGGACAGCAGCCCACCGAGCACCCGGTTCAGGCGCAGGCGATCGGCCAGCGCCACGCAAATGCCCAGGCAGCGCGGCGGTCCGCTGAGCGCCACCTGTGCCCGATCAGCCCGCGGACGCAGCCGGTTCACGCAGTCATCGAGCATCGGCCCCAGAACCACCGGCTCGAGACTCAGGCGTGCCGCGCCGCAGGCCAGCTGCTCGATATCGGTCAGGGTATCGAACAGCGTGAGCAGCTCATCGCCGGCCAGCAGCAGCTGCTCGGTGCGCATCCGGTTGCCGTCCGACAGCGGATCGCGGCGATCGCGCAGCATCAGCTGGGCAAAACCCATGACCGCGTTCATCGGCGTGCGCAATTCATGGCTGATCTGCGCGAGGAAGGCGAGCCGCGCGCGTTCGGTCATCGCGAGCGCGTCGCGGCAGGCCTGCAGCTCGCGCCGCAGTGCGGGATCGTTCGCCGGATCGGCAGGGGAGGAAGACATGCAAGCCGCGCTTGAGGGTGACGCCGTGGCGGGTCTCAGGCGCCGGCCAGGCGCGCCTCGAGCTGCTTGGCCGTGGTGATGTCGACGAAGGTGATCACCACGCCCTTGATGCGATCGTCGAGCGCCCGGTACGGCATGATCCGCACCGTGAACCAGTGCCCGTCGGTGGTGGAGACCGACTTCTCGCAGAAGACCAGCGTACGCAGCACCTCGCGGATGTCGTCTTGCAGGTCCGGATAGAGGAGCGTGCTGGACAGATCGCTGATCGGGCGGCCGATGTCGGCCTCGCGCAGGCTGAAGATCTTGCGGCTCTGTTCAGTGTAGCGACGGACGTTGAGATCGCCGTCGAGGAACAGCGTGGCGATGTCGATGCTGTTGAGCAGATTGCGCATGTCGCTTTGCGCGATCGCCAGTTCGTCGACCCGGGTCTGCAGTTCGGCGTTGACCGCCTGCAGCTCCTCGTTCATCGACTGCATCTCTTCCTTGGAACTGGTCATCTCCTCATTGGTCGACTGCAGTTCCTCGTTGTTGGACTGCAGTTCCTCGTTGGAGGCCTGCAGTTCCTCCTGCGACACCCGCATGTCCTCGCGCAGCGTCTGGATCTGATCGCGCAACTGCTGCAGTTCGCTCTCGAGTTCCTGCTGCAGTTCGGTGGTCGCGCTGCGCCGCCGGCGCGGACGCTGCGCCGCCGGCGCCGGCCGGAACACCACCAGGACGTTGCCCTGCAGCAAGCGCGGCTCCTCGAGCGGGCGCACCAGCACATCGAAACGGTGCGACTGGCCGTCTTCGTTCAGCACGAGACCCGGGATCTCGACCGGCTGGTGGCGTGCGCTCGCCTGCAGCAGCGCGGCCGACAGCGGATCGCGCAGCCCGCCCCGGGCCATCACATGGATGTTCCAGTTCGCCTTGCCGGCCGCCGGTTCCAGATAATGTCCGGTGCGCCCGTTGATGTAGAGAATGTCGCCGCGCTCGTTGACGAGCACCGCCGGCGGCGAGAAATTCTGCAGCAGCAGCTGATCGGCACTGGCTTGCAGGTTCAGCGCCAGGGATTGCTTGTCGGGCACTTTGGATTCCTTGACGAAGGTGCTGCCGGCCAGCGGTCTGACCGGAAAGTTCGGCAGCAGCGTGAGGCGCGCCGCAGACCGGCGACGGTAGATGCGCAGCTTCGGATCGAGCGGCTCGAACTGCCCGTCAAATCGTCCCACGGTCTCGGAGTTCCCGAGCAGCAAGACCCCGCCGGGGCGCAGGCTGTACTGAAACAACGGCAGCAGCGCGCGTTGCAGCGACGGTTTGAAATAGATCAGCAGGTTGCGACAGCTGATCAGGTCGAGCCGGGTGAACGGAGGGTCGCTGATGACATCGTGGGGCGCGAAAATGATGGTGTCGCGCAGCCGCTTGTCGATCCGGTAGCCGTCGTCCTGCGCGATGAAGAAGCGCTCCAGGCGCTGCGCCGACATCTCGCCGGCGATTCCCGCCGGAAACAGCCCGCGGCGGGCCCGGTCGATCGCGTCCGGACTCAGGTCGGTGGCGAAGATCTGCAGGGTGCACCGGGCATGCGAGGGCATGGCGTCGAGCACTTCGCGAAACACCATCGCCAGCGAATAGGCTTCCTCTCCGGTCGAGCAGCCGACCACCCAGGCCCGCAGGCGCTGGCCATCGGGCATGTCGGCCAGCAGGCTCGGCAGGGTTCGATCGCGAAGGGCCTGCCACACCGGCGTATCGCGGAAGAACCCGGTCACGCCGATCAGCAGTTCACGAAACAGCAGCGCCCGTTCCTGGGGGTTGGCTCGCAGGAAAGCGGTGTATTCGGTCTTGCCGGGCAACCCGTGGACATCGACGCGCCGCTCGATGCGGCGCTCCAGGGTGCTCGTCTTGTAGAACGAGAAGTCATGACCGCTGTCGTCGCGCAGCAGGGCGAGGATGATACCCAGCGCCTCGTCGGCCGGGGGCAGCGGCTGCGGCGGCAGGGTGAGGCTGGACAGCGCGCGAGCGCCCGACAGCGGGCTGGCGTCCGAGCCCTGCGCGAACGCATGGGTGATCAGGGCGGGAACCTCCTGCGGCAGGGCGACCCGGTCGGCACTGCCGGAGACGATCGCATGCGAGGGCATGGAATCGAACTGCGCGGAACTGGGCAACTGCACGAAGGTCCGCCCCCCGGCGTCCTTGACCGCCCGCATGCCGCGGGTGCCGTCGGATCCCATGCCCGAAAACAGCACCGCCACCGCGCGGCTGCCGTACTCGCTGGCCAGGGATTCGAACAGCCGGTCGATCGGGTCCAGTATCCCGTGCGAGTGCGGCAGGGTGGTCAGGTGGATCACGCCGTCAGCCATGGCCACGGCCTGGCCCGGGGCGACCACATAGGCATGATCGGGCTCGATGCGCTGTCCCTCGGTGGCGCCACTGACCGGAATCGGCGAGACCCGCTGAAGCAGTTCGACCAGCAGCGATTTGCCGGCCGGATCCAGATGCTGTTCGATCAGGAATACCATGCCGCTTTGTGGCGGCACCTGGGACAGGAACTCGCGCAGGGGCTGCAGCCCGCCCGCCGAGGCACCGAGGCCGACGACGGCGCGGATTTCCCCCGAGTTTGACGCATCGGTCAGGGGCAGGCGGGGGGCGTTGAGGGAAGTCAGATGCACGACCAAAAAAAGACTTTTTCCAAAAATACGGGGTCCGGGCGCTGCTGGCAACCACAACCGGCGTTCAGGGATACATATAGTCCCTTTTGAACGGAAAAGCAGAACGGGCGCCGGGCATCGGGGGGTCGGACATGCCGTCGTCGGGGCGCGCGGCCAGCAACTGGAAGAGCGACAGCCAGCCATGCTCGAAACTCATCGCGCAACCGGCCAGATACAGGCGATAGGCCCGCACCGTCGGCTCACCGACCAGCGCGCGGGCGGCCTCCAGGCGCCCCTCCAGCGCATCGGACCAGTCCCACAGGGTGCGCGCGTAATGGGGGCGCAGGCTCTCGGCATCGACCAGTTCGAGCCCGCCGCGCGACAGACACTCGGTCACGCGGGAAACATGGGCCAGCTCGCCCCCGGGGAAGATGTATTTCTCGATGTAGTCGCCCATGCCGGCGCCCAGCTGATCATTGTCCAGCCCGCCGGCGGTAATGCCGTGGTTGAGCACCAGGCCGCCCGGGCGCAGCAGCGCGGCCAGCCGCTCGAAATAGTCGGGCAGTCGGGCCCGGCCGACGTGTTCGAACATGCCCACCGAGGCGATCCGGTCGAAGGGCTCGTCCAACGGCAGGTCCCGGAAGTCCATCAGGCGCATCTCGACCCGGCCGCGCAGCCCCTGCGCGTCGATCAGGCGGTTCACATGCGCATGCTGGTTGCGCGACAGCGTGATGCCCAGCGCGCGAACCCCGTAGTGCCGCGCCGCCCACAGCAGCAGGCCACCCCAGCCGGCGCCGACATCGAGCAAGCGCAGCCCGGGCCCCAGTTGCAGCTTGCGGCACACATGATCGAGCTTGGCCTCCTGCGCCTGGGCCAGGGTCATTGCCGGGTCGCGATAATAGGCGCAGGAATAGACCCGACGCGGGTCGAGCCACAGGGCGAAGAAGTCGTCGGACAGGTCGTAATGAAAGCGGACGTTCTCGGCATCCGCGCGGCGCCGCGCCAGCCAGCGCGCCCGCAGGCTGGCCAACGCACGCTGCCACGCGGGCCGGGCGGCGGCACCGAGCGGATCGCCGGCGAGCTCGGCCGCCACCGCCATCACGTCGTGCAGCGATCCCTCGATCTCCAGACGGCCCCGCACATAGGCGTCGGCCAGTTCGCCGATGCATCCGCGTGCGAGCGGCATCAGCACGCCGGGGTCGCGCAAGCGAAGCCGCACATCAGCGGCACGCGGACCCGCGCGCCCGCCCGGCCATTCCAGCGCCAGCCCGCGCGGCAGCGCCGCCAGCCGCGAATCGATCGCGGCCGCCGCCGCACCCAAGGGAGTCCTCATCCACGCTCTCCTCTGATCCGCAACGCCCGGCGCGAAGGCGCGAGGCCCGATTCGCCCCCGGGGCCGGGGATCGACGCCAGATCGATGGCTCGACCTTAGGCGGCGACGGCAACGCCGCATTGCGGTTACTCAAGGGGGTGGGCGCGGCGACCGGGTTGGCTGATCGCGATCAAGGAGCGCCCTGGGAAACCGTGTTGCCATTGCGCTGGACGGTCAACCGAGCGCGTCGCGCGACGGCCCGCCCGCGGGGAGCGTCCGATGGAAAGAAAGACCGCGATCAGCCTCGGGTACGCCCTTTTGGTGATCGTCGCGATGCTGATGCTGCGTCAGTGGTGGAGCCAGACCCAGTCCGTCGAAGCATTGCCCTACAGCACCTTCGAGCAATATCTGAAGGAGGGTCGCATCGCCAATGTGATCATCGGCGAGCGCGTCATCACCGGCCACCTGAAGACGCCCGATCCGGGCGGTCGCAGCGTGGTCATCTCGACGCTCGTCGAGCCGGCGCTGGCCGAGCGGCTGTCGCTGTTCGGGGTGCCCTACACGCGGGTCCTGGAGCCGGCCTGGCTGCGCGAGACGCTCTCCTGGATCGTGCCCACGCTGATCTTCTTCGCCCTCTGGTCCTACCTCGGGCAGCGCCTGTCGGCGCGCCTGGGCGGCACCGGCGGACTGATCGGGATCGGCCGCAACAAGGCGCGCGTCTACATGGAGCGCCAGACCGGCGTGCGCTTCGAGGATGTCGCCGGGGTGGACGAAGCCAAGGCCGAGCTGCGCGAAGTCGTCGAGTTCCTGCGCAACCCGCAGCACTACGGGCGACTGGGCGCGCGCGTGCCCAAGGGCATCCTGCTGATGGGGCCCACCGGCACCGGCAAGACGCTGCTGGCACGCGCGGTGGCCGGCGAAGCCGGGGTGGCCTTCTTTTCAATCAGCGGGTCGGAGTTCATCGAGATGTTCGTGGGCGTGGGCGCGGCGCGCGTGCGCGATCTGTTCGAGCAGGCACGGGCCCACGCCCCGGCCATCATCTTCATCGACGAACTCGACGCGCTGGGCAAGGCGCGCGGCGCGTTCAACCTGTCGGGCGGGCATGACGAGCGCGAGCAGACGCTCAACCAGCTGCTGGTCGAACTCGACGGATTCGACCCGAGCGTGGGCGTGGTGCTGCTGGCCGCCACCAACCGACCGGAAATCCTCGACCCGGCGCTGCTGCGGGCCGGCCGCTTCGACCGTCAGGTGCTGGTCGATCGGCCCGATCGAAAGGGCCGTCTCGCCATCCTGGCGGTCCATGCGAAGAAGATCCGCCTGGCCGACGGGATCGACCTGGACCCGGTGGCCGGCATCACCGTCGGACTGGCCGGGGCGGATCTGGCCAATCTGGTCAACGAGGCGGCACTTTGCGCGACCCGGCGCGACGCCGACTCGGTCACGCTGGCCGATTTCACCGCCGCCTTCGAGCGCATCGTGGCCGGCATCGAGCGCCGCAACCGGGTGCTCAGTCCGCGGGAGCGCGAAGTCATCGCGTATCACGAGATGGGGCATGCGCTGACCGCCCTCGCCCTGCCGGGCACCGACACCGTCCACAAGGTGTCGATCGTGCCGCACGGCGTGGGCGCCCTGGGCTACACCCTGCAACGCCCGAGCGAGGATCGCTATGTGATCGGGCGCGGCGAACTGATGAACCGGATCGCGGTTCTGCTGGGCGGACGCGCCGCCGAGAAGCTGGTCTTCGACGAGCTGTCGACCGGCGCGGCCGACGACATCGCCAAGGCCACCGACATCGCGCGCGACATGGTGATGCGCTACGGCATGGACGAGGACCTGGGCTGCGTGACGTATGCCGAAACCCGGCCGCGATTCCTCGAGTCGCCCGCGCTGGCGCCGATGCGCGGCAGCGAGTCGAGCCCTGAGACCGCCCAGCGCATCGACGAGGCGGTCCGCGGGATCATCCAGCGCGGGTTCGAATCGGCGGGCGCGCTGCTGCTGACGAACCGGGCCATTCTCGAGCGCTGCGCGCGCGCGCTGATCGCCCGCGAGTCGCTGGACGAGACCGAGATCCGCAGCCTGAGCGCCGGCCTCAGGCCGGCTTCGGGTGACCCACTGACTGGGCCTGCCCTCACGGCGGCTGATAACTGAAGGTGCGCTTGCGCTCGTCGACCGTCAGCGGCTCGGCCGTCTCGAACTGCCATTGCAGCACCTTCAGATCGGCGTCGGACGCATCGCCCCCGCGCGCCGCCCGCTCGGCCACCCGGCGGCGCAGCGTCGGCGGCGCCGCCACGAAGTCCAGGATCAGACAAGGCACCCCGAGCGCATCGGCCAGCGTCATCGCCTGCTCGCGCTGGGCGTGCTGCAGAAAGGTCGCATCGAGCACCGCGGTGTAGCCACCCGCCAGCACCGGCATCGCGAGCTTGCGCAGTTGCGCATAGGTGGCCGCCGTGCTGGCGGCCGAGTAGAGCGCGGCGTTCAATCCGTTGCGCGTGCGTTCATTGGCCGCCAGACCAAACAGGCGCTTGCGCTCGACATCGGCCCGGATGCGGATCGCACCGGCCGATTCGATGAGGCTCTGGGTCAGGGTGGTCTTGCCACTGCCCGAAAAACCGTGGGTGAGCAGCAACGCGACCGGCGCCTCGCGACCCTGTTCGAGCGCCAGATCGAGATAGCTGCGCGCCTGCCGCAGCGCGACCGCGCGCTGCGCCGGATCGTCGCGCACCTGCGAAGCCCGCAGCATCGCCACGCGGGCACGCACCAGGGCGCGCTCGACGACGTAATGGCGCAGCACGCGCACGCCGTCGTAATCGCCGCTCTGCTCGAGATACGTGTTCACCAGGCGATTGGCCAGATCGGGACAACCGTGGCCGCGCAGATCCATCACCGCGAAGGCGAGTTCGCGCATCACGTCGATCCACCGGAAGGACTCGTTGAACTCGATGCAGTCGAAGGCGAGCACCTCGCCATCGAAGAGCGCGAGGTTGGCCAGGTGCAGGTCGCCGTGGCATTCGCGCACCCGGCCGGCGCGCAATCGGGCGGCCAGCGCCGGCTCGATCGCCGCCCACCCCTGTCGCTCCCAGGCCATCAGCCGCTCGAGGCGGGCCACATCCTGCGATTCGAAAAGGCCGGCGCGCAGCGCCGCGAGGCTCTCGAGCATCGTCGCGCGAACCGGTTCCGGCCGCCCGAATCCGCTGTCGATCCCCGCCACCGGCGCCTGCGCATGAAAGCGGCACAGCCGCTCGGCGAGTGCATCGACATGCCGCGGCAGCAGCGCGCCTCGCGCGGCGGCCAGGTCCCACCGATCCGCTTCGGCGAATGCCCGCATCCGAACCAGGTAGTCGAGCACCGGCGCCGACCGGCCGGCCGCACCATCGACCGCTGCACCATCATTGATCAGGCCATCGATCAACGGCGCCTCCAGCGTCCCGGTCACCGCCACCACGTCCAGATACAAGTCGGGTGCCAGACGGCGGTTCAGACGCAGCTCCTCATCGCAGAAATGGCGACGCCGCGCGAGGGTGCTGAAATCCAGAAAGTCCAGGCTCACCGCCTTTTTGAGCTTGTAGGCAAAGCCGCCGGCCAGCAGGACGAACGAAATGTGGGTCTCGATCAGTTCGACCGCCGACTCCGGCTGCCGGCTGCGCAGCGCCTGGGCCAGACGCGCCACCAGCAGGCGCTGATCGGCGACGGTGAACTCGGCGTCCGCGGCAAACGTCTGGTGCAGCGCCGCCCCGAGGACCCTCGCCGCGCCGCCCGAGGAAACAGGGAGACCCGCCGATTCGCGCATGTCAGGCAGTGATCCGACCGACCGAGCCGGGCCCGTTGCGTGCAACCGGCTGGCGCGGTGCCGCCGCGTGGCGCGCCGGCTCGTCCATCAGGCCGCGGGTGCTGCGCGAGAAGCCACGCAGCCGCTCGAGATCGAGAATCTCGACATCGCGATTGCTGACCTGGACATAGCCCCAGGCGGCCAGCGCGCTGAACGAGCGGCTCACCGTCGCGTGCGCCACCCCGAGGTAGCTGGCGATGTCGCTGCGGCTCATCCGCAGATAGAGCCGGCGCGGCGACTGCCCGCAGGCCTGCATCCGCTCGGACAGCTGAACCAGGAAACGCGCCAGACGCACATCGGCGGCGACCGCGGCCATCACATCGGCGATCTCGCCGCGGCTGGTCAGCTGGCGACTCACCGCCAGATGCAGCACCCGGTCCAGGGTCGGCACACGCTGCGCCAGGGTGAAGATGTCCTGCACCCGCACGCCGTAGACGCGGGAGTCCTCGAGCGCGACGGCGGCCGTCGGATGCTGACCCATGCACACCGCATCGAACCCCAGCACCTCGCCGCGCCGCAGGAAGCCGAGCACCTGCTCGTAACCATCCTCGGCGGTGCGGATGCTCTTGAACGAGCCGACGCTGACGAAATAAATCGCTTCCGCCTCACCGCCCTCGTGAAAGAGCGTCGCGCCCGCCCGCAGGCGCCGCATGGCCACCGGATAGGCGTCGGTCTGGGCCAGATCGGCGCCGTCGGCGCCCATCAGACGAAGCAGATCCGACAGGCTCGACGAGGCGAGCCCTTCGGGCCCGCGCGGCGCATCCTCCTTGACGGAGCGGTTAAAGCCTGTAGCCTGATTGGACTCGGTCACATTTCTCTCCTCGTTTGCTGGGTCCCGATACCGTTCGGGCATGAAGGGAGTGTGACCAATCAGGGCGCACAGGAATATCGGATCACCGTCCGACATTCGGTCGGATATTCACCCTGAAAGGCTCGGGAAACCGGAAGGCGCGTTCGGAAAATTCCGAATCCTGCGAGCGGTGGCGTGACCGGAATCCGCGATCCAGACGCGCGCCGTGCCCCGAAGACGCCCGCCAGCCAACGATTTTGCGGGATAGTGACAGTGTCTGTAATCTTGGCGACCACGCAACTCGAGACCCATGGCCAGCACCCCCGCCCCGTCGAAAAGTGACTTTCTGGAGCGGCTGACTGCCGACTTCACCGCACCGGTCATCGAGGCCTGCATCACCATCGATGAGCAGCAGCGGGTGGTGGCGATCAATCCGGCCGCACTGCGGATGTTCGGCTACACCGGCGACCAGATCCTGGGCTCGGCGGTGACACGCCTGATACCGGCCCGCTTCCAGAACCAGCACCGCCAGCAGGTGGCCGGCTTCGCCGGGTCGGGCGATCGCGAGCGGCCGATGGGGCGGCGCGGCACCGTGACCGGCCTGCGATCCAGCGGCGAGGAGTTCACCCTCGAAGCCTCGATCTCGCAACTCGAAGTCCACGACTCCCTGGGCCGGCGGATGCTCTACCAGGCGATGCTGCACGAACCCACCAACCTGCAGGGACTGCAGGCGCAGATCCAGTCGCTGCAGCGGCGCTTTCGCGAACTGCTCGACATGGCGCCGGTGGCCATGTGGATCACCGAAGGCGACCAGGTTGTCTTCGCGAACCGCCAAAGCCTCACCCTCTTCGGCCTGGAGAAGCGGGAAGACCTGCTCAACCGGTCGCTGTTCTCGCTGATCCATCCCGACTCGGGACGGGAGGTTCGCCTTCAGATGAAGCGAGCACTCGCGGGCAGCCGGAACGTGGCGGTGGTGGCCGAACGGATCACGCGCCCCGATGGCAGCGAAATCGAAGTCGAGATCGCGATCGCCGCCCTGCCCGACCACGGCACCACCACCATTCAGATGGTCATGAACAACGTCACCGCACGCAACAGCGAACGCTTTGAGCTCGAGCGTTCGCGAAGCGATCTGCGCCACCTGTCGGCCAGCATCGTCGAGGCGCGCGAAGAAGAGCGGCGCCGGATCGCCCGCGAACTGCATGACGAACTCGGCCAGCAGTTGTCGTGGCTGAAGATGGAGATGGCCAGTCTGGATCCGGACGCGCCGCGCCAGGTGCTCTACGAGCGCATCGCGGTGATGCTCACCATGCTCGACGAGACGATGGCCTCGACCCGCAGCATCGCCTCCAACCTGCGTCCGCTGATGCTCGACGACCTTGGTCTGAATGCGGCCATCGAGTGGCTGGCGCGCGAATCGGCGCGACGGATGGGCATCGAGGTCACCGTGCGCCAGGACGAGACCGATCCGCCGGTTGACAGCCGCACCGCGACCACCCTCTACCGCACCGTGCAGGAGGCGCTCACCAATGTCGCCCGCCACGCCCGCGCCACCGACGTCAGCATCGAGATTCACCGGCGCGGCGACGAACTGGTCGTGTCGGTCCAGGACAACGGCATCGGCTTTCCGCCGAGCGCCGTCGGCAAGGCCGGCTCCTTCGGGCTGCTGGGCCTGCGCGAGCGCGCGTACATGGTGGGCGGGCGTCTTGAAATCGACAACCCGCCGGGCTGCGGCGCCCGCGTCACCGTCCGGATTCCGCTTTGCGATCCGGGGCCCGGAGCGAATGCCGGCGGCGCGCCGGGTCCGCAGGGAGAGAACGCATGAGGACGGTGCAGTTCGGATCGACCACCCGGGTGCTGCTGGTCGACGACCACACGCTGATGCGCGACGGGCTCAAGCGCATCCTGAAGGCCGAGCACGGCGACTGGTTCATCGCCGAGGCGAATTCCGGGTTCGAGGCGATCGACATGATGCGCCGGGATGATTTCGAACTGGCGATCGTCGACCTCTCGATGCCTGGCATGAGCGGCATCGACCTGATCCGCCGGCTGAAGGCCGAGCGACCCGGAATGCGGGTGCTGGTGCTCAGCATGCACGCCGAGGAGCAGTACGCGATGCGCGCCTTCAACGCCGGCGCCAGCGGCTACGTGACCAAGGACAGCGCACCGACCGAACTGATCACCGCGGTCAACAAGATCGTGGCGGGCGGCGCGCACGTGACCAGCAGCCTGGCCGAGCGGGTGGTCCAGCAGCTCAACGGCCATGTGGCGGTGCCGCGCCACGCCCACCTGTCCGACCGCGAGCTGGAAGTGCTGCGCCGCCTGGTGGCCGGTCGGCGCCTGGTCGAGATCGCGACCGAACTGCATCTGTCGGTCAAGACCATCAGCACCCACAAGACCCGGATCCAGGAAAAGCTCGGCCTCGACAGTCTGGCCGCGCTGGTGCGCTACGGGCTCGAGAACCACCTCGACCGCGACCTGGGTGATTCGTCTGCCGGCACGGCCTGACGATGCCAGGCGCAGGCGGGGGACCTTCGGAGGGCTAGCGGGCCGCCGCGGCGGTCTCGCCGCTCCACAGGGCATCCAGATCGAAGGAGGCCCAGGCATCGACCGCCTCACGACCCACGATGCGGTCGGCGACCCCCTTGGCCGCCAGATCGATGCGGCGCGGGGCGACCGGCATCTGCGACTTCAGCGAGAAGAAGGCCTTGACCACCGGCAGCACCAGCGAGCCCGGGTTCTGCTCGACCACGATCGCCACCAGCTGGGATTGCAGGCGCACCAGCGAGCCGGTCGGATAGATGCCCAGGCTGCGCACGAAGGCCTGGAAGATGGTCGGATCGAAGTGTCCTTTCCAGGACGCCATTCGCGCCAGCGACTCGGAAGGATCCCAGCCCGACTTGTAGGGCCGGTTCGAGGTGATGGCGTCATAGACATCGCACACCGCCCCCATCCGCGCGAACAGCGAGATCTGGTCGCCGGCGAGACGATGCGGGTAGCCGGTGCCGTCGAAGCGCTCATGGTGGTGAAGGCACACGTCGAGCACCGATTCGGTCGAGCCCCGCGCCTCCCGGAGCATCTCGTGGCCCCGCTCCGGATGGGTGCGCATGATCGCGAACTCATCCTCGGTGAGCTTGCCCGGCTTGTTGAGCACCGCCTCGGGCATGGCGGCTTTGCCCAGGTCGTGCAGCATGCCCGCCAGTCCCGCCTGACGACAGGCGTCGTCGTCCATGTCGAGCTGGCGCGCCAGTGACACCATCAGCGCGCAAACCGCCACCGAATGCATGTAGGTGTAGTCATCGCGCGTCTTCAGCCGCGCCAGGCTGACCAGCGCGCCGGGATTGCGGAACACCGAGGCGGAAATCTCCTCCACCAGGGGCAGGCAGCCTTGCGGATCGACCGCGTTGCCCAGCCGGGCTTCGGTGAACATCTGCATGACGGCGGTGCGGCCGCGCCGGCAGATCGCTGCTGCCTGCTCGAGCTCACGGTCGAAACTGGGCGCGGGCACGCCGCGCGGGGCGGACGCTGCCACGGTCCGGGCGCCGGTCGGTACAGGCGCCGGTCCTTCCACGTCGAGACCGGCCGACGGATCGATCCAGCATTCGCGAATCGAACTGTCGCGCAACTTGCGGATGTCGTTGGCGTCCTTCAGCAGGAACTTCGTCTTCCAGAACGGATGATCCAGCCACGAGCCTTCCAGCGCATGGACGAACATGCCCAGACGCAGGTCGGTGACGGGAATCTTCTTGAGCATGGGGTCGAGTTCGGCTGCCGGTACGCGGTGGACAGGCATGCACCGGGCGTCCCGGCGCATGGAATGACCCGTCGATTCTGCCCGAGCAGCCGTGAAAAACCTCAGCCGCCGGTCATCCGAAATCGGCCGCTGGCGCGGCAGGACCCGCGTGGTCACCGGCGGCTGCGGACCGCCGGAACATGGTCGCCAGATGCGCCTCGCCACGCGCCAGGACAAAGCGGCGAAAGGCATCGGCGGCCGGTGACAGCTGGCGCGCCGAGAGGTGGACGATGTTCCAGCGCCGGCGCAGCGGCAGACCCTCGACGGTCGGCGTGGCGATCAGGCCGGCGTTCCACTCCAGCCCGATGGTGTGCAGCGACAGCAGGCTCACCCCCATGCCCGCCATCACCGCCTGCTTGATCGCCTCGTTGCTGGGCATCTCCATCACGAAGGTCGGCCGCAGCCGGTACTCGTCCAGGTATTCCTGCAGCACCGCCCGGGTGCCCGACTCCGGCTCGCGCACGATGAACGGCTCGCGGGCGAGGTCCTGCGCGGCGACCGACTCAGCGCGGGCGAAGCGATGGTCCGGCGCGGTGATCAGCACATGCGGATGCAGCGCGAAGGGCTCGGCGCGGCTGGCGATGTCGCGGGGCGGGCGGCCCATCACCCCGAGGTCGACCTCGCCGGCCTGCATCATCGCGCCGAGCTGCTCGCGGTTGCCCAGGCGCAGGCGCACGTCGATACCGGGATGGCCGGTGTGGAACTGGGCCAGCAGCTGCGGCAGGAAGTACTTGGCACTGCTGACCATGCCGATCGTCAGACGACCCGACTCGACACGGGCCAGGCGCGCCATCGCATCCTCGGCTTCCTTCAGCGTGCCCAGCAGGCGCCGCGCATAGACCAGGAAGTATTCACCGGCCGTCGACAGCGACAGGCGCCGGCCGATCCGGTCGAACAGCTGAAGCCCGACCTGCGACTCGATTTCCTTGATCTGGAGCGACACCGCCGGGGGCGTGAGGTGCAGGGACTGCGCGGCGCGCAGAATGCTGCCCTCGCGCACCACTTCGACAAAGACCCGCAGCTGGCGAAAGGTGACCTTCATCGGGCGACCCGCTTCTCGATTAAGTAAAAACTTACCTCAAACCACTTGAAATCTAACTTTTGTTTATCTTCAAGCTTCCTTAGAGTCATGTCCACACCGACAACGTGTCTTTTCACCAGGAGACCCGCATGACCCAGCCCCACGAACCCGGCGCCGCCGGCGACGCCCGGATCACCGACCAGAAGCAGCGCTACAGCGCGGGCGTCCTGAAGTACCGCCAGATGGGGTATTGGGATCCCGACTACCTGCCCAAGGAAACCGACGTCATCTGCCTGTTCCGGATCACCCCGCAGGAGGGGGTCGACCCGATCGAGGCGGCTGCGGCCGTGGCCGGCGAGTCGAGCACCGCGACCTGGACGGTGGTCTGGACCGACCGCCTGACCGCCTGCGACAGCTACCGTGCGAAGGCCTACCGGGTCGAGGCGGTGCCGGGCAACCCCGGCCAGTTCTTCGCCTGGGTCGCCTACGACCTGGTGCTGTTCGAGGAAGGCTCGATCTCCAACATGACGGCCAGCCTGATCGGCAACGTCTTCAGCTTCAAGCCGCTGAAAGCCGCGCGCCTGGAAGACGTCCGGATCCCGCCCGCCTACATGAAGACCTTCAAGGGCCCGCCCACCGGCCTGATCGTCGAGCGCGAGCGCCTGGACAAGTTCGGCAGGCCGCTGCTGGGCGCGACCACCAAGCCCAAGCTGGGCCTGTCGGGACGCAACTACGGCCGGGTCATCTACGAAGGCCTCAAAGGCGGCCTGGACTTCATGAAGGACGACGAGAACATCAACTCGCAACCCTTCATGCACTGGCGCGACCGCTTCCTGTACGTGATGGACGGGGTGAACAAGGCGAGCGCGGCCACCGGCGAGGTCAAGGGCAGCTACCTGAACGTGACCGGCGCGACGATGGAGGACATCTATGAGCGGGCCGAATTCGCCAAGGAGCTCGGTTCGGTGGTGATCATGCTCGACCTGGTGATCGGCTGGTCGGCGATCCAGAGCATGGCCAACTGGGCGCGCAAGAACGACATGATCGTGCACATGCACCGGGCCGGCCACGGCACCTACACCCGCCAGAAGAACCACGGCGTGAGCTTCCGGGTGATCGCCAAGTGGCTGCGGATGGCCGGGGTCGACCACCTGCACACCGGCACCGCGGTAGGCAAGCTCGAGGGCGACCCGATGACGGTGCAGGGCTACTACAACGTCTGCCGCGACAGCTACACCCGCCAGGACCTGCCGCGCGGGCTGTTCTTCGACCAGGACTGGGTCGACACCAAGAAAGTGATGCCGGTGGCCAGCGGCGGCATCCACGCCGGCCAGATGCACCAGCTGATCGACCTGTTCGGCGACGATGTGATCCTGCAGTTCGGCGGTGGCACCATCGGCCACCCGGCCGGCATCCAGGCCGGTGCGGTGGCCAACCGGGTGGCGCTCGAATCGATCGTGAAGGCCCGCAACGAGGGCCATGACATCCTGCGCGAGGGCCCGGAAATCCTGAATCGCGCCGCGCAGTTCTGCACGCCGCTCAAGCAGGCGCTCGAGACCTGGAAGGATGTGTCGTTCAACTACGCCTCGACCGACACCAGCGACTTCGCGGTGACCCCGTCCGCCGCCAACTGACCCGCAAGGAGAACACGCCATGATGACCAACCCGACCGGCCGAGTGACCCAGGGCCAGTTCAGCTTCCTGCCCGACCTGAGCGACCTGGAAATCGCGCTGCAGATCGACTACGGGCTCGCCCGCGGCTACGCCTGGAGCATCGAGTACACCGACGACCCGCACCCGCGCAACACCTACTGGGAGATGTACGGGATGCCGATGTTCGACCTGACGGACGCGGCGGCGGTCCTGCTGGAACTGAACGCCTGCCGCCAGGTGTTTCCGAACCACTACATCCGCCTGATGGCCTTCGACTCGACCCGCGGTGTCGAAAGCATCGCGATGAGCTTCATCGTGAACCGACCGGCACGCGAACCGGGCTTCGGGCTGGTGCGCCAGGAAATGGACGGCCGTACGATGCGCTACACCGTCCACAGCTACGCCGGCGACAAACCCGAGTCCGAGCGCTATTGACGCGCGAACTGCCGACGCCCAGGCCATCCCCATGAACTCTCCGCTCTATTCGATCCCCGGATCGGCGACCGCGACACCCCCGCCGCCCGCCGCCGAGCCGGCCGCCCCCGAGCGCACGGTGGCCGAGGTGCTGGCGCGCAGCCAGGTCGAATCGGTGATGGACGAGCTCGACCGCGATCTGGTCGGGCTCGCCCCCGTCAAGCAGCGCATCCGCGACATCGCCGCGCTGCTGGTGATCGACAAGCTGCGCCTGAACGTCGGGCTGTCGGCCGCCACACCGAGCCTGCACATGTGCTTCACCGGCAATCCCGGCACCGGCAAGACCACGGTGGCGATGCGCATGGCGCAGATCCTGCACCGGCTGGGCTATGTCCGAAAAGGCCATCTGGTCGCGGTCACCCGCGACGATCTGGTCGGGCAGTACATCGGCCACACCGCGCCCAAGACCCGTGAAGTGCTCAAGAAGGCGCTGGGCGGCGTGCTCTTCATCGACGAGGCCTATTACCTGTACCGCCCCGAGAACGAGCGCGACTACGGGCAGGAGGCCATCGAGATCCTGCTGCAGGTGATGGAGAATCAGCGCGACGACCTGGTGGTGATCCTGGCCGGCTACCAGGACCGGATGGACACCTTCTTTCAGAGCAACCCGGGCATGAGCTCGCGGATCGCCCACCACCTGGCCTTCCCCGACTACAGCGGCGCCGAGCTCGCGCAGATCGCCCGGCGCATGCTGCTCGACATGAATTATCGTTTCGGCGACGGAGCTGCCGAGACCTTCGATGAATACCTTCGACTGCGCCTGGCGCAGCCGCATTTCGCCAACGCCCGCAGCGTGCGCAACGCGCTGGACCGGGCTCGTCTGCGCCAGGCCAGCCGGCTGTTCACCGACCGCGACCGGGTACTCGGGCGCGACGAGCTGACCACCATCGAGGCGGCGGATCTGCGCGCCAGCCGGGTGTTCACCGGCGGCGCCGGGCGATAGCCTTCACACGAACACGGAGACCAAGATGCCGCTCTCGAGCCGCTGGACCCTCACCCGCTACCTGATCGAGGAGCGGCGGCGTTTCCCGCAGGCCAACGGCGACCTGAACGCGTTGATCCTGGACATCGCGCTGGCCTGCAAGGCGATCGCGCGCATCGTCGCCTTCGGCCAGCTCGGCGACTCGCTGGGCCAGGCGGCCAGCCCCAAGGCCGGCGAGATCAACGTACAGGGCGAAGTCCAGAAACCGCTCGACCTCCTGAGCAATGAGGTCTTCATCCGCATGAACGAGTGGAACGGTCACCTCGCCGGCATGGCCTCCGAGGAAATGGAGCTGCCGGCGCAGATCCCGTCGGCGTACCCGCGCGGCAAATACCTGCTGGTGTTCGATCCGCTGGACGGATCGTCGAACATCGATGTGAACGTGTCGGTGGGCAGCATCTTCTCGATCCTGCGTGCGCCGCAGTCGGTGGTCGACAGCGGGCGCGACGTGGTCGAGGCCGACTTCCTGCAGCCGGGCACCACCCAGGTCGCCGCCGGCTACGCACTCTACGGCCCGTCGACCCTGTTCGTGCTGACGGTGGGCGACGGTGTCGCCGGTTTCACCCTGAATCCGAATCTGGGCGAGTTCGTGTTGTCGCACCCGGCGATCCGGGTGCCCGAGGACACCCAGGAGTTCGCGATCAACAGCTCCAACAGCCGCTTCTGGGAACCGCCGGTGCGCCGCTATTTCGACGAGTGCCTGGCCGGGCGCACCGGGCCGCGCGGCAAGGACTTCAACATGCGCTGGATCGCCAGCATGGTGGCCGAGGCTCACCGCATCCTGATGCGCGGCGGCGTGTTCCTGTATCCGCGCGACACCAAGGACCCGACCAAGGCCGGGCGCCTGCGGCTGCTCTACGAGGCCAACCCGATCGGCTTCGTGATGGAGCAGGCCGGGGGCCGTGCCAGCACCGGGCGCCAGCCGGTGCTGGGCGTCGTGCCGAGCGAACTGCACCAGCGCATCGGCCTGGTGTTCGGCTCGCGCAACGAAGTCGACCGCATCGAGCGTTACCACCACGAGCCCGTGCCGCGTGACAACGGCGCGCCGCTGTTTTCCGAGCGCAGCCTGTTCCGTAACTGAGACCTGCCCCATGTCACAACGCCACCCCATCATCGCCATCACCGGCTCCTCGGGCGCCGGCACCACCTCGGTCACCCGCACCTTCGAAAACATCTTCCGGCGCGAGAACGTCCGCGCGGCCACCGTCGAGGGCGACAGCTTTCACCGCTTCGACCGCAAGGAGATGCGCACCCGCCTGTCCGAGGCCGAACGCACCGGCAACAAGCACTTCAGCCACTTCGGTCCCGAGAACAACCTGTTCACCGAGCTCGAGGCGCTGTTTCGCAGCTATGGCGAAACCGGTCAGGGACGCCGCCGGAAGTACCTGCATGACCCGGTCGAGGCGGCGCCCTACGACCAGGAGCCCGGCACCTTCACGCCCTGGGAGGATCTGCCGCCGGAGACCGACCTGCTGTTCTACGAAGGCCTGCACGGCGCGCTCGTCACCCCCGAGGTCAATGTCGCGCAACACCCCGATCTGCTGATCGGCGTGGTGCCGGTCATCAACCTCGAGTGGATCCAGAAACTGTGGCGCGACAAGAACGTGCGCGGCTATTCCGCCGAGGCGGTGACCGACACCATCCTGCGCCGCATGCCCGACTATGTGCACTACATCTGCCCGCAGTTCGAGCACACCCATGTGAACTTCCAGCGGGTGCCGATGGTCGACACCTCCAACCCCTTCATCGCCCGCGACATTCCGTCGGCCGGCGAGAGCCTGGTGGTGATCCGCTTCGCCAACCCCAAGGGGATCGACTTTCCCTACCTGCTGTCGATGATCAGCGAATCGTTCATGTCGCGCGCCAACACCATCGTGGTGCCCGGCGGCAAGATGGAACTGGCGATGCAGCTGATCTTCACGCCCTTCATCTGGCGGATGATGGAGCGCCGCAAGCGCGCCTTCGGCGTCCTTTGAGCGGCGCACCAGAACGCCTGAACGACTGAACGACTGAACGCGGCCACTGCCCGGCCGCGCGACCACCCCTGACCGAACCCGGAAAGACTTCCCGTGACATCCAGCCCCCAGACCCTGGCAGCCGCCGCCTCCCATCCCGCCGCCTCCCATCCCGCTGCCGGCCGAGCCGGACCGACCGCGGCCGATGCGCTGCGCCTGCTGGCCGCCGACGCGGTCGAGCGCGCCCGCAGCGGCCACCCCGGCGCCCCGATGGGCATGGCCGAAATGGCGACGGTGCTCTGGACCCGCCACCTGCGCCACAACCCGGCCGATCCGCACTGGCCCGACCGCGACCGCTTCGTGCTGTCCAACGGACACGCCTCGATGCTGCTGTATGCGCTGCTGCATCTGAGCGGCTACGACCTGCCGGTCGAGGAACTGCAGCGCTTCCGGCAACTGCACAGCCGCACGCCCGGCCACCCCGAGGTCGGCATCACGCCAGGGGTGGAGACCACCACCGGACCGCTCGGCCAGGGACTGGCCAATGCGGTGGGCATGGCGCTGGCCGAGAAACTGCTGGCCGCCGAATTCAACCGGCCGGGTCACCCGGTGGTCGACCACTTCACCTACACCTTCCTGGGCGACGGCTGCCTGATGGAGGGCATCAGCCACGAGGTCTGTTCGCTGGCCGGCACGCTGCGCCTGTCGCGGCTGGTCGCCCTGTACGACGACAACGGCATCTCGATCGACGGCGCGGTGGAAGGCTGGTTCACCGACGACACGCCGGCGCGTTTTCGCGCCTACGGCTGGCAGGTGATCGGCCCGATCGACGGCCATGACTCGCAGGCGATCGACGCCGCGCTGACGCTGGCGCGCGCGCAGGCCGACTCGCCCGAGGGCCGCCCCACGCTGATCGTGTGCCGCACCGTGATCGGCAAGGGCGCGCCGAACAAGGCCGGCGGTCACGACGTGCACGGCGCTCCGCTGGGCGCCGGCGAGATCGCCGCGCTGCGCGAGGCGCTGGGCTGGACCTGGGCGCCCTTCGAGGTGCCTCCGGTGCTGCGCGAGCAATGGGACGGGCACGCCCGCGGCGCCGGTCTGCAGCAGCAATGGCAGACCCGGCTGGCCGACTACCGCCGCGAACACCCGGCGCTGGCCGCCGAGTTCGAGCGCCGGATGGCCGGCGACCTTCCCGAGGGCATCGATGCGCGGCTCGCGCAGGCACTGGCGACACTGGCTGGGGCGGCCGGCACGGTGGCCACCCGCAAGGCCTCGCAACTGTCGCTGGACGCGATCGCGCCGATGCTGCCCGAGCTGTTCGGCGGCTCGGCCGACCTGACCGGCTCGAACCTGACCGACTGGAAAGGCAGCCGGGTGGCGCGGCGCGACCAGCCGGGCAATCACATGAGCTGGGGCGTGCGTGAATTCGGCATGGCCGCCGCGCTCAACGGGATGGCGCTGCACGGCGGCTTCATCCCCTACGGCGGCACCTTCCTCACCTTCAGCGACTACAGCCGCAACGCGATCCGGATGGCCGCGCTGATGAAGCTGCGGGTGATTCATGTGTTCACCCACGACAGCATCGGGCTGGGCGAGGACGGCCCCACCCACCAGAGCGTCGAACACGTGCCCTCGCTGCGGCTGATGCCCAACCTCGATGTCTGGCGTCCTGCCGACACGCTCGAAACCGCGGTGGCGTGGGCGCAGTCGCTGCAACGCCGCGACGGGCCCAGCGCGCTGGCCCTGTCGCGCCAGGCACTGCCGGTGATGACCAGCCCGGCGCACGCCGGGTCGATCGCCCGCGGCGGCTATGTGCTGGCCGACGCGCCGGATGCGCGCGCGGTGATCATCGGCACCGGATCGGAGCTGCACCTGGCGATGCAGGCGCGCGAGTTGCTGGCCGCCGAGGGCATCGCGGTGCGGGTGGTGTCGATGCCCGCCACCACGGTGTTCGACCGCCAGCCGGCCGACTACATCGACGCGGTCCTGCCGATCGCGCTGCCGGCGGTGGCGGTCGAGGCCGCGCACCCCGACTTCTGGCGCAAGTACGTGGGCCGCCAGGGTGCGGTGGTGGGGATCGCCACCTACGGCGAATCGGCGCCCGCGCCCGAGCTGTATCGCCACTTCGGGATCACCGCCGAGCGGGTCGCGCAAGCCGTGCGCTCACTGCTGGGCTGACACTCGCGCGCGCCGCGAACGACCCGACCGCACCACCCGAGGCCGCATGACCCTGCAGGCACTGATCTGGGATGTCGACGGCACGCTGGCCGAAACCGAGGACGACGGCCACCGGGTGGCGTTCAACCGGGCGTTCGCCGAAGCCGGGCTGGCCTGGCGCTGGAGCACCGACACCTACCGCGAACTGCTGGCGGTGACCGGGGGCAAGGAGCGACTGCTGGCCTGGTGGCGGCGGGTCGACCCGGACGGGGCAAATGGACCACCGGTCGCGCCCCTGATCCGGCGTCTGCACGAGCGCAAGACCGCCCACTACCTGGCACTGCTGGCCGGCGGCGCGATCGGGCTGCGTCCGGGCGTGGCCGCCCTGCTCGAGGCCGCCCGCCAGCAGGGCCTGCGCCAGGCGATCGCCACCACCACCACCCCCGACAACGTCACCCGGCTGATCGACGTCACGCTGGGACCCGACGGCCATTCGCTGTTCGAAGTGATCGGCGCGGGCGATGTGGTTCCCGCCAAGAAACCCGCGCCCGACATCTACCGGTGGGTGCTGGCACGGCTGGCGCTCGCACCCGCCGACTGCCTGGCCATCGAGGACTCGGCTGCCGGCGTTGCGGCGGCGCGGGCCGCCGGCCTGCCGGTCCTGCTCACCCGTGGCGTCTACACCGCCGACGAGGCGATCCAGGCGGTCCTGGCCGACCCCACCGGGCCGGGCCCGGTGCTGGCCGACCTCGATGGGCTGGGCTCGACAAAGGCGCCTGCCCGGGGACGGGTCGGTGCGCAGCCCTGGGCCGGCGTGGCGGACCTGGACACGGTCCGGGCCTGGTGGTCGGCCCGCCGCACCGACGCCTGATCCCGCGCACGACGCCAGCACGGCAAGGCGGGGTATCGGACGCTTGCTGTACCCTCGAGAGCATCGCTGACGTTCCGATCGCCCGATGAACCCCGACTCCACTTCCCCGGCACCCGCGCCGGCGGCTGCCGCGCGCGCCGCAGCCTCGCCGCCCCGGCTGCCGGGCAGCTTCGCGCAACGCGCCTGGGCACTGCTGCAGCCTTTCTTCGTCAGCGACCAGCGCTGGGTGGCGCTCGGGCTGCTGGCCACCGTGATCACGCTGAACCTGCTGACGGTGTATGTCGACGTGCTGCTCAACGCCTTCCAGCGCGACTTCTACAACGCGCTGGAAACCCGCGACCAGGCGGAGTTCACCCGCCAGCTCTGGCGCTTCGCAGGGCTCGCGCTGGTGTTCATCCTGGTGGCGGTCTACAAGTTCTACCTGACCCAGCTCTTCGAGCTGCGCTGGCGGGTCTGGCTGACCACCCGCTGGATCGACGGCTGGCTGTCGCAGCGCGCCTACTACCGGATCGAGCTGGCCGGCGGGGAAACCGACAACCCCGATCAGCGGATCGCCGAGGACATCCGCCTGTTCACCGAGCTCACCGTCTCGCTCACCATGGGCCTGCTGAATTCGGTCGTCACGCTGGGCTCGTTCGTGGCCATCCTGTGGGCAGTGTCCGGCCCCCTGAGCTTCACCCTGGGCGACAGCACGATCACCATCCCCGGCTACATGGTCTGGGTCGCGCTGCTGTATGCGGTGGCGGGCAGCTGGCTGTCGCACCGGATCGGTCGTCCGCTGATCGCGCTGAACTTCGCGCAGCAACGCTTCGAGGCTGACTTTCGTTACGGGCTGGTGCGGGTGCGCGAGAACGCCGAGAGCATCGCGCTCTATCACGGCGAGTCCCCCGAGCGCGCCGGTCTGCTGGCCCGCCTGACCGAACTGGCCACCAACTACTGGTCGCTGATGCGGGCCCAGAAGCGGCTGATCTGGACCCAGAGCTTCTATGCGCAGATCGCCCTGATCTTTCCCTTCGTGGTCGCGGCTCCCCGCTACTTCAACGGCCCCCTGAAACTGGGCGACCTGATGCAGATCAGCAGCGCCTTCGGCCAGGTCCAGGGATCGCTCTCGTGGTTCGTGAGCGCCTACGCGAGCCTGGCCACCTGGCGGGCGACCGTCGACCGGCTGCTCAGCTTCGAGGACGCACTGGCCGCGCTGCGCGCCGGCGACGAGACCCTGCTGCGCCCGGAGACGGGCCCGGCGCCGGCACTGCACGGTGTGCGGCTCGACACGCCGGCCGGAAACCCGATCGTCGCGCAGGCCGATCTCACCATCGGCGCCGGCGAGCGGGTGCTGCTCACCGGCCCGTCGGGCAGCGGCAAGAGCACGTTGTTTCGCGCGCTGGCCGGCATCTGGCCGCATGGCGCCGGGCGCGTCGAGCTCCCCGGGCAGGGCGTGCTGTTCCTGCCCCAGCGACCGTATCTGCCGATCGGCAGCCTGCGCGCCACCGTCAGCTATCCGGCACTCGACGGCAGCTTCAGCGACGAACAAATCGTCCAGACCCTGCGCGAGTGCCGCCTGCCCGGACTCGCGGACCGGCTCGACGAGGTCTTTGCCTGGGACCGGCGGCTGTCGCCGGGCGAGCAGCAGCGGCTGGCCTTCGCGCGGGCGCTGCTGAACCGGCCGCGCTGGCTGTTCCTGGACGAAGCCACCGCCGCGCTGGGCGATGCCGACAGCCGCGCGCTCTACGAATTGCTGCTCGCGCGTCTGCCCGAGGCGGCGGTGGTGAGCATCGCCCACAATCCATCGGTGGCCGCCTTTCACCAGCGGCGCGTCGAACTCGTGCCCGCCGAAGGAGGCGCGCGGCTCATCGCAGCCCCGCCAGGAGCCGTCGAATGACCCTGAAATCACCCCAACAAAACCCCGACGCCGGACCGCCCCTGGCGCCGCCGTTTCAGGCCGAACGGCGGGAAACCGATGCCCGAGCCGGGCCGATGACCCACTGGGTGACCGGCCAGGGCACGCCGCTGCTGGTCCTGCACAGCATCAACGCGGCCGCCAGTGCCGCCGAGATCCGGCCGATCGTCGAGCACGCCCGGACCGATCGCCGGGTCTGGGCGCCCGATCTGCCGGGCTTCGGCTTCTCCTCGCGCCGCGAGCGCGACTACACCATCCGGCTTTATGTCGACGCGGTGCACGACGCGCTGGACGCGATCGAGGCCGAGCACGGTGCGCAGCCGGTGGATGCCATCGCGCTGTCGCTGTCGGCCGAGTTTCTGGCGCGCGCGGCCGCCGAGCGGCCCCAGCGCCTGCGCAGCCTGACCCTGATCACGCCAACCGGGTTCTCGCGCGGCGCCGAGCGGATGCGTGGCGAACCGGGCGCGAGCCGTGAAGTGCCCGGCATCCATCGCACGGTCAGCGGGCGCCCCTGGAGCCGCGGTCTGTTCAACCTGCTGGTGAGCCGGCCGAGCATCCGCTTCTTCCTGCGCAAGACCTGGGGATCGGCCGACATCGACAACACGCTGGCCGACTACTGCCACGCCAGCGCCCATCAGCCCGGCGCCCGTCACGCGCCCTTCGCCTTCCTGAGCGCGCGCCTGTTCAGTCGCGACATCCGCAACGTCTATGAGTCGCTACGCCTGCCGGTGCTGCTGGCGCACGGCACGCGCGGCGACTTCCGCGACTTCAGCCAGGCCGCCTGGACGCACTCGCGTCCCAACTGGCGGGTTCAGGCCTTCGACACCGGCGCGATGCTGCACTTCGAGCAGCCCGAAGCCTTCATGCGCCTGTGGCGCGACTTCATCGACCAACCCCCCTCGGCGCAGGGACTTGCGCGCAAGGATTAGACTCTGACGATGCTTTCTCGCGTGTCCTCGCTGCCGGCCAGCCTGATCCTGCCGCAACCGGACCTGCGCACCCGGACCCTGTCCAACGGTCTGCGCATCGCCTCCATCCGCCTGCCTGGCTTTCGCACCGCCTCGGTCGGGGCCTGGCTGCGTGTCGGTTCGCGTGACGAGCCGGCCCCTCTGAACGGGCTGTCGCATTTCTTCGAGCACATGGCCTTCAAGGGCACCGAGTCGCGCAGTGCACGCGACATCACCTTCGCGCTCGAGCGGGTGGGCGGCAGCATCAACGCCTACACCGCGAAGGATCACACCGCCTACGAGGCGCAACTGCTCGCCGCCCATGCCGACACCGCACTCGAGGTGCTGGCCGATGTGCTGCGCCGATCGGTCTTTCCGCCCGAGGAGATCGAGCGCGAACGGCAGGTGATCCTGCAGGAACTCGGCGAGGCGGCCGACGACCCGGATTCGCTGGTGCAGGACGCCTTCGACACCCAGGCCTTCGCGCGCCAGTCGCTGGGCCGTCCGATCCTGGGCAGCCGGCGCTTCGTGCGCCAGGTGACCCGCGATGACTTTCTCGCCCACCAGCAAAGCCATTACATCGCCGCCAACCTGGTGGTGGCCGGCGCCGGTGACATCGATCACGACCGCTTCGCCGACCAGGTCGAACGCCACTTCGGCGACATGCCGACCAGCGCCCTGCCGCCGGCCCGAAAACCGGCTCGCTATGTCGGCGGCCAGCGTCACATCGAAGACGACTACGAGCAGACCTCGGTGGCGATCGGCTGGCCCGCGCCGGCCAGCACCGATCCGGACTTTCCCGCCTATGAACTGCTGGGCGAACTGCTGGGCGGAGGCATGTCCTCGCCGCTCTTTCAGGCGGTGCGCGAACAGCGTGGCCTGGCCTATCAGGTCGACGCCTGGACCGAAGGCCACGAGGACTGCGGACTGCTGCAGCTGAGCGCCGGCGTGTCGCGACGCAATCTGCGCCCCTTCATCGAAGTGGCGGCCGACGAGATCGCCCGGCTGGCGCAATCGGTGCAGCCGGAAGACTTCGAACGCGCCCGCAACCAGCTGGCCACCCAGGTCGCGCGCAACCTCGAGCGCCCGGGCGTGCTGGCGGAATCGATCGCCCGCGACCTGTTGTTCGAAGGCCGGGTGATCCTGCCGCAGGGCCGCCTGGATGCGCTGATGGCGGTCGACACCGACGACCTGCAACGCGCGGCGGCCCGGATGCTGTCGCAAGTACCCACTCTCGCGATGGTCGGGCGCAGCGGGCGCGGCGACCCCTACCAGCTGCTGCGCCAGCGGCTGGGCAGCTGAGGCGCGGCGATGCCGCAACAGCGCTGCACCGTCTGCCGGATTCCGGCTACCCTCGGGCAGCGGTCTGATCATCACCCGCAAGACGGCGAGGAAGCGCCGCCTTCGACCCGCCTCCCGCGCCCGACAGGCGCTCGCCCTCACTGACACCGGAGTCGCGACCATGTCCATGTCCGAAGTGCTCCGTTCAGGAGCCGGCCAGCCGCCACCGAGCCGCAGCCTGCCATCGCCCAAGACGCCATGGGGCCATGTGCTGGCCCTGCGCGATTCGCTGGAAGTCGCGCTGGAAGAGCTGGCGTTGGGTCGCCCCGACGCGCCCAACGCGCTCGAGCAAACCCGCGCTGCCGGCCAGCAGCTGCAGCGCCTGTGCGCGCTCGAGCCCGACATGATGCTGGCGACAGCGCAGCGCCTGCGCGGCGGACGCTACTGCGTGCGACATTCGATCGCCACCGCCTGCGTGCTCGAATTCATGCTGGCCCGGCTGGGCATCTCACCCGGCGAGCGACGCACGGCGGTGCTGGGAGCGCTCACCATGAACCTGGGCATGTTCGAACTGCAGGAAACGCTCTACAACCAGGCCGGGCCCATGACGCCCGAGCAGCGCGATGCGGTTCACAAGCATCCGAATGTCAGCGTCGCCCTGCTGCAGGCCACCGGTCTGGAAGACCGGATGCTGTTCTCGATTGTCGCCCAGCATCACGAGAACCTGGACGGGACCGGCTATCCGCGCAAGCTGAGCGGCGATCAGCTCTGGCCGACCGCGCAGGCGGTGATGCTGGCGGATCGCTGGTGCGCGATGATCGCCGAGCGCGGCTATCGACCCGGGGCACCGCCCGACCAGGCGCTGCGCCTGCTGCTCAGCCGCATCGACGGCGTCTGCATCCCCCAGGTGAGCCAGGCCCTGACCGAGGTGGTGGGCAGCTTTCCGCCCGGCACGCCGGTGCGGCTGGTCAACGGTGAGACCGGTGTCGTGTGGCGCCGCTCGCACGACCCGATCGGCCCGCTGGTGCGCATCCTGCGCACCGCGACCGGGCCGACCAGCCCGGAAGGAACGGTGCGGATCACCATCGACACGCGTCATCGGATCGAGGCGAGCATCCCCCCCGCCGAAATCGGTACCGAGATCGACCCCGACCAGCTCTGGTCAGCCAACGGCGCGCTCTAGCGCGCCGGCACCGGCACCGCCCCCCTGAACCAGGAAAAGAGGCTTGCGATGAACGCACCGATCGGATTCATCGGCATCGGCCAGATGGGGCGACCCATGGTCCTGCGGCTGGCCGGCGCGGGCTGGCCGGTGATCGCGCACGACCGTCGCGCACCGGCGCTCGAGCCGTTGGCTGGCGTGACAGGCGTGACCGTCGCGATCGAGGCGGGCACGCTGGCCGGCGCCTGCGCCACCGTGATCCTGATGCTGCCCGACAGTGCGATCGTCGACGCACTGCTCTGGACGGACGGCTTGGCTGCCCGCCTGGCGCCCGGCACCCTTGTCATCGACATGGGCTCATCCGACCCGACTGCGACGCGCGCCAACCAGGCACGGCTGGCCGCCGCCGGCATCGCGCTGGTCGACGCGCCGGTCTCCGGCGGGGTTCGCCGCGCGGTCGACGGCTCGCTGGCGATCATGGTGGGCGGAGAAGCCGCTGACGTCGAGCGGGCGCTGCCGATGCTCCAGCCGCTGGGCCGCACCATCGTGCCGGTGGGGCCGCCCGGCGCCGGTCATGCGGTGAAGGCGCTGAACAACTTCGTCTCGGCCGCCGGTCTCGCGGCAACCTGCGAAGCGCTGGTCGCCGCGCGCCGTTTCGGCATCGACCCGGCGGTGGCCAACCGGGTATTCAACGCCTCGAGCGGACGCAACAACACCACCGACACGAAGGTCGAGTCGTTCATGCTGTCGGGCCGCTTCGACTCCGGTTTCGCCGCTGCGCTGATGCGCAAGGACGTCGACACCGCCCTGGCGCTGACCGAATCGCTGGGCAGCGAGCGGGCACTGATGCAGGCCTGTGCCGCGCTGTGGCAGCAGGCGCAGGCGGCGCTGCCAGCAGGCGCCGATCACACCGCGATGTTCACTTACGTGGCGGGCGATGCCGGGGGCCGGGCCGACTGAGCCGCACCGCCCAGGGGGATGCCGTCGGCCAGTCCGCTGTCCGGCGCCGCCCCTTCGCCCACCCCTTCGCCCACCCCTTCGCCCGCCCCTGCTTTCGTCGCGGCCGCAAGACCGCGGCGCGCAAACCCGATGTCGGCCTGCGGATACAGGGTCGCGAGCAAATCGAGCGCCAGACCGCTGACGAGGTCGACCAGTTCGGCCTGCGCCGCCGCCCCGTCGGCGTCCGACCGGATCGCCTCGACGATCGGCGGCCACCGGGCGGCGCGTGCGCTCACCACCTCGACAACCGCGCGGGCCCAGTGGTCCGGAGTCGCGCCTTCCCGGTAGCCGCCGCGGCCGCGCCCGAAATGCGCCACCGCCAGATACTGCAGCAAGGCCTCGCCGACCAGGTCCTGCAAGGCCGCCACGGACAGACGGGCGCTGGCGTGCCGCACCCCTTTGACCCGGTTCAGGCCCATCGCGCCGGCCGCAAATCCCAGCGCGCCGGCGACCGCCCCCATCGCAGCACCCGCCCCCAGGGTCAATCCGCCCGCCAGCGCATCGGCGCCCAGGCCGCCCGCTGCCCCGGAGACCACCGCCCCCAGCAACCCCGCCCGAACCCGGCTGGTCGGAATCCTCGCGTCCAGGCCGACGTGTTCGAAGCGGCGCAGGAGCGGATGCTCGGCCTGGCCCTCCAGATGGTGCAGCGCCAGCAGTTTGCGGGTGAGCTCACGGCGCTGGGTCGACACCTCGGCCGCCAGGGCGTCCCAGGCACGGGACAGCGCCGGACCCGACCGCGCGCCGGGCCCCTTGAGCCGGGCTGCCAACCCGTCGGCAGGCTCAACGGGTGCCGATGTCTCCAGTCGCATCGCCGCGCACAGATGCCCGCCGATCGCCAGCATCGACTGGCCGAAGCGCTGCTGTTCGCGCTGCTCCCACTGGTCCAGCAGACGGCGATGACCCGGCTGCAGCGCCGGCGCCAGCAGCGGACCCAGCGCGCGATAGAAGACGGCCTCATGGATCCAGCAGCGGGTGAACGCATCCAGGGCCATCACCCGGTCGACCACCGGCATCGGCGCGAGGAAGTCGCTCCACTCGCGGACCTCGGCCGCCTCGCGCGCGCCGTCCCGCGCCTCACCGGTCTGGTTCAGCAGCACGATGACCGGCTTGTCGAGCCAGGCCAGCACCGCGAGTTCCGCCGGCAGATAGCCCGCATCGCGCGGACTCTCGGCCGAGTTGAGCAGGTAGAGCACGACGTCGGCCCGGTCGCGCGCCGCCATCATCGCCTGCTGGCTCAGGTAGAAGGTCCGATCGGTCCAGCGATCCCAGACCTGGGTCAGGAACCAGCCGATCGGATTGCCCGCCGCGCTCAGGCGCCGGTGCAGGCGGACCGAATCGCCCAGGCCCGGGGTATCGCACAGCAGCAGCCGATCCCCCTCGTCGGTGCGGATCAGTTCATGGACCTCGGATTCGCGGGTCACATGGGCTTCGTCTCGGACCTCGCCGACATCGCGTCCGAGCAGGGTGCGCGTCAGCGTCGTCTTGCCGGCATTGGTGTGCGAGATCAGGCAGAGCTCGATGCGCGCGGGGACGGGCGGCGTCATGGTCCTGGCTCCTGCGAGTCGACCAGATCGATGCGCACACCCAGACCCTGGGCGAAGCGGCGCCAGAGGTCCTCCCTTTCCGCCAGCCGGGTGCCCGACAGCGCAGACCCCATCCGCTGCCGATAGGCGGCCCGATCGACGAGGATCCGCACGCTGCCCGCAGCGGCTTTCCCCAGCCGCTCGACGAACTCGCCATGGACCTCGGCTTCCGGCGTCGCGGCCAGACTGAACAGCGCGATGCGCACGCCGGACGCCCCAGCCGGCGGCGATCCGGACGACACCGGTTGCGGCGCCTGGCCATAGGCGGTGACCGGCATCCATTCAAGCCTGGCCGGATGACCGAGCAACCCACCGACGGCCGCTGCCAGTTGCTCCCGATGCGTCGGCGCCAGGTTCAGGCTGAACGGCCACACCCGGACCGCCACCGCCTCGTCGCCGGCCTGGGCCAGGATCGCCTGGAAGGCGGCGTCGTCCAGCGCGAGCGGAAAACGCGCGGCCAGGCGCAGCGCCCGCCATTTCATCAGCCCATAGAGGCCGATCCGAGGCGCGATGACCCCGACCGCGAGCAGCAGCGAAACCAGTCGCAGCCATCGCGCGCCATGCGCGGGATCCCACGCGGCCCACCGATGGATGCGCGCCAATTCGTCCAGCGAGAACAGGTCCACGCCCAGTGCCTGGGCGAGCCCGCCGACCGGCAGGAACAGCAGCGACAGAAAGCCCTGGGCACAGCCGGGCGTGGCGCACCAGGTGCCCGCCCAGCCAACCTGGTACTCGACATCCCAGGCCTGATACGCCAGACCGACGACCATGCCCAGCGCCAGCATCGCAGCCGACAGGTGCAGCGTGACCGACAGGCGCGCGCAGGCCAGTGGCAGGCTGGCGCGCGCCCAGAGCACCCGGAACTCGGCGGCGGCGGCAGCGATTGCCGGCGATCCGGTGCGCCGGGGCGTGCCCCGCCACGACAGCCATCCGACCAGCGTGGGCAGTACCGAGGGCCACGCCCGACGCCCGAGCGCCGGGACGAGCGCCCCGATGCCCCAGAGCGCCAGCATCAGCCAGTTCCACAGCACCACGCCGAACAGCGGTGCCGAGAGCAGGTTGATCCGCTCGCCACCGGTCAGCCGATCGGTAAAGAAGCCCAGGGCGAAGGCAGCCAACGGCACGAACCAGGCCAGCGGGACCGCCATCGCCGACGGTGCCAGCAGCGCGCGCAGCCGCGCATGACGACCCACCGCCTCCTGGAGGAGATGCTCGGCCCGCAGGCGCAGCAGGCGCTCGGACCAGTCGCGTGCGCCGCGGCCCTTGCCGGGCGCCGGCAGGATTGCCCGTGCCGCGTCGGTGGCCTGACGGCGCTGCGAGGCCGTCAGGATCTCGGCGCGCGCATCGGCGCTTTCGATCGCCCTGACGAGCAGAACCGAGCGGGCATCGCGCTCGTTCATCACTGGCCCGCGCGCCGCGTCGCCAGCCCGCCGGGCTGCCGCCTGCCCGTGCGGTGGAGTCGGCGCCCGATCAGTCTAGGCCGCCTTCGCCGCCGCGGGGACCTGCAGGGTCGACAGGTCGATCCGGTACAACTGCGCGACGTTCTCGCACAGGATCGCCTGGCGCTGCTCGGGCGTGAGCACGCTGGCCTGCTGGGCCAGCATCTCCTGCGACCACGGCCAGGTCGAATCGGAATGCGGGAAGTCGTTGGCCCACATCAGGCGGCGCCAGTTCATCTGGTCGGCCGACCGGAACGCGACCCAGTCGTCCTGGAAAGTGGTGTAGATGTGCTCGGAGAAATACTCGCTGGGCAGCCGCGCGAGTTCGACGCCGGGCGCCAGCCAGTTGCGGTGGCGCTTGTAGGCATGATCCATCCGGTAGAGGTAATGCGGCACCCAGCCGGCATCGGCCTCGACGCAGACCACCCGCAAGCCCGGGTGGCGCTGGAACACGCCGCCGAAGATCAGCGTGCCCATGATGTCCTGGTTGCCCCGGATGATCGACAGAAAGCTGTTGATGCGGGGACCGCGCACCGGCGTGTTCTCGCGGGTGGTCAGGATGTGGAAGGACAGCGGCAGTTCGAGCTCGATCGCCGCCTCCCACACCGGATCGTAGATCCGCGAGTCGTAGTCTTCCTGCGCCGGATTGCCCGGCATCATCACGCCACGCAGCCCCAGCGCCTTGATCGAGCGGAAGTCGTCGATCATCTCGGCCGGCGAGCGCCCGGCCGACTGCCCGCAACCCAGCAGACGCGTCGGGTAGCGATCGCAATACGCCGCGATCCAGCGGTTGTAGGCGTCGAAGCAGGCCGTTTTGTAATCGTAGTCGGGGTGATTGCACAGCAGCATGCCGACGGTGGGATAGATGATCTCGGCGGCCACGCCGTCGCGATCCTGATCGGCCATCCGCGCATCCGGATCCCAGCCGCCGCGGTGCAGGTCGCTGAACTTCACCCCCGACACGGTGATCGATTCGGGCGGCTTGCCGGCGGCCGCCACCAGCCCCAGGTGAATCGGACGGTCCATGCCGTGAATCTGGAAGACATCGCCATGGCGCTCCGAGGCCACGATGCGCGGCGCCTTGTCCCGCCACGCCCGATCGATGTAGGCCAGATAGGTGTCGGGCGCTTCGGTGATGTGGGAGTCGGCAGAGATGATCGGATACGACATGACGGGCTCCGGAGATGAGCCTTGACTATAGCGCGCGATTCCCGGGGGCGGAATCCGCGGGGCCCGGATCCGGAAGGCTCTGAAGAAAGGCGATCGGATCGCGGCTCAGGAGCCCGCGCGGTCGGGGGTCCGGATCGAGGACGATGCCAATGAAGCCATCGGTGCCGCGCCCATCGGCGCTGGTTCGACCCTGACCGCCGGCGCATCCTCGGCGCAGACACGGCCACGGCCCTCACGCTTGGCCCGATACAGCCGGTCGTCCGCGCGGCCGACCAGACCGGTGAGCGTGTCTCCTGGTCGGGCCGTCGCCACGCCGAACGACGCGCTGACCGCGAGCCCGGGGGCGATGACATCCCACGGATACGCCAGCATCCGGGACAGCAGCCGGCCGGCCACTTGAGCCGACTCCTCGCGGGCGGCCGTCTCGGGCAGGAGCAGCAGAAATTCCTCGCCGCCGTAGCGGCCGATGCGGTCATCGGGGCGGGTGATGCCGGCGACGATGTCCACGAAGCGGCGCAGCACCTCGTCGCCCACCGCATGCCCGAATTCGTCGTTGATCCGCTTGAAGTGGTCCAGGTCGATCATCACGATCGAGACCGCCCGTTCGCCGCGCGCCACGTCGTCCAGCGCCGATGCGAGCGCCAGATTGATCGCTCCCCGGTTGAGCACGCCCGTCAGCGGATCGTGCATCGCCAGTTGCTCCAGGCGACCGGTCGCCTCGTCCAACTCGCGGGTGCGCTGACCGAGCCGCAGCCGCGCGCGTGCGCCATACAGCCCCAGCAGCGCGCAGCGCCCGAGCACCGCCGTTATCCACAACACCGACAGTGCGGCCTGCAGCGGCGTCGCCGAGGGGAGGGTGAGGGGGACGCTGGCCGTCATCACCACCAGCGCGATGCCGATGCTGACAACCACCCAGCAGGGCAGCATCTGGGCGGGCGTGAGCCGAAGCCCGGCAAATCCGAACACCAGAAAGACTGCCGACAGCGACAGCACTGCGACCTCGGGCGAGGCCGCACCGCAGGCAAGAATCAGCGCCGACCAGATCGCCAGGTGCGGTACGGTGAGCGAGGGGTCGCGCGCCTGCCGATTCCAGCCGCGTGCGAAGGCCAGCCCGAAAATCGCGCAGATGATGGCGCCACCCACCGTGATTCCCCAGAAAGCTGCCCAGCAGGCCACGCCGGCCCAGGCCGCCATCGCCGCCAGTTGCACCGCATCGAGCAGCCAGCTTGCCGCGACGAGCCGATGCATGGCCGCGACATCGCCCTGGCGACGCACTTTTCGGAGGGCGGCAGGCGATGACGACGGTGGAGGGGCAGCGGAATCGGAGTGAGGCATGACCATGGCGACGGTTGACAGCCCGGGCTTGCATGCCCGATGTCAGGAATCGGCCCTCAGTCTTGATCCGCGGCCGCGGCGCGGTCCAGCGCGCAGGGTTGGCCGGATGTCATCGACCGTCGAACGGCGGACGGCTGCGCCGCCGCCACAGCGCTCAGCCAGCCGCCTGATAAACCGCGCGTTTGAGCTCGAACGAGAACGGATGCCAGAAGGCCGTGTCGCGCTGGGCCATCACGATGCCGGCAAGGCGGCGCCGGGGGTTGATCCACCAGTGCGTACCCGCCATGCCGCCCCACTGGAACTCATCGACCGAGTCGCTCGGATCGATCGAGGATTCGCTGAGCGAGACCGCTCCACCGAGCCCGAAGCTCTTGCCCTTCACCGGCTTCGGAAAGCCGGTGAAGACACCCTCGGGCAGATGGCTGCGCATCATCACCGACAGCGTGTCGGGCTTGAGCAGCGTCGGGCCCCCGGGGATCAGGCTGCGAATGAGCGCCAGGGTGTCGGGCAGGCTGGAGACCAGTCCGCCCCCGCCCGACAGCCGCGGCACCGCCGACAGATAGGCGCCCGGGTAGGGAAAGTCGTCCAGGCGCTTGAGGCCCGGCTTGAGCGGATTGGTCAGGCTGGCGCCACGGTAATAGGCCACCAGGCGCGACTGCTCGGCGGGAGGCACGACGAAACCGGTGTCGGTCATGCCCAGCGGCTCGAAAATGCGGGTCCGCAGGAAGGCATCGAAGGCCTGACCGGCCACCACCTCGACCAGCCGCCCGAGCACATCGGTGGCGATCGAGTACTCCCAGCCGGTGCCCGGGTGGAACGCCAGCGGCAGGCCTTCGAGGCGATCGATCATCACCGACAGCGACGTGGATTCATCGCGCACCTTGCGATCAACATAGGCCTGAAACAGCAGGGTCCCGGGATCGAGCAGCCCGTAGCCCAATCCCGAGCTGTGGCTGAGCAGGTGGGCAAGGGTGATGCTCGCGCGCGCCGGCTCGGTGTCGTCGAGCGAGGTGGCGCCGGGACGCAGCACCCGGCGCGCACCCAGCTGC
The DNA here is from genome assembly GCA_903934295.1 of uncultured beta proteobacterium. Classification (GTDB taxonomy): domain Bacteria; phylum Pseudomonadota; class Gammaproteobacteria; order Burkholderiales; family Burkholderiaceae_E; genus Quisquiliibacterium. The sequence goes on from CAIZNI010000049.1 coordinate 99,492, forward strand.
GGCAGGTAACGCTCGATCGGGTCGTCGAGCCCGAGTCGTCCGTCTTCGATCAGGAGCATCACCGCGCACGAGGTGATCAGCTTGGTGCTGGAATACATGCGGAAGAGGTGATCCGGGCGCAACGCGATGCCCTGCTCGCGATCGGCCCATCCGGCGCAGTGCAGATCGACCAGATCGCGCCCCCGCAGGACCGCGGTGGAGACACCGGCCAGCAGTTCCCCGTCGACGGCGCGCCGCATCGCGGCGTGCAGGCCAGAGAAGTCGGCTGCGCAGGGGGTGATGGTCAGGTCTGACATGGGCATTCGCCTTTGCGTGATTTCAGGGCCGGGGGCGGTGGCCGCCGGTGTCGGGTAGCGCGCCGGCCCGCGCCGGGTTGTTCAGGGAGACCAGACCGATGCGCTCGGTCTGTCCCGAGCCGCCCCGCGAGCCCGCTTGAGCCGTCCGGCCCACCGCAGGGATGCGCGTGGGCACCGAGCCGTCGAACAGGATCGCCCAGCGACCCTGCCGCTGCACCCAGTACTGCCGCGACAGGCCCCGCACCCCGGTGGCATCGGCCGCCCTGCGAGAAGTGACCGTCATGACTGGCACGTCATCACCGCTCCAGCCAATGATGCTCACGTCGTGGCGCGGCTCCCGATCGCGCAACGTGTCGGGAGCCACCGCAGCGCCGGATTCATACCAGCCCGCCAGCGCCGCAGCATCAGCGCCGCGGCGGGCACCGTCCCAGGCCTCGTACGCACGGCGAAAGGCGGCCTCCTGCTGCTGTGCCTGGGCCAGCGGGACCCAGGTCAGCCGCTGCGCGATCACCACTGGCGTCGCGTCCACCTCCAGCGTCCTGAACAGCATCACCGCGTCGTCGTTGGCCATCGCGACGCAGCCATCGGTGGCCAGCGGCACATGCGCCAGCACCGATGGCGGCACGCCGTGCAGGAACAGCCCCTTGCCGGTTCGGCCCAGCGACCGATCCCAGACGTTCGGATAATTGAACTTCAGGGCGGCCTGACCGAGACGGGCATCGCGCATTGGCGCTGCCACGGCATCGGTCACCCAGTAGACCCCCAGAGGCGTGCGCAGGTCGCCCTCGACGCGCTTGCCGATGCCCTGCTTGCCGACCGAAATGTACAGATCGCGCTCCAGGCGCAAGCCCTGCGGACCGTTGACGAACACATAGAGCCGCGAGCGTGACGCATCGACCGCCACCGCGCGCCGCACGCTGGCCGGCAGCTGGATGAATTGCGCCGGCACATGACCGGCCAGCGGGCGCTCCTCGCGTGCCGCCAGACGACGCTGCGCTTCCTCGCGCAACCAAAGGCGACGATCATCGGCCGTCAGGGCGGCATTGGCCTGAACCCCGAAGGCATGAGCGGTACCCGAGCGGGTGGCGAGCAGATCGCCGACGAGCAGTTGTGCCAGCGAGAACTGGGGGTGGTCCCGAACCAGCGCCGAGGCAATCTCGAGGGCCGCCACGCCCTGACCCTCACTCATCAGCCGATAGGCCGTCAGCAGACGGGCCTCGGGGTCCTGGCTGACGTCACCGGCAGCAGACATCCTTGCCAGACCACCCGCCCCCGGGTCGGACAGCCGCGAGGCCACCTCACCGCCCGCCTTGTCCGGGGCCGGCTCCCGGTCGCGCAGCATCGCAACGCCCGCCGAAGCCGCCACTGCGGCCACGACGGCGCCCAGCACCAGCGCACCCAGGATCCACCGGCCCATCAGCGACCGGGTGCGGCGCTCCGGGCGATCGAAGCCGCGCGGACGTCCAGCGATCCAGCGGCCGGGATTCCCGTTCATCGGCCGGACTCCTGCCGGATCAGCCAACGGCCTTTGACCCGGTGCATCTCGACCTGTTTGCGCGACCGGATCTGGCGTCCGTCGGCGGAATAATCCTGGCGAAAGGAAGCCTCGGCACGGTCGCCGGTGACCGTCACCGTGATGTCCGAGAGCTGCACGTCGATCTGCCGGCGCGACGCGATCCGCGCCGTCCGCTCCCGCACCCATTCCGGATGACTGGCCTGGCTGCCCCGGAAATCCGGCAGATAAGCAGCCACATAGGCCTTCATGTCACGGCGGGACCAGGCGCCCGCCCAGGCCTGCAGCGCCGACTTCACCTCAGCGACCCCCTGGGGCGCGACCTCACCGGCGCCCGGCCGGGCGGCAGGCGGCGATGGCAGCAGAACCGGCGCGACGGGCGCACGCGCCGCGGGTGCGGGTGCGGGTGCGGGTGCGGGTGCGGGTGCGGGTGCGGGTGCGGGTGCGGGTGCGGGTGCGGGTGCGGGTGCGGGTGCGGGTGCAGGTGCGGGTGCAGGTGCG
>CAIZNI010000050.1 GCA_903934295.1 uncultured beta proteobacterium
GGCGCCTTCCTGCTGATGGCCGAGCTCGATCCGGCCACCCAGATCGACCGGGTGGGCGTCGTCGCGGTCGCGATCGCCTTCCTGTCGGCGTCGCAGGACGTGGTCTTCGATGCCTATCGCTCCGACCTGCTGGCCGAGCGCGAGCGCGGCGCCGGCGCGGCGATGTCGGTGCTGGGTTACCGGCTGGCGATGCTGGTCTCCGGCGGGCTGGCGCTGATCCTGGCCGATCAGTGGCTGGGCTGGCCGGCCACCTACCGGCTGATGGCCGGCCTGATGGCCGTGTTCGTCCTGGTGTCGCTGCTGGCGCCAGCGGTGCCGCCGGTGACCGCGCTGGCCGCCGTGCGCGCGCCGGCCCGGCGCGAGCTGCTCGGATTCGCCGCGATGCTGGCCACCGGCCTGGCGGTCTGGTTCGCCTTGCGCGCGCTGCCCTGGGGGGCGCTCGAGACCGACCGGTTCGGCCGCTTGCTGGTGCTCACCGTGTCGCTGCTGGCGTCGTTCGGTGCCGCGATCCGGGTGGCGCGTGCGGTCGGCTTCCCGTCGTTCGTCGCGCCCTGGGATGCCTTCTTCTCGCGCGATCGGGCGATCTGGCTGCTCGCCCTGATCGTGTTCTACAAGCTGGGCGATGCCTTCGCCGGCAGCCTGTCGACCACCTTCCTGATCCGCGGCGTGGGCTTCACCCAGACCGAGGTCGGCGCGGTCAACAAGGTGTTCGGGCTGCTCGCCACCCTGCTCGGGGCGCTGGCCGGCGGCGCATGGCTCGCGCGCGCCAGCCTGTACCGGGCGCTGATGGTGTTCGGCGTGCTGCAGGCGGTCTCCAACCTGGGCTACTGGGTCCTGTCGGTGGCGCCGCGCGACACCATGCTCATGGCGGCGGCGGTCGGTTTCGAGAATCTGTGCGGCGGCATGGGCACCGCAGCCTTCGTCGCCTTCCTGATGGCGCTCACCCAGCGCGAGTTCTCGGCTGCCCAGTTTGCGCTGCTGTCGGCGTTGGCCGCGGTCGGTCGCGTCTATGTGGGGCCGGCCTCGGGGGTGATGGTCGAAGCGATCGGCTGGCCGGGCTTTTTTCTGATCTCGGTCGTTGCCGCGCTGCCCGGGCTGTTGCTGCTGGCGCTGCTTCGGCCGACAATCGAGTCATTGCAGACGGAGAAACCGACATGAACGACATCGCCAAGATGGGGGCCCTGGCTCCCGAAGCCGCCGCCCATCCCGACAATGACCTGTCGGCCTTCTGGATGCCCTTCACCGCCAACCGCCAGTTCAAGTCGCAGCCGCGGCTGCTCGCGCGCGCCGAAGGCATGTATTACTACACCCCGGAAGGCCGCCCGATCCTCGACGGCACCGCCGGCCTGTGGTGCGTGAATGCCGGCCATTGCCGCAAGCCCATCGTCGACGCGATCGCGCAGGCCGCCGCCACGCTGGATTTCGCGCCCGCCTTCCAGATGGGCCATCCCGCGGCCTTCGAGCTGTCCAGCCGTCTGGTGGCGCTGGCCGGCAAGCCCTTCTCGCAGGTCTTCTACACCAACTCGGGTTCCGAGGCGGTCGACTCGGCCCTCAAGATGGCGCTGGGCTATCACCGGGCACGCGGCGAAGGCCAGCGCACCCGCTTCATCGGCCGTGAGCGTGGTTACCACGGCGTGGGCTTCGGCGGCATGTCGGTGGGCGGCATTGGCGGCAACCGCAAGGCCTTCTCGGGCGCGCTGCTGCCTTCGGTGGACCACCTTCCCCACACCCACGACCTCGCGCACAACGCCTTCACCCGCGGTCAGCCGCAATGGGGTGCGCACCTGGCCGACGAGCTCGAGCGGCTGATCACCCTGCATGACGCCTCGACCATCGCCGCGGTCATCGTCGAGCCGGTGGCCGGTTCCACCGGCGTGCTGGTGCCCCCGGCCGGGTACCTGGAGAAACTGCGTGAAATCACGTCCCGCCACGGCATCCTGCTGATCTTCGACGAAGTCATCACCGCCTTCGGCCGGATCGGCAAGCCCTTCGGGTTCCAGCAGCTTGGCGTGGTGCCCGACCTGTTCACCGTGGCCAAGGGCATCAACAGCGCCACCGTGCCAATGGGCGCGGTTTTCGCGCGCGAAGGCATCTACGAAGCCTTCATGAACGCGCCCCAGAACGCGATCGAGTTCTTCCACGGCTACACCTACTCGGCGCATCCCCTGGCCTGCGCGTCGGCGCTGGCCGCCCTCGATGTGTATGAGGCGGAGGGCCTGCTCGAGCGCGCCGGCGAGCTGGCGGGCTACTGGGAAAATGCGCTGCACTCGCTGCGCGGCGAACCCAATGTGATCGACATCCGCAACATCGGCCTGATGGGGGCGGTCGAACTGGCGCCGCGTGCCGGTGCCCCCGGGGCGCGGGCCTTCGAGGCGCATGTGAAGGCCTTCTTCGAGGAGGACCTGATGATCCGCTTCACCGGCGACATCATCGCGATGTCGCCCCCGCTCATCGTCCAGAAGACCCAGATCGATCAGATGATCGAGCGGCTCGCCCGGGTGCTGCGCCGGCTCGACTGAGCGGCGCCTCGGCGCTGGCTGGTCGCCGCCACGATCTCGCGCAGCGAGACGCCCATCAGGCCCTGCAGGGCGAGCAGCCGCTCGGCGGCCAGCACCCGTTCGAGCCGGGTGGTCACGCCGCGGGCCTGGCGCGAGCCCTTCGCGGCGTCAGCACCGCGGGCGGCCTTCGGTCCGGCAGCCCCGATGGCGTCGGCTCGTGCCGCGTCGATGTCAGACGATCCGGAGCCCTTCCACAAATGGAGGGAGTGCGTTGATTTTCCAATACGATTGATTTAGGGTGAATCGCATGCGTTTCACTCATGAGCACATCGCGCTGCAGGACAGCGTCCGGCGTTTTATCGAC
>CAIZNI010000051.1 GCA_903934295.1 uncultured beta proteobacterium
CCTTCACTCGACCCTGTCAAGCGGCTTTCGCTCTTCAGGACTTCTCTCTGCTTGGGCGATCTGCTTGTTTTGCCGACCTGCTTTTGTTACCGCCTGATGACTGCGGCCGCTGAGCGAAGAAGAAGATTATAGCCTGACAGAAACGATCAGCGCAAGTCGGCCCAGCGAACAGCCCGACAGGCCATGTCTAGCGATGGTGGAAATCCGGGGCTCGCTTGGCGATGAACGCATCCATCCCCTCCTTCTGGTCCTCGGTCGCGAACAGGGAGTGGAAGCTGCGCCGCTCGAAGAGCACTCCTTCGGCGAGGGGCACTTCGTAGGCGCGATTGATTGCTTCCTTGGCCATCATGACGGAGGGCAGCGAGTACTGGGCGATGGTGAGACCGGCAGCGAGAGCCTCGTCGAGCACCCGGTCGGTGGGAACGACCCGCGACACGAGTCCGGCGCGCTCGGCCTCGTGAGCGTCCATCAGCCGCGCGGTGAGACAGAGGTCCATGGCCTTGGCCTTGCCGACGGCACGGGGCAGTCGCTGCGTGCCGCCGGCGCCGGGGATGACGCCGAGCTTGATTTCGGGCTGTCCGAAGCGCGCGTTCTCGGCGGCGATCACGATGTCGCACATCATCGCGAGTTCGCAGCCGCCGCCCAGCGCAAAGCCCGAGACCGCGGCGATGACGGGCTTGCGGATCCGGGTCAACGTCTCCCAGTTTCGGGTGATGTAGCCCGAGCGGTACACATCCATATAGGACCACCGGGCCATGGCGGCAATGTCGGCACCCGCGGCGAAGGCCTTCTCGTTGCCGGTGATGACGATGGCGCCGATCGCCTCGTCGGCGTCGAAGGCGAGCAGGGCCGCACCCAGCTCGTCCATCAGCTGATCATTCAGGGCGTTCAGCTGGCGGGGGCGATTCAGGGTGATGAGTGCCACGCGGCCTTGGGTTTCGGTGAGGATGAGCTGGTAGGACACGGGGGCACTCCTGGAGGGTTGGTCGGGCGGTTCGCGGCACTGCGCCAGGCCTGGGCGGACAGCGCTGCAAGGTGTGTTCCGGTCTCATCGCGAGGTCCGTTCCGCTCTTACTGCGAGGCCTGTTCCGGTCTCACTGCGAGGCCTGTTCCGGTCTTGCAGCGGGGGCTTTCCGGGACCGCAATGGCGCGCGCGATTGTGCCATGCGCGCGTGATACGCTCTTCGGCCCTCAGACGACCGGCGGTGAGCGCCCATGGGAACCAGGACCGACAGTTCGCCCGACCAGGGTCCGCCGCACGGTGCGGCGGCAACAGACCAGGGTCCGCCGCGCGGTGCGGCGGCGGCACCTGGCGTTCCGGATCCGGACAAGGTCTCGCCGGTCGCCCTGGCCCTGTGGGTCAACGACACCGCGTCACAGGGTCTGGGCATGGAACTGCTCGAGGTGCGCCCCGGCTATGCCCGGATGCGCATGACGGTCAGGGGCGACTTCCTCAACGGGCTGGGGACCTGCCACGGCGGCTACCTGTTCCTGCTGGCCGACTCCACCTTCGCATTCGCCTGCAACAGCCACAATCAGCGGGCGGTCGCGGCCGGCGCCCAGATCGAATTCATTGCACCCGCGCTGCCGGGCGAACAGCTCGTTGCCGAAGGCATCGAACGCCATGCGGCCGGGCGAACCGGCTTCTACGATGTGAGTGTCACCCGCCCGGACGGTCGCCTGATCGCGCTGTTCCGGGGTCGCTCGGCCACGCTCAAAGGCGAGCACATTCCAGGAGCAAACCCATGATGACCAACCGAACCGACGGGCCGCCGCGGTCGCACGGCGGACTCCCCCTGGACCCGATCGAGACGGCCAGCCGGGATGAGTTGCGCGCGCTGCAGCTCGACCGCCTGAAATCATCGCTGCACCATGCCTACGACCGGGTGCCGCACTACCGGATGAAGTTCGACGCCGCTGGCGTGCACCCCGACGACCTGCGCTCGCTCGACGACCTTCGTCATTTCCCGTTCACCACGAAGGCCGACCTGCGCGACACCTATCCCTTCGGCCTGTTCGCGGTGCCGCGCGACCAGGTGGTGCGCATCCATGCCTCCAGCGGCACCACCGGCAAGCCGACGGTGGTCGGCTACACGCGGCGCGACATCGACACCTGGACAGAGTTGGTGGCGCGCTCGATCCGTGCTGCCGGCGCGCGAAGCGGCGACATGGTTCACGTCAGCTACGGTTACGGTCTTTTCACCGGCGGGCTCGGCGCCCACTACGGCGCCGAACGGCTGGGTCTGACGGTGGTGCCCTTCGGCGGCGGGCAGACCGAGAAGCAGGTCCAGCTGATCATCGATTTCAAGCCCGACATCATCATGGTGACGCCCAGCTACCTGTTGGCGATCGCCGACGAATTCGCGCGCCAGGGGATCGATCCGCGCAGCAGCAGCCTGCGGCTGGGCATTTTCGGGGCTGAGCCCTGGACCAACGAGATGCGCCGCGAGATCGAGCAGCGGGTCGCGATCGAGGCGGTCGACATCTACGGGCTGTCCGAGGTGATGGGGCCGGGCGTCGCCAGCGAATGCGCCGAGACCAAGGATGGCCCGACGATCTGGGAAGACCACTTCCTGCCGGAGATCATCCACCCGGAAACCGGCGAGACGCTGCCCGACGGCGAGTTCGGCGAACTCGTCTTCACTTCGCTCACCAAGGAAGCGCTGCCGATGATCCGGTACCGCACCCGTGACCTGACCTGCCTGCTGCCGGGCACCGCGCGTACGATGCGGCGGATGCGCAAAATCACCGGGCGATCGGACGACATGATGATCGTGCGTGGGGTGAACGTCTTTCCGTCGCAGATCGAGGAGCTGATCCTGCAGCGCGCGGAACTGGCCCCGCATTACGTCTGCGAACTCCACAAGGAGGGACCTCTGGACAGTCTGACGGTGCGGGTGGAGCTGAAGGCCGGCGCCGCGCTCGACGGATCGTCGGCGCACGGGGCGGCGAGCACGCTCGCGCATGCGGAGGCGGCGAGCGCGCTCGCGCATGCGATCAAGTCTTACATCGGAGTCAATGCGACGGTCCGGGTCGAGCCGGCTGGCGGGATCGAGCGATCGGCGGGCAAGGCGAAACGGGTGGTCGATCTTCGGCCACGGTAGTGCACGGGCAGACCGCAAGGCCTGCCCCCTTCATACAGGGCTGACCGCGAGGTCTGCGCCTTTCATCCACGGCGGACCGCAGGGTCTGCTTTCATCATGCAGAACGCGGGCCGACTGTTCGCGCCGCAAACGGGAGAAATGATGTTTCAGGCAATCCTGCTGGAAAAGACCGATGCCGGATTCTCGGCTGGCATTCGCGAGTTGGACGACGCGGCGCTCACCGCTCAGGCGGGCGACGGCGATGTGGTCGTGCGCATCGGCTGGTCGACCCTGAACTTCAAGGACGGGCTCGCGATCACCAACCGCTCGCCGGTGGTGCGCAAGTGGCCGATGGTGCCGGGCATCGATGGCGCCGGTGTCGTCGAATCGAGCGATCACGCCGGCTTCAAGGCCGGCGACCGGGTCGTCCTGAACGGCTGGGGCGTGGGCGAAACGCATTGGGGCTGCCTGGCCGGCAAGGCACGGCTGAAGGGTCAGTGGCTGGTGCCGCTGCCGGCGTCGCTGACCGAGCGCGAGGCGATGGCGATCGGCACCGCCGGCTACACCGCGATGCTGTGCGTGATGGCGCTGGAACGCGACGGCGTGCGTCCGGGCGACGGTGAGATCCTGGTGACGGGCGCCGCCGGCGGCGTCGGCAGCGTGGCCATCAGCCTGCTGGCGGGTCGCGGCTACAAGGTCGTGGCCTCGACCGGGCGCACCGCCGAGGCCGATTACCTGAAGGGCCTGGGCGCCAGCGACATCATTGACCGGGCCACCCTGAGCGAGCCGGGCAAACCGCTGCAAAAGGAACGCTGGGCCGGGGTCGTCGATTGCGTCGGCTCGCACACGCTGGCCAATGCCTGCGCCCAGACCCGCTACCGGGGCACGGTCGCGGCCTGCGGCCTGGCGCAGGGCATGGACTTCACCTCGTCGGTGGCCCCGTTCATCCTGCGCGGGATCCGGCTGGCCGGCGTCGACTCGGTGATGTGCCCGATGCCCGACCGGTTGCTGGCCTGGGAACGCCTGGCGGCCGAGCTCGATCGCACCCGCCTGGCCTCGATCACCACCGAGATCGCGCTGGGCGATGCCATCGCCGGCGCCGCCGACGTGCTGGCGGGCCGCGTTCGCGGACGGCTGGTCGTGGACGTGAACCGCTGAGCCGCGCAAGGACAGGCGAGATGAGCCGGATCGCTGCCTACGCCATCCGCTACCGGATCACACCCGTCGACCCGCAGGCGCATCTGTTCGAGGTGCGTCTGGAGATCGACCATCCCGATCCGCAGGGCCAGCGGGTGACGATGCCAGCCTGGATTCCCGGCAGCTACCTGATCCGGGAGTTCGCCCGGCAGGTGGTGTCGATCGAAGCCAGCCAGGGCACCCGCCGCCTGGCACTGCACAAGGTGGACAAGCACACCTGGCAGGCCCCTGCCTGCCAGGGGACACTGCGGCTGCGTTATCGGGTCCATGCCTGGGACCTGTCGGTGCGCGCGGCGCATCTGGACGAGTCGCACGGTTTCTTCAATGCCACCTGCGTGTTCCTGCGGGTGGTCGGCCGTGACGCCGAGCCTTGTTCGGTGACGATCGAGGCGCCGAGCGCCGCCAGCGACTGGCGGGTGGCCACCACCCTGCCCCGGGCCGGCGCGCGCCTGTGGGGATTCGGTCGATACCGGGCCGGCAGCTACGACGAGCTCGCCGATCATCCGGTCGAAATGGGCGCATTCACCCACGCCCGATTCGAGGCGGCCGGCGTGCCGCACGACATCGTGATCACCGGCCGCCATGACGCCGACCTGGCGCGCCTGAAGAAGGATCTGACGGCGGTCTGCGAAGCGCAGATCCGCTTGTTCGAGCCACGCACCGCGCGCGCGCCGTTCGATCGCTATCTGTTCCTTTGCATGGCGGTGGGCGATGGCTACGGCGGGCTCGAGCACCGGGCGAGCACGGCACTGATCTTTCCGCGCAACAATCTGCCGCATGCGGGCATGACGGGAGTGCCGGAGGGCTACCGCGGGCTGCTGGCGCTGGCCAGTCACGAGTACTTCCACAGCTGGCATGTGAAGCGGATCAAGCCGGCTGCCTTCGCCCGCTATGACCTGGAGCGGGAGAGCTACACCCGACTGCTCTGGGTGTTCGAGGGTTTCACTTCCTACTACGACGAGTTGATGCTCGCGCGCAGCCGCGTGATCGGGGTCGGCGACTACCTGAAAGGCCTGGCCAGCACCGTCTCGCAGGTGCTCCGGGGCCCGGGCCGCCAGCACCAGAGCGTCGCCGAATCGAGCTTCGACGCCTGGATCAAGTACTACCGCCAGGACGAGAACTCGCCCAACGCAATCGTCAGCTACTACGCCAAGGGCGCACTGGTCGCGCTGTGCCTGGACCTCGAGATCCGGAGTCAGACCGCCGGCCGGTACAGCCTCGACGACGTGATGCGGCTGATGTGGCGACGCTTCGGACGGCATTTCGAGCGCGAGGGCAAGGGACTGGCCGAGGACGCGATCGGGCCGCTGGTGCTGGAAGCGACCGGGGTCCAGATCGAAAGCCAGCTCCTGGATTGGGCCCATGGCACGGCCGAGCTACCCCTGCAGGCGCTGCTGGCCGGCGTGGGCGTCAGCCTGACGCTGAAGGCGCCCGATGAGGAGGCGCCTGCGCTGGGCGTGCGGCTGAGCACCCGGGGAGGCGACCTGACGATCGGTACCGCTTACACCGACCAGCCGGCGATGCGCGCCGGCTTATCGGCGGGCGACGTCCTGGTGGCGGTGGATGGACTGCGGGTCGATGAGCGCTCGCTCAAGCAACTGCTGGCCCGCCGCCAGCCGGGCGATCCGGTGACGGTGCATGCCTTCCGTCGCGATGAGCTTCTGTGCGTGACTGTCAGGCTCGCGGCGGGACCGGCGACAGAGGCCTCATTGAGCCTGGACGAAAAGGCCGCCGATCCGGCGGTCCGGTTGCGTCGGGGCTGGCTGGGACACCATGACTGACTTCGCACAACCCCCAGCGCCACAGGCTGCAGACACCGCCGGCCGCCGGCGGCTGCTGGGCGCGGGTGCCGCCCTGGCGGCATTGCTGGTCTCGGGCTGCGGCACGGGAGCCCTCGGCAGGCGCGCGCCCGAGCGCGCCGCGGATGCGTCACCGGCCCGGACAACCGCCGGCGGCGGAGCGCCCGCCGCGGCGATGGCCGACGCCAGCGCGGGCGGCTCGCCCATCGAGGTCATCGACGCCGACTGGCTGGACACCCGCCGTGACCGGACGGTGCCGATCCGCCTGTTCCTGCCGGTCCGGCCGGGCAAGGCGCCGCTGGTGATCTTCTCCCACGGACTGGGCGGGTCGAGAAGCGGATACAACCACCTGGGTCGCTACTGGGCGTCGCAGGGCATCGCCACGCTGCACACGCAACACGTCGGCAGCGATCGGGCCGTCTGGGGATCGGGCGGACTGGCGGTGCTGGGCGCCCTGAAAGCCGCGGCGACCCCCGACCAGGCGATCGCGCGCGTCCTCGATGTGCGCTTCGCCCTCGATCAGGCACTGTCGCAGGCGCCGTGGGCCGATCGCCTGGATGCGCGGCGGATCGGCGTGGCCGGCCACTCCTTCGGCGCCAACACCGCGCTGCTCAGTTGCGGAGCCCGGTATCGCGAGGCCGGCGGGCGCATCGCCACCTTCGGTGATCCGCGCATCCGCGCCACGGTCGTGCTGTCGGCACCGGCGCTGCCCAATGACCAGGACCCGCTGTTCGCCTATGGCGCGATCGGCGTGCCCAGCCTGCACCTGACCGGTACCCAGGACGCCACGCCGATTCCCGGCCTGACCACGCTGCCGCAGGAGCGGCGCGTGCCCTTCGACTCGATCGCGGCCGGACCACGCTACCTGGGTATCTTCGAAGGCGGCCGGCATTCGATGTTCAACGACTGGTCGCGCGACGAGACCAGTCAGGCGATCAAGGCGGAAACCCGGGTGCTGACGCTGGCGTTCTGGCGCTCGGTGTTCGAACAGGACCCGGCCGCGGCGGCGCTGCTGCGCGCGCCGACCGGGGGTCGGCCCACGCTGAACGCCTTGCTGACGACCTGGGAAGCCCGGGTCTGACCGGCCCCGCGCCGCCGTTCAGGCAAACAGCGCGGCGAGCGCGGCGCCCGGGTCGGGCGCGCGCATGAAGGCCTCTCCCACCAGGAAGGCGTGGACGTCGTGCGAGCGCATGCGCAGCACATCGTCGCGCGACAGAATCCCGCTCTCGGTGACGACCAGCCGATCGCCAGGAATCCGGTCGAGCAGATCGATGGTGTTCTGAAGCGACACCTCGAAGGTGCGCAGATTGCGGTTGTTGATGCCCACCAGCGGCGTCGACAGGCGCAAGGCGCGATCGAGTTCGGCCGCGTCATGCACCTCGACCAGCACATCCATGCCCAGGCCGCGCGCGCAGGCCTCGAGTTCCTGGAGTTGGGCATCGGCCAGCGCCGACACGATCAGCAGGATGCAGTCGGCGCCCCAGACGCGAGCCTCCCAGACCTGATAAGGGTCGATCAGGAAATCCTTGCGCAGCACCGGCAGGCGGCAGGCCGCGCGCGCGGTGCGCAGGAACTCGGGAGAGCCCTGGAAAAACTGCATGTCAGTAAGCACTGACAAGCAGGCAGCGCCGCCCTGCTCATAGCTGGAAGCGATTACGGGTGGATCAAAATCGGCGCGCAGAATGCCTTTGCTGGGGCTGGCTTTCTTGATCTCGGCGATCACCGCCGGCTGGCCCTGCGCGATGCGCGCACGCATCGCCGCCTCGAAACCGCGCGCCGGGCCCGCCGGACCGGTGTCGGCGGTTTCGGCCTGCCGGCGCAAGCTCGCATCGGGAACCTGGCGGCGGGCCAGCGCGAGTTCCTGGCGCTTGACGTCCAGGATGCGGTCGAGAATGTCGGACATGGCGGCTCTGCAACGGGGGAAGGTTCAGGACTGGCCAGCGCCACCCAGGCGCTGGGTGACCGCCACGAACTGGTCGAGCCGGGCGCGCGCCGCGCCGCTGGCGATGGTGGCGCGGGCCAGCGCGATGCCGTCCTGGATCGAGGCGGCGAGGCCGGCGGCATAGAGCGCGGCGCCGCTGTTGATCACCACGATCTCGCGCGGCGTCCCCGGGACATCGCCGAGTGCCTCGAGCAGCATGACGCGCGACTCGGTCGCATCGGCCACCCGCAGGCTGCGGTTGGACATCATCGACAGCCCGAAGTCCTCGGGATGGATCTCGTATTCGCGCACCTGGCCGTCGCGCAGTTCGCCCACCAGCGTGGCCGCGCCGAGCGAGATCTCGTCCATCCCGTCCTTGCCCCAGACCACCAGCGCGTTGCGCGCGCCCAGGCGCTGGAGCACCCGGACCTGAATGCCGACCAGGTCGGGGTGGAACACGCCCATCAGGATGTTGGGCGCGCCAGCCGGATTGGTGAGCGGGCCCAGGATGTTGAAGATCGTGCGCACGCCCAGTTCCCGGCGCACCGGCCCGACGTTCTTCATCGCGGGGTGGTGATTGGGCGCGAACATGAAACCGACGCCGGTCTCGCGGATGCACTGCGCCACCTGCGCGCAGTCGAGCATGATGTTCACGCCCAGCGCCTCGAGCACGTCGGCGCTGCCGGACTTCGACGAGACGCCGCGGTTGCCGTGCTTGGCCACGGTGGCACCTGCCGCCGCGGCCACGAAGGTGGAAGCGGTGGAAATGTTGAAGGTGTGCGAGCCGTCGCCGCCGGTGCCGACGATGTCGATGAAATGCGGCCCGCCGTCGACCTCGACCTTGTTGGCGAACTCGCGCATGACCTCGGCAGCGGCGGTGATCTCGCCGATGGTTTCCTTCTTGACCCGCAGGGCGACCAGGATGGCCGAGGTCATCACCGGCGACATCTCGCCGCTCATGATCATTCGCATGATCTTGAGCATCTCGTCGTGGAAGATCTCGCGGTGATCGATGCAGCGGGCGAGCGCTTCCTGGGCAGTGATCGGCATGACGGACGTTCTTTCAGCGGCGCAGGAAATTGCGCAGCAGCGCGTGACCGTGTTCGGTCAGGATGGACTCGGGATGGAACTGGACGCCTTCAATCGGCAGGCTGCGGTGGCGCACGCCCATGATCTCGCCATCAGCGGTTTCGGCGGTCACCTCCAGGCAGTCCGGCAGGCTGGCGCGCTCGATCGCCAGCGAGTGGTAGCGGATGACGGTGAACGGATCGGGCAAGCCCTCGAACACCCCCTTGCCGGTGTGGTGGATGAGCGATGTCTTGCCATGCATGAGTTCGCGCGCACGCACGATCCGGCCGCCGAAGGCCGCACCGATCGCCTGATGCCCCAGACACACGCCGAGCATCGGCAGACGGCCGGCGAAATGGCGCAGCAGCGGCACCGAGATGCCGGCCTCGTTGGGCGTGCAGGGCCCGGGGGAGATCACGATGCGCTCGGGCGCCAGCCGCTCGATGTCGGCCAGCGAGATCGCGTCGTTGCGCACGGTGAGGACTTCCTCACCGAGTTCGCCGAAGTACTGCACCAGGTTGAAGGTGAAGCTGTCGTAGTTGTCGATCATCAGCAGCACGGCGGGGCTCCTTACTGCAGTCCGGACTGGACGAGTTCGGCGGCACGCAGCACGGCGCGCGCCTTGTTCTCGGTCTCCTGCCACTCGCTCTCGGGCACCGAGTCGGCCACCACCCCGGCAGCCGCCTGCACATAGAGCATGCCGTCCTTGATCACCCCGGTGCGGATCGCGATGGCCAGGTCGAGATCACCCATGAACGAGATGTAGCCGCAGGCGCCGCCGTAGATGCCGCGCTTGGTGGGCTCGAGTTCGTCGATGATTTCCATCGCCCGGATCTTGGGCGCCCCCGACAGGGTGCCGGCCGGGAAGGTCGCGCGCAGCACATCGATCGGACCCATGCCGGGTTTGAGGATGCCCTCGACGTTGGAGACGATGTGCATCACGTGCGAGTACTTCTCGATGGCCATCTGGTCGGTGACCCGGACGCTGCCAGTGCGCGCGATGCGGCCGATGTCGTTGCGGGCCAGGTCGATGAGCATCACATGCTCGGCGCGCTCCTTGGGATCGGCGAGCAGTTCGGCCGCCAGTTCCTGGTCACGCTCGGGCGTGCCGGCGCGCGGGCGGGTGCCGGCGAGCGGGCGGATGGTGATGCGATCGCCATCGGGCATGCGCTCCTGGCGCACCAGGATCTCAGGCGAGGCGCCCACCACATGGAAGTCGCCGAAGTTGTAGAGATACATGTAGGGCGAGGGGTTGATGGTGCGCAGCGCCCGGTACAAGGTGAGCGGGGAATCGCGGAACGGCTTGCGCAGCACCTGCCCGATCTGCACCTGCATCATGTCGCCGGCGGCGATGTATTCCTTGGCCTTGAGCACCGCGGCGAGGTACTGATCGCGCGGAAAATCGCGTTCGGTGGGGGTGTCGAAGCTGCCCCCGGAGTCAGGGACATCAACCGGCCGGCGCAGCATCACCTTGAGTTCGCTCAGGCGGCGGTTGGCCTTCTGGTAGGCCTCAGGCACCGACGGGTCCGCGTAGACCATCAGGTAGATCTTGCCGGACAGGTTGTCGACGATCGCGAGCTCTTCGGTGAGCAGCAACAGGATGTCGGGCACGCCGATCGGGTCGGGCTTGTTCAGGCCGGCCAGCCGCGGCTCGATGTAGCGGACGGTGTCGTAGGCGAAATAGCCGGCCAGACCGCCGCAGAATCGCGGCAGGCCGGGGCGCACCGCGACCTTGAAGCGCTTCTGGTAGGCATCGACAAAATCGAGCGGGTTGCCCTGGTGGCGTTCGATGACCTTGCCGTCGCGCACGACTTCGGCGCCGTCGGCGGTGGAGCGCAGCAGCGTGCTGGCGGGCAGACCGATGTAGGAGTAGCGCCCGAAACGCTCGCCGCCCACCACCGACTCGAGCAGGAAGCTGTTGGGCTTGTGCGCCAGCTTGAGGTAGAGCGACAGCGGCGTGTCGAGATCGGCGAAACACTCGAGCAGCAGCGGAATCCGGTTGAAGCCCTGGGCGGCGATCGCCTTGAATTCGATTTCGGTCATGCGATTTCTCTGGAAGGGGATCGGTATTCGATCCGCTGGCATCCGGCCGGTCGGGCCGGGCAGGCATTCAGGGGGGTGTCGGGGCTGGGCCCCTGAAACGGTCGGGGCGGCGCCGGAAAATGCACGGCACGGACCCGGGGCGTCTGGCTAGCTGCGCCAGCACCACCAGCGCCAGGACCGCCAGTCCTGACCGAGAGACGTTTCACGCAGCAGATGCATGATCGGGGGCAAGTTGCAAAGACTCGGACGGGGGGTGGAGAGGGTGTCGAGAGGGCCGACGCCGCGCCGGTTGGACCGGCTCGACTTACCGCGACAGATGAATCAGATCGGCTGCCTCGGACAGCGAATCGACTATAGCATCAACATCCAGGGCCTGCACCGGCGCGCCCTCGTTGTAACCGTAGGGCACGATGAAGACCGACATGCCGGCCGCGCGGGCGGCGATCGCATCGTTGAGCGAGTCGCCGATGGCCACCGTGGTCGACGGCGACGCCCCCAGTCGCGCGGCCGCGTGCAGCAGCGGCCGCGGATCGGGCTTCTTGTGGGGCAGCGCATCGCCACCCTGGATGAATTCGAAATAGCGCGCCAGATCGCGGCGCGCCAGCAGCGGGTCGGCGAAGGCCTGCGGCTTGTTGGTGACGCAGGCCAGGCGCAGGCCAGCCGCGCGCATCGCTTCGAGGCCTTCCCGGACACCGGCATACAGGGCCGAATGCTGGCCGTTGGTCTGCGCGTAGTGACCGAGGAAGATCGACAGCGCCCGCGCGTGCTCGGTCGGGTCGGCGCGACCGTCGGCGCGACCGGTGAGCACGCGATGAACCAGCACCTCCGAGCCCCTGCCGACATACTCGGACACCTGGCGCTCGGGCAGCGGCTCACGACCCAGGTCAGCCTGCATGAGATTGACCGCGGCCGCGAGATCGGCAGCGGTGTCGAGCAAGGTGCCGTCGAGATCGATCAGGACGGCCTGCGCGGCGAAGGACGCTGACATCGGGGGTCAGGCCGAGGCGCCCTGCGCACTGTCGCGCAGACGGCTCATCACTTCCGAGTAGCCGCCGCCGGGGTCGGGCGCCCCGAACACCGCGGAGCCGGCCACGAAGGTATCGGCGCCGGCGGCGGCCACTTCGGCGATGTTGTCGACCTTGATGCCGCCATCGACCTCGAGCCAGATGTCCTGGCCACCCTGCGCCTTCCAGGCGTCGATGCGGGCGCGCACCGCGCGGATCTTGTGCAGGGTCGAGGCGATGAAGCGCTGGCCGCCATAGCCCGGGTTCACCGACATCAGCAGCACGATGTCGATCTTGTCCATCACATGGTCGAGCCAGGCCAGCGGCGTCGCCGGATTGAAGACCAGCCCGGCCTTGCAGCCGTGATCGCGGATGAGCGACAGGGTGCGGTCGACGTGGTCGGACCCCTCGGGATGGAAGGTGATGAGATTGGCGCCGGCCTTGGCGAAGTCGGGCACCAGGCGGTCGACCGGACGCACCATGAGGTGCACATCGATGGGAATGGTGGCGTGGGGGCGGATCGCCTCGCAGACCAGCGGACCGATGGTGAGGTTGGGGACGAAATGGTTGTCCATCACGTCGAAGTGCAGAAGGTCGGCACCGGCGGCCTGCACCGCCCGGACCTCCTCGCCGAGCCGGGCGAAATCGGCCGACAGCAGACTGGGAGCAATTCGACAAGGGCGAGACGCTGTATTCATGTGGAGGAGCCGGCTTGGGACTAAACTCGCATTTTAGCCGTGCGCCCGGTTTTCCCGAGCGCGGCACCCCAGAAAACGCCCATGAGTGATCGCAAGTACCAGCTGAGCATCACGGTTCAGCACCGTTATCTGGCTGAGCAGTCCGATCCCGGCAACGGCCAGTTCGCCTTCGCCTACACCGTGCGCATCACCAACGCCGGCAGTGTCGCGACCCAGGTGATCAGCCGCCACTGGGTGATCACCGACGGCAACGACAAGGTGGTCGAGGTCAAGGGGCTCGGGATCGTCGGTCACCAGCCGCTGCTGGCGCCCGGACAGAGCTTCGAGTACACCAGCGGCAGCCAGTTGGCGACGCCGGCCGGCACGATGCAGGGCAGCTATTTCTGCGTGGCCGACGACGGCGAGCGATTCGAGGCGCCGATCCCTGCGTTCTCGCTCTCGATGCCACGCACGCTGCACTGAAATCTGCACTGAGGCGCTGCAACTGACCGGCGGACGCGTGAACCGCCGGTCGCTGCGGGTGAGCCGCGGCTCAGCGCTTGCCGCGCATGGTCCACCAGACCAGCAGCATCACCACGGCGAGGACGCCGAATGCTTCAAGGTAAATGACCCACATCTGTCGCGCCTCCGAATCGGTGAATTCTATCGTCGCGCGAGTGGCCCTCATCCCGACGTTGCCGATCGGTCGCGTCCGGGTGCTGCTGGCGCTGTGGGTGACGCTGGTGCTGATCGGCTGCTCGACGGGCGCGAGCGCACCGCAACCCGACCTGCAGGCCGATGCGCTCGACGGGCTCGACGCCGCGATCGCGGCGCAATGCGCGCTGGCCCGACCGCCGGAACCGTGGCCCGCGCTGTGCCCGCAGTGGCGACTCGAACGCGGCGACCTGCGGGCCTGGCTGACCCGCCGGTTCGAGGCGCGCGCGTTGCGCTCGCCGCAAGGCCGCGACGAGGGCCTGATCACCGGCTACTACGAGCCGGAGATCGAGGGCAGTCGCACCCGTGAGTCGGCCGCCCAGGTGCCCCTGCTCGCGCGCCCGGCGCCCGCGTCGGCCGAGGCACGAATGACCCGGACCGAACTCGAGACCGGCGCGCCGGCCGCGCTGAAGGCGCTCGTCTGGATCGACGACCCGGTCGATGCGTTCTTCGTGCAGGTGCAGGGCTCCGGACGCGTGCGCCTGCGCGACGGGTCGGTGATGCGGGTCGGCTATGCCGGCGACAACGGCCACCCCTACCGGGCGATCGGGCGCGACCTGATCGAGCTGGGCGAACTGAGCGCCGAGACGCTGAGCGCGCAGGCCATCGCGGACTGGCTGCGCCGCGACCCGGCGCGGGGTCGCGAGCTGATGCGGCGCAATCCGCGCTATGTCTTCTTTCGCGAGCTGCCGGCGGGGCTGCGCGCGAGCGACGGTCCGATCGGCTCGATGGGGGTTGCGCTGACCGCGCTGCGCTCGGTGGCGGTCGACCCCCGGGCGGTGCCGCCGGGCTCGCTGCTGTGGCTCGAAGTGGCCGATCCGCGTGGCGGGGTGCTGCGTCGACTGGTGGTCGCACAGGACGCCGGGGCGGCGATCATCGGATCGCCACGGGCTGATCTGTACTGGGGTACGGGCGCGCAGGCCGGCCAATGGGCCGGTCAGATGAAAAGCACCGGACGTCTGTGGCTGATGCAGCCACGCCCCTGAGCGTGGCGGGCGGCGCCTCAGCCGCGCCGCCATGACGCGCTACGAGCGCGAGTTCTCCTCGAGCATCTTCTCGAAGCGGTCAGCGGGCACATAGCCCTGCAGTCGCTTGCCGTTGCCGAAGAACACCGTCGGCGTGGCCGAGACGGTCAGCTTCTGGGACAGTTCCTTGATCTTGGCCAGCACGGTGTCGCAGGTGCCGCCGTTGCCCGGGACCTTGCCGTTCACCATGAGGTCATTCCAGGCGGCGACCTTGTCGGCGGCGCACAGCGCCTTGCGGGCCTTGACTTCGGAGTCGGGCGCCAGGATGGCCACCGGGAAGGTGTAGATGGTCACGTCCTTGAGCGCGAGGAGGTCCTTGCGCATGGTGCGGCAATAGCCGCAGTTCACATCCTCGAAGACCGCCACCACCCGCTTGCCGGTGCCGATGACCTGCTTGAGCGCGAGGTTCAGGGGCAGGTCCTTGAAGTTGATGCTGAGGAGTTCGTCGGTGCGCTCGCGGGTCAGGTTGCGGCCGGTCTTGAGCTCGATCATCGCGCCGTCGACGAAACCGTACTGGCCCTTTTCGTCGACGTAGATCAGATCGGTGCCCAGACGCACCTCCCAGACACCGGGCATCGGCGTGCGCCGCACATCGTCGACCTTGTAGCGGCCCTTGAGCCACCCCTCGATCGCGGTGCGCAGACTGGCCGCGGTGTCGCCCGGCGCCTGCGCCAGGGCGGACGGCGACGCGAACGGCAGCAAGCCGGCGAACGCGATCGGCAGCAGCAGACCGGAGAGGCGGCGAATCAGCGACATGGAGCGGTCTTTCAAGGGTGGGGAGGGGGAGCGGTCGCGCTCAGGATACCGCGTGGCGAATGAGGCGTCGGCGCAGCCAGCCGGTGGCGGCGACCGCCTGCCAGCCGAGTTCGCGCACCGCCCGCAAGGGTTGCAGCAGTGGTGGCAGGCCGGGCTGCTGTTCCGGGTCGAACAGGCGCTGCAGGCCGTCGGTGGTCCATTTCATGGCCAGGACCGGCTCGCGGCGGGCGCGCTCGTAGCGGCGCAGCAGCAGTCGCTCGCCCAGGTCGCGGAAGGGTTCGCGCGCGGTGATCACCGCCAGCAGTTCGCCGACATCGCCCAGGCCCAGATTCATGCCCTGTCCGGCCAGCGGATGCACCACATGGGCCGCATCGCCCAGCAGCACCGCGCGGGGACCCGCCATGTGCTCGGCGATGACCCGGTGAAGCCGGTGGCAGCGCGCCGGCTCCGTCGCCCGCAATTCGCCCAGCGCGTATTGCGACACCTGCGACACGCGGGCGGCCAGGGCCGGCGGGTCGAGCGCCATCAGTTCATCGGCCAGCGCCGGCGGGGCCGACCAGACGATGCTGCAGCGCTGGCCGGGCAAGGGCAGCAGGGCGAGGATGCCGTGATCGCCGAACCACTGGTAGGCGCAATCGGACGGCAGGTGCGCGGTTTCGAAGTTGGCCACCACCGCCCGCTGCGGGTATTCGAAGGCATCGGCGGTCATGCCCAGCAGGCCGCGCACCGGCGACTGCGCGCCGTCGGCCGCCACCAGCAGCCGCGCGCTCAGGCGGGCGCCGTCATCGAGGACGACCTCGATCCGGTCGGCGAAGGGGTCGACCGCAACGACACGCTGCCCGAACACCTGCACGCCGGCGAAACCGAGCCCGCGGTCCAGGGCCTGCATGAGGTTGCGGTTCTCGAGGGTGAAGGCCAGGGCTTCGGTCTGCGCGGACTCGGCGTCGAAATGCAGTTCCGGCGCGGACGGGCCGGCATTCGGATAGATCCGCATGTCGCGCACCGCCGCCACCCGGTCGGCGTCGAGCGCCTGCCAGACGCGCAGCCGCTCGAGCAGCGCCCGGCTGGCCGGCGACAGCGCATAGATGCGGGCATCCCAGTCATCGGGCGGCGTCGGCTCGGCGGCGACGGGCGGGCCGGCGAGCGCCACCCGCAGCCCCGCCTGGGCCAGCCCCAGCGCGGCGGCACAGCCGATGGCGCCGCGGCCGGCGACGATCACATCGTGAACCGACACCGGCCCGACCGGCGTCGCGGAGGGTTTGAAAGTCATGCGGGAATTATAGGCATGGGGCACACTGGGGGCGCCCAATCCCGAGGCCCGCATGAGCCAACTCGACCGCCTCACCCGAATCCGTGCGCTGCTCGAGGGCCGCGCCGTGGTCCCGCGCAACACGCTGCTCTCGGAACTCGAGATCTCCTGGGCGACGCTCAAGCGCGACCTGGTGTTCCTGCGCGACCGGATGAACATGCCGGTCGAGTTCGACCGGGAGCGGGGCGGCTATCGGCTCGGCGTGGCCGCCAACGGCCCGCAATACGGGCTGCCGGGCCTGTGGTTCAACGCCCGGGAAATCGTCGCGCTGCTGACCATGCACCGGCTGCTCCAGGATCTGGACAGCGGCGGCCTGCTCGGCCCCCATGTCGAGCCGCTGATGGAACGGCTGCGCTCGATGCTGGGTGCCTCGCAGGCCAGCGCCGACGAGGTGATGCGCCGGGTGAAGGTCATCACCGCCCACAACCGGCCGGTGGCGCCGCGCTGGTTCGAGGTGCTGGGCAGCGCGCTGGTGCAGCGCCAGCGGGTCGAGATCGACTACTTCACCCGGTCGCGCAACGAGCACGGGCGGCGCGAGATTTCGGCGCAGCGGCTGGTGCATTACCGCAACGCCTGGTACCTGGAGGCCTGGTGCCACCGCAGCGGCGCGCTGCGGGTCTTTGCGATGGACGCGATCGAAGGCGCGCGACTGATCGAGCGCCGCGCCCGCCAGGTCGCGCCGGCGACCCTGGACCGCGAACTCGGCGAGGGCTATGGCATCTATCGCGGCAAGGCGACCGCGCTGGCGGTGCTGCGCTTCAGCGCCGACGCGGCGCGCTGGGTCCGTGCCGAAGTCTGGCATCCGCAACAAAGCATCACCGAACTCGATGACGGGGGGCTGGAACTGCGGATTCCCTTCGGCGCCGCCCAGGAGCTCGAGATGGACATCCTGCGACACGGCGAGCAGGTCGAGGTGCTCGAGCCGCCGGCGTTGCGCGACCGGATCGCCGGCCGGCTGGCCGCCGCCGCCCGGGCGTATGCGAACCGGCGGGGATGAGCTATAATCCAGGACTGTTTGACGGACGAGACACCATCTGTTTCGACCGGTCGGCCCTGTGCCGAAGGCCAAGTAGCTCAGTCGGTAGAGCAGCGGATTGAAAATCCGCGTGTCGGTGGTTCGATTCCGCCCTTGGCCACCACCCGAATTCTGTTGCAAGGCCACTTTCTGAAGTGGCCTTTTTCTTTGATGCAGGTTCTTTGGTGCAGGTTCACGCGCGCCTGGCGCAGGCGGCTTCACCCGGCGGCGCCCCCTGCCCTCCACCCTCGACTGCCGGGAGTGACCGCTTGCTGACCCTCGACCAGATCAACACTGCCACGCCCGATGCGCTCGTCGCGCTGCTCGACGGCCTCTACGAACACTCGCCCTGGGTCGCGCGCGATGCTGCGGCGCGGCGGCCCTTCGCCAGCCTCGCTCAGCTGAAACTCGAACTGAACGAGGCGGTGAAACGCGCCGGCCGCGAGGCGACGCTCGCACTGATCCGCGCGCATCCGGAACTCGCCGGCCAGGCCCTGACGGACGAAACCCTCACCGACGCCTCGCGCAGCGAACAGCACCAGGCCGGCCTGACCGCCTGCACGCCCGAACAGCGCGAACGCCTGCGCCAGCTCAACGCCGACTACCAGGCGCGCTTCGGTTTCCCCTTCGTGCTCGCGGTGCGCGGGCCCCGGGGCCTGGGGCTGGACAGCGCCGAGATCATCGCGACCCTGGAACGGCGCCTCGACAACCATCCCGACTTCGAGCTGGCCGAGAGTCTTCGCAACATTCACCGGATCGCGGAAATCCGGCTCGATGAGCGCGTCGGTCACACGCCCGTGCTGGGCAACCGGGTGTGGGACTGGGCCGAGGAACTGGCCACCCACAGCGACCCCGGCTATGCCGAGCGCGGCGAACTCACGGTGACCTATCTGACCGACGCCCACGGGGCTTGCGCGCGACAGCTGTGCGACTGGATGCGCGACGACTGCGGATTCGACGAGGTCGGCATCGACGCGGTCGGCAATGTGGTGGGCGTGTATCACGGCACGGACCGAGGCGCGAAGCGGCTGCTGACCGGCAGCCACTACGACACGGTGCGCAACGGCGGGAAATACGACGGCCGCCTGGGCATCCTGGTGCCGATGGCCTGCGTGCGCGAGTTGCACCGCCAGGGCCGGCGCCTGCCGTTCGGCATCGAGGTGGTCGGCTTCGCCGAGGAAGAGGGCCAGCGCTACAAGGCGGTCTTTTTGGGGTCGGGCGCTCTCACCGGGCATTTCGACCTGCGCTGGCTCGACCAGCGCGACGCCCAGGGCATCGCGATGCGCGAGGCGATGGCCGCGGCCGGGCTGCGGATCGCCGACATCCCCGGGCTGCGGCGTAATCCCGCGGGCTACCTTGGCTTCGTCGAGGTGCACATCGAGCAGGGCCCGGTGCTCAACGAAATCGACCTGCCGCTGGGGATCGTGACCTCGATCAACGGCAGCGTGCGCTGCCTGGGCGAGATCATCGGCGTGGCCAGCCACGCGGGGACGACGCCGATGGACCGGCGCCGCGATGCCGCCACCGCAGCGGCCGAACTCGCCCTGTTCGTCGAGAAGCGCGCCGGCGCGCTGCCCGAACTGGTGGCCACCATGGGCATGCTCGAAGTGCCCAGCGGCTCGATCAACGTGGTTCCGGGCCGCTGCCGGTTCAGCCTCGACATCCGGGCCACCACCGACGCGGTGCGCGATGCCTGCGACGCGGATGTGCGCGCCGAACTGCAGCGCATCTGCGAGCGGCGCGGGCTGCACTACCGGCTGGAGGAGACGATGCGGGCCGCGGCCGCGCCGTCGGCGCCGGACTGGCAGCAGCGCTGGGAAGGCGCGGTGACGGCGCTCGGCCTGCCGGTGCACCGCATGCCCAGCGGCGCGGGCCACGATGCGATGAAGCTGCATGAAACGATGCCGCAGGCGATGCTGTTCATGCGCGGGCTGAATGCGGGCATCAGCCACAACCCGCTCGAATCGATCACCAATGACGACACCGAACTCTGCGTTCAGGCGTTCGCCCGACTGATCGAGGACCTGGGTGAGGAACAGTCATGAGCCCGGTGCAGCGAGCCGGGGAAGGCCTGGTGCCCGTGGAACCCGTGGCCAGCGTGCCGGCCGTCAAGCCGGTGCGCCGGCTCAACCCCCGCAAGCTCCTGCTCAGCAAGTGGACCGCGACCGAACCGCGCCACAAGGAAAAACATTTTCTGGTCACGCGGGTGATCGAGCCCGATCCGCCGCAGGGCCGGATCGAGCTGATCGAGCTGCAGGCGGTTCATTCCGGGCGCAGCACCACCCTGGCGTGGCGCGAGCTGACCGACCCGCTGCGCTGGCACCAGGGGTGGCGTTAGCCGGGAATGCTCACTCCGGCTCGAAACCGGCCGCCTTCATCGAGGCGGCAAAGCTGACCAGATCGCGCGACTGGCGTGCCGCGAACTCCGCGGGCGTGGAGGTCTGCACTTCCAGGCCCAGGCCGATCAACCGCTGGCGCATCTCGGGCGCCTCGACGACCGCACGCAGTTCCTTGTTCCAGAGATTGATCAGGGCCGGACTCATCTTGCCCGGGGCATAGAAGCCGTAGAAGCCCTCGCTGGCCAGCTTCGGATAGCCGAGCTCGGAAATGGTGGGCAGATCGGGCGCCGCGGTCGCGCGCTTGGGTGCCGAGATGGCGATGATGCGCAGCTTGTCGCCGCGGTGGTGGGTGAGGAAATCCGTCAGGCCGCCGCAGCCGGCGGGCGCGTGGCCGGCCGACAGATCGGCGATCAGCGGCGCGGCACCCTTGTAGGCGACCGGCTCGAGCGGGGTGCCGATGGCCTGGCCGATCTCGACGCCAAAGAAATGGGTGGAACTGCCCATCGCGGTCGAACCGAAGCTGGCGCGGCGCGGGTTTTTCTTGAGCCACTCGATGTACTCGGGCAGCGAGCGCACCCCGAGGGTGGGCGACACCACGAAGACGGTGGACACCGTGCCGGTCAGGCCGATGGTGGCGAGGTCCTTTTCCAGATCGTAGGGCTGGCTTTTCTTGGTGACCTTCTGCGCCACCGTGGCGGCACTGGGCGCGTACATGATGACCGAGCCGTCGGCCGGCGCGTTCTTGAGCGCCTCGCAGGCCAGCGCGCCGCTCGCGCCCACCCGGTTCTCGACGATGACGTTGGCGCCCAGGCGCTCCTTGAGCTTCTCGGCAATGATGCGACCCATCACATCGGTGCCGCCGCCGGCGGGGTAGCCGACCAGCATGCGGATGGTGCCGGTGGGCAGCGATTGCGCGAGCGCACTGCGCGGCAGGGCCGCGGCGGCGGCAGCGCCGGCCGCGAGGGTGAGGGCTTGGCGCCGGGTGGTGCTGAAGGTCATCGAAAGGCTCCGGTTGGTGTTTTGACTAACGAAATATTGAATCGGCGACGCTCCTGCGTGGACGCCGTGGCACATCGCCGCGATGCTAACTCGGCCGGCACCGGGTTTCGCCGCGCCGAGGGTTTACTGGCGCGATGTCGGCCGGCCGACCGGTTCCGCTTTCGGCGTTCCGAACGCCGCGCCTGAGCGAGCGGGTCGGCGGGCAGGCGCCACATCCCGCGCACCACACGGGATGGCGCGGCTCGCGTTAGGCTATTGCACCCCAGCATCCCCCGCGGAGAAACGACATGTCCGACACTGCCCCCGTCACCGTCCCCTGGCCCCGAGTCTGCGTCTTCGGCGCCGGTGCGGTCGGCTGCTATTTCGGCGCGCGGCTCGCGCAGGCAGGCGCCGAGGTGACGCTGGTGGGGCGCGGCCCGCATGTGGACGCGATCCGCGAACACGGGCTGATCCTGGAGAGCGCAGGCACCCGGGCGGTGATCCAGGTTCAGGCCAACACGTCGCCCGACGCGGCTCGCGAGGCGGACCTGGTGCTGTTCTGCGTGAAGAGCCGCGACACCGATCTCGGTGCCCGGACCCTGGCGCCGCTGCTGCGCCCCGGGGCAGTGGTGGTGAGCCTGCAGAACGGGGTCGACAACGTGGCGCGGATGCGCGAAGCCGCCGGGCTCGATGCGCTGGCGGCGGTGGTTTATGTGGCCTGCTCGATGAGCGGACCCGGGCAGGTGCGTCACGCCGGCCGGGGCGACCTGATCCTGGGCGCGGTGGCGGGCGGAACGGGCGGGACGGGCCGGATGGGCGGGATGGGCGGGATGGGCCGGACCGACGATGCGACGATCGCGCGGATCGCGGCCTGCTTCGAGCGCGCCGGCGTGCCCTGCCCGGTGTCGGCCGATGTGCGGGTCGACCTGTGGGTGAAGTTGGTGATGAATTGCGTGTTCAACGCGATCTCGGCACTGGGCCGATCGAACTACGCCCGGCTGGTCGACGATCCGCTGGTGCGCGAAGTGATGCGCGATGTGATCGTCGAATGCGAAGCGGTGGCGCGCGCCGATGGCGTGCCCCTGACAAACGGGGACGAACTGCACGCGGCGGCGATGCGGCTGGGCGCCGCGATGGCGCAGGCAACCTCGTCGACCGCCCAGGACCTGGCCGCCGGGCGCCCGACCGAGATCGATTCGCTCAACGGCTACATCGCCCGACGCGGCGCAGCACTGAACGTGCCGGTTCCGGTGAACCGCGCGCTGCAGGCGCTGGTTCGGCTCGTCGAATCGCGCTGATCCGGGCGGTGGCGCAGGCATAATTGACCCGATCTGGCGGCCACGCCGAAAATTTCATAAGATAAAATCACAGGAGGATTCGATGAAAGCGCTGCTCTGCAAGCAATACGGTCTGCCCGACACGCTGGTGTACGAGGACGTGGCCGATCCGGTGCCCGGCGAAGGCGAGATCGTGGTCGACATGAAAGCCGCCGGCGTGAACTTCCCCGACGTGCTGATCATCCAGAACAAGTACCAGTTCAAGCCCGCGCTGCCGTTCTCGCCGGGCGGCGAACTGGCCGGGATCATCTCGTCGGTGGGCCCTGGCGTGTCGCACCTGAAGGTGGGCGACCATGTGATCGGCTCGACCGGATGGGGCGCGTTCAGCGAGAAGGTGAAGGTGTCGGCCGCCAAGACGATTCCGATCCCCAAGACCATGCCCTTCGACACCGCGGCGGCGTTCATCCTGACCTACGGGACCTCGTATCACGCGCTCAAGGACCGGGCGGAACTCAAGGCCGGTGAAACCCTGCTGGTGCTGGGCGCCGCCGGTGGCGTGGGCCTGGCCGCGGTCGAGATCGGCAAGGCCTTCGGGGCGCGCGTGATCGCGGCTGCCTCGACCGAAGAAAAGCTGGCGGTGTGCCGCGAGCACGGCGCCGACATGACCATCAACTACAACACCGAAGACCTGCGCGCCCGGCTCAAGGAGCTGACCGGTGGCAAGGGCCCCGACGTGATCTATGACCCGGTGGGTGGTCAGTACGCCGAACCCGCGTTCCGGTCGATCGCCTGGCGCGGACGCTTCCTGGTGGTCGGCTTCGCCAACGGCGAGATCCCGAAGCTGCCGCTGAACCTGATGCTGCTCAAGGGCGCCTCGGTGGTCGGCGTCTTCTGGGGCATGTTCACCTCGACCGAGCCCCAGAACTACCGCCGCGACGTGCAGGAAATGTTCCAGCTCGTCGCCGAAGGCAAGCTGCGCCCGCACGTCTCGGCGAGCTATCCGCTGGCCCAGGGCGCGCAGGCCCTGAACGACATGATGAACCGCAAGGTGGTCGGCAAGGTGGTCATCACCAGCTGACCGCGGCACCGGCCAGCCCATCACCCAGGAGGATGCGATGCGATTCAATGTGAGCCACGCCGCCAGCGGCGAATTCAAGGCCGACGGCCTGCGCCCCTACTTCGAGTATCGCGACCTCGGGGTGAACGATGCCACCGACGGCGCGGCCGTCATGCACGTGATCCGCGCGCGCGGCGGACACCAGGCCGGGGGCGACTGGCATCGGCATGGCGTGCAGTTGCAGCTGGTGTATGTGCTGCGGGGCTGGGTGCGCTTCGAGTACGAGGGCCAGGGTGAGGTGCTGCTGCAGGCGGGCTCGTGCGTGCATCAGCCCCCGGGCATCCGG
The DNA here is from genome assembly GCA_903934295.1 of uncultured beta proteobacterium. Taxonomy (GTDB): domain Bacteria; phylum Pseudomonadota; class Gammaproteobacteria; order Burkholderiales; family Burkholderiaceae_E; genus Quisquiliibacterium. The sequence continues at coordinate 23,609 of CAIZNI010000051.1, forward strand.
CACCGCGAGATCGAGCACTCGGCCGACCTGGAACTGATCGAGATCGTGCTGCCGGCCACGTTTGAAACGAGTCCGGCATGAGCGCCGACCCCGAGCGCATCGTCACCATCGAACGGCAGGACCGGATCGCGATCGTTCGCTTCGACCGCGGGGACCGCGCCAATGCGATGTCGCTGGAACTGTGCCGCCAGCTCACCCAGGCCGCGCGCAGCTTCGAGAACGACGCGACCGTGTCGGCGGTGATCCTGACCGGCTCGGCCAGCAACTTCAGCCTGGGCGCCGACCTCAAGGACGAGGAACTGTCGAAATCGCGCAAGCTGCCGCTGGCGCAGCGCCGGCTGGCGCTGCAGACCGGTGGCCGCATGTGCCGCGCCTGGGAGGAGATCGAGGCGCTGACGATCGTCGCGATCGAGGGCTGGTGTGTGGGCGGCGGCGCGGCGCTGTCGGTGGCCTGCGACCTGAGGGTCGCCTCGCGCACCTCGACCTTCTATGTGCCGGAGATCGAGCGGGGGATGAACCTGTCGTGGGGCGCGGTGCCGCGCATCACGAACCTGGTGGGGCCCGCCAAGGCCAAGCGGATCATCATCCTGTCGGAAAAGCTGGCGGCACCGACCGCGCTCGACTGGGGACTGGCCGACAGCCTGAGCGAGCCGGGCGACGCGTTGAAGAGCGCCCTGGAATGGGCGCAGCGCGCCGCCGATCTGCCGCCGGTGCAACTGCGCATGATCAAGCAAGCCATCAACGCCAGCGCCTTCGCGCTGGACCGGGCGGTCAGCCACGCCGACTTCGATCAGTTCGCGCTGGCCGCATCGTCGGGCGACTTCGAAGAGGGCACGCGATCGTTCCTCGAGCGCCGCCCGCCGCGCTACACCGGCGCCTGAGCCGGGATGCGCCGCACTCAGACGAGCAGGCTGCTGGCCAGCAGGATGCCCACGCAGGCGAAGGCAATCAGCCGATCGACGCTCAGGCGGCTCGACGGCGACACCGGGGCTTGGCGCAGGACAGGCTTGCGGGTGTTTGAAGGGGCTTGGCAGAACGCGGTCATCGGTCTCTCCTCAGTGAAGCGCCAGCTTGCGCCCCCCGGGGCTCAATGGATGAGCCCGGGCGCGACACAGCGGATTTCCCTGAATGCGTGAGTTGGAGCGACTGCTGGCCTGGCTGGTCCAGCGCGAGAGCAGCCAGGACAGCGACTGGCTGATCGAGCTCGTCGGTCTGCTGCGACCGGCGAAAGGCGAGGCCGATCAGGCCGCCGTCGAGCGCATCGACGCCTTGTGCGAACGCCTGCAGGCGTCGCCGGAACTGGCCAGGGCGCTGGCACGCCACTTCTTCACCCTGTTCACCGGTCGCCGGCAGCGCCACCTGCTGGCCGAGACCGGCGTCATCCTCGAATCGGGATTCTCGGCCGGCCTGTTGAGCCGACTCACCCGGCGAGTGCTGCCGGAAGTGCCCGATCAGCGCCTGTGGGTCGATCTGATGGGAATGGTCTTCTCACAGCGCACCGACGGAGGCTGGGTGGCGGCGGTGGGCGCGGCACGCTGGGCGCGACTGCTGGCGCTGCTGCGCGATGCCGGCGCCGACGAGGCCGATGTGCACCGCGGTCAGGCGCAACTGCGCGCCGAGACTCTGCGGGCACTGAGCCTGCTCGCGCACCGGCTGGCCACCCTGGGCAACGACGCGGCGCTGCTGCGCTATTACACGCCGCCGGAGCGGCACGACTCGCCCTTCCTGGCACAGGCGGCCGCCCTGCTGGACTGGTGCGCGCGGGCCGGCGCAGCGGCGCTCGAGGGGGCGGCGCTCGAAGAGGCGTCCACCGAGCCGGTCCTCGATCGGATCGCGCAGTGCGAACAGGCCCTGGCGCAGGTTCGGCAACTGGCCCACGAACAGGGCACCAGCGTGGCGCTGACCCGCCTGCTGCTGCAGGCCCGCCAGAGCACCCGGCGCATCCGGACCTTGCTGGCGATCGTCGAGGCGCAGGACCGGCAGGCATCGAACGCCGACATCGCGCGGCTGTTCGTGAGTCTGGTCGAAGGCGAATGCGCGCGCCGAAGCCTGCGCAAGCTCTGGTCCCGCAGCACCGACATGCTGGCCCTCCAGGTGACCGAGAACGCCAGCCGCACCGGCGAGCACTATGTGAGCGAAACCCGGCGGGAGTATTGGGCAATGGCCCGTTCGGCAATGGGCGCCGGCGTGATCGTGGGATTCATGGCCCTGGCCAAGATCCTGCTGGCGCGCCTGCACCTGCCGCCATTCTGGGAGGCCTTCGCCTTTGGCCTGAACTACGCGACCGGGTTCGTGCTGATCCACCTGCTGCATTTCACCGTGGCCACCAAGCAGCCGGCGATGACCGCCGCCCGGATCGCCGCAGTGGTCGACGAAGAGCGTGACCGCGGCGGATCGCTGGAGCGGCTCGCACGACTCACCGCGCAGATCTCACGGACCCAGTTCATCGCGATCCTGGGGAACGTCGTGCTCGCCTTTCCGGTGGCGATGGCGCTCGGCTGGCTGTGGATCGAGGCCTTCGGCGCGTCGGTGACCGATGCGGCGAAATCGGCAAAGCTCCTGGGCGACATCCATCCCTGGCACTCGGCAGCACTGCCCCACGCCGCGATCGCGGGCGTCTGCCTGTTCCTGGCCGGCATCATTTCGGGTTACTACGACAACCGCTGCGTGTACGCGCGGATTCCGCAGCGCATCGCCAGTCTGGCCTGGCTGAGCCGGCTGATCGGCCCCCCTCGCAGCACCCGGTTGGCGGCTTATGTCGAACACAACCTGGGCGCGATCGCCGGCAATGTGGCCTTCGGCTTCATGCTGGGTTTTGTCGGCTTCTTCGGGCACATCCTGGGAATGCCGCTGGACATCCGGCACGTGACCTTTTCAGCCGCGAATCTGGCTTTCGGCCTGGTCGGCGCGGGGTTTGCGGTCAGCGCACCGGAGGTCGCGATCTGTCTGGCGGGACTGGTGCTGGTCGCCCTCGCCAATCTGGGCGTGTCCTTCGTGCTCGCCCTGCAGACTGCCCTGAAAGCGCGCGGCTTGCGGCTCCAGGGCGTGCGGGAGTTCGTGCGGGTATTGGGCGCCGAGTGGCGGCGCCACCCGGGCAGCTTCGTGGTGCCGCCCCGCGGCAGCGAGGAACGCCAGCCGCACTGACACCGACAGGCCATCGGCGCAGGGCTATCGGCGCAGGGCCGCCTGCGCCGGGCTCAGACCTCGGGAACCAGACGCGGCGCGGTCAACACGTCGGCCCGCTGGCGCTCGGCCGCGCTGGCGGGTGGGGGGCCAGTCGGGCGGCGCGCTGCTCGAGGCGGCGCAGACGGTCATCGAGCGCCTGGAAGTCGCCCCGCAGCCCCTCGACACGGGACCGGGACACGACCGGCGCCTCGCCGCTGGCTACCTGCCGGCTGAACGACGCGAGGGGTTGCGACGCCCGCTCCCGCAGGCCCTGGACGCCTGCCCGCAACAGCCCGAAGACCCGGTGCGCGGCCACATCGCCCAGAACCCGGCTGAGGTCTTCCTCGGCGTCCCAACGCAGATCACGGGCCAGTTCGCCCAGCGTGGCTGCGAGCATCACATCGCCCTCGACCCGCAGATGGCGGGACAACCCGTCGACGCCTTCCCTGGCCGCGGTGAACAACGCATCGGCAGAGGCGATGAGCAACAGCGTGGCCCGGGGCTCGGCATCGAAGGCGGCCGCTTCGAAGAAGCCTTCGGAAGTGATGCGTAGCCGGACTTCCGGCGGCGGAAGTCCGGTTGGCAGGATTGCGGGAAGACCGAATCCGGCGCCGGCCTGGAGCCCGACGCGGACGGTGCTGCCGGCGTGCATGCGCAGCCGTTCACGCGCCCAGCCCTGCTGGCGCAACAGGTGCTCGAAGGCAGCGACCAGCGCGCGCAGCGCCTGCGCCTGCAGGCGCGCTGCCGTGTCAGCGGCCAGCGCCTGCAGAGGGCTGGCCGGCCGATCATCCGGACCGGGCAAGTCCTGGCCCGGCGGGACTGACATGGAATCGATCAGGACAACTGCTGGATACCGGCCAGCAGCCAGCCTGAACCACCGGCAACCGGCTTCGTCAGGTTCCAGACCTCATCGAACGGGGTCGCCGCATCGTGCTCCGATTCCCGGATCATCCCGTTGAAACGCACGCTGGCCACGTACTCGAGACCTTGCGTCTCGACGCTGAGCAACTCGGCGTTGAGCTGGACGACGTCGGTGCGCTGCGCCGCGGCGCCTCGCTCGGTGATCTGGCGGGCGAGCTCAGGGTAGAGCTCGTCGGCAGTGAACTCCCGCAGATCCGACAGGCTGGCGGCATCGAAAGCAGCCTGCAGGCGAACGAACTGCTGGCGCGCGCCCTGCAGGAACCCGTCGACGTCGAATCCGGCGGGAATCCGCGAGGCCACCGAGTTCGGCTCGGCCGAAGCGGCGAAACCGGATCCGGCCAACGCCGGACGACCAAAGGACGGCTCACCGGTCCGGGCAGCACCCGGCCAGGATTGACCCTGATTGGCCTGATAGTTCACCGACGCCTCGGATCCCATCGGGGCGCTGCCGTAGCCGGCACCGGCCGCAGCCGGTCGCGCACCGCCCGCCGCGCGACGCGACATGATCAGGCGATAGACCACGAATGCCGCCATCGCCAGCAGGGCGATCATCAGGAAATTCATCATGAATTCAGCCATTTGGGCGCCCATGCCGAGGTGACTGAACAGCGCGGCCAGGCCCAGACCAGCGGCCAGACCCGCCAGCGGGGCCAGCCAGCGGTTGCGCGCCGGCTGCGCGGCCGCCGCCGCAGCGGGAGTGCCGGGCCGGGCGGCAGCCGCCTGGCTGGGCGCCTGCTGCGACTGCGAGACGCCTTGCTGGGGTGTCGCGGCCGGCGGCGCCGACTGCGACTGACGACCGACGTTGCGGCCACCGCCCACGCGCGCTGCCTCCGCGTCGGCAGCGATCAGGGTGAATCCGATGACGACGGTTGCCGCCAGGCCTGCGATTCGATTTCTCATTTGCGAGTCTCCGTGTTGAGTCATGTGAGTCGTGCAGATGCCGACTTTCTTTCATATCCGCCAGCCCGAGGCTGACGAGGATCAGATTCGAACGCCCTCATGCAAGGCCACCACGCCCGCAGTCAGATTGAAGAACCGCACGCCCGAGAGACCGGCCGATTGCATCATCGAGGCCAGGGTTTCCTGGTCAGGATGCATGCGAATCGATTCGGCCAGGTAACGATAGCTGTCGGCGTCGCCGGCCACCCGGCTGCCCATCCAGGGAAGAACCTTGAAGGAATAGGTGTCATAGAGCGGCTCCAGCGGCTTCCACACCTTGGAGAACTCCAGGACCAGGAGCCGCCCGCCCGGCTTGAGCACCCGGCTCATCTCGGCCAGCGCCGCCTCCTTGCGGGTCATGTTGCGCAGTCCGAACGCCACCACGCAGCGGTCGAAATAGCCCGACGGGAACGGCAGGCACTCGGCGTTGCAGCGCACCACCGGCTGGGCCTGTCCGTCATCGAGCAGGCGGTCGCGGCCGATCGACAGCATCGATCCATTGATGTCGGTGAGCCAGGCTTCGCCGGTCGGGCCGACACGGCGGGCAAACTGGCGCGAGAGGTCGGCGGTGCCGCCGGCCACTTCAAGCACCCGCATGCCCGGTCGCAACGCCGCCTGGGCGACGGTAAAGGCCTTCCAGACCCGATGCAGGCCGACCGACATCAGGTCGTTCATCCGGTCATAGCGCGAGGCGACCGAATCGAAGACCTGGCCGACCCGGGACGCCTTCTGGGCCTCGGGAACGTTCTCGAAGCCGAAATGGGTCTGGGCCGGATGCCCGGAACCGGTCGGGTCGCTCATGGGCCGCTCCGACGCGCTTCGGTGGCCTGCAGCGGCGCCGTGACCGGCACATCGGGATCGCGGCTGGCGCCCGCCTGCTGGAGCCGCTCGAGATAGTCCGGCCAGACGCTGGCTTCATTCATGCCGAGCCAGTGGAGGTAATCCCAGGAAAAAAGACCGGTGGAATGCCCGTCGGAGAAATGCGGCTGCACCGCGTAATGGCCCACCTGATCGAGGCTGACGATGTCCACCCCGCGCTTGCCGGTCTGGAGCACTTCCTGGCCAGGCCCATGACCGCGCACCTCGGCCGAGGGGGAATTGACCCGCAGGAATTCGAAGGAAAGCCGGAAGATGCGACCGTCATTGAACTCGATCTCGAGCACCTGCGACTGCTTGTGCACGACGATGCGAGTGGGCAATGCGGAAGATTTGTCGAGACCGGCCATTGGGGAAACCATGCACAGGAAAGGCGGCGCCTGCCGCCAACAGGAGCGCACGCATGACGGCGCCCGTTTCCATGTTAGCCGAATCGGCCGACGACGCCAGGAAGACCCGACTGCCGACTCGCCTGATCGGCGCCCTCAGCTCTCGAGGCGATGGATCAGCACCCGCTGGAAACCGATGCCGGTCTCGACCACCGAATCGATCCGCAGCCGGCTGTCGCGGGCCGGTTCACGCAGGGTGAGCGTGGGCTGACCGGTCAGGCGTCCGGTCGGCAGCAGCAGCGTCTCGGGTTCGCCCGCGGCGGCCAGCAGGACCGCGTCATGAAAGAAGGGATCGTCGCCACCGCGCACCGCCACCAGCGCGGGCGCGCCCGACCACGCCGCCACCCCGATCCGCTGGCGTGCCGGCAACGAGAGATCGGGATTCAGGCGCTGCGACAGGGATACCACCCGACCGCAGATGAAAGGCGCTGCCCGGACGTCTCCGGCAAAAAAGCCGGGCAGATCAACCTGGGCGGGGGGCACCAGCGTCACCAGATCGCCCAGGGCGATCGGGGCGGCGAATTCGCGCTCAAAGTACGAGCACTCGTGCTCGATCGCCACCCACGTCATCCGCTCGGCCTGACTCGCCCAGCGGGCCAGCAGATCCTCGGCGGGCGGCTCACCCAGCGCCTCCCGGATGACCGAGTTGGCCTCGAAACGTCCGTACACATACGACTGACTGACGGCGGGGCGCCCGTCGCCGATCGGTCCGGAGGACTCGCGGAATTCGGGGCCGCGAACCGGTGGCGGGTTGCCAGGGGACGCCTCCAAGCGGGGAAATCCGAATCGCAGGCGCATCTCGCCCAGCCGGCTGGCGAGCAGGGGCACCTGCACGCGGCCAGCCGCCCACCCGCGACCCAGGCGATCGAAAAGCATCCGGGTTCCAGCCAGCGTCATCCCGCGCGGCAGACCCATCGCACCGGCGGCATCGAGCGTGCCCACTTCCTCGCGCCGGGCCTGCAGGCGGCGCATCAGCTTGTGGTTCTCCAGTCGCACCGAGTAACGGGTCGACAGACCCAGGACGGGGCCATTGGGGCTGGAAACCGTCAGATAACCCGGCTCGAGCCGGAAGCCGACCCTGGCCGCCCAGCGCCGGGCGAGCCGGGCCACCAGCCGATGTTCGGGTTCGGTCTGCCCGTCGGGCCCCGCGAGAGCGGACAGCAGCGGACAGACGAACAACGCGCGCGCCGTCGGCGAAGGCAGCAGCGGGCATTCGTCGGGTAGCGCCACATCCAGAAAGGAACTGGCCCGGATGGCGGCGGCGTAGGTGCACAGCAGGTCCCACTCTTCGGAGACGACCTCCATCCGGTTGGCCTGCAGAAACAGGATCAGCCGGCATTGATAGTCGAGCGCGCGCACCAGCGGCAGGATCGCGCGCAGCGTGTGGGTGGTTCCCGGAATCACCGTGTGGCTGGGGGCGTCGCTGTCGTCCTGCAGTTGCGTGTGCAGGCGCGCGAACAGGTCTCGCCCCTGCGCCAGGGCGCCCGCGACGGTGGCCGCCATGTGACGGCAAGGCTCGGGCATGGGGAAGACGGCACCCCGCAACCCGGCTGCCCGGCTGTCGAGTTCGCGCACGTGCACCGCGCGGACCTGCTCGGCAATCTCGAACAACAGGTCGGGCGCCTGACGCGACTGCGCCAGGCTGCGCAGCAGACGCTCGATCGCCGCCAGGTGATCGCCCCCTTCCTGAACGAGGTGGCCCAGCCACTCGCGACAGGACGCGGCGTCGCGCACCTTGATGCGACCGGTTTCAGCAGAAATGAGCGCTTGCATGGGAGGGCATAGTCCAGTGTCGGGTCCGGGTGGACGCAATCTGAACGAAGCCTTGCCCCCTGCCCCTGAACTAGCGCACGCCCGGACCGACTGAAGCCTGGAAAGCCGACGAACGGTCGTCGGTTCGCCCTGAACGGACGACCGCCGACCCGGTCAGAACTTGGTGTAGCCGCCGTCGATCAGCATCTGCTCACCGGTCATGTAGGACGAGGCATCGCTCATCAGCCACACCGCGGCACCGCCGAAGTCATCGATCGACCCCCAGCGGCGCGCCGGGATGCGCGGCATCACGTTGTCGCGGAAGCGGTCATTGTTGAACGAGCGCTCGGTCATGTCGGTCTCGATCCAGCCCGGCAGGATGGAGTTGACCCGGATCTGGTGGCGGGCGAGCTCGACCGCCAGCGCCCGGCACATCGAGGTGACCGCGCCCTTGGAGGCGCCGTAGTGGCTGTTGCGGGCAGCGCCCTCGACCGCGGCGGTGCTGGCGGTGGCCACCAGCGACCCCCCACCGCCGCGCTCGGCCATGTGGCGGGCGGCCGCGCGGAAGGTCAGGAAGACACCGTCGAGATTGACCTTGAGCACGCGCTGAAATTCGGCATAGGGCATCTCGATCAGCGGAGTGCCCTTGGAGGAGACACCGGCATTGGCAAAGCAGGCATCGACCCGGCCCATGCGCGACAACGAGTCGGCGAACGCGCGATCGACCGCGGCCTCGTCGGACACGTCGCACACCAGCGAATCGACCTTGCCGCCGCCGGCAGCCAGTCGCTCGCGCGCGGCCTCGGTCTTGGCGGGGTTGGAGCCCCAGATGGTGACATGGGCGCCGCTGTCGAGCAGCGCGCGCGCCATGCCGAAACCGATGCCGCCGTTGCCGCCGGTGATGACCGCGGTGCGGCCGGTGAGATCGAAAGGCTTGTACATGTTGAAGGTCTCCTCCTGGGGGAAGAGACGATTCTAGATCAAGCCGTCCGGGCGTCCCCCGCTAGACGAGAACCCGTTCGATGCCGCCGTCATTGGCGCGCGCCACATAGTCGGCCATCCAGTTCTCGCCGAGCAGATGGCGTGCAATCTCGACCACGATGTAGTCGGCCTGCACGCCGGTGTCGCCCTCGTATCGGGACAGACCCTGCAGACAGGACGGGCACGACGTCAGGATCTTGACCGGACCGTCGAACACCTCGGGCGGCGTCTGCGGGCGCGACAGCGAAACGGCGCCCGACAGATCGGCCGACGCCGCACCAGCACCCGCCACCGTCTCACCCGCCACCGTCGCACTCGCGGCCCGGATCGGCAGCGCCCGCAACGCCTGCGCGCCCTTGCGCATTTCCTCTTCCTTGCGAAAGCGCACCTGGGTGGAGATGTCCGGGCGCGACACCGCGAGCGTGCCGCTCTCGCCGCAGCAGCGGTCGTTGCGCTCGATCTTGCCGTTGACCGCCTCGTTCATCAGGGTGTTGACCACCTTGTTCGAGGCGTAGGTCTTCATCGGGGTGTGGCAGGGCTCGTGATACAGGTAGCGCGTGCCGGTCACGCCCTCGAGCTGGACGCCCTTTTCCATCAGGAATTCATGGATGTCGATGATGCGGCAGCCCGGAAAGACCTTGTCGAACTGGTAGCCCTGCAACTGGTCATAACAGGTGCCGCAACTGACCACCACCGTCTTGATGTCGAGATAGTTCAGCGTGTTGGCGACCCGGTGGAACAGAACCCGATTGTCGGTGATGATCTGCTCGGCCTTGTCGAACTGCCCGGAACCGCGCTGCGGGTAACCGCAGCACAGGTAGCCCGGCGGCAGCACGGTCTGGACCCCCACCTCCCAGAGCATCGCCTGGGTCGCCAGCCCGACCTGCGAGAACAGCCGCTCGGACCCGCAGCCGGGGAAATAGAACACCGCTTCGGCATCGACGCTGGTGGCCTTCGGGTCGCGGATGATCGGCACGTAGCGGGCGTCCTCGATGTCGAGCAGCGCGCGGGCGGTCTTGCGGGGCAGGTTGCCCGGCATCTTCTTGTTGATGAAGTGGATGACCTGGGACTTGATCGGCGCCTTGCCGACGGTGGCCGGCGGCTTGGCGGTCTGGCGTCGGGCGAACTTGCCCAGCAGGTCATGGGCGAAGCGCTGCACCTTGTAGCCCACCCCCACCATCGCCGCGCGGGTCGCGTTGATGGTGTCGGGATCCTTGGCGTTCAGGAAAAACATCGCCGCCGCATTGCCGGCATTGAACTTCTTCTTGCCCATCTTGCGCAGCAGGTTGCGCATGTTCATCGACACATCGCCGAAGTCGATGTCGACCGGGCACGGTGCCTCGCACTTGTGGCAGACGGTGCAGTGGTCGGCGACGTCGGAGAACTCGTCCCAGTGCTTGATCGACACGCCGCGCCGGGTCTGTTCCTCATACAGGAAGGCCTCGACCAGCAGCGAGGTCGCCAGGATCTTGTTGCGCGGCGAGTAGAGCAGGTTGGCCCGCGGCACGTGCGTGGCGCAGACCGGCTTGCACTTGCCGCAGCGCAGGCAGTTCTTGACCGAGTCGGTGATGGCCCCGATGTCGGAGGCCTGCAGAATCAGCGATTCGGCGCCCATCAGCCCGAAACTGGGCGTGTAGGCGTTGCGCAGGTCGCCCCCGGCCAGCAGCTTGCCGCGGTTGAAGCGGCCCTGCGGGTCGATGCGCTGCTTGTAGTCGCGGAACTCGGCCAGTTCCTCGTCGGTGAGGAATTCGAGCTTGGTGATCCCGATGCCGTGCTCGCCCGAGATCACGCCGTCCAGCGACCGGGCCAGCGCCATGATGCGCGCCACCGCCGCCTCGGCCTGCTTGAGCATCCCGTAGTCGTCGGAATTGACCGGCAGGTTGGTGTGCACGTTGCCGTCGCCGGCGTGCATGTGCAGGGCCACGAACACCCGGCTGCGCAGCACCCGCTGATGGGTTTCATCGCACCGGCGCAGCAGCGGCTCGAACGACTGCCCCTGCAGGATGCGCGCGAGCGGCTCGCGAACCTCGGTCTTCCACGAGATGCGGATGCTGCGGTCCTGCAGCAGACCGAACAGCGTGGCGGCGGGATCGTCGGCGATCCGGACGTCGGCCAGGGCCTGCGCCGCACCCAGCCCCAGCGCGGGCATCACCTCGCGCAACTGCGCGAGCGGCCGGTCGATGTTGTCGAGCAGGAACTGCCAGCGGGCGCGCGTCGCCGCCACCAGGTCGATCGCCTGGCGGGTGCGCTCGATGACCAGTTCGCCCGCCGGCAGACGCTCCGCATCGGCATCGGCGGGGGGCGCGTCGTCGCTCAGGAACAGCGGGTCGAGTTCGTCGAGCAGGCGCAGCTTGTTGCGGGTCGACAGCTCGATGTTGATGTGTTCGATGCCGTCGGTGTATTCACCCATCCGCTCCAGCGGAATGACGACGTCCTCGTTGATCTTGAAGGCATTGGTGTGCCGGGCGATCGCGGCGGTGCGCGAGCGGTCTAGCCAGAAGGTCTTGCGCGCCTGCGGCGAGACGGCGGTGAAGCCCTCGCCGGAGCGCCCGTTGGCCATGCGCACCACCTCGGAGGCGGCGCGGGCGACCGCGCCGTCGTCGTCGCCGACGATGTCCCCGATCAGGACCATTTTGGGCAGGCCACCCCGGCGCGATTTGGTGGTGTAGCCCACCGCCCGCAGGTAGCGTTCGTCCAGGTGTTCGAGACCGGCCAGCAGCACTCGCGGGGGCGCATCGGGACCGCCGGCGGCCGCGGCACGCGACAGGCCGTCCAGGTAATTCTTGATCTCGACGATCGAGGGAACCGCCTCTTTCGGCTGGCCGAAGAACTCCAGGCAAACGGTGCGGATGTGCGGCGGCATCCGGTGCAGCACCCAGCGCGCCGAGGTGATCAGGCCGTCGCAGCCTTCCTTCTGGATGCCCGGCAGGCCGGCCAGGAACTTGTCGGTGACGTCTTTGCCCAGCCCGACCTTGCGAAACCGCCGGCCGGCAATGTCGAGCCGCTCGCGGCGGATCGGCTCGCCGCGCATCGTTCCGTCGGCGCCCAGCTGGTCCGGCGAATACCAGCACAGGTCGAAGCTGGCGACCGGCGCCTCGTGGATCTTGCCCAGGTTGTGGCCGACCCGGGTGACTTCGAGCCAGTTGCCCTGCGGGTCGACCATGCGCCACCAGGCGAGGTTGTCGAGGGCGGTGCCCCAGAGCACTGCCTTCTTGCCGCCGGCATTCATGGCGATGTTGCCGCCGATGCACGACGCCTCCAGCGAGGTGGGGTCGACCGCGAACACCAGGCCAGCGCTCTCGGCCGCCTCGGTGACCCGCTTGGTGACCACGCCGGCTTCGGAGAAGATGGTGGCGACGTCGTGATCGAGTCCCGGCAAGCGGGTCTGACGGACCGCGTCCAGGCGCTCGAGCTTTTCGGTGTTGATCACCACCGACATCGCGGTCAGGGGCACCGCCCCGCCGGTGTAGCCGGTGCCGCCGCCGCGCGGGATGATGGTCAGCCCCAGCTCGATGCAGGCCGACACCAGCGGCGCCATCTCGGCCTCGCTGTCGGGCATCAGCACCAGGAAGGGGTACTCGACCCGCCAGTCGGTGGCGTCGGTGACGTGGGAGACGCGCGACATGCCGTCGAAACGGATGTTGTCGGCGTGGGTGTGCCGCGACAGCAGCCGGGACGCGCGTCGACGCAGGCGATCGGCGTCGGAGAATTCGCGCTCGAAGGCGCCGACCGCATCGACCGCCAGACGCACCAGCCGCTCGACGCGTTCGGCGCGGACCCGCGCGACCGGGTCGTCGTTGCCGTCCAGGTCGCGGGTGCGCCGCCGGTCGATCTCGCCCAGCCGATGATGCAGGGCCTCGATCAGCAACCGGCGCCGCTTCGGGTTGTCGATCAGGTCGTCCTGCAAGTAAGGGTTGCGCCGAACCACCCAGATGTCGCCCAGCACCTCGAAGAGCATGCGCGCCGAGCGGCCGGTACGGCGCTCGCCGCGCAACTCGCCCAACAGGCGCCAGGCGTCGTCGCCCAGCAGGCGCGCGACGATCTCGCGGTCGCTGAACGAGGTGTAGTTGTACGGAATTTCGCGCAGGCGGGCCGGACTCTCGGCATCGGCGTGCAGGGCGGACAACGGCAGCGGCGCGTTCATCGGAATTTCAGTCAAAAAGGCATTCTAGCGTGCGCTCTCTTGCAGCGCAGCAATCCTGCCCGGACGGCAGGGGAACCGGCGGTCAGCCGGTGAAAGGCTGCAGAAGCCAGCGCCACCAGCCGTCCGGCACCCACAGCAGCAGGCCGGTCATCACGCTGTAGCGAATCACCCGGCCGATCGCGATCCACATCACGCAAGGCCAGAACGGCAGGCGCAGCCATCCCGCCACCGTGCACATCGGATCACCGATCACCGGCAGGAAGGACACCAACAGCGCCTTGGGGCCGAGCCGCTCGAACCAGGCCAGGTAGCGGGCGGTGCCGGTCTTGCGGGCCAGCGCCGCCTTGGCGCCGCGGCCCATCCAGTAATCAACCATGCCGCCCAGGGTGTTGCCCAGGGTCGCCACCAGCACCACCACCCAGAACTGGTCGGGATTGAGCTTGGCGTAGCCGAACACCGCCGGTTCGGATCCGAGCGGCAGCAAAGTAGCCGACACGAAGGCGATGACGAACACCGACGACAGCCCATTGCGCGGCAGCGCGAACCAGCCGATGACCTGATGAACCAGACTTTCCATGGCGATCGAGTCTAGCAGCGCGCGCCCCGGCGCAAGGACATGGCCGCCCCGGGCACTAGAATGATGGGTTCGCAGCCTCACCTGTCCGTCAGATTCGGCCCCCCATGACCGCCCACTACCTCAAGCGCATCCTGACCGCCCGCGTCTACGACGTCGCCCGCGAGTCGCCACTCGATGAAGCGCCGCAGTTGTCGGCGCGGATCGGCAACCGGCTGCTGCTCAAGCGCGAGGACATGCAGGACGTCTTCTCCTTCAAGCTGCGCGGCGCCTACAACAAGATGGCCAACCTCAGCGCCGAGCAGATCGCGCGCGGGGTGATCGCGGCGTCGGCGGGCAACCACGCCCAGGGCGTCGCGCTGGCCGCCAGCCGTTTGGGCTGCCGGGCGGTGATCGTCATGCCGGTCACCACCCCCCAGGTCAAGATAGACGCGGTTCGCGCGCGCGGCGCCGAAGTGGTGCTGCAGGGCGACAGCTACAGCGACGCCCATGCCCACGCCCTCACGGTGCAGGCCCGCGAAGGCCTCACCTTCGTCCACCCGTTCGACGACCCGGATGTGATCGCCGGCAACGGCACCATCGGCATGGAAATCCTGCGCCAGCATCAGGCGCCGATTCACGCCATCTTCGTGGCGATCGGGGGCGGCGGACTGATCGCCGGCGTCGCCGCCTATGTGAAGCAGGTGCGCCCCGAGATCCGGATCATCGGCGTGCAGGCAACCGATTCCGATGCCATGGACCGCTCGCTCAAGGCGGGCCGGCGCGTCGCGCTGGCCGATGTCGGGCTGTTTTCGGACGGCACCGCGGTCAAGCAGGTCGGCGAGGAAACCTTCCGCCTGTGCTGCCAGTATGTCGACGAGATCGTGCTGGTCGACACCGATCAGCTGTGCGCGGCGATCAAGGATGTCTTCCAGGACACCCGCTCGATCCTGGAGCCGGCCGGCGCGATGGCGATCGCGGGGGCCAAGGCCTACGCGGAGCGCGAAGGCCTGCGCGACGAGACCCTGGTGGCGATCGCCTGCGGCGCGAACATGAACTTCGACCGGCTGCGCTTCGTGTCCGAGCGCGCCGAGATCGGCGAGCAGCGCGAGGCGGTGTTCGCGGTCACCATCCCCGAGGAAAAAGGCAGCTTCCGGCGGTTCTGCGAAACCGTCGGCGCGCGCAACGTGACCGAATTCAACTACCGGATCGCCGACGCCCGCCAGGCACACGTCTTCGTGGGCATCCAGATCCAGCGGCGCAACGACGCGATCGACATCGCCAACGGCTTGCGCGCCGCCGGTTTCGCCACCCTGGACCTGACCGACGACGAACTGGCCAAGCTGCACATCCGCCACCTGGTCGGTGGCCATTCGCCGCTGGCGCGCGACGAACTGCTCTACCGCTTCGAGTTCCCCGAGCGCCCCGGGGCGCTGATGAAGTTCCTCTCCAGCATGAGCCCGAACTGGAACATCTCGCTTTTTCATTACCGCAACCACGGCGCCGACTACGGCCGCATCCTGGTGGGCATCCAGGTGCCCGAAGGCGAGAAACAGGATTTCCGGAACTTCCTGTCCGGCCTGGGTTATGCCCATCAGGACGAGAGCCAGCACCCGGCCTATCGCCTGTTCCTCGGGGCGAGCGAGGCCTGATGACCCGGACCGGCGGCAGACGCCGACAGCGGGGCGCCGGACACAGGATGCGGGTGGAGATGCGAAAATCCATCGCGATCGATAGCACCGAGTGTCAAGTTAGCGTTACAATTCTTGTGTCATGTATTTACTCACTCTCGGTCTGAACCACACCACCGCGCCCGTCGCGGTGCGCGAGCGGGTGTCGTTCCCGGGCGACGGGCTGCGCGAGGCACTGGCCGACATGCGGACCAGTCTGAGCCGGCTGGTGCCCGAAGGCGCCATCCTGTCGACCTGCAACCGGACCGAGATCTACTGCGCCACCGACACGCCCGGCGAAGTGCCCGAAGCGGTGTCCAGCTGGCTGTCGCAGCGCCAGGGATTGCCCGCCAGCCAGCTCGATTCGCACCTGTACGTGCTGCCCAATGGCGAGGCGGTCCGCCACACCTTCCGGGTCGCCGCAGGGCTCGACTCGATGGTGCTGGGCGAACCGCAGATCCTGGGTCAGATGAAGGAAGCGGTGCGGGTCGCGCAGGATGCCGGTGCACTCGGCACTCACCTGCACCAGCTCTTCCAGCGCTCGTTCGCGGTCGCCAAGGAAGTCCGCTCGACCACCGAGATCGGCGCCCACTCGGTCTCGATGGCGGCCGCTGCGGTGCGGCTGGCCAAACGCATCTTCGAGGACCTGCGCGAGACGCGGGTTCTGTTCGTGGGCGCCGGCGAGATGATCGAGTTGTGCGCCACCCACTTCGCTGCCCAGCACCCGAAGTCGATCGTGGTGGCCAACCGCACCCCGGAACGGGGCGAGAAACTCGCGCGTCAGTTCAATGGCAGCACCCTGCGCCTGAACGAGCTGCCCGAATCGCTCGAAAAATTCGACATCGTCATCTCCTGCACCGCCAGCATGCTGCCGATCATCGGACTGGGCATGGTCGAGCGCGCGACCCGTGCCCGCCGGCGCCGGCCGATCTTCATGGTCGATCTGGCGGTGCCGCGCGACATCGAACCCGAGGTCGGGCGCCTGGACGACGTGTTCCTCTACACCGTCGACGACCTGGGCAAGGTGGTTCAGAGCGGCGCCGAGAGCCGCCGGGCGGCGGTGGCGCAGGCCGAGGCCATCATCGAGACCCGGGTCGATTCGTTCATGCAATGGATGGTGGCGCGCCAGGCGGTGCCGGTGATCCGCCAGCTGCACGCGCGCGGTGAGGCCCTGAAGCTGGCCGAACTCGAGCGCGCGCGCCGGATGCTGGCCCGGGGCGACGACCCTGCTACAGTGCTGGAAGCGCTGGCTCAGGGGCTGACCAGCAAGTTCCTTCACGCGCCCACGTCGATGCTGCAACGTCCCGACGAAGACCACCCTCACCTGGTCCGACTGCTCGACAAGGTATTCCCCGGACGCGACTGAAGGCGCTGTCGGCGTCTGTCCACTCTCCGGGCCCTGGCCCTGCCGTCCCATGAAACCGTCCCTGCTGGCCCGGCTCGAAAACCTCGAGCAGCGCCTCGCCGAAGTCAATCTGCTGCTGTCCAGCGAACAGGCGGCGCGCGATCTCGATGCGCTGCGCCGGCTCAACCGCGAGCACGCCGAGCTGTCCCAGGTGGTCGAGCACCTGCAAGCCTGGAAACAGGCCGGCGCCGACCAGGCGACCGCACAGGCGATGCGCGAAGACCCCGAGTTGCGCGCCTTCGCCGATGAGGAAGCGTCGGCGGCCGCCGCCCGCCAGGCCCAGGAGGAGTCACTGCTGGAGCGCCTGCTCCTGCCCAGGGACCCCAACGACGAACGCAACGTGATTCTCGAGATCCGCGCCGGTACCGGGGGCGACGAATCGGCGCTGTTCGCTGGCGAACTGCTGCGCATGTACCTGCGGCTGGCCGAACGGCTGGGCTGGCAGACCGAGCTGATGTCCGAGAGCGCCGCCGATCTGGGCGGCTACAAGGAGGTCATCCTGCGGATCGCCGGCAACGGCGCCTATTCGCGGCTCAAGTTCGAGTCCGGCGGCCACCGCGTCCAGCGGGTGCCCCAGACCGAGGCCCAGGGCCGCATCCACACCTCGGCCTGCACGGTCGCGGTGATGGCCGAGGCCGACGAGCTGGGCGATGTGAAGATCGACCCCGAGGAACTGCGGATCGATGTCTTTCGCGCCTCGGGCGCGGGCGGCCAGCACGTCAACAAGACCGAATCGGCGGTGCGGATCACCCACCTGCCCACCGGCATCGTGGTCGAGTGCCAGGACGATCGCTCCCAGCACCGCAACCGCGACAAGGCGATGAAGGTGCTCGCGACCCGGCTGCGCGACCGCCAGCAGCGCGAGGCGCACTCCCGCGAGGCGGCGCACCGCAAGTCGCTGATCGGCTCGGGTGACCGGTCCGAGCGCATCCGCACCTACAACTTCCCCCAGGGCCGGCTCACCGATCACCGGATCAATCTGACGCTCTACAAGCTCGACCGGGTGATGGACGGGGATCTGGACGAGATACTCAGCGCGCTGAGCATGGCCCACCAGGCCGAGCAACTGGCGGCGCTCGCCGAGGCGACTTGAACGGCGCAAGACAGGCCCCCGACGGGAGCCATCCTTCATGAGCATCGCGCCCGATGCCCCCTCGCCACCCGGCGACGCGCAGGACGCGCGCCCACCGGCGCGATCCTTCGATCAGCTGATTGCCGGCTGCGGCCTGCCGCGCCTGGAAGCCCGCGCCCTGCTGACGCTCGCGACCGGCCGGCCCCGGGAATGGCTGATCGCGCACGGGGACGAGGCGGTTGATGCAGCGGTGGCGGACCGCTTCGACGATCTGGCGGCGCGACGCCGGGCGGGCGAGCCGATCGCGTATCTGACCGGTTATCGCGAATTCCGCGACCTGCGCTTCGAAGTCAGCCCGGCGGTGCTGATCCCCCGTCCCGAAACCGAGGGGCTGGTCGACCTGATCGGCGAACTGGCGCCCCCTGCGGCGCGGGTTCTCGATCTGGGCACCGGCAGCGGTGCGATCGCGGTGGCGCTGGCGCATGCCCGCCCCGACCTGCGCCTGGTCGCCAGCGACCGCTCGGCGGCTGCGCTGGCGATCGCGCGCCGCAATGCCGCAGCGCTGCTGGGCCCCCGAGCCGGCGGCACGATCGACTGGCGGGAAGGCAGCTGGTGGGCGGTCGCCGGCGCTGGCGAGCGCTTCCAGGTGATCGTCTCCAATCCCCCGTACATCGCCGAACGCGACGCGCATCTGACCCGCGGCGATCTGCGCTTCGAGCCGCGACAGGCGCTGGCCGCCGGAACCGACGGCCTGGACGACCTGCGGCGGATCGTCGCCGGCGCGCCGGCACACCTCACCGAGGGCGGCTGGTTGCTGCTCGAGCACGGCTGGGACCAGGCGGGCGCGGTGCGCGCGCTGATGGACGACGCCGGGTTCACGGACGTGCGCACCGTGCCCGATGCGCAACATCATGATCGGATCACGCTCGGGATGGCGCACGCACGCGCGGGCGATGGCGGACGCCTGCCCGATCCTGGCCTAGAATGAGCGTTCTGTTCTTACGGAGACACGCCATGGACGCCAAAGAATTCATCCAGAAAACGGTTACCGACAACCCGGTGGTGCTGTTCATGAAAGGCACGGCCCAGTTCCCCCAGTGCGGCTTTTCCGGTCGCGCCATCCAGATCCTGAAATCCTGCGGTGTGCGCAATCTCGTCACCGTCAATGTCCTGGAAGATGACGAGGTTCGCCAGGCAGTCAAGGACTTCGCCAACTGGCCGACGATTCCGCAGCTTTATGTGAACGGCGAATTCGTCGGCGGCTCGGACATCGTGTCCGAGATGTACCAGTCCGGCGAACTGCAGAAGATGCTGCCCCAGCAAGCTGCGGCCTGATCCAGTGGTAAACGGGCCTCGCGGTGACGCGGGCCCGACGCGAGACCATCCCAGGGAGGGATTTCGATGAAAATTCTGGTCGCCACCGATGGTTCGAAAAACGCGCTTCGGGCGGTCAAGTACGCCGCCAAGCTGGTCGATGCCCTGAAAGCGTCGTCGGTCATCACCCTGATCAGCGTGCATGACGACGTCGCCCTTCGCCACGCCGAGCGATTCGTGGGCAAGAAGGCGGTCGCCGACTACCTGCGCGATCTCTCCGAGACCGACCTCGCCGATTCGCGCAAATCGCTCGACAAGGCAGGCATTTCCCATGACATGATCATCCGCACCGGCAACATCGGCGCCGAGATTGCCGCCGCGGCACTCGAAGGCAAGTTCGACCTGATCGTCCTCGGATCCAAGGGACGCTCGGCGCTCAAGGACCTGCTGATGGGATCGGTCGCGCAGCGCGTGATGGAGATGGCCAAGGTACCCGTCCTGATGGTGAAGTAGGCGTCATGCGCCTGCTGCTGGGCTGGGCGATCAACGCGCTGTCGCTGATGGCGCTCACCTGGCTGGTGCCGGCGATTCGGATCAGCGGATTCGGGACCGCCCTGGTGGCGGCGCTGGTACTGGGGCTGCTCAACGCCCTGATCCGCCCGATCCTGCTGCTGCTGACACTGCCGATCAACCTGCTCACGCTGGGTCTGTTCACCTTCGTGATCAACGGCGCGCTGTTCTGGCTGAGCGCCCGTTTCATCGAAGGCTTCGCGGTCGACAGCTTCGGCTGGGCGATGGTGGGCGCTGCGGTCTACAGCCTGATCAGCTGGGCGGTGAGCCTGCTGGTGACACGACGCCCCTGAACTGAGCTGGTAACGGCGGGCCCTGAGCCGGTAACGGCGGGCCCTGAGCCGGTAACGGCGAGTCAGGCGGCCTGATCGACCGTCATCGCGGTCCCGGCAACCGTGGTGCGCCGTACGTCGCGCGGCTGGCTGTCGTCATAGCGTCGAACCCGGTGCATGGTCTGGCGGTTGTCCCACATGATGAGGTCGTTCAGCCGCCACCGGTGGACATGGACGAATGCCGGCTGGGTGGCGTGCTCATTGAGGTCACGCAGCAGGATGCGGGCCTCCGGGGTCGGCATGCCGAGGATGCCGCCGGCATGGGACGACAGATACAGCGACTTGCGCCCGGTCACCGGGTGAACACGCACCAGCCGCTGCAGGACCGGCTTGAACAGCGCCCGCTCCTCGTCGGTGAACTCGGGAAAACCGAGTGCGCCGCGCGAATGCATCAATGAGTGTTCGCAGACCAGATCCTCGATCTCGGCCTGAAGATCGCTGTCGAGTGCATCGTAGGCCGCCCGCATGTCGGCGAATTCGGTGTTGCCGCCGGTGGGGTTCACGATGCGGGCCGACAGCAGCGAATACTTGGCCGGTATCGCCCGAAATGAGCTGTCGGAATGCCAGAGCATGTTCCCGATGTTGAACAGGCGCTGGCGGCTGTCGCGGGCCAGTGGTTTGCCATCCTTGTCCAGATTGGACACGTCGTTCATGCCGACCTGGATGCGCCGGTCCTCGGGCTTGACGGGAATGTTGCCCCCGCGCGCGTTCTCGAGTTCGCCGAAGTGGCGGCTGAACGCCATCTGCTGCTCGTCGGTGAGCGGCTGATCGCGAAAGACCAGGATCCCGAAACGGTCCATGCCCGCCTCGATGGCGGCCACCGCTTCGCTGTCGAGCGGCTGCGAAAGCGTCACGCCGCTGACCTCGCCGGCGAAACAGGAATGGAGCTGACGGATCTGGATGGACATGGCAGGCGCTCGCGGTGCACGGGTTGGAAACGACGGCGCGTCGAACGGAACGACGGGCTACCCCGATCCTACGACTGGCAGGACCCGCAGAACAACCGGCTCAAGCGGACAAGTTCCAGTTCTGCCGCCATTTCATCGCGCCGCCGTGCCGCGCAATGCGCACCGTCTGCGGCGATGAGCGCTGCACCGATTGGTGATAAAACGCACATCCGCGGCTGAGCGCACGCCCTCTTTCCATCGGCCCCTCTCCACCAACGCCAGCAAAGCGTGCGAAACTTCCGATGAAGCGCCGCTGGGCGCCGACAAACGGTTCACCGCAAACGGCAGGCAGGATCCATGCAAAAGTTCGACTTCGATGAATGGGCAGCGCTCTATCAGCGCGATCCGGCAGCGTTCGAGGCGCGCCGCCAGGCGGTCCTGGCGCTGGAACTGGCCAAGGCAGGCCCGGTGCTGGCTGCCCGCGCCAAGGATGCCCTGGGAAAATTCGAGGCGCAGGTCGCCGGCAAGGACGACGCTGCCCGGATCGAAACCTCGATGCTGTGGATGGCGGCGTCGATGCGCCAACTGGCCGGTCGCATGCAGGACCTCGGCCAGGCCTGCGTCGAGCTCAATCAGCGCACGCTGCCCCGCTGACGCGGCCGGGGCATTCTTGACTGGTGCCGACTGCCTGACTCGAACAGGCGACCTACCGCTTACAAGGCGGTTGCTCTACCAACTGAGCTAAGCCGGCAAGAAACTCTATTTCACCCGCGTCAGATGCGGCGGACCGCTTCGACGCGGCGTGGGCGACTCCGGAGGCGGCGTGTCCTCGGGGGTTACTTCCTGATCCGATCCACTGTCCGCCCGCGGGGTTGCCTGCAGCACCGGCGCGCCCACGATACCCGCCGGTGCCGGTGCTGGCGCTGTCGGTGATCCGGCGACCGGGGCTGCACCGACCGGTGCCGAGGGAACCGGCGCCAAGGATCTCAAGGATGAGCCGGCACCCGACTTGGGCGCAGCCACCTCGCGGGGTCCGCTGGAGGTGCGGGGCGGCGGCGGTGGCTCGACCACCGCCAGTGACTTGGGCACATCGAAGGCCATGCCATGACCGTTCTCAGCCGCGTAGATGGCCGAGACATTGGCGACCGGCACCGAGATGTTGCGCGGCACCCGGTTGAAGCGCGCCTCGAACTCGATCACGTCGTTGCCCAGAACCAGTCGGTTGGTGGCCTCGATCGACAGATTCAACACGATCTCGCCCGCGCGCACGAACTCCTGCGGCACCTCGGTGTTCTCGTCGACCACCACCGCGATGTGCGGCCGGTACCCGTTATCGGAGCACCATTCGTGGATCGCGCGGATCAGGTAGGGCTTGGTCGACGGTTCAGTCACTTCGGTCTTCCGGCTGGGCTCGCCTGCATGAACTCTAGCGCCGCATCACCTTCTCGGACGGCGTCAGCGCCTCGATGTAGGCCGGCCGCGAGAAGATGCGCTCGGCATAGCGCAGCAGCGGCGCGGTGGTCTTGGGCATCTCGATGCCGTAGTGATCCAGGCGCCAGAGCAGCGGCGCGAGCGCGACGTCGAGCATCGAGAAATCTTCACCCAGGATGAACTTGTTCTTGATGAAGATGGGCGTGAGCTGGGTCAGGCGATCGCGGATCTGCTGGCGCGCCTTGTCCATCTGCTTGGACGCGTCCTTGTGGTGATCGCGACGCTCGAGCTGCTGCACATGCACGAACAGTTCGCGCTCGAAGTTGAACAGGAACAGACGGGCCCGGGCACGCATCACCGGATCGGCGGGCATCAGCTGAGGATGCGGAAAACGCTCGTCGATGTACTCATTGATGATGTTCGACTCGTACAGGATCAGATCCCGTTCGACCAGGATCGGCACCTGACCGTAGGGATTCATGATCGAGATGTCCTCGGGCTTGTTGTAGAGATCGACATCGCGGATCTCGAAGTCCATGCCCTTTTCGAACAGCACGAAGCGGCAGCGCTGGCTGAACGGGCAGGTCGTGCCCGAATACAGAACCATCATGGCGAGCGGCTCCCAGTAGAAGTGTGGATGTTCTTGAAAAGAAATCAGGGTGAACCGGCAGCCGGCTCACCCTGAGCGGATCCGAAAAGACTTACTTGACGTCCTTCCAGTATTCCCGATTCAGCCACCAGGCCAGCCCAGCGAAGACGGAAAGGAACAGCAGGACCCAGACACCGAGCTGGGTCCGGGTGCGGGCGGACGGATCGGACATGAAGGTCAGGTAGGCCACCAGATCGGCGATCGCCTCATCGTACTGGGGCTGCGTCAGCTTGCCACCTTCCGCCTTGCCCAGCGTGAACTCCCGCTTTTCATGGTGGTTGGGGCCTTCGAGCTTCTCGGTCGCCTCGGAGCGCTGGCCGCTGGTGTCGAAGGACACGGTCGTCTTCTGGAAGCCGGTCACCGCCCGGGTCTTCTCATCCTTGATCGGCTTGATCTCCTCGATCCGGACGCCGCGGGTCCCCTGCAGTTCCCAGAGCACATGGGGCATGCCGACGTTCTCGAAGACCGCATTGTTCCAGCCGGTCGCACGGGTGGCGTCCCGGTAGTAGGCGCGCAGATAGGTGTAGAGCCAGTCGGAACCGCTGCCTGCACCGGAGGCGCGCGCGCGGGAGATCACCGAGAGGTCCGGCGGAAGGGCGCCGAACCATTCCTTGGCGTCGGTCGCCGACAGCGCGACCTTCATCGGCTCGCCCACCTTATCGGCGCTGAACAGCAGATTCTTGCGGATCTGCTCTTCGGTCAGGCCGATGTCCTGGAGCCGGTTGTAGCGCATCGACGAGGCGCCGTGGCAGTTCAGGCAATAGTTGACGAACACCTTGGCGCCGTTCTGCAAGGCGGCAACGTCGGTCAGCTTCTCGACCGGAAAATGATCGAGCGGGTATCCCGCTCCGGAAGCCTGGGCCAGCGAAAGGCCCAGGGCCAGCGGCAGTGCCGCGAGGAACTTGCGGAAGGTCTTCATCATGTGCCCCTTGGCCTCAGTGCGCCTCGAAGGTGACCCGATCGGGCACCTTCTTGAACTCGCCCATCGCGCTCCACCACGGCATCAGCAGGAAGAAGCTGAAGTAGAGCAGCGTGCCGACCATCGAGAACAGTTGCCCGGCCGCCGAGGGCGCGAGCACCCCGAAATAGCCGAGGATCAGGAAGATCGAGACGAACAGGGCATAGACGTACTTGTGCCAGTCGGGACGATAGCGGATCGATCTCACCGGACTGTTGTCGATCCAGGGCAGCGCGAAGAAGATCATGACCGACGCGCCCATCGCGACCACGCCCCAGAACTTGGCGTCGATGAGGAAGAAGCCCGCGATCAGGACGGCGCTGATCGCCGGACCGAGCACCTTGGCCAGCGCGCTGCGGGCACTGGCGACGATCAGCAGCGAATAGACCACCAGGAAGGGCGTCATCCAGTACATCAGGAAGTCGTCGGTAATGGCACGCAGGACCGAATAGAACGGCGTGAAATACCAGACGGGCGCGATGTGAGCCGGGGTCTTCAGCGGATCGGCGGGAATGAAGTTGTTGTACTCCAGGAAATAGCCGCCCAGTTCCGGGGAGAAGAACACCACCGCCGAGAAGAAGATCAGAAAGATCGACACCCCCATGATGTCGTGCACGGTGTAATAGGGGTGGAAGGGGATGCCATCGAGCGGCTTGCCGGTGGCGTCCTTGCGGTCCTTGATGTCGACGCCGTCGGGATTGTTGGAGCCGACCTCGTGCAGCGCGACGATGTGCGCGGCGACCAGACCGAGCAGCACCAGCGGCACCGCGATCACATGGAACGAGAAGAACCGGTTCAAGGTCGCGTCGCTGACCACGTAGTCGCCCCGGATCCAGACCGACAGGTCCGGACCGATGAAGGGAATCGCCGCGAACAGGTTCACGATGACCTGCGCGCCCCAATACGACATCTGACCCCAGGGCAGCAGGTAGCCCATGAAGGCCTCGGCCATCAGGCACAGGAAGATCGCGCAGCCGAACACCCAGATCAGTTCGCGCGGCTTGCGATACGAGCCATAGATCAGCCCGCGGAACATGTGCAGGTAGATCACGACAAAGAACGCCGACGCGCCGGTGGAGTGCATGTAGCGCACCAGCCAGCCGTAGGGCACGTCGCGCATGATGTACTCGACGCTGGCGAACGCGACCGGGATGCCCGACGAGTTGAGCGACGCATCAGGCTTGTAGTGCATGACCAGGAAGATGCCGGTCAGGATCTGGATGACCAGCACCAGCATCGCCAGCGAGCCGAAGAAGTACCAGAAGTTGAAGTTCTTCGGCGTGTAGTACTCGGAAAGATGCGCTTTCCAGGTGGAGGTCAGCGGGAAGCGAGCGTCAACCCAGGCCAGTGCCTTGTCGACGGCCGGCGCATTGGGAGCCAGTTGCTTTTCAATAGCCATGATGGGTTTCCTTCGCTCAGGCCTTCTTGTCTTCACCGATCAGGATTCGAGAATCGCTGAGGTAGGTGTGCGGGGGAACCTCGAGGTTGTCTGGCGCGGGCTTGTTCTTGAACACCCGGCCGGCGAGATCGAAGGTCGAGCCGTGGCAGGGACACAGAAATCCACCGGTCCAGTCATCGGGCAACGAGGGCTGGCCGCCGGGGGTGAACTTCTCGGACGGCGAGCATCCCAGATGCGAGCAGATACCGACCACCACCAGGAATTCCGGCTTGATGGAACGGTGAACGTTCTTGGCGTAGTCCGGCGTCGGATAAGCCTTGCGGTCGGAGGCCGGATCGGCGAGCTGCGACTCGGTCTGCTTGAGCGTGGCGAGCATTTCGGGCGTGCGTCGCACCACCCACACGGGCTTGCCGCGCCACTCGACCCGTTTGAGATCACCCGGCGCCATGGCGCCGATGTCGACCTCGACCGGCGCACCGGCGGCCAGCGCACGCTCTGAAGGCTTCAGGCTCTTCAGGAAAGGCCAGGCGACCGTGGCGCCGCCGGCTGCCCCCACCGCGCAGGTGGTGAGAAGCGCGCTGCGGCGGGTCGGGTCGTCTGGAAGCAGGGAGGAATCGCTCATGACGGGTTTCCTGATGACGTATCGCTCTGGAAGGGTTCGGCACAGGCGCTGCGGAAAGCTTCAGCGCCAGGACAACGGGAGATTTTAGCTTATTGCGGTGCGCAAGAGAAACACGCGACTGCGCGACGCGGGAATTCCGGGCTGTCGGCCAGCGGATCGGGCGGGTGTCGGGCGGGTTGTGCGCCGCAGCGACGCTGCGAACCATGGAACGATTCAAGTCCGCCGACACCAGCGCGGTAGGCGTGCTATTTTCACCCTCGCGTCGGCAGGGGTTGGCCTGCCTGCCGCTGCGCCATCCCGTCCACCCGACAACCCACCTTCCAGGAGCCGTTTCATGTCGATGTTGAGCGAATTCAAGACCTTTGCGTTGCGGGGCAACGTGATGGACCTCGCGGTGGGCGTCATCATCGGCGCCGCCTTCGGCAAGATCGTCGATTCGATGGTCGGCGACCTGATCATGCCGGTCATCGCCGCCCTGCTGGGCGGCAAGCTCGATTTCAGCAGCTTGCTGGTGCCACTCGCACAGGTGCCCGCCGGCACCGCCATGACGCTGGACGCGCTCAAGAAGGCCGGCGTACCGGTCTTCGCCTATGGCAGCTTCATCACCATCCTGGTGAACTTCATCATCCTCGCGTTCATCATCTTCATGCTGGTGAAGGCGATCAACCGCTGGCAGGTCGCCGACACGCCCGCCGCGGAACCGGCGCCGCCGCCGGCACCGCCGGCCAGCGAAGTCCTGCTGGCGGAAATTCGCGACCTGCTGAAGACCCGGGGCTGAAACCCCGCGGCTGAAGAAACGGGCGCCGCCCGGCGCCCGTGCGCTTACACCGGGTTCGGGTCGTCGATGAACCGGTGCGACACCCCGAAGGCCTGAACCAGGTGCTCGCCCAGCGCCTGAACCCCGAACCGCTCGGTGGCGTGATGGCCGGCCGCCAGATACGCCACACCGAGCTCCCGGGCCAGGTGCGTGGTGCGCTCGGAAATCTCCCCGCTCACGAACGCGTCGGCCCCGACATCGGCGGCCTGCTGGAGCATGTCCTGAGCGGCACCGGTGCACCAGGCGATTCGACGGATCCGGCGACGTCCGGCGGCGATCACCAGGGGTTCGCGCTGCAGGACGCCGGCCAGCGCACCCGCCACCGCCGCCAGCGGTCTGGGTGCGTCGAAGTCGTGCCAGCAGCCCAAGCCCGCCTCGCCGAAGCGACCCGCCACCCCCCAGCCGAGCCGGGCCCCGAGCTGGCTGTTGTTGCCGACCTCGGGATGCACATCCAGCGGCAGGTGGTAAGCGAACAGGTTCAGTCGATGGGCCAGCACCAGCGCCAGCCGCTCGCGGCGCGGCCCCAGGATTCGCGGATCCTCTCCCCGCCAGAACCAGCCGTGATGAACCAGCAGCGTGTCGGCACCGGCCCGCACCGCGCCCCGGATCAGGGCGAGGCTGGCGGTCACGCCGCTGACCACCGACGACACCCGGGGGCTGCCTTCCACCTGCAGTCCGTTTGGGCAATAATCCTTGAACCGCGGCACGTCCAGAAAAAGATCCAGATGCCGCTCGACCCGGCCCCTGGGCACACCCCCCGCGGCCCCCGTCTTCTCATTCCTCGCTGGCTGCCCCATGCTTCGTAACCTCTGGCTGACGTTTGCGCAGGCCATCACTGTCCTGCTGGCGGCCCTGTTCATCCTGGGGACCTTCCGGCCGCAGTGGCTGCCGGCGCGCCTGGCCGGACAGCCTTCCGCGGGCGGCATGAGTGCCGAAACAGCCGGCGCAATCCAGGCACCCGGCGGGCGGCGCGAAAACCCGATTCTTTCATACGGCGACGCCGCACGCCGGGCAACCGCCTCGGTGGTGAACATCTTCACCACCAAGGAAGTGCGCATGCCGCGCGACCATCCGCTGCTCAACGACCCGCTGTTTCGCCGCTATTTCGGCGAGCAGTTCAGCCAGCGTCAGCAAAGCTCCAGTCTGGGCTCGGGCGTGATCGTGTCGGCCGACGGGCTGGTGCTGACCAACCACCATGTGGTCGAGTCGGCCGATGAGATCGAGGTGCTGCTCTCCGACGGCCGACGGGCCCGGGCCAAGGTGGTCGGCAGCGACCCGGAAACCGACCTCGCGGTGCTGCGGATCAACCTGCAGGGGCTGCCGGCGATCGTGTTCGGCAACGCCGAAACCGCCCGTGTGGGCGATGTGGTGCTGGCGGTGGGCAACCCGTTCGGCGTCGGCCAGACGGTGACCATGGGCATCATCAGTGCCCTGGGCCGCAACCAGTTGGGCATCAACACCTTCGAGAACTTCATCCAGACCGATGCCGCGATCAATCCGGGCAATTCGGGCGGCGCCCTCGTCGACACCGACGGCCGGCTGCTGGGCATCAACACCGCGATCTATTCGCGCAGCGGCGGCTCGCTGGGCATCGGCTTCGCCATCCCCGCGTCGACGGTGCGCCAGGTCATGGATCAGATCGTCACCAGCGGCAGCGTCACCCGCGGTTACATCGGCGTCGAACCCCAGGACGTCACCCCCGAACTGGCCGAGGCCTTCAAGCTGCCCCGCAAGGCAGGCGCGATCATCGCCGGCGTGGTGCGGGGCGGACCGGCGGACAAAGCGGGCGTGAAGGTGGGCGACATCCTCGTCGCGGTCGAGGGCCAGGCGGTGACCAACACCGCGACCATGCTCAACCTGATCGCGCAGATCAAGCCCGGCTCGACCGCCAGTTTTCGCTTCGTGCGCGAAGGCAAGGAATTCGACCTGCCGGTCAGCGTCGGCAAACGCCCCCGGCCCGCCGCCCGGCAGGAGTGAGGCGGGCGGCCGCTCGACGCGGCGGCACAGCGATCAGACCGACGGATCCTTGTCCTTGGCGACGTCGGTGGCCGGCTCGGCCGGCTCGTCCGGCGCCTTGCTGCGCGCCTTCACGAAGCCCGCCATGATGATGCCCAGCTCATAAAGCAGGCACAACGGCACCGCCAGCATGAACTGCGAGAGCACATCGGGCGGCGTCAGCACCGCGGCCACCACGAAGGCGCCCACCACCACATAGCGACGCGCCTCGCGCAACTGCTGGGTGGTCACCATGCCGAGCTTCACCAGCAGCATCTCGACCACCGGCACCTCGAAGGTCAGCCCGAAGCCGAAGAAGATCGCGAGCGTGAAGTCCCAGTACTTCTGCAAGTCCTGCATCACGTCGGCGCCGGTGGACGAGGCAAAGCTGTAGAAGAACTTGTAGGCCGCCGGCAGCACGAAGAAATAGGCGAAGCTGATGCCCACCACCAGGAAGAACACGCTGGAGAAGATCAGCGGCACCGCGAACTTCTTCTCGTGCTCGTACAGGCCGGGCGCCACAAAAGCCCAGGCCTGGTAGAGCACCC
Source organism: uncultured beta proteobacterium (assembly GCA_903934295.1). Lineage (GTDB taxonomy): Bacteria > Pseudomonadota > Gammaproteobacteria > Burkholderiales > Burkholderiaceae_E > Quisquiliibacterium. The sequence continues at coordinate 52,998 of CAIZNI010000051.1, forward strand.
AGGGCAGCGCCAGCAGCAGCGCGGTCAGGAAAGCCACCTTGGTGAGGGTGAAGAACGCACCCGCCTGGTCGGTGAAGATGGGCCGGGTTCCGGGCGGCAGCGACTGATAGAGCGGCTGCGAGAGGAACTTCATGATCTCGCCGCTGAAATAGAAGCAACCCCCGAACAGGATCAGCACCAGGATCAGCGACTTGATCAGGCGATCGCGCAGCTCGACCAGATGGGAAACGAAGCTCTCTTCCTGGCTCATGGGGTCGGGGTCTTTACGCCTGGGAAGAAACCGGAGGGCCATCGATCGGGCCGTTCAACGACGCGGCTTGGGCAACTTGCGCCCGAGCTGACGGGCGCGCTCGACGCGCCGGTCTTTGAATCGGTCGCGGGCACGACGGGCTGCGTAGATCTTGTCCCAGTCGGTTCGCGGCTCGTCAGCCGCGCCCGAGGCCGCATTCGAGAGCCCGTCCAGGCTGGCCTGGGCATCGGACACCACCGACTGCATCGACCCCTGGAGACTCTGGGCTGCCGACGTGACCTCGGTCTGCAGCTTGCGCAGATCGTCGAGTTCCATCTGGCGATTGATGTCGGTCTTCACATCGCTGACGTAACGCTGCAGCTTGCCCAGCCACTGGCCTGCCTGACGGGCAACGCGCGGCAGACGCTCGGGTCCCAGGACCACAAGCGCCACGACGGCGATGATCATCATCTCGGATAGGCCGATGTCGAACATGCAGGGTGGGGGGGATGAAATCCGGAAAAGCGGGAACGCGGAACCCGGTCAGGGCGATGAAGAACGGAACCACCGGAGCGAGCGGCGCGGCGATTGACCAGAACCGCCCGGCCGCAGACCGGGCGGCGAGCGATCAGGCCTTGGGTTTGGCGTCGACGTCGATGGTCTTGGCGCTCTCGTTCGCGGTCGCGCTGTCGGCGGCTGCCTTCTCGGTGCCCTCCTTGACGCCTTCCTTGAATCCGCGAACCGCTCCGCCAAGATCCGAGCCGATGTTGCGCAGCTTCTTGGTTCCGAAGACCAGCATGATGATGACGAGCACGATCAACCAGTGCCAGATGCTCAAGCTTCCCATGGGTGACTCCTGTTGCATGCGCAGGGAGGTCGCTTGTCGCGGCACACCCTGGCGTGTTGCTTCATTGTTGGCGGTTCATTCCGGACCCCAGCGGATCCGGACCTCCCAGCACATGGACGTGTAAATGATACACCTCCTGCCGACCCACTCTGCCGTTGTTGATAACCACCCGGAAGCCATCATCCGCCCCCTGTTCGCGCGCCAGCTGCCCGGCCATGCCGAGCATCCGGCCCAGGACCTGCTGGTGACGCAGATCGCCGTCATAGAGATTGTCGATGTGCACCCGGGGGATGATCAGGAAGTGCACCGGCGCGCTGGGGTGGATGTCGTGGAAGGCGATGATCTCGTCGTCTTCATAAATCCGGCGGGAGGGAATCTCGCCGCGGACGATGCGGCAGAACAGGCAATCGGGCTTGTGCATGGGTCAACCTCGTTCAGGCAGCGGGCTCGGGCGGTGGGGACGGGCGACGGGCGGCTTTCTCCTGCAGACCGGACAGGCCCTCGCGGCGGGCGAGTTCGGCGATCACGTCCTCAGGGCGCAACTGGAAGTGCGCGAGCATCACCAGGCTGTGAAACCAGAGGTCGGCGGTTTCGCTGACGATGCGCGCCGGGTCGCCGTCCTTGGCGGCCATGACCGTCTCGGTGGCCTCCTCGCCGATCTTCTTGAGAATGGCGTCCGGCGCGCGGGCAAACAGCCGCGCCACATAGGACCGATCGGGATCGCCGCCGCGGCGCGATTCGATCACATCGGCCAGCCGGGCCAGGAAGTCGTCGCCGTTCACTTGTAGATGTCCTCGGGATCGCGGATGACCGGGTCGGTGATCGTCCAGCGGCCGTCCTGCAACCGGTGAAAGAAGCACGACTGGCGGCCGGTGTGGCAGGCGATGCCCCCGCCCTGCTCGACCTGCAGAAGGATCACGTCGGCATCGCAGTCCAGGCGCAGTTCGCGCACCCGCTGCACATGGCCGGATTCCTCGCCCTTGCGCCAGAGCCGCCCGCGCGAGCGCGAAAAATACACCGCACGACCGGTAACCGCGGTCTCCTGGAGCGCCTCGCGGTTCATCCAGGCCACCATCAGGATGCGCTGGCTGAGGGCATCCTGGGCGATCGCCGGCACCAGACCGTCGCGATCCCAGCGAACCGCATCCAGCCAGTCGCTTCTGAGCAGGCCCTCGCCCGGAGCGGTCGAGGCACCGGCGGAGGGCGCAATGGCGCAAGACGCGTCCGCGGGGGAAGCGCCGTCGGGGGAAGCACCGTCGGGGGAAGCGCCATGCGCGCCTTCGCCGCAGGCCCCGTGCGGATCGCTCGGCAGGCTCATTCCAGTCGCACCGGGATGCCGCGATCGGCCATGAACTGCTTGGCCTGGCGCACGGTGTATTCGCCGAAATGAAAGATGCTGGCGGCCAGCACCGCATCGGCACGACCTTCGGTGACGCCGTCGGCCAGGTGCGCGAGCGACCCGACACCGCCCGAGGCAATGACCGGGATCGCGACCGCGTCCGACACCGCGCGGGTCAGCGCCAGGTCGAAGCCCTGACGGGTGCCGTCACGATCCATGCTGGTCAGCAGGATCTCGCCGGCGCCCAGCCGTTCGACTTCGCGCGCCCAGTCGACGACCGCCATGCCGGTGGCGCGCCGCCCGCCGTGGGTGAAGACTTCCCAGCGGCCCGGGGCGACCGCCTTCGCGTCGATCGCCACCACGATGCACTGGGCGCCGTAGCGCGCCGAGGCATCGGCCACCAGCCGCGGGGTCTGGACCGCGGCGGTGTTCATCGAGATCTTGTCGGCGCCAGCATTGAGCAGCCGGCGCACATCCTCGACTTCGCGAACGCCGCCACCCACCGTGAGGGGGATGAAGACCTGTTCCGCCACCGACTCGATGACGTGCAGGATGATGTCGCGCGCATCGGACGAAGCGGTGATGTCGAGGAAGGTCAGCTCGTCGGCGCCCTGCTCGTCATAGCGGCGGGCGATCTCGACCGGATCGCCGGCATCGCGCAGCTCGAGGAAGTTGACCCCCTTGACCACCCGGCCGGCGGTCACGTCGAGGCAGGGGATGATGCGCTTGGTGAGCACTCAGGACTCGCCGTTGAGCTCGTCGGCCCGCGCCTGCGCGGACCGGAACTCGAGCTTGCCCTCGTAGATCGCGCGTCCGAGGATGGCCCCCTCGACGCCCTCCTGCTCGACCGCGCACAGCCGGTCGACATCCTCGATGCCGGCCACGCCGCCGGAGGCGAAGACCGGGACCTTGAGTTCGCGCGCCAGCCGGACGGTGGCCTCGATGTTCACGCCCGAGAGCATGCCGTCGCGACCGATGTCGGTGTAGACGACCGCTTCGACGCCGTAGCTCTCGAACTTGCGGGCGAGGTCGAGCACATCGTGGCGGGTGAGCTTGCTCCAGCCGTCGGTGGCGACCTTGCCGTCGCGCGCGTCGAGCCCGACGATGATCTGACCGGGGAACGCGGTGCAGGCGTCCTGCAGGAAGCCGGGATTCTTGACCGCCGCCGTGCCGATGATCACGTAGCTGATGCCACCGTCGAGGTAGCGCTCGATGGTGTCGAGGTCGCGGATGCCCCCGCCCAGCTGCACCGGGATCCGGTCGCCGACCGCCTGGACGATCGCCTTGACCGCCGCCTGGTTGCGCGGCTTGCCGGCCACCGCGCCGTTCAGATCGACCAGATGCAGACGCCGGGCACCCTGCTCGAGCCAGTGCCGCGCGACGGCGGCGGGGTCTTCGGAGAAGACGGTTTCGTCGGCCATGTCGCCCTGGCGCAGGCGAACACAACGGCCGTCCTTGAGGTCGATCGCGGGGATCAGCAGCATGATGAGTGATGGGTGGGAGAGCGAGGCGGCAGAGCGCCTAGGGGTTCCAGTCGACGAAATTCCGGTAAAGGCGCAACCCGTTGGCCGCGCTTTTTTCGGGATGGAACTGGGTGGCGAAAATATTATCCCGCGCCACGGCGCAGGTAAAGGATGAGCCGTGCTCGGTGGTGGCCGCGGTCAGGCCGGACTCGGCCGGCACCACGTAGTAACTGTGGACGAAATAGAAGTAGGCGTCATCCGGCACACCGGCCCACAGCGGGTGGGCGCGCTGCTGGCGGACCCGGTTCCAGCCCATGTGCGGAACCTTCAGCCGGGCGCCGTCGGGCAGACGCATCGCGGCCGGATCGAAGCGCAGCACCTGGCCCGGCAGGATGCCGAGCCCGGGGGTGTCGCCCTCGGCGCTGTGCTCGAACAGCATCTGCTCGCCGATGCAAACGCCGAACAACGGCTTGTTGCGGGCGGCGCGCAGCACCGCCTCGCGCAGGCCGGCGGCTTCCAGGAAACGCATGCAATCGGGCATCGCGCCCTGCCCGGGGAACACCACCCGGTCGGCGGCGTCGATCTCGGCAGCGACCGACGAGACGAGCACCCGGGCGTCAGGCGCGACATGCTCCAGCGCCTTGGCCACCGAGCGCAGATTGCCCATGCCGTAATCGACGACCGCGATGGTGGTCACGACAGAACCCGCGAAACAGACACCGGCAACGACACGCCTAGAGCGCCTCTTTGGTGGAAGGCAGACGCCCGGCCATCCGGGGATCGGGCTCGAGCGCCATGCGCAGCGCCCGGGCGAACGCCTTGAAGACGGTTTCGCACTGGTGGTGGGCGTTGTCACCGCGCAGGTTGTCCACGTGCAGGGTGACCAGCGCGTGATTCACGAACCCCTGGAAGAACTCGTGGGCGAGATCGACGTCGAAGCTGCCGATCATGCTGCGGGTGAAGGGCACCTGCCAGACCAGGCCGGGACGGCCGGAGAAATCGATGACCACCCGCGACAGCGCTTCGTCCAGCGGGACATATGAATGCCCGTAACGGCGGATGCCGGTCTTGTCGCTCAAGGCCCGCGCCACCGCCATGCCCAGCGTGATGCCGATGTCCTCGACGGTATGGTGACCGTCGATGTGCAGATCGCCGGTCGCCTCGACCTCGAGATCGACGAGCCCGTGACGCGCGATCTGATCGAGCATGTGGTCCAGGAACGGCACGCCGCTGGCCAGGCGCTGGCGGCCGGTGCCGTCGAGATCGATGCGCACGCGCACCTGCGTTTCGGCGGTGTTGCGGACGACTTCGGCGCTGCGTGAGCTCATGGTCTGCCGGGAAGAAGGGACATCAGGGCGGCGAACAGGCGGGCATTCTCGTCGGGGGTACCGACCGTCAGGCGCAGGCAGTCAACCAGTTTCGGGTGCATTTTACCCACGTCCTTGACCAGTATGCCGCGCTCGCGCAAGGCCCGGAAGATCGCGGGGCCGTCGGGCATGCGCGCCAGCACGAAGTTGGCCTGCGAGGCGAAGGGCCGAACGCCCGGCAGCCGGCCCAGTTGCTCATGCATCGTCCGCCGGGCCGTGCGCAGGGCATCGGCCTGGGACCGGAGCACCTCGATGTGCTCGAGCGCGAACAGCGCCGCCGCTTCGGTGAGGCTGTTGATGTTGTAGGGCGGACGCACTTTCTCGATCTGTTCGATCCACCCGGGCGCGCCGGCCAGATAGCCCAGGCGAAGGCCCGCCAGACCCAGCTTGGAGACGGTGCGCAGCACCAGCAGATTGGGGAAATCGGCCAGCCGCGGCATCCAGCTCGCCTGGGCAAAGGGCTGATAGGCCTCGTCGATGACGACCAGGCCCGGCGCGGCGGCGACGATCGCGGCAATCGCCTCGTCATCGAAGCGGTTGCCGGTCGGGTTGTTCGGATAGGCAATCCAGATCAGCGCCGGGCGTTCGCGCTCGATCGCGGCCAGCATCGCCCCCGGGTCGAGCGAAAAATCGTCGCGCAGGTCGACACCGACGAAACGGCTGCCGGCCAGACGCGCCGACAGCTCGTACATCACGAAAGAAGGCACTGGCGAGAGGACACAGGCACCCGGACGTGCGGTCAGCACCGACAGCAGGGTGATGAGCTCATCGGATCCGTTGCCCAGCACCAGCGCGGCACCGGGATGCACGCCCAGCTGCCGCGTGATCGCCGACTTCAGCTCGCGATAGGCGGGCGCCGGATAGCGGTTCAGGGCCACCGCCCCCAGCCGGTCGGCCAGTGCCTGGCGCAACGGTTCGGGCAGCGGGTAGGGATTTTCCATCGCATCCAGCTTGAGCAGGCCTTGCGAGGACGGCACCGGGTAGGCGGCCATGGCCGCGATCTCCGGGCGGACCACCGCCTGCAGCAGCGCCGGATCGGGAGACGGCAGCGGCGGGCTCGCCGACTCGACGGACGGCAACAGCGGGTTGCCCGGAGGGTCCGATGTCACCGCCGCCCCGCCCGCCAGTCAGGCCGCATCGGGACCGAGTCGGTATTCGGCACTGCGGGCGTGTGCCTGCAGGCCCTCGCCATGCGCCAGCACCGAGGCGATCGCCCCCAGCTTGCGCGCGCCTTCGGCCGACACCTCGATGAGGCTGGAGCGCTTCTGGAAGTCGTAGACCCCCAACGGCGAGGAGAAGCGCGCGGTGCGCATGGTGGGCAGAACGTGATTGGGCCCGGCGCAATAGTCGCCCAGCGACTCGGACGAGTACGGGCCGAGGAACATCGCACCCGCATGACGGATGCGGTCGGCCCAGACCTGCGGGTTCAGCGTGGCGATCTCGAGGTGTTCGGGCGCGATCCGGTCGACCAGGTCGCAGGCCTCCTCGAGGCTGCGCACCTGGATCAGCGCGCCCCGGTCAGCCAGCGAACGGGCGATCACTGCCTGGCGGGGCATCTGCGGCAGCTGCCGGGCGATCGATTCGCGGACCCGCGCGATGAAGCCGGCATCGGGGCACAGCAGGATCGCCTGGGCGAGCTCGTCGTGCTCGGCCTGCGAGAACAGATCCATCGCGATCCAGTCGGGATCGGCATGACCGTCGCACAGCACCAGGATCTCGCTGGGTCCGGCGATCATGTCGATGCCGACGGTGCCGAACACGCGTCGCTTGGCCTCGGCCACCCACGCATTGCCCGGGCCGACGATCTTGTCGACGGCCGGCACGGTGGCGGTGCCGTAGGCCAGCGCCCCGACCGCCTGCGCGCCGCCGATGGTGAACACCCGATCGACCCCGGCAATGCGCGCCGCGGCCAGCACCATGGCGTTGCGCACGCCGTCGGGCGTGGGCACCACCATCACCAGTTCGGCCACGCCGGCCACCTTGGCGGGCAGCGCATTCATCAGCACCGACGACGGGTAGGCGGCCTTGCCGCCGGGCACATACAAACCGACCCGGTCGAGCGGCGTCACCTTCTGGCCCAGACGGGTGCCGTCGGGCTCGGTGTAGGACCAGGACTGGGCGCGCTGGTGCTCGTGATAGGTCCGCACCCGGTCGGCGGCGGCCTCGAGTGCCTCGCGCTGCGCAGCGGGCAGCCCGGCCAGCGCCGCGTCGAGCTCGGCCATCGACAGCTCGAGCCGGCTCGCGTCGGCGATGTCGAGCCGATCGAACTGTCGGGTGTAGTCGAGCACCGCGGCATCGCCCCGGCTGCGCACGTCGCGCAGGATGCCGGCGACGGTGCGCTCGATCGACTCGTCCTGCCCGGGCTCGTGGGCCAGCAGGGCGGCCAGCCGGGGCTCGAAGTCGGCGTCCCGGGTGTCCATCTGATGAATCATGCAGCCCCCTGCGCGGCAGCCGAGACCGCCTGTTCGATGCGCGCCAGCAGCGGCTCGAGACGAGCCGCGCGGGTCTTGAGCGACGCCTGGTTGACCACCAGCCGCGCCGAGATCGACATCATCTCCTCGACCTCGACCAGGTGATTGGCGCGCAGCGTGCTGCCGGTGCTGACCACATCGACGATGGCGTCGGCCAGGCCGACCAGCGGCGCCAGTTCCATCGAGCCGTAGAGCTTGATCAGGTCGACGTGGACACCCTTGGCGGCGAAATGCTGACGCGCGGTCTCGAGGTATTTGGTGGCCACCCGCAGCCGGGCACCGCGGCGCACCGCCTGGGCATAGTCGAAGCCCTCGCGCACCGCCACGCACAGCCGGCACAGCCCGATGCGCAGGTCGATCGGCTGGTAGAGGCCGTCGCCGCCGTGCTCGAGCAGGACGTCCTTGCCCGCCACGCCGATGTCGGCCGCGCCATACTGCACATAGGTCGGGACGTCGCTGGCGCGCACGATGATCAGTTGCAGGCCGGGGTCGCCGGTGGGCAGGATCAGCTTTCGCGAACGGGTCGCCTCGGGATCGACCGCGATGCCGGCGGCGGCCAGCAGCGGGACGGTGTCGTCGAAGATGCGGCCCTTGGAGAGGGCGAGCGTGATCGGTTTGTCGGTCATTGGGGCCTCAGGCGCGCTCACGCTGGATGCGCGCGCCCAGCGATGCCAGTTTGACTTCCATCTGCTCGTAGCCGCGGTCGAGGTGGTAGATGCGATCGACCACGGTATCGCCGTCGGCGACCAGACCGGCCAGCACCAGGCCGGCAGAAGCGCGCAGGTCGGTGGCCATCACCGCCGCGCCGGACAGCCGCGGCACGCCACGCACCACCGCGGTGTTGCCCTCGATCGCGATGTCGGCGCCGAGCCGCTGCATTTCGAGCACGTGCATGAACCGGTTCTCGAAGATGGTCTCGGTCATGACGGCGGTGCCCTGCGCCACGCAATTGACCGCCATGAACTGGGCCTGCATGTCGGTGGCGAAGCCGGGAAACGGCGCGGTGCGCAGGTTGACCGCACGCGGGCGCTGATTCATCTCGAGACGGATCCAGTCGGGCCCGCATTCGATCACCGCGCCGGATTCGCGCAGCTTGTCCAGCGTAGCGTCCATTCCGGGCGGATGGGCATGGGTGAGCGTGACGCGGCCGCCAGCGGCCGCCACTGCGCACAGGAAGGTGCCGGCCTCGATGCGATCGGGCATCACCCGGTGCTTCGCGCCGTGCAGCGCAGGCACCCCCTGCACGACGATGCGATCGGTGCCGGCGCCTTCGATCAGCGCGCCCATCTCGACGAGCGCGGCCGCGAGGTCGACCACTTCGGGTTCGCGCGCGGCATTCTCGATCACGGTCTCGCCCTCGGCCAGGGTGGCCGCCATCAGCAGGTTCTCGGTACCGGTGACGGTGACCATGTCGGTCACGATCCGCGTGCCTTTCAGGCGGGGCGCGCTCGCCACCACATAGCCGTGCTCGATGGTGATGACCGCGCCCATCGCCTGCAGGCCCTTGATGTGCTGATCGACCGGCCGCTGGCCGATCGCGCAGCCCCCCGGCAGCGACACGCGCGCCTCGCCGAAGCGCGCCACCAGCGGTCCGAGCACCAGGATCGACGCACGCATCGTCTTGACCAGGTCGTAGGGCGCCTCGACGGAGTCGACCCGGGCGGCATCGAGCCGCACCCGGTCGCCCTCGCGCTCGCTGCGCACACCGAGCCGGGCCAGCAGCTGGAGCGCGGTGTCGACATCATGCAGACGCGGCACGTTGTCCAGCACCAGCGGCTCGGCCGACAGCAGCGAGGCGCACAGGATCGGCAGGGCCGCGTTCTTGGCGCCCGAAACCGGGATGTCGCCGGACAGGCGCTGGCCGCCCTGCACCCGAAGTCGGTCCATGGGTTCAGCCCTGCCGGGCGGCCCACTCGCCGGGTGTGAGGGTTTTCATCGACAGCGCGTGGACTTCCTCGCGCATGCGGTCGCCCAGCACCGCATAGACGATCTGGTGGCGCTGGACCGGCCGCTTGCCTTCGAAGGCGTCGGACACGATCACCGCGTCGAAATGGCGACCGTCGCCTTCGACTTCGAGGTGCTCGCAGGACAGGCCGGCGGCGATATAGCCGCGCAGGAGATCGGGAGTAACCATGATGGACAGGTCTTCAGTGCCGAAGCTTGTAGCCGGTCTTGAGCATCCAGAGGGCAACCGAGGAGACCGCGGCCAGGGTCGCGCAGACAATCGCCAGGCTGACGAGCGGCGGGACATCGGACTGGCCGATGAACCCATAGCGAAACCCGTCAACCAGGTAGAAAAAGGGGTTCAGGTGCGAAATCGCCTGCCAGAACGGTGGCAGCGAGTGCACCGAATAGAACACGCCGGCCAGGAAGGTGGCGGGCCCGATCACGAAGCTCTGGACCGCCGCCATCTGGTCGAATTTCTCGGCCCAGATGCCGGCGATCAGTCCCATTGTACCGAGAATGGCGCAACCCAGCAGGCCGAACAGCAGTGCCCAAAGGGGCGCCGGGAAAGGCGGCATCGCGAAGAAAAGGGTGATCGCGAAGACCCCCAGACCCACCGCCAGCCCCCGGACCACCGCCGCCCCGACATAGGCCGCGAAGAGGTCGCGCACCGACAGCGGCGGCAGCAGCACGAACACGATGTTGCCGGTGACCTTGGATTGCACCAGCGACGAGGAGGCGTTGGCGAAGGCGTTCTGCTGCATCGCCATCATGACCAGGCCCGGCACGAGGAACGCGGTGTAACCGATGCCCGGGAAGGCCTCGACACGGCCCTGAAGGGCGTTGGAGAACACCAGCAGATAAAGGACCGTCGAGATCACCGGCCCGGCGACGGTCTGGTAGACCACTTTCCAGAACCGCAGGATCTCCTTGCGAAACAGGGTCGAGAAGCCGCTCATGTCGCCTCCTGGCGCATGATCCGAAGGAAGACTTCCTCGAGATCGGTGTGGGTCATCTCCATTTCGTCGACCGTGCACCCCGCTTCGCGCAGGCGCGCCAGAACCGGCTCGACCTCCGAATAGGCGGCCACCGTCAGCCGGTATCGACCATCGCTGGTCAGCCCGCCCGGGCATCTTGCCTGCAGGTCGTCGGGCATCGGCCGGCCGGACAGGCGCAGCACCAGGGTGCCGCCCTTGAAGCGCCCGATCAGGTTGGCGGTGTGGTCGAGCGCCACCACCTGGCCCTGCTTGAGCATCGCGATGCGCCCGCACAGGGCCTGCGCCTCTTCCAGGTAGTGCGTGGTCAGCACGATGGTGTGGCCCTCCCGGTTCAGCCGACCGATGAAGTTCCACAGCGTCTGGCGCAGTTCGACATCGACGCCGGCGGTCGGCTCGTCGAGCACGATGACCGGGGGCCGGTGAACCAGCGCCTGCGCCACCAGGACGCGCCGCTTCATGCCGCCCGACAAGGCGCGCATGTTCGCGTTGGCCTTGTCGGTGAGATCGAGGTTGGCGAGGATTTCGTCGATCCAGGCGTCGTTGTGCCGCAGACCGTAGTAGCCGGAGGTGATGCGCAGGGTCTCGCGCACCGTGAAGAAAGGGTCGAAGACCAGTTCCTGAGGGACCACCCCGAGCGCGCGACGGGCCTCGCGATACTGGGTGACCACATCGAAGCCCATCACCCGCACGCTGCCACGGGTCGGGCGCGACAGCCCGGCGATCGAGGAGATCAGGGTCGTCTTGCCCGCGCCGTTCGGGCCGAGAAGGCCGAAGAACTCTCCCTGGGCAATCGTGAGCGACACGCCGCGCAAGGCTTCGAAGGCACCGTATCGCTTGACGACATCACGAATTTCAATCGCAGCAGACTGCTCAGGCAGGTTCATGGGTCTCGAACAGAAGGCGATCGACGCCGTAGAGCTCGGCCAGCTTTCGCAGATTGGCCGGCGGGGCGATCAGCCGAAAGGTCGTGCCGCTGGTGCTGGCGCGACGACGAAGCTCGAGCAGGATGCCGAGCAGGGACGAATCGAAATCCTGGCAGGCCGACAGGTCGATCTCGCGGGCGCCGCCGGACAGCTGTTCGGCGCATCGCTCGAGGACTTCCGGCGCCCGATCGAAGGTGACCCGTGACGGCAGGGCTGCCGTGAGCCCCGGGCCGGCGGAATCGGTAACAGGCGAAGGCATGGAGGCGAGGTTCAGGAGGCGAGGTTCAGGAGCACGAGTCAGGACTTGCGGCCGCTGTCGAAGGACTTGTTCTTGTCGGTGAGGCTCTTCAGGAGACCTTCGATGCCGCGGGCCGAGACTTCCTGGGCGAACTGGTTGCGATAGGTCTCGACCAGCCACACCCCCAGCACATTGACGTCGTAGATCTTCCAGCCTTCGGCGGCCTTCTCCAGCCGGTAATCGAGCTGGACGGGTTCGCCGCGCGGTTGCAGCACCTCACTGCGCACCACCACCTCGGTGTCGGCCGGCTCGGCGCGCAGCGGCTTCAGGCGGATCGTCTGGTCCTTGACCGAGCCGAGCGCCCCCGAATACGTGCGCAGCAACAGGACCCGGAATTCGGCCATCAGCTGCTTTTGCTGCTCAGGGGTGGCCGAGCGCCAATTGCGCCCGACCGCCAGCGCGGTCATGCGCTGGAAATTCACGTGCGGCATCACGGTGGCGTCGACGAAGTCGGACAGCTTGCGGAAATCGCCTGCCTGGATGTCCTTGTCGAGCTTGATCCGCTCGAGCACATCGACCGACAGGCGCCGGATCAGCGCATCAGGCGCCTCCTGGGCGCCGGCCACCGCCGGCAGGGCCAGCGCAACCGCCAGCAGCCATGAGAACCATCGAATCATCTTGTTCTTCCTTGTTGTTCCGGGCACACATTCACTTCAACGCGCAGGCACCCGGGCGGGCTGACCGCGGCCGGGTCGCTGGTGGCCAGGTCACTCGTCCTTGAGGGGCGGCGGGTCGCCGTCGTAGACCTGATTGCGCCGCCGCTGCAGATAACCGTCGCGCACGAAACTGTAGCGGTCGAGCGCCGCCCCGCGCAGCAGGCCGTCGGCCGACAGCAGCCCGGCACGGGTGTCGATGATGCGAACCCCCGAATAGGTGTTGCGCTCGGAGACGGTGCCCAGGCGCACCACCGGATCGCCGACCACGTCGGCCCAGATGCCCAGGCCATCGCGCAATGAGGACGGCCCGAACAGCGGCGCCACCAGATAAGGCCCCGGCGGCACCCCCCAGCGCCCGAGGGTCTGGCCGAAGTCCTCACGGTGCTTCTCCAGGCCCATGGGCGTGGCGACGTCGGCCAGTCCGCCGACGCCCAGGGTGGTGTTGATGGCGAACCGCAGCAGGTCGGATCCGGCCAGCGCCGGCTTGCCCTGGAGCAACTGATTGGCGGCCACCCAGAGATCGGAGATGTTCGAGGCCATGCTGTGCACCGCGATGCGCAACACCTCGGGCACGACCTTGGTGTAAGCCACGGCCGCCGGCCGGATGGCCCATTCGTCGAGGGAATCATTGAAAGCGAACACGACGCGGTTGACCGGCTCGAACGGGTCCCGGGCCACCGGGTAGTTGCCCGCGCCCGTGCCGGTGCCGGCGCAGCCCCCGAGCAGCGTCGCGACCGCCAGCAGCGCGATGGCCGCCCTGAGCATCCGGATCATTTCTTTTCCCCATCGCCAGCCTTGCCGTACAGGAACTGACCGATCAGGTTCTCGAGCACCACCGCCGACTGGGTCATGGTGATGACGCCCCCCTGATCGATGAGCACGGTGTCGCCCCCCGGCTCCAGACCGAGGTACTGCTCGCCCAGCAGACCGGAGGTCATGATCTTGGCCGAACTGTCCTTGGGGAATCGGTAGCGGCCGTCCAGCGCCATGGTGACTTCGGCCTGGTAGCGCTTGTCGTCGAAACGGATGGCGGTGACACGCCCCACCACCACACCGGCGCTGCGCACCGCGGCCCGCGGCTTGAGGCCGCCGATGTTGTCGAAACGGGCCTGCACGGTGTAGGTGTCCTTCAGGCCGACCGCGCCGCTCATGTTGCCCGCGCGCATGGCCAGGAAGAGCAGCGCGGAAAAACCCAGCACCACGAACAGGCCGACCATGACGTCGACGGTGAAATTGCGATTCATGACTGTTTGACTCCTGCGACCGTCAGTTGCTGCTGAACATCAGGGCAGTAAGGATGAAGTCGAGGCCCAGGATGGCCAGCGACGCGACAACGACGGTGGTGGTGGTGGCGCGCGACACGCCCTCGGGCGTGGGTTCGGCCTCGAAGCCCACGAACAGCGCCACGAAAGCCACGGTGAAACCGAAGACGATGCTCTTGACCACGCCGTTGCCGACATCGAGCAGCCAGTCGACGCCGCCCTGCATCTGCGACCAGAAGGAGCCGGCATCGACGCCGATCATCTCGACACCGACCAGGTAGCCGCCCAGGACACCCATCGAGGAGAACAGCGCGGCCAGCAGCGGCATGCAGATGACCGCGGCGATGAACCGGGGCGCCAGCACCCGGGCCACCGGGTCGACCGCCATCATCTGCATCGCGTCGATCTGCTCGCCGGCCTTCATCAGGCCGACCTCGGCGGTGAGCGAGGTGCCGGCCCGCCCGGCGAACAGCAGCGCGGTCACGACCGGCCCCAGCTCACGCACCAGCGACAGCGTGACCAGCAGCCCGAGCGCCTCTTCGGAACCGTAGCGGCGCAGTGTGTAGTACCCCTGGAGCCCGAGCACGAACCCGATCAGCAGGCCCGACACCAGGATGATGGAGAGGGAATAGTTGCCGATGAAATGGATCTGGTCGATGACCAGCCGCGGGCGCCGCAGGGACATCACGCCAAGACCGCACAGCCGCAGGAAGAAGCGTGCCCCGTAACCGACACTGACGAGCGCATCGAGCAGCCGGCGCAGCGGGGCGAATCGCACCGGCGTCATGGCTCGAGCCCCAGGTCCTGTTCCAGCGTGCGACGGCTGGCGTGGTGGAAGGCAACCGGCCCGTCGATGTCACCGTCGAGGAACTGCCGGACGGTGGGGTCGTCGGAGGCCTGCATCTGGGCGGGCGTGCCCTCGGCGGCGATCCGGCCCTGAGCCAGCAGGTAGACATAGTCGGCGATGGCGAAAGCGTCCTTGATGTCGTGCGAGACCAGGATGGACGCGACATGGAGCGCGTCGTTGAGCTGGCGGATCAGCTTGGCGACCGTGGCCAGCGAGATCGGGTCCAGGCCCGCGAAGGGCTCGTCATACATGATGAGCGGCGGGTCGAGCGCGATCGCGCGCGCCAGCGCCACCCGCCGCGCCATGCCGCCCGACAGCTGCGAGGTCTGGTAGTGCGCCACGCCGCGCAGACCCACCGCGTTGAGCTTGAGCAGCACCAGGTCGTTGATGAGGTGCTCGGGCAGGCGGGTGTGTTCACGCAGCGGAAACGCGACGTTCTCGAAGACCGACAGGTCGGTGAAGAGGGCACCGAACTGATAGAGCAGCCCCATCCGCCGGCGCGCGGCGTAGAGCCCGTCGCGCGGCAGCGAATGCAGCACCTGGCCTTCGAAGGTGACGGTGCCCGACTGGGGCCGCAGCAGGCCGCCGATCAGGCGCAGGATGGTCGTCTTGCCCGAGCCCGAGCCGCCGATCAGCGCCACCACCCGACCCCGCTCGAAACGCAGCGACACGCCGTCGAGGATCTTGCGATCGCGGTAACCGAAGCTGACCCGATCGAGGCTGAGAAAGTCTGGTGACAAGGGATTCCGTGGGGGCGGGCGACAAGAAGGGGAGCATTCTAAACCGCAGCCGGTCGCAACCGACCGGCGCATTGTGGCGCAAAGCCGGCGAATCCTGTGTCGGCGCGACGCAGAGAACCTGTCAGAGAGCCCATGAGCCGCGGCGTCGGGCGGTTCCTTTCAATGGCCGGTCAGCCGGGCCTCGGCCTCGCCGATCTGCTCGAGGGTGCCGGCCAGCACCAGCGTGTCGCCCGGCTGCAGCAGGAGATCGGGCGCAGGATCGGCGATCCGGACCCCCTGCCTCACCACCGCGGTGACCCGGGCACTGCCCAGCGGCGCCTGCGCCAGGCGCTGACCAGCCAGATTGGACGCCGGGCCCAGCAACACCGCGCGCAGATGGATCTGGGCGTCCTCGATCGCGTCCTCCTCGGAATCGTCGGCGCCATGGAAGAAACCCTGCAACAGCGAATAGCGGCTGTCGCGCACCTTGCGGACCCGGCGCAGGACCCGCGACAGGGGCACGCCGGCCAGCGCCAGGGCGTGCGAGGCGATCATCAGGCTGCCTTCGACGATCTCGGGCACCACCTCGGTGGCGCCGGCGGCCAGCAGGCGCTCGATGTCGGCTTCATGGGCGGTGCGCACGAGAATCGGCAGCTGCGGGGCGATCTCGCGGACCAGGTGAATGATGCGCAGGGCGACCGCGGTGTCGTCGAAGGTGATGGCCATGGCGCGCGCGCGGTGCACGCCGGCAGCCAGCAGGGTCTCGCGGCGCGCGCTGTCCCCGTAGACCACCGACTCGCCGGTGGCTGCGGCCTGGCGCACCCGGTCGGGATCCAGATCCAGCGCGATGAAGGTGACCGACTCCGATTCGAGCACATGGGCGAGCGCCTGGCCGCAGCGCCCGTAGCCGCAGATGATCACGTGCCGGTCGCGCGCCAGGCTGCGACTGGCGATGGTCTGCAGCTGCAACGAGCGCTGCAGCCATTCCTGGCTGGAGAGCCGCAACGCCATCCGGTTGGCCTGGCCGATCAGCAGCGGACTGACCAGCAGCGACAGCAGCATCGCCGCCAGCACCGGCTGGATCGCCGCGTCAGTCAGCAATCCGGCTGCCGAGCCCAGGGCGAGCAGCACGAAACCGAACTCACCGGCCTGGGCAAGCCACACGCCGGTGCGCACCGCCACCCCGGCAGTGCCCCCGAAGGCGCGCACCACCAGCGCCACCACCAGGAACTTCAGCAGGATCGGCAGCGTGGCCAGCACCAGCACCTGGGGCCAGGCCTGCATCACCACCCGCAGGTCGAGCTGGGTGCCGATCGCCACGAAGAAAAGGCCCAGGAGCACATCGCGAAACGGCTTGATGTCCTCCTCGACCTGGAAGCGGAACTCGGTCTCGGCAATCAGCATGCCGGCCACGAAGGCGCCCAGTTCCATCGACAGACCCGCCTGCTTGGCGAGCCAGGCGAACAGCAGCGTGGCCAGCAGCACATTGAGGGTGAACAGTTCATGGGAGCGCTGGCGGGCGACGATGCTGAACCAGCGCCGCATCAGCCGCGGGCCGAAGCGCAGCATCAGCACGAGCAGGCCGGCGGCCAGCAGCATCGCCTGGGCAACCTTCAGGGCCCAGGACTCCGACCCCGAGGCCAGCGCCGGGACGATGATGAGCAGCGGAATCACCGCCAGATCCTGAAACAGCAGCACGCTGAACACCCGGCGACCGTGATCGGTCTCGAGTTCGCGCTTTTCGGCCAGCAGCTTGACCACCATCGCGGTCGAGGACATTGCCATCGCACCGCCCAGCGCCAGCGCGACCCGCCAGTCGAGCCCGGGACCGAACAGCCAGGCGGTCACCGCCGCCGGCGCCAGCAGCAGCGCGGCAATCACCGCCAGCATGGTCACCCCGACCTGGGCACCGCCGAGCCCGAAGACGAAGCGCCGCATCGAGGTGAGCTTGGCCAGGTTGAATTCGAGGCCCAGGGTGAACATGAGGAAGACCACACCGAGCTCACCGGCGTGCGCCACCGCCCCCGGATCGCCGGCCAGGTTGGCCGCGTGCGGGCCCAGCAGCATGCCGACCGCGAGGTAGGCGACCAGGGGCGGCAGGCGCAAGGCGCGCAGCAGGACCACCGCGAGCACCGAGGCGGCCAGCAGGATCAGCGCGAGTTCAAGAGAGGTCAGCAAGCAGCGACTCGACAGGACGGACGGGCAGCGGACGGCGGCGATGCCGATATACTCGGCCCGATGGATGACACGATTCTATCGGCTTCGAGCGAGGAGCACGCTGATCGCACCGCGCGCGCCGAACGCCTGATCGCGCGGGCGGTGGAAGTGCTGCAGATCGAGGCCGAAGCCATCGCCGCGTTGCCGCAACGCATCGACGGCGCGTTCGTGCGCGCCTGCGAACTGATCCTCGCCTGCCGGGGCCGGGTGGTGGTGAGCGGCATCGGCAAGTCCGGCCACATCGCGCGCAAGATCGCCGCCACCCTGGCCTCGACCGGCACGCCGGCGTTTTTCATGCATCCGGCCGAAGCCAGCCACGGCGATCTCGGCATGGTGATTTCCGACGATGTGGTGCTGGCGCTGTCCAACTCGGGCAACACCGACGAGCTGCTCGCGATCGTGCCCCTGGTCAAGCGCCGCGGCGCCCGGCTGATCGCGATGACCGGCGCCACCGATTCGCGCCTGGCCGCGCTCGCCGATGTCCACCTGGACGCCGCGGTGGCGCGCGAAGCCTGCCCGCTGAACCTCGCCCCGACCGCCAGCACCACCGCGGCGATGGCGCTGGGCGATGCGCTGGCGGTGGCGCTGCTCGAGGCACGCGGCTTCGGCGCGGCCGATTTCGCCTCGTCGCACCCGGGTGGCGCGCTGGGGCGGCGCCTGCTCACCCACGTGAGCGATGTGATGCGCAGCGGCGATGCGCTGCCGACCGTCGCGCGCGACGCCACGCTGGCGCAGGCCATCCTGGAGGTGACCCGCAAGCGCATGGGCATGGTCGCCGTCCTCGACGAGGACCGCTCGGTCTGCGGCATCTTCACCGATGGCGATCTGCGCCGCCTGCTCGAGCGCGGCGGCGACATCCGGGGCCTGAGCGTCAGCGACGCGATGAGCGCCGAGCCGGCCGCGATCGGTCCCCATGCGCTGGCCGCCGAGGCGGTCGCGCTGATGGAAGCCCGCCGGATCAGCCAGTTGCTGGTGACCGACCCGGCGCGCCGCCTGCTGGGCGCGCTGCACATCCACGACCTGCTTGCGGCCAAGATCTTCTAGCGCCCGGCTGCCCGCCCGATCCCACGCCCGATGCGCCCCAACCGACTGCCCGCCCGCGAGGCCGCCCAGCACCTGCGGCTGCTCGCGCTGGATGTCGACGGCACACTCACCGACGGTTCGATCTGGATCGGGACCGGAGGGGAGGTCATGAAAGCGTTTTCGGTGCACGACGGCTTCGGCCTCACGCTGCTGCGCGAGGCCGGCGTCGAGCTGGCGATCATCACCGGGCGGCGATCGGCCATCGTCCAGGCCCGCGCCAACGAGTTGCGGATCCGCCATGTGGTGCAGGGTGCGCAGGACAAGGGCGCAGCGCTGCTCGCGCTGTGCGCGCAGTTGTCGATCGAGCCTCGCCAGGCCGCGTTCATGGGTGACGACTGGCCCGATCTGCCGGCGATGACGCTTGCCGGTCTGGCGCTGGCGCCGGCCGATGCGACGCTGGCGGTGAGGGAGCACGCCGACTGGGTGTCGACACGGCGCGCCGGTGACGGCGCGGTGCGCGAATTTGCCGAGTGGTGGCTGGCCCGGCGCGGACTGCTGGCCGATCTGCTCGCGCGCTACCGGAGCGGCGGCACCGATCGGACCGCCCCCGCCCGGCCCCCGAACGTCGCCTGAGGATGTCGACTTCCGCGCGTCAGCGGCGTCGCGACCAGCTCGCCGCGGCGCTGTCGGTCGGCCTGCTGGTGGTGCTGGCGGGTTTCAGCTATTACCTGGCCGAGCTCTCGGATCGTTTCCCGCGATTCGGCGGCGAGCGCGCGCCCCGCCACGAACCCGACTATTTCGTCGAGGGTTTCGCCCTCACCAAGCTCAACGAACGCGGTGAACCGACCTTCCGGATGTCCGGCGAACGGCTGGTCCACTTCCCGGATGACGACTCGACCGAATTCACCCGACCCACGCTCATCAGCCTGGACCCGGCAAAGCCCCGGATCACCCTGTCGGCCGATCGCGGCCGGACCAGCGGCAAGGGCGAACAGACGCACCTGCACGACCGCGTGGTGCTGACCCGCGCCGGCGACCCCGGCAAGCCGACCCTCCGACTGACCACCGACTACCTGCTGCTGCTGGCCGACCGGGACATCGCCAGGACCGACCAGCGGGTGCGCATCGAGTACGGTGATTCCGTGTTGACGGGGGTCGGAATGCAATTCGATAATGCCTCGCGCTCCCTGGAACTGCTCTCGAAGGTCGAGGGCCGCTGGGTCGGCCCCGCCCCGAGTCCGACAGACGCCTCCCAATGACCCTCCGATTCCCCTTTCCGGGCGCCCGGCGCCGGTGCGCCACCGCTGCGACAGCGCTTCACGCCATCGCGACGCCTGACCGCGTCGGCGCCATCGCGGCGCCGGCCCGCCGGCGGGCCGTGACCGCCGCACTGATCCTCGCACTGGGCGCCACCGTCGCACCGGCGAACGCCGAGCGGGCCGATCGGACCAAACCCACCCTCATCGAGTCCGACTCGATGCAGTACGACGACGTCCGCCAGACCAATGTCTTCACCGGCTCGGTCGTCCTGACCAAGGGCAGCCTGGTGATCCGCGCCGATCGCCTGGTGCTGCGCCAGGATCCGGACGGCTACCAGCAAGGGTCAGCCACCGGCAATCCGGCCAGCTTTCGCCAGAAGCGCGACGGCATCGACCAGTTCATCGTCGGATCGGCGCAGCAGATCGACTACGAGGGCAAGACCGAGACGATCCGGCTGCGGGATCGCGCGCAGGTGCGACGCCTGGAGCGCGAGCGGGTGACCGACGAGATCCATGGCAGCCTGATCGTCTACGACAGCCGCTCCGAACTGTTCTCGGTCGAGAGCGGCGGCGCCCGGGCGGCCACACCGGAGAACCCCGGCGGTCGGGTGCGGGTGGTGATCCAGCCGCGCACGACCGAGGCGCCAGCGGCGGCCGTGCCCCTCAAGCCCGCCGAGCGGATGGGCAAGCCCTGATGGGCGAATCGCCCACCCGGCCGGCCGCCAGCCAGCTCTCGGTGCGCCACCTGATGAAGGCCTATCACGGCCGCCAGGTGGTGCGCGACGTCTCGCTCGAGGTCCGCAGCGGCGAAGTGGTCGGCCTGCTCGGCCCCAACGGCGCGGGCAAGACCACCTGTTTCTACATGATCGTGGGTCTGGTGCCCTCGGATGCCGGGGTGATCGAGCTCGACGGCAGCGCGATCGGGCGCATGCCGATCCACCGGCGGGCCCGGATGGGCCTGTCCTACCTCCCCCAGGAAGCCTCGGTCTTTCGCAAGATGACCGTCGAGGAGAACATCCAGGCGGTGCTGGAACTTCAGCTCGGGCCCGATGGCCGCCCGCTCGACAAGGCCCAGATCGAACAGCGCCGGGACGCCCTGCTCGACGACCTGCAGATCGCCGGCATTCGCAGCAACGGCGCGATGTCGCTGTCGGGGGGCGAGCGCCGGCGGGTGGAAATCGCCCGGGCGCTGGCCAACTCGCCGCGATTCATCCTGCTCGACGAGCCGTTCGCCGGCGTCGACCCCATCGCGGTGATCGAAATCCAGCGAATCGTGCGTTTTCTCAAAGATCGTGGAATTGGCGTGCTGATCACGGACCACAACGTCCGCGAGACGCTTGGAATCTGCGATCGAGCGTATATCATCAACGCTGGTACTGTTCTTGCTTTCGGCCGCCCCGATGAAATCGTCGCCGATGAAAGCGTTCGTCGCGTCTACCTCGGCGAACACTTCCGCATGTAGACGACGCGTGGCGGTCGGCGGCGATCTCTCCCTCCCCTGCCCACCGGTCACCCATTGAAGCCGTCGCTACAACTCAGGTTCAGCCAGCACCTCGCCCTGACGCCGCAACTGCAGCAGTCGATCCGCCTGCTGCAGCTGTCGACGCTCGAACTGAATCAGGAGCTGGAGCAGATCCTGTCCGACAACCCGCTGCTCGAGCGCACCGACGACCCGCTGAGCAGCGCGATCCGGCTCGACGCCAGCGGCTCGATGGGTTCGCAGCAGCAGGACAGCGGCGGCGAGGCGGTGACGCCTGGGTCGGAGGGATCCGGCGAGGCGCGTACCGAGCGCCGCGACGATGCGCCGTTCGACGACGCCGGCGGGGCCGACGACGAACGCAGCGGCGACTGGTCGGGTGACGGCGCCTCGCGCGGCGGCTCCGACGATGAGAACGACGAGAACGCCTTTCCGCAACTCGCGGCCAGCGGGCGCACCCTGCGTGACCACCTGATGAGCCAGCTGTCGTCGACCCAGTGCTCGCGCGAGGACCGGGTACTGGTGGGACTGCTGATCGACAACCTGACCGACGACGGCTATCTGGACGCCTCGATCGAGGAAATCGGCGCGATGCTGCCCGCGGAACTCGAGATCGAGCCGCAGCAGCTCGCCACCGCCCTGAAGCTGCTGCAAAGCTTCGACCCGACCGGCGTGGGCGCACGCGACATCAGCGAGAGCCTGCTGCTGCAGCTCAAGGCCCTGCAGGCCGCCGAGCCGCAGCGCGCCAGCCCGGCCACCTTCCGGCTGGCCCGCGGCATCGTCGACGGTCATCTCGGCCTGCTCGCGACCAAGGATTTCGCGCGGCTCAAGCGGCTGCTGCACTGCGAGGACGACGACCTTCGCCTGGCGCAGTCGCTGATCCGCGGGCTCAATCCGCGCCCGGGAGCGGCCTTCGCGATCGACGAGCCGACCTACGTCGTGCCCGATGTGATCGTCCGGCGCACCCGCAGCGGCTGGACGGCGCAACTCAATCCCGATGTGCTGCCCAAGCTGCGGATCAACGACATGTACGCCCAGATCCTGCGGCGCAACCGCGGCAACGGCGGCAACCTGACCGCCCAGCTCCAGGAGGCGCGCTGGCTGATCAAGAACGTGCAACAGCGCTTCGACACCATCCTGCGGGTCTCGCAGGCGATCGTCGAGCGGCAGCGGGCGTTCTTCTCGCACGGCGAGGTGGCCATGCGTCCGCTGGTGCTGCGCGAGATCGCCGAGGAGCTCGGACTGCATGAATCGACGGTGTCGCGGGTGACCACCCAGAAATTCATGCTGACCCCCTCGGGCACCTTCGAGCTGAAGTATTTTTTCGGCAGCCATGTCGCCACCGATGCCGGCGGATCCGCCTCGAGCACCGCGATCCGGGCGCTGATCCGGCAACTGATCGCCAGCGAGGATCCACGGTCGCCCTTGTCCGACAGCCGGCTGGCCGACATGCTGGGGGAGCAGGGTATCGTGGTGGCCAGACGCACGGTGGCCAAATACCGCGAGGCACTTCAGATCGCGCCCGTGGCGCAGCGAAAAGTGCTCTAATCGTCCTGACGGATTTGTTGACGGGCGATGACGCACCACCGCTTCGCCGCCCGCCAGGCGACAGCCAGGTTGTCAACCCGGCCCGAGCAAAGTCGGGCCATCCCAGGAGGAACCATGAACCTCTCCATCAGCGGTCATCACCTCGATGTCTCTCCCGCCCTGCGCGATTACGTCACCCAGAAACTGGGACGAATAAGCCGGCACTTCGATCGACTGATCGATGTCAAGGTCTTCCTGAGTGTCGACAAACTGGTTCAGAAGGCCGAGATCAGTATCCGGGTACCCGGGCGTGAAATCTTCGCCGAGTCGTCCGACCTCGATCTCTATGCGGCGATCGACAGCCTCGCCGACAAGCTCGACCGCCAGATCCTCAAGCACAAGGACAAGTCGACCGGCCACGATCACCTCGCCGTGAAGCATGCCTCGGTGGAATGACACCGCCATGACAGGGGCGCGGTAGCGCCCGCCGGAACAGCAACCGGCGCCCGGCGTCGGTTGCTGTTTCATCAAACAAACTTTCTTGATGGCGGATCATTGTTGCTTTTTGTGCAGCGCGGAAAAATTCCTCGCCAGCGGCCAGCCGATTCTTATAATCCACCCATCGTCGTCGCCGACCGGCTGACGGGCGCTGCCAACAGGCCCGACCTTTCACCGGCTGAACCCCAAGATGAGCCGCCTAGCCCGCCTTCTGCCCCCCCCGAATGTGGTGACCGATCTCTCGGTCACCAGCAAGAAGCGGCTGTTCGAGCAGGCAGGTCTGCTGTTCGAGAACAACCACGCGATCGAACGCGGCAAGGTATTCGACTCGCTGTTCGCCCGCGAACGACTCGGCTCGACCGGTCTGGGCGAAGGGGTCGCCATTCCCCATGGCCGGATCAAGGGATTGAAGGAAGCGCTCGCGGCGGTCATCCGGCTCAAGGAGCCGATCGCCTTCGACGCACCCGACGGTCAGCCGGTGCGCCTGCTCGTGTTCCTGCTGGTGCCTGAGAACGCCACCGAAGAACACCTCGAAATCCTGTCGGAGCTCGCCGAACTGCTGTCCGACCGGCCGATCCGCGAAAGCCTGCTCACCTGCGAGGACCCCGCCCAGATGCACCGCATCCTGGCGACCTGGACCCCTTACCGGCCCGCGGCCTGAGCCGGGCGAAACCATGACGGTCACGGTGCGGCACCTGTACGAAGCCAACCGTGAGACCTTGCGGCTGGAGTGGCGGGCGGGCGAAGCGGGGGCCGGGCGCGACATTGCGCCGATGCGCGCCGCGCCGGCCGATCTGCTCGGCTACCTGAACCTGATCCACCCGGCACGGCTGCATGTCTTCGGACACGCGGAAACGGCCTACTACCAGCACATGGAATCCGCCCGGCGGCTGGCGATCCTCGACGACATCGTCGCGGGCAAGCCGCCGGCGGTGATCGTGAGCGAGGGCATCGAGCCCGATCCGGAGCTGGTCTTGCGCTGCCAGGCCGCCAGCCTGCCGCTGCTGTCCTCGCCACTGCCGGGCGCCCGGGTCATCGATGTGCTGCGCAGCTGGCTGGGCAAGGCGACCGCCGACAGCACGTCGATGCACGGTGTCTTCATGGACGTGCTGGGTCTGGGTGTCCTGATTTCCGGCGAATCGGGGCTGGGCAAGAGCGAGCTGGCGCTGGAGTTGATCAGCCGCGGCCACGGTCTGGTCGCCGATGACGTGGTGGACTTCAAGCGGATCGCCCACAACGCGGTCGAAGGCAGCTGCCCGCCGCTGCTGCGCAACATGCTGGAAGTGCGCGGACTCGGCCTGCTCGACATCCGCGCGATCTTCGGCGAGACATCGATCCGCCGGAAGATGCGCCTGAAGCTCATCGTCCACCTGGTGCGGCGCAGCACCATGGAAAACGAATACCAACGACTGCCGCTGGAGGCGCTGACCCAGGATGTGCTGGGCATGCCGGTGCGCAAGGTCGTGATCCCGGTGGCCGCCGGCCGGAACATGGCGGTGCTGACGGAAGCCGCGGTGCGCGGCACGGTGCTGTCGCTGCGCGGCATCGATACCACCCGCGAATTCGTC
Source organism: uncultured beta proteobacterium (assembly GCA_903934295.1). Taxonomy (GTDB): domain Bacteria; phylum Pseudomonadota; class Gammaproteobacteria; order Burkholderiales; family Burkholderiaceae_E; genus Quisquiliibacterium. The sequence goes on from CAIZNI010000051.1 coordinate 77,930, forward strand.
GAGCGCCAGCACCGGATGATCGAACAGGGCGGCACCGACTGAACGCATCCGGCATCGCTGCGATCATCGACGCCGTCCGGCGCTCCCGTTAAGCTTGCACCATGACTGCTCTGCTCACTCGCACCCTCCGGATGGCCCCGTGCGCGTCGTCCTGATCACCGGCATCTCGGGATCGGGGAAGTCGATCGCCCTGAACGTGCTGGAGGACGACGGTTTCTACTGTGTCGACAACCTGCCGGTGCGCTTCCTGCAGGAAGTGATCGCGTCGCTGACCGATGCCGGCCATGACCGGATCGCGGTGTCGATCGACGCCCGCAGCGGCGAATCGGTGGCCGAGTTGCGCGACAACATGGCCGGCCTGAGCCGGTTCGGCCATGACGTGAAGACCATCTTCCTCAATGCGAGCACCACCACCCTGGTGCAGCGCTACTCGGAGACCCGGCGCCGCCACCCGATGTCGATTCGCCAGGAGGTCGGGCTCAACGGCAACACCCTGGTCGAGGCGATCGATCGGGAGCGCGAGATGATGTCGGTGCTCGAGGACCTCGGCCTGTCGCTGGACACCACCGACCTGCACCCGAACGTGCTGCGCCAGTGGGTGCGCGATGTGGTGGGCACCGAACGCGCGCCGCTCACGCTGCTGTTCGAGTCCTTTGCCTACAAGCAGGGCGTGCCGCTGGACGCCGACCTGGCCTTCGATGCGCGCTGCCTGCCCAACCCCTATTATTCAGCCGACCTGCGCGCGCTGTCCGGGCTCGACGCGCCGGTCGGCGCCTATCTGCAACAGATCCCCTCGGTGATGCGGTTCATCGATCACATCGGCAATTTCCTGCACTCCTGGCTGCCCTTCTACATCCAGGAAAATCGCAGCTATCTGACGGTGGCGATCGGCTGCACCGGCGGCCAGCACCGCTCGGTGTGGTGTGTCGAGGAACTCGCCCGACGATTCCGGCGCACCGAGCATGTACTGGTGCGCCACCGCGGACTGGCCCGGCGCGGGCACGGCGGCTGAACGGCCACGCCAGGAGACGTCTGATGTCCACCCCCCCACACTCACCCGCCGATGCGCCCGGTGACAAACCGGTCGGCGTCGCCGATCCGGTCTGGATCGACGACCTGCCGCTCTTTCCGCTGGGCACCGTGCTGTTTCCGGGCGGGGTGCTGCCGCTGCGCGTCTTCGAGACCCGCTACATGGACATGGTCCGGGCCTGCATGCACACCGGATCGCCATTCGGGGTGTGCCTGATCACCGACGGCAAGGAAGTGGGCGACACACCCAGCCACGAGTCGATCGGCTGCCTGGCCAGCATCCTCGACTGGGACATGGAACAGCTGGGCCTGCTTCGGATCCGGGCGAGCGGGGGCCGGCGCTTCGAGGTGCAGGAGCGACGCGTCCAGCGTGACGGGCTGCTGCGGGCCCGGGTCCGGCTGCTCGGCCCCGATCCCGATCTGGCGGTGCCCCAGGACTTCGAGATCCTGCCGCAACTCGTGCGGCGCATCGTGTCCGACCTGGTCGAGCAGGAGGAAAACCCGCAGAACCGGATGGTGGCCGAGCCTTACGACTTCGACTCGGCGACCTGGGTGTCGAACCGGCTGTGCGAGTTTCTGCCGATCCCGATGAAGGCCCGGCAGAAACTGATGGAACTGGACGAGCCGCTGACCCGGCTGTCGCTGGTGCGCCAGTTCCTCGAGCAGCGTCAGGTGATCTGACCGCACGGCCGCTCCCGCGGCTCACCCGCGGCTCAACCTCTGCGCTCACCCTCTGCGCTCACCCTCTGCGCTCACCCTCTGCGGGCACGCCCTGCGCACCGGCGGCCAGGCCGAGCAGCAGCCGCTTGATCGGCTGGGGCAGCGCCGCCCCGACACACTCGCCCAGGGGCAGCCAGCGCAGGCGGGCGGCCGGATGGTCGGTACCGACCGCGGGATCGGGAAGTCCCGCCGCGACGCCAGCAATCAGCCAGGGTTCGATCCGCAGGCGGAAATGGGTCAGCGCGTGATCAAAGCCCGGCAGCGGCACCGGCTGAGCGGGGGCGACGCCCGCCGGCAAGGCACCGAGCAGCTGCGTGGCCAGCGCCGACGCTTCGCCGGCCAGTGCCGGCGCGCTCGCGCACTCGGGCAGACTCCACAAGCCGCCCCAGATGCCCTTGTCGGCGCGCCGCTCCAGCAGCACGCGGTCACCGGCGAGGATGACGACCGGGGCCATCGGCCGCCACGGGGGCACGCGGCGCGGCCGCGGGCGCGGATAGCCGGCCGGGTCACCACTGGCGCGGGCGGCGCAGGTCTGCGCCAGGGGGCAGCTGTCGCAGCGCGGGCGCGTGCGAGTGCACACCGTGGCACCGAGGTCCATCAGACCCTGGGTGTAGGCCTGGATGCCCGCGTCGGGCAGCCGGCTCTCGGCCAGTGACCAGAGGGTCGCCAGCACCGCCGCCTGGGCGGGATGCCCGTCGATCGCCTCGTGGCGGCACAACACCCGCTTCACATTGCCGTCGAGAATCGCCGCCCGGGTGCCCGCCGAAAAGACCGCGATCGCGGCGGCGGTCGAGCGCCCGATCCCGGGCAAGGCTTCGAGCAGGGCGGGAACCGTGGGCACGCGGCCCGCGTGGTCGCGCAGCACCGTGCGCGCCGCGGCATGGAGGTGGCGCGCCCGGCTGTAATAGCCCAGGCCGCTCCACAGCTCCAGCACCCGCTCCAGCGGCGCCCGTGCCAGGCTGACCGCATCGGGAAACTCGGCGATGAACCGCAGGAAATACGGAATGACCGTCGCCACCTGGGTCTGCTGCAGCATCACCTCGGAGAGCCAGATCGGATAGGGGTCGCGGCCACCCTGCCAGGGCAGGCCGTGGCGGCCGTGCACCCGCTGCCAGGCGACCACGCGCTCGGCGAATTCACTCATCCGGCCAGCATAGCCGAGTTCGGCAGGCGGGCCGGGGAGCGCGGCTCAGGCTGCCTTGAGCGCGAGCGGGGGCACCAGGCGAACCTCGAGCAGCGCGCGGACCTGCTGCGACAGCTCGGTGGCGATGGCGAGCTGCTGCTCGGCCTGCTCGCGGCTGACCTCGATCTCGGCAATGCGCGAGTCGAGGCTCTGCGAGGCGTCGAGCACCCGGCGCACCGACTCGAGGCGGCGCCGCAGCTGCGACTGGTGCTCGCGCACCTGGCCCTCGATCGGCGCCATCACCGAGCGCAGCCAGGCTTCGATCTCGCGATTGGCGGTGTCGTAGACCTCGCGGATCCGGGCCGCGACCGATTCGAAGAAGCGGCGCATCAGCGCCCACTTCTCGGTGGTCACCAGCGTCAGGGCGCTGTACTGTCGCCGATAGAGCGCATCGACGCGCTCGAGCTCGGCCAGATAGCGCCGAACCGAGAAGGTCATCGGCGCGCCGAGCGACAACCCGTGCTCGGCATTGAAGGTCCGGTACATGGCCGTCATCAGCGTGGTCACTTCGGCCACCAGCGCCGCCACCTGGCGGAAATCGGCGGCGGCCGCATCGCTCAGCCGCGTCATGCCCTCGCGCAGCCCCGACGAGAAGTGGCTGACCCGCATCACCTCGCGGGCCGCCCGCACATGGCGGCGCAGGCTCTCGGCGCCGATGGTGGTGTGGATCGACTGCGAATGGCGGGTCAGCACGGTGCGCAGGGCCTGCAAGTGGCGCAGGCTGCGGTCGAAATCGGCGCGCTCCGCCTTGATACGGGCGGCCATGTGATCGACCACGCCGCGATTCTTGCCGCGCAGGCTCTTGAGCTCGAACAACTGCTCGACGACCCCGCGCCGGCGCGATCCGACCATCGAGGACACCATCGCGGTCAGGTCATCGAAATCGCGCATCACATGCTCGCGCACCAGGGTCTGCTGCTGCGGCACCAGGTCCTGCGACAGCGCCGTCTCGAGATCGGCCAGCCGGCTGCGCCGCAGCAGATCGCGATCGCCCTGGATCCGCGCGACCAGGCCCTTCTGGGCCGAGACCGGGAAGATCCGGCCGGGCGCCACATCGAGGGTGGCCGACACCGCGGCGACCTGCTCGGCGATCTCGCGATCGATCTGGGCGTCGTCGCGCAGGTTGTCCCACAGGCCGTCGATCTTGTTGAGCACCACGAAGCGTCCGGACTGGTGCGACGGGCTGATGCTGTCACGCCAGACCGCGATGTCGCTGCGGGTGACGCCGGCATCGGCGGCCAGCATGAACAGCACCGCGTCGGCGCCCGGAATGATGTTCAGCGTCAGTTCGGGCTCGTTGCCGATCGCGTTCAGGCCCGGGGTGTCGATCACCACCAGGCCCATCTCGAGCAATGGATCGGGAATGTTGGCGATCGCATGGCGCCAGCAGGGAATCTCGACCTGTCCGCGACCATCGGGGCGGACCGGCGAGTCGGCGTCGTCGGGGTCGTAGAGCCCCATCGCGCAAGCCTCCTCGGCCGCCACCAGGCGGGTTTCGCGCACGGCGGCGAAGGCGGCGGCGACGCTGTCGGGGTCCTCGGGCTGAACCGCGATCTCGCGCCAGGCCTGGGGGTCGGCGCGCAGTTGCGCCAGCGACTGGCCGTGCGCCCGGGTCTCGATCGGCAGCAGACGAATCGACGGCGCACGCTGGCGGTCGTACATCAGTTCGGTCGGGCACATGGTGGTGCGTCCGGCCGATGACGGCAGGATCCGCTGCCCGTAACCGGAGAAGAAGATCGCGTTGATCAGCTCGGACTTGCCGCGCGAGAACTCGGCGACGAAGGCGATCGAGATGCGGTCCTCGCGCAGCCGCTCGAGGACCCGGGCGATGCGCGCCTGCACATCAGGCTGGGACAGACCGGTGTCGGCAAGCCACTGCCCATAGCGACGGACCGCCTCGGCCAGGTCGCTGCGCCAGGCCTTGAACGCGCCGATCCGCTCCCCGAAATTGCCTGCCGCCATCCGCGCCCGCCGTTGCCTCGAAGGTATCGGACCAATCTAGCACGCGCGTGGCGCGGGGACGGCGGGCGCATTCGCGGCTGCCGCCGCACGGCGGCGCGGGCACGCCCGGCGGTTCGCGCCACCGCACGACAGGTCTCGACGGGGTTGCTGCCTTCAGGACGGGGCTGCTGCCTTCAGGTCTGGCAGCTCGGACACCAGAAGGTGGCCCGCTGCTGCTGATGGGCCATCCGGACCGGGGTCGCGCAGTGCCGGCAGGGCTGCCCCTCGCGCCCGTACACGAAACAATCGAGCTGAAAATAGCCGCTCTGCCCGTCGGCGCCGGAAAAATCGCGCAAGGTGGTCCCGCCGCGATCGATCGCCTCGGCCAGGGTCGCCCGGATCTCGTCGGCCAGCCGGTCGCATCGGCGCCGCGACAGCCGCGCGGCGGCGGTGGTGGGGCGGATGCCCGCCCGGAACAGGCTCTCGGAGGCATAGATGTTGCCCACCCCGACCACCACCTGGCCGGCCAGCAGCAGTTGCTTGATGGCGAGCCGGCGACCGCGGGTGCCCCGGTGCAGCAGCGCGCCGTCGAACCCGCCGCCCAGCGGCTCGACACCCAGGCGGGCCAGCAGCGGATGCGCGCCCGCCGGGCCCAGATCGGACCCATGCCAGAGAACGGCCCCGAAGCGGCGAGGATCATGCAGCCGCAGCCAGCCATGCTCGAAGCACAGATCGACATGATCATGCGCGCGCGGCGCCTCCCATCGCGTCATGAAGCGCAGGCTTCCCGACATGCCGAGGTGGACGATGAGCGAGCCCTGGCCGAAGTGCAGCAGCAGATACTTGCCGCGCCGCTCGATGTCATCGAGGCGCTGGCCGGCCAGCCGCTCGGACAGCCCTTCGGGCAGCGGCCAGCGCAGGCGCGGCACGCGCAGCACCGCGCTGCGCACGGTCCGACCGAGCACACAGGCACGCAATCCGCGCGCGACGACTTCGACTTCAGGCAGTTCAGGCATGGGCTCGGTTGCCGACGAGTGTAATTGAACCTAAGATCGATTCATGAAGCCGCATCCTGCGCCCCGTGCGCCTGTCAGTAAACCGGGTCGGATCGGCCCGCTCGCCGCGCTGGTCCTGCTCGGCAGCCTTGCCGCCGGCTGCGCCGTCCCGACGCCCGCCACCGGCACCCGCCCCCTGGGCGAGCCATCGACCAAGACTGCAGCGAACAGCGGCCCCGAGACGGCGTCTGCGAGTCCGCGCGACGCAGCGCCTTCGGCGGCACAGCCCGCGGCACAGCCCGCGCAGCCGTCGTCCGGCAGCACGGCCCAGGCACGGCCGGGACCGCGCCGGTCGGGCGCACCGTTCGTGCGCGCCGCGGGCGATGATGAGACCGGTCCGCTGCCGGGCGTCGACCTGAACGCCGAGATCCTTTTTCAGCTGCTGGCCTCGGAAATCGCCGCCCAGCGCGGCCAGACCGGCAGTGCCACCGCCACCTACCTCGCGCTGGCCCGCAAGACCGCCGATCCGCGCCTGGCACGCCGGGCCACCGAACTGGCGCTCGCCGAGCGCTCGCTCGAACGGGCCGTCCAGGCCGCCCAGCTGTGGCGCGAACTGGCGCCGGAGTCGGCACTGGCCGCCCAGACGCTGGAGACCGTCTGGCTGTCCACCGGACGCCTGGCGGACGCCCGCCCCCTGGTCGCCGAACGGCTGGCGCGCGCGCGCGCCGACAACACCATCGAGGAAGCCTACGGCCAGTTGCAGGCCACGCTGATGCGAAGCGCCGACAAGGCCTCAGCCCTGACGCTGCTGGAAGCGCTCGCCGCCGGCGATCCGCAGGTGCCGGCGGCCCGGCTGGCGCTGGCTGCCCTCGCGCGTGCCGCCGGCCAGGCCGAGCGGGCGGCGCTCGAGGCCACCCGGGCACTGGCTTTGCGCCCCGATGACGAGATGCTGGCGGTCACCGCCGCGCGCTATCTGCAGGCCAGCCCGGCCGGCAGCCCGGCGGCGCTGCGCGTGCTCTCGGCCTACCTGGAGCGCTTCCCGAAGGCCCTGGAGGCCCGCTTCCAGTACGCGCTGCTGCTCTCGGGCGAGGGCCGCAACGACGACGCCAGCCGCGAGATGGAACGCGCGCTGCGCGAGGATCCCGACAGCCCGGTGATCCTGTTCTCGCTCGCACAGCTGGCCTACCAGAACCGCCAGGTCGACGCGGCCGACGACTACCTGAAGCGATTCCTGGCGCTGCCCCCGAGCGTGCCGCGCGACAACAATCCGGCCTACCTCTTTCTGTCACAGATTGCCGAAGAGCGCCGGCAGCTGCCCCAGGCGATCGAGTGGCTGGAGAAAGTCGGCGCGGGCGAGCAGGCGATGCCGGCCCTGCTGCGGCGTGCCGTCCTGATGGCTCGCGCCGGTCGCCTGGACGCGGCGCGCGAACTGCTGCGCGGCACGACCGCGGCGACCAACCGCGAACGGGTGCAGCTGATTTCCGCCGAGGCACAGTTGCTGCGCGATGCCAACCGCGGGGCCGAGGCCTTCGAGATCCTCGACCAGGCGCTGAACCGCTTGCCGAACAATCCGGAGCTGCTCTATGACCAGGCGATGGCCGCCGAGCGCATCGACCGCCTGGAGGCGATGGAAAAGAGCCTGCGCAAGCTGATCGAGCTAAAGCCCGACCATGCCCATGCGTACAACGCCCTGGGCTACAGCCTCGCCGACCGCGGGCTGCGCCTGCCGGAGGCCCAGGCCCTGATCGAGCAGGCGCTCAAGCTGATGCCCGACGACGGCCACATCCTGGACAGCATGGGCTGGGTGCTCTTCCGACGGGGCCAGCTCGAGCAGGCCGCCGACTTTCTCGCGCGCGCCTACCAGCAGCGCCCGGAAGCCGACATCGCCGCCCACCTGGGCGAAGTGCTCTGGAAAATGGGCCGCGTCGACGAGGCCCGCCGGCTCTGGGCCGAGGCCCGCAGCCGCGAGCCCGACAACCAGACGCTCAAGGAAACCCTCGCCCGGCTCAATGTGGCGCTCTAGGATCCGCGTCGGCACGGTCCTGATGGTCGCGGCGCTGGTGTCGGCGTGCGCGGCGCCCCCCCGGCTGGCGGTGTCGCCGACGCTGCAGGAATACAGCGGCCGGTTCTCGGTCAGCTGGCGTGACGCGCGCCCCGAGGCAATGCTGCAACGCTCGGCGGGCCGATTCGTGCTGCGGGTCGACGGCGCACGCAGCGAGGTCGCGGTGTCCTCGCCGCTGGGCCAGACGCTGGCGGTGGTGAGCATCGAGCCCGGCTCGGCCAGCCTGGTGACCGCCGATGGCGCGGTGCTGCGCGCCGACAGTCCCGAAGCCCTGACCGAACGCGCCTTTGGCTGGCCGGCCCCGCTGGGCCGGCTGTCGCGCTGGCTGGCGGGGCCGGCCAAGGACCCGCCCGACGCGGGATCGCCCGCGGCCGGTGCTGCGCCCGTGCCCGACCCGTTCGAGGAAGCCGGCTGGCTGGTGAGCGTCGACACCTGGCAGGCGGGCCGCCCCCAGCGGCTGACGCTGCGCTGGCCCGCCGCCCTGGCGCCGAGCGGCGCGCAGACGGTGGAACTGCGCCTGCTGGTCGATGATCCGGGCGGTGCGGTGCGATAGCGCCCGTCCTGCCGCTCTCAGCCCCGCCGATTTCCGTCCACCCGACCCTGCCCGGATGACGCCCGAGTGACCATCGAACTGCGCGACCTGCCCGCCCCCGCCAAGCTGAACCTGTTCCTGCATGTCACCGGTCGGCGCGACGACGGCTATCACCTCCTGGAAACCGTCTTCCAGCTGATCGACCTGGCCGACACCGTTCACCTGGCGCGCCTGCCGCACGGCCGCATCGAGCGGGTCGCGCCGCTGGCCGGCGTGGCGCCCGAAGACGACCTGACGGTGCGTGCCGCCCGCCGGCTGGCGCAGGCCAGCGGCTCCCCTCACGGGGTTCGCATCGCGCTGGAAAAGTCGATCCCGATGGGCGGTGGCCTGGGCGGTGGCAGTTCCGATGCCGCCACCGTGCTGCTCGGGTTGAACCGGCTCTGGGACCTGCATTGGTCGCCCGACCGACTGGCCGATCTGGCCCTGGCGCTGGGCGCCGATGTGCCGGTTTTCGTGCGGGGAGACAATGCCTATGCGACCGGCGTGGGGGAGCGACTGCAGGCGTTGACGCTGCCGGCGCGCACTTTCGTGGTGGTCGCGCCCGACGTCGGGGTGCCCACTGCCGAGGTCTTCAGTGCACCCGAATTGACGCGGAGCACCATACCCCTTAAAATCTTCAGTCTTTCGCGAGAACAATTGGTCCTGCCGGGCCGAAACGACTTGCAGCCGGTGGTCGAAGCCAGATACCCGCCGGTGGCACAGGCTCTGCAGGCGCTGCGCAAGGCGGCTGTGCAAGCCGGAGTCGATGAGTCGTCAGCCCGGATGACCGGATCAGGAGCCTGCGTGTTCCTGCCGGTTAAGGATCGAGCGGAAGGCCTGACAGTGGCCGATCGACTGACCGTCGAACCGGCAGCAAGTTCGCTCAGGGTCTGGGTCGCCGGGTCGCTTGATCGGCATCCGCTTCGCGAGTGGGCATTCCGTCAGGAATGAGCAGATGAATGCGCGGTGGTTCCCGCGCAGGGTGGTGAGGGTGATTTTTTCACCGGCACCGGCCTGAAAGAACCGTTGGGGAGTCGCCAAGTTGGTAAAGGCACCGGATTTTGATTCCGGCATGCGAGGGTTCGAGTCCTTCCTCCCCAGCCAAAACCCCTCGCTTCATCGATCTGCAACGCCAATGACCGGGTCCGAACATGCAGCAGGCAGCGCGCCGCAACGCTGAAGGCTTGTCGCCCGAAGGGCTGACAATCTTCACCGGCAATGCCAATCCAAAGCTGGCCACCGAAGTCTCGTCCCACCTGCATCTGCCATTGGGCAAGGCCACGGTAGGGCGGTTCTCGGATGGCGAAGTCATGGTCGAGATCCTTGAAAACGTCCGGGGCAAGGACGTGTTCGTGCTGCAGTCGACCTGCGCGCCCACCAATGACCACCTGATGGAAGTCATGGTCATGGTCGATGCGCTCAAGCGCGCGTCGGCCGGCCGCATCACCGCCGCTCTGCCCTATTTCGGCTACGCCCGCCAGGACCGCCGGGTGCGATCGATGCGCGTGGCGATCAGCGCGAAGGTCGTCGCCAACATGCTGCAGATCGCCGGCGTGGAACGGGTCCTGACGATGGATCTGCACGCCGACCAGATCCAGGGTTTCTTCGACATCCCGGTCGACAACATCTACGCCGCACCACTGCTGCTGGCCGATGTGCACAAGCAGCAGTTCGAGAACGTGATCGTCGTCTCCCCCGATGTGGGCGGCGTGGTGCGGGCGCGGGCCCTGGCCAAGCGGCTGGATTGCGACCTGGCGATCATCGACAAGCGCCGTCCCAAGGCCAATGTCGCCGAAGTGATGAACATCATCGGCGATGTCAACGGGCGCACCTGCGTCATCATGGACGACATGGTCGACACCGCGAACACGCTGGTGAAGGCTGCCGGCGCGCTCAAGGAACGTGGCGCGCGGCGCGTGCTGGCGTATTGCACACACCCGGTGCTGTCGGGCGGCGCGGTCGATCGCATCGCCAACTCACCGCTCGACGAACTGGTCGTCACCGACACCATCCCGCTGCCCAAGGATGCGCGCGCCTCTGAAAAGATCCGCGTGCTCAGCTGCGCGCAACTGCTCGCAGAGACCATTCTGCGGATCAATCGCGCCGACTCGGTTTCCTCGCTGTTTGTCGACTGAGGGCGTTGGCGCCCCGTACCGACCCGCCCCGCGGCGGGAACCGGTGACTTCGATTTTTCGGGTCCGGCCCCTCGGGGACCGGGCATTTGCAACGCCCTGCCGTTCTGGTCGCGGACACAGGGCTTTTTCAAGGAGAGTGCGATGAAAGTCGTCGCCAGTTCGCGTCAGTTGCAGGGTTCGAGTGCGAGCCGCCGCCTGCGTCATGCCGCCAAAGTCCCCGGGATCCTTTATGGAGGCAATCAAGAGCCTTCCATGATCGAACTCGATCACAATCCGCTCTACCACGCCCTGCGGGTCGAAGCCTTCCATGCCTCGATCCTCGAGATGGAACTCGACGGCAAGCCCGAGCGGGTGCTGCTGCGCAACGTCCAGTGGCATCCCTACAAGCCGCTCATCCAGCACATCGACTTCCAGCGCGTGGCTGCCGACCAGAAGATCGTCCTGAAAGTGCCCCTGCACTTCACGAATCAGGAAGCTTCGCCGGCGGTCAAGCTGTCGGCGGCGATCATCAGCCACGTTATCACCGAAATCTCGGTGTCGTGCCTGCCCGCCGATCTGCCCGAGTTCGTCGAGGTCGACCTGTCGAACCTGCAGGTCGGACAGACGATCCACATGCGCGACCTCGTGCTGCCGGCTGGCGTGAAGGCCATGCTGGGCGGGCGTGAGAACCCGGTGCTGATCACCGTGTCGGTGCCCCCGAGCGCGGCCGAAGAGACGCCGGCTGCCTCGGCACCCGCCGCCAAGAAGGGCGAGAAGAAGAAGTAAGCGCAAGCACCTTCCGGGCGGGCCCAGGCCTGCCCGGAGCGACGCTGCGATGCCGCGCCTCGCCAGGGCGGACATCGCCCGCGCCGGCACGGCGGCTGCGAAAGAGCGACTGGAAATCTCATGTCCGCCATCCGCCTGATCGTCGGCCTGGGCAACATCGGCTCCGAATACGAAGACACCCGTCACAACGCCGGTTTCTGGTGGGTCGACGCGGTGGCCCGACAAAACGGCGCGCGGTTCTCGCGCGACGCGAAATTCCACGGTGAAACCGCCCGCGCCAGCCTGCACGGGCAAAGCGTCTGGCTGCTCAAGCCGGGCACCTACATGAACCGGTCCGGGCGCGCGGTATCGGCGCTGGCGAACTTCTACCGGATCACCGCCTCGGAAATCCTGGTGGTGCACGACGAGCTCGACCTGCTGCCGGGCTACAGCAAGATGAAGCTGGGCGGCGGACACGCCGGGCACAACGGACTCAAGGACATCGTCGCCGCGCTGGGAACCCCGGCGTTCTGGCGGCTTCGACTGGGCATCGGCCACCCCCGCACCCTGAACCTGACCCAGGAAGTGGCCGACTTCGTGCTGCACTCGCCGCGGCGCGACGAGCAGCAGGCGATCACCGACGAACTCGAACGCTCGCTGATGATCCTGCCCGACTGCCTGGCGGGACATCTGGAAGCCGCCATGCTCAAGCTGCACACTCGGCCCCGGAGCCGATCCGCCGACGCGCCATGACTGCGCTGCGCCTGCTGGCCGGACCGGCTGCCCGACGACGGATCGGCACGCACGGCCTGCGCGCCGGGGATGTCAGCGCGGTCGCTGCGGCCGCGGGGGGCCCGAAAGGGCTCGCCTTGCTGCCGCTGGACCGCTGGCTGTTCGGCACCTGGCTGCCGGGGTCGCCGCGCCCGCGCAGCCTGTTCGGCGCCTCGATCGGTGCCTGGCGGATGGCGGGGGCCGCGCAACGCGATCCGCTGGCGGCGCTGGCGCGCCTGGAACACGCCTATCTGGACGGCCAGCGCTATCCCCGATCGCCGTCAACCGGGACGGTCTCGCGGGTGTGCCGACAGATCACCCGGGAGCTGATCGGGGCCGACGCCGCTGCGTTCGTCGGTGCACTGAACCCTGACATGAACCTGCAGGTGGTGACCGCGCGAGCACCGGCTGGCCGCTACCCCCGCCCCTTCTTCGCACAGGCCGCCCTGGCCAACACGGTGTCGCGCCAGCGCCTGGCGGCCCATCTGGAAAGGGTGGTCTTCAGCAGCGCCGGCGCCACGCCATCGCCGGCGGTGCCGCCTGACCGATTCGGCGCCCGGACGGTCGCGCTGACCCCAGCGAACCTGGAAGATGCGCTGCTCGCCTCAGGCAGCATTCCCCTGATCGCCGATCCGGTGAAGACGATCGCCGGCGCCCCGGCCGGCGACTACTGGGATGGCGGTCTGATCGACTACCACCTGCACTGGCGCTACGCAGCCCTGGACGGGGTGGTGCTGATCCCGCATTTCGTCGGGCACCTGACCGCGGGATGGCTGGACAAGTTCCTGCCCTGGCGCCGCCACGGCGTGGGCCAGGCCGGCCGGCAATGGCTGGACAACGTGCTGATCGTGGCACCCTCGGCGGCGCTGCTGGCGCGGCTGCCGGGTGGCCGACTGCCCGATCGGCGTGACTTCCACCGATACGGCACCGACCATGACCGCCGGCTGCGCGACTGGCGCCGGGCGATCGGCGAGTGCGAGCGGCTGGCCGACGCCTTCGCCGGCTTCTGCGAGGCGCCGCAGCGCGTTCCCCTGGAACCGCTGCCCTGACCGCAAGCCGGACGGATCGGGCGTGGCCCCGGAGGGCCTGAAGCGGGCGCCGAGCGCCGGACGGATCCGGGCGTGACTGCGCAGCGCCGCCTCAGCCCAGACGACCGTGACAGACCTTGTACTTGCGGCCCGAGCCGCAGGGACACGGATCGTTGCGGCCGATCTTGCTGCCGAACCGGCGCATCGGCTGGGCGGTGTCGGCGTCCGCGTCGGTCGCGGGGAGGTGCTGCAGGGCCAGTGCGATCGACTCCGGATCACTGCCCTCGGCCGCCGCCGCCGCTTCGTCGAAATCGGCGTGCGTGTAGTGGACGCGGGCCTGACTCTGCGCCTGCTGCTGCTCGATGCTTTCCTCGGCCTGCTGAGCCTCTTCGGGGCTCTGGATCTTGACCGTCATCAGCACCCGGGTCACGTCGTTGCGCACCCGGTCCTGCATCAGGCTGAACAGTTCGAAGGCTTCGCGCTTGTATTCCTGCTTCGGGTTCTTCTGGGCATAGCCGCGCAGATGGATGCCCTGGCGCAAGTAGTCGAGTGCCGCCAGGTGCTCGCGCCAGTGCTGGTCGATGGCCTGCAGCATCATCGATCGCTCGAAACCGGCGAAGGTCTCGCGCCCGACCGCCTGAACCTTGGTCTCGTAGAGCTGATCGGCGGCCTGGAGCACCACCGCCAGGAGGTCCTCGTCGGAGGTGTCGGAGGTGTCGGTGACCATGCCGGTCAGCGCGGCGTCGAGTTGCCACTCGGTCTCGAGCAGCTTCTGTAGCCCCGCCAGGTCCCACTGCTCCTCGACGGTGTTCAGCGGCACGTAGAGCCGGAACAGGTCGGTGAAGACCCGGTGGCGCATGTCGGTGATCCGCTCGGCGAACTCCTCGCTGTCGAGCAGCGCGTTGCGGTCGGAATAGACCACCTTGCGCTGGTCGTTGGCGACGTCGTCGTACTCGAGCAGCTGCTTGCGGATGTCGAAGTTGCGCGCCTCGACCTTGCGCTGCGCGCTCTCGATCGAACGGCTGACGATGCCGGCCTCGATCGCCTCGCCCTCGGGCAGCTTGAGCCGGTCCATGATCGACTTCAGGCGGTCGCCGGCGAAGATCTTGAGCAGCGGATCGTCCATCGACAGGAAGAAGCGCGACGAGCCGGGATCACCCTGGCGACCCGAGCGGCCGCGCAGCTGGTTGTCGATCCGGCGCGACTCGTGACGCTCGGTGCCGATGATGTGCAGACCGCCGGCGGCGATCACCTGGTCGTGCAGCGACTGCCATTCCGTGCGCAGCGTCTCGGCGCGCTGTTGGCGCGCAGCCTCGTCGAGCGAGGGATCGTCCATCAGCAGCTCGATCTGCTTGCCCACGCTGCCCCCGAGCACGATGTCGGTGCCGCGGCCCGCCATGTTGGTGGCGATGGTGATCATCTTCGGGCGGCCGGCCTGCGCGACGATCTCGGCCTCGCGGGCGTGCTGCTTGGCGTTGAGCACCTGGTGGGGCAGCTTCTGCGCCGTCAGCAGGTCCGACAGCAGCTCGGAGCTCTCGATGCTGGTGGTGCCCACCAGCACCGGCTGGCCGCGCTCATGACAGTCGCGGATGTCGGTGATGATCGCGCCGTATTTTTCCTTGGCGGTGCGAAAGACCTGATCCTGGCGGTCATCGCGCACCATCGGGCGGTGCGTGGGCACGACCACCGTCTCGAGCGTGTAGATCTCCTGGAACTCGTAGGCCTCGGTGTCGGCGGTGCCGGTCATGCCGGCGAGCTTGCCGTACATGCGGAAATAGTTCTGGAAGGTGATCGACGCCATGGTCTGGTTCTCGGCGTTGATCGTGACCCCCTCCTTGGCTTCCACCGCCTGGTGCAGGCCGTCGCTCCAGCGCCGCCCCGACATCAGCCGGCCGGTGAACTCATCGACGATGATGACCTCGCCGTCCTGCACCACGTACTGCTGGTCCTTCAGGAACAGCGTGTGTGCGCGCAGCGAGGCCATCAGGTGATGCATCAGGCTGATGTTGGCCGCGTCATACAGGCTGGCGCCCTCGGCGAGCATGCCGAGCTGGCCCAGGATGCCTTCGGCCTTCTCGTGGCCCGCCTCGGACAGGTGGACCTGGTGGCTCTTGCGGTCGACCCAGTAATCACCGGGGGCCTCGGGCTCATTGGCCTTGGGTTCCACCGCCATCGGGTCGAGCAGCGGGGGCACCGCGTTCATGCGCTGGTAGAGCTCGGTGTGATCCTCGGCCTGACCGGAGATGATCAGCGGCGTGCGCGCCTCGTCGATGAGGATCGAGTCGACCTCGTCGACGATCGCGTAGTAGAGCGCGCGCTGGCGCCGGTCGCCCGGCGCGTATTCCATGTTGTCGCGCAGGTAGTCGAAGCCGAACTCGTTGTTCGTGCCGTAGGTGATGTCGCAGGCGTAGGCGAGCTTCTTGTCCGCGGTGGACTGCTGCGACAGGATCACGCCGACCGACATGCCCAGGAAACGGTAGACCTTGCCCATCCAGTCGGCGTCGCGCGCCGCCAGGTAGTCGTTCACCGTGACCACGTGCACGCCCTTGCCGGCGAGCGCATTCAGGTAGACCGGCAAGGTGGCGGTGAGGGTCTTGCCCTCGCCGGTGCGCATCTCGGCGATCTTGCCGTTGTGCAGCACCATGCCGCCGACCAGCTGCATGTCGAAATGGCGCATGCCCAGCGAGCGGCGCGCGGCTTCGCGGCAGACTGCGAAAGCTTCCGGCAGCAGCGCATCGAGGGCTTCGCCACCGGCCACCCGCTGACGGAATTCGGCGGTCTTTTCGCGCAGGCCGTCGTCGGTCAGCGCCGCGACAGCCGGCTCGAGCGCATTGATGTCGCCCGCCGTCTTGCGATAAGCCTTGATCAGCCGCTCGTTGCGGCTGCCGAAGATCTTGGTGAGAAAGCCCTGGATCATCTGAGAAACCCCGCGCCCGCCCGAAATTGGGGTGGCTCAAGTAAACAGAAGATGTTAACACGGGGGGTCTGGCGGACCACCCCCTGTCGGCGACGGGTGCACTGGCGGCGGCTCGCGCCCGCCGCCCGGGGGCGGCCGGACATCGGTTCGCCGCTGGCACCCGTGGGATGATAATCACCGATGCCCCTCTTCCGGGGACCTTCTGAACGCTCCTTCTTCGATCGGATTCGATGGCTTCGCGCGCACGCGACCCGGCACGGCCGGTCCTGGCCTGGCTGGGCGACGATCCCCAGTGCCGCCAGCTCGCCCTGCAGGCCGAACGCATGGTGGCGCTGCAATCGGCGCTGGCGGCGCTGTCGGCCCTGCCCGGGCTGATTCCGCTGGCGCTCGACGAAGACGGCACCCTGAAGGTCGTGACCACCAGCGCCGCCGCGGCCGCGAAACTGCGTCAGCTCGAGCCCAGCCTGGTGGCGCAACTGGTGGCGCAGGGCTGGGTGGTGCGCCGGATCCGCTTTCGCCCGCAGCCCCTGAGCGAGACGCCTGCGCCACCCCCGGCCGAACCGCGCGCGCCGATCCCGGCAGGCGCGCTGGCGCAGTTCGACGCGCTGGCCCGCGACACGCCGGCCGGTCCGCTCAAGCAGGCACTGGCCCGGCTGCTGGCCCGGCGCGTGCGCGGCTGAGTCGGGCCCAGGCGCGCGCGCGGCGCAGCCAGGGGATCTGGTGCGCGCGGCGAAGCCGGCGCGTCGACCCTCAGGCGATCCGCTCCAGCAGCAGCACCGCGAAAAAGACCAGTCCGGCCGCGCCCGCGAGCTTGAGCCCCTTGAAGGCCCAGCCGAGGTAGCGCCGATCGCCGCTCAGCAAATAGCCGGCGACGCAGACCGCGACTCCGGCGGCGGTCAGGATGAACAGCAGGCGAAAGGCCAGCACCGGTCGGGCCCGTGCCTAGGCGTGCCGCCAGTCGAGCGCGAAGAGCCGGGGCTCGTCGCGTCGATGGCTGAAGGTGGCCCATTCCCAGGCGTGCTCGCGCGCCAGCAGCTCGCGCAGCAGGCGATTGTTCAGCGCGTGCCCGGACTTGTGGGCGCTGTAGGCCGCGAGCATCGGATGGCCGATGCAATAGAGATCGCCGATCGCGTCCAGGATCTTGTGCTTGACGAATTCATCGTCATACCGAAGCCCGTCGCTGTTGAGCACCCGGTATTCGTCCATGACGATCGCGTTCTCGAAGCTGCCGCCCTGGGCCAGGCCGACCGAGCGCAAGGCCTCGACATCCTGGACGAAGCCGAAAGTGCGCGCGCGCGCGATTTCGCGGACATAGGAGGTCTCGGCGAAATCGACGTGCACCCGCTGACCGGTGGCGTCGATGGCGGGATGACCGAAGTCGATGGTGAAATCGAGCGAGAAGCCGAAACTGGGCGACAGGCGCACCCATTTGTCGCCCTCGTGAACCTCGACCGGCTCCAGAACCCGGATGAACCGCTTGGGCGCCGCCTGTTCGACGATGCCCGCGGACTGGATCAGAAACACGAACGAGCCGGCCGATCCGTCGAGAATCGGGATCTCGGGCGCGGTCACATCAACATGCAGATTGTCGATGCCCAGCCCGGCCAGCGCCGACATCAGGTGTTCGACGGTCGCGACCCGGACCTCGGCCAACGGGCCGGTGTCGGCAGCGCTGAGCGTCGAGGCCATGCGCGTGTCGGTGACCCGGTCGGCCCTGACCGCGATGTCGACCGGCGGCTCGAGATCGGTGCGATGAAAAACGATGCCGGTGTTGGCGGCCGCCGGGCGCAGGGTCAGCTCGACCCGCTGCCCGGAATGCATGCCCACGCCGGTGGTGCTCACCAGCGACCGGATCGTTCGTTGCCGCATCATGGAAGCAGGGATCGCGCCGCGGCGCCCGCCCGCAGGCGGATACCGCGACGGCGCATCACAGTTGCTTGAGCAGGGTCTCGGCGCCCGACACGTCGAACTTGCCGGGGGCTTCGACATTGAGCTGCTTGACCACGCCATTGTCGATCAGCATCGAATAGCGCTGCGAGCGCACGCCCATGCCGCGCGCGGTCAGGTCGAGCTCCAGGCCCACCTTGCGGGTGAAATCGGCACTGCCGTCGCCCAGCATGCGGACCTTGCCGCCGGCGTGCTGGTCGCGCGCCCAGGCGCCCATCACGAAGGCGTCGTTGACCGACACGCACCAGATCTCGTCGACACCCGCGGCCCGCAGGGCATCGAAGTGCTTCACATAGCTGGGCACGTGCTGGGCCGAGCAGGTCGGGGTGAACGCGCCGGGCAGTGCGAACATCGCGATCTTCTTGCCCTTCACCAGATCGGCAACCTTGAACGCGTTGGGGCCGATCGAGCAGCCGTTGCCTTCGACCTCGATGAACTCGGTCAGCGTTGCTTCGGGAAGGGTATCGCCTACTTTGATCGTCATGTGTCTCTCCGGGAAATCGGCAGGTTGGAATCGGCAGGTTGGAACAGGCAGGGTGTTCTGCGCGGGAACCGGATTCTAGTGCCATCCGCAAAACCCTGCCGATTCCAACGGCTTCGACGCGAAGATCAGTCGGCCTGCTTGCGCAGGAACGCCGGGATGTCCAGCCGCTCGACGCCGCTTTCCTGCAGCGCCTGGACCTGTGCGACCGCCGACGCGCGCGGGGTGCGCCAGACGGCCGGCTGCTCATAGGCGTTGTAGTCGGTGCCGGGGCGTTGTGCCGGGCCGTCGTCGGTGCCGGTGCGCTGGCTGACGGTGGGCACCAGCACGGGCCGGGCGATCGGCGCCTTGCGGCCGATGCCGGTGGCCACCACGGTGACCCGCAGGGTATCGACCATCGACTCGTCGAACACCGTGCCGTGGATGATGGTGGCGTCATCGGCGCAGAAGGCCTTGATCGTGTTGATCACGTCATTGGTCTCGCGCAGCTTCAGGCTGCGGTTGGCGGTGATGTTGACGATCACGCCACGGGCACCCGACAGGTCGACCCCGTCGAGCAGCGGCGAGGCGACCGCCTGCTCGGCAGCAAGCCGCGCACGATCCAGGCCAGCGGCCTCGCCGATGCCCATCATCGCCTTGCCCTGCTCGCCCATCACCGTGCGCACGTCGGCGAAGTCGACGTTGACCAGGCCCTTCACATTGATGATCTCGGCGATGCCGGCGACCGCGTTGTGCAGCACGTCGTCGGCGCGCTTGAACGCGTCCTCGAGGCTGGCGTCCTCGTCCATCACATCGAACAGGTTCTGGTTGAGCACCACGATCAGCGAGTCGACATGCTCGACCAGCTGCTCGATGCCGCTCTCGGCGATCTGCATCTTGCGGTTGCCCTCGAAGTGGAAGGGCTTGGTCACCACGCCCACGGTGAGGATGCCCAGCTCCTTGGCGATCCGGGCGATCACCGGCGAGGCACCAGTGCCGGTTCCCTTGCCCATGCCGGCAGTGAGAAACACCATGTTCGCGCCGGCCAGCGCTTCGCGGATCGCCGGCTCGGCGGCCTCGGCGGCGGCGCGCCCGGCGTTCGGATTGGCGCCCGCACCCAGACCCTGGTCACCGAGCTGGATCAGACGGCCGGCCTGCGAACCGGAGAGCGCCTGGCGGTCGGTGTTCAGCGCGATGAAATCGACGCCCTCGACACCGCGCGAAATCATGTGGTTGACCGCGTTGCCGCCGGCGCCGCCGACACCGACGACCTTGATCACTGCGCCATCGACTTCGGACTCGATCATCTTGAAAGACATGGGGGGTGCCTCCTTGGTTGTTTCGTGGGGATCTGGGTGGGGTAGGGGTTCGTGCAGGGGTCCGTCGGCATCAGAAGTTGCCGACGAACCAGTCCTTCATTCGTCGCATCGTTTCCTTGAAATTGCCCGACTGCTCGGCCGCCTTGCGACCGCGCAGGCGCTGGGCCCGGGCTTCCTCGAGCAGCCCGACCGCGGTGGCGAAGCGCGGATTGCGCACCACGTCGGCCAGGCCGCCGGCATAGCCGGGCAGGCCCAGGCGCACCGGCTTGAGAAAGATGTCCTCGGCCAGTTCGATCATCCCGGGCATCAGCCCCGAGCCGCCGGTGACGACGATGCCCGAGGACAGCAGTTCCTCGTAGCCGGATTCGCGGATCACCTGGTGCACGAGCGAGCACAGCTCCTCGACGCGCGGCTCGATTACCGCCGCCAGCGCCTGGCGCGAGAGCTGGCGCGGACCGCGGTCGCCCAGACCGGGGACCTCGATGCGCTCGTTCGGATCGGCCAGCACCTGCTTGGCCATGCCGTGCTGCAGCTTGATCTCCTCGGCCTCGGGGGTCGGCGTGCGCAGCGCCATCGCGATGTCGTTGGTGATCTGGTCGCCGGCGATCGGGATCACCGCGGTGTGACGGATCGCTCCGCCGGTGAAGATCGCGATGTCGGTCGTGCCCCCGCCGATGTCGACCAGCGCCACGCCGAGCTCCTTCTCGTCCTGGCTCAGGACGGACATGCTCGAGGCCAGCGGCTGCAGGATCAGGTCGGCGACCTCCAGACCGCAGCGGCGCACGCACTTGACGATGTTCTGCGCCGCCGAGACCGCGCCGGTGACGATGTGGACCTTGACCTCCAGGCGCACCCCGCTCATGCCGATCGGCTCGCGGATGTCCTCCTGGCCGTCGATGATGAACTCCTGCGGCAGCACATGGACGATCTGCTGGTCGGTGGGGATGTTCACCGCCTTGGCGGTCTCGATCACCCGCGCCATGTCGGCCTCGGTGACTTCCTTGTCCTTGATCGCGACCATGCCGCTGGAGTTGAAGCTGCGGATGTGGCTGCCGGCGATCCCGGTGTAGACGGTGCGGATCTTGCAGTCGGCCATCAGCTCGGCTTCTTCGAGCGCGCGCTGGATCGAGGCGACGGTCGACTCGATGTTGACCACCACCCCCTTCTTGAGTCCCCGGGACTCGTGCTGCCCCAGGCCGACGATTTCGTAGCGACCGTCGGGCAGCATCTGCGCGACGATCGCGACGATCTTCGAGGTCCCGATATCGAGACCGACGATCAGATCATTCGAATCCCTGGCCATGATGTTTGCTGTCTGCCTTCCCGCTTGAACGTTACCGATGCCCGTCTTGCCCTGTCCCATTGCCGCGCGCCTCAGCGCCAGCCCGTACCCGCCGCGCTCATTCGCTCAGCACCGCCATCAGCGCCGCACCGCCCGAGTAGCGCAGGCTGGCGCTGTCGCCCTGCCCCGAGGCGGCCGGCGCACCGCCGATCGCACGAACCGCAAAGCCGTTCGGGTAGCGCAGGTCGACCACCTGCACCCGCTCGGACAGCCTTGCACTGACCCGCGGATACGCGCTCACCCAGCGCACCACCCGCTCCTCGATCGGCAACCCCTGGTCGCGCCCGAGCATCAGGCGCGTGCCGTCGTCGAGCTGCGCGGCCCAGGCGTAGCGGGCCGACAGCACCAGGGTCTGCGGCGTGCGGCCCAGCGGCGCGACCCAGCGGCGCAGCTCTTCATAACGGGTCAGCACCCGCTGCTGGCTGCCGGGCGGACCGGCGAAATGGGGCAGATCGCCTTCTTCCTCGGCCTCGGCCAGGTTGGCGGTGTAGACCTCGCCGAAGGTATTGAGCAGCCCGGCATCGCCCCACAGTGCCAGCGGGCGATGCTCCTCGATCGCCACCGCCAGGCCGTTGGGCCAGACTCGGCGCACGGTGGCGCGGCGCACCCAGGGCACCTGCTCGAAGCCGGCGCGCACCGCATCGAGATCGACGGTGAAGAAGTTGCCCTTGAGCCGCTGACGCACCGCCTGGCCGAGCAGCAGCGACGAGACATGGCGCAGCTCGGTACCGGCCATCGGATCGATCGTCACCCGGTGCAACTCGTGGCCGGGACGATGAACCAGCCACCAGCCGCCGGCGGCCAGCAGGGAAGTCAGCGCGAGCCCGATCAGCGCGTTGGCCAGCAGGTTGAGCAGCCGGGTGTCGTGCCAGAACCTCACGCGCGCCCCCCGATCTTCAGGCTCGCACCAGCCAGGATGCGCAGGACCAGATCCTCGTAGGACAGGCCGATCGCGCGGGCCGCCATCGGGACCAGCGAATGGTCGGTCATGCCGGGCGAAGTATTGACCTCCAGCAGGAACGGCTCGAGGTCGCGGGCGCGCAGCATCAGGTCGACCCGACCCCAGCCGTCGCAGCCGATCGCCCGATAGCCGGCCAGCGCGAGCGCCTGCACCCGCTCGAGCAGTGCGGGGTCCAGCGGGGCCGGGCACAGGTACCGGGTCTCGTTGCCGAAATACTTGTTCTGAAAGTCGTAGTTGCCACCGGGCGCGCGGATCTCGATCACCGGCAGGACCTGCGCGTCGGCGCCGCCCCCCAGGATCGCCACCGTCAGTTCGGGACCTTCGATGAACTCCTCGGCCAGCACCACCGTGTCGTAACGGGCGGCCGCCTCGAAGGCGTCGCTCATCTCGGAGTAGCCGCGAACCTTGCCCACGCCAAGGGTCGAGCCTTCATGCGGCGGCTTGAGGATCAGCGGCAGGCCCAGCCGATCGGGCACCTCGCGCAACACATCGCCACGCTGCAGCACCATCGAACGCGGCGTCGACAGACCACGCGCCGTCCAGATCTCCTTGGTACGCACCTTGTCCATCGCCATCGCCGAGGCCAGCACGCCCGATCCGGTGTAGGGAATGCGCAGCAGCTCGAGCGCCCCCTGGACGGTACCGTCCTCGCCGTAGCGCCCGTGCAGTGCGATGAAAGCGCGGGCGAAGCCCTCGCGGCGCAGGTCGTCCATCGGCCGCGCCGACGGATCGAAGGGGTGGGCATCGACGCCGGCGCGCTGCAAGGCGCCCAGCACGCCGGTGCCCGAGCGCAACGAGATCTCGCGCTCGGCGGAACTGCCGCCGAACAGCACCGCCACCCGGCCCATCGCCGCGGGATCAGGCCGGGACATCGGCGCCTCCCTGGCGGCTCGCCAGTTCCCGGACCTGAGCGGCCACCGCGCCGATCGTGCCCGCGCCCATGGTGAGGACGACGTCGCCGTCGCGGGCCATCGCCAGTATCGCGCCCGGCATCTGGGTGATGTCCTCGACGAACACCGGTTCGAGGCGGCCGGCGACCCGCAGCGAGCGGGCCAGCGCACGACCGTCGGCGGCGACGATCGGGGGCTCGCCGGCGGCATAGACCTCGGCCAGCAAAAGTGCGTCCGGGGTGGACAGCACCCGCACGAAATCCTCGAACAGGTCGCGGGTCCGGGTGAAACGGTGCGGCTGGAAGGCCAGCACCAGCCGGCGACCCGGAAACGCGCCACGCGCCGCCGCCAGGGTGACGTCCATCTCCACCGGATGATGGCCGTAGTCGTCGATCAGGGTGAAATGACCACCGTCGGCCGCGGCGATCTCGCCGTAGCGCTGGAAGCGCCGGCCCACGCCGTCGAAATCGGCCAGCGCCTGCAGGATCGCCGCATCGGGCACGCCGAGTTCGTCGGCCACCGCGATCGCGGCCAGCGCGTTGCGCACGTTGTGCACGCCGGGGGTGTTCAGCACCACCTCGACCGGTTCGCGTCGCACGCCGTTGACCCGGTGCAGGGTGAAGCGCATGCGCGCGCCCTCGGCGCGCACATCGGTGGCGCGGAACTGGGCTTCGGGCGACAGGCCATAGCTGATCACCGGCTTGGACACGAAGGGCAGGATCTCGCGCACATTCGCGTCGTCGATGCACACCACCGCCGCGCCGTAGAACGGCAGGCGCTGGGTGAATTCGACGAATGCCTGCTTGAGACGGGCCAGGTCGTGGCCGTAAGTCTCCATGTGATCGGCGTCGATGTTGGTGATCACCGCGATCATCGGCGTGAGGTTCAGGAACGACGCGTCGGACTCGTCGGCCTCGACCACGATGTATTCGCCGCTGCCCAGCCGCGCGTTGGCGCCGGCGCTGACCAGGCGGCCACCGATCACGAAGGTCGGATCCATACCGCCGGCCGCCAGGATCGAGGCGACCAGACTGGTGGTGGTGGTCTTGCCATGAGTACCGGCGATCGCGATGCCCTGCTTGAGCTTCATCAGCTCGGCCAGCATCAGGGCCCGCGGCACCACCGGCACGCGGTTCGCGCGGGCCGCGATCACCTCGGGATTGTCGCCGCGGACCGCGGTCGACACCACCACGCAGTCGGCGCCGGCGATGTTGGCGGCGTCATGGCCCTGGACCACCTGCGCGCCGAGCTCGACCAGACGCCGGGTCGCGGCGCTGACCGCGACGTCGGATCCGCTGATCCGGTAGCCGAGCGTGAGCAGCACCTCGGCGATGCCGCTCATGCCGACGCCCCCGATGCCCACGAAGTGGATCTGACGCACCTTGTGCTTCATGCGCGCCCCCGATCCGGGGCAGCCAGCGCCTCGCAGACATCGGCGACCTCACGCGTCGCGTCCGGGCGGGCGGCCTCGCGGGCCAGCTCGGCCATCCCGAGCAACTGGGCGCGCGTCAGCCCGCCCAGCAATTGCGCAAGGCGGGTCGGGTCGGCCTGATCCTGGGGCAGCAGCCAGGCGGCGCCCCGATCGGACAGGAATCGGGCGTTGCCGCTCTGGTGATCGTCGACCGCGTGCGGGAACGGGACCAGGACGCTGGCCACCCCGACCGCGGCGAGTTCGGCCACCGTCATCGCGCCGGCCCGGCAGACCACCAGATCGGCGCGGGCCAGTTCGTCCGCCATGTCATCGATGAATTCACGGACCTCGGCGCTGACACCGGCCTGGGCGTAACGCTGCACCACGTCGGCAGCACGACCGCGTCCGGCCTGATGGACCACCTGCGGACGGCCCACCGGATCGATCAGCGCCAGCGCGGCGGGAAGACGCTCGTTGAGGGCCTGTGCGCCCAGACTGCCACCCACCACCAGCAGCCGCAGCGGACCGCTGCGGCCGGCAAAGCGCTGCCCCGGTGCGGGCAGGGACAGGATCTCCTCGCGCACCGGGTTGCCGGTCCACTGGGCGCCGCGCAACGCACCGGGGAAAGCCACCAGCACCCGGCTGGCCACGCGGGCCAGCACCCGGTTGGCCAGACCGGCGACCGAATTCTGTTCATGCAGCACCAGCGGGCAGCCGGTCAGTCGGGCCATCAGGCCGCCGGGGAAGCTGACATAGCCGCCCATGCCCAGCACCACCGAGGGCTGCTCGGCACGCAGCGCGCGCGCGCTCTGCACGCAGGCCCGCAGCAGGTTCCAGGGCAGGGCCAGGCGGGTCGCCAGGCCCTTGCCGCGCAGACCGCCGAATTCGACCGGCCGCATCGCGATGCCATGGCGCGGCACGAGCGCCGCCTCCATGCCCAGCGGATTGCCCAGCCAGACCACCTTCCAGGCGCGCCGGCGCATTTCCTGCGCCACCGCCAGGCCCGGCATCACATGCCCGCCGGTGCCGCCAGCCATGATGAGGAGGGTGCGGCTCATGCGGCCCCCCGCATGAGCCGGCGATTTTCGAAATCGACGCGCAGCAGCACCGCAATGGCCACGCAGTTGACCAGCAAGCCGGTACCGCCATAGCTCATCAGCGGCAGCGTCAGCCCCTTGGTGGGCAGCAGACCGAGATTGACGCCCATGTTGATGAAGGCCTGAAAGCCCAGCCACAGCGCGACACCCTTGGCGACCAGCCCGGAGAAAACGCGGTCGACGGCGATCGCCTGACGGCCGATCTCGAACGCGCGGCGGATCAGCCAGAAGAACAGGAAGATCACCACCAGCACGCCGGCCAGACCCAGTTCCTCGCCGATGACCGCGAGCAGGAAGTCGGTGTGCGCCTCGGGCAGGTAGTGCAGCTTCTCGATCGAGCCGCCCAGGCCGACGCCGAAGAGTTCGCCGCGCCCGAAGGCGATCAGCGAATGGGTCAGCTGGTAGCCCTTGCCCAGCGGATCGGCAAAGGGATCAAGGTAGGCGAAGATTCGCTCGCGGCGCCACGGCGAGATCGCGATCAGCACGGCGAAGGTCGACACCGCGGTCACCACCAGACCGGCAAACAAACGTCCGTTCACCCCGCCCAGAAACAGCATGCCCATCGCAACGGTGGCGATCACCACGAAGGCACCAAGGTCGGGCTCGAGCAGCAGCAGGATGCCCACCGTGACCACCACCCCACCCATCGGCGCGAAGCCCTTGGAGAAGTGCTGCATGTAGTCCTGCTTGCGCACGGTGTAGTCGGCCACGTACAGGATCACGAAGAACTTCATCAGCTCGGACGGCTGCAGGCTGGTGAAACCCAGCGACAGCCAGCGCCGCGCGCCGTACACGACCTTGCCGACGCCGGGGATCAGCACCACGAACAGCAGGACCAGGCCGACGACGAACAGCAGCGGTGCCCAGCGCTGCCAGAAGCGCATCGGTGTGGCGAAGGCGACCATTCCGACCAGCACGCCCAGCGCAATCGCGAAACTGTGGCGGGCCAGGAAATGGGTGGACTTGTAGGCGGCAAACTTGGGTGAATCGGGCAAGGCGATCGAGGCGGAATAGACCATCACCAGGCCGATCGCCAGCAGGGATCCGACCACCCACAGCAGCGCGGTGTCGATCGCCTGCGCATTGGACGCCAGGGCGTTGCGCACGACCGTCCGGGCGCCGGACGGTTCGCGCCAGGGCATGCGCAGGTTCAGCATGGCATCCCCGCGTCCTGGGCGAGCGCCCGCACGGCCGCCACGAAGACTTCCGAGCGGTGACCGTAGTGGCGAAACATGTCAAGGCTGGCGCAGGCGGGCGACAGCAGAACCGCGTCGCCGAGCCGGGCGTCGGTCCGCGCCTGGGTGACCGCCTCTTCGAGGCTGGCGCAATCGTGCAGGGGCACACCGGTATCGGCCAGGGCCCGGCGCAGCAAAGGCGCATCGCGCCCGATCAGATAGACGCTGGCGGCATGCGCGCGGACCGCCTGGGCCAGCGGCGAAAAATCCTGGCCCTTGCCATCGCCCCCGGCGATCAGCCGACAGCGCTTGCCCAGGCCCGACAGCGCGGCGACGGTTGCCCCGACATTGGTGCCCTTGCTGTCGTCGTAGTACTCGACATCGTCGAGCACCGCGATCAGTTCGCAGCGGTGCGGCTCACCCTGGAAGTCGCGCAGGGCGTGAAGCATCGCGGGCATCGACACGCCCAGCGCGCCCGCCACCGCCAGCGCGGCCAGTGCGTTGCCCTGGTTGTGGGCGCCGCGGATGCGCAGCGCATCGGCCGGCATCAGCCGGCGCACGATCACGCTGGCCGGCTCGCGGCGACGGCGCGAGGGGATCGACTCCTCGCCGGGCACGGCGCAGGCCAGCCAGCGCAGTCCCCCGTCATGGCTGATGCCGAACTCATCCAGCGCCGCCGGCAGCGACTGACCGAAACTGGCGCGCGCGGCGCCGGCCGGCGGCTCGGTGAGCGGATCGTCGCGATTGAAGACGCACACGCCGGCACCCCGGTAGATGCGCTGCTTGGCCGCGGTGTAGCTGGCCATCGAGGCATGCCAGTCGAGATGGTCCTGCGTGAGGTTCAGGATCGCCGCCGCGTCCGGTGCGAGACTGTGCGAGAGGGCCAGCTGGAAGCTCGACAGTTCGAGCACCCAGACTTGCGGCAGACGGGCCGGATCGGGCAGTTCGCCGCACTCGACCAGGCTGGCGCGCAGCGCATCGAGCGCGGCCGGCGCGATGTTGCCGGCGACCGCCACCCGCAGGCCGGCGTGCTCGCACAGATGGCCGACCAGCC
Organism: uncultured beta proteobacterium; assembly: GCA_903934295.1. Taxonomy (GTDB): domain Bacteria; phylum Pseudomonadota; class Gammaproteobacteria; order Burkholderiales; family Burkholderiaceae_E; genus Quisquiliibacterium. Next base: position 105,682 of record CAIZNI010000051.1, read on the forward strand.
GGGTGGTGGTGGTCTTGCCGTTGGTGCCGGTGATCGCCGCCAGCTTCGGGCGATAGCCCTGCTCGCGCAGCACCGCCAGCGCCTGCGCGAAGAGTTCGATCTCGCCAGCAACCGGCAGCCCGCGCGCCAGCGCCGCGCGATGGAAGTCCGCGCTGGCACCCGACTCGATGGACAGACCGGGACTCCAGGCGAGCAGATCGGCATCGTCCAGCAGCGACGCCTGGAAGGGGCCGCTCACGAAGCGGGCGGCCGGCACGTCGCGGCGCAGCGCCTCGAGTTGCGGCGGCGCCTCGCGGGTGTCGGCAACGCTGACCAGGGCGCCCTTGAACGAGGCCCAGCGCGCCATCGCCAGACCCGACTCGCCCAGTCCCACCACCAGGACCCGGCGGCCGGCGAGATCGAAAAGCTGAAGCTGTTCGGCCATCGGGCTCACCGCAGCTTCAGCGACGACAGGCCGAACAGCACCAGCATCATCGTGACGATCCAGAACCGCACGACGACCTGGCTCTCCTTCACACCGCCCACCTCGAAGTGATGGTGCAGCGGGGCCATCCGGAAGATCCGCCGCCCGGTGCCGTAGCGTCGCTTGGTGTACTTGAACCAGCCGACCTGCAGCATGACCGACACGGTCTCGGCGACGAAGACGCCGCCCATGATGAACAGCACGATCTCCTGGCGCACGATGACCGCGACCGTGCCCAGGGCGCCACCGAGCGCCAGCGCACCGACATCACCCATGAAGACCTGCGCCGGGTAGGCGTTGTACCAGAGGAAGGCGAGGCCCGCGCCGGCGATCGCGCCGCAGAACACCGTGAGCTCGCCGGCCCCGGCGATGTGCGGGATCAGCAGGTACTTCGCGAACACCGCATTGCCGGTCACGTAGGCGAACACCCCCAGCGCCGTGCCCACGAGCACCGCCGGCATGATCGCCAGCCCATCGGCACCATCGGTCAGGTTGACCGCGTTGCTCGTGCCCACGATCACCAGGAAGCTCAGGACGATGAAGCCGAAGACGCCGACCGGGTAGGCGACGTTCTTGAAGAACGGCACGATCAGATCCGCCTTGGGCGGCAGATCCATCGCCAGCCCGCTGGCGACCCAGCGCGCGAACAGGTCGAGCGCCTGGCCGCTGCTCTGCGCGGGCACCGCGAACGCGAGATAGACCGCCGCGATGACACCGATCAGCGACTGCCAGAAGAACTTGTCGCGCGCCGACATTCCCTTGGGGTTGCGATGCACCACCTTGCGATAGTCGTCGACCCAGCCGATCGCACCGAAACCCAACGTGACCAGCAGCACCACCCAGACGAAACGGTTCGACAGGTCCGACCACAACAGGGTCGCGGTACCGATGGCCACCAGGATGAGCGCCCCGCCCATCGTCGGTGTTCCCGACTTGGCCAGATGGGTCTGGGGGCCGTCGTCACGCACCGACTGGCCGATCTTGAGCTGCGCCAGCTTGCGGATGAGCATCGGTCCGAAGATCAGTCCGATCGCCAGCGCGGTCAGGGTCGCCATCACCGCCCGCAGGGTGATGTAGTTGAACACCGCGAAACCACGGATGTCGCGGGAGAGCCACTGGGCGATTTCGAGCAGCATGTCAGTGCGCCTGCCCGCTGTCCTGGCGATCCGACAGGGCGGCAACAACCCGCTCCATGCGCATCGACCGCGACCCCTTGACCAGCACGCTGGCGGGCGGCGTGGCCAGGGCCTGCGCACGCGCGATCAGGGCTTCGATCGATCCGAAGCACTCGAATCCGGCATGCGTGCGCTCGCGCACCGCGCGGCTGGTCGCCTCACCGAAGGCAAGCAGGTGATCGACGCCGCGCTCGAATGCGTAGTCGACCACCTCGCGATGGAACTGCTCACCCTGATCGCCGACCTCGGCCATGTCGCCCAGCACCAGAATCCGTGGCGCCGGCAGACCGGCCAGGATGTCGATGGCGGCGCGCACCGAATCCGGATTCGCGTTGTAGCTGTCGTCGATCAGGCGTGCGCCCGAGACCGCCGCCAGTCGTACCAGCCGTCCCTGATACGGGCGAAAGGCCGCCAGGCCCGCGGCGATGGTCGCCGCACCGATGCCGATCGCGCTGGCGCAGGCGGCGGCGGCCAGCGCGTTGCGCACGTTGTGTGCGCCGTCGATCCCCAGCCGCACCGCGACCGGCTGACCGCCCAGATGCATCTCGAAGCCCTCGGGACGGGCGGCCGGATCGGCATGAACGGTGCAGTCGGCGCTCAGACCGAAGGTGATGCAGGTGCGCGCGCCGGCGAGCCCGTGCCAGAGCGCGGTGTGCGGATCGTCGCCGGGGAACACCGCCACGCCGTCGGCCGGCAGGCTGCTCAGCGCCGCGCCGTTTTCCAGGGCGGTCGCGCGCACCGAGCCCAGGAACTCCTGGTGCTCGCGCTGGGCGTTGTTCACCAGCGCCACCGTCGGCTGGGCGATCGACGCCAGCCATTCGATCTCGCCGGGCCGGTTCATGCCGAGCTCGATCACCGCCGCCCGGTGCTCGGGTCCCAGCGAGAGCACGGTGATCGGCACGCCGACGTCATTGTTGAGGTTGCCCACGGTCGACAGTCGGTGCGCCGCGCCGAACTCGACCGCCAGGATCGAGGCCAGCATCTCCTTGACGGTGGTCTTGCCGTTGCTGCCGGTCACCGCGAGCACCGGCAGCCGGAACCGACGCCGCCAGCCGGCGGCGATCTCGCCAAACGCGCGGCGCGAATCCGGCGCGATCAGGGCCGGCACCCGCAACCCGTCGACCGGGCGCTCGGCCAGCACCGCCACCGCACCGGCATCGCAGGCCTGGCCGATGAAGTCATGGGCGTCGAAGCGCTCGCCACGCAAGGCCACGAAGAGCGACCCCGGCCGGATCGCCCGGGTGTCGGTGCAGACCGCGTTCACGCTCACCGAGCCATCGCCCACCAGCCGGGCGGCGCTGAGCCATTCGAAGGCCTCGTGCAGGCTAAACATCGGCGCCACCGTCCTGGAGGGATGACGCGATCTCGGGCGTCGGTCGCAACGCCAGCGCCTGGCGGGCCACCTGGACATCGGAGAACGGCAGGCGGCGGGAGCCGACTTCCTGGTACTCCTCGTGGCCCTTGCCCGCAATCAGGACCACATCGGCCGGACGCGCCGCCACGATGGCCCTCTCGATGGCCCGGGCGCGATCAAGCTCGCTGGCAACGGGTTCGCGATTCAGGCCGGCGCGAATGTCCGAGAGGATGCGAAACGGCGATTCGGAACGCGGATTGTCGGAGGTGAGGACCAGGTGATCGGCGGCGCGCTGCGCCACATAGCCCATCATCGGCCGCTTGCCGGGGTCACGGTCGCCGCCGGCCCCGAACACGCACCACAGATCGCCGCCGCGCGCCAACGCGACCGGACGCAGCGCCTGCAGGGCGTTGGCCAGCGCGTCGGGCGAATGGGCGTAGTCGACCACCACCAGCGGCGCGCCCGGCGTCTCGATGCGCTGCATGCGGCCGGGTACCGGCTCAATGCGCGCGAGCTGTTCGACCACCGTGTCGAAAGGAATGCCCAGCGCCAGCCAGCAGCCCGCCGTCGCCAGCGCGTTGGACACGTTGAAGCGCCCCAGAAGGCTCAGCCGCACATCGGCGCGGCCATAGTCGCCGGCCAGCGCCAGGGTGATGCCGTCGGCGTCCTCGATCACCCGGTCGGCCATCAGCAGACGGTCGCCCTGGGCGCCGTGCTGACCCGGCGCAAAACCATAGACAATCCGCAGCACCGGCGCGGCGCCCGGCGACGGGACAACCGCCTCGAGCATCTCGACGCTGGCCGGATCGTCGCCGTTGACGACCACCGCCCGCAGCCCCGGCCAGGCGAAAAGCCGCGACTTGGCGGCTGCATAGCGCGCCATCGTGAGGTGGTAGTCGAGGTGGTCGCGCGTCAGGTTGGTGAAGACCGCCACTTCGATCGCGGTGCCGTTGACCCGCCCCTGCTCCAGGCCGATCGACGAAGCCTCCATCACCACGCCGCGGGCGCCGCGCATCGCGAAACCGGCCAGCATCCGCTGCAGACCCAGGGCATCGGGGGTGGTGAGACCGCTGGCATCGAGCGGTGCCGGGTTCTCGCGCCCGACCATCGCGCCGCCCAGGGTGCCGACGATCGCCGATGGCATGCCGGCATCGGCCAGTCCGCGGGCGACCCAGTGCGAAACACTTGTCTTGCCATTGGTACCGGTGACGGCCACCACATGCAGGCGCTCGGCAACGCGGCCGTGAAATTGCGCGGCGATCGGACCGGCGAGCTCACGCAGGCCCGGTACCGTCAGATAGGCCACGGTGTCGGGCAGCTCGATCACCGCCGCGTCGGGGCGCTCGAGCAGGATGACCGCTGCGCCGCGTTCGATCGCCTGGCCGATGAAGGCACGCCCGTCGCCGGTCTGACCGGGGTAGGCGAAGAAGGCATCGCCCGGCTCCACCTGCCGGCTGTCGGCCACCAGCCGGGCGCCGTCGCGCAGGCGCGCGCGAAGCCACTGGCCGATCTCGCGCGCACTGTCGGGTTGCTCGGCCAGACCCGCGAAGGCGACCGGGGCGAGGGTGAAACCGGTCACATGCTCTCCTTGACCGGTTCGGCAGGGATGATCAGATTGGCCAGCGGCGCATCGGGCGCGACGCGCAGCGAGCGCAGCGATTCGCCGGCGATCTGGGCGAACACCGGTGCCGCGACATCACCGCCGTAGTACCGGCCCGCAGAGGGCTCGTCGATCATCACCGCGATCACGATGCGCGGATTGGAGACCGGCGCGAAGCCGACGAAGGACGCGATGTACTTGTTGACGTAGCGACCACCCTCCTGCTTGTGGGCGGTTCCGGTCTTGCCGGCGACCCGGTAGCCGGGAATCTGCGCCTTGGGTGCGGTGCCACCGGGTCCGGCTGCCATCTCGAGCATGTGGCGAACCGCCTGCGCGGTACCGGGCTCGATCACCCGCACGCCGGACGCCGGCTCACCGGTGCGCAGCATCGACAGCGCGACCAGATCTCCATCGCGCGCAAACACGGTGTAGGCGCGCGCCATCTGGATGAGCGACACCGAGATGCCATGGCCATAGGACATCGTGGCCTGTTCGATCGGCCGCCAGTTCTTGTACGGACGCACCCGCCCGGCGACCGCCCCCGGGAAGCCGAGCTCGGGCGCCTGTCCGAAGCCGACTGCGGTGAACATGTTCCACATCTTTTCCGGCGGGAAGGTCAGCGCGATCTTGGCGGTGCCGACGTTGGACGATTTCTGCAGGACCTGTTCGACGGTGAGCGGCCCGTAGGCATGCGAGTCACCGATGGTGTTGGGCCCGATCGTCAGCTTGCCCGGCGCGGTCTGGATGATGGTCTGCGGGGTGAACCGCCCGGACTCCAGCGCCATCGCGCTCATGAAGGGCTTCATCGTCGAGCCCGGCTCGAAGGTGTCGGTGATGACCCGGTTGCGCAACTGCGCACCGGACAGTTGGCCGCGCTGGTTCGGGTTGTAGGTGGGCAGGTTCGCCAGCGCCAGCACTTCGCCGGTCTGGACATCGAGCACCACTGCCGCACCGGCCTTGGCCCGGTGTTCACGCAGCGCCTCCCGCAGCGCCGCGAAGGCATGGAACTGGATCTTGCTGTCGATCGAGAGGTTCAGGTCGCGACCCTCGAGCGGCTCGCTCAGCGTGCCGACATCCTCGATCACCCGGTTGAAGTTGTCGCGGATCACCCGCCGGCTGCCCGCCCTGCCGGCGAGCTGCTGCTCGCGCGCCAGTTCGATGCCTTCCTGACCGACATCCTCGACGTTGGTGAAGCCGACCACATGGGCGAGCGCCTCGCCCTCGGGATAGAACCGCTTGTACTCCTTGCGCTGATGAACCCCGGGGATCGCCAGTGCCTGGATGCGCTCGGCGGCCTCGGCCTCGACCTGACGCTTCACATAGACAAAAGTCTTGCCCGGCGCGTCGAGCCGCCGCGCGAGCTCGGCCGGCTTCATCTCGAGCAGGCGGGCCAGGTCGGCAAGCTGCGCCGGCGTGGCCCGGACCTCGTCGGGCGCGACCCAGATCGCCCGCGCCGGCAGGCTGGACGCGAGCACCACGCCGTTGCGGTCGAAGACCTTGCCGCGCGAGGCCGGCAGCTCGACCGTGCGGCCGTAGCGCGACTCGCCCTGCTTCTGGAGAAAACCGTGGGTGAAGATCTGCAGATAGGCGGCGCGCCCGATCAGGGCCAGGAACGCCAGCGCCATCAGCAGCATCAGCAGCCGCGACCGATAGGCCGGCAGCTTGATGCGCAGCAGCGGGTTGGCCGAGTAGGGGACGCTGCGGCTCATCGGGCAGGTCCGGCCGGCGCGGGGCGCACGGCTGCCGGTGCCACCGTCACGGCTGACGGATCACCGGCCGCCGCGAGCGTGGTGTCCATCGTGAGGTGCAGGGTGCGGGCAGCGCTGAGCGGCTGCATCGCCAGGTCCTTGCGCGCCCGCGAATCGATCAGCGCGGCGTTGGCCATGCCGGTCTGCTCGAGCTGCAGCTGATCCCACTGGACGTCGAGCTGCTGCGCCTTGGCCTGCGCGCGCTCGAGATCGACGAACAGGCGACGCGCGCGCTGCTGGGAGGTGACCAGGCTCAGGCCGCACACAACCAGCAGGGTCGCCAGGATGAGGTTGACCCGGGTCATCGCGCCGCCTCGCTGTCGGCCAACCGCTCGGCGACCCTGAGCACCGCCGAGCGGGCGCGCGGATTGGCCGAGCGCTCGCCCTCGTCAGGCAGCACCCGCGCGACCGGGCGCAGGCGGATGCGCACGCCGGCAGCAATGCCGCCGCGGATCGGATCGCGGGGCGCGTCACGACCGCTCTCGCGGGCGATGAACTGCTTGACGATGCGGTCTTCGAGCGAATGAAAGCTGATGACCGCAAGACGTCCACCCGGACGCAGGCAGGCCAGGGCGGCGATCAGACCGTCCTGGAGCTCCTCAAGCTCCTGATTGATGAAAATCCGTAGAGCCTGAAAGGTGCGGGTGGCCGGGTCCTTGCCCACTTCCGGCTTCTTGCGCCGGCTGCGGACGACGCCCGCAACGAGAGTGGCAAGCTCTCCGGTGGTCTGCAGCGCATCGGCGCCGGCGTGGCGGCAGCGAGCAGCAATCGCCTTTGCAATTGGAAAAGCAAACCGTTCTTCCCCATAGTCCCTCACCACCTGGCTGATCTGTTCCTCGCTGGCCGTCAGCAGCCATTGCCTGGCCGACTGACCCGATGTCGGATCCATCCGCATGTCGAGCGGCCCGTCCGCCCGAAAACTGAAGCCGCGCGCCGCCTCGTCGATCTGGGGCGAGGACACGCCCAGGTCGAAGAGCACGCCATCGACCCGATCATGACCATGCGCCGCCACCACCTCGCCAAGCGCGGAAAAACGGCTCTGGTCGATGCTGAAACGCGCGTCGCCCAGGCCCGGCGCCCACTGGCGGCCGGCCTGAACCGCCTGCGGATCGCGGTCCATCGCCATCAGCCGGCCCTGCCCGCCCAAGCGCGCCAGAATCGCCGCGCTGTGGCCGCCCCGCCCGAAGGTGCAGTCGACATAGATCCCGTCGGCACGAATCGACAGCGCCTCGACTGTCGGGTCGAGAAGGACCGGCACATGCCCCGGCTCGGCCATGCCCTGGGTCAACCCTGATCGCCCTGGAAGGAAAAATTGGCCAGCGCCTCGGGAAGACCGGCCTCGATCGCCTTGTCTTCCTGCGCCTGCAGCACTTTTGGATCCCAGATTTCGAAGTAATGCTGCAAGCCCACCAGCATCACCTTCTGTTCGACCTTCAGACCGGCCGCCTCGCGCAGTTCGGGCGCGATCAGGATCCGCCCGGCCGAGTCCATCTCGATGTCGCTGGCGCTGCCCAGAAAGATCCGCTGCCAGGCGCGGGCGGCGAAGGGCCAGCCGGCGATTTCCTGGCGTTTGCGCTCCCAGTGGCTGCGGGCCAGCAGCATCAGACAACCGTCCGGATGCCGGGTGAGCGTCAGCCGCCCCTCGTGGAGCACCTGCAAGATGTCGCGCTGACGCGAGGGCACGGTCAACCGGCCCTTGGAGTCAAGCGACAACGCGAAGCGTCCCTGGAGCATGGCAATTGGTTGTGGATGCCGAGGCTTGCGCTCCCTGACGACCCACTATTCACCACAAAAAACCCTGATCCCCCACTGTAGAGAGGAATGGGTATCGGGTCAAGTTGAGAGACCTGTTTTTTCAATCAGGACAATGACTTAAGGAATGCCGACGGACGGCGTGCCGGGGCGGCCACACGGTCGATTCGGGGGGCGATGGACGGAAAAATTCCACTGGATGAAACCAAACCGGCGCGCGCGGTGGGGCTGGGTGGGGAAACCGGTGCCGCCCGGCGCGAAAGGGGGCAAACAAGGGTCTCAGGCGGGTGCGTACCGGGGATGCCGGGCCCTGCGCGGCCAGCATGGCCGCTGGCCAAAAAAGAAGTGCGGAGCGGGTCTGTAGGCCGGATTCTGTCCGCCGGTTGCCCGGCGCGACGGTCATTCCTCTGGGCGGCCGGTTACCCGACCGCTCTAGCCACCAACCCGCACGCTCGGGCGGACCGCCCTGCCCGGCTGAAAGCCGGATCGCGTGCCTATTCGGTGTTGCTCCGGGTGGGGTTTGGCGTGCCACCGGTGTCGCCACCGGCGCGGTGAGCTCTTACCTCACCATTTCACCCTTGCCAGCCCTGACGGACTTCGGCGGTATCTTTCTGTTCCACTTTCCGTCGCCTTCAGCCTTTCGGCCTATGACGCCTGGCCGTTAGCCAGCACCCTGTCCTGTGGAGTCCGGACCTTCCTCCAGGTTGCCCCAGCGACCGTCCGACCCGCTCCGCGAGGCGGATTGTACGCGCCGCCCGGGATCACGCCGGCGCCGGGATCCCGGGCAGGCGGCTGAGCGGGGCTGGCGCCTCAGGCCGGCGGGCGGATCGCCGCCGGATTGTCCTCGACATAGGCCTGCACGATGTCATCGAAGCTGGCATCGGCGGTGAAACCCATCGCGAGCGCCCGGCGGGTCTCGAAGCGCGCCGCCCAGGTGCGAACCAGCGCGATCACCCGGGGATCGGGCTCCTGGCGCACCAGCGCGGTGGCCGCCGCCCCACCGACCCGGCGCAAGGCCGCCAGCTCTTCGTTCATCGAGGCGACCAGACCGGGCAGGTTCACGCAGCGGTGCCAGCCCCAGGCGGTTTCCGGCAGTTCGATGGCGCGCAGGAACATGCGCACCACCGCGCGCGGCGACGCGACCCACATCTCGGTGGCCGGATCGACCGGCAGCACCGCCGGCAGACCCGCGAGCGGCTCGCGGATGATGCCGGAGGCGAATCCCGAGGCCGCGCCGTTCGGCGTTCCGGGTCGCACCACCACCGTGGGCACCCGCACCGCGCGGCCGTCGATGAAGCCCTTGCGGTGATAGTCCTGCACCAGCAGCTCACCGATCAGTTTCTGGATTCCGTAGGAGCCCTGCGGCGTGGGCGTGGTCTCGTCGGTGACCACCGGCGGCAGGTCGCCGCCAAAGACCGCGATCGAGCTCGAGAACAGCAGCCGCGGCCGATGCCCGGCGAGCCGGCAGGCCTCGAGCAAGTGCCGCGTGCCGTCGAGATTGACCCGCATGCCAAGCTCGAAATCGGCTTCGGCGGTGCCGCTGACCACTGCCGCCAGGTGCACGATCGCCTGGATACCGGGCCCGACCAGTGCCGAGGTGGTCGCCGGATCGGCAATGCTGCCCGCGACATTGCGCACCCGCGAATCGACGATCGCGCCTTCGACCTGATCGAAGCAGACGATCTGCCCGATCGGCTGGGCGCCGGCGCCGGCATCGAGGCTGCCGCGATCGAGCAGCGCGCGGATGAGCTGCTGGCCGAGAAATCCGGCACCGCCGGTGATCAGGATGTTCATTCGTGTCTCCAGGGGAAAAAGGATGGCGTCGGGGATCTGTTTGGGGGCTTCGGTTCGCTGCGGATCATCGGCGCAGCGCAGGAGGGCGCACGACAGCGGCGGACGACCGTCGCCCCGGCCGCGGCCGGAACACCGTCGGGTCATCATAGAACCCCGGTTCGGCGCTGGCCGGCCACCAGCCCGGCACCCCGAGCACCGGCAGGGGCAGGAAGGCGTCGCGATGCAGGGTCGACTCCGCCAGCGCGGCAGCCACCGCGGCGTCGAGGCGGTCGAACAGAGCATCGGCCGGCTCGCCGGCGACGGGCAGCGCCGCCACCAGCGGCGCGTCGCCGATCACCCAGGCGTGGGCGCAGATCGACTTGTAGGGCGCGCGCAGCTTGTCGAGCAGCGCATGACCGAAGAGCACCGGGCGCCAGGGGGCGCTGCCCGGCGGTCCGCTGCCGAACAGTCCCGGCCAGTCGTGGCGCTGCCAGGCGGCCAGTCGCGGACCGGGGGCGAGCACCACCAGCGCGGCATTCTCGTCGAACAGGGTGGCCGCATCGCGCAGGCCGCCGCGCCGGCCGGCCACACCGTCGCGCGCCAGGGCTTGCGCCTGCAGGGCATTGAGGCGGGCCTTGATCAGGGGAAAGCGCAGCCAGACGAGGGCGTTGAAGAAGTCGTGCCAGGCGCCCTCGCCGGTGCGGGTCGGCACCTGGCCGGTCTCGAAGATGTGCCGTTCGTAAGGCAGATCGAGGGGGGTGGCCTCGATGAAGCGCAGCGGGCAGCCCTGCGAGTTGGTCAGCCGGCGCGCCCCGGCCAGCGCATTGAGGCCCTGCAGGCAGACCGCCCAGTGACCGGCGGCGGCTGGCTCGGCGAGTCCGGCGACCAGCGGCGCGAAGGGCGCCAGCCAGGGTGCCCCGAACGGCGCGATCATGAATGGCCTCCCCAAAGCCGGTCGGGGTGACCGGCGGACCCCGCATTGTAGGGCCGCCTTGTGCTCAGAGGACCGTCAGGACCGCCGCGAGAACGCGGATCTCGCCGGCGCCCAGGCCGATCCGGAAGCGTCGGTCATCGAACCCGGACGCCCCAGAGATCGCGAACTGCCGGGCGCCCAAGAGCCGCTCGCCGCGGGCGATGGCGCGGCGTTCCTGGATCGCCGGCCGCGGTCGACTGATGCCGACCGACGCCAGATCGTCAATCGCGCAGCCGCCACTCCAGGGTTTCGCCGCCCGCCAGCGGAACGATCGAGTCGCCGGCGAACGGCAGCGACTCGGGGATGGCCCACGGCTCGCGCACCAGCGTGACCGTTCCCTGGTTCGGCGGCAGGCCGTAGAAAGCGGGCCCGAACTCACTGGCGAAACCGGCCAGTCGATCGAGGGCGTCCGCCTGCTCGAAGGCGGTGGCATACAACTCCAGGGCATGCGGCGCGGTGTAGCAGCCGGCGCAGCCGCAGGCGATCTCCTTCAGGTGGCGCGCGTGCGGTGCGCTGTCGGTGCCCAGGAAGAAGCGCGGACTGCCGCTGGTCGCCGCCTGCAGCAGCGCCTGGCGATGGGTTTCGCGCTTGAGCACCGGCAGGCAGTACCAGTGCGGACGCACGCCGCCCAGAAACAGCGCATTGCGGTTGTAGAGCAGGTGATGCGCGGTGATGGTGGCGGCGGTCGGCCCCGGGGCCTGGGCGACATACTGCGCGGCATCCTGGGTGGTGATGTGCTCGAACACCACCTTGAGCGCGGGAAAGTCGCGGCGCAGCGGCTCCATCACCCGATCGATGAAGACCTTCTCGCGGTCGAACAGGTCGATCGCCGGATCGGTGACCTCGCCGTGGACCAGCAGCGGCAGGCCGCAGTCCTGCATCGCCTGCAGCGCCGGATAGGTGCGGGCGATGTCGGTGACACCTGCGTCCGAATGGGTGGTGGCGCCGGCCGGATAGAGCTTCACGCCGTGCACCTGCCCGCTGGCGCTCGCCTCGCGGATGTCCTGCGCGGTGGTCCGGTCGGTGAGATAGAGCGTCATCAGCGGCTCGAAGGCGGCGCCGGTGTCGTCGAGCTCGCCGGCGGCGCGCGCGGCGGCGAGCGCCGCGAGAATGCGCTCGCGATAGGCCAGCGCCGCGGCCAGCGTGGTGACTGGCGGTCGGATGTTGGGCATGACGATGGCGCGGGCGAACTGCCGGGCGGTGGCGGCGATCACCGATCGCAGCGCATCGCCGTCGCGCAGGTGGAGGTGCCAGTCATCGGGACGGCGCAGGGTGATCTGTCGGGTCATGCCCGAATTCTACGAGAATCGCTCAGCCGGGCAGCAGCAGGATCGCCCGGAAGTCGTTCACGTTGGTGCGGGTGGGTCCGGTCACCACCAAGTCGCCCAGCGCCGAGAAGAAGCCATAACCATCGTTGTCGTCGAGGCGGCGGCGCGCATCCAGCCCGGCGGTCTGCGCCCGCGCGAGCGTGTCGGGCGTGAGCAGCGCGCCGGCATTGTCCTCGATGCCATCAATGCCATCGGTGTCGGCCGCCAGCGCCCAGGCGCCCGGCACGCCGGTCAGCTCGCGGGCCAGCGCCAGCAGGAATTCGCTGCAGCGCCCGCCTCGGCCCTGGCCGCGAACGGTGACGGTGCACTCGCCGCCCGAGAGCAGGACCACCGGCCGGGCGAATGGCGAATCATGGCCGGCGATCTCGCGCGCGATGGCGCCCAGCACCTGGGCGACATCGCGGGCCTCGCCGGTGATGGTGTCGCCCAGCACCACCGGGCGCACCCCGGCCGCCTCGAAGACCCGCGCCGCCGCCAACAGCGAGCCGCGGGCGGTGGCGACCAGTCGGTGCTCGACGCGGGCGAACAGGGGATCGCCCGGCTTGGGGGTCTCGGCGATCTCGCCGCGCAGCCCGCGCCGCAGGTGCGCGAGCACACCCGCCGGCGCGTCGACTCCCCAGCGGCCCAGCACGTCGAGCGCGTCGGCGAAGGTGCTGGGGTCGGGCGCGCAGGGCCCCGAGGCGATCGCCGAGAGGTCGTCGCCCGCCACATCGGAGACGACCAGCGCCAGCACCCGCGCCCGGGTGGCCTGGGCCAGGCGCCCGCCCTGGATGCGCGAGAGGTGCTTGCGCACGATGTTCATTTCCTGGATCGGCGCGCCGCTGGCGAGCAGCGCGCGCGTCACCGCCCGCAGCTCGGCCATCGGCACCCCGGCCACCGGCAGGCTGAGCAGACTGGAACCGCCGCCCGAGACCAGGCACAGCAGCAGATCCTCGGGATCGAGCCCCGCGGCGAGTTCGGCAATGCGCTGCGCGCCGCGCTCGCCAGCCTCGTCAGGCACCGGGTGGCCGGCCTCGAGCACCTCGATGCGCCGGCACGGCAGACCGTGCGCATAGCGGGTGACGACCAGACCCGACAGGTGAGCGGCGGCCGGCCAGTGCTGCTCGACGGCCATCGCCATGCTGGCGGCCGCCTTGCCGGCTCCGACCGCGAGCGTGCGTCGCCCCCGCAACGACTCGGCCGGCGGCAGGTGCGCCGCGAGAACCTGCAGGGGATCGGCGGCCGCGACCGCCGCCGCGAAGGCCTGCCGCAGCAACTCGCGCGCCGGCACGTCGCTCACCGCCACGCCCGAGGCGCCGACCGGGCGGACGCAGAAACCGCGCGCATCGCCCGTCTCAGAGCGCCTGCTCGACCGCGTCGCCAACGTCGCGAGTGGTGGCCTGGCCCCCCATGTCGGGCGTGCGCGGTCCGTGCTCGGTGACCCGTTCGATGGCCGCCAGGATGGCGTCGTGCGCGTCCTTGTGGCCCAGGTGATCAAGCATCATCGCGCCGCACCAGATCTGCCCGATCGGGTTGGCCACGCCGAGCCCGGCGATGTCGGGCGCCGACCCGTGCACCGGCTCGAAGAGCGACGGAAACCGGCGCTCGGGGTTGATGTTGCCCGACGGGGCGATGCCGATCGTGCCGGTGCAGGCCGGGCCCAGGTCCGACAGGATGTCGCCGAACAGGTTCGAGGCCACCACCACATCGAACCAGTGCGGGTTGCGCACGAAGTGCGCGGTCAGGATGTCGATGTGGAACTTGTCCAGCCGGATGTCGGGGTAATGGGCGGCCATCTCGGCGACCCGCTCGTCCCAGTAGGGCATCGAGATGAAGATGCCGTTGGACTTGGTGGCCGAGGTCAGGTGCTTGCGCGGCCGCTTGCCGGCCAGCTCGAAGGCATAGCGCAGCACCCGGTCGACACCGGTGCGGGTGAACACCGACTCCTGGAGCACGAACTCGCGATCGGTGCCCGGGAACATCTTGCCGCCCACCGACGAGTATTCGCCCTCGGTGTTCTCGCGCACCACGTAGAAGTCGATGTCGCCCGGCTTGCGGTTGGCGAGCGGGCTGGGCACGCCCGGCATCAGACGCACCGGCCGCAGGTTGATGTACTGGTCGAACTCGCGCCGAAACAGCAGCAGCGAGCCCCACAGCGACAGGTGATCGGGCACGGTGTCGGGCCAGCCGACCGCGCCGAAATAGATGGCATCGTGACCGCCGATGCGGGCCTTCCAGTCGGCCGGCATCATTTCGCCGTGGCGCGCGTAATAGTCGCAGCTGGCGAAGTCGAACTCGTCGAACGCCAGCGACAGACCGAAGCGGCGTGCCGCCGCCTTGAGGACACGCACGCCCTCGGGCATCACTTCCTTGCCGATGCCGTCGCCGGCGATCACCGCGATCCGGTGGGTGGACATGGACTCTCCGAAAGATTGATCCGGGATCATCGGTCCCGGTAAAGAAGTGTAACGCCGTCTGGCAGGGGTCAACGCGCGCCACTATGCTGCGTTCATGACAGGCTGGCGGTCGTCACACCGCCCCTCGTCCGAAGGAATCCGCCAGATGCCCCGCCGAATCGCTCTCGCCCTGGTAGCCGCGGCTGCGCTGTGCCTGTCCGGCTGCGCGACCTACTACAGCACCCCCGTGCGCACCGTGGTGCGTCAGGCGCCTGCGCCGGTCAGCGGCGTGTCGGTGGGCGAGCTGCTGAAGATGCTGCAGGGTGGCCGGCCGCAGGCCGACATCATCGCCGACCTGCGCGCCCGCGGCCTGCGGGTGGCCCCCGCCCCGGCCGACCTCGATGTCCTCGCCGCGGCGGGCGCCGGGCCGGAACTGCTGCAGGCCCTGCAGACCACCGGCGCGCAGGCCGGCGCCCAGGTGGCCAACGGTGGCGTGGCGCAGGGTCCGATCGTCTATGACCCGGTGATCATCCAGCAGGAGGTCTACCCGTGGGCTCCGCTGAGTCTCGGTTTCGGTCTGGGCCTGGGGCTGGGCTACTACCAGGGCCCCGGACCCTGGTGGGGTTACCCGCATCGGCCTGGATTCGTGCCCTACCGCCCCTACGGCTGGACCCATCCGCCGCGCCCCATTTACACCCCCTTCCATCGGCCGCATCCGCACGGCGGATTCGTACCGCGGTCGCGGCGCTGAGCCGCGTTGAGCCGCACTGAGCCGCACTGAGCCGCACTGAGCCGCACTGAGCCGCACTGAGCCGCACTGAGCCGCCAGGGCGGCCTCAGACCGGGGCCTGATCCGGCTCCTGGGTCTGCTGCAGCGCCCACATCCGGGCGTAGGTGCCGCCGCTGGCGAGCAGCGCCTCGTGGCGGCCCTGCTCGACGATGCGACCTTCGTGGAGCACCAGGATCTGATCGGCATCGATGATCGTCGAGAGCCGATGCGCGATCACCAGCGTGGTCCGGCCTGCGGCCACCCGGCGCAGCGCCTCCTGGATCGCCTGCTCATTGCGGCTGTCCAGCGCCGAGGTCGCCTCATCGAGGATCAGGATCGGCGGGTTCTTCAGCAGCATCCGGGCGATCGCCACCCGCTGCTTCTCGCCGCCCGACAACTTCAGCCCGCGCTCGCCCACCGAGGTTTCATAGCCGTCGGGCAGGCTTTCGATGAAGGCATCGAGCTGGGCCGCGCGGGCTGCCGCGCGCACTTCCTCATCGCCGGCTTCCGGACGACCATAGGCGATGTTGTAGCGCAGCGTGTCGTTGAACAGCACCGTGTCCTGGGGCACGATGCCGACGGCCGCGCGCAGGCTCGCCTGGGTCACCCCGCGGATGTCCTGGCCGTCGATCAGGATCCGGCCGCCGGTCACGTCGTAGAAGCGGAACATCAGCCGACCCAGGGTCGACTTGCCCGCACCGCTGGGGCCGACCACCGCGGTGGTGGTGCCCGGTGCGATCGAAAAGCTCACCTGCGACAGGATCGGGCGGCGCTCGTCGTAGTGAAAGCACACGTCGTCGAAACGGACCTGCGGTCCGGCGCTCGGGCGCAGCGCCACCGCATTGGGCGCGTCATCGATCTCGCGGTTGGAGGCCATCAGCCCGAACATGCGCTCGAGATCGGTGAGCCCCTGCTTGATCTCGCGATAGAGCACGCCCAGGAAATTCAGTGGCACATACAGCTGGATCATGAAGCCGTTGACCAGCACCAGATCGCCCAGCGTCATGCGGCCCTCGGCCACGCCGACGGTGGCGCGCCAGACCATCAGCGTCACCGCGGTGGCGATGATCAGCGACTGGCCGGTGTTCAGCAGCGACAGCGAGGTCTGGCTGCGCAGCTTGGCCCGCTCATAGCGTTGCAGGGTCTCGTCGTAGCGGCGGGTCTCGAAGGCCTCGTTGCCGAAGTACTTGACGGTCTCGTAGTTGAGCAGCGAATCGATGGCCCGGGTGTTGGCCTTGGAGTCGAGCTCGTTCATGGTGCGCCGGAAGTGGGTACGCCATTCGGTGACCACGATGGTGAACACGATGTAGACCACCAGCGCCACGACGGTGATGCCGGCAAACCAGATCTCGTAGTTCAGGAACAGGTAGCCCAGCACCAGACCGATCTCCACCAGGGTGGGCAGGATGCTGTAGAGGGTGTAGCTCACCAGCGCCGAGATCGCGCGGGTGCCGCGCTCGATGTCGCGGGTCAGTCCCCCGGTCTGGCGCTCCAGGTGAAACCGCAGCGACAGCGCATGCAGGTGCTGGAAGACCTGCAGCGCCACCCGCCGGACCGCGCGCTCGGTGACCTTGGCGAAGATCAGCTCGCGCAACTCGGTGAACACGGTGTTCGACAGGCGCAGCGCGCCGTAGGCCATCACCAGCCCGATCGGCACCGCCAGCGCGAGTTGCCCCGCGGTGGTGCCCGGAGTGAGCGAGTCGACGATGCCCTTGAGCAGCACCGGCACGCCGACATTGGCCGCCTTGGCGCCGACCATGCAGGTCAGCGCCAGCAGCACCCGCAGCCGGTATTCCCACAGGTAAGGCAGCAGGGTGCGGATGGTCTGCCAGTCGCCGCGGGTGGGGCGGCGGGCATCGGGGGCAGGCAGGGGAACGGAGGAGGCGGGTCGCATCGGCCGATGCTAACAGGGGCCCCGCGCCGGCTCCTGCGCCGGGCCAAGCCAGGCAGTCGGGCCCCTCAGCCGGACGGATCGGCCGACGATTGCGTCAGATCAACACGGCCCGCCGGGGCGCCCGATAGAGTTCCTTGAAACAACCAACAGCCCGAGCAATCAGGCGCGCAGGCCAATGGACATGTTCATCATCGACGAGAAACCGACCTGCGCCACCACCCCCACCCGGCGGGTTCCCCGACGCATCCTGGTGGCCGAGGACAACGCGCTCAACCGGCTGCTGATCCAGGCGATCCTGGAAGAAATGGGGCACCACGCCGATCTGGTCAACGACGGGCTCCAGGCGCTCGAGCAGGTGCAGGCAGCGGTCTATGACCTGGTGCTGATGGACATCCAGATGCCGCGCATGGATGGCCTGCAGGCGACCCGCGCCATCCGGGCGCTGGGCAACGGTCACGCCGACATTCCGATCGTCGCGCTGACCGCCAACGACATCATCGGCGACCGCGACAGCTGCCTGGCGGCGGGCTGCAACGGCCATTCCACCAAGCCGATCGACTTCGACCGGCTCGGCGATGAAATCGACCGGGTGTGCTCGCCCAGTCGGCGCGCGCGCCCGACTCCCTGACGATCCTGGCCCAGCGGGTCATCTCGGCACGGATGCAGGCGGCGTATTCCTCCGGGGTGCTGCCCTTGTAGGGCACATGGGTCACCGACGGGGCGAGACCCGCCAGCGCAAGGACGCCGAGCGCCCCGAGGGTGCGTCTGCGAATGCGGTTCATGAGTCGGACTCCGGCCGGAAAACCGGCGGATGGCAGCACCGGGCCTCGCGGCCCCGACGCTCAACCGTGCCGGTGACGCGCCATCAGCTGACGCTGCGCGCGCGGATCGATGTTCACCCGGCTCAGGTCGCCACGCACCTGAGGCAGCGCCAGCAGGCGCCGATCCATCACCCGGAACCAGAGTGCCGGCAGGCAGGCGATCGGGAACATGCCGAAATAGCCGCTGGGCAGTTGCGGCAGCTCGGAAAAATGGCGCAGCGCCTGGTAGCGCCGCGAGGGGTTCGCGTGATGGTCGGAGTGGCGCTGCAGATGGAACAACACCAGATTGCTGGCCCGGTGATTGGCATTCCAGGAGTGATGCGGCTTGGGCGACTCGTAGGTACCGTCGGGGCGCCGCTCGCGCAGCAGTCCGTAGTGCTCGACATAGTTGGCCATGGTGAGCTGCCACCAGGCCGCCAGGTTGTGGACGAGCAGGAACGGCAGCATCAACCAGCCGAAGGCCGCCACCAGGGCGGACTGCAGCAGCAGGCTGACCGCGTAGGACTGCAGGATGGTGTTGCCCGGGCTCCAGCGGGCGCGACCGGCGGCGGCCAGCCGCTGCGCCTCCAGCCGCCAGGCCCGCGCGATGCCGCCGGGCAACTCGCGCAGCGCAAAACGATAGAGACTTTCGCCCATCCGTGCGCTGGCGCAGTCCTCGGGGGTCGAGACCCAGCGATGGTGTCCACGGCCGTGCTCGACGGTGAAATGGCCGTAGGCCGGCACCGCCAGCACCAGCCGCGCCAGCCACTGCTCCGCTCGGCCGTGCTTGTGGCCCAGTTCATGGCCGGTGTTCAGGCCGAGCCCGGATCCGACGCCCGCCACCACCGCCAGCAGCAGCACCGCCCACCCGGACAGGGGCTGGGTACCGGCCCATGCCGCGCAGCCGATCAGCGAGATGAAATGCATCGGGACCGCCAGCCAGGTCAGCCACCGGTAGTAGCGATCGTCCTGCAGGCCCGGCACAGCCGAATCGGGGGGGTTGTCCTCGTCCTCGCCGAGGATCGCGTCGAGCACCGGAACCAGCCCGTAGCTGAGCAGCAGCGGCAGACCCAGCAGGATCTCGCGACCGGTGAGCGCATGGGCGGCGACGCCCACCAGTGGCAGCAGTGCGAAGGCGGGCGACAGCAGCCACCAGGCGCGCTTGCGGTCGCGCCAGACCGGCGCCGGCTGGCGATGCGCGGCAGCGGTCATGCCGGTTCTCCGACGACGGCGGGGCGCGGGGTGACGATGCCCGGGATCTGCGCCACCGCCTGCGCCAGCAGCGCGCCCCACAGACGGTGGCCCTGCGGCCCCGGGTGAAAACCGTCGCTGGCCATCAGCCCCTCGCCCTCGAGGTCCGGGATCGGCAGGTGGCTCATCGCCGGATCGGCGGCGACCCAGCGGGCCAGCGCGGTGTCGAGCCGCCGCGCCCGGGCGCCGAGGTAGGCGCGCAAGGGATCGGGCAGGACCGGGAAGCGGTGCATCGGCGGCAGGCCCGACCAGACGATGCGCGCCGCCGGCGCCGCGCCGGCCAGCAGGCCGCGCAGCGCCTGCAGGTCGCTCAGCCAGCCGCCGACCGGACGGCGGGCGGTCACGTCATTGACCCCGACCACGATCACCGCGACATCGAAGGCCGGCGCGTCGGCGGACCACTCGGCGCGCAAGGTCGCGAGCAGGTCCGACGCGGTCAAACCGGTTCGAGCGACCAGGCGCCAGCTCACCGCCCGATTCAGGCGCGCGGCAAGCAGGGCCGGAAACCGCCCGGCCATCGCGTCCTGAAGACACCGCACACCGACACCGGCCGCCGACGAGTCGCCGGCGATCAGCACCCGCAGCGCCGGTCCGCCCCGACCGGCCACGCCCTCGCGCGGACCCGCCGCCTCCGGCAGCAGCGGCGTGATCCGGCGCACCCGCCGGCCCTGGAGCATCAGCAGCGGCGCGAGAGCGAGATCGAAGAGCAGAGGACTCATGACGGGATCGTAACGCGGCTGGCGCGCGAAGGGATCGGCGAAGGGATCGGCGAAGGGACGCGCGAAGGGGAAACCCCCGCCGAAGCCGGTGCCGCGCGATGGGCCGCGCGATGGGCCGCCGCGAGAGCGGCCCTCCGAGAGGCCCTCAGAGCCGCTCCAGAATTCCCGCTGCGCCCATGCCGGTCCCCACGCACATGGTGACCATGCCGTAGCGCAACTGCCGGCGGCGCAGCGCATGAACCACCGTCGCGGCGCGGATCGCGCCGGTGGCGCCCAGCGGATGGCCCAGCGCGATCGCGCCACCCAACGGGTTGACCCGCGCCGGGTCGAGGTCGAGTTCCCGGATTACCGCCAGCGACTGGGCGGCAAAGGCTTCGTTCAGCTCGATCCAGTCGAGGTCTTCCTGCCTGAGCCCGGCGCTGCGCAACGCCGCCGGTATCGCCTCCTTCGGCCCGATGCCCATGATGTCGGGCGGCACGCCGCGTACCGCGAAGGACACGAAACGCGCCAGCGGCGTGAGCGAGAACTGGCGCAGGATGCGCTCGCTCACCACGATCAGCGCACCGGCGCCATCCGACGTCTGCGAACTGTTGCCGGCGGTCACCGTGCCCAGGCCGGTCGGCTTGCCGGTGGTGTCGCGCGGCACCGCGAACGCGGCGCGCAGGCCCGCCAGCGCGGCCAGCGTGGTGTCGGCGCGCGGTCCCTCATCGAGCGAGACGGTCCGGGCGCGGGTCACCACTTCGCCCGATGCCAGGTCGGCCGCGCGCCCGGTCACCTCGACCGGGGTGATCTCGTCGGCGAATTCGCCTGCCTGCTGCGCCGCCAGCGCCCGACGGTGCGACTCGAGGGCGAACGCATCCTGCGCCTCCCGATCGACCTTCCAGCGCTGGGCCACGCGTTCGGCGGTCAGGCCCATGCCGTAGGCGATGCCCAGATTCTCGTCGCGGGCGAACACCTGCGGGTTGATCGAGGGACTGTTGCCCATCATCGGCACGAGGCTCATCGACTCGGCGCCGGCGGCGATCATCACATCGGCCTCGCCCACCCGGATGCGGTCGGCGGCCATCGCCAGCGCGGTCAGGCCCGAGGCGCAGAACCGATTGACGGTGACGCCGCCGACGCTGGCCGGCAGCCCGGCCAGCAGCACTGCGATGCGCGCCATGTTCAGGCCCTGCTCGGCCTCCGGAATCGCGCAACCGACGATCGCATCCTCAATGGTGGCCGGATCGAGCCCGGGCACCTGCGCCAGCGCGCCGCGGATCGCGTGCACCAGCAGGTCGTCGGGGCGGGTGTGGCGGAACATGCCGCGCGGCGCCTTGCCGACCGGGGTTCGGGTGGCGGCGACGATGTAGGCGTCCTGGAGTTGCTTGCTCATGGTGTTTTCCTTCGCCTCAGTTGCGAACCGGCTTGCCGGTCTGCATCATTCCCATGATCCGTTCCTGGGTCCTGGGATGGGTGAGCAAGCCGGTGAAGGCGCGACGCTCGAGCCCCATGATCCATTCCTCATCGACCATCGTGCCGGCATCGACATCGCCCCCGCACATCACCTCGGCAATCGTGCGCCCCAGCAGGAAATCGTGGGCCGAGATGAAACCGCCGTCGCGCATGTTCACCAGCTGCGCAGTGAGGGTGGCGATGCCGGCGCGCCCGGCGACCGGAAACAGCGCGCGGCGCGGCGCGCGCCAGCCGGCGTCATGCATCGCGCGCGCCTCGCGCACCGCGGCATACAACAGCTCGTGGCGATTGAGCACGATCCGGTCGCCCTCGACCAGCCAGCCCATCGCACGCGCCTCGATCGCCGACTTCGACACCTGCGCGGTGCCGGCGGCCGTCACATACTTGATCAGGAAAGCGAGCAGCTGGGCGGTGGGCGCGGCCCGCGACTCCTCGGCGGCGCGGCGCGCGCCGTAGGTCAGACCGCCAGCGCCCGGCACCAGGCCCACCCCGACCTCGACCAGGCCGATGTAGCTTTCCAGGTACGCGATCCGGCGCGCGCAATGCACCGCCAGCTCGCAGCCGCCGCCCAGCGCCAGGCCGGCGATCGCCGCCACCGTGGGCACCTGCGCATAGCGCAGGCGCAGCATCGCCTGCTGCAGCTTGCGCTCCTCGGCTTCGATCGCCTTGGCACCACCGGACATGAACACCGGCAGCATCGCCTGCAGATCGGCCCCGGCCGAGAACGGGTCGTCGGGCGACCAGATCACCAGGCCCTGATAGCTCGGCTGCGCCAGGTCGATCGCGCGCAGCAGGCCGGCGATCACACCGGGCCCGATCGTGTGCATCTTGGTGCGGATCGAGGCGATCAGCACCTCGTCCAGTCCCGGCTCGGCCAGGGTCCAGACACGGATCGATTCGTCCTCGAAAACCGTCTGCCCGCCGCGATGGCCATCGGGCGCCGCGGCGCCGGCCACCGACACCGGAAACACCTGGCGCCGGTAGACCGGATGCGCGGCCACCGGTACGAAGGCGGCGGCCTTCGCGCTCCACGAGCCCTCGGGCTGGTGCACCCCGCCCCGGTCGGCCACCGGGCCCCGGGTGACCCAGTCGGGCAGCGGTACCGCCGCCAGCGCCAGGCCCTGCTCGATGTCCTGCGCGATCCATTGCGCCACCTGCAGCCAGCCCGCCTGCTGCCAGGCCTCGAAGGGGCCCTGCTCGGCGGCGAAACCGAAGCGCATCGCCAGATCGACATCGCGGGCACTGTCGGCGATCTCCGCCAGCTTGAGCGCGGCGTAATGCCAGCCATCGCGCAGCACCGCCCAGACGAAGCGGGCCTGCGGGTTGGTCGACTCGCGCAGCAGCCGCAGTCGCTCGGCCGGATCCTTCTTTTTCAGGATGCGCGCCACCGTCTCGTCGGCCTTGCCCCCGGCCGGCAGGTAGCCGCCGCCGGCCGGATCGAAACGCAGGATCGCCTTGCCGTCCTTGCGATAGAAACCGGCGCCGGTCTTGCTGCCCAGCGCGCCGGCGGCGATCAGGGCGGCGAAGGCGGGCGGTGTGTCGTAGAGCGGACGGAAAGGATCATCGGGCAACTGATCCTGCATGGTCTTCATCACATGCCCGATGGTGTCCAGGCCCACGATGTCGGCGGTTCGGAAGGTCCCCGAACTGGCGCGGCCCAGCTTGCTGCCGGTCAGGTCGTCGACCACGTCGACGGTCAGTCCGAAGCGCTCGGCCTCACGCACCGTGGCGAACATCTGAAAGGTACCGATCCGGTTGGCGATGAAATTCGGTGTGTCGCGGGCCCGCACGCAGCCCTTGCCCAGCGTGGTGGTGAGGAAGGTCTCCAGGCGATCCAGCACGCCGGGGGCGGTGTCGGGCGTGGCGATGAGTTCTACCAGGTGCATGTAGCGCGGCGGATTGAAGAAGTGCACGCCGCAGAAACGCGCCCGCAGTCCTTCGGGCATCCCCTGGGCCAGGGCGCTGATCGACAGCCCCGAGGTGTTGCTGCCGAACAGCGCATCGTCGCGCACGAACGGCGCCACCCGGCGGTACAGGTCGTGCTTCCAGTCCAGGCGCTCGGCGATCGCCTCGATCACCAGGTCGCATTCGCCCAGGCGGGCGAGGTCGTCGTCGTAATTGGCCGCTTCGATCGCGCCCGCCAGATCCGGGTGGCCAAGCGGCGCCGGGCTCATCCGCTTGAGCGCTTCGATGGCGCGCTGCGCGATGCCGCTGGCCGGCCCCTCGCGCGCCGGCAGATCGAACAGGATCGCCGGCACGCCGGCGTTGACCAGATGGGCGGCGATCTGCGCCCCCATCACGCCGGCGCCCAGCACCGCGACTTTTCCAACCCTGAATGCGCTCATGCGAATCTCCTTATTCTTCCCGTTGCCAGGTCTGGGTGCGGCCCAGCATCGGCGCACCGATGTAGCCGCGCACCTCGAGGCGGCGACCGCCGTCGGTGAGCTTCAGGCGACTGCGATAGACCTTGCCGTTATTCGGATCGAGGATGTGCCCGCCGTCCCAGTGATCGCGGTCGCGCTTCATCCCCTCGATGATCGTCATGCCCAGCACCGGGCGCCCCTTGCGATCGTCGGTGCAGAGGTCGCAGCGGGCATCGGCCCTGTCGGTCAGGATCCGCTCGATGCGCCCGGTCAGCACGCCGTCCTTCTCGACCATCCGCACCAGCGCCTTGGCTTGCCGGGTCTCGTCGTCGACGGTCTTCCAGAGGCCAACCGGCGAGGCGTCGGCCTGGGCGAAAGCCGGCGACATCGCGCAGGCGAGCGCCGCGCCGGCGGCAAGGGCGAACGACCGCGCGGCGCGGTGCAGGCCAAGCGTCATGCGCTCGAGAGCAAGCGTGCTGCACTCGAAGCCAAGCGTGCCGCCGATCGGGATGGGCGCTCGGCGCGCGGGAACGATCAGGCGATTCATGAGACGGCTCCTCGGATAACCGGCGGCGTGCGGCCAGGGACGGTCGGGTGCGGGTGATCGGGGTACGGTGGCGAGGCCTCAGAACAGCGCCGCGTCCATCGCCATCAGGCTGGCCGAACCGGCGCGCGCGCTGCGGATCGCCCCGGCGGTCTCGGGCAGCAGGCGCGCGAAATAGAAACGCGCCACCATCAGCTTGGCCTTGTAGAAGTCGTCCTGCGGATGGTCGAGCGCGATGCGCGCCATGCGAGCCCAGAAATAGGCCATCACCAGATGACCGATCACGCGCAGGTAGTCGACCGCGGCGGCGCCCGCTTCGTCGGGGTTCTGCAGCGCCTTCATGCCGATCTCCAGGGTGAGCTTCTCGACCTTCTCGCCGAGGTCGGCCAGCGGGTTGATGAACTCGGCCATGTCCTCGCGGGTGCCGTGCTCCTCGACGAGTTCGCGGATCAGCCCGCCGAACTGGCGCAGCCGGGCACCGTTGTCGCCCAGCACCTTGCGCCCGAGCAGATCGAGCGCCTGGATGGTGTTGGTGCCCTCGTAGATCATGTTGATCCGGGCATCGCGCACGAACTGCTCCATGCCCCATTCGCGGATGTAGCCGTGGCCGCCGTAGACCTGCATCGCCAGGTTCGCGCACAGGAAACCGTTGTCGGTCAGGAAGGCCTTGACCACCGGCGTGAGCAGCGCGAGCAGGTCGTGGCTCGCCTTGCGCTCGTCCTCATCGGGATGGTGCTCGGCGCGATCGGCGTGCAGACCCAGCCAGTACGCGAACGCGCGACTGCCCTCGAGGTATGCGCGCTGGGTGAGCAGCATGCGCCGCACATCCGGATGAACGATGATCGGATCGGCCGCCTGGTCGGGCGCCTTGGCGCCGGTCAGCGAACGGCCCTGGCCGCGCTCCCGCGCATAGTCCACCGAGTTCTGGTAGGCCGCCTCGGTCAGGCCCAGCGACTGCATGCCCACGCCGATGCGCGCCGCGTTCATCATCACGAACATCGCGTTCAGGCCCTTGTTGGGCTCACCCACCAGCGTGCCCAGCGCGCCGTCGAAATCCATCACGCAGGTGGCGCTGGCGTGAATGCCCATCTTTTCCTCGATGCGCGCGGCCTTCACGCCGTTGCGCGCGCCCAGGCTGCCATCGGGACCGACAAGGTACTTGGGCACGATGAACAGCGAGATGCCGCGCGTGCCAGCGGGCGCACCGGGCAGGCGGGCGAGCACCAGGTGGACGATGTTGGTGACGAGGTCGTGCTCGCCGGCCGAGATGAAGATCTTGGTTCCGGTGATCCGGTAGCCGCCCGCAGCCTCCGGCTCGGCGCGGGTGCGCAACAGGCCCAGGTCGGTGCCGCAATGCGGCTCGGTCAGACACATGGTGCCCATCCACTCGCCCGACACCAGGCGCGGCAGATACAGGGCCTTCTGCTCGGCCGTGCCGTGGGCCAGCAGGCAGTCATAGGCGCCGTGCGTGAGGCCCGGATACATCGAGAACGCCTGGTTGGTGGCGTTCATCATCTCCTGGAAGGCGATGCCCACCGTCGCCGGCAGTCCCTGTCCGCCCAGGGTCGGATCGCAGTTCAGCGTCGGCCAGCCGGCGTCGCGAAACTGGTTCCAGGCCTCCTTGAAGCCCTTGGGCGTGCGGACCACGCCGTCGCCCTCGTAGGTGCAGCCCTCCTCGTCGCCGCTGCGGTTGATCGGCAGCAGCACCTCGGCACAGAAGCGGCCACCCTCGACGAGCACCTGGTCGATCAGGTCGCGGCTGACCTCGGCGTGACGCGGCATGGCGGCGTACTCGGCCTGCACACCGAGCAGTTCGTGCAGAACGAACTGCATGTCGCGGATCGGAGGGGTGTATCGGGGCATGCGGAACTCCTGTCAGAGGTGCGGGAGAGGGGAAGGCGATTTCTTCGAACGGTCGTTCAATAATGCGGATGCCAGACGGTCCGGAACCGCGTTGGCCGCCAGGATCCGCTGAAAGACCCGGCGAGCCCGGGACAACGAGTCTGGCGTGTTCAACAGGCGCGTGTCGTGATGCAGCGCAAGGGCGAGTCCATAGAGCTCGAACACCAGCTCGGCGACCGGCACGCCAGGGTGCAGGTCGCCCAGATCGGCGGCCTGCTGGGCCGCCCGCGTGAGTTCGCGCTGCCAGGCCTTCACCATGGTGACGAGTTCCTCGCGCACCGGGCCGGGCCGGTCGTCGTATTCCGAGGCGCCCGATATCCAGATGCAGCCGTCGGCCGCCTCGAGCGCGGTGCGTTCGAGCCAGCGATCCATGATGGCGCGCAGCCGCGGCAGGCCGCGGGGTGCCGTCAGGCCGGGGATCAGCACGTCGTCGACGAAGCGCTGCTCATAGGCCTTCAGGACCGCGATCTGGAGGTCCTCGCGCGAGCCGAAGTGCGCGAAGACGCCGCTCTTGGACATCTGCATGCGCTCGGCCAGGGCGCCGATGGTCAGCCCTTCCAGGCCGACGCGCGCCGACAGTTCGAGCGCGGCAGCGACGATGGCCACACGGGTGAGTTCGCCTTTTTTCATGATCCGGTCTGTTTATCGAACGACCGTACTATTCTACGGATGAGCGATGGTGTCAAACCGGCGAAGGGGACCCCGGGCGGCGGGGGCGTCAGCGCCCGGCCGCACCGCCGCGCAGGCGCGCCAGCCGATCCGGGTAGTCGGTGATGAGTCCGTCGACGCCCCAACCGATCAGCCGCTGCATGTCGGCGGTTTCATTGACCGTCCAGGGCAGCACCTTCAGGCCCAGCGCGCGGGCTTCGCGCACGCGCGCTTCGGTCAGGTCCCGCCAGAACATCGACCAGGTGCCGCAACCGGCCGCCGCCACCAGTCGCGCCAGCGACCCGCCGTGGTCGGCGACCTTCAGCCCGGCGTGCCAGGGCGAGGCCCCGTCGGGGCCGGGCCGCACGGTGCTCGACCGCTCGGTCTCGATCGTCAGGCAGGCGGTCGCGATCTCAGGGGCCTGTCGACGGACCTCCAGCAGGGTTCGCCAGTCGAAGGACTGGATGGTGACGCGGTCCTGCCACCCGGCCGCGCGCACCGCGGCCACCACCCGCCCGGCGAATTCGGCGGGCGCCACCACCTCGTCGCCGGAGGTGGGGGTGATCTTGGTCTCCAGGTTGAGCGCAACCCGACGCGGCTGCGCCCGCACCAGATCGAAGAGCTCGCTCAGCGCGGGAAAGCGCTCGCCGTCGGCCGGCTGCTGGCCGGGCCACTGGCGCGCATAAGCGCCCTCCGGGCGCAGACGGCCGATGTCGTAGCGCCGCAGCTCCTCGAAGCTCAACGACCGGATCGGCGCGCCGGGCCCCTCGATCCAGCGCCCGGCCGGATCGCGCACCAGTTCGGGATTCAGGCGCGGGTCATGGGCCATCACGATCACCCCGTCGCGGGTGACCGCCATGTCCGACTCCAGGGTATCGACGCCCGCCGCCAGACCGGCCCGAAAGGCCGCCAGGGTGTTCTCGGGGGCCAGGCCGCGCGCGCCGCGATGGCCCTGGATGTCGAAGGCCAGCGCCGGATCGGCGAGAAGAAACAAGGCCACCAGGGCGCCGCACAACTGGCGGGTCCGGTTCGGACGGTGGCATCGCGCTGCGGGGACCGGCGGTTTGCGAAGCGGGTGTGGTGTCATGGTTGTGGGATCGGACAAAACAGGGTTTGAATGGGTCGACTCGGGTCGTGGGGCAGCACCGACCCCGTCGGCAGAAATCGGATCAGGCGCCGACGATCCAGCCTTCCAGGGGGTCGGTGTCGGCCGGCAGGCCCCAGCCATCGGCGCGACGGCGCCAGCCCCAGGCGGCCAGCACCACGCAGAGCACCGCGTCCAGGCTGTCGCCACTGGCGTCGTCCAGGCAGCGCTGGCGGATCAGCGGATCGAAACGCACCGGCTGTTCGAGCTGGAAGGCGGGTGCGACAGGTGCGCCGACGGGTGCGGCGGATGCGCCAACGGATGCGGCGGGTGAGCCGACGGATGCGGCAGCCGCACCGGCCTCCAGGCTGGCGATGATCCGGGCGCGGGCCGCCGTGCGCTCCGGTGTCTGGCGGGCGCGATCATCGCTCTTGTAGGGCTCCCGACCGATCAGCGCCCGCGCGACCAGACCGGGGTAGCCCTCGAGTGCCACGCGCATCGGATCGCCCGCCACACCCAGGCCAGGCAGATGAACCCCGGCGCGCAACAGACGCGGCGCGCCCTCGTGCAGCATCAGCGCCACCGGCGGATTGATCCATTTCATCGACGGGCTGGAGCCGGCTGGCGCATCGGTGCGCCGGTGCGCAAACTTTCCGCCGACGGGTCGGGCATCGCAGAAGGCCCGCAGGCGCTCGACGAGGGCCGGCCGCCCGATCGCGGCCAGACGCTCGGTCAGCACCGCCCAGCCCGGATCGGGGTCGGCGGCGCCAGACTCGCCGGCGCGCGACGGATCGCCGGACGTTCGGCGCGCCACGGGATCGGGCGCACGTTCGGCGCACCAGCCCCAGTCGGCCAGGAGGCCGCGCGGCAGTCCGAACGGAAAATCGAAGGCGCCGACCCAGGGGCCGGGCGTGTGCAACCAGTGTTCGAAGCCGGCGAACGTGTCGAAGGACACCAGTGAGCGCAGTTCGATGACCGGCAAGCCGGCGTGACTCGCCGACGCATCGTCTGCACCGGCACCGGCACCCGCACCCGCACCCGCACCTGCACCTGCACCTGCACCTGCACCCGCCGCACCGCGGACCGCAGCGGCTTGGGCACTTGCCGGCAGCAGCGCCGCACCGGCGGCGGTGATGGCCTTGGCGCGCCGGGGGGCGCTGGTGAAATCGACGCCGAGCAGGCGAATCGCGCTGGGGTCAATCATCGGTGGTTTCCTGCAAGCCGGTCGGGTCCGCGCCGGCCGCATCGACCAGCGCCAGCAGGCTCGCCAGCTGATCGGCGTCGTCGATGCCCTTGTCGGGCCGCGGGCGCAGGATACGCGGGAAACGCACCGCCACGCCGCACTGGTGGCGGGCCGATCGGGAGATCCCCTCGAAGCCGAGTTCGAACACCAGGCTCGGCACGAGACTGCGCACCGGCCCGAACTTCTCGATGGTGCTGCGCCGAACCACCGCGTCGACCGCCCGGATCTGCGCATCGGTGAGGCCCGAATAGGCCTTGGCGAACGGCACCAGCCGGCGTTCGGCGCCGGGTGGCCCGTTCCAGAGCGCGAAGGTGTAGTCGGTGTAGAGGCTGGCACGCCGGCCATGACCGCGCTGGGCATACAGCAGCACCGCGTCGATCGACCAGGGGTCCATCTTCCATTTCCACCAGTCGCCTTGCGGATGGCTGCGGGTGCGGCCCACGCCGTAGGCCGCCTGCGCCCGCTTGAGCATCAGCCCCTCGACGCCGCGCTGGCGCGACTGCGCGCGCCGAGCCGCGAGCGCAGTCCAGTCGGACTCGATCAGCAAGGCCGGCAGCGTGAGGGCGCCCGCCGGCCAGGTGGTGGCCAATGCCTCCAGGCGCGCGCGCCGCTCCCGGGTGGGCAGCGCCCGCCAGTCGCGGCCCTGCCATTCGAGCAGGTCATAGGCGACGAACCGGGCCGGCGCCTCGCGCAGCAGCCGCGCACTGACCGCGCGCCGGCCGATGCGCGTCTGCAGGGTCGCGAAGGGCAGCGGCGCCTCGGCGCCCGGCGCCCAGCACAGCACCTCGCCGTCGAGCACCAGACCGTCGGGCAAGGCGGCAGCGGCGGCCTCGATCTCCGGGAAGCGCTCGGTGATCAGTTCCTCGCCGCGGCTCCAGAGGCTGGTGGTCCCGTCGCGACGAACCAGCTGGGCGCGAATGCCATCCCACTTCCACTCGGCCAGCCAGTCGGTGACCGGTCCGAGGGTGTCGGGCGTCTGCTGCAGCGGCTGCGCGAGGAAGAACGGATACGGGCGCGGACCGGCCGAGGCCGGCGCGCCATCGGCACCGGCGGATTCGCCAACCAGTCGCAGGAAGGCGTTCGCATCCGGACGGGCATCCACCGCGGTGTAGCCGATCAGACGGTGCGCCAGCTCGTGCTCATCTCGGCCGCAAGCGGCTGCCAGCGCCCGCAGCACCAGCTGACGGGCCACGCCCACCCGAAGACCACCGGTGATCAGCTTGTTCATCAGGAAGCGGCCGCTGGTGTCCAGGCGGGCCCAGAGCGTGCACACGCGCGCCGCCTGCTCGGCCGGGTCGAGTCCGCGCAAGGGCAGCAGGTGATGGGTCATCCATCCGGACAGCCCCTCGTCATCGGACTGCGCGGACGCGGGCAGCAGCAGCGCGATCGTCTCGGCCAGATCGCCAACGCTCTGGTAGCACTCATCGAACAGCCACTCGGGCAGGCCGGTCTGCTCGCGCACCGCCGCGCGCAGCACCGCCGAAGGCACCAGCCGGCGCGGCCGCGCGCCGGCCAGGAAGTACACCGCCCAGGCCGCGTCTTCCGCCGGTACCGCGAGGAAATGACGGCGCATCGCCGCGACCTTGCTGCGAACCGAGGTCGACGCATCGAGCTCGGCATAGAGCGAGGCAAAGGCCCGCACCGATCAGCCCTTTCCGGGGGCGCCCGGGGGCGGCGCAAACCCGTCCGCGCCATCGGTCAGCAACCACTGACCGGCCGCGTCGATGAGGGGCCGGGGGGCGGGGGCGTCAGCCGGGAGCGCCTCGCCCACTGCGTCGCCCCCCTCGGCATCGTCGCCGCCTTCACCGAAGCGGGTCTGCAGCGCCGCCGCGTCGCGGCCCTGCTCGCCCAGCCAGCGCACCAGCGGAGCGACCTGTCCATGGGTGACCAGCACCCGCGCCGCGCCGCTGGCCTCGATCGCCTGCTGCAGCCCGGGCCAGTCGGCGTGATCGGAGAGCACGAAGCCGCGGTCGACCGCACGCCGGCGACGCGCCCCGCGCAACTGCATCCAGCCCGAGGCGAAAGCGTCCGACGGATCGGTGAAGCGGCGCAACCCGGGCGACCCGGCACTGGCGGGCGGCGCCAGCACGAGCGCCCGCGAGGCGACCGCCGGATCGGCGCCGGCCTCGATGCCCAGCACCGCGGGCAGGCGCACGCCGGCCTGCTGATACACCCGGTTCAGGGGCAGGATCGCGCTGTGGCACACGATCGGGCCGATGCTGGCGTCGACCCCGTTCAGGATGCGCTGCGCCTTGCCCAGCGAATAGCAGTAGAGGATGCTGGCCCGGCCGTCGGCAGCGTTGGCCGACCACCAGCGATCGATGGCGGCCATGATCTCGCGCTGGGGTTGCCAGCGATACACCGGCAAACCGAAGGTGGATTCGGTGACGAAGGTGTCGCAGCGCACCGGCTCGAAGGCGGTGCAGGTGGGGTCGGGTTCGACCTTGTAGTCCCCGGAGACCACCCAGACACGGCCACGGTGCGCCAGCCGGATCTGCGCCGATCCGAGGATGTGGCCGGCCGGATGAAAGGACACCGTCACCCCGCCGATCGTGATCGGCTCGCCCCAGGCCAGTCCCTGGATCGACACCGGGCCCAGCCGCACACCGAGCACGCCCAGCGACTCGGCGCTGGCCAGATAGCGGCGGTGTCCGGTGCGGGCGTGGTCGGCATGCGCATGGGTGATCAGCGCGCGATCGACCGGGCGCCAGGGATCGATGAAGAAGTCGCCCGCCGCGCAGTACAGGCCCTGCGGGCGCAGCGCGAGCAGTTCGGGCTCGGGCATGATCGCGCGCGCTCCCCTCGCCGCTCAGTAGCGCGAGGCGCGCCCGCTCAGGGCGACGCCGGCGCGCAGCATCGCGAAGGCGAACCAGTTCATCACCCGCACCGGCAGTGCCCGTCGCGCATGGTGGCGAGCCAGCACCGGATGGCCGCCCCCCGCGATCGCCGCTTCCAGACAGGCGCGCAGCCGGGCCGCGAAACCGGCATGACGGATCACCACATTGGCCTCACGGGCGAGCAGCAGCGAAAACGGATCGATGTTCGACGACCCGACGGTGGCCCATTCGTCGATGACCGCGACCTTGGCGTGCAGGAAACTGGTCTGGTATTCGACGATCCGGATGCCGGCGGCCAGCAGCTCGTCATAGAGCGCCTGCGAGGCGTAGTGCTGCAACCGGTACTCCACCCGCCCCTGCAGCAGCAAGGTGACCCGAACCCCGCGCGTCGCCGCCGCGACCAGCGCGCGGCGCAAGCGAGTGCCCGGAAAGAAATAGGCATTGGCGATCAGGATGTCGCGATGCGCCCGCTCGATCGCGTCCTGGTACTCGCGCTCGATCGTGCGCCGAAAGCGCCAGTTGTCGCGCAACAGCAGCTTCGCGCGCAGGCCGACAAAGAACAGGGCTGCGTCATCTGGGGCGCCCGCCGCCGGACCAACCGTTGCTGGATCAACGGTTGCCTGGTCAGCCGTTGCCCGATCAACCAGTGCCGGATCAACCGTTGCCCGATCAGCCATTGCATCAACCATCGCGGCAGGCGCGCCGGCGGCAGGAATCGCCGCGCTCACCTGCATCACCGATGACCCGTGGTTTTTCGTGGCGGGGATTCGCGCCTTGCGCAGCGCGCGCGGCGTGAGCGCGGTCCAGACATGGCGCATCGCCTGGAGCGCATCGTCGACCAGCGGGCCGCGAACGGCCACCGCGTAATCGAGCCGCGGGTGCTCCAGGCGCCCATGGTTCGGGTCGATGCAGTCATCGAGCAGGTTGATGCCGCCGATGAAGGCGAGTTCGGCGTCGATCACCACCAGCTTGCGGTGCAACCGCCGCAGGCGGCGCCGGTCGAGGGAAAAGGGGCGCGACTCGGGCCGGAAGATCCGCAACTCGACCGGACTGGCGGCCAGCATCGACGCCACTTCACCGCTCAGGCGCGGGGTGCCGAAACCGTCGACCGCCAGGCGCACCGCCACGCCGCGCCCGCACGCCCGCACCAGCGCCGCCACCACCCGCCGGGCCGTGTCGTCATCGTGCAGGATGTAGGTCTCGAGGTGGATCTCGACGCGGGCCGCATCGATCGCCCGCTCCAGGGCAGGAAAGTAGGCCTGCCCGCTCTCGAGCAATTCGATCGAATGCCCGGCTCGCAGGACCGGCAAGGTCAGGGGCAGGCGGCCGGCGACCCGGGCCACCACCCGGCGCAGTCGGGCACGGCCGGCAGCCGCCGCCGCCGCCATCGCTCAGGCCTCGACCTGGAGGTCCGCCAGCAACGGGCTGTGATCGGACAGGCGCGCCCACTCGGGCCCGCGCATCACCTTGGCCTCGCGGACATCGAAGCCGCGCAGATAGATTCGGTCCATCCGCAGCCAGGGCACCAGTGCCGGGAAGGTGCGCGCGGTGCGCACGCGACGCACCGGCGCTGCCGACCGCGCCCCCTCGGCGGCACTCGGTTCGAACAGCCGGTCGCGCACGAAATGGACCATCTGCTGACGCATGCCGGCCGCCGGGCGGGCCATGTCGAAGACCTCGCGCACACCCAGGCGTTCATAGAGCGTGGCCGACAGCAGGTTGCGCCAGTCGTTGAAGTCGCCGGCGATGATCAGCGGCGCACCGGGCGCGATCTCGCGCTCGATCCACTCGACCAGCGCCCGGGTCTGGCGCTCGCGGCTGCCGGCCAGCAGGCCGAAATGGACCACGAAGCAGTGCAGATCGACACCCGGACACTGGACCACGCAGTGCAGGATGCCGCGCGACTCGAGCGCGTGATCGGAGACGTCGCGGTTCTCGCGGCGCAGGATCGGAAAGCGCGACAGCAGCGCGTTGCCATGGTGGCCGTGCAGGTACGAGGCGTTGCGTCCGTAGGCCGCCTCGAAGGTGTGCTTGCGGGTCGTCGCACCCGCCAGAAAGACATGCTGCGACTCGCGCGGCCAGTGCTCGAAGCGCACCGCATGCCGTTCGTGGCGTCCCTGGACTTCCTGCAGAAACACCAGGTCGGCATCGAGTTCATGCAACCGCGCGCGCAGTTCGTGGATTCGGGTGACGCGGCGCAGACCGAACAGCTCGCTGGTCACGCCCTTGTGGATGTTGTAGGTGGCGACCCGCAGACGCAGCGGTCCTGCCGCACCGGCCCGGTCGCTGGCCGTCCGGGCACCGGCGCCGGTCGCTCGACGGGCAGGGGCAGGAGCGGGCGCGGGCGCAGGGCTCATCGGCTGACCGGGTAGCGCCGTGCGAGGTCCTGGATCGCCTGCACGTTGGACCAGGAAAAGCAGCGGCCCGCCGCCTCTTCCCAGGGCAGCCAGACCGACTGCAGGTGCTCGCGCGGCGACAGCGTCACCGCCACCGGCGCCGGCACCCGCAGCCCGAACACGTGCTCGGTGTTGTGGGTGACCCCTTCGGGATAGCGATGCCGCCAGTGCGGGAAGATCTCGTAGCGGTGGGTCACCGCCCAGTCGGTGAGCTCATGGCGCGTGACATCGATGCCGGTCTCCTCGAGCACCTCGCGCGCGCAGGTGAGCGTGAGCGGCTCGTCAGCCGCGTCCTTGCTGCCGGTGACCGACTGCCAGAACCCCGGATGATCGGCGCGTTCGAGCAGCAGCACCCGCAGGTCGGGCGTGTGGATCACGACCAGCACGGACTCCGGAATCTTGGTGCCCGCGGGGCGTGCCGTCATGGTGTCGCGCGCCCCTCAGGTCTTGGCGGGCTCCGGCTGACGCAGCCGGATGTGCAGTTCGCGCAGTTGCTTTTCGTCGACCGACGACGGCGCCTGCGTCAGCAGGCACTGGGCGCGCTGGGTCTTGGGGAAGGCGATCACGTCGCGGATCGACTCGGCACCGGTCATCATGGTGACGATCCGGTCCAGACCGAAAGCGATGCCGCCATGCGGCGGTGCGCCGTACTGGAGCGCATCGAGCAGGAAACCGAACTTCGCGCGCGCCTCCTCGGGACCGATCTTCAGCGCCCGGAAGACCTTGCTCTGGACTTCCTCGCGATGGATCCGCACCGACCCGCCACCCAGCTCCCAGCCGTTGAGCACCATGTCGTAGGCCTTGGCCACGCAGCGCCCGGGATCGGTTGCCATGTAGTCCTCATGGCCATCCTTGGGCGAGGTGAAGGGGTGGTGCACCGCGGTCCAGCGGTCGTCTTCCTCGTCGTATTCGAACATCGGGAAGTCGGTCACCCACAGCGGGCGCCAGCCGCTCTCGAGCAGGCCGGTGCGGCGCCCGAATTCCGAGTGGCCGATCCGGCTGCGCAGGGCGCCGATCGCATCGTTGACGACCTTGGCGCGGTCGGCGCCGAAGAAGATCAGGTCCCCGTTGAGCGCGCCGGTGCGCGAGATCACCGCATCGAGGGCGTTGTCGTGAAGGTTCTTGACGATCGGCGACTGCAGGCCTTCGCGCCCGCGCGACGCGTCGTTGACCTTGATGTAGGCCAGGCCCCGCGCGCCGTAGATGGCCACGAACTGGGTATAGGCATCGATCTCGCTGCGCGAGAGCTCGGCGCCGCCCGGCACGCGCAGGCCGACCACGCGGCCACCCTCGAGGTTGGCAGCAGCGGCGAAGACCTTGAAGTCGACGTCCTTCATGACCTCGGTGAGGTCGGTGAACTGCAGCTTCACCCGCAGGTCGGGCTTGTCGGAGCCGTACAGGCGCATCGCCTCGGAGTACTGCATGGTCGGGAACTGAGGGGGCAGCTCGACGCCGATGGCGTTGTGGAACACCTGCCGGATCATCTCCTCGAAGATCGCCCGAATCTCGATCTCGTCCAGGAACGAGGTCTCGCAATCGATCTGGGTGAACTCGGGCTGGCGATCGGCGCGCAGGTCTTCATCGCGAAAGCATTTGGTGATCTGGTAGTAGCGGTCGAAGCCCGAGACCATCAGCAACTGCTTGAACAGCTGCGGCGACTGGGGCAGCGCAAAGAACTGCCCGGCGTTCACCCGCGAGGGCACCAGGTAGTCGCGCGCCCCCTCGGGGGTGCTCTTGGTGAGCATCGGCGTCTCGATGTCGACAAAGCCCAGGGAATCCAGATACTGGCGCACTTCCATCGCCACCCGATAGCGCAGCATCAGGTTCTTCTGCATGGCCGGACGGCGCAGGTCGAGCACGCGGTGGGTCAGCCGGGTCGTCTCGGAGAGGTTCTCGTCGTCGAGCTGGAACGGTGGGGTGACCGAGGCGTTCAGGATCTCCAGTTCATGGCAGAGGATCTCGATCTCGCCGCTCTTCAAGTTCGCATTGCTGGTGCCTTCGGGACGCCGGCGGACCTTGCCGACGATCCGCACGCAGAACTCGTTGCGGATGCGCTCGGCCACCGCGAACACGTCGGCGCGATCGGGATCGCAGACCACCTGGGCCAGACCCTCGCGGTCACGCAGGTCGATGAAGATCACGCCGCCGTGATCGCGGCGCCGATGAACCCAGCCGAACAAGGTCACCACCTGATCGAGACGGTCGGCGGCCACCAGGCCGGCATAACAGGTGCGCATGATGCTGTTTCTCCAGGGGAAATGGGTGCCGGGCGCCGGACCGGGACGCTAGGCGGGTGGCAATGTCGCGGCAGCGGCGCGCGCACTGCGCGCGGCGGAGCCGGTATCGGGATTGGGCGCCACCACGCCCATCGACACCACGTACTTCAGCGCCTCGTCGACGCTCATCGCCAGCTCGATCGTCTCGTGGCGCGGGAACATCAGGAAGAATCCCGAGGTCGGATTCGGCGTGGTCGGCACATAGACCGAGACCATCTCGACCGACACCACCGACTTCACTTCATGCGCGGGCGTGCCGGTCTGAAAACCGATCGTCCAGACGCCGCTGCGCGGGTACTGCACCAGGATGGCCTTGCGAAACGCCTGGCCACTGGGCGAGAGCACCGTGTCGCTCACCTGCTTCACGCTGGAATAGATGGAGCGCACGATGGGGATCCGCGCCAGCACCGCCTCCCAGAGGCGAACCAGCCCCTGGCCGAGAATGTTGCGGGTGAGAAGCCCCGACAGGAAGATGACCACCAGGGTGAGGATGACCCCGAGGCCGGGCACGCGCCGTCCGAAGAGCTTCTCGGGCTGCAGGTGCTCGGGCAGCAGCTGCAGCGTCTGGTCCATGGTGCTGACGATCAGGTTGAGCACCCAGAGCGTGATCACCAGCGGCACCCAGATCAGCAGGCCGGTGACGAAATACGATCGCAGCGGCGATTTGGGAGTGGACGACGTACCGGGCAAGGTGTGCTCCTGATCGAGCCCGCGGGCTCAGGCGGTCTTGTTGCCGCCCGAGGCGGGCGCCGGGGCGGCGGCGGGCGTCGGCGCAGGCGACGATGTCTGGGCGGGCGCCGCGGGCGCGGGCGTGGCGGGGGTGCCCGCGACCGGCGCACCGGTCACCGGCGCGCCCTCCTTGCCCTTGCTGTCACCCGACACGTCACCCGGCTTGGCCTTGCCATTGTCACGGAAGTCGGTGACATACCAGCCAGAACCCTTCAACTGGAAGGCCGGGGCGGTCAGCTGCTTGCGAAAGGCATCGGCACCGCAGCCCGGACAGATGTGCAGCACCGGATCGCTGCGTTTTTGCAGGACATCCTGGGCGAAGCCACAGCTTTCGCATCGGTAAGCGAAGATCGGCATGGTGATGAGATTCCGTGAGGGGTTTCCGATTGGACTTCGGAAGCCCGGCGCTGGTTTTGCGGAAAACCTTGAATTATATGGGATTTCGAGCGCCGACGCTGCGCAGCCTCAGCCCGCCGGGACATCGCGCGCGGGGCGCAGCGGCATCCGGTACAGCCAGAGCGGCTTGCCGGGAACCGACTCGAGCCGCGCGGTGGGCTCGATCCCGGGCAGCGGGAACTCCAGGCTGGCGAGCCAGGCGCCCGCGGGCAATTCAGCCGCCGCCTTGTCGGCGGCACGTCCCATGCTCTCGGGGCGCTGGAACAGGTAGACGAGGCTGCAGCCCGACCAGTCGGCGCGCCAGATGCTCTGGCGACGGATCCGGGCATCGCGGCAACGCCAGCGGCAGGCCAGCACCA
Source organism: uncultured beta proteobacterium (assembly GCA_903934295.1). GTDB lineage: Bacteria > Pseudomonadota > Gammaproteobacteria > Burkholderiales > Burkholderiaceae_E > Quisquiliibacterium. Next base: position 143,888 of record CAIZNI010000051.1, read on the forward strand.
GCGGCCAGCTCCATTCGAGCCCGATCAGACGCGCCTGGGGATATTCCTGGCGCAAGGCCGCGAGCCCGGCGCCCAGGCCGCAACCCGCGTCCATGACCAGCGCCTGCGCCGGCAGGGGCACCCGGGCGGCCAGCCCGCGCAGGGCGCCCTCAGGCGTGGGAAACAGCGGCGCGTCGCGCCAGACGTTGATCGGATAGAGCAGGACCAGCAGGGCCAGCGGCGCGAGCCAGGTCCAGGCCGGCAGGGAACCCGCCGCGCCCGTCTGACCGGCCGACAGCATCAGCAGCAGCGCCGAGAGCGGAAAGCCGGCGCCGATGAAGACTCGCCGCCACGGGGTGTTGCCGGCCGCCGCGACAACCAGCCCCGCGAGGGTCGCGCCCGACAGCGCGATCGGCACCGACACCGCCTGGGCGCGCAGCAGGAAGAACAGCCCCCAAGCCACACCCCAGCCGAGCAGCGCCGGCAGCGGCCACCGCAACAGACGCCCCCGCATGCGTCAGAACGGGATGTCGTCGTCCATGTTGTCGAAATTGGGCGCGGGCTTTCTGGCCGCGGGCCGGGCGCCACCGCCACCGCCACCGCCACCACCGCTCTCGCGGCCACCGCCACTGCCCTCGCGGCCGCCACCACCGGACGATTCGCGGGAATAGGACCCAGAGGACCCCGAGGACCCCGAGGACCCCGACCCGGCGCCAGCGCCCTCGTAGTCACCACCACCGCCGCCGCCGCCGCCGCCACCCTCACGGCCGCCGAGCAACTGCATCTCCTCGGCGATGATTTCGGTGGTGAACTTCTCCTGGCCTTCCTTGTCGGTCCACTTGCGGGTCTTCAGGCGACCCTCGACATAGACCGGGCGCCCTTTCTTCAGGTATTCGCCGGCGATCTCGGCCAGGCGGTCATAGAAGACCACCCGGTGCCACTCGGTCTCTTCCTTGCGCTCGCCGCTGGCCTTGTCCTTCCAGCTTCGGGTGGTGGCGATCGAAACGTTGCAGATCGCGCCGCCATTCGGGGAATAACGGGTTTCGGGATCGCGCCCGAGATTGCCCACCAGGATCACCTTGTTCACTGCAGCCATGTTCACTCTCTTTCGCGCGAGGCATCGCGCCTTGGGTGTGCGATCGACCCGGGATTGCGCCTGTCGGCGGGCGTTCAGCCGCGACTGCGGCCTTGTTCAGACACCGGCTGACCGGACGGCAGGTCCGCCGGCGACGCGCCCCGCGCCAGCGGCCATCGCTTCTGGCTGACGGTGGCTGCCAACCATACCACCACCAGCACCGCCGCCACACCCAGCACCGCCGACGCGCCCAGGCGCTGATACGCCCAGCCGCCCAGCGCGCCGCCGCAGAACAATCCGATCGACTGCACCGTGTTGTAGATACCCAGCGCCGCCCCCCGCGAGTCGGCAGGTGCCATCCGCGAAACCAGCGAGGGCAGCGACGCTTCCAGCACATTGAACGCCGTCAGGTACAGCGTCATCAAGCCCACCAGAGGGACTAGACCGTGTGGCTCGGTCATCAGGGCGAGGAGCACCGCCAGCAGCAGCAGCACGCCGACCGCGAAGACCTCGCGCATCCGGCCGCGCCGCTCGCCCCAGCCCAGCGGCGCGAGCATCAGCAGCAGCGACACCGTCACCGCCACCAGGTAGAGGGGCGCGTGATCGCGCAGCGGCACGCCGGCGCGCTCGACCAGCCATCCCGGTATCACCATGAAAAACCCGATCTGGACCGCGTGCAGCACGAAGACGCCGATGTTCAGCCGCATCAGGGCCGGGTCCAGCAGCAGCACGCGCAGCGGCGTGGTACGCCGCTGGACCTCGCGCGCCGGTGTCGGCGGCACCACCCACAGGGTGACGCCGATCGCGGCCAGCGCCAGCGCACCCGTCAGTTCGAACAGACCCGAGAGCCCGATCCGGGCATGCAGCCAGGGGGAGGCCACCAGAGTGAGCGCGAAACTCAGCCCGATCGAGGCCCCCACCATCGCCATCGCCTTGGTCCGCTGCGATTCGCGAGTGCTGTCGGCCACCAGCGCGGTGACCGCCGCCGACACCGCGCCCGCGCCCTGGATCGCCCGCCCGATCAGCACGCCCAGCACGTCCTGGGCGGTCGCCGCCACCAGGCTGCCGGCGGCGAACAGGAGCAGGCCGGCGACGATGACCGGCTTGCGGCCGATCCGGTCCGAGGCCATCCCCAGGGGCAGTTGCAGCAGCGCCTGGACGAACCCGTAGGCGCCCAGCGCCAGCCCGACCAGCAGCGCGTTGTCGCCACCCGGCAGCAGACGCGCCTGCACCGCGAACACCGGCAGGATCAGGAACATCCCGAACATGCGCAGCGCAAACACGAAGGCCAGCGCGGCGCTGGCCCGCAGTTCCGGGCGGGTCATCGAATCGGGGCGATCGGACATCGGGGACGGGCGGGCAGGCAGGAGGGAAAGGGCGGAAGAGGGAAAAGAAAGGCGGCAAGCCACAGGCTGCAAAGGGGGGTGGCGCACCGCGGCCCAGCCGGCACGCACCGGTGTCCGGACGCCCGGGATGATGCAACGCGGTATATTAATCGATTGCCTGCCCGTCACCGGGCGTCGACTGCGACCCGATGGACGAAATCCGCATACGCGGTGCACGCACGCACAACCTCAAGAACATTTCGCTGGACCTGCCGCGCAACCGCCTGGTGGTCATCACCGGGCTCTCCGGTTCCGGCAAGTCCTCGCTGGCCTTCGACACCCTCTATGCCGAGGGGCAGCGCCGCTACGTCGAATCGCTGTCGGCCTATGCGCGGCAGTTCCTGCAGCTGATGGAAAAGCCCGATGTCGACCTGATCGAAGGCCTGTCGCCGGCGATCTCGATCGAGCAGAAGGCCACCAGCCACAATCCGCGCTCCACCGTGGGCACCGTCACCGAGATCCACGACTACCTGCGCCTGCTGTTCGCCCGCGCCGGCACCCCCTACTGCCCGCAGCACCCGACCCATGTGCTGGAGGCGCAAACGGTGGCGCAGATGGTCGACGCGGCGCTGGCCCGGCCCGAGGGCACGCGCCTGATGATCCTCGCGCCGGTGCTGGCCGCCCGCAAGGGTGAGCACGTCGAGCTGCTGGAAGACCTGCGCGCGCAGGGCTTCGTGCGGGTCCGGGTCAGCACCGAGGGCCGCGACAGCGAGCCGCGGGTGATCAACCTGGACGAGAGCGCAGCGACCCTGGGCAAGAACCAGAAGCACTCGATCGATGTGGTGGTCGACCGGATCAAGGTCAGCCCCGCCATCAAGCAGCGCCTGGCCGAGTCCTTCGAGACCGCGCTGCGCCTGGCCGACGGCCGTGCGGTGATCCTGGATGTCGAGAGTGCCGCCGAGCAGATGCTCTCGAACCGCTTCGCCTGTCCGATCTGCAACCACTCGCTGCGCGAACTCGAGCCGCGGCTGTTCTCGTTCAACAACCCGCTGGGCGCCTGCCCGGAATGCGACGGCCTGGGCACGGTCGAATTCTTCGATCCGAAGCGGGTGGTGCAGTTCCCCAACCTGTCGCTCGCCTCGGGCGCGATCAAGGGCTGGGATCGCCGCAACCAGCTCTATTTCGAGATGCTGACCAGCCTGGCGGCCTTCTATCGCTTCGATGTCGACACGCCCTTCGAGTCGCTGCCCGATGAGGTGCGCGCGGTGGTGCTGCACGGCTCGGGCACCCGCCGGGTTCCGTTCACCCATGCGGGCGAGGGCGGACGCAGCGTGGTGCGCGAACATCCGTTCGAAGGGGTGATCCCCAACCTGGAGCGGCGCTGGAAGGAAACCGATTCCGCGCACATCCGCGAGGAACTGGCCAAGTACCGCAACACCCATGTCTGCCCGACCTGCGAGGGCACGCGACTGCGTCTGGATGCGCGCCATGTCCGGGTGGGACCGCGCGGCGACGACCGTCCGATCTGGGAAGTCTCGCACTGGACGCTGCGTGATGCGCTGCAGTGGTTCGACACCCTGACGCTGCCGGGCAACCGCGCCACCGTGGGCGAGCGCATCGTGCGCGAGATCCGCAACCGACTGGCGTTCCTGAACAACGTCGGACTGCAGTACCTGTCGCTGGATCGCGCGGCCGAGACCCTGTCGGGGGGCGAGTCGCAGCGCATCCGGCTGGCCTCGCAGATCGGCTCGGGCCTGACCGGCGTCATGTACGTGCTCGACGAACCCTCGATCGGCCTGCACCAGCGCGACAACGATCGGCTGATCGAGACGCTGCGCCACCTGCGCGACCTGGGCAATTCGGTGCTGGTGGTCGAGCATGACGAGGACGCGATCCGCGCCGCCGATCATGTGATCGACATGGGGCCGGGGGCCGGCGTGCACGGCGGCCATGTGGTCGCGCAGGGCACGCCCGCCGAGATCGAGGCCAACCCGGATTCACTGACCGGCCAGTACCTGGCGGGCGCGCGGCGCATCGAAGTGCCGACCCGGCGCACCGCGCCCGGCGAACGCGCGATCGTGGTGCGGGGCGCCCGCGGCAACAATCTCCAGGGCGTCGACGTCGCCTTTCCGCTGGGCCTGCTGGTCTGCGTGACCGGGGTCTCGGGATCGGGCAAGTCGACCCTGGTCAACGACACGCTGCACCTGGCGATCGCGCGCCACCTGTACGGATCGCAGGCCGAGCCGGCCGCCCACGACGGCATCGACGGCTTCGAGCACCTGGACAAGGTGATCGCGGTCGACCAGAGTCCGATCGGACGGACCCCGCGCAGCAACCCGGCCACCTACACCGGGCTGTTCACCCCGATCCGCGAACTGTTCGCCGAGACGCCGACCGCGCGCGAACGCGGCTACGGGCCGGGACGCTTCTCGTTCAATGTGAAGGGCGGACGCTGCGAGACCTGCGAAGGCGACGGCGTGATCAAGGTCGAGATGCATTTCCTGCCCGACCTGTATGTGCCGTGCGACACCTGCCAGGGCCGGCGCTACAACCGCGAGACGCTCGAGGTGCAGTACAAGGGGCGCAGCATCGCCGAGGTGCTGGACATGACGGTGGAGCAGTCGCACGCCTTCTTTCGCAGCGTGCCGCAGATCCAGCGCAAGCTGCAGACGCTGCTGGAGGTCGGCCTGGGCTATGTGCGGCTGGGCCAGAGCGCAACCACGCTGTCGGGGGGCGAGGCGCAGCGGGTGAAGCTGTCGCAGGAACTGTCCAAGCGCGACACCGGACGCACGCTCTACATCCTGGACGAGCCGACCACCGGCCTGCATTTCCACGACATCGACCTGCTGCTGCGGGTGCTGCACGCGCTGCGCGATGCCGGCAACACCGTCATCGTCATCGAGCACAACCTGGATGTCATCAAGACCGCCGACTGGCTGATCGACATGGGCCCGGAGGGTGGTGCCGGCGGCGGGCAGGTGCTGGCGGTCGGCACGCCCGAGTCGGTGGCCGACAATGACGCCAGCCACACCGGCAAGTACCTGGCGCGCGTCCTGCGGGCCGGACGCACCGCTCAGCCGGGGACGGCGGCCTAACCAGGCGGGTCAGCCGGGCGCGGCGGCCTGATCAGGCCGGTAGTCGGCGAACAGCACCAGCACGCGCGCCATCTCGTCGTCGCCGAGCACCGGCGGCACGCCGAGCTGGCAGGCCAGGTGATACATCCGCGACAGCGACTCGACCTCTTCGGCCAGCGCCAGCGCGCTCTCGAGCGAGGCGCCCAGCGCGACGATGCCGTGGTGGGCCATCAGGCAGGCGCGCCGGCCCGCCAGCGCGGCCAGCGCGGTGTCGCTGAGCGCCTGGGTCCCAAAAGTGGCATAGCCGGCACAGCGGATGTCGTTGCCACCGGCCATCGCCACCATGTAATGGAAGGCCGGGATCCCGGCCGCCTGTACGCTGGCCAGACAGGCCAGGGCGGTGGCATGCGGCGGGTGCGCATGGACCACTGCCGCCGCGTCGGGCCGCGCGGCGTAGATGTCGCGATGGATGCGCCACTCGGAACTCGGGCGGCGGCCATTGCTGTCGATCACCGCGGGGACGGTGGGCGGTGCACCACCGGTCTGCGAGTCGGTCTGCGAGTCGGCCTGCGTCCGGGTCTGCAGCGACAGCCAGACGATGTCGTCGGGGCGCATCCGGGCGTAGGGCAGCGCCGACGGCGTGACCAGCAGGCCGGCCGCGCCGCCCCGGTCCCAGCGCAGCGAGGCGTTGCCCGCCTTGCCCTGGTTGATGCCGCGCGCGTTCAGTTCCCGGCAGGTGTCGATCAGTGCGGCTCGCGCCTGATTCTCGGTGGTGAGCGAGTCGTCGTGGCGCGGGGCGGCGACAGGCACACCGGCAGGGCTGCCGGCAGAATTGGCGGCGCCAGCCCCGCCGGCGGACGGCTCAGCGGACGGCTCAGCGGTCATCTTGGAGCAGCCGCGCCAGCGCCGGCTCGCTGGCCGCACAGGGTCCGCGCTCGGTGATCAGCGCATCGACCAGGCGGGCCGGCGTGACGTCGAAGGCCGGGTTCAGCGCGGCCGAGCCGTCGGGGACGATCTGGACATCGACGAGTTGCCCGAGAGGGTCGCGGCCGCGGATGTGGGTGACTTCGCGCGGACTGCGCTCCTCGATCGGGATCGCCGCGCCGTCGGGCGCCCGCGGATCGATGGTCGAGACCGGGCAGGCGACATAGAAGGGCACCCGGTTGTCGCGGGCCGCCAGCGCCTTCAGGTAGGTGCCGATCTTGTTGGCGACATCGCCGTTGCGGGCCACCCGGTCGCAGCCGACCAGCACCGCATCGACCCGTCCCTCGCGCATCAGCAGGCCCCCGGCGTTGTCGCTCACCACCGTGTGCGGCACGCCGCGATCGGCCAGCTCCCAGGCGGTGAGGCTGGCCCCCTGGTTGCGCGGCCGCGTCTCGTCGACCCAGACATGGAGCGGCACGCCCTGCGCGTGCAGCGCGTAGACCGGCGCGAGCGCGGTGCCGTGATCGACGGTGGCCAGGCGCCCGGCGTTGCAGTGGGTGAGGATCTGCAGGACGCCGGCGCGCGGGGCGAGCGCCTGCAACAGCCGCCCGCCGTGATGGCCGATCTGCGCGTTGCACGCGACATCGTCGTCGCACAGGCGGCCGGCCTCCTGCCAGGCGGCGTCGGCACGCGCGGCCACCGGCAGCGGCAGCACCCGGTCGCGCACCCGCTCCAGCGCCCAGCGCAGGTTCACCGCGGTCGGGCGGGTGGCATTGAGGCGCTGCAACGCCTGCGCCAGCGCTGCGTCGTCGGCCCGTTCACGCAGGGCAAGGGCCAGTCCGTAAGCGCCCACTGCGCCGATCAGCGGCGCCCCGCGGACCTGCATCGAGGTGATGGCGTGCGCGCAGTCGGCCTCACCGGCCAGCGCGATGACGACCGACTCGAAGGGCAGCCGGGTCTGGTCCCAGGTGAACAGCCGTTCGTCGGTATCGATCCAGAGGGTTCTCGGCATTGCGCTTTGTCGTGGTCGCCGCGCGCCGGCGGCCGTATTCTGAAGGTTGTTCCAAGAGGGCTGATGAGGCCGCCGTCACGATTCTATGCGTTACCGCCGATCTTTCATGAACCGTTCGCCGCGACGGGCGTCCTCACGCCCGCACACCGAATGATCGACGTCACCCTGCTCTCGGTGTTTCTCGTCGGCCTGCTGGGCGGGCTGCATTGCGCCGGCATGTGCGGTGGAATCGTCGCGGTGATGGGCGCAAGCGCCGGCGGCAGCGCCAAACCGGCCGACGGCGCTCCGGGCCCGACCCGCCCGGCGGATCCGCCACGCCCCGGCGACGCGGCGTCGTCCGCCGCCCGCCGGCTGGCCGCGATCGGCGTGCGGGTGCAACCGCTGGCGCGACCGGCACGGCTGGTGCTGGGCTACAACCTGGGCCGCATCACCAGTTACGCGGTGGCCGGCGCGCTGGCCGGCGCGATCGGCTCGTCGGCCACCCTGGTGCGCCAGGTGCTGCCGGTGCAGCAGGCCGGCTTCATCGCCGCCAACCTGCTGCTGATCGCGATGGGCCTGTCGCTGACAGGCGCCTGGCGCGGGCTGTCGGTGCTCGAGGGCGCGGGCGCGGGTCTGTGGCGACGCCTGCAGCCGCTGGCCGCCCGCAGCCTCGCGGCCGACAGCGTGGCCCGCGCCTGGCGCGCCGGGCTGGTCTGGGGCTGGGTGCCCTGCGGCATGGTCTACGGCGTGCTGATGGCCGCCCTGCTCTCGGGCAGCGCGTTGCGAGGGGCGGCGCTGCTGCTGGCCTTCGGGGCCGGCACGCTGCCCGCGCTGCTGGCGCTGGGCGGATCGGCCGCGATCGCGCGGCGCTGGCTGACCAGCCCGCGGCTGCGGGTGGCCGCCGGCGTGCTGATCACCGCCTTCGGCGTGGCCGGCCTGGCGCGCCTCGATCCGCTCGTGCACCTGCACCGGGTGGTCGACGCCTGCCTGACCCTGTTCTGAACGCCCCACCGATGCCCTCGCCCGCCTGTTTCCACTGTGGCCAGCCGGTGCCCGCCCCCGGGCGCTGGCTCGCCTCGGTCGCGAACCAGCCGCGCGAGATGTGCTGCGCCGGCTGCCAGGCGGTGGCCTCGTCGATCGAGGCGGCGGGGCTGGGCGACTACTACCGCCACCGCAGCTCGCCGGCCTCCGGCCCCGACGCGATACCGCGCGACCTGGCCGCGCAGCTCGCCCTGTACGACGAGCCCGATGTCCAGGCCGGCATCGTGCGCCACGGCAAAGCCGACACACCCGGCGGCGTTCCGGCCGCCGAGACCACGCTGCTGCTCGAGGGCTTGCGCTGCGGCGCCTGCGTCTGGCTGATCGAGCGCGCGCTCACCGCGCAGCCTGGCGTGCTGGGCGCGAGCGTCAACTTCACCACCGAGCGCGCGGTGCTGCGCTGGGATCCTGCCCGCACCCGGCTGTCGACGCTGCTCGAGCGGGTGGCCGCGATGGGCTACCGGGCCCTGCCCTACGATTCGCGCCGCCGCGAGGCCCAGCTCGCCCGCGCCAGCCGCTCGCTGTCGCGCCGGCTGTTCGTGGCGGGGCTGGGCATGATGCAGGTGATGATGTACGCGCTGCCTGGCTACACCGCGAGCGCCGGCGACCTCGAGTGGGCACACGAGAACCTGATGCGCTGGGCGAGCCTGCTGCTCACCGCGCCGGTGGTGCTCTACAGCGCGCGGCCGTTCTTCGCCGGCGCCTGGCGCGACCTGAAGGCCGGTTCGCCGGGCATGGACGTGCCGGTGGCGCTGGGCGTGGGCGCGGCCTTCGCCGCCAGCACCTGGGCGACGCTGGCGCAGCACGGCGAGGTCTATTTCGACTCGGTCACCATGTTCGTCTTCCTGCTGCTGGCTGCGCGCCACCTCGAATGGCTGGCGCGCCAGCGGGCAAGCCGCGCGGTCGACGCACTGGCCGCCGCGCTGCCCGAGCGCGTCGAGCGTCTGATCGACCCCGCCCAGGGCACCGCCGCCGACTTCCTGCAGGCGGCCACCGAGACCGTCCCCGCGCTGCGGGTGGCGCCCGGGGACCTGATCCGGGTCGGCGAAGGCAGCCGCTTCCCGGTCGACGGGGTGCTGCTGGCCGGCGAGACCGCGATCGACCAGTCGCTGCTGACCGGCGAGTCGGCCCCGGTGCGGCGCGGGCCGGGCGACGAGATCGCCGGCGGCGCGATCAACACCGGCGCCACCGTGCTGGCGCGGGTGCTGCGCAATAGCGCCGAGAGCACCGTCTCGACCCTGGAGCGGCTGATCGAGCGCGCCGCGCGCGACAAGCCCGCGCTGGCCCGACTGGCCGACCGGGTGGCTTCCTGGTTCGTGCTGGCGCTGCTGCTGCTGGCGGGCGCGGTGTTCGCCTTCTGGTGGGTAACGGAACCCGCTCGCGCACTGCCGATCGCGATTGCGGTGCTGGTCGTCTCCTGTCCGTGCGCGCTGTCGCTGGCGACCCCGGCAGCGCTGGCCGCGGCCACCGGCGCCCTGGGCCGCCACGGCGTGCTGGTGGCCAGCGGACGGGCACTCGAAAGCCTGGCCGCCTGCACCGACGTGGTCTTCGACAAGACCGGCACCCTGACCCGCGGGCGCCCCGAACTCGTCGAGATCGAGACCTTCGGCAGCCACACCCGCGAACAGGTGCTGGCGCGCGCGGCCGCGCTCGAAACCGGCAGCGCCCATCCGCTGGCCCGCGCGCTGCGCGCGGCGGCCGGCCCGCTCGCGCTGCCCGCGATCCGCGACAGCTTCGCCCGCACCTATTCCGCCCGTTACACGATGGTGCCCGATGGCGCGCGGATCGAGGCGGTGAATTTCCGCGTCCGTTCCGCGGGACCGACTCCCACGCTGCCGCTGGCCGGTGCTGCCGGCGGCGCGGCGACCGCGCACCTCAAGGGCCGGCGCCGCGCCTGGTTCGCCGAGGGTTCGACCGACGCCACGGTGCATGAC
>CAIZNI010000052.1 GCA_903934295.1 uncultured beta proteobacterium
CGCGCCAGGCGGCGGCACGCGCGGCGCCGGCCGCCCCGGCGGCGACCCAGCCGGGGGGCGCACCCATCCTCGCCGCGCGCGCCTGGCTGCTGATCGACGTCACCACCGGGCAGACGCTGGCCGCGTCGGAACCCGACCTGAAGGTCGATCCCGCCTCGCTCACCAAGCTGATGACCGCGCATCTGGTGTTCTCGGCGCTCACCGACAAGAAGCTCTCGGGCGATCAGCGCCCGCCGGTGTCGCAGACCGCCTGGAAAGCGATCGGCTCGCGCATGTTCGTCGACCCCGCCAACCCGGCGACGGTGAACGAACTGATGCAGGGCATGATCATCCAGTCGGGCAACGACGCGTCGGTCATCCTGGCCGAGGCGCTGGGGGGCACCGAGGCGGGCTTCGCCGAGATGATGAACCGCGAGGCCAAGCGGCTGGGCATGGCCAACACCCAGTTCCGCAACGCCACCGGCCTGCCCGACCCCGGGCACTACTCCACCTCGCGCGACCTGGCGACCCTGGCGGTGCGCCTGATCAATGACCACCCGCAACTCTATGAGCTGTATTCGCGCAAGGAATACACCTACAACGGGATTCGCCAGCCCAACCGCAACCGGTTGCTGTTCATCGACCCCAGCGTGGACGGCGTCAAAACTGGCCACACCGAGGCGGCGGGCTACTGCCTGATCGCATCGGCCCGGCGCGAGCAGACCGGCACCGGTGTGCAGCGGCGCCTGCTCTCGGTGGTGGTGGGCACCGCGTCCGAGACGGCGCGCGCCGTCGAGAGCCAGAAGCTGCTCAACTGGGGCTTCCAGGGCACCGAGGCGGTGAAGCTCTTCGCCAAGGACCAGCCCAGCGGCACCTACCGCGTCTGGAAGGGCACCGCCGACGAGGTCAAGGCCGGCTTCGACCGCGACATGCTGGTGGCGGTGCCGCGCGGCCAGGCCGCGGCGGTCAAGGCGGAAATCGAACGCGTGCAGCCGCTGGTGGCGCCGATCAGCCGCGGTCAGCGGATCGGCACCTTGAGGGTGCGACTGGGCGACCAGGTCCTGCTCGAGAGCCCGGTGCTCGCGCTGCAGGAGGTCGCTCAGGCGGGAATCTTCGGACGGGCCTGGGATACGATCCGACTCTGGATGGAGCGATGATGAGCGCAGATCAGACGGTATTTCTCAATGGTGAATTCCTGCCGATCGACCAGGCCCGCGTGCCGGTCCTCGATCGCGGTTTCATATTCGGCGACGGCATCTACGAGGTCGTGCCGGCCTACGGCGGGCGGCTGTTCCGCTGGCCGCAGCACCTGGCGCGCCTGCGCCGCAGCCTGGGCAAGATCCGCATCGACAACCCGCTCGATGACGCCGGCTGGACCCGGCTGGTCGAAGAACTGATCCGGCGTCACCCGTGGCGCGACCAGTTCATCTACCTCCAGGTCACCCGCGGCGTGGCGCGGCGTGATCACGCCTTCCCGAAGGACGCGACCCCGACGGTGTTCGCGATGGCCAGCGAACTGCAACCGGTGCCGACGGCCCAACGCGAGCACGGCATCGCCGCGATCACCCTGCCCGACGAGCGCTGGCTGCACTGCGACATCAAGTCGATCTCGCTGCTGGGCAACGTGCTGGCCCGCCAGGCTGCCGTCGATGCCCAGGCGGTGGAGTGCGTGATGTTTCGCGACGGCTTCCTGACCGAGGGCTCGTCGTCCAATGTCTGGATGGTGCGCCACGGCACGCTGTTCGGGCCGCCGCGCGATCACCTGATCCTCGAAGGCATCCGGGTCGGCCTGATGGATGAACTGTGTGCGAGCAGCGGGGTGCCGATGCAGACCCGACCGATCCTGCGCGAGGAGGTGCTGGCCGCCGACGAACTGCTGGTGAGCTCGGCGACCAAGGAAATCGTCCCGGTCACCCGGCTGGACGGCCAGCCGGTGGGCAAGGGTGTGCCGGGCCCTGTCTACCAGCGGCTGTTCGAGGCCTACCAGGCCGCCAAGCGGGCCGCCTGATGAGCAGCGAGCCCGCGCCGGGCGCCGATTCCACGGCGATCTCCGACACCTTCGACCGGATCGAGCAGCTGCTCGCCTTTCCGGCCGACTTTCCGCTGAAGGTGATGGGCGCCCGGGTCGACGGCTTCGCGCAGTCGATCGCCGAGCTCGCCTGTCACCATGTGCCCGGCTTCGATCCGGCCACCATCGAACTGCGCACCTCCTCCAAGGGCACCTACCTGAGCCTGACGCTGCCGCTGCGGGTGAGTTCGCGCGCGCAGCTGGAAGCGCTGTACCGGGCGGTGGCGGGTCACCCCGGGGTCAAGGTGGTCCTGTAGCCGCCGACCGCTCGCCGGCCGCCGCGCCGGGCCGGCCGACGGGCGCGGGACTGGGTCTGGCACTGGCGGCAGTCCTCGTCTGGGGGGCCCAGTTTCCGGTCGCCAAGGGTGCGCTCGCCGACATCGACGGCTACACGATCACCCTGCTGCGCTACGGCACCGCGGTGCTCGTCTTCCTGCCCCTGCTTGTCTGGCGCGAGGGTCGGGGGGCGCTGTCATTCGACGGCCACGGCTGGCGGGCCACGATCGCCGGCGTGGTCGGCATGGCCGGCTCGGCCCTGCTGGTCTTCGTCGGGCTGTCGATGACCCAGCCCGAGGTGGCGGTGATCATCATTTCACTGCAGCCGGCGATGACCGCGATCGTCCAGTGGCGGGTCCACGGGCAGCGCCCGTCACGGTTCACCCTGGCGGCGATCGCGGCGGCCTTCGCCGGCGTGGTGCTGGTGGTGACCCGCGGCGGCGCCGCGCTGTCGGGCCTGGGGCCCGGCACCGGGGCACGCGAACTGCTGGGCGACGCGATGGTGTTCGCCGGTGCGGCAGCGTGGGTGGCCTACACCACGCTCAGCCAGGGCTTTCGCGGCTGGAGCGCGCTGCGCCTGTCGACCCTGACCTGCGTCACCGCGCTGCCCCCGATCGGGCTGGCCTGGCTGGCAGCGTTCGCGCTCGACGCCGCGCCGCTGCAGTCCTGGGCCGCGATCGGGCAGCACGGCTGGCGGATCGCCTATGTCTCGCTGGTCGGGGTGGTGGCCGGCATGTTCCTGTGGAATGCCGGCGTGCGCCGGCTCGGCGCGCTCGATGCGGTGCTGGTGCTCAACCTCATGCCGGTGGTGACCTTCGCGATCCGCGCGCTGGAGGGGGCGCGCTTTCACCCGTTGCAACTCGCCGGCGCGGCGCTGGTGGTGGGCGCGCTGATCGCCAACAGCCTTCATGCCCGGCGCCGGCCGATGGCCTGAGCCGTCAGGCGACCCTTTCGCGCACGCGGTCCTGGCGCGCGGTTTTGGATAGACTGCTCGCTGCGCAATTCCCGCACCAACTCCATTCAAGGCAGACCATGACCCTCCTGATCGCCGGACTGTTGCTCTTCCTGGGCGCCCACTCGGTGCGCATTTTCGCCGACGACTGGCGCAGCGCGCGCCTCGCGCAATGGGGCGAGGGCGCCTGGAAGGGGTTGTATTCGCTGGCCTCGCTGGCCGGTCTGGGGCTGATCATCTGGGGCTATGGGCTGGCGCGCGCCACGCCGGTCGATCTCTGGCAGCCCCCGGTGTTCACCCGGCACCTGGCCTCGCTGCTCACCGTGCCGGCTTTCGTGCTGATGGCTGCCGTCTATGTGCCGGGCACCCGCCTGAAGGCGCGGCTGGGCCATCCGATGGTCCTGGCGGTCAAGCTCTGGGCGCTGGCGCACCTGCTGGCCAACGGGCGGCTCGCCGATGTGGTGCTGTTCGGCAGCTTCCTCGTCTGGGCGGCGTTCGATTTCCGCGCCGCGCGGGCGCGCGACCGGCGCGATGGCGTGATCCGGGTCAGCGGGCCGGCGAGCCGCGACGCGCTGGCCATCGCGATCGGCATCATCGCCTGGGCGGTGTTCGCGGTGGGGCTGCACGGCTGGCTGATCGGCGTGCGGCCGTTCGGATGATCGAGCCCCGGCCCTGGCGGCGCGAGCCCCTGCTCGCCTCGCTGACGGCAATGCGCGACTTCACCGCGCAGCGCACGCCCGACACCGCCGACGAGATCTGGCTGGTCGAGCACGAACCGGTCTTCACCCAGGGGCTGGCCGGCAAGCCCGAGCACCTGCTCGCCACCGGCGACATCCCGGTGGTGGCCACCGAGCGCGGCGGGCAGGTCACCTACCATGGGCCGGGCCAGGTGGTGGCCTATGTCCTGCTCGATCTGCGGCGCAGCGGGCTGGGCGTGCGCGACCTCGTCTGCCGGCTGGAGCAGGCGGTGATCGACCTGGCCGCCGGGGTCGGCGTCCAGGCGGTTCGCCGGCCCGGCGCGCCCGGCGTTCATGTGGCGGCGCAGACCCCGCGGGAGGGCGGCGCCAAGTTTGCCTCGGTCGGTCTGAAGGTCAGCCGCGGCTGCACGTTTCACGGCATCGCCCTCAATGTGGCGATGGATCTGGCGCCCTTTGGCCGGATCAATCCCTGCGGCTACCCCGGCCTGGCGGTCACCGACCTGAGCCGCGCCAGCGGGGTAGCCCAGTCGCCGGCCGAACTGGCCCGCGCCCTGGGCAGCCGCCTGGCCAAGACCCTGTCCGGGCCGCAGGGCTAGAATCACGACGTGGCGCCGATTGGCGGCGCCGCCAGGAGTTGTCGATGTCCCCGCCCGAATCCCCCGAAGCCGGCACACCCGCCGGCACGGCCTACGACCCCGCCGTCAAGCAGAAGGCCGCGGCCAAGACCTCGCGCATCCCGATCAAGGTGGTGCCGGCCGGTGAAGTCCTGAAGAAACCCGCCTGGATCCGGGTGAAGGCCGGCTCGAACAACACCCGCTTCCTGGAAATCAAGGACATCCTGCGCCGCAACCGGCTGCACACCGTCTGCGAGGAGGCGAGTTGCCCGAACATCGGCGAATGCTTCGGCAAGGGCACCGCCACCTTCATGATCATGGGCGACAAGTGCACCCGGCGCTGCCCGTTCTGCGACGTCGGCCACGGCCGGCCCGATCCGCTGGACGCCGACGAACCGGTCAACCTCGCCCGCACCATCGCGCAGCTGCGCCTGTCATATGTGGTGATCACCAGCGTCGACCGCGACGACCTGCGCGACGGCGGCGCCCAGCACTTCGTCGACTGCATCCGCCAGGTGCGCGAGCACTCGCCCGCCACCCGCATCGAGGTGCTCACCCCCGATTTCCGCGGCCGCCTGGACCGCGCGCTGGCCATCCTCGAGGCCGCGCCACCCGATGTGATGAACCACAACCTGGAGACGGTTCCGCGGCTGTACCGCGAAGCGCGGCCCGGCTCCGACTACCAGCACTCGCTGGCGCTGCTCGCGCAGTTCCGCGAGCGGGTGCCCGGTGTGCCCACCAAGAGCGGCCTGATGGTCGGCCTGGGCGAGACCGACGACGAGATCCTCGAGACCATGCGCGACATGCGCCGCCACCACATCGACATGCTCACGCTGGGCCAGTACCTGGCGCCCTCGAACGCCCACCTGCCGGTGCGCCGCTACGTCCATCCGGACACCTTCGCGATGTTCGAAGAGCAGGCCCGCGAGATGGGTTTCTCGCACGCCGCGGTCGGCCCGCTGGTGCGCTCGTCGTATCACGCCGACCAGCAGGCCTACGCCGCCGGCCTGCCCGCCCCGGCGGATGCCATGCCCGCCATCGGACAGACGTCATGAAGCTGCCCGCCCACCAGCGCTTCTGGAGCCCGGCGGTGCGCGGGCTGACGCCCTATGTGCCGGGCGAGCAGCCGACGATCGAGGGGCTGATCAAGCTGAACACCAATGAGCATCCAATGGGGCCTTCGCCAGCGGTGCTGGCGGCGATCCGGGCCGAAACGGGCGACGCCCTGCGCCTGTACCCCGATCCCGACGCACGCGAACTCAAGCACGCGCTGGCCGAGCTGCACCGGCTGCAACCCGATCAGATCTTCGTGGGCAACGGCTCCGACGAAGTCCTCGCACACATCTTCCTGGGCCTGCTCGACCACGGCCGCCCGGTGCTCTTTCCCGACATCACCTACAGCTTCTATCCGGTCTACTGCGGGTTGTACGGCATCGACCATGCCCGCCCGCCGCTCGACGAGCAGTTCGCGGTACGGGTCGACGACTACCGGCGCGGCAACGGCGGCATCGTGCTGGCCAACCCCAACGCCCCGACCGGCCGGCTGCTGGCGCTGGCCGAGATCGAGCGGCTGCTCACCCTCAACCCCGATTCGGTGGTGGTGATCGACGAGGCCTATGTGGATTTCGGCGGCGAATCGGCCGTCGGGCTGATCGGCCAGTACCCGCAGCTGCTGGTGGTGCGGACGTTTTCAAAGTCGCGTTCGCTGGCCGGCTTGCGGGTCGGCTATGCGATGGGCGATCCGGGCCTGATCGAGGCCCTGGAGCGGGTGAAGAACAGCTTCAATTCCTATCCGCTGGATCGGCTGGCGATCGCCGCGGCGGTCGCCTCGGTACGCGATCCGGACTGGTTCGAACGCAGCTGCGCCCTGGTGATCCGCGAGCGCGAGGCAATGCGCGAGCGGCTGCAGGCGCGCGGGTTCGAGGTGCTGCCCTCATGCGCCAACTTCTTGCTTGCCCGGCACCCGCAGCACGAGGGCGCCGCGCTGCAGGCGGGCCTTCGTGAGCGGCGGATTCTGGTGCGCCACTTCAAGGCGCCGCGCCTGGACCCGTTCCTGCGGATCTCGGTGGGCACCGAGGCGCAGGGACTGGCGCTGGACGACGCGCTGGCGCAGATCCTGGCTTAGGCGGCGACCCGGGCGCGGGTCGCCTTCGCCAGCAGTTCCTGGCGGGCGGTCTCGTACTCGCGCTGCAGGCGCGCGACCAGATCGCCCGCGCCTTCGATGGCCTTGACCGCGCCGATGCCCTGGCCGCAACCCCAGATCTCTTTCCAGGCCTTCGGCTTCTCCCGGTCGGAGCCGAAGTTCATCTTGCTCGGATCGCTGACCGGCAGGTTGTCGGGATCCATGCCGGCCTTGATGACCGAGGGCTTCAGATAATTGCCGTGCACGCCGGTGAACAGGTTGGTGTAGAGGATGTCCTCGGCCGCGCTGTCGACGATCATCTGCTTGTAGCCCTCGACCGCGTTGGCTTCGCGGGTGGCGATGAACGCCGAGCCGATGTAGGCCAGATCGGCGCCCATCGCCTGGGCCGCCAGCACTGCATGGCCGTTGGCGATCGAACCCGACAGCAGCACCGGGCCGTCGAACCACTCGCGGATTTCCTGGATCAGCGCAAACGGCGACAGCGTGCCGGCATGGCCGCCCGCGCCCGCCGCCACCGCGATCAGGCCGTCAGCGCCTTTTTCGATCGCCTTGTGGGCGTGCTTGTTGTTGATGATGTCGTGCAGCACGATGCCACCATAGGAGTGCACCGTGTCGTTCAACTCGGGCCGCGCGCCCAGCGAGGTGATGACGATCGGCACCTTGTACTTCACGCACATTTCCAGGTCGTGATCGAGCCGGTCGTTGCTCTTGTGGACGATCTGGTTGACCGCGAAGGGCGCCGACGGCGCATCCGGGTGCGCACGGTCGTATTCGGCCAGCTCGGTGGTGATGCGGATCAGCCATTCCTCAAGCATCTCCTTGGGCCGGGCATTGAGGGCCGGGAACGACCCGACGATGCCGGCCTTGCACTGGGCGATGACCAGATCGGGGTTGGAGATGATGAACAGCGGCGAGGCCACGACGGGCAGGCGCAGGCGGTCACGAAGGATGGGGGGCAGGCTCATGGGTGGGCGATCGCAGTCGTTGCTGGGAATCCTCGAAGGTACGTGCAGGTCGGCGCCGCCGTCAAATGGAAGATGCCCGGGCTCCGGCTGCGGTCAGGCGGCTTCCCGGGTTGCGGAACAACGGCGGGCCAGGCGGTCGTCCAGATCCTCGAAGGTCGAGAACAGCACGCGGCAGGTCTCGTAGACCTCCTCGCCGGCGGCGGTCAGACGAAGGCCCCGGCCATCGCGCTCGAACAGGATCTGGCCCAGCGACTCGGAGAGCTTGCGGATGTGGATCGAGACAGTGGGCTGCGACTGGTGGAGCTGTTCAGCGGCGCGCGAGCAGCTGCCCAGGCGGGCGGTGGCTTCGAAGGCCACCAGTTGCGGCAAGGTGCCGTGACGCAGATATCGACGAAGACGAGCGCGTTCCATCCATCACCCCTTTGGTGGTGAAAGGCGAAAAACCGCTACGCTGTTGACGTGGCGGACCATGCCCCGAGGACCACCCTGCGCCGGACGGCTGTCGGGCGGAAGGAATCCGTGGCAAAGGTCTCGCTTGCAGGCTGCCCGTCGGCTGCTGCCACCTGGACCGGGAGACACCGCGGAAAGCGGCACCACCGTACTGACGACCCAGATGAAAAAAGCTACTCCCCTTTGAGGGGGGAAGCGCGCCAGTTTATGATCGGAGCGTTTCCTGAGGTCAAAGTAGCGCAGGCCCACCCGCTGCGCAAGACCTTGCGTCGGTCGACGCCGTGCGCGAACCCATTGCGAATCGCAATCCATTGCAATTCTTCATGGGTTCCTCTCTGGCGCGCCCCGACAATGACCCATGAAACGGCGCGGGCATCCGCCCGATACCGGGTTTCTTCAAGGGTCTTTTCCGATGGATATCCTCTCGACACAATTCCTTTCCGCGCTGCTGACGATCGTGATCATCGATCTGGTGCTGGCGGGGGACAACGCGATCGTGATCGCATTGGCCGCCCGACGGCTGCCGCCCGATCTGCAACGCCGTGCGGTGATGTGGGGCTCGGTCGGCGCGGTGGTGGTGCGCAGCCTGATGACGGTGGCGGTGGTCTGGCTGCTCAAGATCCCCGGCCTTCTGCTGGCCGGCGGCGCCCTGCTGCTGTGGATCGCGCTGAAGCTGATGGCACCCGACGACGGACCCGACGAGGACGGCGTCGCCGGTTCCACGACCTTCCTGGGCGCGATGAAGACCATCGTGGTCGCCGACGCGGTGATGGGCGTGGACAACGTCCTGGCGGTGGCCGGTGCCGCCCACGGCAGCTACCTGCTGGTGGTGCTGGGGCTGCTGATCAGCGTGCCGATCGTGGTCTGGGGCAGCACGCTGCTGCTCAAGCTCACCGAGCGCTTTCCCATCATCGTGATGCTGGGCGCCGGCGTGCTGGCCTTCACCGGCGTGAAGATGATGCTGTCCGAGCCCCTGATCAAACCCTGGCTGGCCGATGCGCCCTGGATTGCCCCGCTGGCGTGGCTGCTGGGGGTGGGCGGCGTGCTGCTCGCTGGCGGCGCTCGCCGTTCGTCGGCCACCATCGAGCGCGCACTGCAATCCCACGCCGAACGATTCGCCGCCGACACAGCTGATGGATCCACCACCCTGTCGCAATCCCCAAAAGGCAACGAGATGACCCGAGTGCTGGTGCCGGTCGATGGATCGGAAAATTCAATGAAGGCCTTGCGCCATGTGCTCGCCAGCGCGGCAGGTCAGTCGCTCAAGGTGGTCGTGCTCAATGTTCAACCCGCGCTGACGCAACGCATCGGCCGCTTCGTGCCGGCCGCCAGGCGAGACGACTGGCGGCGCGAGCGCGCCGAAGCGGCAACCCGTCAGGCGCGCGCGGAACTCGATCGCCAGGGCGTGGCCTGGTCGATGCAGGTGGCCACCGGCCCACGCGCCGAAGCGATCAGCCAGGCGGCTACCGACAACCATTGCTCGCGAATCGTGCTGGGTACCGCCCGCAAGCACTCGCTTACCCGTCTGCTCGAGAACTCGGTGACCGCGCAACTGCTCGAGCACTCGCCGGTGCCGGTGGAAGTCCTGGTCGGCCCGCAAGCCTCGACCTGGGAGCGCTGGGGGCTGCCGGCCACGCTGGGCGCCGCGCTGGCCGCCGCGATCGCGGTGGCGGACTGAGGCGGACGCTAGTCCGGCGCCAGCCCTGACGCAGGCGCCATCGCTGACGCAGGCGCCGCCCCCGCGTCACCTGGGCGCACGGCCATCGCGTGCATCGGCACATCAGCGGGCATGGTGTGGCGTCTCGCTTGGCACGGTGGCGTCTTCTGGCCTGACTTCGAATGGATTCACATCCTTTCATGCGGTCGGGCTGCCGGCTCACCGGTGGCGAGGAATATTGACTCCCACAATTTACCCCCTTCGTGCACAGGGGTAAGGGGACTCGCGCCAGTGTCAGGCGGTTCGCGCCGCCACCGCCCGGACCAGCCCGCCCGCCGCCTGCGCCGCGGCCCGGTACTCGGCGCGGGTACGGGCCACCAGCTCGGCCACGCCGATCACGTCCCGAACCCCCGACACCGAATGGCCGGCGCTCCAGATGTCAGTCCAGCGGACCGCGCCGGTGCTGCCGCCCTTGCCGTAGAGCGCCTTGGCGCGCTCGGGCGCCAGGTCGTCGGGCAGGTTGGCCGGATCGAGGCCGGCCGCCCGGATCGAGGGACGCAGCATGTTGGTCTCCAGACCGGTAAAGGCCTTGGACAGCAGGACATCGTCCAGCCGGCTGTCGACCAGCATCTGCTTGTAGCCGTCGACCGCCATGCTCTCGTGGGTGGCGATGAACCGGGTGCCCATGTAGGCGGCGTCGCAGCCCAGCACCTGCGCGGCCAGCAGTGCCGCACCGTCGGACACGCCGCCCGCCAGCACCAGCGGACCGTCGAAGAACTGGCGCACCGCCCGCACGAAGGCGAAGCCGTTGGCCCAGCCGGTCTGCCCGCCCGCACCCGCGGTGAGCAGGATCAGCCCGTCGACGCCGGCGGCCACCGCCTTCTCGGCGTGGCGCACGGAGGCGACATCGCACAGCACCAGGCAGCCGATGTCGTGCAGCGGGGCCACCACCGGATCGGGCGGGCCGACGCTGGTGATCACCATCTCGACCCGGTGGCGCAGCAGCACCGCGAGTTCCTCCTGCAGCGACTCGCGACGCATGATCAGGTTCGGGCAAAAGGGCGCGTCAGTCGGTCCCAGGGCGGCTTCGATCCGGGTGATCCAGGCGTCAAATTCCTCGGGCGTTCGGCAGTTGGCGGTGGGAAACGAACCGATCACCCCGGCCCGGCAGGCGGCGATCACCAGCTCGGGGCCGGAAACCCGGAACATCGGCGCGGCGATCAGCGGCAGGCTCAGGCGCGAGCCCAGGCGGGCCATCAGCCGGCCGGCGGGCTGGACATCATTGGTCATGGCAGACCCCTCTGTGGGAAAACCCCGATCTTGCCAGCCCTGACGCCCCCACGAGCCCGGCGACGGGCGAATGCGCGGCTTACCGGACGCGGCGTGGCGTTCGGGGAGCGACGTGGCCTCCCGGCCGCGGCACCGCCGATGGACGGCAGCCGGTCCGTCGGGGAGAATCGCCGCCATGACCGAACCCTTCGCCCGCCCGCTGACCACACCGTCCCGGGTCGCGCGAGACGTCGGCATCGTCCATCTGGCCAACGGGCTGATGGGCTTCATCTTCGCGGCCACCGGCCCGGTAGCGGTGGTGCTCTCGGTGGGCAGCCGTGGCGGGCTGTCGCAGGCCGAACTCGCCTCCTGGGTCTTCGGCGCCTTCTTCGTCAACGGCCTGCTCACGCTCCTGGCGTGCTGGCTGTACCGCACCCCGCTCGCCTTCTTCTGGACGATACCGGGCACCGTGCTGGTCGGCCCGGCGCTGGGCCATCTGCGCTTTGACGAGGTGGTGGGCGCCTTCATCGCCACCGGCGTGCTGATGGTGGTGCTGGGCGCCTCGGGTTGGGTGCGGCGCGCGATGGGTGCGGTGCCGATGCCGATCGTGATGGCGATGGTGGCCGGGGTGTTCCTGCGCTTCGGCACCGACCTGATCCGGTCGGTTCACCAGGACGGCCCGATCGCGCTGCCAATGGTGGCGGCGTTTCTGGCGCTGTCGGCCTGGCCGGCGGCCGGCCGCCGGATGCCGCCGCTGATCGGCGCGCTGCTGGTGGGTGCACTCGCGGTGGCGGTGTCGGGCCGCTTCGACCCTGGTGCGATGGGGGCCACGGTCCTCGCGCAGCCGGTGCTGCAGATGCCGGCCTGGTCGTGGCGGGCGATGGTGGAACTGGTGGTGCCGCTGGCGATCACCGTGCTGGTGGTGCAAAACGGGCAGGGCGTGGCCGTCCTGAAAGCGGCCGGGCACGATCCGCCGGTCAACGCGGTGACGATGGCCTGCGGCGGGTGGTCGATCGCGGCCGCCTTCGTGGGCACGGTGTGCACCTGCCTGACCGGCCCGACCAATGCCATCCTGTCGTCGTCCGGGGAGCCGACGCGTCAGTACACCGCCGGCCTGGTGGTGGGCGCGCTGGCGATGGTGTTCGGGCTGTTCTCGCCGCTGTTCACCGGCGCAATGCTGGCCACCCCGCCCGCCTTCATCGCGACCCTCGCCGGGCTGGCGATGCTGCGGGTGCTGCAGACCGCGTTCGGCACCGCCTTCGAGGGCCGCTTCGCGCTGGGCGCGCTGGTCACTTTCCTGGTGACGGTGGCCGACATCGCGGTGCTCAGTGTCGGCGCCGCCTTCTGGGGCCTGCTGGCGGGTTTCGCGGTGTCGTGGCTGCTGGAGCGCCCCGCCCGCACCTGAAATGGCGCAGTGCGGTATAGTTCGGTCCGCGACGGTCAATAACCAGTCTTTTTCGTCGCAGTCACAGGCCCTCGCGTCCTGCGCCCCTCGCGGCGCTTCCTGACCAGCCCTCGACCCTCCCCTAGCTTCGTCGTCTGCCTGACTGGTGCCGCCGGACTTCACCGTCCACGCGCCGCTGAGGTCATTGTCGACCCACGGTCCCGATGCGGCCGGTCGACGCGCCACCTCCCTGAGGCGACATGTCCTTTGCAACTCTCGGGCTCTGCGAGCCCCTCGTCCGCGCTGTCAACGAGTGCGGCTACACCGAACCCACCCCCATCCAGGTCCAGGCCATCCCGGCGGTCCTCAAGGGCGGCGACCTGCTGGCCGCGGCCCAGACCGGCACCGGCAAGACCGCCGGCTTCACCCTGCCGATCCTGCAGCGCCTGGAAATGACCCCGGCGGTCAAGCTGCCCAACGGCCGTCACCCGATCCGCGTGCTGGTGCTCACCCCGACCCGCGAACTGGCCGCGCAGATCCATGAAAGCGTGCGCGACTACGGTCGCCACCTCCACCACACCGCCGCCTGCGTGTTCGGCGGCGTGAACATCAATCCGCAGATCACCCAGCTGCGCGGACGCGTCGACATCCTGGTGGCCACTCCCGGCCGCCTGCTCGACCACGTCGGCCAGCGCACCGTCGACCTGTCGCATGTGGAAATCCTGGTGCTCGACGAAGCCGACCGCATGCTCGACATGGGCTTCATCCACGACATCCGCAAGGTGCTCAAGCTGCTGCCGGCGCGCCGCCAGAACCTGCTGTTCTCGGCCACCTTCTCCGACGAGATCCGCACGCTCACCCAGGGCCTGCTGAACAACCCGGCCACCGTCGAAGTCGCGCGCCGCAATGCGCCCGCCGAAGCGGTCGAGCAGACGGTGATCGAGGTCGAGAAAGGTGCCAAGCGGGCGGTGCTCTCGCACCTGATCCGCACCCGCCAGTGGTTCCAGGTGCTGGTGTTCACCCGCACCAAGCACGGCGCGAACCGGTTGGCCGAGCAGCTGGGCAAGGATGGCATCGAAGCGATGGCGATTCACGGCAACAAGAGCCAGAACGCCCGGACCCGCGCGCTGGCGCAGTTCAAGGAAGGCTCGCTGCAGGTGCTGGTCGCGACCGACATCGCCGCCCGCGGGCTGGACATCGAGGAACTGCCGCAGGTGGTGAACTACGAGCTGCCCAATGTGCCGGAAGACTATGTGCACCGGATCGGACGCACCGGCCGTGCCGGCGCGAGCGGACGGGCGCTGTCGCTGGTGGCCAGCGATGAGCGCAGCGAGCTGCACGACATCGAGCGCCTGCTCAAGCGCCAGCTTTCGCGCGAAGTGATCGATGACTTCGACATCGGCGCGGCCAATGCCGCGGCCCGGGCCGCGGGACCGGAGCGAGATGAGCGCGACGACCGCCCGCGTGGCGGTGGTCGCGGTCAGCGCGGCAGCCCGCGCTCGGGTCCCTCGCGGCCAGCCGGTGCGGGTGCCAGCCGCCCCTCGGGTGCGCCTGGCGCCGGCCATCGCGGTGCGAGCAGCACCAGCCGTCCGGCCGGCGCCAGCGCCGCATCGAGCGGCGGTGCGCGAGGCCCCGGCGGCAACCCGGGACGCGGCGCGGGCGACGGCAGCAGCCGTGGCACAGGCGGTCCCGGTGCGCGTTCGGGCGGCCCGGGCACGCGTTCGGGCAGCGGCGGCGGTCGCGGCCCGGGCGGCCGTTCGGACGCCGGCCGCGGTGCGGCAGGCGGTTATCGCAGCGACTCCGCTCCCCGCTCGGACGCGCCGCGCGCCGCCGAGCCGGTGCGCAGCGAATCGCCCGCCGCACCGCGGGCGGCCGATAACGGCGCGGGCGACAGCGCACGTCGACCCGCCACCGGCCTGGGCGCCGCCCTGATGTCGGTGATCACCCGGCCCTTTTCACGCTGATCGTCCGGCGCCCGCGGCACCGCGCCGCCGGCGCCTCGCGCCGGATCGGTGATCCGGCGCGCCACGACGACTTTCTCCGGTGAGGACATCGAGCCCATGGACCCGATCCTGGAAGACCTGAACAAGAAATACGTCGGCCGCACGCCGCACATGCGCGACATCGGCATCCGCATCACCGGCACGGACCGGGCGCGCGGCACAATGGTGCTGCCGGCGCGCGCCGACTGGCTGGGCGATCCGGCGCGCGGGGTGCTGCACCCCGGGCCGATCACCGTGCTGGCCGATTCGGCCTGCGGGCTGGCGGTGGGCTCGGCGATCGAACGGCGCATTCCCTACGCCACGCTCGATCTGCGGATGGATTACCTGCGCCCGGCCAGCCTCGACCTCGATGTCCACTGCGAAGCCCACTGCTACCGGGTGACCCGCAGCGTGGCGTTCATCCGCGCCGAGGTCTGGCAGGCCGACCGCGACCAGCCGATCGCCTCCGCGCAAGCGTCGTTCATGCTGTCCACGCCACCCGGCACCCGGCCGTCGGCGCCCGGCGGCATTACCACCGCGCCGCCCCCGGAAACGCCCGCCAGCGCGGGTCCCGCCTGGCTGGCGCCGGCGACCAGCGACCCGGTCATGGCCGACCGGCCGGTGCCCTATCTGGACTATCTGGGCATCCGGGTGTCGCAGGCCGACGGCCAGCCGCTGTTTCGCATGCCCTACCAGGAAAAGCTGATCGGCAACCCGCGCCTGCCCGCGCTGCACGGCGGGGTGATCGCCGGGTTCTCGGAAAGCGCTGCGATCCTGCAACTGGTGCACACGCTGCGCGGCCAGAAGCTGCCCAAGAGCATCGATTTTTCGATTGATTACCTGCGCGCCGGCCGCCCCGAGGAGACCTTCGCCAGCTGCGAAGTGATTCGCCTCGGATCACGGGTGGCGATGGTGCAGGTGCGCTGCTGGCAGCGCAGTCCCGACTATCCGATCACCGTGTCGCGCGGGCATTTCCTGCTGGCCGAACCCGACGCCTGAGGCGTCGGATCGGGCGCCCGGATTGGGCGCCCGGATCGCCAGGCGCCCGGGCACCCGCGCCAGGCTTAGCCTGGCACGAACACATTGCGCCCGTCGACCTCGCTGACGGTGCCGGGTCGTCCGAGGCTGTCGCGGTTCTGCAGGTCCCACAGCGTGGCCGGATCGGCCGGCGTGTTGGACATGAAGCGCTCACCGGTGGCGACCAGCCGCCCGACCACCACCCCGAACTCGGGGCCCTTGCGGCCGTGCATCACGGTGTAGGTCTCGACCTTGGCTGCGCCGGACGGGGTGTTGGTGAAGGGCGCCTTGGGCAGGGCATCGAGCCGCGACTGCAATTGGGACGGGCTTTCGCGCGCCCAGCTGCCGGCCACCGGCGCGGTCGAGTAGAC
Organism: uncultured beta proteobacterium; assembly: GCA_903934295.1. GTDB lineage: Bacteria > Pseudomonadota > Gammaproteobacteria > Burkholderiales > Burkholderiaceae_E > Quisquiliibacterium. The sequence goes on from CAIZNI010000052.1 coordinate 15,826, forward strand.
CCCGAACGAGTGCTTGGTGACGTAGTTGCCGTTGGCGGTCACCAGCCCGAAGCTGCCGGGCCGCGAGCGCACCCGGCGCAGCATCTCGACGATCGAATGGGTGACGTAGTTGTTGCCCGGCCCGCCGAAGAACGGCAGCCCCCCGGTGACGGTCAGTCCGCGCGGATCGTCCTCGGCCACCCCCAGCTCCTGGCAGCCGATCTGCACCGCCGACGAGAAGCAGCTGTACAGGTCCAGGAAGGTGAAGTCCTCGATGCGCCGCCCGGCCATGTCGAGCGCCTGCCGTGAGCCTTCGCGGATCGCGGGCGAGGAGTGCAGGTTGATGCGCTCGGACGCGTACCAATGGTCGTGGCCGTCGGCACAGCCATGCAGGAATACCCAGCGGTTCTCGGGGATGCCCAGCGCGCGGGCCTGGCCGACCGAGGTGATGACCACCGCGGCGGCCTGGTCGATGTAGGCGTTGGAGTTCATGAACCGTGGATACGGGAAGCCGATCCAGCGGTTCTCGTCGTCGACGGTGATCAGCCGCTCGGCGCTGAAACCCTCGCGCCGGGTGGCCAGCGGATTGGCCGCGGCGACCTTCGCGAACCCGGCCATCAGGGTGCCGATCGCCTTCATGTGCTCGTCGATGCCGCGGCCGCGCGCGCCGCGGATCGCGTTCTCGAACAGCGGATACATGGTGATGGCGGCGCGCATGTTGTGGCGCTCCTCCTCGTCGCTCCAGCCGCGCCGCGGGTCACCGATCAGTTCGGGCTCGCCGCCCGGGTTCTCGTTCCACACATCGGTGATGCCCGCGCGCTCGGCCCCGTACTGGGTGCGCAGCGCCTCGCCGCCGCACAGCAGCGCGGCCCGCATCTCGCCGCGTGCGATCGACTCGGCGAACCGGTTGACCAGGTACTGCGGCATGTTGCCGCCGGCGTAGGAATAGATGAAACGCCCCGGGTTCAGGCCCAGCCGGCCGGCCACGCTGCGCGGCGGATTGGTCGAGGTGCCCAGCTTGGTGGCGAAGCGCCACGAGGTGTCGGCGAACGAGCGGATCATCGCCACCGTGTCGATCGCCGCGCCGATGCCGGACGCGCCGGTGTCCTCGAGCGCCAGGCGGCTGGCCTGCGCGATCAGGTCGTAAGGCGAGCGGGCCTGCGACACCGGCGTGTCGAGGTCGGTGATGTCGCCACAGCCGACGAGAATCGGCATCCGGTCATCGAGAGCTGCCATCTTCGTTCATCTCCTGAAGGGGTTGGAGAGATACGATACCCGCAGACGGGGCCGGCGGCGGGCCGCGCCTTGTCCATGTGCAATTATTGGATTTTTCCCGAGGCAAGCGATGGCACGAGTCCTGCTGATCAACCCGAACACCACCGCCACCGTCACCGCGCGGCTGGCGCCGGTGCTGGCCGGCGAACTGGGTGGCGAACACGAACTCGCCTGCGCGACCGCCCGTTTCGGGGCCGACTACATCTCGTCGGAGGCCGCCTACTGCATCGCCGGCCACGCGACGCTGGACGCCCTCGCCAGCGCCGGTGCCGGCGCCCGGGGCGTGCTGATCGGGTGCTTCGGCGATCCGGGCGTGTTCGCGCTGCGCGAGGTTTTCGACGGGCCGGTCATCGGACTGGCCGAGGCGGCGATGCGCGAAGCCGCGGCGCTGGGTCCGTTTGCGATCGTCACCGGCGGCGCGCGCTGGCAGCCGATGCTCGAGCGTCTGGCCCAGTCACTGGGGCTGGACTCGGCGCTGCAGCGCATCGAGCTCGTCGACCGGACCGGCGCCCAGCTGGCGGCCGATCCGGCAGCGGCCCTGCAGGTGCTGGGCGCGGCCTGCTCGGCCGCGGCACGGGGCACGGGGGTGCGATCGGTGATCCTGGGCGGCGCCGCGCTGGTCGGCATGGCCGAGGCGCTGCAGTCCCGGGTGGAACTGCCGCTGATCGACAACGTGCGCGCCGGCGGACGGATGATGCGCCGGGCGCTGGCCGACCGCGTGGCGCCGGGGCCGGGTGCCGACGGCGCCGGCTACAGCGGCGTGTCGGCCGAGCTGGCCCGACTGCTGTCGGGCCAGGGATCGATCACTTCAGGATGACCTTCACCGTGTCGTCGACGCTGCCGGCCTTGATGTAGCCGATCGCGTTGCGGTTGGCGGCGACCGCCCTCTTCACCTCGGCATCACCGTCGATCACTTTCGGCGGCAGACCCTTGCCGGTGAAGATCAGCTGCGCCCAGGCGGCCTTCAGGTTGCTCACGCTGCGCCCGAGCACCTGGCTGCTGAAGTCGGCCCGCACCGGGCTGTCCTCGGCCTGATCGATCAGGGCGGCCGCCGGACCATCGGGCCAGCTTCGCGCTTCGCCGGTGTACAGGCGCGCAATGAAGGCCTTGTCGGGCGTGTTCGGATTGGCCTTGTTCACCACCACCACCACATCGGCGGCCTGAACCGGCGCGCCGGCCGCTCCGGCCAGCACGGCCAGCAGCAACAGCTTCAAAGAGTTTCGCTTCATGTCGGGACCCCGGCTGTCAGAAGATGAAGTTCACGCTGGCACCCAGCATCTGCCACTTTTCCTTGCCCTGGCCGGCCGCGGTCTCGTCGGTCAGCACGGCCATCCCGTAGCCCTTGTTGAAGTGGTGCTCCACTCGCAGCGACACCCCGCTGTTCAGCTTGTAGGTGACGCCCAGGCCGAGCGACTTCTGGTAAGTGGCGGGATCGGAAGCGCTGTAGCCGGGCGCCTGCAGCGAATCGTTGCGCACGAACGCCGACCAGGTGTCGCTGAAGTCATAGCCCGCCTGCACGTAGGACACCCGTGTCGTCTGGTCGGTGCCCAGGCCGCTGCGCCGGATCTGGCCGATCTCGCTCTTGAGCTCCCAGTGGTCACGGCGGTATTCGAGCGACAGCAGCGTCGATTTCTTGGCGACGTCGCCGGTGGCACCGTTTTCCTGCTGACGCTTGCTGGCGCCCGAGAGCATCACCCGCAGGCCCTCGATGGGGGTGCGGTACTGGAGACGACCGCCGACCAGGCTCTTCTGCTTGCCCGACGCGGCGCTGGCGTGCTCGACGATCTGCCCGCCGTAGCCGTCGACGGTCAGGCGTCCGGCGCCCAACGACTTGCCATAGGACACACCGGCACCACCGTAGGCCTCGTCGACCAGGTCGGTCGCGGGCTGGTAGAGCATCGGCAGAACGCCCGAGCGCTGCAGAAAGCGCGCATCGATGATCTCGTTGTAGAAGCCGATCGGCAGGAGCACCTTGCCCAGACGCACATTGAGGTCGTCGTTGACCGCGTGATCGATGTAGAAATAATGCGCGGACATCGACTCGCCGTTGACCGAGGCGAGCTGCGCCCAGAGCTTGGTCCGTTCGGCGATGCCCGCGCTCAGCACCAGCGCCAGGATGTTGTCGCGAAACGAGCCGTCGCGATCGGCCGCCAGGAACTTGTTGGCGGTGGTCTTCAGGTACATCTGGTGACCGTAGCCGTGGATCTCGAGGCCACCGACCTCCAGTGCCTGCGCGGTACCGACGGTCAGCGTCGCGCCGATCGCGGCCAGCAGGGCGACCAGGCGTCGCGGGGTGTGTTTTTTCATGGCAGCTCCTTGGAACTTCGTCGGTAAATCAGTGGAGGGTCGGCGCGTGATCGCCGACCTTGAAGGAAGCGATCAGGTCGAGCAGGCCCATCGCCTGGGCCTCGAGCGCGCGGGTGGCGGCCGAGGCCTGCTCGGCCAGGGCGGCGTTCTGCTGGGTGGCCGAATCGAGGTGGCCGACCGCGGAATTGACCTGATCGATCCCGCTGTCCTGCTCGCGTGAGGCGGCCGAGATCCGGGCGATGAATTCGGTCACCTGGCGCGTGCCCTCGACGATCTCGGCCATCAGCGCGCCGGCATCGCGCACCTGGCTGGAACCGCGATCGACCCGGTCGACCGAGTTGCGGATCAGCCCGGAGATCTCCTTGGTGGCCTCGGCGCTGCGCAGCGCGAGATTGCGCACCTCGGTGGCGACCACCGCAAAGCCGCGGCCCTGCTCGCCGGCGCGAGCCGCCTCGACCGCCGCGTTCAGGGCCAGGATGTTGGTCTGGAAGGCGATGCCGTCGATCAGGCTGATGATCTGCACGATGCTGCGGGCGCTGTCGTTGATCTCCTCCATCGTCTTGACGATGTCGCCGACCGCGGTGCCACCGCGGCGCGCCGCGCCCGAGGCTTCCTCGGCCAGCGCGGTGGCCTGGCGGGCGCTCTCGGCGTTTTGGCGGGTGCTCTCGGAGAGCTGCTTGATGCTGCCGGCCGTCTGCGCCAGGCTGCTGGCCTGCGCTTCGGTGCGGTTGGACAGGTCGTTGTTGCCTTCGGCCAGCTCGCGGGCGGCGCCGTTCACCCCACTGGCGGTGCTGCGGATGTCGGCAATGGTCTTCGAGAGCCGCTGCTGGAGCTGATCGGCCGCATAGAGCAGACTGGTGCGATCGCCGCGGGCCAGCGCGATGCGGGTGCTCAGGTCGCCGGTGGCCGCCCGATGCATCACCTCGGTGGCATAGGCGGGGTCACCCCCGAGCTGTCGGTCGACACCCCGGATGATCAGCAGCGACACCGCCGCCAGCGCCAGCACCGTCAGCACGGCACCGATCAGACCCGTCAGACGCCCCTGGTTGAGCGTCGACAGGGCCAGTTGCAGGCCGGCTTCGTTGCCGCTGGCCGCCGCTGTGTTGGCCGCCTCCAGCGTGGCCGACAGCGCCTTGAGCGCCTCCTGCATCCGCGGAATCACCACACCGAGGTCGCCCGGTCGGACCTGCAGCATGATCGCCGCCGCCTCGGTCGCGCTGCCGTAATAGGCCTCGAACTCGGTGCCGATCCGCTGCGCGACCTCCTGCTTGCCGGGCAGCCCCTTCAGATCGACCACCAGCTTGCGCATCTGCGCGGCCTGCTCGCCGACCGATTCGAGTGCCTGCTTGTCAGCCGCCGCGATCGCGCTCTTCAGGGTGTCCTGGATCAGCTTGAACTCGGCGATGGCCTGCTGCAGCTTCACGAAGACCTGGTAGTCGACCCGACCGACCTGGTCGATCGCGGCCTGGGTCCTGGCGGTGTTCAGGTAGCTCACGATCTGGCCGGCACCGAAGAGGATGAAGGCCAGGATCGGCAGCGACCATATTTTTTGTTTGAAGGTCATAGCCCCGTCCGGTTGGCGGTCCGCACCGGCCAGAGTGCGAAAGGCACCGGCAGCGCTGGGATCGGGGTCGATGATTGGCGCCACCGCAGGGCGGCAAAGCCAAGGATTGGCGGGGTAAACCCGATTTTTTTCAGTCGGACGCGACCGGTCGCCGCTCGACGACCGCCGGTCGGTCAGCCGTCAGCGGTGACTAGAAATCCCTACGCGAGGCGCGCGGCGGGATTCGGCGCGCGGCGCAGCCCGTATTGGCTCGGATCAGCCCGGACCGGATCGGCTCAGATCGGCCCGGACCGGTTCAGAGCGGCACGGTGCGCGCCAGCAGCCAGGCCAGCGCGTCCCCCGTCAGCCGCGGCGCCAGCCGGCTGGCGACGGTGGCGTGATAGCGGTCGAGCCACTCGACCTCGTCGGTGCGCAGCAGGCTGCGCTCCAGGCAGCGCGTCTCGATCGGGCACAGCGTGAGGGTCTCGAAGGCGAGCATCTCGCCGAACGGGTTGCCCTGCGGCCCGTCCTCGGGGGTGCGCGCCGCGATGTTGAGCACCAGGTTCTCGATCCGGATGCCCCATTGGCCATCGCGATAGAGTCCCGGCTCGATCGAGGTGATCATGCCCGGCTGCATCGCCATCGCCGGCTCGGGGATCGCCTTGCTGATGCTCTGCGGTCCCTCATGGACATTCAGGAAATAGCCCACGCCGTGACCGGTGCCGTGGCCGAAATCCAGGCCCTGTTCCCACAGGGGCGCACGCGCGATCGCATCGAGCATCGGGCTCAGCGTGGCGCGCGGGAACACGGTGCGCGACAGCGCCATCATGGCCTTGAGCACCAGCGTGTAATCGCGCCGCATGGCTGCGCTCACCGTGCCCACCGGCCAGACCCGGGTGATGTCGGTGGTGCCGCCCAGGTACTGGCCGCCCGAGTCGATCAACAGCAGGCCGTCGCCCTCGATCAGCGCCTCGCTGCCGGGCATCGCGCGGTAGTGGGGCATCGCCCCGTTGGCGTTGAAGCCGGCGATCACCGGAAAGCTCAGGCCCACGAAGCCCGGCCGGCGCGCGCGTGCCGCCGAGAGCCGCTCGTCGATGGTGATCTCGGTGATGCGCTCGCCGGCGGCCAGCGCGCGCTCGAACCAGGCATAGAACTCGCACATCGCCACCCCGTCCTCGATCATCGCCTCGCGCACGAAGGCGGCTTCCTCGGGGGTCTTGCGGCTCTTGGCCAGCGTGCTCGGATTGATCGCCTCGATCACGGCGACCCCGGCGGGCACCTGCTCGCGCAGCCCGAGGGTGATGCGCCGCGGATCGACCAGCAGCACCGCCGCGGCGGGCAGCGCCGCCAGCGCGGCCGCCGCCTGCGCGTAATCGGCCAGCCGCAGACCGTCGGCAGTCAGCCGGGCCGCCAGCACGGCGTCGATCTTGCCGGCGCCGACGAACAGGGTGGCCTCGGCGGGCCCGATCAGCAGGTGGGCGAGAAAGACCGGGTTGTACTCGACATCGGCGCCCCGCAGGTTGGTAATCCAGGCGATGTCGTCGACGGTGCTGACCAGGTGATGGGAGGCGCCATGGACCGCCATCGCCTGGCGGACCGCGGCGAGCTTGTCGGTGCGGGCGAGCGGCGCCTGGGGGGCGAGGTGCTCGTAGACCGGCGCCAGCGGCAGCGCCGGGCGCTGCGGCCAGGCTTCGTCGAACACATCGAGATCGGTGCGCAAGACCTTGCCGGCGCGCCCGAGCGCGGCCCGCAGCTGCTGCGCGGCACCGAGCCCCAGCACCTGGCCGTCGACCGCCACCTGGCCGGCGGCCGGGGTGTGGGCGACCAGCCAGTCGATGTGATGCGCCGCCGCGCCGCTGTTGATGCGCACCAGCTCGATGCCGCTGCCCTCGAGCTCGGCCTGGGCCTGGACCCAGTAGCGGCTGTCGGCGAACAGCGCGGCGTGGTCGAGCGTGACGGCCAGCGTGCCCATCGAGCCGGTGAACCCGCTCAGCCACTGGCGCGCCTGCCAGCGCCCGGGCAGGTATTCCGACAGGTGCGGATCGCTCGAGGGCACCAGCAGCCCATGCAGGCCGTGGCTGCGCAGCACCTCGCGAACGCGTTCCAGGCGGACTCGGATGGGGTTGGTGCGGGTGTCCATGGGTTAGGATTCCTGAGGTTGCCGGACGGCCAGGCGGACCGCGGCGATGACGATGATTCTAGCCCGCCCACTCATGCAAGCCCCCCGAGGAAGCCCCCGATGCCACCACCCACCCTCCTGGCCGGCGCGATCGCCTGCGTGCTGATCGGCGCGCTGGCCTGCTGGCTGGCGCTGCGCGGCCGCTATGCCGACCGCGACGCGCTCGACGCCAGCCGCGAAGAGGCCGCCCGCCTGCACGAGCGCGCGCTGCGCGTGCCGACGCTCGAGGCCCGGCTCGACGAACGCAGCGCCGAGGCGGCTGCGCTGCGGGTCGAGATCGAGGGCCTGCGCCAGCAGCTGCGCGCCGAGCAGGAAAAGGCGGCCGAGAAGCTCGATGTCCTCGCCGATGCCCGCGACGGGCTCACCGACCAGTTCCGGCTGCTCGCCGCCGAGATGCTCGAATCCAGCTCGAAACGCCTGCAGGAGCAAAGCCAGGCCGGGCTCACCAGCCTGCTCGACCCGCTGCGCCAGCGGATCGCCGACTTCCAGAAGAAGGTCGAGGATGTCTACATCGACGAGAGCAAGGAGCGCTCGGCGCTCAAGGCCCAGGTGGAAGGCCTGGTGCAGCTGAACCAGGTGCTCAGCCAGGACGCGCGCAACCTGACCTCGGCGCTGCGCGGCTCGGCCAAGAGCCAGGGCAACTGGGGCGAGCTGATCCTGGAGCGGGTGCTCGAGGCGTCGGGCCTGCGCCGCGGCGAGGAATACCTGGTGCAGGACTCGCAGACGAACGAGGCAGGCCAGCGCCAGCAGCCCGATGTGGTGATCAACCTGCCGCAGGGCCGCCGACTGGTGGTCGACGCCAAGGTGAGCCTGCTGGCCTATGAGCGCTTCGCCACCGCCGCTGCCGACGATGCGCCGGCGCGCGAGGCCGCGCTGCGCGATCACCTGGGCTCGGTGCGTGCGCACCTGCGGGGCCTGTCGGAGAAGCGCTACCAGAACCTGTACGGGCAGTCGCTGGACTTCGTGCTGATGTTCGTGCCGATCGAGCCCGCCTTCATGACCTCGGTCACCCACGACGCCGAGCTGTTCACCGATGCCTGGCAGCGCAACGTGCTGCTGGTGAGCCCGTCCACGCTGCTGTTCGTGGTGCGCACCGTCGCCCATCTGTGGCGCCAGGAGGCCCAGACCCGCAACGCACAGGACATCGCGCGGCGCGGCGCCGAACTCTACGACCGGCTGACCGGTTTCGTGAACGATCTGGAGCAGGTCGGCACCCGCCTGGACGCCGCCCGGGACTCCTTCGGGGACGCCCGACGCAAGCTGTCGACCGGCCGCGGCAACGTCATCCGCCAGGCCGAGATGCTGCGCGAGCTCGGGGTCAAGCCGACCCGGCAGTTGCCCCGCGGGCTGGTGGACGACGCCCGGGCCGACGACGCACCGGGCGACGGCGTGCGGGACGACAGCGCCCCGGGCGACGGCGTACCGGGTGAAGCCGCCCGAAAAGACGACGCACCCGCCGGCGACGAGCCGCCGCCGCCGTGAACCGCGCGGTTCAGATCGCGTGGTCGATGTTCTCGAGCGCCGCCCGGAACTTCTCGATCGCCTGCTCGCGCCGCGTCGGCAGGTGATAGGCGGGGAACAGCGTCTCGCTGGGCTGGTAGTCGCGCAGCATCTGCTTGGCCAGCGTCGCCTTGTGGACCTCGACCGGACCGTCGGCCAGACCGACGTGGAACGACTGCATCACCAGGTGGGCAAACGGCATCTCTTCCGAAATGCCCAGCGAGCCGTGCAGCAGCAGCGCGCGCGAGGCGATGTCGTGCAGCACCTTGGGCATCGCCGACTTGACCGCCGCGATGTCCTTGCGCACCTTCTTGTAGTCCTTGTGCTTGTCGATCAGCCAGGCGGTGCGCAGCACCAGCAGACGGAACTGCTCGAGCTCGATCCAGGAATCGGCCAGCTTCTCCTGCACCATCTGCTTGTCGGCCAGCCGCTCGCCCTGGGTGCGCCGCGAGATCACCCGCTCGCACATCATGTCGAGCGCCCGGCGTGCCTCGCCGATGGTGCGCATCGCGTGGTGGATCCGCCCGCCGCCCAGACGCACCTGGGCCACCACGAAGGCATCGCCGCGTCCGCCCAGCATGTGGTCGGCCGGCACCCGCACGCCGTCGAAATTCAGATACCCGTGGGTGGCGACCTTCTCGGTCGGGAAGCCCGAGTCGCGGATGATCTCCAGGCCCGGCGTGCTGGTGGGCACGATGAACATCGACATCGTCTTGTAGGGCGAGGCGTCGGGATCGGTCACCGCCATCACGATCAGGAACTCGGCGAAGCGGGCATGCGAGGCGAACCACTTCTGGCCGCTGATGACCCAGTCGTCACCGTCACGCACCGCGCGGGTGGTGAACACCTTCGGGTCGGCGCCGCCCTGCGGCTCGGTCATCGCGAAGCAGGACACGATCTCGTTGTCGAGCAGGGGCTGCAGCCAGCGACGCTTCTGCTCGGGCGTGCCGTAGTGGGCGAGGATCTCGGCGTTGCCGCTGTCGGGCGCCTGACAGCCGAAGACGGTGGGGCCGTACTGCGAGCGGCCCAGCAGCTCGTTGAGCAGCGCCAGCTTGACCTGGCCGTAGCCCTGCCCGCCCAGTTCAGGCCCGAGGTGGCAGGCCCACAGCTTGCGCGCCCGCACCTGCCCCTGCAGCGGGCGCACCAGCGCGTTGCGGCGCGGATCGCGCACATTGCACGGGTGACCCAGCACCAGATCGAGCGGCTCGACCTCGTCGCGCACGAAGCGCTGCACCCAGTCGAGTTGTTCCTGATAAGCGTCGTCGGTCGAAAAGTCCCAGGTCATGCGGGTCTCCTTGCGGGTTGATTGAATCGGCTGCCCGCCAGTGTGCCCTGCCTGCCCGCGCGCGCCGCCGACGCGATCTTCAATGCGGAACGACCGTGCGGAACGACCGCGCGCAACGACAGCGCCCCGCGTCAGCGCGTCAGCGCATCAGCGCGAGCAGCTCCGGCCCGCGCTAGCGCATCAGCCCGAGCAGGTCCGGCCCGCCGGCCAGCCGGATCAGGTGCCGCGCGGCGTAGGCTCGCGCCTGTGCGGTCACCTCGCCGGTGACCAGGTAGACCGCGTCGTGCACATCGCGGCGCTCACGCACCGCCTGCAGCGCCTGCAGGGGTTCCGCCCCGGAGCGCGCCGCCTTCCAGCGCCGCGCGCAGACCACGCCGGTTCGCCCGGCGCGCTCGATCAGGAAATCGGCCGCCTCGCCCTCGAGCACGGTGACGGTGAAGCCCTGGCGCCGATAGCCGGCGACCAGCGCCTGCGAGAACGCCTCCCAGGACATCGCGCGCGCCGCCGCCACGGTGGCGTCGATCCGCGCGGCGCTGGGCGTGCGCAGTTGGCGGGCGGCGGCGATTCCCGCGATGACCACGAAGGGCAGCGGCATGAAGATCGCGTAGTACCAGGGGATGAACAGGCGCGACACCGCGAACAGGCCACCGGCCACCAGCATGCTCACCCACCAGGGTGAGCGCAGCAGGATCGCGAACAGCGAATTCGGCGACATCTGCCAGGACGGCAGGCGAAAGGCCATCAGAGGTCACCCGCGATCGGCAGGTGAGCGGCGGCGGTGCGCCTGGTGGCGGCGGTTCTGGTCAAGGTGAGGCTCCCGGGTTTTGGACTGCGGACCCGATCTTGCCAGTTTCGGGGGCACCCTTCTCGGATACGATGCCTTCCGGCAGGCGGGCTCGGTCCGCCGCGTTGAATATCCAATGAGGAGACACGACATGGACGTCAGGGGCAAGGTAGCGGTCATCACCGGCGGGGCGAGCGGCATCGGCCGGGCCACCGCGCTGAAGTTTCACGCCGAGGGCGCCGCCGGGGTGGTGGTGGCCGACATGAACGAGGCCGGTCTGAAGCCGGTCGCCGAGGCGGTCAATGGCCTGGCGGTGCGCTGCGACGTCAGCCGGGAAGCCGACATCCAGGCCCTGGTGGCGGCCGCCGAGAAACGCTACGGCCGTGTCGACATCTTTTTCTCGAACGCCGGCATCGGAAACAGTCGTGGCGCAGAACCCGACGATGAAATGTGGGACAAGATGTGGAAGATCCACCTCATGGCCCATGTCTGGGCGGCGCGCGCGGTGGTCGAGCCGATGATCGAACGCGGCGGCGGCTATTTCATCATCACCGCCTCGGCGGCCGGGCTGCTGAACATCGTCGAATCGGCCGCCTACGCGGTCACCAAGCACGCCGCGGTGGCGTTTGCCGAGTGGCTGTCGATCGCCTACGGCCGGCGCGGGCTGGGCGTCTCCTGCCTGTGTCCGCAGGCGGTGCGCACCGGGATGGTTCCGGGCGACGGCGGCTCGGCCGGCGGCGACGGCATCCTGAGCGCCGAGGTGGTGGCCGACGAGATCGTCAAGGTGATGAGCGAGGAAAAATTCCTGGTGCTGCCGCACCCCGAGGTCCTGCAGTACCTGCGCGGCAAGACCAACGACTATGACCGCTGGCTGGGCGGCATGCAGAAACTGTTCCTGAAGGCGCAGTCCCGACCGGGCTGAATCGCCACCGGCGACCGGGCCCGCCAGCGGCCCGGATGATTCAAGAGGAAAACGAGCGATGACCACGACATTGACACCCCCTGAGGCGGCCACGCGCGCCGCGCGCCCGGCTGCCGCGGCGACCGAACACTTCGATGTCCTGATCGTGGGCGCCGGCATCTCCGGGATCGGTGGCGCCTACCACCTGACCCAGCAGTGTCCCGGCACCCGCTTCGTCGTCCTCGAGAGCCAGGAAACCTTTGGCGGCACCTGGACCACCCACCGCTATCCCGGCATCCGCTCCGACAGCGACCTGTTCACCTTCGGCTACCGGTTCAAGCCCTGGATGGGCGCGCCGATCGCCACCGCCGCCGAGATCCGCAGCTACATGGCCGAGGTGATCGACGAGAACCGGCTCGCCAGCCACATCCGCTATCGCCATCAGATCGCCAGCGCCAGCTGGTCGAGCGCCGAGCGCCGCTGGACGGTCGAGGCGGTGCGCGGAGACACCGGCGAGACGGTGCGCTTCACCACCGGCTTCCTGTGGATGTGCCAGGGCTATTACCGGCACGCCGGCGGCTACACGCCCGACTGGCCCGGCATGGACCGCTTCCAGGGCAAGATCATCCATCCCCAGAGCTGGCCGCAGGACCTGGACTATGCCGGCAAGCGGGTGGTGGTGATCGGCTCGGGCGCCACCGCCGCCACCCTGGTGCCGGCGATCGCCGACGACTGCGCGCACGTCACGATGCTGCAGCGCTCGCCGACCTTCTTCGCCACCGGGCGCAACGCCAACGCGCTGGCCGACACGCTGCGCGAGCTCGACATCGACAAGACCTGGATCCACGAGATCGTGCGCCGCAAGATCCTGTTCGATCAGGCCACCATCTCGCGCCGCTCGTTCTCCGAACCCGAGGTGCTCAAGCAGGAGCTCCTGTCTGGCGTGCGCGCCTACCTGGGCCCGGATTTCGACATCGAGAAACACTTCACGCCGCGCTACCGCCCCTGGCGCCAGCGGATCGCCTTCATCCCCGACGGCGACCTGTTCAAGGCGGTGCGCGCCGGCAAGGCCTCGATCGAGACCGACGAGATCGAGTGCTTCAATGAGACCGGCCTGCTGCTGAAGTCGGGCAAGCAGCTGGACGCCGACATCATCGTCACCGCCACCGGCTTTCACCTGAACGTGCTGGGCGACATCGCGTTCAGCGTCGACGGCAAGCCGCTGGACTTCGCCAGCACGGTGGCGTACCGCGGCACGATGTTCACCGGCGTGCCGAACATGGCCTGGGTGTTCGGCTACTTCCGCGCCAGCTGGACGCTGCGCGCCGACCTGATCGCCGACTTCGTGTGCCGGCTGCTCAAGCACATGAAGGCCAAGGGCGTGAGCACCGTCACGCCGGCGCTGCGCCCGCAGGATCAGGACATGAAGCGCTCACCGTGGGTCGATCCCGAGAACTTCAACCCGGGCTACCTGATGCGCGGGCTGCACCTGCTGCCCCAGCAGGGCGACACGATCCCCTGGCTGCACAGCCAGGACTACTGGACCGAGAAGGACGAGCTGCCGGTGGCCGACCTGGACGACGGCGCCCTGCAGTTCAAGTGATCCGCGGGCGGGCGCGGTGGTGTCCGATCACCAGGGATAGAACGGCGGCATGTCGGCCGACGCCCGCGCCTTGAACTGCGGCGGGCGCTTCTCCAGAAACGCCTGCACGCCTTCGTGGCCGTCGTCGCGACTGGTGTAGAACATCGCGAGCGAATCGATGCGGTGAGCCTCCAGCGGCGAGGCCGCCGCGCTGTTGCGCATCATCATCTGGCGCATCAGCGCGACCGACACCGGCGAGCGCTCGTGGATGTAACTGGCGGCCAGGCGCTGCGCCACCGCAAGCAGTTCGGCACCCGGATGCACCGCCATCACCAGACCGGCTTCCTGCACCTCGGCCGCGCTCAGGATGCGCGCCGAATACACCCAGTCGAGCGCCCGCGAGACGCCCACCAGGCGCGGCAGAAACCAGGACGAGCAGGCCTCGGGAACGATGCCCAGCTTGCCAAACACGAACCCGATCCGGGCGTTGTCGGCGGCCAGACGCACATCCATCGCGAGCGTCATGGTGGCGCCGATGCCCACCGCCGCGCCATTGATCGCGCCGATCACCGGCTTGCGGCAGGCGTAGATGGCGAGCGTGACGCGCCCGCCGGTGTCGCGCACGCCGTCGACGATCACCGGGTCCTCGAGCCGCTCGTGCATGTCCTGCAGGGTGGGCTGCAGCGACTCGTCCAGGCCGAACACATTGCCCTCGCGCGAGAGGTCCATGCCGGCGCAAAAGGCCCGGCCGGCCCCGGTGACCACGATCGCGCCCACCGCATCATCCTGGTTGACCCGGGTGAAGCAGTCGATGAGCTCGTTGGCCATCTCGACGGTGAAGGCGTTGAGCTTGTCGGGCCGATTCAGGGTGAGGGTCATGACCCGGTCGGTGACCGAGACCGACAGGGTGTTGTAGGGGTAGGCGACTGACATGTCCGGGCTCCAGAAGGGTGCGATGCGCGAGAGCCCCTATTTTGTCATCGAACGAGGCCGCCCTCGTCAGGGCGCGGGGCTTGCTGCCGCAGCCGCCCGCAGCTTCGCCTGATAGACCGCCTCGCTGGGCTCGATCAGGCTGTCGGGCGCGATGGCCCCCGGCTCGATGCGGACCCGCTCGATCCGGCCGCCGTATTCGAACGCGCCCCGGTGTTCATAGCGCTCGCTGACCGCCAGCCGGCGCGACAGGCCGATGCTCATGCCACTGGTCGGGATGCGCACCAGCGTCGGGGAGAGATCGACGCCCTCGATCTGCACCACGCCGTTCAACGACACCGTCGCATTCCCCTTGCGCGCGCCGGTGGCGCGGTAGTCGAAGGTGAAGGTCTGGGCGCCGGCCGACAGCGCGATCGGGGTCAGCGTCCTGGGGTTGTGCCACTGCTGGTAGATGCAGTGCAGCGCGCCGTCTTCCACGAACAGCACCAGCCCGCAGAACCGGTCGCCGAGCGCAAAGACGATGCCTTCCTGGCCCGGCTGCCAGTCGAAGTGCGCGCTGAGCACATAGCTGCGGTCGGCCACCAGCGGCGACACCACGACCGAGGGAATCGACTGGCCCTGGGGGTAGAAATCGCGCGGCACGAGCACCCGATCGAGTTCGTAGGGCGGCATCTGGTTGTTGCGGCGCTCGTCGCGCACATCGAGCGGATAGACGTAGTTGGCGCCCGCCTCGGCATCGAAGGCCTCGATCAGCCGCGCGACGACCTCGGGGTGGGTGGCCGCCAGATCGGTGATCTCGGCCGGATCCTGCGCCAGATCGAACAGCATCCAGTTGTGCTTGTCGATCGCCTTGTCGGGCGACTGCAGCGAGACGATCTTCCAGGTGCCGCTGATGTAGGCGCGATTGCCCTGCAGCTCGTAGTACTGGCGATCGCGCCGGGCGGGCGCGTCGGCGTCGTTGAACAGCGCGGCGAAACTGCGGCCGTCGAGCGCTCGCGTGCGGCAGCCCTTGAAGTCGGCCGGCAGGGATGCGCCGGTCACGTCGAGCAGCGTGGGCAGGATGTCGGTGACGTGCACCCATTGCCGGCGCAGCGCGCCGCGGTCGGCGATGCCGGCGGGCCAGTGCACCACCAGCGGCACCCGGATGCCGCCGGCCATCGGCGTGCGCTTGAAGAAGCGGTAAGGCGTGTTGCTGACCTGCGTCCAGCCGGTCGGGTAGCAGATGTAGGTGTCTTCCGCACCGACCTTGTCTTCCTTGAGCAGACGCTGGTTGAGCGCCATGTCCTCCACCGCGCCCACCCGCCGGCCCACCAGGTTCATCACGCCGGCAGGCCCGGCGACCGCGTTGGCGCCGTTGTCGGAGGTGAGCAGGATGAGGGTGTTGTCCAGCTGCCCGGTCGCGCGCAGGCAGGCCACCAGCCGGCCGATGTTCTGATCCGCGTTGTCGATGAGCGCGCCGTAGATTTCCATGTAGCGGGCGAACAGGGCCTGGTCGTCCGCGCTCAGGTCGGCCCAGGCCGGCACACCCGGGTTGCGCGGCGCGAAGCCCACGTTGGCTTCGGTCAGGCCGGCACTGCGCTGGCGCTCGAAACGCTGGCGGCGCAACGCATCCCAGCCCGCGTTGTAGCGACCCTTGTAGCGCGCGAGGTCCTGGGGCTTGGCGTGCAAGGGCCCGTGCGGGGTCTGGTACGCGAGGTACAGGTGGAAGGGCTTGTCGGGGGCGCAGGTCCGGTGCTGGGAGATCCAGTCGATCGCCCGGCTGGTGTAATCATCGGGCGCGAAGTAGCCGGGCGGGTAGCGCAGAACATTGGCGGGCTGATTGCCCTCCATCATGCTGTCCGGCTGGAAATAGCTGGTTTCCGGGGCCATGAAACCGTAGAACTGATCAAAGCCGCGCTGGACGGGCCAGGAGCTGGTGTCACCGCCCGGAAGGTTGTTGCGGTCGAAGGTGTTGTGCCACTTGCCGGCCGCCATCGTGGCGTAGCCGCGCAGGCGCAGCAGTTCGGCACTGGTCGGCGCATTGAGCGCGATCTCGCCCTTGTAGCCCGGGTAGCCGGGGTCGTTGTGCGAGAGCCATCCGCAACCCACGCTGTGCGGGTTCTTGCCGGTGAGCAGCGCCGCGCGCGCCGGGGTGCACATCGGCACCGTGGTGTATTGGGTGAATCGCAGGCCGTTGGCCGCCAGCGCGTCGATGTTGGGCGTGTCGATCTCGCCGCCGAAGCAGCCCAGATCCGAATAGCCCATGTCGTCCATCAGGATCACGATCACATTGGGGCTGCCGGGCGCGGCGCGCGGCGGCGTCACCCAGTGCGGGATCGACTCGGCCAGCGTTTGGCCCATGTGGCCCTGGAAGGCGGTGCCAGGGCTGCTGGCGGCGGGGTGATCAGACATGTCGGCGATTCCGTATCAGGTCGAGGCGCTGGGTGCGCGGCGTGCTATTCCGCCTTGAGGTTGGCCGACTTCACGAGCGCCTGCCAGGTGTCGAATTCCCGATTGAGCGCGGCGGTGAACTCGGCAGGCGTGGCGGCGGCGGCGGCCGACATCCCGCTTTGCGACAGCTTGGCGCGCACCTCGTCACGGGCAAGCGCCTGGACGATCGCGGTGCGCAGGCGCTGCAAGGCGGCGGGCGGGGTGCCGCGCGGCGCCAGGATGCCCAGCCACTGGTCGGCCTCGAACGCCGGCAGGCCGGACTCCACCAGCGTGGGCACCTCGGGCGCCGCGGCAAAGCGCTGCACGCTCGTCACCGCGAGCGCACGGACGCGATCGCCCTTGAGCTGGGGCAAGGCGACCGCGGCGTTGGCAAACAGCAGGTCGACCTCCCCGGCCATCAGATCGGTCATCGCCTGGGGTGCGCCCTTGTACGGCACATGCAGCATGTCCACCCGGGCCAGCGACTTGAACAGTTCGCCGTACAGGTGGGCCGGGCTGCCCGGACCCGCCGAGGCATAGGTCAGTTTGCCCGGTTTGGCGCGCGCCAGCGCGATCAGCTCGGCGACCGTCTTCACACCCAGCGCGTTGCGCGCCACCAGCACCGAGGGCGCGTAGGCCACCGGGGCGACCGGGACAAATTCGTTGGCAATGCTGAACCCGGGTGTGCGCTTGAGCGCCGCATTCATGTTCAGGGCCGAGGTGGTCAGCACCAGTGTGTAGCCATCGGGCGGCGCCTTGGCGACCGCGTCGGCGCCGATCGCGCCACCGGCGCCCGGCCGGTTCTCGACCACGAAGGGCTGGCCCAGGCTGGACTGCAGGCTGGTCCCCACCAGTCGGGCCGCGATGTCAACGAGCCCGCCCGCCGGCCAGGGCACGATCAGGCGCACCGGCTTGTCGGGGTATTCCTGTGCGTGCGCGGGCGCGAAGGCGGCCGCCGCGAGCAGGGTCAGTGCGCAGAGAGACGAGCGGATGAGGTGTTTCATGACGGGGGCTCCTGGGTGAAACGACAGACGGCGCCGAGGCTACGCCTGCCAATGGCGATCGACAAACGTTCAGCGGATCACATAGATCGGGCTCGACCAGATCAGATGGCCGTCTTCCTGGGTGACGCAGACATAGAGCGCATTGTCTTGCGGCGCCTGCAGCTCGATGCGACGCGAGAGTTGCGCCTGCTGATGGGGGTTTTCATCGGGCAGCCGGAACACGCGGATCTGGCGCTTGATGCCACCGGCCTCGAACACCTGATCCTCGCGGCCGATGTCGGCGATGTCGATCTCGCATTGGACCAGCGGCGTGTCGATGCGCAGGACGCCGGCGTGCGGATCGGCGAGCCAGGCATCGAAGCCGCCGAACCCGCCGGTGGTGAGCGCGCTCCATTGCAGCGCGGTCGGGTCGGTCTGGACGATCTGCTTGTCGAGGTTCCACTGGTTGATCGGCACGATGCGCTCGAACCGGTTGCCCGTCAGGCGGCAGCCCCCGTCCCAGACGGTCTGGCGACCCCGGCCGCGATACTCGGACCCTTCCCAGATCACCCGGATGCGGCGCCCGAGTTCGCCTGCGGTGTACGGCCGCCAGGTCTCCAGAACCGCCAGCCGGTTGCGGATTTCGATGCGCTCGATGGGCGCCGACGCCACCACGTTCACCCGCAGTTCGAGCGCCGCGTCGCCGCACTGGACGATGTCGCCCATGATGGCCGATCGCACCGGGACGGTCTCGCCCGGCCCCAGATGCGGGTCGGTCTCGTGGCGCTGTGCCTCGGTGTCGAAATGCGCCTGCACATCGAGCAGCATCCGGCAACCGGTGGTCGCGTAATGGTGCCGCTTGCGCAGGGCCTCGAAGATCGCCTCGCGGCTCAGGTCGCGCGCCAGCAGGCATGAGAGCCCGCCGTAGGCGCCGAACAGCGACGCGCCCGGATGGCTCGCGCCGTGGCGGCCCTTGTGGCCGTCCGAATTGGCGAGAATCCCGATGCGGTAGCCCTGCTCCATGGCGTCGTGCACCAGCCACTCGAAAGTGCCCCAGTCGGAATGGACTTCCACCGATCGCTCGATGCGCAAGTCGTGCGCCATCTTGATGTCCGCATACCGTCCGCCGATGTGCGCAAAGACCACGCAGTCCTCTTGCTTGAGCGCATCGAACAGGTCCCGGGCGCTGTTCGCATCGGTGGCGACATCGGACAGGTCATCGAGCAGCGCATGCGAGGACCGGTGAATCGTGCGCCCCTCGTGCATGAACATGACGTTGCGATCGCCGCCCAGGCCGGTGTTGCCGGACCACTCGTAGCCGGGATAGATCACGAAGCGGCCGTCCTGGTTGAACTCGGCCGTCAGGCGGTTCAGTTGTTCCCAGAAGGGCGTGGTGATCTGGAAGTCATTGCCCTGGTGGCTCATCACGTCCAGGAACGCCCGGTCGCGGGCGAATTCGATCAGTTCGCGCGCGGAATTGGTCCCGATGGTTTCTTCCGACTGCCCGTGCAGGTCGGCCCAGTAGTGCAGCAGCGGCGCATCCGCGGCGATCCGCAGCGGGTTGCTGATGCAAAGGCGCGCGCCCGACGCATCGAAGACCTCGATCCTCACCTCGCCCGCTTCGCTGACCGACAGGTTCTCGAGGCGGCAGGCATGCTCGCCGCGGCGCAGGGTCAGGGTGGCGGGCAAACCCGCGACGGGCCGATTCGATCGCAGCGTGAAGACGCCCTCGACCTGATCGCTGGGATTGCCCCATTTGTCCTCACCCTTGAAGCCCAGACGAAACGGCTGACCCACCCGGCGCAGGGTCGGGACGATCGCCTTCCACAGCACCGGCGGCCCGGCGACCACCGCGATGAAGGGCTGCACCGGCAACTCGGTGTAGTGGTAGGTCGCAAACGGATCGGCGAGCACCCGGAATTCGAAGGTCGGCTCGCAGAAGGTCTGCACCCGCATGCCGGGCGACCCCCGGGAGCGGTCGCCGAACCGGATGGTGATGGTGTCGCCCTCGCGCAGGAACCCGCGGATCACCCGGATGAACAGGGTCTTGTCCCACGGCCGGATGTTGCGCTTGCCGTCGTACTGCACCTCGAGCACCGCGCCATTGGACGCCTCGACGGTGGTGTAGTTCGGCGCGGCGGGATCGCTCCATTGCGGCCGTCCCATGTCGCTGGCAAAGCGGTGCACCACCTTGAGCGAGCCGGTGTCGTCGATCCCGAAGTAGCCGGCGGTGTAGACCAGCGTGAACGACTGGAAGGACCCCGCCTCGAAGCCGCCGGCGGGCAGGAGGATGGCGCTGCCCATGCGTTCGGGCAGGTAGTGGGCGTGTTGCATGGTGTTTCTCCGTTATTCGACGCGGCGGTGCCGGCGGGGCGCGGGCCGCGACAGGGGCGAACGCCTCATCGGCTAATCCGCACGGCGCGCGAGCGCGTCGGCCACATCGACCCGACTGCTGACCTTGAACGCGTATTCGTAGGCATCGGCGTGGGCGCAATACAGCGCGTACTCGACCGGGGTGCCGTCGGCGGTGTAGGACACCCGTTGCAGCGCGATGATTGGGGTCGACGGCGGCATCCGGAGCAGCTTGCGCATCTCCGCCGTCGAGGCCTGCGCCCGGATCGAGATGTCGGCGTGATCGACCGGGCGCTGCAGGTGGGTTTCCAGGATCTGGTACGAAGTGTGGCTGGCCGCCAGTTCGCGCGTGACGGTGCCGGCGCTGGGCGCCAGATAGACCCAGGCGACCGCGAACGGCTCGCCCTGCCGGCGATAGAGCCGCTTCCAGGTGACCAGGGCCTGACCGCCGGAGCGCAAGCGGGCAGCCACGTCGGCCTGCGGCACGCGGGTCGCGAACTCCAGCAGCTCGATCTCGGGATTCACACCCCGGGCGACGAGCTCGTCATAGAAACCGCGCACATCGACCAGCGCATGCCGCACCGGCGGGGCCGTCACATAGGTGCCCTTGCCCTGTCGCCTGACCAGCAAGCCTTCGCTGACCAGCTGCATCACCGCCTGGCGCGCGGTGATGCGCGACACCCCATGCAGCGCCATCAGCGCGGGCTCGGTCGGAATCCGATCGCCCTGCAGGTAAGTGCCGGCGACGATGGCGTCGCGCAACTGCTGCGCCAGTTGCCGGTGCAGGGCAACCGGGCTGCCCCGATCCAGCACGGCCGCGGCCGTCCCCGGCGGGCGTGCCGTGCTCATGCGCAGGCCCGCTGATCCTGCCGGCGCCGGTTCGCCGTCATTCGTCCAGCAGCTCCGGGTTGTTGACCAGCGCGAGGGCCCCGAAATCCCGCTCGCCATGGCCCGCCTGCGCCGCGGCCAGGTAGTACTCGAGCACCGTGCGCGCGGTGCGGCTCGGCGTGCCCAGCGCGTCGGCCATCGCGATCACCAGCTGGTAGTCCTTCAACGCGGCCGACAGCCGGAAGTAGGGGCTGAAGTCGCCCTTGAACGCCTTGGCGACGAAGACATTCTGCAGCGGCCAGCTGTTGGCGGCGGTCTGCGGCAAGGCCTCGCAGAAGATGTCCAGATCGGCACCCGCCTGCTTGGCCATGGCATAGGCCTCGGAGATCAGCGCGCCGTACCCGCACGAGAGCAGGTTGTTGGCGAGCTTGATTGCCTGGCCGGCACCGATCGGCCCGCAGTAGTCGATCTTGCTGCCGATCATCGAGAGCAACCAGCGCAGCCGCTCGCAGGTGTCGCGATCGCCGGCGGCAAACAGCTGCAGGTCGCCCGCGGCGGCGGCCGTCGGCCCCTTGCCGACCGGGCAATCGACGAAATGGATGGCCCGCGCGCTCAGCGCAGCCGCGATCTCGCGCACCGCGTCGATGCCATCGGTCGACAGGCCGATCACGGTGGACCCGGGGGCGAGCCCGTCGACCAGACCGTCCGCCCCCAGCACCACCTGCCGGGAGATGGCCGGCGTGGGCAAAGAGGTGAGCACGATGTCGCAGACCTCGGCCAGTGCCCGAGGCGATGCCATGCGCGTCGCGCCGGCCGCGAGCAGGGGCGCCAGCGCGCGCTCGTCGGGATCGCAGACGGCGAGCTGCCCGTGTTTTTTCAGGAGGTTCATCGCCATCCCGCCGCCCATCAGACCCAGTCCGATGAAGCCGATTCGACGGCCCGACCGGGTCGCCGCTTGCTGGTCGTTGCTCATTGGGGTTCATCCCGCCAGTGCACGGACTTCTGCAGCGTCAGTTCGTGCAGAAACTCCATGCCATACCCGTGGCCCAGGCCACTCGCGTTGAAGGGCTCCGACGTCGCCCCGGGCGCCTTGCCCCGCATGGTGTTGATCTTCACCATGCCGGCGCGCAGCGAGTGAACCGCCTTGAGCGCGCGCGGCGCCGAGGTGGTGCACACGATCGCCGCCAGGCCGAAGCGAGAATCATTGGCCATCGCGATCGCCTGCTCGAAATCATCGAAGGGCAGGCACGGCGCGATCGGACCGAAGGTCTCCTCGACCATCAGCGCCGCCGCCGGCGCGACATGGGTCAGCACGGTCGGCGGGTAGAAGAAGCCCTTTCCGTCCAGGCGCGCCCCGCCGGTGCAGAGCGTCGCCCCTTGCCCGACCGCCTCGTCGACCTGGCGCGACACCCGGTCGAGCTGCAGCCGATCGACCAGCGGACCCATCTGAATCCCGGCCTCCAGGCCGTTGCCGATCCGGATCGCGCGGGAAGCGGCGACCAGCGCATCGACGAACGCGTCGAAGATCGGGCGCGCCACATAAAGACGCTCGGTCGATGTGCAGATCTGGCCGGCGTTGAAGAAGGTCGACTCCGCCGCGAGCCGGGCCGCGGCCTGGACATCGACGGTTTCATCGACGATCAGCGCATCCTTGCCGCCCAGCTCCAGAATGGCTTTCTTGAGCGACTGTCCGCAGATCGCGCCCAGGCGTCGGCCGGTCTGCTCGCTGCCGACGAACACCAGCAGGTCGACCTGCGGATGCCGCACCAGCGGATCGCCCACCCCCTCGCCGTCGCCCAGCAGCACATTGACCACCCCGGGCGGCAAATGATCGAAGACGCGTTCGGCGATGAAGCGCGAAGTCAGGGGCGTCTTTTCGGACGGCTTCCAGACGACGGTGTTGCCGACCAGCAGATTCGGCACGACGTTTTCCAGGCCGACGGCGATCGGAAAATTCCAGGGCATGACACAGGCGGCCACACCCCGCGCGACGCGGTGCTGGAAGTTGAGTTCGCGCGCCGGCGCCATCTGCTGGCCGCTGCGCACATGCACCACCAGTTCGGCGAAAGCGCGCGCGGTGTCGATGGCCGCGCCGATCTCGGCGGTGGCCTGCGCCAGGGGCTTGCCCATCTCGCGGGTGAGCAGGATCGCGGCGTTTTCCCGGATGGCGACCAGCTTGTCGACCGCCACCCGCACCGCATTGCGCCGCTCGACGGGGGAGCGGGCCGACCAGGCCGCAAAGGCGCCGCGGGCGGCCGCGACCGCCGCCTCGGCGTCGGCGGCGCAGCCGCGCGGGATGCTGTCGAGGGGCTCCTCGGTCGCCGGGTTCAGGATGACGATCTCGCCACCGCCGCCGGGTACCGGGCGATTGCCGATCCAGTTGCTTTGCACGGGCAGGCCTTTTCGATGAATGCAGTCTGCACGAAGTACAGAGCCAGTAGAACGTTATAGAACGTTACGTAACAATCGGGCCACCGTCAACACCTGGCCGGGTTTCGAGACGGCGGCGCAGGCGATGCGCTTTCCCGGCGCCGACGCCGGCGCTGGGTGAGCACACACTCGCCGGGCGCCGGGCGATACTGGCGGGGCTCACCGCGCCGGGCGAACCGGCGCCCTGCCCCTTCGACGAGGACCCACCATGCCCGCGCTTCACCCCCTGTGCTGTGGCCGCCTGAGCTTCGATCGCAGCGTCTTCTTTCCCGACGCCTCGCCCGGCACCCTCACCACCGTGCCGGTGCCCGGCTTCCTGGTCATCCATCCCAAGGGCAAGCTGCTGTTCGACACCGGGGTGGCCTGCGAGGCGGCCGCCGACCCGGCCGGCGTGCTGGGCCGGCGCCTGGCGAGCACCTTCCGGCTGACGGGCGCATCCGACGAGACCGCACCGGGGCAACTCGCGCACCTGGGCCTCACGCCCGCCGACATCACCCATGTGGCGAACTCGCACCTGCACTTCGACCACTGCGGCTGCAACCCGCTCTTCACGCGCTCGGCCTTCCTGATCCAGCGCGCCGAAATGCAGGCCGCCCAGGCGCCCGACAGCCGCTACGACCCGCGCCTGTGGCAGCACCCGCTCGACTACCGGCTGATCGACGGCGAACACGACGTGTTCGGTGACGGCACCGTGGTGCTCATGCCCACGCCGGGCCACACCCCCGGCCATCAGTCGCTGGTGGTGCAGGTGTCGCGCGATTCCCGCTACGTGCTGAGCGCCGACGCCTGCTATTCGGGCGAGCACATGGCGCGCGAGCTGCTGCCCTCGGTGGTCTGGGACGGCGGACAGATGCTCGACTCGATGCGCCGCCTGCGCGCCCTGGGCGAGCAGTCCGGCACGAGGCTGCTCTACGGGCACGACCCGGTGCAGTGGGCGGCGCTGGGCGCCGCGCGCCAGTCGCTGAACTGAATCCACCCGGAGCGAACCGATGGCCACGACCCGACTCTTCTCCCCGCTGCAACTGCGCGAGGTGGTGTTTCGCAACCGCATCATGGCCGCGCCGATGTGGCAGTACGCCGGGCGCGACTGGCGGCCCACCGACTGGCACCTGATGAACCTGGGCCGGCTGGCCGACGGTGGCTCGGGCGTGGTGTTCCAGGAGGGGACCACCGTCGAGCGGCGCGCCTGCGGCACGGTCGGCGACCTGGGCATCTGGGACGACGCGGCGGTGCCGCACCTGCGCCGTCTGGTGGACATGATGCAGTCCTGCGGCGCGGTGCCGGGCATCCAGCTGATGCACGCCGGGCGCAAGGCCCGCCAGAAGCCGCCCGACGAGGGCCGGGGCGCGCTCGAGCGCAGCCCCGCGATCGCCGACTGGGATGCCTGGGACGTCATCGCCCCGAGCGCGATCGCGTTGGCCGGCGACGGCGCGGCCGCACCGCGCGAGATGACGCTCACCGACATCCAGGCGGTGATCGATGCCTTTGTGGCGGGCGCCCGGCGGGCCGCGCAGGCCGGCTACCAGGTGCTCGACCTGCACGCCGCGCATGGCTACCTGCTGCACACCTTCCTGTCGCCGCTGTCGAATCGACGCAGCGACGCCTACGGCGGCAGCCTGGCCAACCGGATGCGCCTGGTGCTGGAGATCGTCGAGGGCATCCGCGGCGTCTGGTCCGCCGCCCATCCACTGTTCGTGCGCCTGTCGTGCATCGACGGCACGGCGGGGGGCTGGGAGATGGCCGACAGCGTGACGCTGGTGCGCGAACTGCAGCGGCTGGGCGTCGATCTGATCGACTGCTCGGCCGGGGGCATCGCCGGCTCGCCGCTGCCGGCGGGCCAGAGCGCGCGCTACGGCTACCAGGTCGAGCTCGCCGCCACGATCCGGCGCGAAACCGGCGTACCGACCTCAGCCGTCGGCCTGATCGTGCACGCGGCCCATGCCGAGCGAATTCTTCAGGAGGGCGCCTGCGACCTGGTCGCGCTGGCCCGCGAACTCATCCACAACCCGAACTGGCCACTGGACGCCGCCCTGAAACTGGACGACGACACCGGTTACCGGGTGATGCGCACCCGCGGCAGCTTTTGGCTGGAGCGGCGCGCCGCCACGGTGCCCGGGCTGCGCCCCTCGACCGTGGGGGACGGGGCCTAGCCGCGACCGCGGGGCTTTGTCGGAGCCGCGAGGCGTCGGGCGATCACTCGCGACGCCTAGCGGCCGCGCAGGGCGTGGCCAGTCTTCGCCGGCGACGCCCTCCCGGTCGGCTTACTTGCCGCCGCGCGCCTTGAACTCGGCCTTGCCCTTCTGGATGGCGGCCCAGAGTTCGGCGGCCTGGCCACCGGTCTCCTTGACCATCTGCTCCTGGTTGGGCAGCACCAGCTTGATGAACTCGGCGCGCTGGGCGGTGGTCAGCTCATGCACCACGCCGCCCTTGGCCTTGAACTCGTCCATCTTGGGCTTGATGCTGGCATCGACCTCGCGACGCATGCGCGGGGCATCCGGCACCGCGCTCTGCACGGCGGTCTTCTGCTCGGGGGTCAGGCTGTCCCAGATCTTCTTGTTGATGATGAACGCCGACGGATGGTGCAGGTGCCGCGTGGTCACGTAGTGCGGCGCGCTCTGCGCGGCCGGCGTGGTCACGTAATACGGGAAGGGCAGGTCGGCGGATTCGACCAGGCCGCTCTGGAGCGCCGGGAAGAGCTCCGACAGCGGCATCTGCACGCCGTTCACGCCCATCGACTGCCAGAAGATCTTCGAGGACAGCGCCGGGCCCACGCGCGTCTTCATGCCCTTGAAATCGGCCGGGGTCAGGCAGGGCTTCTTGCAGACCACGTCGTTCCAGCCCACCTCGCTCACGCCGAGCAGGATCACGCCCTTGGCCTCGTAGATCTTCTTGAGCACCGGCAAGGCGTAGTTGTCGGTGACGTAGTCGCGCTCGGCGTCACCGGACCAGAGGTAGGGCGTGGTCATGATGCCCGCCTCGGGAACGGCGGGCGCGAAGCCAGCCATCGAGATGCCGGCGACCTCGATGCGGCCGCGCAGGATCTGCTGGGCGATCTCCTGTTCGCTGCCGATGAACAGGCGCTCGGCCTTGATCGCGCCCTTGGTGTTGGTGCCGATCTTGGCGACGACTTCCTCGACGAATCCAAGGAGGGGGGAACCGGGTTGCGCCGCCGACGCGACCTTCCAGGCCTGCTGGGCTTGCGCGGGCGATTGCGCGAGCGCGAACAGCGCGCCCACCGCGATGACGAGAGAAGCGAGTTTCATGAAGAGTCTCCGGTTGATGGTTGTCCGCGGGCCCTGGTACCGGGCGCCTGCGGTCGTGACGATACACACATTCGAAAGACGTTTGAACCGAAGGGAAAGCCAAACGCCTCAGGGCAGCGGTTGCGGCTGCACCGGCTCGTACCAGGGCAGCTCGGGGCGCTGGCCGTAGCGGCGAACCCGCAGATTGGCCTGCTCGCCGTGCCCGGCGAAGTTTTCCATGTGGCAAAGCCGCGAACAGACCTCGCCGATCTGCGCCGAGGCGGCATCGGTGGTCACGCGCTGGAAAGTGCAGGTCTTCAGGAACTTGCCGACCCACAGCCCGCCGGTGTAGCGGGCGTTGCGCCGGGTGGGCAGCGTGTGGTTGGTGCCGATCACCTTGTCGCCGAAGCTGACGTTGGTGCGCGGCCCCAGGAACAGCGCGCCGTAGTTCGTCAGGTGCGCGAGGAACCAGTCGGGGTCGCGGGTCAGGACCTGCACATGCTCGAAGGCGAGTTCGTCGGCCTTGGCGAGCAGCTCGTCGCGGGTGTCGCAGACGATGACCTCGCCGTGCTGCGCCCAGGCGACGCGGGCGATGCCGGCGGTGGGCAGGATGCCGAGCTGGCGCTCGACCTCGTCGATCGTCGCCTGTGCCAGGGCCGCACTGTCGGTGAGCAGGATCGCGGGCGACGTGGGCCCGTGCTCGGCCTGGCCGAGCAGGTCGATCGCACACATCTGCGCGTCGGCCGAATCGTCGGCGATGACCAGTGTCTCGGTCGGGCCGGCGAAGAGGTCGATGCCCACCCGGCCGAACAGCTGGCGCTTGGCCTCGGCCACGAACATGTTGCCCGGTCCCACCAGCATGTCGACCGGCGCCACCGAGGCGGTGCCGATCGCCATCGCCGCCACCGCCTGCACGCCCCCGAGGGCCAGGATCTCGTCGGCGCCGGCGAAATGCATCGCGGCGACGATCGCCGGGTGCGGCTCGCCCTGAAAGGGCGGCGCGGTCGACACGATGCGGCGCACTCCGGCGACCTTGGCGGTCAGCACGCTCATGTGCGCCGAGGCGATCATCGGGTACTTGCCCCCGGGCACATAGCAGCCGACCGCGGCCACCGGGATGTGGCGATGGCCGAGCACGACGCCAGGCAGGGTCTCGACCTCGACATCGTGCATCGAGGCGCGCTGGATCTGCGCGAACTGGCGGATCTGGCGCTGGGCGAAGTGGATGTCCTCGATCTCGCGCGGCGACAGGCGAGCGATCGCGCGCTCGATCTGGGCGGCGGTGAGCCGGAACTGCGCCGGATCCCAGTCGTCGAAGCGGCGCGAGAACTCGCGAACCGCCTCGTCGCCGCGCTGTTCGATGGCGGCGATGATCGATTCGACGGTCGCGCGGACCTTCGCATCGGCTTCGGAGGCGGACGCGGCGTCCTGCCCGCGCTTGAGGTATCGGATGGTCATGACGGCTGCCTCAGGCGCGCTCGAACACCGCGGCGATGCCCTGCCCGCCGCCCACGCACATGGTCTCCAGGCCGTAGCGCACCTGGCGACGCTGCATCTCGTGCAGCAGCGTGGTCATGATGCGCGCGCCGGTCGCGCCCACCGGGTGGCCCAGCGAGATGCCCGAACCGTTGACGTTCAGGCGCTCGGGGTCGTTCCAGTCCCAGCCCTTGAGCACCGACAGCGCCTGGCAGGCGAAGGCCTCGTTGAGTTCGACCAGCCCCATGTCGTCGAACGACAGGCCGGTCTTGCCGAACAGCTTGCGCACCGCCGGCACCGGGCCGATGCCCATGATGCCGGGCTCGCAGCCGGCCGCCGCCCAGCCGCCGACGAAGGCGATCGGCGTCAGGCCCAGCGCTTCGAGCCGGTCCTCGGCCACCACCAGGCACGCGGCGGCGGCATCGTTTTGCTGACTGGCATTGCCCGCCGTGACGGTGCCGCCCTTCATGACCGGGCGCAGCGCGGCCAGCGACGCGAGCGTGGTGTCGGCGCGGATGCCCTCGTCGCTGGCGAACAGGACCGGATCGCCCTTGCGCTGCGGCACCGCCACCGGCACCACCTCACCGGCGAAGCGGCCGGCGGCCCAGGCCGCGGCCGCGCGCTGGTGGCTGCGCAGCGAGAACGCGTCGGCCTCTTCACGGCTGATGGCGTAGTCGCGCGCCAGATTCTCGGCGGTCTCGATCATGCCGGAGATGCGGCCGAACCGGGACTCGGGCTGCGAGCGCTCGCGGCCGCGGTCGAGCCGGTCATGCAGCGTGACCGAGCCGGCCCGCGAACCCCAGCGCATGCTGGTGGTGTAGTACTCGATGTTGCTCATGCTCTCGACGCCGCCGGCCATCACCACATCGGCTGCGCCGCTCTGGATCATCATCGCCGCGGTGACCACCGCCTGCAGGCCGCCGCCGCAGCGGCGATCGAGCTGCATGCCGGGGACCTCGACCGGCAGCCCCGCCTGCAGGGCCACCCAGCGGCCCACACAGGGCGTCTCGCCATTGGCGTACGACTGGGCGAAGACCACGTCCTCGATCAGCGCCGGATCGATGCCGGTGCGCGCCAGCACCGCGCGGGCCACGGTAGCGCCCAGTTCCTCGACCGGCACGCCGCGCAGGCCGCCACCGAAAGCCCCGATGCCGGTGCGCAAAGGCGCGACGATGGCTGCTCTTCTGATCATGTTCTGTCTCCTGGAAAGGGGGGACCGTGCGGACCGGTCACTTCCACAACTTGCCGCACAGCCCGCGATAGACGTAGGGCAATGCCGGGGCCGTCGGGGCGCTGCCCGCGGGCTCGACCGACACCGCCAGCTCGACCGCCGGGAAGAACACCTTCTCGGCGGTGTCCGCGATGCTCATGCTGACGAACTTGCCCTCGGGAATGAAGCCCAGGGGCGCCGCCTGTCCGTCCTTGTCGATCCGCCACAGGTGCAGGCCATGGCCGGCCGGCAGCGTCACCGGACTGATCTGCTTGATGTCGACGGTGCGGCCGTGGCGCAGGCTGGAGACGATCAGGCCCGGCTTGCCCTGCGCATTGGCCAGCACGCCGACATAGCTCTGGGGCAACTGCGCGGTGCTGACCGGCGTGGTCTGGGCGCGCCAGATGACGGGCGCGACACCACCGATGAACAGGCCCATGGCCAGCGCGCCGACCGGCAGCGGCGCCAGCCAGCGCTTCCACCAGGGCAGCGGTGCCGGGGGCGCGGTGCCGGTGCGCGCTTCGATGGCGGCCCACAGGTCGGGGCTGGGCTCGACCGGCGGCAAGGTGGTGAGCAGCGGCGAGAGGCGGTCGGTCCAGTCCTGGACCGCCTGGCGCATCGCGGCGTCGCCGGCCATCACGGACTCGAACCGGCGCCGGGCGCCGCCCTGCAGCGTGCCCAGCACATAGCTGGAAGCCAGCTGGTCGACCAGCTCGGGGTGGCGATACCAGTTCATGCCACGCCCTCCATGCAGCCCTTCAGGCGCAGCAGGCTGCGCCGGGTCCAGGCCTTGATGGTGCCCAGCGGGCGGCTCATGCGGGCGGCGATCTCGAGGTGGGTGAGCCCCTCGAAGAACGCCAGCATCACCGCCAGGCGGGGATCGGCTTCCAGTGCGTTCAGGCAGTTCCCGAGTTGCTGTCCCTCCTGGTGCGCCAGCAGGTTGTCCATGACCGACGCCGATTCGTCGACGGCATCATGAACCCGCTCCTCACCGTCGGCATCGACCCAGTGCAGCGGTGTCTCGGGGCGCTTGCGGCGCGCGGCGTCGATCGCCCGGTTGCGGGTGACCACGCACAACCAGGCCAGCGTGAGGGCCTGGCCCGGTTCACGCCGGGCCGACTGGTTCCAGACGGTGAGGAACACCTCCTGGAGGACATCCTCGGCCTGCGCGCGATCGTCGAGCACCCGAGAGGCGACGGCGAGCAAGCGGCCGGCAACGCGGTGGTAGAGGGCTTTCAGCGCCGCCGCATCGCGCAGCGCGACGCGGGCCAGCAGATTTTCTATCTGCTCTCGATCGTCCATAGCCGGGCTCCCATGGGTTCGCGCCAGCTTATCACCGCCGGGCGGCGGGACTGTGTCGGATCATCTGCACCGGGACGCCGGCCGCCAGGGAGAACTGATCGCGGATCGCATCGAAGTTGGGCAGGCGGATGTCCTCGAAATCACCCCAGCGCAAGGGCGGCGGCAGGTCGCCGTAGACCTCGCGCGGCGCATGCAGGCAGGCGTATTGCACCGCCGGGTTGATCACGAAGGCCGCGCGGCCCGGCAGCACGACCGGTCGGCCCGGCTCGAGCCGGGGGTCGCGGGTGAACCGGTTGGGGAAGACGCGCTGGATGCGGGTCGTGACCGGATCCTGCGCGTAGCAATAGACATAGCCGGGGCGGGCGACGTCGATGACGAGCCGGGCCGGCGACGGGCGCGGTGTGCCCGCGCCGGCGGACGGCGTCTCCAGGGTCAGGGCGAGCGCCGGCGGCAGCGGCGCTGCGGCGGACGCGGACGCGGCGGTGGCAGCGGCGGTGACGGTCGTCTCGGCGGTGGCAGATGCCCCAGCGGTAGCGCTTGCCCCAGCGCTGGCGGGCGCTGCGCCGGCACTGCCGGGCGCCCCGCCCGCGGCGACTGCCCCCAGCGCGCCCGACGCGCCGGCGGTGCCGCGCGGCGGCGGCGCGAGCGGACCGCGGGGCACGTTCGCCGTCACGAAGCGCTTGAAGAAATCGAGGTCGAGCGGGCCGGCCGCCGGCAAGCCCATGGCGCGCCGGTAGAGCTGCACCGCGCCCTCGAACCGGGCGTCGGCCGCGCCGTCGATCGGGCCGTCGTAGTAGCGGCGCTCGCGCAGGCGCTCCTTGAAGAACTGGATGCGCTCCTCCTCGGCCATGCTGAAGAACCAGTCGTCCATCTCGCGCTGCACTTCGGGATCGCTGTCGGGCGTGCCGACACACTGCCAGTAGGGCGCGCGGATCAGCTTGCCCACCAGCTCGACCGACGACAGCTCGATCATGTTGCGCGCCGCCTGGGCCGGGCCGTCGGCCCGCGAGGCAGCAAACGAAAACACCAGTCCGATCGCCGGATTGACCAGCCGCGCCTGACCGTCGCCGGCACTGGCGTCGCGACTGGACAGCACGGTGGTGTTCTTGGACGAAACGCCAGGCAGCAGCGTCATCGTGGCGGTGTCGACCACCGCCGCGTCGAGCCCGAGCACCGAGAACCGGGTGTCGGAGCCGAAACGCACCCCGAACGACTGCGCAATCGACGCCCCCACCGAACCGCCCGATTTGCTCACCGAGTCGTCGAACTGGCTGATGGTGCCGCGGATGTTGTACTGCGGCAGCACCGCGAAGGCACTGGTCTTCTGGGCGAGCTGCAGGATCTGGGTGAGGTTCTGCTGGTCACCGCCGAAGACGGTGAGCCGCACGCCGCGGGAGCGCCGGCTCATGTCCGACACCGCCGAGGTCAGCATGTCGCGCGCCGAGATCGGCAGGCGCTGGGTGGCGTCGCGAAACTCCTCCATCATCAGACTGACGTCGCGGGTGCCCAGGCTGAACATCAGGTCATCCATGCAGCGCAGCGCCGGGGTGAAATTGGTGATGCTGCGCTGTGTTCGATCAGCCGGATTCACGCTGGTCCGCACATCGTTCAGGGCGGTGGGACCGGGGGTGCCGGCACAGCCCGTCAGCGCCCCCAGACCGAGGGTCAGCAGCACAGCGGACAGGGTCTTGGGGCGCATCGGGAATCTCCAGTGAAAGCGCTGTCGCAGGGGTGGCCGGTCTTCAGCGACGGCTGACCGGGAAGGCGAACTCGCGGAATTTATCAGGCCCCGTGTTCACATCCAGAATCCACTTGCCCTTCTGGGTCTGGTAAACCACATTCGTGATGCCCGCGGGCTTGGTCGAACCGACGCCGTTGATGCCGATGCACTTGTCGGTCCTGCCGCCGTTGTCGTCCTGACGCAGGGTCCAGCCGAAGTCGCAGTCCGCCGCAGCCCTGGCCACCTTCTCGCAGCGGATGCCGCGACCGCCGGACACGCTGTCACCGTCGGCAAATGCGCTCGGGCAGCTGACACCCCGCGCCGGGTCGTCCAACGGATTGAACAGCGCGCCCTCGGGGAACACATAGACCGTGGTGTTCTTCACGAAGACATCGCGTCCGCCTGGCGTGTCCTCACGCACCCATCCGCTGGGCGAATCGCCGGGCAGCAGGAGCGCCACCGGCGCGCCGGCGTTGGCCTTGTTCAGCGCGTCGGTGCACATGTCCGGGCCGGGCCGGATCACCTGCTGCAGACCGGAGAAGCCGGCATGCAGGCAATGCGCTTCGCGCTCCACGCGCTGGGGCTTGCTGCACTTGAGCACGCGGCGGTCACTGCTTTGCTCGGCAGTGGTGTTGGCGGGGCAGGTCACGCCGTTTTCCTCGGCGGCCATGGCGGGGGTGGCGATCCAGAAGGCGACGCCGAGGGCAGCAACGCCGCGGATGATGTTCAGGGTATGGGTCATGTCGTTCTCCGATTAAAAAAAATGTAGGGGTCAGGAAAAAAGGGGTGAAGTGGTCGAGATGAAGCGCGGCGCAGGAAGGGTCGACGCGCGCTCAGTACCGGGGAGCGCTGGCCGGGGCGGACGCGGGGGCCGCTGCGCCGGTTGCGCCCGCCGCGCGGACCACATGCCAGACGCCGCCGCTGCCGTCGCCCTTGCGGTCGCCCGCCTTCTGGTCACCGGCGAAGTAGTAGAGGGGCTTGCCGTTGACCGCCCACTGCCGCGCGCCGTTGGCCTCGATCAGGCCGAACTCGCCCTGGGGCACGGCACCCGGGCGGGCGACAAAGGCGGGCCACGCGACGAGGCAGCTGCCGGCGCAGCGGCTGATGCCGGCCTCGTCCTTGTCGAAGGTGTAGACGGTTCGGCCGGCCGCATCGGCCAGGACGCCCTCGCGGGCAACGGGCTGGGCCTGCGCGGCCAGGGCCGCCAGTCCGATCAGGGCGGCGACGGTCAATCGGGTCTTGTGTGTCATCAGGTCCTCCGGAACGGGTTGTTGAAGGGGATGGGTCAGGGGGTGGGTCAGGGGCGTTGTTGTTCGCCCTGCCTTCAGAACGGCGGCCGGATGCGCCTGGATGCAGTGGACGCAATATTTATTTTTCGAGGCGATGCAGCGCCGGCCGCGACCTCGCCGGACGTTGACGTTGCCGCGACCGGCGGGGTGTGCGCGCGCGTAAAGTGAACTGCAAAGGCGATCACTGCCGGCATCGCCATGAACCCACGGGGCAACCGCATGAACCGATCGCCAGCCGACCGCCACAGTGGCGCCAACGACCCTCAGCCGGCAGCGCCCCTGCGGGCCGACCACCTGCGGTTTCACCGGGCGCACGCCCATCTCGCGCCGGTGTTTGGAACCGATGCGTTCGCGCTCAAGGCCGAAGCCTTCGCCCGCTTCTTCGGCACGCCGGTCTTCCTGACCGCGCAGACGGCGGTGGTCGTGATCTGGATCGCGCTGAACGTCTCAGGCGTGACGGGCTTCGACGCCTATCCGTTCATCCTGCTCAACCTGGCCTTCAGCCTGCAGGCGGCCTACGCGGCGCCGCTGATCCTGCTGGCGCAGACGCGCCAGGCGGCGCGCGACAAGGCCCACGCCGACGCCGACGCGCAGCACCGCGAAGCGCTGGCAGTGGCCAGCGGGCAGCGCCAGGCAATCGCCGAGCAGCAGGCCGCGCAGCTGATGGAACTGCTGGTGCAGAACACCCGCCTGACCGAGATCACCAAGGCCCTGAGCGAGCGCATCGAGGGGCTCACGCTCGAATTGCACGAGCGGGTGCTGAGCCGCGACAGCGGCCGCTGAAAGAAGGGGCGACGGGGCAAGGACGAGAACGCCGGCGCGCGCGCCCCGGCGCGGTATCCGACGAACCCCGGTTCAGCCCGCGCCGGCCCGCTGCGCGCCGAAGGCCACGAACCAGTCGATGCTGCCGGGATTGCCCATCGAGTCGCGATTCACCGACTTCTCGATCGGCTGACCCAGCAGGATGCGCTTGACCGGCACCTCCATCTTCTTGCCGGAGATGGTGCGCGGCACTTCCGGAATCTCGATCACGTCGTTGGGGACGTGACGCGCCGACAGGCGGGTGCGGATCGCCTCCAGCAGCGCCGCCTTCAGGGCCGCCGGCACGCCGGCACCCGGTTCGCGCAGCACCACGAAGAGCGCCATGTAGGACTCCCGGCCGAGGTACTCCAGGTCGATTACCAGCGAGTCGATCACCGCGTCGAACTCTTCGACCACGCGATAGAGCTCGCTCGTGCCCATCCGGATGCCGTGCCGGTTGATGGTGGAGTCGGAGCGACCGTAGATGACGCCGGTGACCGACTCGGGACGCTCGATCAGCTTGAGCCAGTCGCCGTGACGCCAGACATTGGGCGGACCGGGGAAGGTGTCGAAGTAGCTCTCGAAATAGCGCCGCCCGTCGGGGTCGTTCCAGAAGAAAAGCGGCATCGAGGGCAGCGGGGTGACGCAGACCAGTTCGCCCACCGCGTCGAGCAGCGGCTGGCCATCGTCGCCGAAAGCATGCAGGCCGATGCCCAGGCCGCGGCACTGCATCTCACCGGCGCGCACCGGCAGCGTCGGGCAGGCGGTGAGGAAGGCCGAGCCCGGGTCGGTACCGCCCGAGATCGAGGCCAGCAGCAGGTCCTCGCCGACCTCGCGATAGACCCAGTGATAGGCCTCCTCGGTCAGCGGCGAACCGGTCGAGCCGACGGTGCGGATGCTCGACAGATCGAACTGGCGGCGCGGCGAGACACCGTTCTTCATGTTCAGCCCGATGAAGGCCGGGCTCACGCCGAAGAAGGTCATCCGCTCGCGTTCAGCCAGACGCCACAGCGTGGAGAGGTCGGGGTAGCCGGGATTGCCGTCGAACTGGATCGCGGTGCAGCCCAGCATCAGGGTGGACACCCACAGGTTCCACATGATCCAGTTAGTCGAGGAGAACCAGAAGAAGCGGTCGTCCTCGCCGATGTCCAGGTGGCAGACGCCGGCGCGCAGCGCCTCGATGGTGGTGCCGCCGTGACCGTGCACGATCGGCTTGGGCATGCCGGTGGTGCCCGAGGAATAGACGATCCACAGCGGATGATCGAAGGGCACCGGCGTGAAGCGCGGCGCGGCCACCGGCGCGAGCGCCTGCGCGAAGCCGATGACCGGCACCCGCCGCCCCGGTTGGCCGTCGGGCTCGATGGTGGCCAGCGTGGCGGCGCCGTCCAGATAGGACACCAGCAGCACCGTGCGCACCGACGGCAGTTCGGCGACCAGCTCGCGCAGGCTCGCCAGCCGGCTGAAATCCTTGCCGCCGTAGCGGTAACCATCGACCGCGATCAGCACCGACGGCTCGATCTGGCGGAACCGGTCGAGCACGCTCACCGGCCCCATGTCGGGCGAACTGCTCGACCAGATCGCGCCCAGGCTGGTGACCGCCAGCAGCGAGACGACCGCCTCGGGAATGTTGGGCAGATAGCCCACCACCCGGTCACCCTGCGAGACGCCGAGCGTGGCGAGCGTCGCGGTCAGCGCACCGGTGTCGGCGGCCAGCTTCGCCCAGGTGATCTCGGTGCGCGGGCGCAACTCCGACTGGAAGACCAGCGCCAGGCGGGTCGCCGCATCGGGGCGATTGGCGTGCGCGAGCATGTGCTCGGCGTAGTTCAGGGTGGCGCCGGGAAACCAGCGCGCGTGCGGCATCTCGCGCTCGGCCAGCACCTGACGGTAGGGGCTGTGCGACTTGACGCCGCAGAAGTCCCAGATGCTCGCCCAGAAGCCCTCGAGGTCGTCGACCGACCATTGCCACAGCGCCTCGTAGTGGTCGAAATGCAGACCCCGCTCGCTGGCCAGCCAGCGCTGGTAGCGGGTGATGCCGGCCTTGGCGATGCGCTCGGGGCCCGGGCGCCAGAGGGGCTCGGGATGAACGACGGGGGCGGGGGCGGCGGTGGTGGGGGCGTTCATCGCGGTGTCGTCTCAGTGCTCGTGAAGGACCAGGTAGGCGGTGCGGCCCTCGGTGGCCAGGCCCACCCGCGCGCCGTGCGGCAAGGTGAGCTTGGGGCTGTCGTGACCGACCGGCAGGCCGGTGAGGATGGGGGTTCGGGTCAGGCCGCGCAGCCGCCGGATCACCACCGGCATGTCGAAGCCGGCATCGCGATCGACCAGCCGGTAGCGGTTCACATAGCCGATCAGCACCGCCGCCTGCGCATCGAGCACGCCGGCCTGCAGGAGCTGGCCGAGCATCCGCTCGATGCGGTACGGATGCTCGCCGACATCCTCCAGGAACAGGATGCCGCCGCGCACCTGGGGGAACCACGGCGTGCCCAGCAGGCTGCACAGCACCGTCAGGTTGCCACCCCACAGCGTGCCGCGAACCTCGAGCCCCGCCGGGCCGCCGGCGGCCCGAAAGCCGAGCATCTCCAGACGACCGGCCAGCGCGTCATGCAGGGTGTCGACGGTGATGTCGTCGGGCGGCACGCCCGGCTCGGTGGCGAAATCATCGAGCAGCGCCGGCCCGCTCCAGGTCACCGCGTCGGCCTGGGCCAGCATCGCGAGCTGGAAGGCGGTGAAATCCGAGTAGCCGATCCACTGCTTGCCGGCGCGCGCCAGCGCCGGGAAGTCGAGCATCGGCAGCAGCCGGTTCAGGCCGTAGCCGCCGCGGGTGATCATCACCGCCGGCGCGGGCTGCGCGGCGGCCCGCCCGAACGCGGCGGCGCGTTGCGCGTCGGTCCCGGCGAAGCGCTGATGGGTGCGCAGCGCGCCCGGGTCGAGCACCGGGTCGAACCCGGCGGCGCGCAGGTTCTCCAGACTGCGCGCCAGCGGCGCGTCGGCGGGCACCGCGCTGGAGGGCGAGATCAGGTAGAGCGGGAGCGGCGCGGCATCGAACGTGGACACCGGCGCGGTGTCGGGCGCGGACACCGGCGCGGTGTCGAACTCGGACACCGGCGCGGTGTCGGACGCGGGCGCGGTTTTGGCGGGCGGGCGAGGCATGGCGCGAGTCTGCCACAGCGCCCGACAGCGGCGCGCGCGCCGATGCGATACTGCGGCTCCCTGATACGAGGAGCGAGACATGAGCCGAATCGGCGACAGCCTGGCGGGCAAACGAGTGCTGATCACCCTGGCCGACGCGTTCATGGGACCGGTGCTGTGCGAGACCTTCGCCGCGCACGGCGCGGTGGTCATCGCCGACACCCGGACCATGGACGGCGGTGCGGCCGGCGAGGCGGCGGTGCTGGCCGCCGGCCGGGTCGATGTGGTGATCGCCAACCTGGGCGTGCCCGCGCCCTCCACCCCCGCAGCCAAGGTCACCGACGCGGAATTCCGGCAGGTGTTTGCCCACATCGTCGACCCCCTGCCCGGGCTGTGCCGGGGCGCGCTGCCGCAGATGCTCGAACGGCGCGCCGGCAAGATCGTGGTGATGGGCAGCGCCACCGCGCTGCGCGGCCAGAAGCGCACCTCGACCTATGCGGCCGCGCGCGGCGCCCAGGCCTCGTATGTGCGCGCCGTCGGGGTCGAGGTGGCACCGAGCAATGTCCAGGTGAACCTGATCGCGCAGAATTTCGTCGAGAACCCGATGTACTACGGTCCGGAGGTCCAGGCGCTGCCGGCGTTTCAGGAGCGCCTGCGCCGCGAAGTGCCGGCAAGCCGCCTGGGCACCCCCGAGGAAGACGCGCTGTTCGCGGTGTTCCTCGCCTCGTCCGAGGTCAACTTCTTCGCCGGCCAGGCGATTTCCTTCTCCGGCGGCTGGGCGCCCTGACACCGCCCCCGCAGAAAGACGATCCGATGTCCCGAATCCCCTATGTCGATGCCGACATCCGCGAGCCCGCCGAGATCGTCGACGCGGTCAGGGCGCGGCGCGGTGGCACCCTGCTCAACCT
This sequence comes from uncultured beta proteobacterium, assembly GCA_903934295.1. Taxonomy (GTDB): domain Bacteria; phylum Pseudomonadota; class Gammaproteobacteria; order Burkholderiales; family Burkholderiaceae_E; genus Quisquiliibacterium. The sequence goes on from CAIZNI010000052.1 coordinate 54,167, forward strand.
CGACCGGATGCTGCTGAACAGCCCGCCGCTGGCCGCCGGCTGGAACACCTTCCTGGGCGCGGTGCGAACCGGTCTGCTGGTCGACCCGAAGCTGCGCGAACTGGCGATGTGCGTGGTGGCGGTGCTCAACGGCGCCGACTATGAATTCGGCCAGCACGCGCCGCTTTATCAGAAGGCGGGCGCGAGCGCGGAACAGGTGCAGGCGCTGCACGATCCGCAGGCCGCGCGCGACGATGCGGCGCTGTTCGATCCCGTCCAGCGGGCCGCGATCGCCCTGACGATCGAGATGACCCGCGCGGTGCAGGTGAGCGACGCGACCTTCGCCGAGATGCGCCGGCATCTGGGGCCGCGCGAGACGGTGGAACTGGTCGGGGTGATCGCGGCCTACAACATGGTCTCGCGATTTCTGGTGGCCACCGGGGTGGAGCCGGAGTAGGTCGCCCCGGGCTCAGCTGCCGGTGTACTCGAAGGCAGTGACCACTCGCGTGACGCCCGATACCCGGCTGGCGGCCTGGGCGGCGCGATCGCCCTCGGCGCGCGTCACCAGCCCCATCAGGTAGACCACGCCGGACTCGCTGACCACCTTGATGGTCTGCGACTCGACCCCGGCCGCCTGGATCAGGGCGGCCTTCACCCGAGTGCTCAGCGCGAGGTCGCCGGCGGCCATGCCCAGACCGCCAGCCGGGGCCAACTGCAGCTCGTTGACCACGTCACGCACATTGGGCAGCCCCCGGACCAGCTTCTCGACCTTGGCGCGGGTGTCCTGGTCGGGCACCTGGCCGGTCAGGAGCACCTTGCGGTTGTAACTGGTCATCGAGACGCCGCCGGTATTGCCGATGGTGTCGCGGATCTGGGTCAGACCCTTGAGTTCGAGGGTCTGGTCTTCGGTCTGGGCGCCCAGGGTGCGGCGATCGACTGCGGCCATCGCGCCGACCGCCGCGCCGGTGACGACCATCGGCACGCAGGCGGTGAGCCAGACACTGGCACCGACGGCGGCGGCGAGCAGGGCGACACGGACGGCCGAAAGACCGGGGCGGTGGCCGGGTTGGGTCTGGTGGGTCATGTGGTTTCTCCGGTGAAGGTTCGATTCGCGGCGGGCATGCCAGCGCACAACGGCGCCGAGGCAGCAGGTCGGTCGGGCGGCAGCCCGGTCAACCGGCGTCGCCCAGCAGCGCAGCGTCGATGCCGTCGCACAGACAGTGAAGGATCAGCAGATGGACTTCCTGGATGCGCATGGTGCGGTCGTGCGGCACGCACAGGTGGGCGTCGCCCTCGCCCAGCAACTCGCCGATGCGCCCGCCCCCCTTGCCGGTCAGCGCGATCACCGGCATCGACCGCTGGCGCGCCGCCAGGACCGCGGCGACCACATTGGGCGAACTGCCGCTGGTGGAGATGGCCACCAGCACGTCACCGGCCTGGCCCAGCGCCCGAACCTGGCGGGCGAAGACCTCTTCGAACCGGTAGTCGTTGCCGACCGCGGTCAGGATCGAGGAATCGGTGGTGAGCGCGATGGCCGCCAGTTCGGGGCGCTCGCGTTCGAAGCGGCCCACCAGCTCAGCGGCCAGGTGCTGGGCATCCGCGGCCGACCCGCCGTTGCCGCAGGCCATGATCTTGCGGTCGGCGGCCAGCGCGGCGACCGCCAGTTCGACGGCCTGGGCGATCGGCCCGGCGAGGGTTTCCACACAGGCCAGCTTGAGCTGGGCGCTGTCTTCGAAATGGCGGGAGATTCGCGCGATCAGGCTCATAGGGTTCAGATTATAGCGACCGGCCTCAGAATGCACCCCGCAGCCATTGCAGGTGCTCGCCATCGATGGCGACGACATCGAACCGCACCGGGGGCCAGGCCTGTGCGCCGAGGCGGTGCAGCAGCCAGACCTGGGCGGCGGCACGCACCCGGGCCTGCTTGGCGGCGGTTATGCTGGCGGCCGCTCCGCCGTAGCGCGGGCTGGTGCGCTGGCGCACCTCGATGAACACGCACTGGTCACCGTCGGCCATGATGAGATCGATCTCGCCCGGACGCAGGCGCACGTTGGCGGCAACCGGGCGCAGGCCCTGCGAGCACAGATAATCGAGGGCCCGGGCTTCGGCCAGGCTGCCGGCGCGCTGCGTCGGCGAAACTGCAACATAGGTGGAAGGTTTGGCCATGGCGCCCGGATTGTATGTAGTGGCCACCCCGATCGGTCATCTGGCCGATCTAAGCCCGAGGGCTGCCCAGACCCTGCGCGAGGTCGATGTGGTGGCCGCCGAGGACACACGGGTGAGCCGCGTGCTGCTGCAGCACGCCGGCTCGTCGGCGCGGCTGATCAGCGCGCGCGCCCACAACGAGCAGGCGGCGGCGCGTCAGATCCTGGCGCTGCTCGCGCAGGGGAAATCGGTGGCCCTGGTGAGCGACGCAGGGACGCCGGCGATCAGCGATCCCGGCGCGCAGGTGGTGGCGGCCGTTCGCGCAGCCGGCTTCGCGGTGGTGCCGATCCCCGGGCCCAGCGCGCTGGCGACCCTGCTGTCGGCGGCCGGCCTGCGGGAGGGGCCGGTCCTGTTCGAGGGCTTCCTGCCGGCGCGGGCACGGGCGCGCCGCGAGCGGCTGGCGGTGCTGGCGCAGGCGGCCCATCTCGCCGGCAGCGCACTGGTCTTCTACGAGGCGCCGCACCGCATCGACGAGTGCCTGGCCGACATCGCCAGCACCTTCGGACCCGAGCGGCCGCTGGTCATCGGTCGCGAACTGACCAAGCTGTTCGAGGAGATCGCGGTGATGTCGGCCGGTCAGGCGCTCGAGTGGCTGGGGGCGCGCCCGGAGCGCCGACGCGGCGAGTTCGTGATCGCGGTTGAGCGCGAACCCGCGCCGGAATCGCCCGGGCAGGCACCGGCAGGCGCGGCGCCCGTGGCGATCGACCCGGCTGCCCGGCGGCTGCTCGAGCGGCTGCTGACCGAGCTGGCACCGTCGCGCGCAGCCCGGCTGGCGCACGAGCTGTCGGGTGCGCCGCGCGACGCCCTGTACGCGCTGGCGATGAGCCTGCGGGGACAGACGCCGAGCGATCCTGCGGCGACCGAGAGGGAAGAAGGGGCCGAAGGCCCGGGGTAGCGGGCTGACAGCGTGCGGGCTGACAGCGTGCGGCCGGGAAGCGAGCGCCCTGAAGAAGGCGCCAGCCACGCAGGTCGGAACTGCGCCGGTCAGCGCTCGGTCGCCACCGGCACCGGACGCAGACCGGTTGCCACCCGCACCCGCTCGGCATCGGCCAGCGCCTCGTCGCGCTGCGAATAGGGCCCGGCCAGCACCCGGAACAGCGCGCCGGCCGACTGAACCTGCAGGCGCTCAGGCGGCACACCGAGGGCCAGCGCGGCCCGCAGGCGCGCGGCCTGGGCATTGTCGGACTGCCCGAAGGCGCCGATCTGCAGGAACAGCGGGGCCCCCGCCGGCGCCGCGGCCGTGGACGCTGCACCCGTCGTCACCCCCGTCACCGTGCCCGCCGCCGTGCCCGCCGCGGTACCCGCCGCCGTACCCGTCATCGCACCCACCGCCGCACCCGTCATCACGCCGGCCGGCGCCACGATCGCCACCGGCATGATCACCGTCTCCAGGTCCAGCCGCTCGGCCACCGGCTTGCCGACCACCGGGGCCACCGGGTCCAACGGCGCCACCGCCGCCCGCGCAGCCCCTCTGTCGGACGCGCCCGGCGTCGGCGCAGCGAAGGCCAGAGGATCGGTGATCAGCTCGACGTCGACCTCGCCGCTGCCCGCCTGCACATAGCCCAGCTTGGCCGCCGCGGTCCAGGACAGGTCGATGACCCGGCCATTCAGGAAAGGCCCCCGGTCATTGACCCGGACCACCACGCTGCGACCGCTGCTCACCCGGGTGACCCGCACATAGCTGGGAATCGGCAGCGTCGGGTGGGCGGCGCTCATCGCGTACATGTCGTAGACCTCGCCGCTGGCGGTGCGCTGCCCGTGATAACGGCGCCCGTACCACGAGGCGATGCCGCGCTCGCGCCAGGGGTCGAGCCGGGTCATCGGCACGTACTGGCGCTCGAAGACGACATACGGCCGGTTGGCGCGCGCCAGCAGCGGCTCGGCGCGCGGTGTCGCGTCGGCGATCGACTCCGGATCGGGCCCCGGACGCTCGCCGGGGCCGTCGTCGAGGTAGTAGCCGCCGCGGCGCGCCGCCGCCGTGCCAGCGCTGGCCGGCGCATCGCGGCCCGGGACGTCCCGGGCGCCGGGCCGCGCCGCGCTGCCCGGCGGCTCGGCACCGCGCCCCGAGGGCGGGGTCGCGCAGGCCGACAACGCCAGGATCACGGCAGCCAGTGCGATCGGACCGGCCGTCCTGGCCACGCCCCCGGGCGTCCTGGCCATGCCCCCGGCCGTCCCGGCCACGTCCCCGTTCGGCCGGCGGCGCTGCGCCGTCATGACGCGCTCACCGGCGCGCCACCCTCGGCCTCGAAGCGGTCGCGCCAGGCGCGCAGATAGCGCAGCCCCTCGATCGCGCGCACGCCGTACCAGGACGTCATCTCGCCGTCGACCAGACGAACCGGCCGGCCGCCGATCGGCGCCGCGGCAGCGAGCTGCGCGACGTGACGATCCTGAAAACGATAGGGCTCGCTGGACAACAGGACCGCCTCGAAGCGGCTTGCGTCGAAGTGCTCGAAATCGACCACCGGATAGCGCCGCCCGTCATCGGGCGCGACCGCCGCCAGACGCACCTGGGCGAGCATGCGGGCGATGTAGGTCTGCTCGCCGACCGTCATCCACGGATCCTTCCAGATCAGGTAGAGGACCCGCTGCCAGGGCCAGTCGCGCCCGGCGCAGGCGGCCAGCTCGGCGCTCAGGGCCGCCGCCAGCGAACGCGCCGGCGCCTCGCGATGGAAGATCGCGCCCAGCAGCGCGTAGAGCGTCAGGTTGTCCTCGACCTCGACCGGATGGGTCACGATGATGTTCGGCACGAAGCGCTCGAGGGCCTCGAACATCGGCCGCTCGTTTTCATCGATGTTCACCAGCACATGGGTCGGCGCCAGCGCCCGCAGGGCGTCCAGGTCGACGTCCTTGGTCCCGCCCAGCTTGGGCACCGCGCGCACCGCCGGTTCCGGGTGGATGCAGAACCCGGTCCGCCCGACCAGCTGATCGCCCAGATCGAGCGCAAACAGCAGTTCGGTGAGCGAGGGCACCAGCGAGACGATGCGCGCCGGGCCGACCGCCGGTGCATGCACCCGACCCAGGGCATCGCGCAGCGGCGTCAGGGCGTCGGCGGTCATGGCGCCAGGCAACCGGTGCGCGCCGTCATGGCGGGGGCGCCGCGTCGCGGCGCTTGCGCGGCGCGCGCGCGAAGGCCCGATCGAAGAGCGCATCGGGCAGGACCCGGAGCACCCGCGCGACCCAGCCCATCTGCCAGGGCAGCACCGTCCAGGCGCGTCCCGCCGCGATCGCATCGACCGCGCCGGCGGCAAAGACATCGGCGTCGGTGAGGAAGGGCATCCGGTAGCGGTTGGCGGCGGTCATCGGGGTCCGGATGAATCCGGGTGCGAGGGTGATCACCCGCACGCCGCTGCCGCGCAGCTCGACCCGCAGACTTTCCAGGTAGGCGATCGCGCCCGCCTTCGAGGCGCTGTAGCCGCCGGCCCCGGGGAGCCCGCGCACACCGGCCACGCTGGCAATGCCCACCAGCCGTCCGGCGCCCGCCTGGCGCATCGCCGGCAGGAACGGGCCGAAGGTGTCGAACAGACCGACCACGTTGGTGCGCAGAATGCGCTCGAAGACCTCGGCGTCGGCCGGCTCGGCGGTGTCGGTGCCGGCGCTGATGCCGGCATTGGCGATGACCACGTCGGGCACACCGGCGTGTTCGATGAAGCGGCGCGCCGCCTCGCGCAACTCGCCCCGGTCGGCGACATCGGCCACCAGGCAGTGCACCGGCCCGCCCAGCGATCGCGCCACCTCGGTCAGCGCCGCCTCGCGGCGCGCCACCAGTCCGAGCACCGCGTCGGGGTCACGGCGCCGGTACTCGCGCGCCAGCGCCTCGCCGATGCCGCTGGAGGCGCCGGTGATGAAAACACGCAGGCTCACCGCGCGACCGCCGGCCGGGGATTACTTGCGGGCCTTGCGTTCGAGCTCGAGCAGCTGGTCGACCACCTGCAGCACCTGGGTGTTGCCGCGTGCCATCGAGGGCGAGGTGAGGTACTTGCCATTGACACCCAGCGCGGGCACGCCGTCCAGGCTCCAGGCGGACGCCTGCTGCGAGGCCTTGCGCATCCGGGTGCGCACCGCGAAGGATTCATAGGTGTCCAGGAAGGCCTTGCGGTCCACGCCGTGGCGCCCGAGCAGGTCGGCCATGCGCTCGGGCTTGTCCAGCGGCTGCTGATCGACGTGAATGGCACTGAAGACCTTGTCGTCGAGCGCCGGCGTCTTGCCCATCGCCTCGAGCGTGTAGAAAAGCTGCTGGTGCGCCGCCCAGGCGGGACCCAGCGCCACATGGACCTTGCGGAAGCCGACATCGGCGGGCAGCTTCCTGACCCAGTCGCGGATCGCCGGCTCCAGCGACAGGCAGTGCGGGCAACCGTACCAGAAGAACTCGAGCACCTCGAGGCGGGTTCCGGTGTCGGTCGGCTGGACCGGCTGGATCACCCGGTATTCGGCGCCCTCGCGGGGGCCGCCCTGGGCGAAGGCCGGCGCGAACGCGAGCCAGGTCGCGCCGGCGGCGGCGGTCTTCAGGAAACGGCGGGTATCCGGACGGGACAACGGGTCGGACAACGGGTCGGACAAGGGGTCGGACAAGGGGTGGGACAAGGGACGGGTCAGGTCAGTCATGGTGTCGAACTCCTTCAGCGCTGGCGGACCACCGCCGCCTCGATGCCGTTCTCAGCCAGCCGGGAACGGATCTGGTTGACGTCATCGACCTTCGGATAAGGGCCCACGCGCACGCGGTAGAGGGTCTGGCCGTTGACATCGGCACTGACCACCCGCGCCTCGTAGCCCAGCAGGGCAAGCTTGCCGCGCATGTTCTCGGCATCGTCCAGGGTGCGAAAGGCACCGGCCTGCAGCAGGAAAGCCATGCGCTCCTCGCGGGGCGCGTCACCCGCCTTGCCGTCGGCCGGCCGGGCATCGGTCGCTCGCGGCTCGGCGGCGGGTGGCACCGCCCCCGCTCCCGCCGCC
>CAIZNI010000053.1 GCA_903934295.1 uncultured beta proteobacterium
AACGTTGGCAGCCGCGTTCACGACCGCATCGCGCTCCGGATTGAGGGTGACCACTGCAATGTGCGACCAGTCCCGCGTGTTGCGCGACCAGCGTGCTGGGTTGCGTTGTTTGGCCTGGATGTAGAGGTCATGGCGCGCAGCTGCGTATTTCGGCCAACGTGACCGGTCATTTCGGTCCATCGTGACCGACCGTCACGGTTTATCGTGACCGAGCGTTTCGGCATCGTGACCGCCGGTTTCGGCGATCGTGACCGAGGCGTCGGTGGCGGTGCTGCGTAGTGCGCGAGTGTATCGGTAGGGACGGGTTTCAGGTCATGGGAGCCTCCGGCGTGCATCGATGGGTGGGTCATGGGGGTCAGTCCTTGGCGGGCGCCTTGGCGGACTTGCCAGGGCGCGGACCGCGCCGGGACGGACCTTCGAGGTTGAAGCGATGAGCCTTGGGCAGCAGCCGGTCGAGGATCGCGTCGGCAATCGTCGCGTCGCCGATCCAGCCGTGCCAGTGTTCGACGGGCAGCTGATGCGTGATGATCGTCGCCCGTTGACCAGCCCGGTCGTCGACGACCTCGAGGAGGTCGGCGCGCGTCGACGCATCGAGGCTGCCCGTGCCCCAATCGTCGAGAACGAGGACATCGGTTCGGGCCAGGTCGGCGAGCCAGTTGCGGAACGCGCCGCTCGCATGCAGAACCCGCAGCTCCTCGGCCAGGCGCGGCACGCGCAGGTGGAGCGCGCCGTGACCGCGCCGGCAGGCGTACTGCGCCAGGGCGCAGCCGAGCCAAGTCTTGCCGACGCCGGTCGCGCCGCCGAACAGGATCGTGTCGCCGCGCTCGATCCAGCCCGAGAGGGCAAGACCCGTGAACGTCTTGCGGTCGAGCCCGCGGATGTCGGTGAAGTCGGCGTCCTCGATGCAGGCGCTGGGGAACTTCAGTCGTGCCCGCTGCAGCAGGCGCGAGCGCTTGCGGTCGGCTCTGGTGTTCATCTCCCGATCGACGAGCAGCGCGAGCCGCTCGTCGAAGGTCATCGCGACGAGCTCGGGCTGTCCCCTTTGTTCCTGCAAGCCGCGGGCGAAGCCGAGCAGTTTGAGGGCGTTCAAGTTGGCCATCGTGGCGTTGTCGAGCATATCGGCTGTCCTTGGGGTATTCGGTGTCGTTGAGATCGTCATCACTGGTAGTGCCCCGGCCCGCGCAGGTTCGGGTGCTCTGGACTCGTCCAGCCGGCGTCGGTGCTGTCCGGGTCGAGTCGATCGCGGTTGTTGATCAGCATGTCGCGCACATGGCGGTACTTGAAGGCGCCGAGCGCCAGGGTCCGTTCGCAGGCCACCTCGAGCCGGTCGGTGCCGTACCGCTTGGCCAGGCCGAGCAGGCCCAGACAGGACCGATAGCCGTGCTCGGGGTGCTTGTTCTGCTCCAGGATCCGGGTGACCACCTCGCCGGTCGCCACGCCGATCCGCTGGCCCCACTGGATCAGCCGCTGCGGCGTCCAGTCTCGATGGGCGCGGTGCGCGGCGGGCATGTGCGCATCGACCGTGGTGAAGCCACCCGGCCGGCTGGAGCGGGCGTGGCTTGCGATCCGGTTACCGCGCATCAGCAGTTCGACGCTGCGCGCGGTGAGCCGCGCTTCCAGCGTCTGGCCGACGAGCGGGTGCGGGGCGCTGTAGCGGTGACCGTCAAGCTCGATGTGGTAATCGATGTGCACCTTGACGGTCTTGAAGCGGGCGATCTCGTAGCGGCTCGCCGGCAGCGGCATCAACGCCGGCGCGTCGAGTTCGGCGAAGGTGCTAGCCCGGCTGCCGGGCAGCTTCTGGAACGGGCGCTCGTTCAACGACGCGAGCAGCGTGACCCTGCCCCGGTTCCACGTACATCAGATTGTTGGTAACTTTCTGACGAACGGAGAACGATATGGGCAAGAAGGAGCCGGTCCCGAACCGGCAGTACACGGACGAATTCAAGGCTG
>CAIZNI010000054.1 GCA_903934295.1 uncultured beta proteobacterium
CCCCGCCCCCGCCCCCGCCCGGTCCGGCCTGGCCGGTCCCGGCGCGCCGTCACCCGGGTCGGCGGCGGCCTGGCGGGGCGCGGTCGGGCTCTACGCCGGCGCTGCGCTGCTGGCGCTGGGCCTGCAGCTGCACGTGTTCGTGGTGGCGCCAGCCGTTTTTGGCAAGGAGGTTCCGGCCATCGTGCCGGCCTTGTTCTGGATCGGCTCGGCGCTGGCCTGCGGGTTGGCGATCCTGATGCAGGGCCGATGGCCGATGCACCGGCTCAGTGTCGTGTCTGCCGCTGGCGGGGCGGTCCTGCTGGCTGGCTTCGGTCTGGCGGATTCCCTGCCTGTCCGGGCAGCGCTGCACGGCCTGGCCGGTCTGGCGTGGGGACTGGCGCTGTCGTCGGTCACCGCCCGGGTGTTCGAGTTCGGCCGGCTCACCCGCAGCCCCGGGCTGGCCGCCGGCCTGCTGTTTTCCCTGCTGGCGCTGGCATCGCTCATGCGCCTGGCGCTGGGTGCGCTCGGCGTCTGGGCGGGGATCGGACCCTTGCAGGTGCTCTGGATGGCGCTGGGGCTCTGGGCGGTGGCTGCGGCCAAGCTGCGTTCGCCGGCGCCCTGAGCAGCCAGCCCCGCGGAGGGCGGCGGGGCTGGTTCGGGTTCTCGCGCGGCTGGCTCGGGTTCTCGCGCGCTTGTTCGCGCGCTTGTTCGCGCATTTACTGCGGCGAAACCCGGACCTGACCGCGCGAGTCGGTCAGCAGGCGCACCCGCTGACCGGCGTCGAAACGCTCTTCGCCGGCTTCCTGGACCACTGCCAGCGTGCGGCCGTCGTCGGTCCGGACGGTGATTTCAAGCGCCGGACGATCGCCGCCCGCCTGTTCCAGGCGACTGCCGGCCATGCCGCCGACGACCGCTCCCAGCACCGATCCGACGATCGCACCCTTGCCCCGGCCGACATTGGAGCCGGCCACGCCGCCGACCACCGCACCGGCCATGGTGCCCACGCCCCCGCTGGGGGCGGCGTTCTCGAGCCGCACCTGGCGAACGCTCTGGATGGTGGCGGTCTGCACCTGCATCGGCTGGCGGGCGTCGCGATCGCTGTAGACGGCGCCCGAGCGGCTGGGGGCGGCGCAACCGGCCATCAGTGACACACTGGCGACGGCCAGCGCGAGCGCGGCAAGGCGATGACTGGGATTCATGAGGAACTCTCCTGGATGGGCAAGACGCGGGCAATCAGGATAATAGAGGGCTTGAACCCGGCCGAACGTCTCGGCCCGGAACCGGAGTCGTTACATGGTGCAACATCCGTTTCATCTCGCCTTTCCCGTTCACGATCTCGCCGCCGCGCGCGCTTTTTATGGCGAGTTGCTCGGCTGCCCCGAGGGGCGCAGTTCCGACGAGTGGGTGGATTTCAATCTGTTCGGTCATCAGGTGGTGGCGCATCTGGCGCCGGACGAGACGCGGCAAGCGGCCACCAGTGCGGTCGACGGCGACAACGTGCCGGTGCGCCACTTCGGTGTGGTGTTGCCGATGGCCGAATGGGAGGCGATGGCCGAGCGCCTCACTCAGGCGGGCACCCGGTTCATCATCGAGCCGCATGTCCGCTTCAAGGGACAGGTCGGCGAGCAGGCCACCCTGTTCTTCCTGGATCCCTCGGGCAATGCCCTGGAGTTCAAGTCCTTCAAGAACATGGACTCGCTGTTCGCCCGCTAGCATCCGCGGACGCCGGAAATAAAAACGCCCGGAACGGCTTTGACCGTCCGGGCGAAACTCCCGTCACGGAGAACGCAGGAGACACAGGCAGATGATGCGGCAGCGTTCTTGACGAAAAGCTGACGCCGCGGCCGGGCGGTTTTCGTTTTCCGGCTGTCCGTGCCGGATTTTTTTGCTTCCCGCTTCTCCGGCGCGCTGTCCGGGCCGGCAACCCTTCGTTACCATGACCTTTGCGCGTCCCGGCGGTCCTGCCGGCTCGCCCGGTGCCTTGCACCTTTCACTCACGGAATCCCCGATGCGATCAATCCGGATCATTGCCGCTCTCCTCCTCGCCGGTGCCAGCGCCCTGGTGGCCGCACAGGGATTCCCGCAGCGCCCGATCCGGCTGGTGGTCACCTTCCCGCCCGGTGGTGCCCCCGACATCCTGGCGCGGATCCTGGCCGAGAAGGCCCAGCTCGGGCAGCCGGTGGTGGTCGAGAACGTGCCGGGTGCCGGCGGCAACATCGGTGCCGATCGCGTCGCCAAGGCGCCGCCCGACGGCTACTCGCTGGTCATGGGCACCGTGGGCACCCATTCGATCAACGGCGCCCTGTACGCCAAGATGCCGTATGACATGGTTCGCGATTTCGCACCGGTGTCGCTGGTCGCCTCGACGCCGAATCTGCTGGTCGTCACGCCGTCGCTGCCGGTCAAGTCGGTGCCCGAACTCATCGCCTACGCGAAGGCCAATCCCGACAAGCTCTCGTTCGGCTCGCCGGGCGTGGGCAGTTCGGTTCATATCTCGGGCGAGCTGTTCAAGTCGATGGCCGGGGTCCAGATGACCCATGTGCCCTACAAGGGCCGCCAGTTCGCCATTCCGGACCTGGTGGGGGGCAGCATCCAGCTGATGTTCGACAACATGCCATCGGCGCTGCCGATGGCCCGCGAGGGCAAGATCCGGGCGCTGGCCCAGACCGGCGCGCGCCGCTCGCCGTCGGCGCCGGAAGTGCCGACGGTGGCCGAAGTCGGCCTGCCGGGTTTCGAGGCCACCTCGTGGTTCGCCCTGTTCGCGCCCGCCGGTACCCCGCGCGAGGCGGTCACGCGCCTGCTGGCCGAGACCCAGCGGGTGTTCCGGCTGCCCGACGTTCAGGAGCGGCTGCGTCAGCTGGGCCTGGATCCGATCCTCTCGGGCCCCGAGGAGCTGTCCCGGTTTCAGGCGGCGGAAATCGCCAAGTGGGCCCGGGTGGTCAAGGAATCGGGCGCCCAGGCGCAGTGATCGAAACGGAGCATCACCATGGACTGGATCGCTGACCCCAATGCCTGGATAGCCCTGGCCACCCTCATCGCGCTGGAGATCGTGCTGGGGATCGACAACATCATCTTCATCTCGATCCTGTGCGGGCGTCTGCCGCCCGAGCAGCGCAACCGCGCGCGCGTGCTCGGCCTGTCGCTGGCGCTGGTGATGCGCATCCTGCTGCTGCTGTCGATCGCGTGGATCATGAAGCTCACCGAACCCCTGTTCACGGTGGTCGGCAATGCCATCTCGGGGCGCGATCTGATCCTGATCGTGGGCGGGCTGTTCCTGCTGTGGAAGAGCGTGCACGAGATCCACAACTCGCTCGAGGGCGAGGAAGAAGCGGGGGTGAAGGCCGGTGCCGGCGTGACCTTCGCTTCGATCCTCGTTCAGATCGCGCTGATCGACCTGGTGTTCTCGCTGGACTCGGTGATCACCGCGGTCGGGCTGGTCGAGGAAGTCTCGATCATGGTCATCGCGGTGCTGTTCTCGGTGGTGGTGATGATGTTCGGCGCGCGGCCGATCGGCGAGTTCGTCGATCGGCATCCGACCATCAAGATGCTGGCCCTGTCGTTTCTGGTGCTGGTCGGTCTGGTGCTGGTGGCCGAGGGTTTCGACACCCACATCCCGAAAGGCTATGTGTATTTCGCGATGGCCTTCTCGGTGGGCGTCGAGATGCTCAATCTGCGGGCGCGCGGCGTGCGCCAGGCCAGCGCGCTGCGGCTTCGCAAGGCAATCGAGGAAGAGGCCGGCAAGCCCTGAGGCGAGCGCCAGGCCCGGCGCTCACCAGGCGCTCACCAGGCGCTTTCCGGGACCCGCCGTTCAGCCGACCGAGCGGGTCTTTGTCTGCCAGTAGGGCGCGCGCAGTTCGCGTTTGAGCACCTTGCCCACCGGGCTGCGCGGCAGGTTCTCGATGAAGTCGACCGATTTCGGCGCCTTCATGGACCCGATCTGCTGCCGGGCCCAGTCGATCAGCTCGGTTGCCTGCGCCTGTGCGCCGGGTTTGAGCTGCACGCAGGCCTTGACCGCCTCGCCCCACTTCTCGTCGGGCACGCCGATCACCGCGCAGTCCATTACCGCCGGGTGCTTCATCAGGGCGCTCTCCACCTCGAATGGGAAGATGTTGAAGCCGCCGGAGATGATCAGATCGCGCTTGCGGTCGGTTATGTAGAAGTAGCCGTCGTCATCGCGCCGGCCGATGTCGCCGGTGTGGTGCCAGCCGAACTGGCTGATCTCGGCGCTGGCGGCGTCATCGTCCAGATAGCCGCTCATCAGCGTCGGGCCGCGCAGCACCACCTCGCCGGTTTCCCCGGGTGCCAGCAGGCGGCCCTGCTCATCCATGATCTCCATCGCGTCGACGATCGCGGTCGGGCGGCCGCACGACAGCAACCGGTGGCGCAGCGTCGGCTCACTGACCGCCTGCGCCACTTCGCGCGGCGACAGGAAGGTGGTGGGAAAGCCCGATTCGGTCTGCCCGAACGCCTGACAGACGACGGGTCCGAGTCGGCCCACCGCCTCGACAATCTTTTCGGGGGCGAACGGCGAGGCGGCGGCGATCAGATAGCGCAGCGACGAGAAGTCGGCGTCGGCCGCTTTCGGGTGGGCCAGCATCATGTAGATGAGGGTCGGGGGCAGGAACAGCACCGAGACCCGCCGCTGGCCGATCAGATCGATCATCGCGCCCACATCGGGAGTCGACATCATGATGGTGGTGCCGCTGAACGGACCCATGCCCAGCGCGACGAAGCCGCCGGCGTGGGTGATCGGCGCCACCGCCAGGTTCACCGGCGGTTCGTCGAAATGCAGGCAGGTGGTCCAGGCCAGGATCGAGGTGGCGATCGAGCGGTGCGAACCGATGGTGAGCTTGGAGCGGCCGGTGGTGCCACCGGTGGCACCCTGGAATCCCTGGGCGTGTTCGGGCACCTGGAAGTCGAGCGGGCCGTCATCGGTGTCGCCCAGCCACTGCGCCAGGGTCGGTGCGGTGGGGTCGGTGCCGCCGATGCACACCACCTCGCGCAGGGTGGGCACCGCTTCGCGCACCGCCGCCAGCAGTCCGGCCGCGGTTTCATGGAAGAACAGCACGTTGCATTTCCCCGCGGCGAGGATGTGCAGGATGTCGGGCAGTGCCGCGCGCATGTTCAGGTTGCTCCAGGCCATCCCGGCCCGCAGTCCGCCCAGCATCGCCAGCAGCGCCGGGCCGGTGTTCGGGCTGAGCACCGCGAACCGGTCGCCGTTGCGCAGCCCGGCCTCGCGGAGCCGGCGCGCGATCCGGTTGGTCTGCGCGTAAGCCTCGCGATAGGTGAAATCGCCCCCCTCGCCGCTCAGTGCCAGGCGGTCGGGATGGTGGCGGAACCCGCGAAAAAAGAGGTCGGCGATGTGCATCGGGGTCTCCTGGGGGGTGAGGGGGCGCGGCTCGTCAGCGGGGCGCGTCGCCCAGCCGCGCCACCAGCCGGCTCAGGCGATTGTCTTGCACGCCGCGCTCGCGCAGCGACTGGTGGGTGTTGATCGCGTAGTCCCGGTTCGGGCCGCGCTGGCCGCGGGCGCGGGTGAGCCGTGACAGTATCTCGCCCTCCGTCAGGCGCCGGAACGACGTGCTGGCCGGATTGGCCACGAAGGTGAGCGCGCGCACCTGGCGGCCGTCCGACAGCTTCACCGAGGCCAGCGTCGGCACGTAGACGCTGTTGAGCATCTCGCGCGCGTACAGGCGTTCGATGGAATCGCGGCGTGACGCCTCGGCCAGCCGGAAGGCCACACCGACGCAACTGCCCCCGCGCATGAGCCCCAGCACCACCCCGGGCTCGTCCGGTGTGCCGCGATACAGGGTGGAGTGGATGCAGAACGACCGGTGATAGCCGTGCACCCGGCCCAGTGCCGAGTGGTTGAAGTCGACCTCCGGGTTCCAGATCAGCGATCCGTACCCGAAGATCCAGTCGGCCATCAGCAGTTCGGCGGGCATGGCTTGGAGTGCGTTTGACGCCTGGCGCCGTCCCGGGCCGGTGCGGCCGCCAGCCTCAGGCGTTCTTGGTGCGGGGCGATCGGGCTGGCGCCGCCGCTTTTGCGGCGCTGGCGGCGGCCGCCGTCGCTGCGGCCGGTTTCTTTGCCGCCGCTTTCTTTGCCGCGGGCTTTTTCGCTGCGGATTTCTTCGCGGCCGGCTTTTTTGCGGCCGGTTTTTTCACCGCGGGTTTCCCGGCCGTCGGTGCGGTCAAGGTCGGCTTCGTCACCGCGGGTTTGCGGGCCGCGGTGGTTCGCGCCGCGCCCGGCCGGGCCGCAGAAGGTTTTGCGGCACCGTCATCCTGCTCTTCGTCCCCGGCCGCTTTTTCCTTGCCTGGGCGGGCGGCAAACTCGAACCCGATCTTGCCGTCGGCGCCGCGCACCAGGAATGCCTTGAACTTGCGCCGGGTTCGCTGCGAGACGAAGTTGGTGAGCAACTCGGTCTTGCCCTCGGTCAGCAGCTTGCGCATCTGCTCGGGGGCGATCTCCTGCTGCAGGATGATCTTGCCGCTGCGGAAGTCGCAGCTGCGGTTCGGGCCGACCGATTTCTCGCAGACGTAGGACAAGCCGTGGTCATAGACCTGGCTGCCGCACTTGGGACAGCCGCCAAGCGCCGGCTGCCCGGAAAAGTCGATCGGTTCGGCATTCGCGTCGTCGTCATCGCGCGACTGACCGAAATCGAACTCGAGCTTGTGCTCGTCGGTGATCTTCAGGATGGCGGCAAAAGGACGCCCGAGCCGGCTGCGAAAGCCTTGCAGGGGACCCAGCGTGCGCTCGGTGAGCAGCGTTTCGGCCTCGGTCACGTCGAGCTGGCGGCTGCCGGGGATCTTGGTGATCGAGAAGTCGCACTTCGTGCAGGCGAAGCGCTTGTAGTTTTCCTGGACGACGCCGCCGCACTTGGGGCAGGGCGCCGCCAGCGTGGCGTAGTCGCCGGGCACCGTGTCGGCCTGGTAATTCTTGGCCCGTTCGACGATGCGCCGGGTGACCTCGGCGATCTCCTGCATGAACTCGTCGCGCTGCAGCCGGCCACGTTCCATCTGCGAGAGCTTGTACTCCCAGTTGCCGGTGAGCTCGGGCAGCGTCAGTTCCTCGACGCCGAGCCCGCGCAGCAGGGTGAGCAGCTGGAAGGCCTTGGTGGTGGGCAGCAGGTCGCGCCCGTCGCGCAGCAGGTAGTTCTCGGCAATGAGTCCTTCGATGATCGCGGCGCGGGTGGCGGGAGTGCCCAGGCCCTTGTCGGCCATCGCCTCGCGCAGTTCGTCGTCCTCGATCGTCTTGCCCGCGCCTTCCATGGCCGACAGCAGCGTGCCCTCGTTGTAGCGGGCCGGCGGGCGGGTCGCCAGCGCCATCACCTCGGCCTCCAGCGTGAGCACCCGCTCGTTGGCGTCGATCGCCACCAGCGTGGCATCGGCCTTCGCAGCGCCGCCCACCGGGGTCGGCGCGTCTGCGCCGGCGCGCCCGTAGATGGCGAGCCAGCCGGCGTTGACCATCACCCGGCCCTCGGTCTTGAACAAGTGCTTCGCGACTTCGGTGATCCGGGTGGTGACCTGATATTCGGCCGGGGGGAAGAACACCGACAGGAAGCGGCGCACCACCAGGTCGTAGATGCGCTGCTCGGCATCGCTGAGGGCGCGCGGTGCCTGGAGCGTGGGAATGATGGCGAAGTGGTCGCTGATCTTGGTGTTGTCGAACACCCGCTTGTTGGGCCGCACCCAGCTGTTGGCCAGGATCTGGCGCGCGAACGGCGCGAATGCCCCCTGCTCCTCGAGCATCGACAGGGTCTCGTTGACCGTGGCGATGTAGTCCTCGGGCAGCACCCGGGCGTCGGTCCGGGGGTAGGTCAGTACCTTGTGCTTTTCATAGAGCGCCTGGGCCAGCGACAGCGTGGTCTTGGCCGAAAAGCCGAAGCGGCCGTTGGCCTCGCGCTGCAGGCTGGTGAGGTCGAAGAGCTGCGGCGCGATCTGGGTGGACGGCTTGGCCTCTTCGCTGACGATGCCGGGCTGGCCTTTGCAGGCGGCGGCGATCGCATCGGCGCTGGGGCGCTCCCAGAGCCGCTCGGCGCGCGCCTCGGCGTCTTCGCCCTTCCTGAATTGCGGATCGAACCAGCGGCCTTCGTACTGGCCTGCCTTGGCCTGGAAGGTGCCGCGAATCTCGAAATAGTCGCGCGAGACGAAGCGGCGGATGCGGTCCTCGCGGTCGACCACGATCGCCAGCGTGGGGGTCTGCACGCGGCCCACGGTGGTGAGGTAGAAGCCCCCGTCGCGCGAGTTGAACGCGGTCATCGCCCGGGTGCCGTTGATGCCCACCAGCCAGTCGGCTTCGGAGCGGCAGCGGGCCGCATCGGCCAGCGGCATCATCTGCTGGTCATCGCGCAGGTTCTTGAAGGCCTCGCGGATGGCCGCCGGCGTCATCGACTGCAGCCACAGCCGGCGCACCGGCTGGCGCGCCTTGGCGTACTGGGAGATGAGCCGGAAGATCAGCTCGCCCTCGCGCCCGGCGTCGCAGGCGTTGATCAGGCCGTCGACATCCTTGCGCCGGATGAGTCGCGCCAGCATCTTCAGGCGCTCCTCGTTCTTGGCGATCGGCTGGACATCGAAATGCGGCGGGATGACCGGCAGGTTGGCAAACGACCATTTGCCCCGCTTCACCTCGAACTGTTCTGGCGCGGCGATCTCGACCAGGTGGCCGACCGCCGACGACAGGACATAGTCGTCGCTTTCGAAGAACTCGCCCTGGCGAGTGAATCCACCGATCGCTTTCGCGATGTCGGCGGCCACCGAGGGCTTCTCGGCGATGATCAGCGACTTGCCCATGAAGCGTGGGGACCTGTGTTCTTGGAAAAAGGGGGCCAATCATAAGAGGCGCCGAGAACGCGATGCAAGCAGCACTGCCCTGACAAGCGTCTTTCCGGGGGATGAATTCGTCCGAGAGCCTTGTTGATAAGCAATGGTTTCATGGGGTTCATAACGTAAGCAAGCGCTTACTTAAAAAGTCTTTTGAAACGACCGTCGGAGAGCCGCTCCACAGCCCCCGACAGCTCCAGCGCGACCAGTCGCTCGAGCAGTTCGGGGGCCCCGGTGGCCGGCCCGCGCGCGCCGCGGCGGTCTTGCTGCAATCGTTCGAGCAGGGTTTGCGCGTCGACTGGATCCCACCCCAGCGCGTCCAGAACCGGGTCGTGGGTGTCGGCCGACGGCGTGCGGTTCGTGTCGGGCGGGTTCGTGTCGGGCGGGTTCGCCGTGCGGGCCGGCAAGGGGTGTGCCGCCACGGATGCCGTGACGCGATCGCCCAGCTCGGCCAGGATGTCGTCGGCCGATTCCACCAGCCGGGCGCCCTGGCGGATCAGTTCGTGGCATCCCCGGGCGGTCGGCGAGTGGATCGACCCCGGCATGGCGAAGACGTCGCGCCCGATATCGGCGGCGAGCCGGGCGGTGATGAGCGAGCCGCTGCGCAGCGCCGCTTCGACCACCAGCACCCCCAGCGACAGCCCGGCGATCAGCCGGTTGCGCCGCGGGAAGGCGCCGGGTCGCGGTTCGGTGCCGGGGGGCAGCTCGCTCAGGAGCAGCCCCTGCTCGGCGATGCGGGCGGCCAGACCCGCCTGCTGGCGGGGATAGATGCGATCGGTGCCGGTGCCCAGCACGGCCACCGTGCCCCCCGGGGTGTCCAGCGCACCGCGGTGGGCGGCCGCATCGATGCCCAGCGCCAGCCCGCTCACGATGGTGAGCCCCCGCTCGCCCAGGCAATGGGCGAAGGCCTGCGCATCGGCAATGCCGCCGCGGGTCGCCGCCCGGCTGCCCACGATGGCGAGCGTGGGCCGGGCGAGCCGGTCGACGCGGCCCTGGGCCCACAGCACCGGCGGCGGATCGGCGGTCTGCAGCAGGCGCTCGGGGTAGTCGCGGTCGATGAGGGTGAGCAGCCGGCAGCCTGGCTGCTCGGACCACGCCAGCGAGGCCTGGATCGCATGGTCACGGTCCGGATCCGGCTGCAGCAGGGCGCTTGCGCGGCGGGCGCCGATCAGCGCCGCCAGCGCGGCATGGCTGGCACCCAGGATGTCTTCGGGAAGGCCGAAGCGGGCGAGCAGTCCGGCGGTGGCGACAGGGCCGATGCCGGGGGTCAGTGCGATGCGCAACCAGGACGCGCGCTCGGCGCGCCCGTCCGGGCCAGCGGGCATGAAGAAGACCTTTACGGATTCACGATGTCGTCCCCGACCGTGATGGCCTTGTAGGCATCGACGATCAGTCCATAAGAGACATTGTCGAACACCCGAAACACGAGAAGTCGGCCGATCAGCTCACCCGGAAGGCTGATGCTTTCCTTGGTCTGGCGGTCCTTGACCTGGCGAGACCGCTCGCGGATGGCCAGCACGTCGCTGACCTCGATGCCCTGGCGGGCGCCCCGGTTCAGCGTGACCACGCTGTTGCGTCCGGCCTGCGAGACGCCGCGGTACACCGACACGATCCGGCCTTCCACCTTGACCTGCGGCGCCCGCGGCGCGAAGTTCAGGGTCGCCGCGCGGTCGGCCGGCACCAGACGGTCGCCATCGCCGATTTCCTCGTTGGCCGACACGATTCGCACCACCGCCGGGTCGCCGCGGCGTTCGATCCGCGCCGAGCCCAGGAGCACGGCTTCATAGGCGATCGGCAGCAGTGTGTCGGGATCCTTCAGTGCACTGGCGGTCCGGTAGATGTACCAGTCGGTCGCGGTCTGGTCTTTCAGTCCGCGGACGTAGGCGATGTCGCCCCGGCCCAGGAAAACCCGGCCTTCCTGGGTGCCGACGATGCGGGGGTCGTTCTGCTGGCCCGTCGCCTCGACGATGAGCGGCCGGTTCAGGAAGGGTTCGATGAGCGAGGCGCGGATGGTCGGGATCGCCTCGGTCGCCAGCGGCTGGCTGCGCACCCGGGGCCGCGCGACTTCGCTGGGCTCTTGCGCGGCTGCGGCGCCGGCGTCGGCGGGCGTGACATTGGCGGTGACGCCCACCGGTGCGGTCACCGGCCGACCCAGCCGCAGGCGCGGCGAGGCGCCGCTGCGATCGAGGTAGACGATGTCGCCGGGGTAGATCAGGTGCGGGTTGCGGATCTGCTCGCGGTTCAGCGCCCAGATCTCGGGCCAGCGCCAGGGCTTCTCGAGGAACTTGCCCGAGATGTCCCAGAGCGTGTCGCCCTTGACGACCACATGCTTGTCCGGCGCGTCCCGGGCGATTTCGAGCGGTGCGGCACCGGGCGGACCGGCTGTGCCGGCGGCCGGTGAGTCGGCGGCGGCGGGCGTCTGGGCCCCTGCGCCGGCACAGGCCAGGCAAAGCGCCAGTGCCAGGGTCCGCATGCTAGACTTGTTGATCATGGTTTGCGGTACCGGGATGGAGTGGTCGGGTTTCGGAAATGAGGGCCTGTCAGGCCTCCAAATCGTTAAAATCAGGCCTCTAAATTGACAAATTTTCTTTAAAATCAAGGGTTTAAAGAAAACTTCTCTCTGAAGACTTTATCCCGGATTCTGACGCCAATCCCTTGGTCCCGCAAGCTCAATCCGGAATCAATGGTAGATATTCGCCGATGGCCGCGCTTCCCATCCTTCGATTTCCCGACCCGCGCCTGCACACGGTGGCAAAGCCGGTCGACTGCTTTGACGAGCCGCTGCGCCAGCTCGTGCGCGACATGGCCGAGACCATGTACACCGCGCCCGGCATCGGTCTGGCGGCCACTCAGGTCGACGTTCATCAGCAGGTCATCGTCATCGACACCTCCGACGCCCATAACCGGCTGCAGGTGTTCATCAATCCCGAGATCATCAGCGCCAGCACTGACGCCAAGGTCTACGAAGAAGGCTGCCTGTCGGTGCCCGGCATCTATGAAGAGGTCGAGCGTCCCGACCGGGTCAGGGTTCGCGCGTTCGACGAGCACGGCCGCGAGTTCACCTACGACGCCGAAGGCCTGATGGCGGTCTGCCTGCAGCATGAAATGGATCACCTCAAGGGTCGCGTCTTCGTGCAGTACCTGTCGCGCCTGAAGCAGACCCGGATCCGCTCCCGGATGCTCAAGCAGGACCGCGAGGTCGCCTGAGCCCGGCGCAGGCGCTTCCCCGCCGGCACCGGCTGCCGGCCGATGACCGCCGCTGCCGCCGGCTGACCATGCCTGCCGCGGGCCCGGCCCGCTGCTTTCCGATCACCTGCCTGAATCCGCCATGCGCCTGATATTTGCCGGGACCCCGGTTTTCGCCCGCGAAGCACTCGCCGCGCTGATCGCCGCCGGCCATGAGATCGCGCTGGTGCTGACCCGCGCCGACAAGCCGGCCGGCCGTGGCCAGAAGATCTCGCCCAGCCCGGTCAAGCGCCTGGCGCTCGACCACGGCCTGCCGGTTTTCCAGCCAGCCAGCCTGCGCGACGAGGCGGCGCTGCGGGTCCTGGTCGAGGCCCATGCCCAGGTGATGGTGGTGGCCGCCTACGGCCTGATCCTGCCGGCGGCCGCGCTGGCGGTGCCGCCGCTGGGCTGCCTGAACATCCACGGCTCGCTGCTGCCGCGCTGGCGCGGCGCGGCGCCGATCCAGCGCGCGATCGAGGCGGGCGACAGCGTCACCGGCATCACCATCATGCAGATGGATGCCGGGCTCGACACCGGTCCGATGCTGCTGTCCGAGTCGCTGGCGATCGGTCCGTCGGAAGCCGCAGCGGCCCTGCACGATCGGCTGGCGGACCTCGGGGCGCGGTTGATCGTGCGCGCGCTGGACGAGCTGGCGGCCGCCCGCCTGCGTCCCGAACCGCAGCCGCAGACCGGCATCACCTATGCCCACAAGATCCTGAAGACGCAGTCGCGCATCGACTGGCGCGCATCGGCTCGCGAGATCGCCGACCGGATTCGCGCCTTCGATCCGTTTCCCGGCTGCACCGCCGATTTCCGCGCGACGCCGGCCGGCGGCGAACCCGAACGGCTGAAGATCTGGGCGGCGCGCCCGCTCGAGGGCGCGCCGCCCGGCCCTGGCGCTGCCGGCGCGGGATTGCCGGGCGCCATCGCTCCCGACGCCCCGGGCCGGCTGGTGGTCGGCTGCGGCAGCGGCCTGCTCGAGGTGCTCGAAGTGCAGCGTCCGGGCGGACGGCGTCTGCCGGTGGCCGACTGGTTACGGGCGGTGGCGCCCGCGCCGGGCGCCGCTTTCGTGCCGAATCCACCCGATGACGAACCGTCCGTCTGACGGTGGCGCTGTCGGCTTGCAATGATGGGCTCTTGCGCGCGACCCATGGGACCCCCATTTATCGGGCGACGGGGTTGATACCCCAATCCAGAAGGAGTTGATGGCCGTGTTCAACATGATGAAAACCGCAATCCTGATGGCTGCGATCACCGCCCTGTTCGGGGTGGTCGGTGCGGCCATGGGTGGCAAGACCGGCATGCTTGCCGCGCTGGGCTTCGCCCTGGTCTCGAACTTTTTCGCCTACTGGTTCTCGGACAAGATGGTGCTGCGCATGTACAACGCGCAGGAGGTCGACGAGACCACCGCGCCGCAGTTCTACGGCATGGTCCGTGAACTGGCGCAGCGGGCCGACCTGCCGATGCCGAAGGTCTACCTGATCGACGAGCAGGCGCCCAACGCCTTTGCCACCGGCCGCAATCCGGAGCACGCGGCGGTCGCGGCCACCACCGGGATCCTGCGGGTGCTGTCGGCCAGCGAACTGCGCGGCGTGATGGCCCATGAGCTCGCGCACGTCAAGCATCGCGACATCCTGATTTCCACGATCTCGGCGACCATGGCCGGTGCGATTTCGGCGGTGGCCAATTTCGCGATGCTGTTCGGCGGACGCGACAACGGAGGCCGGCCCGCCAATCCGATCGCCGGCATCCTGCTGGCCATCCTCGCGCCGCTGGCCGGCGCGCTGATCCAGATGGCGATCTCGCGGGCCCGCGAATTCGAGGCCGATCGCGGCGGCGCCGAGATCTGCGGCGACCCGGCGGCGCTGGCGAGCGCCCTGGACAAGATCCACCGCTATGCTCAGGGCATTCCGCTCGAGACCACCGAACGCCACCCGGAGACCGCACAGATGATGATCATGAACCCCTTGTCGGGCGGCGGGCTGCGTGGCCTGTTCTCGACTCACCCGGCCACCGAGGAGCGCGTGGCGCGCCTGATGGCCATGGCCGGCCGGCCGTTCTGAGCCCGCTCGCCGAGCCGGGTGGCGCCAGCGCGGCGGCGGCCCCCGGGCGCGCGCCGCTGTCGCTGGAAATGCGGGCGGCGGCGGCGGCGCTGGCGCAGCTCATCGAGGGGCGCGCCCTTCCCGAGGCGTTGGCCCGCGTCACCGACGAGCATCGCCTGACCGGCATCTCGCGGTCGGCGGCGCGCGACATCGCCTACGGGGCGACGCGCCGGCTGGGGACCGCGCGTGCGCTGGCGGCCCGCCTGAACAGCCGCGATCCGGCGCCCGAGGTGGCGGCGCTGCAGCTGGTCGGGCTGTCCGAGCTGCTGGTGCCGCAGCGCCGCCACGAGGCGGTGATCGTCGATCAGCTGGTGTCGGCGGCCCGTGCCGATGCGGCGCTGGCCCCGGCGGCGGCTTTCCTGAACGCCACGATGCGCCGCTTCCTGCGCGAGCGCGAGGCCCTCGAGGCACTGGTCGCCGGCGAGACCGAGGCGCGCTGGAAC
Organism: uncultured beta proteobacterium; assembly: GCA_903934295.1. Lineage (GTDB taxonomy): Bacteria > Pseudomonadota > Gammaproteobacteria > Burkholderiales > Burkholderiaceae_E > Quisquiliibacterium. Next base: position 14,567 of record CAIZNI010000054.1, read on the forward strand.
CACCCGGGCTGGTGGGTCGATCGGGTGCGCCAGGATCACCCGCACCGCTGGGAGTCGGTGCTGCAGGCCGCCCAGGAGCGCCCGCCGATGACCCTGCGGGTCAACGCACGCAAGGGCACGGTCGCCGGATACCTGGCGCGGCTGCAGGCCGCCGGTCGGGCGGCGGTGGCGATCGGACCCGACGCGGTCCTGCTCGAGCAGCCCTGCGACGTCCAGGAGTTGCCCGGTTTCGAGCAGGGCGATGTGTCGATCCAGGACCTGGCCGCGCAGATGGCCGCGCGCCTGCTGGGCGCCAGCGACGGCGAGCGTGTGCTCGATGCCTGCGCAGCACCGGGCGGCAAGACGGCCCATCTGCTCGAGCTCTCCGACTGTCGTCTGACCGCCCTGGATTCCGACGCGACGCGCCTGGATCGGGTACGCGAAACCCTGGCCCGGATCGGCCGCGAAGCCGAGGTTCGGGCGGGCGACGCGGCCGACCCGAGCGGCTGGTGGGATGGCCGGCCCTACCGCCGCATCCTGCTCGATGCGCCCTGCACCGCCTCGGGCATCGTGCGCCGCCACCCCGACGTGCGCTGGCTGCGCCGCCGTAGCGATCTCGCGACAATGGCGCGCCGGCAGTCGGAAATGCTGGCGGCGTTGTGGGGGCTGCTCGAGCCGGGTGGTACATTGCTTTTCGTGACCTGTTCGGTCTTTCGAGCCGAAGGCGAGCAGGTAATCGAGCGCTTCTGCGCGGCGCAGGGCGATGCCAAACGGTTGCCCGTGCTGTGGCGCTGGCAGGACGAGACCCGGGAGCACCGGATCAGCCACCTGCTGCCGCAGTCGACGCTGCACCGGGACCACGACGGATTCTTCTACGCTTCGCTCCTCAAACGCCCTTGACTGCCCGCCTCATCCGGGCGCTGGCCCTGATGGCGATGGTCTGGGCGGCCCTGGCGGCCCACCCGACCCCGGCGCAAGCCGCCGATGCCATCGAGGTGCGGAGCGCCCAACTCGACCCCTCCCCCGATGGCTGGATGCTGGCGGCCGATTTCGCGATCTCGTTGCCGCAGCGGCTCGAGGAAGCGGTCAATCGCGGGGTCATGCTCTATTTCGTGGTCGAGTTCGACGTGATCCGGCCGCGCTGGTACTGGTTCGATGAGTCGGTGACCGCGGCCTCGCAGGCCTACCGGCTGTCGTATCACGCCCTGACCCGGCAATATCGCCTCAACCTGTCCGGTTTCGCCCAGACCTTCCCGACGCTCGCCGAAGCGCTGGTGGCGATGTCGCGGGTGCGCGGCTGGCGGGTGCTCGAGCCCGACCAGGTCCGCGTCGGCACGACCTACGATGTTCAGGTTCGCATGCGCCTGGACACTGCGCAGCTGCCCAAGCCCTTCCAGGTGACGGCGCTGACCAACCGCGAGTGGACCCTGAGTTCCGAATGGAAACGATTCCGGTTCAGCCCCGAGACCCCGAAAAACGCGCCATAACCCGCGCGCTGCGGGTGGCGCTGCTCGCCTCGGTCCTGCTGGCGGTGATCCTGCTCGCGCTGCTGGCGACGGCCAGCAGCAACACTCACCTGTTCGAAGGCCACTATCCGCTGCTGCTCGGTCTGGCCAGCGCGGTGGCGCTGCTGCTGCTCGGACTGGTGCTGGAGTTGCTGCGTCGGCTGGTCACGCGTTACCGGCGCGGGCTGTTCGGGACCCGGCTGATGGCCCGGATGGCCGGCTCCTTCGTGCTGATGACGGTGGTGCCGGTGGCGCTGGTGTTCTTCGTGGCTGTCCAGTTCGTCGGCCGTTCGATCGAGTCCTGGTTCGACGTGCCGCTGGAGCGTGCGCTCGACTCCGGCCTGAACCTGGCGCGTGCCTCGCTCGATGCGATGCTCACCGACCTGACCCAGAAGTCGCGGGTGATGGCCGCCGAACTCGCCGACACGCCGCCGGCCTCCTGGGCGCAGACGCTGAGCCGGCTGCGCGAGCAGACCGGTGTGCAGGAGGCGGTGCTGCTGGCGGGCAACGGCCGCATCATCACCGCCAGCGGGGGCCAGTTTGCCCGGCTGGTTCCCGATCTGCCGCCGGCCGATGCGCTGCGCCAGGCGCGGCTCACCCGCCAGTTCGCCCGCATCGAGGCCGGCGAGCCGGGCACGGCCGAGCGCGGGCTCAAGCTGCGGGTGATCGTGATGGTCGCCGCCGACGGCCAGCGCGTCGACGACAGCCGCTACCTGCAACTCGTGCAGTCGGTGCCGACCGCCCTGGCCGAGAATGCCGAAGCGGTGCAGCAGGGCTTTCGCGATTTCCAGCAGCTGTCGCTGTCGCGCGGCGGTCTCAAGGCGATTTTCCGGATCACGCTCACCCTCACTTTCCTGCTGACGGTGTTTGCGGCGGTGGCCGGTGCGTTCCTGCTGGCCGGCTGGCTCACCGGACCCCTGTCCGAGCTGGCCGCCGCCACCCGCTCGGTGGCCGAGGGCGATTTCCGGCCGGTCAAGGATTACGCCGGGCGCGACGAGCTCGGGGTGCTCACCCGATCGTTCAATGCCATGACCTATCAGCTCCAGGAGGCCCGCTCGCTGGTCGACCGCAACCAGCGCGAACTCGAGCGCGTCAATGCGCGGCTCGAGAGCGTACTGGCCAATCTGGATGCCGGGGTCATGGTCCTCGATGCCGACCTGCGCCTGACGCTCGCCAATCCGGGCGCCGATCGCATCCTGGGTGCCCGCCTGGCGGAGCACCTCGGGATGACGCTGGCCGAACTGCCGGGTTTCGGTCCGCTGGCCGACGACATCCGGGCGGCGTTCAACGACCAGGCCGCGACCGGCTCATCGAGCTGGCAGCGCCAGTTCGTGCTCGGGCGCAGCCGCGAGGAGCAGACCGCCGACGGCAACGGCATCGGCCCGGCGCCCGATCCCAGCCGGCCGGCCGACCAGACGCTGCTGGCGCGCGGTTCGATCCTGCCCGAGCGGCAGGTCGGCCATGTGATCGTCTTCGACGACATCAGCGAGGTGATCACCGCCCAGCGCACGCTGGCGTGGACCGAGGTGGCGCGGCGCCTGGCCCATGAGATCAAGAATCCGCTGACCCCGATCCAGCTGGCTGCCGAGCGCATGGAATTCAAGCTGCGTGACAAGCTGCAGCCGGCCGATGCCGAGATGCTGGCCCGCAACACCCAGACGATCGTCAACCAGGTGTCGGCACTGAAGACCATGGTCGACGAGTTCCGCGACTATGCGCGCCTGCCGGCCGCGCAGCTGCAGGCGTTGCAGATCAATGACCTGATCGACGACGTCTTGCGCCTCTACGCGGCCGGCGATCCGCACGGCGCGATCCGCGCGCACCTGGCCGTCGATGCGCCGGTGGTGATGGGCGACGCCACCCAGCTGCGCCAGGTCTTCCACAACCTGATCAAGAACGCGCTGGAGGCCGGCGGCAAGGGCGCTGCACGCGACGCCGCCGCGCCCACTGCCGAGGGAGCGGATCCCCGGCGCCTGTTGGTCGATGTGGCCAGCGAGCGGGTCGCGCTGGCCGACGGCCGTGCCGCGGTCCGGGTGACGGTTCGTGATCATGGCAGCGGTTTCACGCCGGGCATGCTCGCACGCGCCTTCGAACCCTATGTGACCAGCAAGCCGCGGGGCACCGGACTGGGGCTGGCGATCGTGCGCAAGATCATCGATGAGCATGGCGCGCGAATCGACATCAGCAACTGGCACGATGAGACAGGGCAGGTCGCCGGGGCGCAGGTAGCGGTTCTATTTACCAAATTGCCGAAAACGGTAGACAATCCGGGGTTTGAATCGCAGGCGCAGCGCCACGGGGAATATGGCCGAAATTCTGGTGGTGGATGACGAGATCGGCATCCGGGAACTCCTGTCCGAAATTCTCGGCGACGAAGGCCATTCGGTGCTGCTGGCCGACAGTGCCCATCAGGCGCGCCGGCTGCGCGAGGACAACCTTCTCGATCTCGTGTTGCTCGACATCTGGATGCCGGACACCGACGGCGTCACGCTGCTCAAGGAATGGGCGTCCACCGGCAAGCTCACCATGCCGGTCATCATGATGTCCGGACACGCCACCATCGACACCGCGGTCGAGGCGACCCGGATCGGGGCACTCGATTTCCTGGAGAAGCCGATCGCGCTGCAAAAGCTGCTGAAGGCGGTCGAGCAGGGTCTCGCTCGGGGGCGGGCAGCGCCCGCGCGCGCCGCGGTCGTGCCGGTCCAGCCGGGCTTCGGGATCGCCGGTGCGACGCTGCCCCCGACCCTGCTGCGCCCGGTCGTCAGCACCGAGACGCCCGCCACCGAGTTCCTGCCGGTGCATCAGGCGGTCCCGGGGGCTCCCGTGGCCGCAGCGCCAGGCGCGGCGATCGCGCTGCGCGAGCTGCCGATCGACCAGCCGCTGCGCGAGGCGCGCGATGCGTTCGAGCGGGCTTACTTCGAATATCACCTGTCGCGCGAGCACGGCAGCATGACCCGGGTCGCCGAAAAAACCGGGCTCGAGCGCACCCACCTCTACCGCAAGCTCAAGCAGCTCGGCATCGACCTGTCGCGCGGCGCCTACCGCAAGACCTGACCGGATGAAGATCATCATCCTGGGCGCTGGCCGGGTCGGCGCGTCGGTGGCCGAAAGCCTGGTCTCCGAGCAGAATGACATCACCATCATCGACACCGATGTGGTCCAGCTGCGAGCGCTGCAGGACCGCTTCGACCTGCGCACCGTTCCCGGCAACGGCACCCACCCGACGGTGCTCGAGCAGGCCGGCGCGCACGACGCCGACATGCTGATCGCGACAGCCGCGCGCGACGAGACCAACCTGGTCGCCTGCCAGTTGGCGGCCACCCTGTTCAACGTGCCGACCCGCATCGCGCGGATCCGCGCTCCCGAGTTCCAGGACCATCCCGAGATCACCGGCCCGGGCGGCTTTCACGTCGATCACCTGATCTGCCCCGAGCAGACGGTCTGCGACTACATCATCAAGCTCATCGAGTTCCCCGAGGCGCTCCAGGTGCTGGAATTCGCCGGCGGGCGGGCCAGCCTGATCGCGGTGCGTGCCTATGCCGGTGGCCCGCTGGTCGAGCACCCGATCCGCGACCTGCGCAAGGCGCACCCGAACATCGACATGCGGGTCGTCGCGATCTTTCGCAACGAGAGCGCGATCGCCCCCGACGGCGACACGCTGATCGAGCCCGGCGACGAGGTGTTCCTGCTGGCGGCTTCCGAGCACATCCGCACCGCGCTGTCGGACCTGCGTCGCATGGACAAGGCGGTCCGCCGGATCATGATCGCCGGTGGCGGCAACATCGGACTGCGGCTGGCGCGCGCGCTGGGCAGCCGCTACCAGGTGAAGATCATCGAGTCCAATGCGCTGCGCTGCGAGTACCTCGCCAGCCAGCTGCCCTCGCCCACGCTGGTCCTCCACGGCGATTCCACCGACGAGGACCTGCTCGAAGACGAGAGCGTGGGCGACATGGACCTGTTCGTGGCGCTGACCAACGACGACGAGAACAACATCATGTCCTGCATGATGGCCAAGCGAATGGGCGCGCGCCGGGTCATCTCGCTGATCAACCGGCGTGCCTACGCCGAGCTGATGCAGGGCAGCCGCATCGACATCGCGATCGTGCCGGCGCAGACCACCATCGGCGAACTGCTCACCCATGTGCGCCGCGGCGACATGGTGGCGGTGCACTCGCTGCGCCGCGGCGCGGCCGAAGCGCTCGAGGCGGTCGCCCACGGCGACGCCAAGTCGTCCCGGGTGGTGGGCCGGCGCATCGAGGAGATCGACCTGCCCCGTGGCGCGAACATCGGCGCGATCGTGCGCGCCGGCCGCAGCGGCGGCGCCAGCGAAGTGATCATGGCCCACCACGACACCGTCATCCAGTCCGAGGACCATGTGATCGTCTTCGTGACCAACCCGCGCATCCTGCCCAAGGTCGAGAAGCTCTTTCAGGTCGGCGTCGGCTTCTTCTGAGGCGCGCTACCGGGGTCATCCGGCGCGGCTTGCCGGCAAGTGGCCGAGCGCGCCCGGGAAAACCCTATCGTACGCACAGGTGACAGGGTCGTCGAGTGCTCTCATCATGGCGGGTTCGTTCGCCAGTCATTTCAACGGAGACACAGACAAGATGACCGACACCCTCAAGCCCCAGACCCCGCCCACCCGTCGCCGCTTCATCGCCGGCGCCACCGCGGCCACCGCAGGGGCCGCCACGCTTGGCTTCCCGATGATCGCGACCGCGCAGACGATCTCGCTGCGTTTCCAGAGCACCTGGCCGCAGAAGGACATCTTCCACGAGTACGCCAACGACTTCGCCACCCGCGTCAACGAGATGGCCGGCGGCAAGGTCAAGATCGAGGTGCTGCCGGCCGGTGCGGTCGTCAAGGCCTTCGACCTGCTCGACGCGGTGAACAAGGGAACCCTGGACGGCGGCCATGGCGTGCTCGCCTACTGGTACGGCAAGAACTCGGCGATGGCGCTCTGGGGCTCGGGCCCGGCCTTCGGCATGGACCCCAACATGGTCCTGGCCTGGCACCAGTTCGGCGGCGGCAAGCAGATGCTCGAGGAGATCTACAAGAGCCTGAACATGGACGTCACCTCGTTCGTGTACGGGCCGATGCCGACCCAGCCGCTGGGCTGGTTCAAGAAGCCGATCGCCAAGCCCGAGGACATCAAGGGCCTGAAGTACCGCACGGTGGGCCTGTCGATCGACATCTTCACCAAGATGGGCGCCGCGGTGAACGCACTGCCCGGTGGCGAGATCGTGCCGGCGATGGACCGGGGCCTGCTCGACGCGGCCGAGTTCAACAATGCCACCTCGGACCGCCTCCTCGGCTTCCCCGATGTCGCCAAGGTCTGCATGCTGCAGAGCTTTCACCAGTGTTCGGAAAACTTCGAGATCCTGTTCAACAAGAAGAAGTACGACGCGCTGCCCAAGGAAGTGAAGTCGATCATCGAGCACGCGGTCGAGGCCTCGTCGGCCGAGATGTCGTGGAAGGCGATCGATCGCTACTCCAAGGACTACAGCGAGATGCAGCAGAAGCAGGGCGTGAAGTTCTACAAGACGCCCGACTCGGTGCTGCGCGCCCAGCTCAAGGCCTGGGACGAGGTCACCGCGGCGAAGTCGGCCGAGAACCCGGTGTTCAAGAAGGTCCTCGAGTCGCAGCGTGCGTTCGCCCAGCGGGCGGTGCGCTGGCAGAACGACACCAACGTCGACTACAAGATGGCCTACAACCACTTCTTCGGCGCCAAGAAGGCCTGATCGCCTGATCGCCGGCGCCACTGCGCCGGCCTTCCGGTTCGATTCCCACGTCGGCCGTGCGCCGCCGCCTCCCGGTCCCCCTCGCGGGCGGACCGGACCGATTCCGCCCCCGATGTCTCGCCAGCCACCCGGTTTGGCGCGCCCTCGCGGGCTTTTTCACTGCCCTCGCCATGCAACGTTTCTTTCTGACCGTCGACAAGATCTCCACCCGGCTGGGCCAGCTCGCCGCGTGGAGCATCATCGCGCTGACCGCGATGATCTGCTGGGAAGTGTTCTCGCGATATGTGATGAACAAGCCCCATGCCTGGGTGTTCGACGCTCAGATCATGCTCTACGGCACGGTGTTCATGATGGCGGGTGCCTACACGCTGGCCAAGAACGGTCATGTGCGCGGCGACATCCTCTACGGCTTCTTCACCCCGCGCACCCAGGCCTTCTTCGACCTGATCCTCTACATCGTCTTCTTCATTCCCGGCATCGTCGCCCTGGCCTGGGCGGGGCTGAGCTTCGCCAGCGAGTCGTGGGCGATCAACGAGCACTCGTCGATCTCGGCCGACGGCCCGCCGATCTATCCGTTCAAGGCGGTGATCCCGGTGGCCGGCGCGCTGCTGCTGCTGCAGGGTCTGGTGGAAATCCTGCGTTGCATCGTTTGCCTGCGCACCGGCCAGTGGCCTTCGCGCGAGGAGGACGTCGAGGAGGTCGATGTCGAGAAGCTCAAGGCGATGGTCGCCCATCAGGACGCTCCCCTGAGCGCCCCGTCTGCCGGAAAGGCCTGAGCCATGCGCAAGGAAATGCTGTTCGGACTGGTCATCATGGGCCTGATCGTGGTGGGCGCCACCGCCTTCCTGCCCTGGGGCAACATGACCAACGGCCACTACGGCCTGCTGATGCTGGCGCTGGTGGTGGTCGCGATCATGCTGGGCTTTCCCACCGCCTTCACGCTGATGGGCATGGGGATGATCTTCGCCTTCTTCGCTTATCACTCGCAGGGGCAGACCGCCGAGGGCGCGCTGCGCCAGACCCTGGACCTGATGGTCCAGCGGGCCTATGCAGTGATGGGCAACGACGTGCTGATCTCGATCCCGCTGTTCGTCTTCATGGGTTATCTGGTCGAGCGGGCCAATCTGATCGAGAAGCTGTTCCGCTCGCTGCATCTGGCGCTGGCGCGCCTGCCCGGATCGCTGGCGGTCGCCACCCTGTTCACTTGCGCGGTGTTCGCCACCGCCACCGGCATCGTCGGCGCGGTGGTCACGCTGATGGGGCTGCTGGCGTTGCCCGCCATGCTGCGCGCCGGCTACAGCCCGCAGGTCTCGGCGGGCGCGATCACCGCGGGCGGCTGTCTGGGCATCCTGATTCCGCCCTCGGTGATGCTGATCGTCTATGGCGCGACCGCCGGCGTGTCGGTGGTGCAGCTCTACGCCGGCGCTTTCTTTCCCGGCCTGATGCTGGCCGGGCTCTACATCGTCTATGTGGTGGTCCTGGCCAAGCTGCGCCCGGCGCTCATGCCCCCGCTGTCGGCGGTCGAGCGTTTCGTGCCGCTGCCCCCGGCGCTCGAGGAAGTCCAGCACACCCTGGGCGAGCGGGCGCTGCCGGCGCTGATGAAGGCGATCAAGGGCGCGCGCAACGCGCAGGTGCCGATGTCGGTCCTGTGGCGCAATCTGGTGATCACGCTGCTGCCGGCGCTGCTGTTCGCGGCCGTCATGGGCCTGGGCTGGCGCGCGGCGACCGCCCCGGCCGAGCAGGCTGACGACTCGGGTCTGGTGCAGATGGGGCTGGCCCAGGACGCCGATCGGCAGTCGCAGGCTGATCCGTCGCAGCCTCAGGCCGAAGGCGTGAGCGAACCGCCCGGCTCGCAGGAGTCGAAGGAGTCGGCGGCACCCGGTGTTCAGGAGCCGCCCGCCGCCGGTGTGCAGGAGCCGTCCGCCTCGGGTCTCCAGGAGCCGCCCGCCGCCGGCGTCAAGGAGCCGTCCGCGTCCGGCGTCCAGGAGCCGCCCGCGGCTGGGGTGAGCGAGCCGGCGACGGCCGGTGGCCTGCGCGAGCCACCCGGCGCCGCGGCGGGCGAAGCCACGGCTGCACTGCCGGGCCTTCAGTTGCCCCCGGCGGCATCGGCCGATGCCAAGGGGGCCCAGCCGGTGGCGCGCCTGGCCACGCCGGCCTGGTTCTGGACGATGCTCGGCGTCGGCGGGGTGCTTCTGGTGGCCTTCTACGCGGTGCTGACCTTCACCCGGCTCGAAGTCTTCAAGATGCTGCTGGCGTCGTTCTTTCCGCTCGCCTTCCTGATCCTGTCGGTGCTGGGCTCGATCGTGTTCGGACTGGCCACCCCGACCGAGGCGGCGGCGATCGGATCGATGGGCGGATTCCTGCTGGCGGCCGCGTACCGGCAGCTCAACCTGCGGGTGGTCCGGGAGTCGGTGTTTCTCACCGCCAAAACCTCGGCGATGGTCTGCTGGCTGTTCGTCGGCTCCTCGATCTTCTCGGCGGCGTTCGCCCTGCTCGGCGGCCAGGAACTGATCGAGAACTGGGTGATGTCGCTGGGCCTGTCCAAGGTGCAGTTCCTGCTGCTCTCGCAGGCGATCATCTTCCTGCTCGGCTGGCCGCTGGAGTGGACCGAGATCATCGTGATCTTCATGCCGATCTTCATTCCGCTGCTGGACAACTTCGGTGTCGATCCGCTGTTCTTCGGGTTGCTGGTGGCCCTGAACCTGCAGACCGCCTTCCTGTCGCCGCCGGTGGCGATGGCGGCGTTCTACCTGAAGGGGGTCGCACCGCCGCACATCACCCTGAACCAGATCTTCGCCGGCATGATCCCCTTCATGCTGATCCAGATCGTCGCGCTGGCGCTGCTCTATGCGTTTCCGGCGATCGGGCTCTGGCTGCCCCAGGTCCTGTATCGCTGAGGCGGCCCGTCGCGCGCGGTTCGGGCGCGGGTAGAATCGGCGGCTGATCCGTCCCGGTGGCGTCCGGGACGGTCCCCGTCTGCGCGACATCCGGTCCGGTTCAACCATGCAGCAGCTGCTGTCGATCGCCCATGTACTGGGCGGCCTCCTGATGGTCTTCTCGGTCACCTACCTGATGCCGGTGGTGTGGTCGCTGGCCGTTTCCGACGGCACTCATCGCAGCTTCATCCTGTCGGGCGCCGCCACGCTCGTGGTCGGCGCCCTGCTGTTCGGCGCGACTCGGCGGCACCGGCGCGAACTGCATTCGCGCGACGGAGCGCTGCTGGTGGTGCTGGGCTGGGGCCTGATGGCCGCAGTGGCCACCGTGCCGCTGATGCTCGAGATCGAGGGCCTGAGCTTCACCGATGCCTTCTTCGAGACGATGTCGGGCCTGACCACCACCGGGGCCACCGTGCTGACGGGGCTCGACCATCTGCCGCAGGCGGTCAACCTGTGGCGCCACGCGCTGAACTGGTACGGCGGCATGGGCATCATCGTGCTGGCGGTCGCCATCCTCCCGATCCTGGGCGTGGGCGGCATGCAGCTCTACAAGGCCGAAACGCCCGGGCCGATCAAGGAATCGAAGCTCACGCCGCGCATCACCCAGACAGCCAAGTACCTCTGGCTGCTGTATGCCGGACTGACCGTCTTGTGCATCCTGTCGCTCAAATCGCTGGGGATGACCTGGCACGAGGCGGTCTGTCACGCGTTTTCGTCGATGGCCCTGGGCGGGTTCTCGACCCGCGACGCGAGCATCGCCGGGTTCGATTCGCCGGCGATCGAGGCGGTGCTGATGCTCTTCATGATGATCGCGGTGCTCAACTTCAGCACCCACTTCGTTGCGTTGCGCCAGCGCTCGCTGCGGGTCTATGTCCGCGATCCGGAGGTTTTCGCGGTCTGGTCGCTGATCGCGGGCAGCGCGCTGATGCTGGCCTGTTTCCTCTACTGGAAAGGCACCTATCCGGATTTCCTGCTGGCGTTGCGTCACGCTGCCTTCAATACCGTGTCGATCGCCACTTCCAGCGGTTTCATGAGCGACGATTTCGACCAATGGCCGATCTTCGCGCCGATGTGGATGCTGTTGCTGTGCACGATCGCCTCGTCGGCCGGCTCCACCGGCGGCGGCATCAAGATGATCCGTGTGCTGATCCTGCTGCGCCTGGCCGGCAACGAACTGATCCGGATGGTGCATCCGCGGGCGGTGACGCCGCTGTGCCTGTCGGGTCAGGTGGTGGACAACAAGGTGATCCTCGCGGTCATGGGCTACATGCTGCTGTGGGGCCTGACGCTGGTGGTGCTCAGTTTCCTGATGATGGCCACCGGCCTGGACCTGACCTCGGCGGTGTCGGGTGTGCTGGCCTGTCTGAACAACACCGGGCCCGGGCTCAATGAGCTGGGGCCGGCCCGCAACTACCAGGTGCTGACCGACTTCCAGACCTGGCTCTGCTCGTTCGCGATGATGGCCGGCCGCCTGGAACTGCTCACGGTGTTCGTGCTGTTCATGCCGGCCTTCTGGCGCAAATGAGTCTGGCGATTCGCCCCGGCGCGGCGCTGCTCGCCGGGCCGCCCGCCGCGGGCGCCGGTGTCACGCCGATCACCCTGCTGGTTGGTGGCGGGGCCGATCTGGGCAGAGCGCTCACCCGCTGGGCGGCCCAGCGCCCGGCGGGCGAGCGCTGGGCGCTGGTGCGGTCCTCGCCACTCGAACCGGCCGGTGCCGCCGATCCCGATCTCGAGGAGGTGAGCTTTGCCGGCGGTTGCGCGTGCTGCGTGGCGGCCGCCGCGTTTTCCCTGGTGATGGCGCGCCTGCTGCGCAAAGGGCCCTGGCACCGGGTGCTGATCGAACTGTCGCCGGCGGCCGACCCGGGCGCGGTGGCCGATGCCTTGCGCAGCGGTCCGGTCGGCCCGGCGCTGTCGGCGCTCGAGATCGTCTGTGTCGTCGAAGCGGCGGGCCTCGGACAGCCGGCGGGCGCCGCGATGGCCGGCGCCCTGGGCGCTGCCGATCTGGTGATCGTGACCGATGCGCCAGCTGCGGGCGAGGGCGCTGCCGGCACGGATGTGCCGGCTGGCGGCGCCGGCAACGCAGACGTCTTCGAGTTTCCCGCGGACTTTCCCGGTGGTCGTCGCGGTGAGGGTCTGGCCGATCCGGCGTGCTGGCGCGGACCGCTCGCCGCGCTCGAGTGGGCGCGGCTGCGTCGCCTGATCGAGGGTGTGCGCGACCATGTCCGCTGGCGCTGGCTGTCGGGCGGCGCGGCCGCACCGATCGGCCAGCCGCTCGAGTCGGGCCGTGGGTGGGCACTGAACGATCCCCCCGGCACGCCGTCGGGTGGCGAGCGGGCGGGCTGGGTCTGGCCGGCGAGCGTCGTCTTTCAGCGGCGCGCGATCGAAGCCGCGCTGGCGGCGTTCGCGGGTCAACTGCCGGTGGCGGCGGTGCGGGCGGTCATCCGCAGTTCGCGCGATTGGCATGCTTTCTCGGCGGGACCCCTGCCCGGGGCGGGGCCCAACACCGACGCGGTGTCCTGGCAGGCCGCGCGGTCGCGGCGCGAATCGCGGATCGAATGTCTCGCGCACCCCGGCCACCGCCTTGACCGGGCGGCGGCGCAGGCCCTCTGGCTGGCTTGCCTGCAGTCCCCCGACTGAGGGGCCCGGGACTGAGGGGCCGGTTCGACCCCACGCCCGTCGGCGCCATCGGTGCGGCGGTCGGTGGCGCCTGATCTTGAACGGCGCGATGCCGACACCAGATAGCAGGTAACCGGATTGATTCAACGCGGCGTCTGCATCCTGCAGAGACGGCTGCCCGGCCTGCACTCACTTCGTGGGGACTGCCATGCACATGATCTACAACAGCCCGAACTACTGTGTGGTCGAATTCAAGGACGCCGAGGGCGTGTTCGGTGGTTTCGAGATCATGGACAAGTTCTCGCGCAAGGAGCTGTTCCTGGGCGGCAGTCTGGCCAGCCAGTTCCGGGACGATGTCACCGACCTCATCGCCCGCGAACTCACCGTCGAGGAGGTCGACGACTTCCTGAGCGGTTTCGATGGCCTGATGCAGCACCCGGTGGCGCTGCACTGAGCCGGGTCGCCGGCGGAGATCGGCCGGGCGCAGCCGGCGCGGTCAGGGCATCGGCTCGATCGCGGTGACCACCAGCGCGCCGCTGCTGCGCTCGACCCGGAAGCGAATCCGGTTGCCCGCGGCCAGTCCTTCGAGCAGCGACGCGCACGCCATCGGTCACCCGGCTGGCGCGCAGCAGCGACAGCTGCGGATTGGGCAGCCGGCCGGCGCCCTCGAGATCGGCCTGTGCGATGTCCAGATCGAAGAACGCCGCCTGCAGGCCGCGGTTGTTGAGCAGGGCGATCTGCACCGCGTCATCGGCCGACAGCGGGCGGGCGAGCAGTCCGGCGAGCTCACCGGCGATCGGCTCGCGCTGCGCCGGCTCGAGGGTCCGCGCGAGCCGGCGGTCGAGGTGCTGGCGCACGATCTGCTCGACCGGGGCGAAACCGCTGCCGGGCGCCAGGCTGGCGCAGCCGCTGGCGGCGAGCAGGACGAGACCCGTGCCGAGCCATCGGGCGACGCTGAGCCGATTCGCGGACATCATCCGTCGCGCCTCAATGCCGATGCGCCGGCGGCGCGGCAGCGGGCCGTGCCGGCGTTGCCGGCGCGGGTTGCATCGGCGTGGCCTGCGCGGGTTGCATCGGCGTTGCCGCCTCCGGTCGTATCGGCGCCACCGCCTCGGGTCGTGCCGGCCCCACCTCGCGGGCGTAGGCGCGCCAGCCGCCGGCCTGGCGCACCCGTTCGTTGGCCTCGCGCCAGACGCCCACCGGCTGCTCGGCGTAGGGCCGATAGCCGCCAAAGGACGGGACATGCTGAAACGCCGGCACCGGGGCGCTTGCGTCCAGCGGGTCGGGGCGTACGGCGGGCGCGGCCCCCTGGGCGAGCGGGACCAGGCACAGCAGCGCGGCGCCCAGGACGAGCCGGCGCGGGTCATGCAGCAGGGATCGGATCATGTCGGCCTCGCAGGCGCTTCGCGTGGTCCCGCCCCCGGACGATGGCGGGCCGTGCGATCGGCGCGTTGGTGCACCCGGCCAGCGGGCCGGTTCGTCGATCGATCGGTCGTCTCTACACCACCACTGCGCGCAAGCGGAACGCCGGCTCAAGCCGCCGGCTGTCGCGCCGGTGCGCTTCGGTTAGGCTTGCCCATCGGCTGGCGCATGGGGCGGCCCGGCCGGCCACTTGATGGGGAGATCTCTCTTGAAAACCCGTTTCACGGAAATGTTCGGTATCGAGCACCCGATCGTGCAGGGCGGCATGCAGTGGGTTGGCCGGGCGGAGCTGGTCGCGGCGGTCGCCAATGCCGGCGCGCTCGGTTTCATCACCGCGCTCACCCAGCCCACCCCGGAAGACCTCGAGCGCGAGATCGCGCGCTGCCGCGAGCTCACCGATAAGCCGTTCGGTGTGAACCTCACCATCCTGCCGGCCCTCAAACCGCCGCCCTATGCCGAGTATCGCCAGGCGATCGTCGAGTCGGGCGTGCGCATCGTCGAGACCGCGGGCAACAATCCGCAGGAGCACATCACCGAGCTCAAGAAGCACGGGGTGAAGGTGATCCACAAATGCACCGCGGTGCGCCATGCCCTGAAGGCCGAGCGGATCGGCGCCGATGCGATCTCGATCGACGGCTTCGAGTGTGCCGGCCATCCCGGCGAGGACGATGTGCCGGGACTGGTCCTGATCCCGGCGGCCGCCGACAAGGTGAAGATTCCGATGATCGCCTCGGGCGGTTTCGGCGACGCCCGCGGCCTGGTGGCCGCCCTCGCGCTGGGCGCCGAGGGCATCAACATGGGCACCCGCTTCATGTGCACCGTCGAGAGCCCGATTCACCAGCGGATCAAGGAGCAGATCGTGGCCAACGACGAGCGCGCCACCGAACTGATCTTTCGCACGCTGCACAACACCGCGCGCGTCGCGAGCAATGCGGTCAGCAAGGAAGTGGTGGCCATCGAGAGCCGGGGCAACGCCACCATCGAGGATGTCCGCCACCTGGTGGCCGGCCAGCGCGGCAAGGGCGTCTACGAGTTCGGTGACCCCGACCACGGCATCTGGTCGGCCGGCATGGTGCAGGGCCTGATCCACGACATCCCGACCTGCGCCGAGCTGGTCTCGCGCATCGTGCGCGAGGCCGAGGCGATCATCGCCAGCCGCCTGGGCGCGATGACCGGCGCCCGCTGACCCGCCGCCAGGAGCATCGATGACCATCATCCGGCTGTCCGACGTCAGCCTCGAGTATTTCGAACACGGCAACGGTCCGCACACCGTGGTGCTGGTCCACGGCTACCAGGCCTCGGCGCGGATCTGGCATGGCGTGCAGCAGGCGCTGCCGGCGTCGCGCTATCGCTCGATCGCGGTCAATAACCGGGGCGCGGGTGAGTCGCAGGCGCCTCCGCTCGAGAGCGACTTCACCATCCAGACCTTCGCCGCCGACCTGTTCGAGCTGGTCGGGCGTCTGGGCCTGACCGCGTTCACCCTGGTCGGGCATTCGATGGGCGGCGCCACCGTGGCGCAGTTCGCGGTCGATCATCCGGCGCTGGTATCGGGCCTGGTGCTGCTCGATCCGGCGAGCCCGAATGGCGTGAACCTGTCGGCGCCGGAACTGGAAGCGCTGCTCGATCAGCGCATGGCGCTGCGCCGCGAGCAGCTCGCACGCGGCGGGGGCGGCGATGGCATCGATGCGCGCGGCGACGGCGGCGATGCCGAGCAGCTCGCCCAGCTGGTGCGCGACATCGCTGCGGCACCGGAGCGGCGGCTGCGCGGCTCGATGCGCTCGATGCTGCAGCTGCGCCTGGCCGAGCGTGTGAAGACGCTGCCGATGCCGGTGCTGCTGGCCGCCGGCGACCGCGACGCGATCATTCCGCTGGAGAACATGCTGGCGACCTGGGCGATGTATCCAAAGGGAACCGGCCTGCACGTGTGGCACGGTCAGGGACATTCGCCCAATCTGGACGCGCCGGGCGAGGTCGCGGCGCTGCTGCGCCGCTTCATCGAGGGGGCGGCCTAGAGCTGCTCCCAGGGCAGGCCCTCGAAGCGCCAGCCGCTGATCTCGCCGCGGTGATGGCGGTCGTTGAGCGGGCCCTCGAAGCCGTGCAGCACGTTGACCACCTGCGAAAAGCCGGCGGACTCGAGCGCCTTGCCGGCATCGACCGAGCGGTTGCCGCTGCGGCAGATGATCACCACCGGGCGGTCCACCGACTGGCCGACCAGCTTTCGCACCTCGGCGGCGAAGTGTGGATTGACCTCCCAGTCGGGCGCCTCGGCCCAGGGCACATGGACCGCGCCCTCGGGGTGGCCCACGAACAGGTATTCCGCCTCGCTGCGGCAATCGACGAACACCGCATCGGGCTGCGTGCGCAGCAGCTCGTGCGCCTGGCGGGGGGTGAGATCGCGCATCACTTCATCATCCGTACAAGGACCAGCGAAAGGGCCGGGAAGGCCATCACCAGCGGACCGGCCACGCTCATCGGCGGGTGTCGGCCAGCAGGAAGCGCACGGTGGCGTCGAGCCAGCGCAGCGGCCGCTCCGAATGGCCGAAGTGTGCGGTCGGCAGTTCCAGGTAGGCGGCCCCCGGGATGGTGGCGGCGATTTCGCGGCCGCGCTCGGGCGGTGTCGAGGGGTCGTGGGTGCCGGCGATGACCAGCGTGGGCACGGCAATGTCGGCCAGCCCGTCGGCGATCGACATGTCGCGGATCGCCGCGCAGCAGGCGGCGTAGCCGCGCGGATCGATCGACAGCAGCGTGCTGCGCACCGAGCCGTGGTGGGCGGTGCGTCGGGCCGCATACGCCGGCGTGAAGAAGCGCGCCAGCATCGCATCGGTGACCGCCGCCATGCCCTGTCCCAGGACCAGCGGGATGCGTTCGTCGAAGGTGCGTGGATCGACCCGCGCGCTGGTGTTCGAGAGCACCAGACGGTCGAGCCGCTGGCCGGCATGGCGGGCCAGCCACATGCCGGTCATGCCGCCGATCGACAGACCGGCGAAGTGAAAGCGCGCCCAGCCCGCCGCATCGGCGCAGGCCAGCGCATCGCGGCCGAGCTGGGCGATCGAGTATTCACCGGGCGGCACATCGGAGGCGCCGTGACCGCGCTTGTCCAGCCGCAGAACCTGGAAGTGGCGGGTCAGTCCGGGCATCACCGGGTCCCACATCGTGTGGTCCGAGCCCAGGGAGCTCACCATCACCAGCGGCGGGCGGCCGGCCTGGCCGTCGAGCCGCCAGTAGATCCGGGCACCGTCTGAAAGGGCAAAGGGCATGGCGGGGCTGCATCCTCATCCGAGACAAGCCGCCATGTTAGGGGAAGATCGCCTCCCGGCGCAGCAGTGTTTCGATCCAGTCGGCCGGGGCCGGTCGGCCGAACAGATAGCCCTGCATCGCGTCGCAGCCGAAATCGAGCAGCAGCCGCGCCTGGTCTTCCGACTCGACGCCGTCGGCGATCACCGTCAGCCCCAGGCTGTGGGCCATGGCGATGGTCGCCTTGACCACCGTCGCACGGTCGGCGTCTTCGGACAGTCCGCTCACGAATGACCGGTCGATTTTCAGGTGGTCGATCGGCAGGCTCTTCAGGAACGACAGCGAGGAGTAGCCAGTGCCGAATTCATCGATCGCCAGCATCAGCCCGATCTTCTTGAGCGCGCCCAGGATCCGCGCCGCCTCGGGTGGGTTCTCCATGACCGTCGACTCGCTGATTTCGAGCTCGATCACCGAGGGCGGCAGGCGGTGCCGGGCGATGACCCGTGCCAGGTTCGCGGCCAGTGCCGGGTGGCGCAGCTGGGTGGCCGAGAGATTCACCGCGATCCGAAAGGCCGGCATCGCCGAGTCGAGCCAGATCCGGGCCTGGCGGCAGGCATGGTCGAAGACCCATTCGCCCAGCGGCACCATCAGGCCGATCTCCTCGGCGATCGGGATGAAGCGGTCCGGCGGCACCGCGCCCTCGCCCGGCAGGTTCCAGCGCAGCAGCGCCTCGGCGCCGGCGAAGCGACCGACCCGGTCGACGGTGATTTGGTAGTGCAGTTCGAAGGCGTCTTCCTTGAGCGCGGTGCGCAGCTTTTGCTCCAGCGCGATCCGGTCCAGGGCGGCGCGGTTCATCTGCGGCAGGAAGTAGCGGTAGGTGTTGCGTCCGCCCGACTTCGCCTGGTACATCGCGGCATCGGCGTGGCGCAGCAGTGTCGCGCCGTCCTCGCCGTCTTCCGGGAAGACGCTGATGCCGATCGAGGGCGTGGCCGACAGCTCGTAGCGCTCCAGGCGCACCGGCTCGCGCAGCGCCCCCAGCACCCGCTCGGCGACCGCCGTCAGGTCCTCGATTCGCTCGATCTGGGTGATCAGCAGCACGAACTCGTCGCCGCCCAGGCGCGCCAGCAGGTCGCAGGGCCGACTCACCGAGCTCAGGCGCCGGCCCACCTCGATCAGCAACTGGTCGCCGGTGCTGTGGCCCAGCGTGTCGTTGATCGTCTTGAACCGGTCCAGGTCGATGAACATCACCGCCACCCGGCCCTGGTCCCGGCGTGCATCGTCCAGTGCCTGGCCGAGCCGGTCCTCCAGCAGCGCGCGGTTGGGCAGGTCGGTGAGCGCGTCGTGCTGCGCCAGTCGCATCACCCGGGCCTCGGCCATCTTGCGCTCGGTGATGTCGCGCAGCGTCGCCAGGACGGCCCCGCGGCCGTCGATCATCGCCTGCGCGGTGCGCAGTTCCGCGGTGCGCTGATGGCCGTCGAGCGAGCGCAGGCGCACCTCGCTGCTGTCGGCCGGTTCGCCCGGCTTCCGATCGGCCGGCTCGCCGTCGTCGATCCAGATGCGCAGATGCGTGCCCAGTGCCTGCTCGCGCTGCCACACGCGCAGCAGCGCCATGGCGGCGGCGTTCAGGTCGGTGATGACCCCGTCGTGCACCACCAGCACCGCATCGGGCGACAGCGAGAAAAGGTCGCGGTAGCTCAGTTCGCGCTCGCGCAGCGTCGCGGTCACGCGCGCGTTCTCGGCCATTTCGTCGCGCAGCTTCGCGTTGGCTTCGTCCAGGGCGGCCGCGCGTTCGTCCTGCTCGCGCCAGACCTCGACCATGCGCGCGGCCAGCCGCGAGGTCTGCAGTCCGATCATCCGGGCCAGCACGACCAGCGTGGCGGCAGTCGACAGCCAGGCCAGTGGGTGCGCGAGATAGGCGGCGATATCGAAGTCGTGCCGGATCAGGCCGGCCTGCACCGCGCCCAGCGTGCCCAGCAGCATCGCCGCCCCGGCCGCGCCCACCCAGTTGCCGACTGCCGACCCGAAGGAGGCGTTGGCCAGGAAGATCATCGCCAGCAGCAGGATCACCGCCTGGCCGGCCAGGCCGTAGGTGACCAGGCTCATGGCCCCGGCGCCGCCGAACAGGGCCGTCATCAGCAGCGCGCGCCATTTCAGCGACAGGCGTCGGTGAAACAGGAAGAACCCGCACGCCAGCAAGTAGATCCCGGCGATCGCTGGACTCAGCGGCTGCTGCGACAAGGTGGCGCGCGCCAGCGCGATCACGAACAGCAGCGTGGCGAAGGCGAACAGCATCCGGATCGACGAGGCGACGACGTCCTCGCGGATCAGTTCGGTGACTTGCTGCGTTCGGGAAGGCGCCATCGCTGCGGGACAGGGAAAATGGGGATCTCTCGCGTTATCGGCCGCCCGGCGGACTTCTTCATCCCGATCACCGGCCGTCGCGGCGCGGGCCGCCGGACGGTCGCTGCCGGCGGTTTCGGGCACTACAATGACTGGGTGAAGGAAATGAACGGCAAGGGCATCAACGGCAGGCAATTGCTCGACAGCGCCAAGGCGCTCATCCAGAAGAACGCGAGATAGGCCATGAAAGTACTGATCATCGGAGGGGGCATCGGCGGTCTCTCGCTGGCGCTGATGCTGCAGGCGCGCGGCGTCGCGGTGCAGATCCATGAATCCTCGGCCGAGGTCCGTCCGCTCGGGGTGGGCATCAACGTGCAGCCCAGCGCGGTGGTCGAGCTGGCCATCCTGGGCCTGCTGCCGCGCCTCGATGCCACCGGCATCCGCACCGCCGAAGTCTGCTATTTCAACCGCCACGGCCAGCGCATCTGGAGCGAGCCGCGCGGCCTGCGGGCGGGCTATCGGGTGCCGCAGTTCTCGATCCATCGCGGCGAGCTGCAGATGCTGCTGATGCGGGCTGCCGTGGAGCGCCTGGGGCCCGGGGCGGTGCGCTGTGGCCACGAGGCGGTGGCGGTCGACCCCGACCGTGGCAGTGTGACGCTGCGCGACCGCGCGAGCGGCCAGTCGTTCGTCGAACACGCCGACGCGGTGATCTCGGCCGACGGCATCCATTCGGCGGTGCGCCGCCAGTTCTACCCCGACGAAGGGCCGCCGCAGTTTTCCGGCTGCGTGCTCTGGCGCGCCACCACCGTGGGCAAGCCCTTCCTGACCGGCGCGAGCATGGTGATGGCGGGCCACGCCGACCAGAAGCTGGTGACGTATCCGATCTCGCGTCCCCATGCCGACCGGGGCGAGTCGCTGATCAACTGGATCGCCGAGCTGCGCGTGCCTGGCGGGGCGCCGCCCAAGCACGACTGGAACAAGGAAGTGGCGCTCGAGATCTTCGCCGCCGATTTCGATCGCTGGGTCTGGGACTGGCTCGATGTGCCGGCGCTGCTGCGCGGCGCCTCGACCATCTACGAGTTCCCGATGGTCGATCGCGATCCGCTGCCGCGCTGGACCCATGGCCGGGTGACGCTGCTGGGCGATGCTGCGCACCCCATGTACCCGATCGGCTCCAACGGCGCTTCGCAGTCGATCCTGGACGCGCGCGCGCTGGCCGACGAGATCGCCGGCACCGATGTGGCCGGCCTGCCGGCGGCGCTGCAGCGCTACGAGGCAGAGCGGCTGCCGCGCACCGCGCGCATCGTGATGGCCAATCGCGCCCAGGGGCCCGATTACGTCCTCGATGTTGCCGAGGCCCGCGCGCCCGACGGCTTTGCCGACGTGAGCGAGGTCGCCACCCGCGAGGAGCTCGAGACCATCGCCTCGGGTTACAAGCGGCTGGTCGGGCTGGACATCGAGACGGTCAATGCCAAGGCGCTGGCGGCGGGGCTGCTGGTGACGCCATGAGTCGCGCCGGCGCTGCATGACCACCCTCGCCCTGCTCAAGCTGGCGACGACCTTCTTCCTGGGCGGCTTCTTCAGCCTCGTCACCATCATCAACCCGCCCTCGGCGCTGCCGGTGTTCACCGCGCTCTCGGCGGGGCTGCCCGAGGGCGAGCAGGCGCGTCTGGCGCGTTCGGCCTCGATCTATTCGCTGAGCATCCTGGTCGTGAGCCTGTTCGCCGGCGGGCTGATCCTGACCCTGTTCGGGGTGTCCTATCCGGCGCTGCGGGTGGCCGGCGGCATCTGCGTGCTGCTGCTGGGTCACGGCATGCTGTTCGGCCGCGGCGTCGGCGCCGCCCCCGACGGTGCGGCCCATGCCAATCCGGCCTTTTTTCCGCTGGCGCTGCCCACCATCACCGGTCCGGGCACGATCGCGGTGGTGATCGGCATTTCCACCGAGATCCGCGAGTTGAAGAGCGCCCTGCAGGAGGCGGTGGCCTACGCGGCGACGATCGCCGCGATGCTGGCCGCCAGCCTGCTGATCTGGGTGGTGCTGCGCAGCGCACGGGCGATCTCGCAGCGCCTGGGCGCCGGGGGCACCGAGGTGCTCACCCGCCTGATGGGCTTTCTGCTGCTGTGCGTGGGCGTGCAGTTCATCGCCTCGGGCGTGCGCAGCTTCGTGGCGGGCGGCTGAGCCTCAGGTCGTGCGGCGCGGTGCGCGCACCGGCAGGTCGACGAACTGCGCCGGCCGCTTGGCCGCGTTGGCCGCGATCGCTTCCATGATCTCGTCCTTTTGCAGCATGCTGGCATTCCAGATGCCGATGTAGTCGAGTCCATCGGCGGTGGAGTGGTCGCGGGCGTAGTTGATCATCCGCTTGCAGCCATAGACGGCCAGCGGCGCCTTGGCGGCGATCTCGCGCGCGATCGCCATCACTTCCGCGAGCAGGGTGGCGTGATCGGGGAACACCCGGTTCACCAGGCCGCAGGCCTGGGCTTCGCGCGCCGGCATGCGGCGCCCGGTGTAGGCCAGCTCGCGCACGATGCCCTCCGGAATCAGCTTGACCAGCCGCGGGAAGGTGCCGACGTCGGCGGTCATGCCGATGTTGATCTCGAACACGGTGATGAAGGCGTCCTCGGTGGCGTAGCGCATGTCGCAGGCGGTGGCCAGGTCGACGCCGCCGCCGATGCAGCCGCCCTGGATCGCGGCCAGCACCGGGATCCGGCACGACTCCAGCACGCTGAAGCTGCGCTGCATGCGCTGTACCGTGTCGTAGAAGCGCGCGCCGTGCTGGCGCAGCGTCTCGGCGCGCGCCTGCGCGTCGGCGGTGATGCTGCTGTCCGAGAACATCGCGGTGTCGATGCCGGAGCTGAAGTGCGGGCCGGTCGACGAGATCACGATCACCCGGGCGCGCGCGTGGTTGTCGATGTCCTCGATGATGGCGGGCAGCTCGTCCCAGAAGGCGGGGATCATGCTGTTGCGCTTCTCGGGACGGTTGAGCACGATGTGCGCGATCTGGCGGTCGATCGTGACGTCGAAGCACTGGTGGCTCATCGGGAGTCTCCTGCGGGTCGGGGGGAGGTTGGTCGCCGCGGTCCTTCGGGCCGGCCGTGGCGACCAGGGCGGACGATGATAGCGCGGCTCAGCGACCCTCGAAGCGCGGCGCGCGCTTCTCGGCGAAGGCCCGCATGCCCTCCTTCACATCCTCGGTCTGCAGCAGCGGCAGCAGCTGCAGGTAGACGTGATGGACGTGTTCCGGGAACGGCTCGTTCAAGCCCATGCGCATCATCCGCTTGGCGGCCTGCACTGCCAGCGGCGCGTTCGCGGCGATCTCGAGTGCGATCGCGCGGGCCCGCGCCTGTTCGTGGCCGTCGTCGACGACCTCGTTGGCCAGGCCCCATTCGAGGCTCTCGGCGGCGCTCAGCGTGCGTCCGGTGAAGATCAGCTGCGCGGCCTTCGCCCAGCCGATCATGCGCGGCAGGTACCAGGTGCTGCCCGACTCGGGCAGCACGCCGCGCTTGCAGAAGGCCGCGGCCATCTTGGCCGAGCGGGCCATGATCCGGATGTCGCAGCCGATGGCCAGGTCCATGCCGTAGCCGGCGGCGCCGCCGTTGACCGCGCAGATCACCGGCTTTTCCATCGAGTGCAGCACGGTGGGCGGCGTGGTGCGCAGGTCCAGGGTGGTGCGCGGCGGGCCCTCGGTGCGCAGCATGCCGCGCCCCTGCGCCTGGGCGGTCACGTCGAGCCCGGCGCAGAAGGCGCGTCCGGCGCCGGTCAGGATCACGCAGCGCACCTCGGGGTCGTTGTCGGCGCGCAGCAGCGCGCTGCCCAGCTGCTCGAGCATCGGCCGCGAGATGGTGTTCATGCGCTGCGGCGCGTTCAGCGTGATCGTCGCGATGTGCTCGGACAGTTCGTAGCGCACTTCCAGGGTGTCGTCATCGGCCATGGGATCGGTCTCGCGGGTCGGGTTTCAGGGAGGAAAGGCAGGCGCGCCGGCGGCCGTGGCACGCCGTCGGGCGGTCAGCTGATCGCGCCTTCGCTGGTCGTCGTTGATGCGGTCGCCACCGTCGCGCCGCCGGCCGGTGCCGTCGCGCCCGGCTCGGCGTCATCCGCCGCGGTGGTCGCCACCGCGATCCGCACGCCGGCGATCATCGTCTCCAGCGACAGGCTGGGCATGCCCGGCCAGGACGCCGCCTGCTGGGGCAGCATCGGCAGGTGGATGAAGCCGCCCCGGGTGTGCGGGTGGGCGGTGACCAGCAGGTGCGCCAGATGAAAGAACAGGTGGTTGCACACGAAGGTGCCCGCGGTCTGCGACACCGAGGCCGGCAGGCCGGCGGCGCGCATCGCGGCCACGATGTGCCGGATCGGCAGCGTCGAGAAATAGCCGGCCGGTGCGCCGGCGATCACCGTGCGCTCGATCGGTTGGTCACCCGCGTTGTCGGGAATCGGGGCATCGTCGATGTTGATGGCCACCCGCTCCACCGACAGGTCGGTGCGCCGCGCCGCCTGGCCCAGCGCGATCACCGCGTGCGCCGGTTCACGGGCCAGTTCGGCCGCCAGCACGCGCCCCGACTCGCCGAAGCGGCAGGGCAGCATCAGCGCCGTGACCCGCGCCGCGCCGATCGATTCGTCGTGCAGGGCGCGCGCCACTTCCCACGAGGGGTTGATCGTTTCGCCGCCGAACGGCTCGAAACCGGTGACCAGGATTCTCATCGCGGCGATTCGCGGGCGGGGTTCGACCAGGCAGGGCGCATCGGGGTGTCCTCGGCAGGCGGGTGTCGGGCGAGTTTAGCGCGCCGCCATTACACTCCGGGATCCATTCGATCCGGGAGTGCGCACGATGTTTGATCTGGTGATACGGAATGCCTGGCTGCATGACGGCAGCGGCGCACCGGCGCAGCGTGGCGCGCTCGCGGTGAGCGGGGGCCGCATCGCGGCCATCGGCGCCGACCTCGGTCCCGGACGGCGCGAGATCGATGCGCAGGGCCTGGCGCTGATGCCCGGCATCATCGACGGCCACACCCACTACGACGCGCAGCTCACCTGGGATCCGTTCGCCGATCCCTCGCCCCCGCTGGGCGTGACCACCGCGGTGATCGGCAACTGCGGCTTCACCATCGCGCCCTGCCGGCCCGCCGACCGCGACCTCACCATGCGCAACCTGACCCAGGTCGAGGGCATGTCGCTGGACGCGCTGCGCGCCGGCATCCGCTGGGATTTCGAATCGATTCCGCAGTACATGGACATGCTGCAGGCGAGCCGCCCCGGCGTGAACGTGGCGGCCTTCGCCGGCCACTCGGCGATCCGCACCTATGTGATGGGTGAGGGCGCCCATCAGCGCGTGGCCACCGACGCCGAGATCGCCCGCATGGCCGACCTGGTTCGCGAGGCGATGGCCCATGGCGCGGTCGGTTTCGCCTCGTCCACCAACGAGCCGCACAACGGCTGGAACGGCATCCCGATGCCCTCGCGGCTGGCCGATGCGCGCGAGATGCTCGCGCTCACCCGCGCGATGGGCGAGTCGGGGCGCGGCCTGTTCATGCTGACCAAGGGCAACGTGACCCCGATGGCGCAGCTCGAGGAGATCGCCGAGCAGAGCGGACGGCCGGTGCTGATCGCCGCCATGTTCCACAACAACACCGACCCGTCGCGGGTCTTCGACGAACTGGCGCTGATGCAGGCCGCCCGCGAGCGCGGGCACGCGCTGATCCCGCAGGTGTCGGCCTGCCCGCTCACCATGGATTTCACGCTGCACTCGGCCTATCTGTTCGAGAGCATCCCGGCCTGGAAGACCGCGATCAGTCTCGAGGGCGAGCCCTTGCGCGCGCTGTACGCCAGTCCCGATTTCCGCGCGGCGGTCAAGGCCGACCTCGAGCGCCAGCAGGGGCGCGGGCTGTTCAACGGCGAGTGGCACCTGATGCAGGTGGCGCAGGCGGCACGCCCGGACAACATCGGCCTGGAAGGCCGCACCGTGCTGGAACTGGCGACCGCGCAGGGCTGCCATCCGCTGGACTGGCTGCTCGACTTCGCGCTGTCCGAGAACCTCGACACCTATTTCACCGCGCAGCTTCGCAACACCGATGTGCAGGCAGTGGGCCAGCTGGTCGCCGACCCGGCCACCCATGTCTCGCTCTCGGATGCGGGTGCGCACCTGACCTTCCTGTGCGATGCCGGGTTTGGCCTGCACCTGCTCGGGCACTGGGCGCGCGACCAGCAGGCGCTCAGCCTGGCGCAGGCGGTGCACAAGCTCACCGGCCACCCGGCCCGGCTGTTCGGCATCGCCGACCGCGGCCTGCTGCGCGAGGGGCTGGCCGCCGATCTGCTGCTGTTCGATCCGGCCACTGTGGGCCGCGGTCGCAACGAGCGCCGCTTCGACCTGCCGGCCGGCGCGAGCCGGCTGCGCGCCCAGGGCATCGGTGTGCACGGGGTGTGGGTGAACGGCGAGCAGGTGGTCGATGCCAACGGCCTGCTGCCCGATGCGCCGCGCGCCGGCAGCCTGCTGCGCGAGTTTCAGGCCTGAGGCGCATCCGGGCGGCCGGTGCCGCCCGACCGGTTTCTCCGATGGTCCCGTCGACAGGATTGACGACATGAACAGCCCCGATCTCGACGCCCTGCGTCCCTGGCTCGATCGCCGCGACAACGCGGCCGAAGTGCTCAGCCCGGTCCCCGCCCAGTGTCTGGCGGCCACGCTCGATCTCGATCCCGCGGCGCAGCCCGGGACGGTCCTGCCGCCCCTGTGGCAGTGGCTGCATTTCCTGGACCGCACGCCGAGCGCGCTGCTGGCCAGCGACGGCTCGCCGCGCACCCGGCTGCTGCTGCCGCCGATCGATCTGCCGCAGATCATGTGGGCCGGCGCCGAGATCGAATTCCACCAGCCGCTGCGCCTGGGCGAGCCGGCGTCGCGGCAGTCGCGGATCGCCGAGATGACCGGCAAGTCCGGCTCGCGCGGCCCGATGGTCTTTCTCACCCACGAGCACCGCATCGAGCAGGCCGGCGCGATCGCCATCGTCGAGCGCAGCCGCGCGGTGTTTCTCGGCCCGGCCGGCACCGCGGCGGGCGCCCCCGAACCGGCACCGGCCCCCGAGCGCGAGCGCCAGTGGCCGATCGACGAGTCGCTGCTGTTCCGCTTCTCGGCGCTGACCTTCAACTCCCATCGCATCCACTACGACCTGGCTTACACCACCGGGGTGGCCGGCTATCCGGCGCTGGTGGTGCACGGGCCGCTGCAGGCGATGCTGCTGGCCGAGACCTTCCGGCAGTGGCATCCGCAGGCCGTCGTCGAGCGGCTCGAGTTCCGGGCCCGGGCGCCGCTGTTCTGCGGCCGCCCGGCCACGGTGGGCGGCGCGGCGCGCGGTCCCGGGCGCTATGCCCTGTGGACCGTGTCGGCGGCCGGCGGCTGCTCGATGGAGTGCCTGGTCAGCTTTCGCGAGTCCTGAACCGGCGCCCCGCCAGTCGCCCTGTTCGTCGCCCTGTCCGTCGCCCTGTCCGTCGCCCCGCCTCCCCTTTCAGCCCTCCCACCCCCGAGTACCCGATGACCACCAGCACCCCCGAGCCTCCCCGAGCCGCCGCGCCCGCGGCGGCGGCCCCCCTCATCCCCGGACGCGCCTGGTGGCCGATCACCCTGCTGGCGGCGGCGCTGCTGATGGTGACGATGGGCAGCCGCCAGTCGATGGGCCTGTTCCTCTCGCCGATCAACACCGACACCGGTCTGGGCATCGTCACCATCAGCTTCGCGATGGCCATCGGCCAATTCGTCTGGGGCGCGGTGCAGCCGGTCGCCGGTGCGATTGCCGACCGCTACGGCCCGGGCCGGGTGCTGGCCGGGGGCATCGTGATCCTGGTCATCGGCACCGCGCTCACCCCGTTCGTCACCAGCGCGTTCGGGCTGATCGTCGTGATGGGGGTGCTGACCGCGATGGGCGCCGGCGCCTGCAGTTTCTCGGTGCTGATCGGGGCGGTCTCCCAGCACGTGCCGGCGGCCAGCCGCGGCACCGCCGCGGGCGTGATCAACGCCGGCAGCTCGCTCGGGCAGTTCGTGTTCGCGCCGCTGGCCCAGCGCCTGATCTCCGGCCTGGGCTGGATGGGCGCGATGTGGTCGATGGCGATCATCGTCCTGCTGGCCTTGCCGATCACCCGTCTGCTGCGCCGCCAGCCGATGCCGGGCGCCGCGCAGAACACCGGCTCGGGCTTGCGCACCGCGGTGCGCGAGGCCTTTCGCGACCGCAGCTACCTGCTGCTGCACGCCGGGTTTTTCACCTGCGGCTTTCACATCGCTTTCCTCGTCACCCATCTGCCCGGCGAGGTGAGCCTGTGCGGGCTGCCGGCCTCGGTGGCGGGCTGGTCGCTGGCGCTGATCGGCCTGTCGAACATCGTCGGCAGCCTGGCGGCGGGTTTCGCGGTGAACCGGGTGCGCAGCAAGTACATCCTGTTCTGGATGTACCTGTCGCGCGCGGTGCTGGTGCTGGTGTACCTGGCGGCGCCCAAGACCGAATGGACCTTCTATCTGCTGGCCATCGGACTCGGACTCACCTGGCTGAGCACGGTGCCCCCCACCGCGGGTGTGGTGGGCAAGCTGTTCGGGGTGCGCTATCTGGCCACGCTGTTCGGCATGACGCTGCTGTCGCATCAGATCGGCGGCTTTTTCGGCGCCTGGCTGGGTGGCCTGGCCATCGACCAGACGGGCAGCTATCTGTGGATGTGGTACGCGGATGCGGTGCTGGCCCTGGCGGCGGCGCTGGTGAACCTGCCGATCCGCGAAGCGAAGGTGGTCCGCGCGACCGCCTGAGCTTCATCGGGCGGGCAGGCCCGGTCTCGTCGACCGGACCTGCCCGCCCCCGACGGGTCTTCGTTCAGAAGCCCATCTTCTTCTTCAGGTCCTGGTCGACCCACATGCGGGCATGGATCGGGCCGGGACGCTCGGAACCGACGCGCAGCTCGCCGCCGTAGTTCTTGACCCACGGCCACCAGGCTGTGTAGACGTAGGGCACCGGCAGCCAGATGTAGGGCGCCTTCTCGACGATGTCGCGGGTCATGATCTTGATCATGCGCTGGCGCTTGACCTCGTCACGTTCCGCGTAGGCAGCCGCCATGCGCTTGTCCATCTCGGGATCGGACCAGCCCGACGGATTCCACAGCTGCTTGGAGACGAAGCTCTTGCGGATCGAGGTGGTCGGGTTCGTGTGGCCGTTCTGCATGAAATAACCCGGCGCGTGCGTGCGCGTGGTCATCGCCGACAGGAAGGCCCCGTACTCCATCGGCTGGATCTCGATCTTCACGCCGACCTTCTCGAGATAGGCGGCGATCAGCGGCAGCAGATCCATGTGGTCGGGCGAGCAGGCGCACACCTGAACCTTGAAGCTGAAGCCTTTCGGGAAACCCGCCTCGGCCAGCAGCGCCTTGGCCTTCTCCGGGTTGTAGATGAACAGTTCGCGGGCGGACTCCGTCATCTGGTCGAGCGGCTCGTAGTACCCGGTGTAGTCGGGATGCATCGGGTAGGCGAACAGCTCGGCGTTGCCGTTGTAGAACGCCTTGACGATCTCCTGCTTGTTGACCGCCATGTTCAGCGCACGGCGCACCCGCACGTCGTCGAAGGGCTTCTGGTCGACGCGCATCGCCATGAAGGTCCCGCCGGTGTTCAGCCAGCGGTTCCACTTGAGCGACGGCGCGTTCTTCTTGAGCTCATCGACCGAGCTCCAGCGCACGCCCTCGAGCACATCGAGCTTGCCGGTGCGCAGCGCGGTGATGTAGGCCGACTCGTCCTTGATGATCCGGTACGAGATCTTGTCGGCGAACGGCAGCTTGTAGGGCTGGCCGCCGATCATCTCCTTGTCCCAGTAGATCGGGTTCTTGGTGAAGGTGACGGTGTTGCCCTGCACATAGTCGGTCAGCTGGAACGGACCGGTGCCGACGTGGTTCTTCCAGTCCTTGGCGCCGGCGTCGGCGACTTCCTTGGGCACGATGCTCGAGTAGTAGCCCCAGCCGAAGCGATAGTCCCACTCGGCGAAGTACTGCTTGAAGGTGAACAGCACCGTGTGCTTGTCGGTGGCCTCGACCTTTTCGACATGGTCGAAGAAGGTGGCGACCTTCTTGGGGCTCTTGTCCAGGCGGGTGTAGGTGTCGACCACGTCCTGGGCGACCAGTTCGCGCGACTTCATGACGCCGGGCTTGTCCGGGAACATCACGCC
The DNA here is from genome assembly GCA_903934295.1 of uncultured beta proteobacterium. Classification (GTDB taxonomy): domain Bacteria; phylum Pseudomonadota; class Gammaproteobacteria; order Burkholderiales; family Burkholderiaceae_E; genus Quisquiliibacterium. The sequence goes on from CAIZNI010000054.1 coordinate 44,504, forward strand.
CTTGCGCAGCTTGAACTCGGCGCGCGGCGGGTTGTCGAGAAATTTCCAGCTGGCGGCGAGCTCGCCGCGGATCGCGTCGCTGGGCAGCCAGGAGTCGGCGGTGAACGGGTAGGGGCCGCCGCGGCTCTTGGATTTCGTCAGGTCGCCGGCCAGCAGCGACTCGTGCATGAGGCCGGTGTCCTGGGCGTATTTCCAGGTCCAGTCGGTGGGGTCCCACGACAGCGGCGAGAGGGTCACATAGACCATGCCGATGCTCAGGTTGCCGCCGTATTTCGGTTTCTCGGCCTGTGCGCCGGCAATGGCCGGCGCGCCGAGCAAGGCCAGCGCGGTGGCACTGGCCAGTGCCAGCCGGCGCATGGGCGCCGTCGATTTGAATCTGTTGTTCATGTCTGCCTCCCTGATCGTTAGGAACACCCGCCCGGATCAATCGCTTGTCGGGTGTCTTCGTCGGGCCATCGAGCATTCGCGCAGAGCGGGAACACACTTTCCGCGAACCGGCCTGCAGTCACCTTACGCGCTCGGGTGCCGCAGTTCAATCGGCTTGGGCCCGGTGCGTTCATTTTCCGGGGTGTTGCTGGGTGAAACCTGCAGGCTTCCGGAACCCGGGGCGGCGGTGACCGCGGCCGGCCGGGATCCGCTGGTCGGGATCAGCCGGCCGGGTGCGTGGCCGCGGTCTGCAGCAGAATCGACTCGAACTCGCCGATGCGGCGGTCCCAGCCGATGCCCAGTGCCGACTGCCGCGCAGCGCGGCCGAGCCGTTCGATGCGCGCCGGGTCGGTCGCCAGGGCGCACGCCAGTTCCAGCAGGCGGGCGGGCTCGTCCGGGCTGGCCAGCAGGCCGGTCTGCTCGTGGGTGAGGTGACAGCCGGCCGCCGCGCAGTCATAGGCCACCACCGCCAGACCGCTGGCCATCGCCTCGAGGGTGACATTGCCGAAGGTTTCGGTGAGGCTCGGAAACAGGAACACATCAGCCGACGCATAGTGGGCGGCGAGGTCCTCGCCGCTGCGCATGCCGGCGAAGATCGCCTCGGGAAAGCGTGCCGCCAGCGCGGTTCGGGCCGGGCCGTCGCCCACCAGCACGAGCCGTGCATCGGGCTGGCGCCGGCGCATCGCGGCGAAGGCGTCGCCCAGCATCGCCAGGTTTTTCTCGGCGGCCAGGCGCCCGACGTGGAGCACCACCGGTGCGCCGGGTGCCACACCCCATTGCCGGCGCAGTGCCTCGCTGCGTCGCGCCGGATCGAACAGCCGGGTGTCGACGCCGCGACCCACCACCGCCAGGCGCAGGAAGCCGGCGCGCGCCAGACGGTCCTGGATCTCGCGCGTCGGCACCATCGTCACCGCGGTGCGGTTGTGGAACCGGCGCAGGTAGGCGCCGATCGGGCTCCTGAGCCAGCCCAGCCGGTAGTGCGCGCTGTAGGCATCGAAGTTGGTCCGGAAGTCGCTCGACACCGGGATGCGCAGCCGCAGCGCCGCCTGCAGGGCCGACCAGCCCAGTGGGCCTTCGGTGGCGATGTGAACCAGATCGGGCCGGTGACGCATCCAGTGAGTGGTCAGCGCGCGGCGCGCCGGCAGCCCCATGCGCAGGTTCGGATAGTTCGGGATTGCCAGCCCGCGAAACAGCAGCTCGGGCGCGTCGCCGGCGCTGCCCGCCGCGCTGGCGGTCGGCGCGTCGCCCGGCTGGCGCGGACGCAGCAGCCGCACCGTGTGACCGCGCTCGACCAGCCCGCCGACGAAGCGGGCGAGCGTGCTGGCCACGCCATTGATTTCCGGCGGATAGGTTTCGGTGACGACCGCCAGCCGAAGCGAGGCTCGGGCGGGCGCGAGTTCTTGCCAGGTGAAGGGCGCCGCCGTGTCCGTGCGGTCGGATGGTCGAAGGGTCATGACCACCCACCTTGCCGGATCGACGCGACGGTTTGATGAACCCGATCGTCAACGAATCGTCATCGGCCGGTAAGGCCGCTGTAGTGCAGCCTGCCTACGCTCGAGTGTTTACCCCCTTGTACGGCCAGGAGGCCCCATGAACGACTTTGTGCAGGCGCTGCGCGTTCAGCGCTGGGACGACCACCGCTACTACCACCACAGCCGCATCAACCAGTCGCTGCACTTCGTGAGCGCGCTCAGTTTTCTGGTGGCCTATGCGGTGCTGTGGTTCGATCCGGCGATCGCCGCGCTGATCGCGTGGCTGCTCGCGATGACCACCCGCCAGGCCGGGCATTTCTTCTTCGAGCCCCGCGGCTACGACACCGTCAACCAGGCCACCCACGAGCACAAGGAAGACATCAAGGTCGGCTACAACCTGCGCCGCAAGGTGGTGCTGATGGCCGTCTGGGCCCTGGCACCGGTGGCCCTGCTGCTGGATCCGACGCTGATGGGCCTGATCGAGCCGGCGGGCGATGCGATCGGCACCGCGCGCCAGATCGGCATGGCCTGGCTGGTCATCGGCGTGGCGGGGCTGGTGCTGCGCACGGTGCACCTGTGCTTCATCCGCGATGTGCAGACCGGCCTGGTCTGGATGACCAAGATCCTGACCGACCCGTTCAACGACGCGTGGCTGTATCGCCGCGCGCCGCTGCACCTGCTGCGCGGGGAACTGATCGACCCGATGCACGCCGTGCATCGGCGCTGACTCAGAACCGTTGGGCGACCATTTCCCGCAGGATCTGCCGGCCGATCGACTTGTTCGTGAGGGCGGGGTCGCGCCACCACCAGCCGTCGGCCTGCATGGCGCGGGCGGCGGCGACGAAGCGATCGGCGACCGTCTCGAAGTCGGCTTCGCTGAAATTCAGCGAGAAGATCATCCGCCCGCTGCCCACCCAGCTCAGCGCGAGCCCCTGGGCACGCAGGTAGAACTGCAGCATCCAGTTGTAGCGCGAGGGCTGCGTGTAGCAGACCGTCCAGATCGTCGACAGGTTGGCCACGCGCACCGGCAGTTCGCCGGCCGCCAGACGCGCGTTCAGGTCGGCGGCGCGCCGGTTCCAGGTGTCCTCCAGGCCGTCGTACAGACCGGCGATCGCCGGGGTGTCCAGGCGCTCCAGGAAGACCTGCATCGCGCCCATCACATACGGGTGCGCGTTGAAGGTGCCGCGCGCAAAGCAGATGTCGGCCGGCCGGTCGGCCCGAAAGCGGCGCATCAGGTCGGCGCGCCCGCAGACCACGCCCACCGGCAGTCCGCCGCCCAGCGTCTTGCCATAAGTGACGAGGTCGGCGCGCACACCGAAGAATTCCTGGGCGCCGCCGCGTGCCAGGCGAAAGCCCACGAACACCTCGTCGAAGATCAGCACGATGCCGCGTTCGCTGCACACCTCGCGCAGTCGCACGAGCCAGTCGGTGTAGGCGGCCTTGTCGAAGCCCGCCTGGCGCGAACTGTCGACCAGCGACGAGTCGCCCGGGGCGTTGCGGTTGGGGTGCAGCGCCTGCAGCGGATTGACCAGCACGCAGGCGATGTCGCGCCGCCGGCGCAGCACCCGCAGCGTGCGCTCGCTCATCTCGCTCAGGGTGTAGGTCTCGTGCGGGGGCAGCGGGTTGCCCACGCCGGGCTGAACGTCCTCCCACCAGCCGTGATACGCGCCGCACAGGCGCACCAGGTGCGAGCGCCCGGTGTGGTATCGCGCCACCCGCACCGCCTGCATCACCGCTTCGGTGCCGGACATGTGGAAGGACACCTCGTCCAGGTCGGAGATCTCGCGCAGGCGCTGCACATTGAAGGCGAGCGCCGGGTGGTAGGCGCCCAGCACCGGACCCAGGTCCTGCACCCGCTCGCTGCCCTCGCGGATGCACTGCTTGTAGAAGTCGTGGCCGAACACGTTCACGCCATACGAACCGGTCAGGTCGATCAGCCGGTTGCCGTCCAGGTCGACCAGCGTCACGCCCTCGGAGGACTGCGCGAAGCTGCCGGCACCCAGCCGGCGCTTGACCGTTTCGCTGAACGGAAAGGGCACGCGGTAGCGGCTGGTGAACTGCAGATCCGACAGGCCGACTTCGGTCTGCGCGGTCAGTGCGCGCGACTTCGGGAATCGCTCCTCGTACAGCGTGGCCAGCCGTTCGAAGCCGCGCCGGCGCAGGCGGGCGGTCGCGTCATCGGCGCCGTCGCAGCAGAAGAACGCGTCGTCGCCGAAGGCATAGAACGGCAGCTGCGCGGCGACGCGGCGCGACAGCCGCGAGTGTCCCGACAGCGAGCGGTGCTTGGCGCGCGAGAGTTCGATGCGCTGTTTCAGCGCGGGCAGGCTGGCGGCGATCGCGCCGGCTGCCAGTGCATACCAACCGATGGTGGCGCTCATGGTTCATCCCGTGGTCGAAACCATCCTGTCTAAATGACTTCCTTTACACATCCATGAACACACGCCAGATCATTGCCCGCCTCGTTCGCCAGGAAGACCTCAATTTCCTGCTCACCAACCGGATTCCCCGTCTGCAGGTCACCCGGTTCATGGGCTGGTTCAGCCGGATCGAGCATCCGCTGTTGTGCCGGCTGTCGATGGCGATCTGGCGCCTGTTCACCGAGCTCGATCTCAGTGACGCGAAGAAGACCTCGTTTCGCAGCCTGCATGAGTGCTTCACCCGCGAGCTCAAGCCCGGCGCGCGCCCGCTGGATCCCGATCCGGCGGTGCTGGTGAGCCCGTGCGACGCGATCGTGGGCGCCTGCGGGCGGGTCGAGGCCGGGCAGGTGCTGCAGGCCAAGGGGTTTCCGTACACGCTGGAAGAGCTGTTCGGCACCGCCGATGGCGCGATCCCTTATCGCGACGGCAGCTATGTGACGCTGCGCCTGACGTCGGCGATGTACCACCGCTTTCATGCGCTGGCCGACGGCCGTGTCGAGCAGGTCGACTACCTGTCGGGCGACACCTGGAATGTGAATCCGATCGCGCTGCAACGCATCGAGCGTCTGTTCTGCCGCAATGAGCGCGCGGTGATCAGCCTGCGCCTGCGCGCCGGCGGGCAGACGGTCGCCCTGGTGGCGGTGGCGGCGGTGCTGGTCGCCAGCATCCGGCTGCATTGTCTGGATGTGCTGCTCAGCCTGCGCTACCGGGGGCCGCACCGGTTGCGCTGCGCAGCCGACTGCGCGCGCGGCCAGGAACTCGGCTGGTTCGAGCACGGCTCGACCATCATCGTGTTCGCGCCGCCCGGCTTCGCGCTGTGCGACGGCGTGATCACCGGAACACGGATCCGCATGGGGCAGCGGCTGATGCACCCGCCGTCATCAGAGCGTCACCCGCCCGCGGTCCAATCGGCATCACCCTCCTGACGCCGCGCGCACGCAAGGCGAGCCGCCCATGCAGCAGCACCAGCACCAGCACCATCGAACGCTGTGGATCTCCGATGTGCACCTGGGCACGACCGGTTGCAAGGCCGCCTACCTGCTCGACTTCCTGCGTCACAACGACGCCGACACGCTCTACCTGGTGGGCGACATCATCGACGGCTGGCAGCTGCGCCGTGGCTGGTACTGGCATCGCTCGCACAACGACGTGGTGCAAAAGGTGCTGCGCAAGGCGCGCAAGGGCACGCGGGTGATCTTCGTGCCCGGCAACCACGACGAGTTCGCGCGCCAGTTCGCCGGCCTTTGCTTCGGCGACATCGAGGTGGTCGATGAACTCGTCCACACCACCGCCGACGGGCGCCGGCTGTGGGTGATCCACGGCGACCAGTTCGACGGCGTGGTGCAGAACGCGAAGTGGCTCGCCTATGTGGGCGACGCGCTCTACACCGTCGCGCTGTCGCTGAACCACTGGTTCAACCGCGCGCGCTCGCGCCTGGGGTTGCGCTACTGGTCGCTGTCGCAGTACCTGAAGCAGCGGGTCAAGAACGCGGTCTCGTTCATCAGCGACTTCGAGCATGCGCTGGCCCGCGAGGCGCGCCGGCGCGGCCTGGACGGCGTGGTCTGCGGCCACATCCACAAGGCCGAGATCCGGATGATCGACGGCACGCTGTACTGCAACGACGGCGACTGGGTCGAGAGCCTGACGGCGCTGGCCGAGGCCCATGACGGCACCCTGAGCCTGATCGTCTGGGACCATCTGCTGGACGGCAGCGCGCAGCCGCTGGTGCTGCCGGCGGCGTTCGACGAGCCGGTGGTGGTGTCCGAGACCACGCCCGCGCAGGAGACGGTGGTGGCGCGCCGCGCGCGAGAGCGCGTGGTCTGAACGGCCGGCGGGCGGGTCCGGGCCGCCGCGGTAGCCGTTCGTTGCAGTCCCCTTCGCGCCGCGCCTCCGAAACCGCTGCTTCAGCAGCCCCGTTCCAGCGCCGACACCGGCCCGGGCGACTGGCCGAATCGCGCGCCGATGGCCGCCGCGGCCTGGTCGAGCTGAGCGAGGGTTCCCGAGTCGACCGGCACCTGCTGGGCCCGCTCGGCGCGGGTGCGCCGTTCGATGTCGCCCGGCATCAGGATGCCGCCCAGGGCCTCGCCGTCGGCCGACAGGCGGGCCGACTGGACCCAGTCGACGAAGTGGCGTGCCTCGGCCTCGAAACCCTGGCCGCCGGCCATGCGCGCCGGGTCGAACACGATCGCCAGCATGTTGTTCCAGACGCCGTAGCGCGCCGGCAGGTTGGCCGGATGGGTGGTTTCCCCGCCGGTGAGCGCCGCGCCCAGCAGCTCGCACACCATCGACAGCGCGAAGCCCTTGTGACGGGCGAAGGGCACCAGCGCGCCGTGCGGGCCCTCGGGCGGCTCGAACAGCACCGCCGGGTCATCGGTGGGCTGGCCCTCGGCGTCGATGAGGCTGCCCGGGGGCACCGGCACTTTTTTGTTGTAGGCCACGCGCACCTTGCCGGCGGCGATCGCGCTGGTGGCGAAGTCGAGCACGATCGGCCCGCCGTCGTTGCGCGGCATGCCGACGGTGAACGGGTTGGTGTTGAAACGCCCCTCGCCACCGCCGTGGGGCGCGACCATCGGGTTGCGGCTGACCGCATTGGTGAAGTGGATCGACACCAGGCCGGCGGCCACCGCCTGCTCGGCCCAGTGCCCCACGCGGCCCAGGTGGTGCGAATGACGCAGGCCCATCACGCACACGCCGTGCTGGCGGGCGCGCGCGATCGCCAGTTCCATGGCCTGGAAGGCCACCGACTGGCCCATGCCGCGCCGGCCGTCGACCGACAGCATCGGCCCGGTGTCGGTGGTGACCGCCACCGTCTGGTTGAGCTGCAGTTCGTGGTTGAGCAGCGAGTCGACATAGCGCGGCGCCATGCCTACGCCGTGCGAGTCGTGGCCGGCGAGGTTGGCGCCGACCAGATGGTCGGCGGTCAGGGTGGCCTCGCGGTCGCTGGAGCCGGCGGCGCGGAACAGGTCGATGACCCAGCGGTGCAGGGCGGCGGTGGGGATCAGGTGACTGGCCATGGGGATCTCTCGGGAAGGGGAGTGCGCCGGTGGGATCGGCTCAGGCGCGCGGTTCGGGCGCTCGGTTCACGCGCGCAGTTCACACGCGCAGTTCAGACAATCTCCAGCGCCGACAACGGCCCGGGCGAATGGCCAAAGCGCGTGGCGATCGCGGCCGCGGCCTTGTCCATCTGGGCGAGGGTTCCCGTGTCGACCGGCACCTGATGGGCGCGTTCGGCGCGGGTGTGCCGTTCGGCGTCACCCGGCATCAGGATCCCGCCCAGCGCCTCGCCGTCGGCCGACAGTCGGGCGGAGCGGACCCAGTCGACGAAGTGACGCGCCTCGGCCTCGAAGCCCTGGCCGCCGGCCATTCGCGCCGGATCGAACACGATGGTGAGCATGTTGTTCCAGATGCCGAAGCGCTCCGGGCGCGTGTCCGGGCGCATGGTGTCGCCGCCGGTGAGCGCGGCGCCCAGCAGTTCGCACACCATCGCCAGCGCGAAGCCCTTGTGCCGCGCGATCGGCACCAGCGCGCCGTGCGGGCCTTCGGGCGGCTCGAACATCACCGCCGGGTCATCGGTGGGCTGGCCATTGGCGTCGATGAGGCTGCCCGCCGGTACCGGCACCCGCTTGTTGTAGGCCACGCGCACCTTGCCCTGGGCGATGGCGCTGGTGGCGAAGTCGAGCACGATCGGTCCGCCATCGTGCCGCGGCATGCCGACAGTGAAGGGGTTGGTGTTGAAACGCGCTTCGCCGCCGCCGAACGGGGCGACCAGGATGGTGCGGGTGATGGCGTTGGTGAAGTGGATCGACACCAGGCCGGCGGCCACCGCCTGTTCGGCCCAGTGACCGACCCGGCCCAGGTGGTGCGAATGACGCAGGCCCATCACGCACACGCCGTGCTGGCGGGCGCGCGCGATGGCCAGTTCCATGGCCTGGAAGGCCACCGACTGGCCCATGCCGCGCATGCCGTCGACCGACAGCATCGGGCCGGTGTCGGTGGTGACCGCCACCGTCTGGTTGAGCTGCAGCTCGTGGTTGAGCAGCGAGTCGACATAGCGCGGGACCATCCCCACGCCGTGCGAGTCGTGGCCGGCGAGGTTGGCGCCCACCAGGTGGTCGGCGGTGAGGGCGGCCTCGCGATCGCTGGAGCCGGCGGCGCGAAACAGGTCGGCCACCCAGCGGTGCAGGGGTTCGGTGGGAATCAGGTGATCGGCCATGGATGACTTTCGGGAGGCGGCGTCGACGGGAGCGGCGAGCGGTCCGGCATCTTAGCCACCGTGGCTGGCCCACCGCCGGCCTGCCGTCGTGTTTTCCGGAATTCGCTTGCGGTACGCTGGGGCATGCGAGGCAAGGCGCTGATCGTCGCGATGTGTCTGGGCCAGGTCGGTGGCCTGCTGCCGCATGTGGTCGTGCCGGCGGTGATGGCCAGCCACCTGATCCCGCTGTGGGGCCTTACCAACGCGCAGGCCGGCCTGCTCGCCGCGGCCTACGCCGCCGGCTACATGCTGGCGGTGCCGGTGCTCAGCTCGCTCACCGACCGCATCGATGCGCGCCGCCTGCTGCTGATCGGATCGCTGTTCAGCGCCACCGCCACCATCGCCTTCGGCTGGCTGGCGCAGGGTCTGATCTCGGCGATGCTGCTCTGGGGCCTGGCCGGCATCGGCTTCGCGGGCGCCTACATGCCCGGTTTGCGAGCGCTCACTGACCGGCTGGACCCCGGCGATGCGTCGCGCAGCGTCACCTTCTACACCTCGAGCTTTTCCCTGGGCGTGGGCCTGTCCTTCCTGGTCTCGCAGCTGGTGGCCGATGGGCTGGGCTGGCGCTGGTCTTTCGCGATCACCGGGCTGGGGCCGCTGGTGATGGCCGCGGTTGCCGCGTCGCTCGCGCCCAAGGCGCCGGTGCCGCGGGCCGGCGCGCTGCTCGATTTCCGGCCGGTGCTGCGCAACCGTCCCGCGATGGGCTACATCCTGGGCTACGGTTTTCACTGCTTCGAGCTGTACGGGATGCGCACCTGGATCGTCGCGTTCTGGACCTTCGTCGCCGCGCGCAACGGGCCGGCGGCGCTGCTCGATCCGATCACCGTCAGCGTCCTGGTCACGCTGCTGGCAATGCCCGCGAGCATCCTGGGCAATGAATGTTCGATCCGCTTCGGGCGCCATCGGGCGGTCAGCGTGATTCAGGTCGCGTCGGCGCTGGTCGCCCTGGCGATCGGCGCGCTGGCCGGCGGCTCGCCGCTGCTGCTGTTGGCATTGGTGCTGCTTTATGCGGTCACCGTGCCGGCCGATTCCGGCTCGCTCACCGCCGGCATGAGCGCCAGCGCCGATCCGGCGCTCAAGGGCGCGACCATGGCGCTGCACTCCACCGTGGGCTTCGGTCTGTCGGCGCTGGCGGGCTGGTCGGTGGGGGTTGCCCTGGATGCGTTCGGGGGCGCCGGCTCGACCCAGGGCTGGCTGGCCGGATTCGCGGTCATGGCGTCCGGGGTCGCGCTGGGTCCGCTGGCCCTGTGGTGGTCGCGCACGGGCGTGCGGACGCGCTGACCCGCTGGTCCGCTGGTCCGCTGGTCCGCTGACCCGGCCCGGCCCGGCCCGGCCCGGCCCGGCCTGCGCCGGTTTCGCCGTCGCCTTGATGCGGGTCAATCGCACCCGACCGCGCCTCGCCTATCCTCGGTTCAACGGGTGGTGCACCTCGCGGCGATCGCCCGGTTCGGGTCGCCGTGCGGGCGCAGGCCCGGCAACCGGAGAGGAACCCGATGGAGGAGATCTGGCGGCTGGCCGATGCGTTCGGTCCGGCGAAGGTCATTCATGTCCAGGCGCCGGCGCTCGGACTGCGCGCGGTGCTGGTGGTGGACAACGTGGCCTGCGGCCCGGCGATCGGTGGCCTGCGGATGGCGCCCGATGTGTCGACCGGCGAATGCCTGCGGCTGGCGCGCGCGATGACGCTCAAGAACGCGGCGGCGGGCCTGCCGCATGGCGGCGCCAAGTCGGTTTTGGTCGGTGATCCGCGGATGCCGCGTCCGGCCAAGGAGGCGCTGGTGCGCGCGCTCGCGCAGGCCTTGCGCCATGAACACGACTACCTCTTCGGCCCCGACATGGGCACCGACGAAACCTGCATGGGCTGGGTGCACGACGAGATCGGCCGCGCGGTCGGCCGGCCGGCGGTGCTCGGTGGCATCCCGCTCGACGAGCTGGGCGCCACCGGCTGGGGCCTGGCGCAGGCGGCCGAGGTCGCGGCGCCGGCGTGCGGCGTGACGCTCAGCGGCGCGCGGGTTGCGATCCAGGGCTTCGGGGTGGTCGGCCGGCACGCCGCCCGCTTTCTCGCGCAGCGCGGGGCGGTGCTGGTGGCGGCCTCCGACAGCACCGGCGCGCTGATCGACGCCGGCGGCCTCGACGTCGAGGCGCTGATCCGCCTGAAGGAGTCGGGTGCCCCGCTGCACGACCATCCGCAGGGCGAGCGTCTGGACCGCGAGGCGGTGATCGATGCCGCCTGCGACATCTGGATCCCGGCGGCCCGACCGGATGTGCTGCGCGAGGACAACGCGTCGCGCCTGCGCGCCCGGCTGGTGCTGCAGGGGGCCAACATTCCGTTCACCGATCAGGCCGAGCGCGCGCTGGCGGCCCGCGGCGTGCTGGTGATTCCGGACTTCATCGCCAATGCGGGTGGCGTGATCTGCGCGGCGATGGAGCATGCCGGGGCGAGCCGCAGCGCGGCCTTCGAGACGATCGCCGAGAAGATCCGCGCCAACACCGAGGCGGTGCTGGCGGCGGTGCGCCGCGATGCGAGCCTGCCGCGCACCGCCGCCCTGGCGATCGCCACCGCCCGCGTGACCGAGGCGATGGGCCATCGCCGCTTCGGCCTCTTCTAGCCGATGGGATCGTGGTGAAAGGCCCGCCACGCATCGGCATCCTGACCGGCGGCGGCGCGCCGGACCGATTCAACGGTCGGGGTCGCCGTTCTCGCCGTCGAGAAAGCGCGCCTTCACCGAGCGGCCCTTGAGCTTGCCGGCGTTGAGCGCACGCAGCGCCGGGCGGGCGATCGCACGCTCGACCGCGACGTAGGTCGACATCTCGGTCACCTGGATCTTGCCGATCTGCGAGCCCTGGAAACCGGCCTCGCCGGTGAGCGCGCCCAGCACGTCGCCGGGCCGGATCTTTTCCTTGCGACCGCCCAGGATCTGCACGGTCACCATCGGCGCCGTCAGGCGCCCGCTGCCGGTGGGCGTGAGCTCGGCCAGCGGATGCCACTGCGCCTCGCTGTCCTGCATCTTCTCGATCGCCTTGATGCGGCCCATCTCGTTGCCGCTCACCAGGTTCAGCGCCCAGCCCGCCTCGTCCATCCGGCCGGTGCGCCCGATCCGATGGATGTGGACCTCGGGGTCGGGCGTGACTTCCACATTGATCACCGCCTCGAGCTGCGCGATGTCGAGTCCGCGGGCGGCGACATCGGTGGCCACCAGCACCGAGCAGCTCCGGTTGGCGAACTGCACCAGCACCTGGTCGCGGTCGTGCTGCTCGAGATCGCCGTGCAGCTCCAGCGCCTGGAAGCCCTGCTCGCGCAGCGCGTGCGCCAGTTCATGACACTGGTGCTTGGTGTTGCAGAACGCGATGGTGCTCACCGGGCGGAAATGGTTGAGCAGCCGCGCCACCGCCTCGAGCCGCTCGTCGCGGTCGATTTCATAGAAGCGCTGGCGGATGCTGCGCGCGGCCCGCTGCTCGGGCAGCTTCACTTCCTGGGGGTTGCGCAGCAGCCGGCGCGCCAGCGTGGCGATGCCCTCGGGAAAGGTCGCCGAAAAGAGCAGGGTCTGGCGCTCCTTCGGGCAGCGCTTGGCGATCGCGTTGATGTCGTCGATGAAGCCCATGTCGAGCATCCGGTCGGCCTCGTCGAGCACCAGGGTGTTCAGGTCGCCCAGCGCGAGCGTCTCGCGCTCCAGGTGGTCGATGATCCGTCCGGGGGTGCCCACCACCACATGCGCGCCGTGCGCCAGGCTGGCGACCTGGCCGCGGATCGGCGTGCCCCCGCACAGCGTCAGCACCTTGATGTTGTCGGCGGCGCGCGCCAGCCGGCGAATCTCGACGGCCACCTGCTCGGCCAGCTCGCGGGTCGGGCACAGCACCATCGCCTGGGTGTTCCAGCGCCGCGTGTCGAGTCGCGCCAGCAGCGCCAGGCCGAAGGCCGCGGTCTTGCCGCTGCCGGTCATCGCCTGGGCGATCAGGTCGTGGCCGGCCAGCGCCAGCGGCAGCGCCGCGGCCTGGATCGGCGTCATCGACTGGTAACCGAGCTGCGCCAGGTTGGTCAGCACCTCGGGGGCGAGCGCCAGGCGCGCGAAGTCCAGATCGGCGGTCTCGCTCATGCTGCCCGTCCGACGGCTTCGAGGGCGACCATCCGGTCGAGCAGGCGGCGGTAGCGCACCAGCGCCGAGTCCATCGCCAGCGCCAGCATCGGCGCGTCCGGTTTCATCGCGATGATGCGCGACTGCGCGCGGATCATGTCGCGGTCCTCGTGGAAGGCGGCGAGCAGGCTGTCGAATATCAGGTCGGTGACCACGGTGTTCTCCTTCACACCGAAGTGCGATTGCTGAAAGAAATAATGGGTGGTGGTGTCGGTTTCGGGCGTGAGCGTCTGGCAGCTGTGCAACTGGACGGCGTTGCTCAGGTCGTCGGGCGCATCGCTCACCGGCCGTCCGCCCGAGCTCATCAGCAGCGTCCCCGGCACCAGGAAGTCGTAGACGAACCAGCGGTCGACCAGGGTGTCGAAGGTGCGAAACCGCTGATAGTAGGGCGGGGCCGGCACCGCCGGCACGCGGCGCGATACCCGGATGCCGCGCGCCAGTTCCTGAACCTCGGCCACGGCCTGGGCGATCATGGTGCTGCCGCCGAGCGTCTTCTCGTGCACATAGCTCAGGTGCGAGAAGTCGAGCAGATTGTCGCAGATCAGCAGATGACTGGTGTCGTAGTGCATGTAACCCGGCCGATAGTGCCAGTTCGGGTGGTCGCAGGAAAAATTGTCGGGCAGCAGCGCCGGATCGGCCGCGGCCTCGTCGCCCATCCAGACAAACAACCATTTGTTTTTCATGACCACCGGATAGCGCCGCACCCGGGCCCGCTCGGGCACCTGCGCCATGCCGGGGATCTCGACGCAGCGCCCGCTCGCGTCGAACTTCAGCCCGTGATAGCCGCAGCGCACGCAATCGCCTTCCTTGCGGCCGGCCGACAGCGGCGCCAGGCGATGGCAGCAGCGGTCTTCCAGCGCCGCAAAACCGGCGTCGGCGGTGCGAAACACCACGATCGGTTCATTGAGGACGGTGCGGCTGAACAGTCCGTCGGCCGGGATCTCGTGATCCCAGGCGATCATGTACCAGCAGTTGCGCACGAACATGGGCGGGCCTTTCGGTGGGAGGGCCTGGCCGGTGCGTCAGCCCGGCACGCGGTGGCCGGCGACGCCGGCCAAGTCCGGCACTATAGCCGTGACGCCGCGATTCGCCCGCGCTAAGCCCAGACCACCGGGCCGGGCTGCGCGTACCACCGATCGAGCCCTGAGGCCACCGCCGCCTCGATGCGGGCGCGCTTGACCTTCATGGTCGGCGTCAGCAGCCCGTTGTCGATCGACCAGGGGTCGCTCACCACCACCAGCATGCGCAGCTGCTGGTAGTCGGGCAGCTGGCGGTTCACGTCGACGAGCACCTGCGCGAGTTCGGTGTTCACGCGCTCGCGCACCGCCGGGTCACCGACCTGCCCGCGCAGGTCCTCGGCCAGCACGACCATCGCGTAGGCGGCCGGGTAGCCCACGCCCGAGACCAGCGACATCTCGACGATCGGGTGCTCGTTGATCAGGTTCTCGATCGGCGCCGGTGCCACGTACTTGCCCTTGGCGGTCTTGAAGAGCTCCTTCAGGCGTCCGGTCAGCTTGAGCATGCCGTCGGCATCGCGCTCGCCCAGGTCGCCGGTGCGAAAGAAGCCGTCGGCGGTGAAGCTTTCGGCATCCAGATCCGGGCGTTTGTAGTAGCCCACCATCTGGCCCGGCGAGCGGATCAGCACCTCGTGATCGTCGGCGATCCGCACCTCGACGCCGGGAAACGGCACCCCGACATAGCCGGGCTTGCTGTGCCCGTCGCGCGACATATGCGAATAGGCGAAGTCCTCGGACATCGCGTAGCCCTCGAGCAGGTTCAGCCCGATCCGGTGGTACCAGGCGATCAGTTCGGGCGGAATCGGCGCCGAACCGCTGCCGGCCATGCGCACATGGTCCAGCCCGAGGCCGCTCAGCACCTTGCGGCGCACCAGCGTGCCCACCAGCGGCAGGCGCAGCAGCAGATCGAGCCGGTGTGCCGGCATCTTTGCCAGCACGCCGTGCTGGAACTTCGCCCACAGGCGCGGCACCGAGATGAACAGCGTGGGCCGTGCGCGCTTCAGATCGGCGACGAAGGTGTCCAGGCTCTCGGCGAAATAGACATGGCCGCCGGCCACGAAGGTCGCGCATTCGATGAAGGCCCGCTCGAACACATGCGCCAGCGGCAGATACGAGAGGAAGCGGTCGGCGGTGGTGTAGGCCACCGTGCGGACGATGCCCTCGCAGGCCACGCTGATGCGCTCGAAGCTGTGCATCACGCCCTTGGGCTGGCCGGTCGATCCGGAGGTGTAGATCAGCATCGCGATGTCGTCGGGCGCGCGCGCCGGGCGCCCGGGCAGCGGCTCGGTGCGCGCGATGATCGTGGTCCAGCTCTCGGCCTCGCCGCGGCCCGCCAGCGGCAGCTCGATGATCGGCAGCCCGGCCGGCACGCCGGGTTTCTGGTGCGCCCAGGTGTCCAGCTTGCCCACGAACAGCAGCGACGATTCGCTGTGTTCCAGCACGTAGCGCACCGTGTCCGGTCCCTCGGTGGGGAAGATCGCCACCGTGGTGCCCCCGGCCATCCAGATCGCCAGTTCGGCGATGAAGAAGTGGGCGCAGTTCTTCGACAGGATCGCGATTCGGGCGCCGGCCGGCAGGCCGCGCTGCTGCAGGTGGGCCGCCATGCGCCGCGCCTGATCGAGCACATCGCCCCAGGTGTGGTCGATCACCGTGCCGCCGGCCAGCGGCTGGGTCAGGTAGACGGTGTCGCGCCAGGCGACCTCGTGGTCGTAGACGTGGTCGAGGATCAGCTTGGAGGGGGACATGGCTTTCCTCGCAGTCGAAGACGCTTAACGGGAAGACGTTTCACGGCAGCCGCCGGCATGGCGTGCCCGAGGGTGCAGTGTGCGCCGCGCCGGCCCGGCGGTGTTGACGATGATCAAGCGGGCAGGCCCGATCCCCGCCAGATGGCGCCCGTGGCCGCGAATCACCCCGGGCGCAACGGTCCCGGCGGCTTACTCGGTGAACACATCCTCGCGCTTCTTGCGGATCGCCGGCAGCAGCACCACCGCCAGCAGCAGCGCCGCCACCGCCAGCAGCACAGCGCTGAGCGGGCGTTCCACGAAGACCACCGGATCGCCCTGCGCATAGCGCATCGCGCGGCGCAGGTTCTCTTCCATCAGCGGGCCCAGCACGAAGCCCAGCAACAGCGGCGTGGGCTCGAAGCCGAACTTCATGAGCCCGTAGCCCATCAGTCCGAAGCCGGCCGCCATCATCACCTCGAAGGTCGAGTTGTTCAGCGTGTAGACACCGATGCAGCAGAACAGCACGATCGCCGGGAACATCAGCCGGTAGGGCACGCGCAGCAGCGACACCCACATGCCGATCATCGGCAGGTTGATGATCACCAGCATCAGGTTGCCCACCCACATGCTGGCGACCATCCCCCAGAACAGGTCGGGGCGCTTGGTCATCACCTCGGGGCCGGGCTCGATGCCCTGGATGATCATCGCGCCCACCATCAGCGCCATCACCGCGTTCGAGGGGATGCCCAGCGTGAGCATCGGGATGAACGAGGTCTGGGCGGCGGCGTTGTTGGCCGACTCGGGCCCGGCCACGCCTTCGATGGCGCCCTTGCCGAAGCGCGAGGGGTCCTTGGCAATCTTCTTTTCCAGCGTGTAGGCGGCAAACGACGCCAGCACCGCGCCACCGCCGGGCAGCAGCCCCAGCACCGAGCCCAGGCCGGTGCCGCGCAGCACCGCCGGCCAGGCCTCGCGCAGCACGCTGGCCTTGGGCCACAGGCCGGTGACCTTGGTGTCGAGCACCGACCGGTCCTTTTCGGCGATGTCGAGGTTGCGCAGGATCTCGGCAATGCCGAACAGGCCCATCGCCAGCGCCACGAAGCTGATGCCGTCGGAGAGCTCGCCGATGCCGAAGGTGTAGCGCATCGCGCCGGTGTCGACGTCGGTGCCGATCAGCCCGAGCATCAGGCCGAAGAAGATCATCGCGAAGGATTTCAGCACCGAGCCGTGGGCCATCACCACCGAGGCGACCAGCCCGAGCACCATCAGCGAGAAATACTCGGCCGGACCGAACTGCTGTGCCAGCCCCGCCAGCGGCGGTCCGGCTGCCGCGATCAGCAGCGTGCCGAAGCAGCCGGCCACGAAGGACCCGAGCGCCGCGACCGCCAGCGCGTCGCCCGCGCGGCCCTGGCGCGCCATCTGGTGGCCGTCCAGGGTGGTGACGATCGAGGAGGCTTCACCGGGCAGGTTGACCAGGATCGCGGTGGTCGATCCGCCGTACTGGCAGCCGTAGTAGATGCCCGCCAGCATGATCAGTGCGCTGGTCGGGGGCAGCTTGAAGGTGATCGGCAGCAGCATCGCGATGGTGGTGACCGGGCCGATGCCCGGCAGCACCCCGATCAGCGTGCCCAGCAGCGCGCCGATCAGGCAATAGAGCAGGTTCTGCCACGACAGGGCGACATCGAAGCCCAGCGCCAGGTTGGAGAAGAGATCAATGCTGGTCATGGCAGGATTCGCAGGGGCAGTTGCAGGGCGAAGGGGAAGAGCACGCAGGCAAAGCCGGCCAGGCAGACGGCCAGGAGGATCGTCTGGCGCAGGCGCTGCTGCGGCGCGGCCAGCCCGGCCAGTCCGACCGCCAGCACCGAGGAGATCAGCAGGCCGGTGCGCTCGATGGTGAGCGCGAAGACGATCAGCGAGCCCAGCACCAGCACGATCGGCTTGGCGCACCAGCGCTCCATCGCCGGCCCCCGACGCAGCAGCGCCAGCGCGCACAGCGTCACGCCGAAGCCGCCCATCACCCAGGACAGCAGGATCGGCACATAGCCCGGGCCCATCCGGTAGGCGGTGCCGACCTTCAGCGGTTGGCCGAACCACCAGCTCAGCCCGGCGCAGATCAGCAGGAACAGGCCGGCCGCGAGGTCGGTCTGGCTGCGGATCAGCGACGGGGCCGCCGCCGTGCCGGCATCGGGCCGGCTGCTCGTTTCATTCTTGCTCACGCCACTGTCTCCCGGGGCTCGATGGGTCTCACCGGGCAGCGCCGCGTGGCGGCATTTCCGGCGAGTTGTCTGTAGCATCTCACGAACCACGACCCGCCACAGGCGGGCCGTGCCAGTGCATCCGCAGGGCATTCCACAAGTGAAATCACGGGGAGACCAATCGATGAATAATAATTTCGACAGACGAAAAGCATTGATTCTTGGTGGCAGCGCGCTGGCCGCCGCAGCGGTGTCGGGGCCGAGCCTGGCGCAGTCGCTGCCCACCGGCACGATCCGCATCCTGGTCGGCTTTCCGGCCGGCGGCGGTTCCGATGTCATGGCGCGCCTGATCGCCGAAAAGCTCAAGGAGCGCACCGGCGCCAACATCATCATCGACAACCGCCCGGGCAACAGCGGCAATCTCGCCTGCGAGATGCTCAAGAACGCGCCGGCCGACGGCTCGGTGCTGATGTTCGGCACCAGCGCGACCACGGTGGCCCAGCGGGTCACCCGCAAGCAGCTGCAGTACGACGTCGAAAAGGATCTGGTGGCCATCGCGCTGGCCGGCACCGTGTCGGTCGCGTACGTGGTGTCGGCCACGATCGGTGTGCGCACCCTGCCCGAGTACATCGAGTGGCTGAAGAAGAACCCGCGCAAGCAGAACTTCGGCACCACCGCGATGGGCAGCATGACGCATTTCTTCGGCGTGCTGATGGGCCAGTCGATCGGCGTCCCGCTGGAGCCGGTGGCTTACAAGGGGGCCGCGCCGCTGATCTCCGACCTGTCGGCCGGACACGCGTCGGCCGGCTGCGGCGGGGTGTCCGACTTCCTCACCCACCACCGCGGCGACAAGATGCGCATCATCGCGATCTCGGCGCCCAAGCGGGTCAATGCCGCGCCCGATCTGCCCACCATCGCCGAACTCGGCCACCCCAAGCTCAGCTACGAGGGCTTCTACGGCTTCTACGGGCCGTCGCGGATGAGCGCCGGCCTGGTCGCGGCCTGGAATAAGGAGCTGCGCACGGTGCTCGATTCGCCGGACATGCGCCAGCGGCTGCTCGGCGTGGGTCTGGAGGCGGAAAGCTCCACGCCCACCGAGCTGTTCAACCGCCAGTCCAACCTGATCACGTACATGACCGCGATGATGAAGGCGGCCGGCGTCGAACCGGAATAGGTTGACGCGCCCGGGCCCGCGGTTCGCAAAGGACCGCGGTGCTGCGGTCTCGGTGCTGCGGTCTCGTGCTCAGTCGATCAGCGCCCCGCCCGGCTCATGGAAGGGGTGCGGGCCGTCGAATTCGCCGATCGCCGCCAGGTGCGTCACCACGCCGGTGGCCGGCGTGTAGGCGTGCAGCCGAAAGCCCGGGGGCTCCATCGCGAAGGCCGAGGCGGCTTGGGGCGAGAGGTCGAGGCAGACCTGGTGGGCGGGCGCCGGACTCGTCGAGGCGATGGTGCCGGCGAAACGCACGTCGATCGCGCGGTGCAGATGACCGCAGATGATGCGCTCGATGTTGTCATGGGCGGCCACCAGCCGGCGCAGGCGCTCATGGCCCGAGCGCAGGCCGATCGCGTCCATGTGCCCGATCAGGGTGGTGAACGGCGGGTGGTGCATCGCCACGATCACCGGTTCGCCGGCGCAGGCGGCCAGCTCGCGCTCGAGCCAGTCGAGCCGCACGTCGCACAGTTCGCCGTGGCTCTGCCCGGGCACGGTGGTGTCGAGCGTCAGCAGGCGGATCGCGCCGATGCGCACCGAGTACTGCAGGAAGCCGCCCGCCATCGGCGCGGCCAGCCACGGATCATCCGCGAAGCAGGCCCGCATCATCGCCGGATCGTCGTGGTTGCCGGGCATCAGGTAGACCGGCTGGCGGATCGGCGCGAGCAGCGCGGCCAGGTGCTCGTATTCGGCGCGGCGCCCGAAGTCGACCAGGTCGCCGGTGATCACCACCGCGTCGGGCTGCTGGGGCAGCGCGATCAGGGAGCGTACCGCGCGGGCCAGGTAGTCGGCGGTGTTGACCCGGCCGTAGGCGACGCGGCCGGGTTCGCGGATGTGCGGATCGGACAGCTGGGCGATCAGGGTCATCGGGGGCTTTCTCGGATCGGAAGATCGGGTCGGGAATGTCGGATGGGAATGTCGGACAGGAAGGCGGTCGGCCCGGGCAGCGGCGCGGCCACGCGCTCAGGCCGGCGCGCTGTCGTCGAACCAGGGCATCCAGCGGCCCGCCTCGATCGTCACGCCGACCGTCTGGCCCACGCGGATCGCGCTGTCGCGCCCGACGTCGGCGGTCAGCGCGCAGCCCGCGCCGTCCAGGTGGATCTGCACCCGCTCGCCCAGGAACACGCGCCGGCCGACGGTGAGGGTGGCGCGCCCGGCGCCCGGCGTCTCGATGCGCAGGTCCTCGGGGCGGACCAGCAGCGCCTCGCAGGCCTGCAGCGGGTCGGGGCAGGGCCAGCTCGCGTCGGCCAGGCGGATCTGTCCGGCGGCGCGCGCCACAGCGTCGCGCGGCACGCGGTTCACCCGGCCCAGGAACTCGGCGAGGAAGGGGTGGCCCGGGTCGCGATACAGCGACTCGCCGTCGCCCACGCCGATGATCCGGCCGGCCCGCATGATCGCCAGCCGGTCGGCGATCGCCAGCGCCTCCTGCTGGTCGTGGGTCACATGCACCGTGGTGATCCGCAGCCGGCGCAGCAGTTCGGCCAGCTCCTCGCGCAGTTGCTCCTTGAGCTTGGCGTCGAGCGCGGTGAGCGGCTCGTCGAGCAGCAGCACGCGCGGGCGGATCGCCACCGCGCGCGCCAGGGCCACGCGCTGGCGCTGGCCGCCCGACAGCTCGGCGGGGCGCTTGTGCTCCAGGCCCTGCAGGCGGACCAGGTCGATCAGCTCGCCCACCCGCTGGCGGCGCTGCGCCTCGGGCACCCGACGGATGCGCAGCCCGTAGCCGATGTTGGCGGCCACCGTCATCTGCGGAAACAGGGCGTAGTGCTGGAACACCATCCCCACGCCGCGCCGCTCGATCGGCAGCGCCGACACGTCGTCGCGATCGAACCGGATCCGGCCACCGGCATCGGCGCTCTCGAGCCCGGCGATCAGGCGCAGCAGCGTCGTCTTGCCGCAGCCCGAGGGGCCCAGCAGCGCGAGCACCTCGCCGGGCTCGACCACCAGCGTGGTCGGCAACAGGGCGCGGGTGCCGTCGGGATAGGTCTTGGCGCAGTCGGTCACGTCGACCCGCACGCTGGCGGGGGTGCCTGACTCAGTCGGTTCCATGGCGTTTCTCGAAGACGTGGCCCAGCCACTGCAGCCCCCAGAGCACCGGGAGGATGACGATGAAGAAGACCAGCGTGTAGGCCGACCCGATCTCCAGGCGCATCGAGGCGTAGCTGTCGGCCAGCCCGACCGGCAGGGTACGGGTGAGCGGCGTGTGCAGCATCCAGGTCAGGTTGAATTCGCCCACCGACAAGGTGAACACCATCAGGCTGGCGGCCACGATCGAGGGCATCACCGCCGGCACCAGCACCCCCAGGAAGCGCTGGCGAAAACCCGCGCCCAGCGAGCGCGCGGCCTCCTCGAGGGCCAGCAGTTCGGGCCGCGCAAAGGCGGCGGCGACGGTGCGCACCATGAAGGGCAGGGTGAAGATCAGGTGGCCCACCAGGATGAACGCGAAGCTCTGGCGAAACCCGCGCAGCTGGCCGTAGGCCAGGATCAGCGCCAGCGCGGTGGCCAGCCCCGGCACCGCCACCGGCAGCGTGATCAGCTCCTCGAACAGGCGCATCCAGCGCGAGCGGCTGCGCGCCATCGCATAGGCGCAGGGCACCCCGATCAGCAGCGTGCCGGCCACGCAGCAGGCGGCCAGCAGCAGCGAGCGCCAGACGGTGTCGCCGTAGCCCTCCCAGACCTCGAGGAACCAGCGGGTGGTCAGGCCGCTGGACAGGCCGGTGCTGTAGTTGTTGACCAGCCCGGCGCTCACCGAGAGCAGCATCGGCGCGACGGTGAACACCGTGACCAGCACGGTGACGGCCAGCAGCAGTGGCGCGCGGCGTGCGCCGGCTCGTGCCGTCATCTCAGACGCCCGCCGGTGCCGCCGGCCCGCCCAGGCGGCGCGCGGCGAACAGCGCCAGCCAGGTCATCAGCCCCAGCGCGATCGACAGCGAGGCGGCCAGCGCGAAGTTCGCGTAGTTGGTGAACTCGTTGTAGATGGTGATCGGCAGCACCTCGAACTTGCTGGCCAGGGTGAACGCGGTGCCGAAGGCGCCCATCGCGGTGGCGAACACGATCGCCCCGCAGGCCAGGGTGGTGGGCGCCAGTCCCGGCACCCAGACATCGCGCACGATGCGCCAGCGCGAGGCGCCCAGCGAGCGGGCGGCTTCCTCGAGCTGCGCGTCCATGCCTTCGGCGGCAGCGGTGAAGGTGGCGATCGCCCGCGGCAGCGAGAAGTACAGATACGCCAGGAACAGGCCGGTGAGCCCGTAGGCGAACGTGATCCGTTCGCCGGTGAGCACCTCGGCCAGTTGCGCGAGCGCGCCCTGGCGCCCGCCCAGCAGGATCATGAAGAAGCCGACGATGACCCCGGGAAACGACAGCGGCAGCGACAGCACCGACAGCAGCGCGCGCCGGCCCCGGAACCGGGTGCGCCCCAGGTACAGCCCGACCGCCGCGCCCAGCACCAGCGTGGCCGCGGTGACCACCAGCGACAGCGCCAGCGTGTTGGCCAGGCTCGCCGCGTAGCGCGGATGGGTCAGCACCGCCAGGTAGGTTTCCCATCCGCGCGCCGCCGGCAGCACCACCAGCCAGGCCATCGGCAGCAGCCAGAACGCGCCGAACAGCGCCGCCGCCGGCGCCAGGCAGGCGGCCAGCAGGGGGCGATGCGTCATGCGGATCGCCCCCCGGGGGTGAGGCCGCGCCCGTGCCGTCCGGCCATCCTTACTGGACGTCCTTCAGGTAGCGGTCGGAGAAGGCCTTCTGGACGGTGGCCATCTTCGCGTAGTCGACCGCCTTGGCGCGCGCGTAGTCGGCCGCCGGCAGGAAGCGGGACTGGGCCTCGCGCGAAATCGCCGAGGCGCGCACCGGGCGCAGGTAGGCATTGGCCCAGATCGCCTGGCCCTCATCCGAGAGGATGAACTCGAGCGCCTTCTGGCCGCTGGCCGCGTTGGGTCCCTTGTTCACCAGGCTCATCACATAGGGCACCACCACGCTGCCTTCGGCCGGGATCACGAACTCCACATTCGCCTTGTCCTTGTAGCGGGCCCGATAGGCATTGAAGTCGTAGTCGAGCAGGATCGCGATCTCGCCCGAGAGCACGCGCGCGTACGAGGTCTGCTTGGGCACGATCGGCTCGTTCTTCTGGAGCGCCTTGAAGTAGTCGATCGCCGGGCCGAAGTTGTCCAGGTTCCCGCCACGCGCCTGGTTGATGGCGACCGCGCCGACATAGCCCACGAAGGCCGAGGCCGGATCGAGATAGCCGATCAGGCCCTTGTACTCGGGCTTGAGCAGGTCGGCCCATGAGCGCGGCACCGGCTTGCCCTTGAGTGCATCGACATTGACCATGAAGCCGAGCGTGCCCGAGTGGATGGTGAACCAGTGGCCTTCGGGGTCCTTCAGGCCGTCGGGAATCTCGTTCCAGGCCGCCGGCTTGAAGGCGGTGGTGACGCCGTCCTTCTTCGCCTGCACGCCGAAGGTCACGCCGTAGTAGGCGATGTCGGCGACCGGGCTGGCCTTCTCGGCCACCAGCTGCGCCAGCGTCTGGCCGGAGTTCTTGTTGTCGGGCGGGATGGTGATGCCGGTGCGCGCCTTGATGGCGCGCAGCTGGCTGGCCCAGTCGGCCCATTCGGGCGGGCAGTTGTAGCAGATGGCGGTCTGGGCCTGGGCAATGCCGGTGGCCAGAAGGCCGGCGGCCAGCACGAGGCGGGTCAGGCGGGGCAGGAAGGTCATGATCGACTCCGGAGAAGGTTCAGGCGGGAGCAGTCTAAGCCGGGGCCGTGACCGGGTCATGACGCGTTGCGCGATCGGCGGTGGCAAGAGCGTCGATCGCGCAACCCGTGAAACCGTGGTCAGTTGATGCGGGTGCTGCGCCCCTGCCAGTAGCGGTCGCGCAGCAGCCGCTTGTAGAGCTTGCCGGTGGGGTGGCGCGGCAGTTCGGCATCGAAGTCGATGCTGCGCGGACACTTGATGTGGGCCAGCCGCTCGCGGCACCAGGCGATCAGTTCGGCCGCCAGCGCGGGGCCCGCTTCGGCCATGTCGCGCGGCTGCACCACCGCCTTCACCTGCTCGCCGAACTCGTCGTCGGGCACGCCGAACACCGCGACATCGACCACCTTGGGGTGGGTGACCAGGATGTTCTCGGCTTCCTGCGGGTAGATGTTCACCCCGCCCGAGATGATCATGTAGGCCTTGCGGTCGGTCAGGTACAGGTAGCCCTCGTCATCGACCCGCCCGACATCGCCCAGCGTGGTCCAGCCCTGGCGGTTGCGCGATTGGGCGGTCTTGGCCGGATCGTTGTGATACGAGAAGGTCTTGCCACCGGCGAAGTAGACCGTGCCTTCCTGGCCGGGCGCCAGCTCGTTGCCCTCGTCGTCGCAGATCTTCAGCACGCCGATCACCGCGCGGCCCACCGTGCCCTTGTGGGTGAGCCAGTCGGCCGAGTTGACCATGGTCACGCCGTTGCCCTCGGTGCCGGCGTAGTACTCGAACAGCACCGGCCCCCACCAGGCGATCATCTGCTCCTTGACCGGCACCGGGCAGGGCGCGGCCGCGTGGATCGCGACCTTCAGGCTGGACAGGTCATGGGCCTGGCGGATCTCGGGCGCCAGCTTGAGCATGCGCACGAACATGGTGGGCACCAGCTGGCTGTGGGTGACCCGGTGCTGCTCGATGAGCTGCAGGTACTGCTCGGCGTCGAAGTGCTCCATCAGCACGCAGGTGCCGCCCAGGCGCATCACCACCATGTTGAAGCGCAACGGGGCCGCGTGATAGAGCGGCGCCGGCGACAGGTAGACGGTGTTCTCGTCGATGCCGTAGACCCGGCGCGAGAGTTCGATGCCGGGGCCCGGCGCGTCGATCGCCGGCAGTTCGGGCGCGACGAACACGCCCTTGGGCCGCCCGGTGGTGCCCGACGAATAGAGCATGTCGGTGCCGGCGGTCTCGTCGCTCAGGCGGCTGGCCGGTTGCGCGGCCACCGCCGTCTCGTAGGCTTCCCAGCCCGCCGGCGCGTCGCCGATCATCAGCCACGAGCCCACGCCCGGGCAGCGCGCAGGCAGCGCCCGGGCCACCTCGGCCAGCGCCATCGAAGACACCACCAGCCGCGCCGCGCAGTCGCCCACGATGTAGGCGGCCTCGTCGGCGGTCAGCCGCGAGCTGATGGCGGTGTAGATGATGCCGGCGCGCTGCGCGCCCCACAGGATCTCGAAGAAGCGCGGGTGGTTCTCGAGCATCAGCGCGATGTGGTCGCCGGCCTTCAGGCCGCGCGCCCGCAGCAGCTGCGCGAAGCGGTTGGAGCGTTCCTCGAGCTGGCCGTAGGTGACCGTCTCGCCCGAACCGGCCATCCGGTAGGCGACCTTGTCGGGGGTGCGCGCCGCGTGCAGGCAGGGATGCATGGCGGCGTCCGTCAGACCAGGCGCACGCGCAGTTCGCCCAGGCCTTCCACCCGGCCCACCAGCAGGTCGCCACGCGACACCGCGGCCACGCCCTCGGGGGTGCCGGTGTAGATCAGGTCGCCGGGCTGCAGCTCGAACAGCGTCGACAGGTGCTCGATGGTCTCGGCCACGTTCCAGATCAGCAGCGAGATGTCGCTGCCCTGGCGGGGTGCGCCGTTGACCTCCAGCGAGATCGCGCCCTTCACATAGTGGCCGGTTTCGCTGGCGCGATGGATCGGGCCGATCGGGCCGGAGTGATCGAAGGCCTTGCCCACTTCCCAGGGCCGGCCCTGCTTCTTGGCTTCGCCCTGCAGGTCGCGCCGGGTCATGTCCAGGCCGATGGCATAGCCGAAGACATGGTTGTGCGCCTCGGCCGCGGCGATGTTGCGCCCGCCCGTGCCGATCGCGGCGACCAGTTCGATCTCGTGGTGCAGGTCGGCGGTGCGCGTCGGATAGGGCATCTCGCCGGTCGCGCCCTCGGGCACCACCATCACCGCGTCGGCCGGCTTCATGAAGAAGAACGGCGGCTCGCGACCGGTGAAGCCCATCTCCTTGGCGTGCTCGACGTAGTTGCGCCCGACGCAGTAGACGCGGCGCACCGGGAAGGTCTGCGAGCTGCCCGCGACGGGGATTTCGGTGAGCGGCGGGGTGGCGACGACATGGGTCACGGGAGGTCTCCTCATTTGAGGAGTGTGACTATACCGCCGCCGGGCCGGGCGGCGTTTCAGGCCGCCATCAGCAGCGCTGTTGCCGGTGGCGAGCGCTTTTGTCCGGAATCGAGGGTTTCCACCTAGGTACTACCCATGGAAAGGGACTAACAATCCGGGCTGGAGTTTTCTGATCCATTTTTTCAACGGAGACGTCGTCATGCTGGTTCAATTCAAGGTCAACGGCAAGCCTGCCGCCATTGATGTGGCCCCCCACACCCTGCTGGTGCAGGTGCTGCGTGAGCACCTGAAGCTGACCGGCACGCATGTCGGCTGCGATACCGCCCAGTGCGGCGCCTGTACCGTGATCAAGGACGGCCGGGCCATCAAGTCGTGCAATGTGCTGGCCGCGCAGATGGCGGGCTCGGAGATCACCACGATCGAAGGGCTGGCTGCGCCCGACGGCACCATGCACCCGATGCAGGCGGCCTTCAAGGAGTGCCACGGCCTGCAGTGCGGCTATTGCACCACCGGCATGGTGATGAGCGCGGTCGACCTGTGCAAGCACCATCCCAAGGCAGACGCGACGGAAATCCGGGCCTTGCTCGAGGGCAATATCTGCCGCTGCACCGGTTATCAGAACATCGTGAAGTCCGTGCAACAAGGCCAGGCGGCCTTGGCTGCGCAATAAAGGAGAACAGTCATGGGTGCATCCGATTTTTCCAGCCTGCCGCACATCGGCGAGTCGGTCCGTCGCAAGGAAGATTATCGATTCCTGACGGGCGCGGGACAGTACACCGACGACATCACCTTCGCCGCCCAGAGCTATGCCGTCTTCGTGCGCAGCCCGCACGCGCATGCGCTGATCAAGGGCATCGACCTGACGCGCGCCAAGGCGATGCCGGGCGTGGTCGAAATCTTCACCGGCAAGGATCTCGAAGGCAAGATGGGTGGCCTGCCCTGCGGCTGGCTCATCAACAACCCGGATGGCTCGCCCATGAAAGAGCCGCCCCACCCGGTGCTGGCGCTGGGCCGGGCCCGCCACGTGGGCGACCCGGTGGCGATGGTGATTGCCGAGACCCTGGAACAGGCCAAGGACGCCGCCGAGGCGGTGGATGTCGACTACGAGCCGCTCAGTGCCGTGGTCGATGTGCGCGACGCCGCCAAGGCCGCCCCCCTGCATGAGGCGGCCCCGGACAACCACTGCTACAAATGGGCGCTCGGCGACAAGGCGCAGGTCGATGCCGCGTTTGCCACCGCCGCGCATGTGACCCGGCTTGATCTGGTCAACAACCGCCTCGTGCCCAATGCCATGGAGCCCCGCGCCGCCATCGGCAGCTACAGCCGCGCCAACGAGGAATACACGCTGCATGTCTCCAATCAGAACCCGCATGTGGAGCGGCTCCTGATGACGGCGTTCGTGCTGGGCCTGCCGGAGCACAAGGTGCGGGTCATCGCGCCCGATGTCGGCGGCGGTTTCGGCTCCAAGATCTATCTTTATGCCGAGGATGTGGCGCTGACCTGGGCCGCCAAGCAGGTCAACCGCAGCATCAAGTGGACCTGCGAGCGCTCGGAGTCCTTCATGAGCGATGCCCATGGCCGCGATCATGTCAGCCATGCCGAGATGGCGATGGACAAGGACGGCAAGTTCCTGGCCATGCGGGTGCACACCGACGCCAACCTGGGCGCCTACCTGTCCACCTTCTCCACCGCGGTGCCCACCATCCTGTACGCCACGCTGCTGGCCGGGCAGTACACCTGTCCGCAGATCTACGTCGAGGTGGACGCCTGGTTCACCAACACCGTGCCGGTGGACGCCTACCGCGGGGCCGGCCGGCCCGAGGCCACCTACCTGCTGGAGCGCCTGGTCACGCGTTGCGGCTGGGAGCTGGGTCTGTCGCAGGATGAAATCCGCAAACGCAACTTCATCAGCAGCTGGCCCTACCAGACGCCGGTGGCGCTGCAGTACGACGTGGGCGATTACCGGGGCTGCATGGACAAGGCGGAACTGCTGGCCGATGTGGCCGGTTTCGCGGCGCGCAAGAGCGCCAGCGCCGCCCGGGGGTTGCTGCGCGGCATTGGCTATTCGAGCTATATCGAGGCCTGCGGCATTGCCCCCAGCAACATTGCCGGGGCGCTGGGTGCGCGTGCCGGCCTGTTCGAGTGTGGCGAGATCCGCGTGCACCCCACCGGCAGCGTGACGGTGTTCACCGGTTCGCACAGCCACGGCCAGGGTCATGAGACCACCTTTGCCCAGGTGGTCGCTGCCCGCCTCGGCATTGCCGTGGATGCGGTCGATGTGGTGCACGGCGACACCGGTCGGGTGCCCTTTGGCATGGGCACCTATGGGTCACGCTCGATTTCGGTCGGGGGTGCCG
The DNA here is from genome assembly GCA_903934295.1 of uncultured beta proteobacterium. Classification (GTDB taxonomy): domain Bacteria; phylum Pseudomonadota; class Gammaproteobacteria; order Burkholderiales; family Burkholderiaceae_E; genus Quisquiliibacterium. Next base: position 72,775 of record CAIZNI010000054.1, read on the forward strand.
CCATCATGAAGGCGCTCGACAAGATCGAGACCAAGGCCAAGAAGATCGCCGCGCATCTGATGGAGGCGAGCGATGCCGACGTCGATTTCGCCAATGGCGAGTTCACCATCCGCGGGACCGACAAGAAGGTCACCTTTGGCCAGGTCGCGCTGACCGCCTACGTGCCGCACAACTACCCGCTCGACAAGCTGGAGCCGGGTCTGAACGAGACGGCGTTCTACGATCCGACCAACTTCACCTTCCCGGCCGGCACCTACATCTGCGAGATCGAGATCGACCCCGCCACCGGGACCACCCGCGTCGACAAGTTCACCGCGGTCGATGATTTCGGCACCATCATCAACCCGATGATCGTCGAAGGTCAGGTGCATGGTGGTCTGGTGCAGGGCATCGGCCAGGCACTGATCGAGAACTGCGTCTATGACCGCGAAACCGGCCAGCTGCTGACCGGCTCGTTCATGGACTACGCGATGCCGCGTGCCGATGATTTCCCGGAGTTCAAGATCGACACCATCTGCACGCCCTGCACGCACAACCCCCTGGGCACCAAGGGATGCGGCGAGGCTGGCGCGATTGGTTCGCCCCCGGCGGTGATGAACGCCGTGCTGGATGCGCTCAAGAGCGTGGGAGTGACCGAGCTCGACATGCCGGCCTCCGCCAGCCGGGTCTGGGAAGCCATTCAGGCCGCCCGGTAAGCACTGCCACTGAACAAGACTGAGGACACACACCATGTACCCATTTACCCTGGAGCAGCCCGGCACGCTGGCCGCCGCTGCTCAACTCGCTGCTGGCGGTGCGAAAGTGCTGGCCGGCGGGCAAACCCTGCTCGCCTCGATGAAGCTGCGTCTGTCCCAGCCGGGACAGCTGGCGGACCTGTCGGGCATTGCGGAGCTCGTGGGCGTCTGTCGCGAGGGCAATGCCCTCGTGATCGGCGCCATGACGCGCCACATCGATGTGGCCAACAACGCCGACGTCAATGCGCTGATCCCCGGCCTGGCCGACCTGGCCGCCCACATCGGCGATCGCCAGGTGCGTGCCATGGGCACGCTGGGCGGCTCGGTCGCCAACAATGACCCGGCGGCCTGCTACCCCAGTGCCGTGCTCGGGCTCGGCGCCACGGTGCACACCACCTCGCGCAAGATCGCGGCCGATGACTTCTTCCAGGGCCTGTTCAGCACGGCGCTGGCCGAAGGCGAACTGATCACCGCGATCAGCTTCCCCATCCCCCGGCGCGCGGTCTACATGAAGTTTGTGCAGCCGGCCTCCCGTTTTGCGCTGGTGGGTGTGTTCGTGGCCCAAACCGATGCGGGCGTGCGGGTGGCCATCACCGGTGCCGGACAGGGTGTGTTCCGCCACAGTGGCCTGGAAGCGGCGCTGAACAGCAGCTTTACCGTGGCGTCGGCCGCTGGCGTGAAGATCGACGCCGCCGGTCTGAATGCCGACATGCATGCGTCAGCCGCTTACCGCGCCAACCTGATCAGCGTGCAGACCCAGCGCGCAGTGGCCAAACTGCTCGGCTGATCGAGCCGCGTCCTGCACGGCCCCGCGTTGTCCGACGCGGGGCTTTTTTCATGGTGTCCGAGATGCCCAATTTTTCCAGCATTGGTGATCTGGTGGCGGCGCTGGCGGCGGCGGGCTACTACGCTGATCGCCGGCTTGCCACCGCTGTTTTCCTCGCGCTCAAGCTGCAGCGTCCGCTGTTGCTCGAAGGTGAGCCAGGGGTCGGCAAGACCGAGCTGGCCAAGGCCCTGTCCACCGTCCTGGGCCGCGAGCTGCTGCGCCTGCAGTGCTACGACGGGCTGGAGCAGCGTGAAGCGCTGTACGAATGGAACTACGCCGCACAGCTGCTGCACATGCGCGCGGCGCAGGGGCGCGAGGCCGATGTCGAGCAGGTCGAGCGCGAGGTGTACCAGCCGCGCTACCTGATCCGCCGGCCGCTGCTGCAGGCCCTGCAGACGCCGATGCCAGGCGCGGTGCTGCTGATCGATGAGGTGGATCGCGCCGACGAGCCCTTCGAGGCTTTCCTGCTGGAGTATCTGGGCGAGTACCAGGTCAGCATTCCCGAGCTGGGCACGGTGCGTGCGCAGGTCAGCCCGGTGACCATCCTGACCAGCAACCGCACGCGCGAGCTCAACGACGCCGTCAAGCGCCGCTGTCTCTATCATTGGCTCGATTACCCCGAGCGCGAGCGCGAGCTCGCGATCGTGCGGGCCCAGGTTCCCCAGGCCTCGGAGGCCCTGGCGACGCAGGTGGCACAGGTGGTGAACCGGCTGCGCAGCCAGCCCTTTGTCAGCGCCTTCCAGCGCGCCCCCGGCATTGCCGAAAGCGTGGAATGGGCCAAGGCCCTGATCGCCCTGGACACCCTGGTGCTGGACCCGGAGCTGATTTCGGACACCGCCGGCATCCTGTTCAAGCAGCGCGAGGATGTGGCCGCGCTGACGCGCGACATGGCGCAGGACCTGCTGCGTCCCGAGCCTGAAGCAAAGGGCTGAGTCCCATGCAGCTGGGCGACGCACGCACCGGCAAGCTCGCCGACAATCTGTCGGCGTTCGGGCGCACCCTGCGTCGCGCCGGGGTGCGGGTGGACAGCTCGCGCATCGCGCTGTCGGCCGAGGCCGCGCTGGCGGTCGGCCTGGGTGATCGAGCCGACCTGTCTGCCGCGCTGGAGGCGGTGCTGGTGAGCCGCGAGCAGGACCGTGAGGTGTTTCGCGAACTGTTCGACGTCTTTTTTCGCGATCCCAACCTGGCCAACAAGCTGCTGTCGCAATTGCTGCCCAGCGCCGAGGGCAAGGCGCTGCCCAGCAAACGGCGTCCGCGTGTGCGCGAAGCGCTGACCCCGCAAAAGGCCTTTGGCCAGCAGGTCAAGCCCAAGCAGGAAGACCAGAAGGTCGAGTTCGATGCCGCCATGACGGCCAGCGACCAGCAGCGCCTCAAGCACGCCGACTTCAACGCCTTGTCGGGCGCCGAGTACCGGCTGGTGGAGCGCCTGGCGCGCGACATCCGGCTGCCCCTGCCCGAGTTTGATTCGCGTCGCACGCGTCCGGGTGAGCGGGGCAGTCAGCTGCACTGGGCCGGTGTGATGCGCTCGGCGGTGCGCACGGGCGGCGAGCCCATGCAGCTGCCGCGGCGGCAGCGCTGCCGCCAGTCGCTGCCGCTGCTGGTGCTGGTGGATGTGTCCGGCTCCATGGAGCGCTACTCGCGACTGCTGCTGGCGTTCCTGCATGCGGCCACCCGCCGCCACCCGCGCCGCGATGTGTTTGCCTTCGGCACCCAGCTAACCGATCTGACGCCGGCCTTCCGCCTGGCCGATACCGACGCGATGCTGGCCCAGGCCAGCGTGCTGATCGAAGACTTTGCCGGCGGCACCCAGCTCGGCGAATCACTGGCCGCGCTGCATCGGCAGCATGCCCGGCGCCTGGTCGGCCGGCGCACCCTGGTGCTGCTGATCACCGACGGCCTCGATACTGGCGACCAGGCCCAGCTGACACAGGAGCTGGCCTGGCTGCGCCGTCGAAGCCGTCGCCTCTTGTGGCTGAACCCCCTGCTGCGCTTTGACGGCTATGCGCCGCTGGCGCAGGGAGCGGCGGTGCTGCACGCCCACGCCCATGGCATGGTCGCGGTGCACAACCTCAGCCGGCTGGAGGACCTGGCGGCCAGTCTGGCCGCACTGATGAAGCGCTGAACCGGCCGCTGCGCGACAAGCAGCGTCCCGACAGCACCAGGGCGGTCAGACCGGCTGCCCGCCCAGGCAGTCCACCACTTCGGCCAGCAGCTTCGAGAGCTCGCCGGTCATCAGCATCGCGTCGCTGGCGAAGCGCTCGTCGGCGTCGCCCTCGGCGCTGGCCGCGGCCTCCTTGAGTACATCGAGCGCGCGCACCCGCTTGATCTCGAGCTTGTCGGTCAGCACGAAACTGATCCGGTCGGCCCAGGTCAGAGCGAGCCGGGTGCACTGCTTGCCGGCCCGGGTGTGGCGGGCCACGTCCTCCAGGTCCATCGACTGGTTGGCAAAGCGCACGGTGGCCTTGCCGTCGCGCGCGCGCAGCTCCGCGTCCTGATCGACGGTGAAGCCGGCCGGCGCCTCGCCGGTGGACAGCCAGGCGGTCATCTCGCCCGCCACCGAGCCGGCCACCTTCAGGGGGCGTGCCGGCAGCCGGTCGATCGCCTTCACCAGCAGGCTGAACACCTCGCCGGCCCGCGCCGCCGAGGTGCTGTCGATCACCAGCCAGCCGCCCACCGGGTCGATCCAGACGCGCATGTCGCTGGCCAGGCTGAAGGCGCGCGGCAGCAGTTCGTCGCGGATCTGCTCCTTGAGCTCCTTCAGGCGCTTGCGGCCGGGCTTGAAGCCGTCCTCAGCCTCGATCTGTTCGGCGCGCTGCTTGAGCACCTGGGTCACCACCTTGGCGGGCAGCAGCTTCTTTTCCTGGCGCAGGGTCAGCAGCATCTGCTGATTGATCGTGAAGACCAGCGAGTCGTCCCCTTCGCGCGGGGGTACCCAGCCGATGCTCGATTCCTCGAGGCTGGTGCCCGGCGCGAAGGCCTGCGGGGCGAGCAGGGCCGCCAGCGCCTCGGGCGCGAGGTCCCAGCCCCGGGGGACCGAATAGATGATCAGGTTCCTGAACCACATGGCGGGCACATCCTCGAAAAAGCCAGCGAGTATGCGCGAAATCGCGGCCGGTCAGCTGCCCACGGTGTGTCCGGGACGGCGCGCGAGCGCCGGCGCCGGGGGCGCGGCCACCGCGTCGTGACCCAGCACCAGCAGTGCCGGCGCGCCGGCGGCGGGCACCTCGCGCTCGATCTGCCCGAGGGTGGTGAGGACGATCTGCTGGTCGGGTCGCGAGGCGTTGGTGATCCAGGCCGCCGGCAGGTCGGCCGGCAGCCCCAGCACCAGCAGCGTGGCCCGCACGCGCGCGGCACAGCTGCCCGCCATGTAGAGCGCGCCGCCGCCGGCGGCCAGCAGCGGCCGTGCCCACGACAGGTCGCCGGCCTCGCCGGCCTGTACCTGCGGCGTGACCAGCACCAGCGCGCGGCGCTGTCCGCGCCGCGTCATCGGGCTGCCCAACGCGGCGTAGCCGGCCTGCGCGGCGGTGATGCCCGGGGCCACGCCGAAGGCGATGCCGGCCTGGCGCAGCGCGTCGATCTCTTCCTGGGCGCGGGCGAAGATCAGCGGGTCGCCGCCTTTGAGGCGGACCACCAGCGACTGCGGATCGGGGTCCGCGGCCAGCGCCTGCGCGTGTTCGATCAGCAGCGTGTTGATGCGCGACTGCGCGGTGCTCTCGCGGCCGGCGCGCTTGCCCACCGGCACCCGCAGTGCCTGCGGGGCCAGCGCCAGGATTTCGTCGGACACCAGTGCGTCATGAATCAGCACACGGGCGCGCGCCAGCAAGCGCAGCGCCTGCCCGGTGAGCAGGTCCGGGTCGCCGGGGCCGGCCCCCACCAGCCAGACGCGGGGCGCGGCCTCAGCCATGGATCAGGCCCGCGGCGAGGGTGGTGGCGGCGCTCATGGCGTGCGCTCGGCCGAGTCGTTGAGCAGCGCCAGCTTGCGCAGCACCAGCGGGGCCAGTCCGTCGACCGACGCCTGGTAGGCGTCGCTGAAGGTGGCGAAGGCCGACAGCGCCTGCGCCGGGTCCTCGGTCTCGCGCAGCTCGAAGCTGTCGAAGCCCAGGCGCCGCAAGGCGAAGAGCTGGTCGCGCCACAGCGGCCCCAGGGCGCGCATCGGTCCGTGCCAGCCCAGCCGCCGGCGCAGCACGCTGGCCACCGACAGGCCGCGGCCGTCGGTGGCGACGGGAAAGTGCACCGCCACCAGCGCGCAGTCCGCCAGCACCGGTGCGACGGTGTCCAGGTCGGCATCGGGCGCCAGCGCGAGCCCGTTGCGCCCGCGCCGACCGGCGGCCAGCGCCGCACCGACCGCGCCGCTTTGCCAGTCGGCCAGATCGAACAGCCAGTCGCCCGCGTCGGGAATCGGCGCACCCGTCGGGTGGACCTGCCAGGGGTCGTCCGCCAGCCGGTGGCGGGTGTCAATGACTCGTTGCATAAGCGCTCTCCCGGAAGGGTTCGATGCCGGCGCGCTCGACCACCTCGACGAAGGTCTCGTCTTCGTGCTCGCGCAGCGCGATGTAGCGTTCGAGCATCCGCTCGATGGCCGGCGCCACGTCGGCGCTGGTGAATGACGGACCGATCACCTTGCCGAAGGCGGCCTGCTGGCCGGGGCGGTTGCCGGCGTGGCCGCCGATCGTGATCTGGAACCACTCCTCGCCGTGCTTGTCGACCCCGAGCACGCCGATGTGGCCGACATGGTGGTGACCGCAGGAGTTGATGCAGCCCGAGATCTTGATGTCGAGCGGACCGATGTCGAACCACTCGTCGGCGCGCTCGAAGCGCTCGAGCAGGTCGGCGGCGATCGGCAGTGATCGGGCGTTGGCCAGCGAGCAGAAGTCGCCGCCCGGGCAGGCGATGATGTTGCTCACCAGCCCGATGTTGGGTCGCGCCAGGCCGATTGCGTCGAGTGCGCGCCAAAGCGCGGGCAGCCCGGCGCTCGCCACCCAGGGCAGCACCAGGTTCTGTTCGTGCGTCACGCGCAGCTCGCCCGCGCTGTGCGCCTGGGCCAGGTCGGCGATTGCATCCATCTCGTCGGCGCTCGCGTCGCCGGGCGCCACGCCGGGGCGCTTGAGCGAGATCGACACCGCGGCGCGGCCCGCCAGCCGGTGGGCATGGACGTTGCGCCGCAGCCAGGCGGCAAAGCGCGACCGGTCGGCCGGCGCGAGCCCGCTCGCCGGGCCCTCGCCGGCGGCCAGCGCCTCGAGCGTGGGCCCCTCGGCCAGCGCGGCCACCGGGTCGGCGAAATGCGCGCGCACCGACGCCACCGCCGGCTCGGTCAGCGTCGACACGCCGCCTTCGCCGCCAGCGTGCCAGTCGCGATCGACCTGCTCGCGATAGGCGTCGATGCCGATCTCGCGCACCAGGATCTTGATGCGCGCCTTGTACTTGTTGTCGCGCCGGCCGTGCAGGTTGTAGACCCGCAGCATCGAGTCGAGATAGCTCAGCAGGTCGCGCTCGGGCAGCCACTCGCGGATGCGCTGGCCGATCACCGGCGTGCGGCCCATGCCGCCGCCCACGAAGACCTCGAAGCCGACCGCGCCGTCGTCGCCGCGTCGCACGTTCAGTCCGATGTCGTGCGCCTTGATCACCGCCCGGTCGATGTCCGCGCCCGACAGCGCGATCTTGAACTTGCGCGGCAGCGCGGCGAACTCGGGGTGGAAGGTCGACCACTGGCGGATCAGCTCCGCATAGGGGCGCGGGTCGACACGCTCGTCGGCGGCGACGCCGGCCAGGTGGTCGACGGTGGTGTTGCGCACGCAGTTGCCCGAGGTCTGGATCGCGTGCATCTGCACGCCCGCCAGTTCGGCCAGGATGTCGGGGACGCGTTCGAGCGCCGGCCAGTTGTACTGGATGTTCTGGCGGGTGGTGAAGTGGCCGTAGCCGCGGTCGTATTCGCGGGCGATGCGCGCCAGCAGGCGCAGCTGCACCGCGCTCAATTCGCCGTAGGGAATCGCCACCCGCAGCATCGGCGCCTGGCGCTGCAGGTACAGCCCGTTTTGCAGGCGGATCGGGCGGAAGTCCTCTTCGGACAGTTCGCCGCTCAGGAAGCGCGCGGTCTGGTCCCGGAACTGGGCGACGCGTTCGTCGACCAAGCGTTGATCAATGGTGTCGTAGCGGTACATGGGTAAGCGAGGAAGCATCGGCCGGGGGACGCGAACGTATCGCGCCACCGCAGCCGTACCAACGACTTCTTCGCTTGAGCAACCAAAGCGGCGCTCATATGGCGCTGCCGGGCCACCCGGGCAACGGGCGGGTGGCGGCCGCTCCGCTCACCCGTCCGGTCGCCCGCTCGGGCGGCCGGTTCAGGGCGCGATCTGCAGCACCATCTCGACTTCGACCGCGATCTGGTTGGGCAGCGACACCATGCCCACCGCCGAGCGCGCGCCGCGCCCGCGCTCGGGCCCGAGCAGTTCGACGAACAGGTCCGAAAACCCGTTGATGACCTTGGGCATGTCGTTGAAGTCGGGGGTGCAGTTCACCATGCCCAGCACCTTGACCACCCGCTCGATGCGGTCCAGCGAGCCGATGACCGACTCGATGTTGGCCAGCATGTTCAGCCCCACCACCAGCGCCGCGTCGTAGCCCTGTTCGACCGTCATGTCGGCGCCCAGCTTGCCGGTGATCACACCGCCCTCGGGCAGGCGCGGGCCGATGCCCGACATGAAGAGCAGGTTGCCCACCTGAACGCCGGCGACATAGTTGCCGATCGGTTTGGGGACTGGGGGCAGCTGCAGGCCGAGTTCGGTCAGTCGTTCTGCGATGGACATGGTCGGTCTCCGGGGAAGGGTCGGTGGATGACGGGTTCGGGGGATGCGTCGGGCTCGATTATCAGCCCGGATCGGCGCGCCGGGGGCCGCGCGGTGATACGGTTGCGCGCGCGGCCCGCCGCCGGCACGATCCGCCACACCCTGTTGGCAGGGTGCCGAGCGCGCATCCGACACCGTTCACCGAACCGCCTGGAGCCAAGATGGATCTTTCCCGTTTCCCGCGTCGCGTCTACACCCACGGCGCCACGCCCCTGGAGTTCATGCCCCGGTTCACCCGGGCCCTGGGCGGCCCCCAGGTCTGGATCAAGCGCGACGACATGCTGGGCCTGGCGCCGGGTGGCAACAAGACCCGCAAGCTGGAGTTCCTGGTCGCCGACGCGCTGGCCCAGGGCGCCGACACCCTGGTCACCTGCGGCGCGCCCCAGTCCAATCACTGCCGCATCACGCTCACCGCCGCGCGCCGTGAGGGCCTGAAGTGCCGCTTCGTGATCGAGGAGCGGGTACCCAACAGCTATCGCGTCGATGCCAGCGGCAACCACTTCCTGTTCCGCCTGCTGGGCGTCGACGGTATCACCGTGGTGCCGGCCGGCACCAACATGCGCGAGGCCATGCAACGGGTGGCCGACGAGGTCGCGGCCGCCGGCGGCAAGGCCTATGTGATCTCGGGCGGGGGCTCCAACGCGTTGGGCGGGCTGGGCTATGTGGCCTGCGCGCAGGAGCTGCAGCAGCAGTTCTACGAGCAGGGCGTGCGCATCGACCGGGTGGTGGTGGGCTCGGGCAGTTCGGGCACGCACGGCGGGCTGCTGGCGGGCTTCCTGGGCAACCGGATCGGCATCCCGATCGTGGGCATCGGCGTGAGTCGCGACCCGGCCGACCAGGACCCGCTGGTGCACCAGGAGGCGCAGGCGGTGGCCGACCTGCTGGGGCTGGACATGACGGTGCCGCGCGAGGCGGTGCTGACCTTCGGCGACTACTGGCGGCCCAAGTATTCGATCCCGAACACGAAGATGGTCGAGGCGGTGCAGATGCTGGCGCGCACCGAGGGCATCCTGCTCGACCCGGTCTACACCGGCAAGGTGATGGCGGGGCTGATCGGGCTGACGCGCGCCGGTTATTTCCGGGCCGACGAGAACGTGCTCTTCCTGCACACCGGCGGCGCGACCGCGCTGCATGCCTATGAGCCCCAGGTGCTGGGCGATGCGCCGGTGGCCGAGTAAGGAGCCCCCTACGCGGGCGGCGCGAAGCGCTCCTGCAGCGCGACCAGCTGCTCATCGCTGGTGGCCACCAGCCAGCGCTTCGCGGTGTCGGTCAGGTGGCGGTTGTGGTCGCGAAACGGCCCCATCGCCACCACGCTCTGCCAGGCCACCGGACCGGCGCGGCTGGTCTTGTTCGATGGTGCGCCGACCAGCAGGCAATACGGGCCCAGCGGCATCGACACGAAGGGCATCGCCGGACGCGCGCGCACCCGCCAGTCGATGAAGGGTGATTCGCTGAACAGCAGCGGCGAGGGCAGCCCGTGGAACACGGTGAAGTCGTACAGCGCGAGCTGTTCGCGCAGGCCGGCGTAGCCGCGGCGGATGTCCTCGGCGACCGCGGCGCGGATCTCGTCCTCGAACAGCGGTTCCAGCGAGTGGCGGGCGTGCGAGCGGCGCGCGTCGGCCTGATACGCGCAGACCAGCGCGATCTCGACGCAGTCCTGCACCGCCCGCTGCACTTCGGCGGGCGGGCCGGCCTCCAGCGGCTTGCCCAACTGGGCGGCGCGCAGGAAGCGCGCCAGCCCGGCCTCGTGAACGGCCGGCGGGGCTTCCAGGGCCTGGGCATCACGCGCAAGCGACACCTGGACCAGCGTCTCGTCGGCGAAGCCCGCCTTCTTGCCCTCGTCGAAACAGACCTCGCCGGTGCGGCAGTCCAGGTAGCGGGTGCCGATGCGCCCGTGCTCCCAGAGCCAGTTTCGGAGGAAGGGGCGCAGCGGATGCGGGGTTTCGTGCTCGGTCAAGGCGGCCTCCTGCGGTCGCCCAGTATGCGCCGGGGCCGGTTCGACCGATGTGACGGACGCGGGCAAACTGTCGGCTTATGAACCTTCAACAGTTGCGCTACCTGCGCGAGACCGCGCTGCGCGGGCTGAACCTCACGCTGGCGGCCCAGGCGCTGCACACCTCGCAGCCCGGCCTGTCCAAGGCGATCCGCGAGCTCGAGGACGAGCTCGGGGTGCAGATCTTCGTGCGCCAGGGCAAGCGCCTGACCGCGATCACCGACGAGGGCCGCGAGGTGCTGGCGATCGCCGAGCGAATGCTCACCGAGGCCGAGAACCTGCGCTCGGTGGGCAGCGAGATGCGCGGCGCCGAGGCCGGCGTGCTGCGCCTGGCCGCCACCCACACCCAGGCCCGCTATGTGCTGCCGCCCGCGGTGGTGCGCCTGCGCGAGGCCTATCCGGGCGTGCGCCTGCAGCTGCGCCAGGGCAATCCGGCGCAGATCGTGGCGATGCTGCGCGCCGGCGAAGTCGACCTCGGCGTGGCCACCGAGCTGCTGGGCCGGGTCGACGAGCTGGACAGCCAGGTGCTGTTCTCGTGGCATCACTGCGTGATCGCGCCGGCCGGCCATCCGCTGCACGGCGGGCAGCCGGTCGGCCTGGCCGAGCTGGCCCGCTACCCGCTGGTGACCTATGACGCGCAGTTCGCCGGGCGCAGCGGCATCGATGCGGCGTTCACCGCCGCGGGCCTCACGCCCGACATCGTGCTCGAGGCGGCTGATGCTGATGTGATCAAGGCCTATTCGGCGCTCGGGCTCGGGGTGGGCATCCTCACCGAGATGGCGATCCGGCCGGGCGGCGAGGACGGCCTGCTGCGCGTCGAACGCGCACCGGCCGACCTGTTCCCGGTCAACACCACCCGGGTCGCGTATCGGCGCGGGCGCACGTTGCGCCGATACGAGCAGGCCTTCGTGGGGTGGCTCGCCCGCTAGGCCGGCCTGCTCAGATCGCGCCAGCCGCGCGCAGGCGGGCGCGCTCGCTCTCGCCCAGCCCGAGCATCTTTTCCAGGATTTCATCGGCGTGCTGGCCCAGCACCGGCGGGGCGAGCTTGTGCTCGATCGGGGTGCCCGAAAACTTCATCGGGCTGCCCATCAGCGGCACGGTCCCGGCCAGCGGATGCGGCAGCTCGATCTGCATGCCGCGCGCCTGCACCTGCGGGTTGGCGAAGGCCTGGGCCACGTTGTTGATCGGGCCGCTGGGCACGCCCGCTTCCTCGAGCGCCTCGACCCAGGCCTCGGTGCCGCGCTGGCGAAACACCTCCTCCAGGATCGGCACCAGCGTGGTCCGGTTGCGCACCCGGTCGACGTTCTTCGCGAAGCGGGCGTCGCTGATCAGGTCCTCGCGCCCGGCCACCTTGCAGAAGCGGCTGAACAGGTTGTCGTTGCCGCAGGCCAGGATGATCGCGCCATCGGCGGTGGGGAACACCTGATACGGCACGATGCTCGGGTGGGTGTTGCCGATCCGCTTGGGCGACTCGCCGGTGGCCAGATAGGTCATGCCCTGGTTGGCCAGCAGCGCCACGCAGGAGTCGAGCAGCGCCACGTCCAGGTGCTGCCCCTTGCCGGTGACCGCGCGATTGGCCACCGCGGCGCAGATCGCGATCGTGGCGTACATGCCGGTGAAGATGTCGATCACCGGCACGCCCACGCGCATCGGCCCGGCGCCCGGCGCGCCGTCGGGCTCGCCGGTCAGGCTCATCAGGCCCGCCATGCCCTGCGCCATGAAGTCGTAGCCCGGTCGTTCGCGATACGGACCGGTCTGTCCGAAGCCGGTCACCGAGCAGTAGATGAGCCCCGGGTTGATCTCGGCCAGCGCCGCATAGCCCAGCCCGTAGCGCTCCAGGTCGCCGTACTTGTAGTTCTCGATCAGCACATCGCACTGCGCCGCCAGCTCGCGCACCAGGCGCTGGCCCTCGGCGTGGTTCAGGTTGATGGTGAGCGACTTCTTGCCGCGATTGGCGGCCATGAAATAGGCGCCCTCGCTGGTCTCCTCGCCGTCGGCGTTCTTCATCCACGGCGGGCCGTAGGCGCGCGAGTCGTCGCCGGTCTTGGGCCGCTCGACCTTGATCACCTCGGCGCCGAGGTCGGCCAGATTCTGGCCGCACCAGGGCCCGGCCAGCACACGGGAAAGATCGAGCACGCGGATGTGGGAAAGGGGTCCGGACATGAAAAGGCTGCCTTGAATGGGAGGGGGGAGTGCGGCGCGCGTGGGGCGGGATGCCCCGGCGCGCGCGTTCATGGCACGAGTGCGTTCAGGGGCCCGTCACCGCGCCGGCAGTCAGCAGGCTTGCGATGCGATCCGGCGCGTAGCCCAGGTAATCGGCCAGCACCGTCCGGGTGTCCTGGCCCACATCATGGGGCGCGGGTCCGCGCGGGTGCACCGGATGGCCGTCCAGGTGGTAGGGGCTGGCGGTGACGCGCACCGACCCCGCGCCCGCGTGCGGCAGGCTCGGAAAGAAGGCCCGCTGCGCCAGGTGGTCGGAGGCGATCACTTCGGCCGGGGTGAGCACCGGCGCGCAGGGCACGCGCGCCTTTTCCAGCGCGGCGAGCGCGGTGTCCACGCTGGGGAAGCGGTCGAGCCATTGACCGATCAGCTCGGCCAGCGCCGGCCAGTGCTGCACCCGGTCGGTGGCGGAGACAAAGCGCGGATCCTGGCGCAGCTCGGGCCGCTCCATCAGCTCGACCATGCGCGGCCAGAGTTCGGTCCCGCCCACGATCTGCATGGCCAGGTAACGCCCGCCGATGCCATGCACCAGCATGCCGGGGCGCGGGTTGCCGTGCTCCTTGCCGCCGTTCAGAACCGACGGGAAGGTGACGCTGTCGGCGCCCACCAGGGTCTCGAGCATCGAGACGTCGATGTACGCACCCTGTTGCGTCCGGAAGCGGCGAAACAGCGCAGCGACGATCGCCGCGCAGGCCTGGGTGGCCGCCAGCACATCGGCTGCCTGCAGGTTCGAGGCGCGCGGCTTGGGCTCGTGGCCCTGCTCCAGGTGCATCATCCCGGAGATCGCGTTGGTGGTGTGGGCGAACGCCGGGCGGTTGCGCCAGGGCCCGGTCTGACCGTAGCCCGAGATCGAGCAATAAACGATGTCGGGCCGTACCGCGCGCACCGCGTCGTAGTCGCAGCCCAGCTTCGAGACCACGCCGGGGGCGAAGTTCTCGATGAAGACATCGGCGCGGCGGGCCAGATCGAGCAGCACGCCCATGCCCTGGGCGCTGGACAGATCGATGCCCACGCTCTGCTTGCCGGCGTTGACGCGGCTGAAGTAGGTGCTCTGATCGATGCGTCCGGGCTCGATCTGGTGGGTGCCCAGGCGCGTGTCGTCGCCACCGCCCGGTCGCTCGATCTTGATCACCCGCGCGCCCATGTCCGAGAGCAGCCGCGTGCAATAGGGGCCGGCGAGCACCCGGGTGAGATCGACCACCACGATGCCGGACAGGGGGAGCGAGCGGTCTTCGGTTTCCATCGGCGTGTTCACCATCGGGTGGGGCGGTTGAGGCGGCAGGAAGCAGCCGGAGGCAGCCAGTGGCCCCGGCGCCGTCGGGCGGGCGTCAGGGCAGCGCAGTGAACGATAAACCACTGGGATGGCCGCCTGCGGTTGCGGCAGGCCCAGGATTCTGATTTTCGCGGATCCGGTGCTCGGCGCGAGCGTTGGGCGCTTCGGCGTGGCGCCTGGCAGACGCCACGGGCAGGTCAGCGCGGCCCGTCAGCGCGTCGCAACAGCATGGCGATCACGAACGCCGCACCGATTCCGCCCGTGACGATTCCGACCGGCAGTTCCTGCGGTGCAATCAGCCCGCGCGACAGAAGGTCGCTGGCCAGCAGCAGCAGCGCACCCATCAGCGCGCTGGCAGGCACCAGTGCCGCATGCAACAGGCCCGCACGGCCGCGCGCAAGGTGCGGCACCATCAACCCGATGAAGCCGATCACACCGGTCAGTGCCACGCAGCAGGCGGTGGCAAGAGCGGCCACGATGAATACCTGCCTTCGCAACCGCTCCGGATTGACGCCCAGGCTGTGCGCCGTGTCGTCACCGGCCAGCAACGCATCCAGCGATCGGTGGCGAAGGATGACAAACGATCCCAGTGCGATCAGCGCCGTCGCTGCCAGGGGCAGGTTGTTCCAGCGCGCCATTCCCAGTCCCCCCAGGGACCAGAACAGCACTGAGTGGGCCGCGCGCTGGTCGCCCGCAAACACCATCGCATGAGTCAGCGAACCGAACAGAAAGGAAATCGCCAGTCCTGCCAGGACGATCTTTTCCGCGCCGAGGCCTGCGGTTCTGTGCGCCAGCAGCAAGACGCAAGCGGCTGCGACCAGGCCACCGGAAAAAGCTGCCAGCGGCAAAGACCAGACGCCGAATCGTTCCCCTGTGATTGTTATCACCGCCACTGCCCCGACGGCCGCGCCTGACGACAGACCGAACAGGAACGGGTCAGCAAGATCGTTGCGTGTGGCTGTCTGCAGCAGCGCGCCCACCATCGCCAGGCTGGCGCCCACCAGCGCCGCCAGGATCGTGCGCGGCAGGCGCAGATCGCGGACGATGGATTGCACGCCTTCATCGACCGGCGTCAGGCCCAGGTGCTCAGCCCAACTGCCGGCGAGCGCGGCAAGGACCATCCCGGGGTCGACGGAGGTGCTGCCCGCGCCGGTTGCCAGCAGCATCATGATGAACAGCGCGATTGCCAGGACGATCGTCAGGGAGCGAGTCCTCATCACTCGATGGCGCGCAGCGCACGGGCGATTTTCTCGATGGCCTCGATGTTGGCTGGCCCGGGCGTCAGTTCCGAGTACCGCAAGGCGATGTAGCGCTGGCGCTTCACTGCCTCGGTGTGGCGCATGGCGGGATGCGCCTGCAGCGTGGCGAGCAGACGGGACGGGCCGTGCCCGTCCTGGTAGTCCAGCAAGATGAGCAACTGCGGGTTGCGGCTGGCGACCGACTCCCAGGATGCATAGCCCCAACTGGTGGACATGTCATCCATGATGTTGCGTCCGCCCGCCGCCTCGATCAGTGCCGTGGGCATCGCAGCGCGGCCAGCGGTGAAGGGTTTGTCCTCGCCGGAGTCGTAGACGAAGACGCGCAGCGGCTGGGTGCTTGTGGAAGCGCTCGGAGTCGATTGCAGCGCTTGTATTCGAAGGCGCCATTGCGCCACGAGTTGCTCGGCTTCAGACCGTTTCCCGAATACGCTCCCGAGGCGCAGCATGTCGTTGTAAAGAAGCGCCAGGCTTGCCTTGGGCCGTTCCCTGCCACCGTGGATGCAGCTCTCGGTCAGCACCAGCGTCTGGATGCCGTGCTGCGCCAGACGGGCCGGGGTGATGTCGCCACCCGGTTTCATCCCGTAATACCATCCGGCGAAGAAAAAATCCGGTCGTGCGGCGAGCAGATTTTCGAGAGTCGGGTATTTCGAGGCCAGTTCCGGGATGTTGCCCAGAGCAGCCTTGAAAGTCGCGCTCGCCTTGTACCAGCCGGTGATGCCGGTCACACCGATCATCCGCGGTTGCAGGCCGAGCGCGAAGGCCATCTCGGTCATGTTGATGTCATGGATCACCGCACGCTGTGGCGGCGCCTTGATGATCAGCGGCTCGCCGCAGTTGTCGACCGTGACCGGGAAGGCATGGACCTCGGCGGCGAGCTTGCAGCAAGTGGCCATCACCGCGAACAGCAGGGCCGCGCGTTTCAGCATGCAGCCCGTTTTTCGAAGAACGACAGCTCACGATCGCCTTGCGGATGCCGCACGCGAACCAGCGACAGGTCGAATACCTCTGCCACCCGCTGTTCCGAGAGTGTTTCGGCGGGTGACCCCGATGCGATCGATCGGCCATGCTCCAGCATCACCACGCGGTCGGCGAAACCGCTCACCAGCGAGAGTTCATGGAGACTCACCACGACGGTCATGCGCAGTCCATGCACCAGATCCAGCAGATCGATCCGGGCCCGCAGATCGAGGTGGTTGGTTGGCTCGTCGAGCAGCAGCAAGGCCGGTTCCTGCGCCAATGCACGGGCCAGGTGGGCGCGCTGGCGCTCGCCACCGGACAGCGTGTGGATCGATCGGCGTTCCCACCCCTTCAAGCCGCAGGCAGTCATCGCACGCGTGACTGCTTCGCGGTGCTCACACGCCGTTGACAGATGCTGGTGTGGCACGCGCCCGAGCGCGACATAGTCGCCCAGACCAAGGCGCAGATCCGCGGACTCGTTTTGTCCGACCGTTGCAATCCGTCTGGCGCGTGGCGCCTGCGCCTGATGCACATCCTGCTCGCCAACCAGAACTCTGCCAGCCGTCGGCCGCAGGCGGCCCGCGATCACCGCCAGCAGGGTGCTTTTGCCGGCGCCATTGGGCCCGACGATTACACACCGTTCGGCGGGTTCGACGGTGAATGAGACATCATCGAGCAATCGAACGCCGCGGTTCGTCTTCAGCGTGACGCCCTCGAGGCTGACCGGCAATGCGTGCATGCGGACGGATCAGAATCGCATGTTCAGGGCGACATCGGCGCTGCGCGGCGCGCCGAGCATGACCTGATCCGGATAGAACGGATCAGCCCAGACCGCATAGGTTCGATTGGTCAGGTTACGCACCCGCAATCTCAGGCGAACCTGGGTGGTGAGGTCCACGGACAGGGCCGCGTCGGCGGTGGTGTAGGCACTCATCGTGACGGTGTTTGCATCGCTGTGGAAACGCTTGCCGACGTGGCGCAGCCAGCCCGACAGCTCGACGGGTCGCGTGCCGGCCCAGCGGTAGGCTGCGCCGGCATTGGCGACCACGCGCGGCGCGTTCGGCGGCGTGTTGCCGCTGAAAGACCCGCCATTGAAATCATAGTTCTCGTAGCGCGTTTCGTTGATTGCGAGATTTCCCCATAGGCGCCAGGGGCCGCTCAGGCGCGCCGCTACCGACATTTCCGCGCCGCGCGAGACCTGCTGTCCCGCCAGGGCGAGCGCGCGGCCGCCTTGCGCGGTGTACACATTGCTGCGTGCGATGTCATAAAGGGCAAACGACCATTCGCCGCGATTCGCCCAGAACGCCTGCTTGATGCCGATTTCCAGCGTTCGCGTCTTCGTCATGTCCAGCGGCTGCGAGGCGTTCAGGAGGAAGATGTTGTTGGCTGCCACGTCGGCTGCGCTGGCCCATTGGCCGTAGACGGTCAGGTCCGGCATCGCCTCCCAGGTCACACCCGCGCGGCCGGTCGTCGGCCGCCAGGTCTTGCTGAAAGGAAACCCGGCGCGTTGCGTGCCATCGGCGGTGGCAGAGGTTCGATCCAGTTCAATGGTCTCGTGCCGAAACCCGCCGATCAGCGCCACCGCAGGCGACAGCACTATCCGGTCTTCGATGGTCAGTGCAAGGTTGCCGATGTCCGAGGTCTGTCGCTGGGTCGTCAGAAGACCGTAGCTGCCGCGCTGCGGTCCGACGAGATCGACGCTGTCGCCCGGGAAATTCGCTGCGCCGGGTCGCTGGAACGACAGTTTGCTCCACTCGAGCCCTGCCACCAGACGGTTGCGAAAGCCGGCGAAGCTGCCATCCCATTGCAGCTCGGTGCGATTGCCGACGACAGTCTGATCGTGTGCGACGTAGAAGCGCTCCCGGTCGACCAGTCCGCTGACGGCGTTGAAGGCGATGATTTCGTTGTTGCGCCACTCGCGGTTGGCTGAATAGCGATAAACCTGCGTGCGCAGGGTCAGCGTCGGATCGATCTGCCAGTCAGCCCCGGCGCGAAGCCAGTTCTCCTGGGCGTTGTTCCGATTGTCATGAACGTTGTAGTTGGTGGTCAGCGTGCGCCGATCGATCGTCACCGAGCCCAGATTGCTGCCATTGAATCCCGAGGTATAGGTGCCGGACAGCACGCCCGCTGCAGGCTCTATGCCGGGTGCTGCCGCCGACACGAGCGGCGTTCCCCAGTAAGCGCTGCCGTTGTCTTTCTTGAATTCGGCGGCGCCAAACACTTTCAGGCCCGGTCGTGCGTACCAGTCCAGACCCCCCGACAGGTGCCAGCTTTCCTGGTCTGTGCCGTCGACGAACCCTCTGCCAGTGGATCGATTCAGATCCAGCCGGTAATCCAGGTTCTCGATGGCTGTCGTGCCGCCGGAGCCGAAGCCGCTGCGCAAGGCGCTCAGCGATCCGGCCGACAGATTGAGTTCATGCCGGGCCGGCCCGCGATGGGGCCTTCGCGTCACGAAATTGACCGCGCCGCCGGAGGCGCCTTCCCCCGACATCAGGGATGCCGATCCTTTGAGGAATTCGATGCGCTCGAGGTTGCCAACATCCATGACACGTGAGGTCATGTTCGGGGGCCCGATCTTGATGCCGTTATAGAGCGTGTTGATCTGGCTGTTGGCGAAGCCGCGCATTGAAAAATTGCTCGGTTCGGCGGGAAAGTCGCCTGCGGTGACACCGGCCACGGCCTGGGCCGCCTCCGAGACCGTGCGAATGCCGAGCGCTTGCAGGACGGACTGAGGCAGCACTTCGATCGAGGCCGGTGTCTGGCGGCTCGTCAATCCGAGGCGCGAGGCCGAGTCGGCCTTGCGCTCCAGTGCGGGCGTTTCCCTCTCGCCGGTCACGACGACCGCCTCCAGGGTGTTGCCCGCATTCGCAGCCGGACGATCGCTTTGCGCGAACGCCGGTAACGCGAGCGCCGCGACGCAGGCCGCTGGCATCCTGGTCATCCAGTGGTGACTTCTCATGACACTCTCCGTTTCTTCGCCGTGCATTGCGACAACCCGGCCAACAGCATTTCCCGGGGCATGTTCCGGCCGATGAAGACCATCTTCGACCCGCGTTTTTCGCCTGCTTTCCAGGGCGATCCGAGCTCCGAGCCCAGCAGCATGTGGACCCCTTGAAACACCACGCGCCGGTTGATTCCGGCGATGTTGAGCACGCCCTTGTAGCGCATCAATCGCTCACCGAAGACGCGCACGATTCCGTCCAGGAAATCCTCGACGAGTGCCTGGTCGAGCGGCGCGTCTTCCCGGAATACAAACGACGTCACGTCGGCGTCATGCGCGTGGTCGACGTCGGTCAGGAAGTCGGGCTCTATCTCCAGAATCGAGTTCAGGTTGAAGCCGCGAATATCCAGCAGGTCTTCGATGTTCGATCGTCCGTGATGCGCCTCGCCGATCCTGGCGCGGGGGTTCATTTTCACCAGGCGCTGCCGCAGGGCGGCCAGCTCGCCAGGCTCGACGATGTCGGTCTTGGTGATCAGGATGCGGTCGGCAAAACCCACCTGTTCCTGGGCTTCGTGGTGCGCGTCCAGCTGCTGCTGCGCGTGCTTTGCATCGACCATCGTGACGATGGCATCGAGAAGGTAGTGATCGCCGATGTCTTCGCCAACAAAAAAGGTCTGCGCGACCGGTGCCGGATCAGCCAGCCCGGTTGTTTCGATGATGACGCGCTCGAAGTTCAGTTCGCCGGCTGTCTTTTTCGCATGCAGCTCGCCGAGAATGCGGACCAGATCGCCGCGCACGGTGCAGCAGATGCAGCCGTTGTTCATCTCGACGATCTGTTCCTGGCGATCCTGTACCAGCAGTTCGTTGTCGATGCCGGCCTCACCGAACTCGTTCTCGATGACGGCAATCCGGTGGCCGTGCTGCTCTTGCAGGATGCGATTGAGCAGGGTCGTCTTGCCGCTGCCCAGGAAGCCGGTGAGGATGGTGACGGGGATCGGGTTCATGTTCATCTTTTGCTAATGAGAAGTCATTTGCAAAAAGAATAGCATCGTAGTCCAGCAAACTCAACCTACAATTCGCGCCATGGAACGCATGACACGTCAACGGGTGTCGATTCTCGCGGCGATCGGGGCAGCCAGCCGGCCACTGCTGCCTCAGGAGGTGCTGGAGGCCGCCAGCGCGACCGCACCAGCACTCAGCATCGCCACCGTCTATCGAACGCTGAAGTCGCTGGCCGATGAGGGCGGGATCGTCCCCGTCGCGCTTCACGGGGAGCCAGTGCGATATGAGCTGGCCGGTCGCGGGCATCACCACCATTTTCGGTGCCGGGACTGCAAGCGGGTTTTCGATGTCCCGGGATGCGTCGGCGATCTGGCGGCTCTGGTGCCGGCGGGCTTTCGACTCGAGGAGCACGAGGTCACGCTGTACGGCCAATGCGCAGGCTGCCTGCGCGCCCCGTAACAAAGGCTGCTTCGCGCCGGCCTGATGTGGACGGCGCACTTCCGAAATCACGGTCCCGGGTTTGCGCCGCCCCTGCCTGCGCCTCTAGCCTTGCCTGGTCCGGCAGTCCGTCGCCCACTGGCCGACGACAGGCGAACCCGGCCCATGACCTCAGGGAGTCCCCAATGAAAATACCCGCTCGCCGCCGCCTGTTGCTGGCCGGCGCCGCCGCCGGCCTGCTGACCCAGCGCGACGCCTTCGCCCAGGGCGCCGACTACCCGACGCGCCCGCTCAGGATCATCGTCGCCTCGCCCGCGGGCGGACTCACCGACAACTACGCGCGCATGTTCGCCGAGCACTTCACCGCGCGCTACGGACAGCCCGCGGTGGTCGACAACCGGCCCGGCGCCAGCGGCATCATCGGCATCGAGGCGATGGTGAAATCGCCCACCGACGGTTACACCGTGCTGTTCGGCTCGACCGGGATGTTCTTTCAGGCCCGGGTGATGTACCGCAAGCTGCCCTACGACCTGGACAAGGACATCGCGCCGATTGCGGTCTTCCCCACCGGCCCGCTGGCGCTGGCCGCCACCGAGCGCAGCGGCATCCGCGACTTCCGCGGCATGATCGAGCGCGCGCGCCGCACCCGCACCACCATGGGCAACTATGTGACCGGCTCCTACCAGCAGATCCTGGCCGAGACCTGGAACCGCGAGCAGGGCTGCCAGTTCGAGCTCATCAACTACAAGGGCGAGGTGCCGATGTGGATCGACATGGCCGCGGGCCAGCTCGATGTGTCGATCGGCAGCTACCAGGCGTTCGCCAATGTGCGCGACAAGGGCCTGCGCCCGATCGGGGTGACCGGTAAGGTGCGCTCGCCGCGCATGCCCGAGGTGCCGACGATGATCGAGCAGGGGTTCAGCGGACCGGTGTCGCGGCTCGAGGCGGCGATCTACCTGGTGGCGCACTCCTCGGTGCCGACCCCGATTCTGGAGTTCCTGTCGAAGGCAGTGCTCGAGACCAATGACACCGCGCGCAGCCGCAGCATGCGCGAGAGCATGGGCATCCCTGATCTGGTCACGGGCCGTGCGGAGGCGCTGCGGGTGTGGCGTGAGGATGGCCCGGTGTGGATTCGGGAGGTGCAGGGGTTGAAGTTGCCGGTGACTTGAAGGGGGGGGCAGGGCTGGCGCCTGGAGATTTTTTAGATTCGCCGCGCAAGCGCCCCGGATTCACCGTTTATGTGAGCGACGCCGGGGTGAGTGGCGTCCAGCAACAGTACGCAGACAGACTGGCGGACTTGGCCTTCGACAGTTTCTTCGTAACCCGCAGGGGTGTGCGCTAGGACTGGATCCTGTGCGCCGGCGTTGCGCTTGTGCGCCCGCGCATTGTGAACCCGCCCGCCCGCCCCCCGCGCCACGCCAACCGGCCGACGCTGACCGATCGGCTGCCGACTGCGCTGCCCGAGGATAACCCGGTCCAGCCTGTGATCGATCGCCAGTTCACCGTATCGGGCATCGCACCGCGCGAGGGCCAACTCCTCGATCACATTCAGACCGTGCCGCAGTGGGTAACCGCCGTTGGCGGCGTGGCGGTGCTGTCGTCGTTCGCGTAGGCGGCGACGAGCCAGTATCCGAAAACCGTTTCGCCCCGTTGCAGTTCGCGGCTGATGATGAATGTATTTCGCTTCGTCGGAGCCGGTCGGTTCGAGACGCCGCAGATGTCGGCGCCTCTCGAGTGTTTTGATGGGGCGGTAAGGATGGTGGTGTACGAGGCGGAGGGTCCAGCAGGTTGAAGGAGGAGCGCGACCGGTTGAGTCGTTACGTACTCACCTGGCGCAAGACACTGACTCATTCGCGTCTAATCGGCCCATGCCGAACCGGAAGTTTCTGCGCGTGGCGCTGAAGTCGGGCTGTGGGCGCTCGCCGCACTTTGTTGGTCGGGCCCTTGTGCGCTCCTCGGATCGGCACTGGCGTGGAAGGTCTCTCGCGAATCAGCCCGATCAGAGTATTTAATGCCCCTAATAGATATTTCTTTGGCACTCTTGAATGGGTAGCCTGAGGTCCGGCTTCGAACTGGACCGACATTCGCGGTTTTCAATTCGCAGATACGAACGGGCGGTAGTCCCTAGAAGTAACAGCTTTCGTCAACGAACCGGTGCGGACTAGCATGTTTTTCGCTGTTTGTCCGTGATCGATACCCGAAGGCTTGTGTTGCGGCTATCTCCTCTTCCTGCGCTGTTCGGGCGCGCGCCGCCAGCCTCGCTTGGCTGACTGAAGCCGAAGTGCACCCCGTAGAGCGGTTTTGCTAATCGATCACGCGGCAAAGGATAGAAAGGTGATCTAGCGTGATGAGAGTTGCTTACGATCTAAACTGTGTTGAATCGTAATGGTAATCACCTGCGAAATCTCTTCGATGCTGATTTGAATGAAAAAGGCGGAAGTTCATGTCACCGAAAGAGCGTACCGCTTCTCCGATGCTGGGTGGACTTTGTGTCGAGTCGTACAAGCAAGAGGCTAAAAACATGTGTTGATTTAAATTGCTAGTTGAAATTCTCATTGCGATAGTGTGTTGGTAAGATAGTGGGTGTCAGCAGGTCCAAGTTATCGGTGAGTGTTTTCTACGGATTTTCGAGTTTGCTGATGTTTCTTGGGAATATCGCTCAAGATTATGATTTAACACCAGTTGGTTAATTCAAAAGATTAAAAACATGAAGCGCAATCTGTTAATTGCTATCGCATCGTTTTTCGTGCTAAACGAAAGCCATTCGATTATTATTATTCCAATCCCAAATCTCGCGTTCCCAAGTGGACTGAGCAAGATCCGCGATGCGCTCGAGAAATCCACTGATACCAAGGCGCTTGCAACAGTTGGTGAGGACAAGTTGTTTGGAGGCCGCTATTGGGTCTGGGGGCAAGCGGCCGGGAAGATGACGCAATCGGATGCCGATGAGCAAGCGATGAGAAGATGTGAGGCATCGCTGTCCAACGCAAAAAATCAAACGGCTGGTGGCCAGTCACTTTACGATTTTGGCTCCAAGCGTTGCGAGCTTTACAAGTTCATCAACACGACGTTGAACCTGCCCGATCCTGTTGCTCAACCTGCGCCGTCCCAGGCGCCTCTTGTTCCAGCAGCGGAAGCGAGGACGTCTAGTACGAATTCCATACCGACTCCGGCGCCGCAGGCAGCGCCTCCGGCTGTGGATTCCGCGCCTGTGCTAACGCCCAATCCGCAGCCTACTCCGCAAAAACCTAACGCGGATATCGTCCAGCGAATGAGAGATCTAGATACTCTCTACAAGCAAAATTTGATTACTCAGGAAGAATACGAACGGAAAAAGAAGCAGCTTCTCGAGTCCATGTAAAAATCGTAAAGCACCAGATGCATTATTCGAATGATGTATCGAGGCGCGACGCCTGTGCTGGGTTGCTCCTCGGGCTGATAAGCGTTGGAGCCAAGGCGCGCCCAATCGACCTTGGTCGAGGTGCGCAAAGCTATTTTTTGCTTCCTGCCGATTTCGATATCAATGAGTTGATGATTGATCCGCCGCCTTCGGATGATCTTTCCGAGGCACAGCTACTTATGACGTACCAGGCGGCCAGAGTTAAGCATCAAATCGAACAAATCGAAGCTGAAAGTATCAATCCGGTACCGTTATTCTGGCGTTGTGCGGGGCTGGATGAAGCGAAATACCCTGACCATGCGCTGCTGCTTAATCGAGCCGTGGTAGATACCGAAACGATTGTGATCGATTTGAAACGGCGATTTAACCGCCGTCGGCCCAATACAGTGCTGCCCTCTATACGACCGGTGGTTCCTGTCCCTTGGCATTCAAGTTACCCATCCGGGCATGCGACGCAAGCAATCGTTATCGCAAGCCTTTTGTCGCGATGGGCACCCGATTCATCGGAAAGGCTGAATAAATTCGCAATACAGGTTGGACGCAATCGTGAGATCGCAGGGCTTCACTATCCAAGCGACACAAATGCAGGATTCAGATTGGGGCGACAACTTGCCGAATTATTTTGAATCCTCTTCGGCGCAGAAACTATAAGTATTTGCTTAAATTTTAGGAGTTTGATTCGCCGCTCAGTTTTCCAAAAAATTTTGGGTTGTATCGTTTTGATCGTAGCAGGGACGAGCCTTGCGGCAGGCTGGTTCAACCTTCAAGTTTTCTGCAATTCGATCGAGCAATAATCTAAAGGCGAAAACCATTCCAAGATCGGATTTTGTAAACTGGCGAACATCGGAGGCCTGCGGGCAGCAGCTTCGTATTGATCTACCTGCAGTTTGCAGTTGAGAAATCCGCGTGACAATCGATTCCTACAGAAGTAGAGACGCTCATGAGTGCTTTGATACCGGGTAATGCGACGACACTCTATTCGCTGCAGGTCAATTCATCGGTTTTCGGAAGCATTGATTTTATCGGCGATATTGATTGGCGGCGGGTGTCTTTAAACACCGGGTTTGGGTACCAGATTTTTATAGAGGGATGGTCAAGTGGAATGGGCACGCTCCTTGATCCATTGCTTGCGATCTATGGGTCGGATGGCGCATATTTGGCATCCAATGATAATTACAGTATATGGAGTTGGGATTCATATTATTATGCAATTCCTACGCGGGCCGGAGCATTTTATGTAAGTGCGCAAGAGGCACGTAACAGTTCAAGCGGCACTTACCTTTTAACTCTGTGGGCTGATCAACTCGCATCCGACGCGACAGGTGCCACAATCGCGCCGAATGCTCAGGTGACCGATCGGATCGGCTGGCGGGACGATGTATCGGACTGGTATGCGATTACGCTTACAGCAGGAGTGAACTATCAGATAGATCTAGTTGGTTCTGGCAGAGACGGCGCTTCGCTAGCCCTCTCGGATCCTTTGTTGGTCTTGCGTGGAGCCGGCGGATCCTTACTTACGTCTGACAATAATTCTGGGGTTGGTGATGAGTCACGAATTTTCTATACCGCACCAACGACGGGCGTATATTATATCGATGTGCAAGAGTGGGGAAACGACGGGTATGGCGTATATTCTTTAATTGTTAACGCATCGCCGGTACGCGGAGCATTGGGGCTGGCCAGTGCAGTTTCCGGTGCGCTTTCTTTTAGCGGCGATACCGACCTGTACTCGATGAGTTTGGCAAGTGGCGTTTCGTACGGTTTTTTCGTGAACGGAGGCACACTTGCCAATCCCTTTTTGGAAATTCTTAATCAGCTTGGCCACGTCCAGTTAACGGATGACGACAGCGGGCTGGGGTTAAACAGTCTTTTGTCATTTAGTCCGGGATCTTCCGGCACCTATTTTCTTGCTGCGCGGGCAAGTGGGAATGATCAGACTGGGAGTTACACGGCCCGGGCGTGGGTCCTTCCGACACTTTCTATTGCCGACTCGATAGTGAATGAGGGTGACGCAGGCGTGACGAGCCTTACCTTCACTATTTCTTTGTCTGCACCAAGTCCAGTCGATGTTCGGTTTACGATTGGTACCCGAGGTTCCACCGCGTCTAATGCAAGCGGCGATTACCAGGGGATTTCTGCGACTTCGTTGACAATACCTGCCGGTCAAACGCAGGCCGTATTCCCGATTGCAGTGAACGGAGATGAAGTATTCGAGCCGAATGAGGGCATGAGGGTCTTGATCTCAGCCCCTTTCATGGCGACAGTGGCGCAAGGAGAGGCACGCGGCTGGATTATTGACGACGACGCACCTTATGCGTTGCCGTCAGATGAATTCATGCGATATCAGTGGCACCTTTACCCAGGTACCGGTGCAAATGTGTTTCCGGTGTGGTCTTCTTGGACGGGTGCGGGGGTAAAGGTTGGTGTGTTTGATCAGGGGATTGACCCTAGACACCCGGATTTAGACGGGAATCTGCTAGTGAGTCTTGGGCGGTCAGCGTTGAACTTGACCGCCGGCGGATCTCCTGTCTATACGGATGATAATCACGGCACGGCGGTGGCAGGTGTTATTGCTGCTGAACTTAATGGCGCTTTAATGGTGGGGGTTGCACCTGCTGCCAGCTTGGTGTCGATTTACTCTCCACTTTCAGGTGAAATACTTGCGTTAGAGATTGTTAGTGCTTATAGATATGCATTGAGTCTGGATGTGCTGAACGACAGTTGGGGGTATGGTAATTATTCCAATCGAGGTTCAAATTTCTCCTGGGCCTTCTTGGATAATTTTCGGACTCCAGCGTTTTCTGCGTCGGGTTTGGCATTAAAAGATCTTGCGGATTTGGGTCGCGGTGGGCTGGGGGTGATCGTTGTTCAGTCTGCCGGGAATAGTTTTTCGTATGGCGACGATACAAATCTTCATAACTTTCAAAACAGCCGGTATATCGTCACGGTCGCCGCAACTGATTATTCCGGCGGCGTTACCAGCTACAGCTCGCCGGGCGCCTCAATCCTGTTATCCGCTCCGGGAGGAAGTGATGCGGATTTTCTTGGAAATATATTTACCACCGATCGAGTCGGTGCGTCCGGGTATTCGACAGAAGATTACGTAGGTCAAATAGGAACTTCTTTTTCGGCACCGGTTGTGTCGGGGGTTGTGGCGTTGATGCTGCAGGCAAACCCTGGCCTTGGTTATCGAGATGTTCAGCAGATCCTTGCGCTAACCGCAAGGGTGACTGCTCCAGAAGCAAATGACTGGCGGTATAACGGCGGATCTGCTTGGAACGGCGGCGGCCTGCATTACGATGCGGCTGATCATAACCTCGGCTTCGGCTTGGTCGATGCTTTGGCTGCTGTCAGGTTGGCGGAGAGCTGGAGTACGCCCGCGCTGACATCTGCCAATGATCTTGAGGTGTCGGCTACAAGATCGGTGAACCAGGTGATTCCTGACGGGGGGTCATCCCTGCGGCAATCAATAATGGTCACCACGCCGATCGAGGTCGAGCGAGCAGAGGTCACGATTTCGATCACGCATCCCTTTATTGGCAATCTCTCGATTTCGCTCACGTCTCCTGCGGGAACCGAAAGTTGGTTGATGTGGCGGCCTGGTCAGGGCGCGCTGAGTGCTTTCGGTCAGGCTCAGGCAAATATTAATTTTACATTTAATACCGTGCTGAGCATGGGAGAAAGTGGTATCGGGAACTGGGCATTGTCCGTGTTTGACATGGCTCTCGGCAATGTCGGGCGGCTCAACTCGTGGACGCTAAATTTGGTTGGCAAGGCGGAGTCGGCCGACGATGTCTACGTTTACACCAATGAGTTTTCCGAGGCTGTACTCGCGCAGTCAAATCGGGCTACGCTTTCTGACTCTTCTGGTATTGATACTTTGAACGCGGCGGCTGTGACGGGCCCGGTCTCGATTAACTTGATTGGAGGTGGGGTTAGTACGATTAACGGCCGAAGTTTGACTATTTCAGTCGGGTCTATGATTGAGAACGCTTATGGTGGAGATGGATCTGACCTTATAAGAGGGAATTCAGCGTCCAATGTGCTTATGGGCATGAGAGGGGCGGACACCCTATATGGCGGCGATGGCGACGATCGTCTCGTGGGGGGGGCGGGAAGCGATCTTTTCGACTGGGAGGTTGCAACCCGGGGTGGGGCCGACACTATGGAGGGCGGTCTTGGCGATGATACCTATTTTGTCGATTCTGCAGATCAAGTAGTTGAATTGCAGGGCGAGGGAATAGATACGGTATGGTCCGTAGGGAGTCTGTCGCTTCTCACGATCCCCGATGTCGAAAACTTGTTTCTTTTTGGAACTGCGGGGGTCGTGGCGACCGGAAATGCACTGGCGAATGTATTGCGTGGTAACGATCTGGCAAATGCTCTGAGCGGTTTATCGGGAAATGACACGATTGACGGCGGCGTCGGAGATGATTCTATCGATGGAGGAGGTGGTGACGATTCTCTGACCGGCGGGGCAGGGAGCGACGTGTTCGATTGGGCAGTAGATGGCCGTGGCGGTAGCGACACCATGGTAGGCGGGGCGGGGGATGACACTTACGTTCTTGATTCTCTGTTCGATGTCGTGATGGAAGTCAGTCAGGAAGGCATCGATACGGTCTTCGTAGGATTCGGCTACTCCCTGATCGGTACAGAACTAGAGCACTTGAGGACGTTTATTGGTCACGCGACGAGTTTGTCGTTTATCGGAAACTCCCACGCGAACCGACTTGTTACCGGATCAGGCGATGACACTTTAACGGGCGGCGGTGGCAATGACACGCTGACTGGGGTTGGAGGTAATGACCTACTCAATGGTGGTGATGGTATAGATACTGCCGTTTTTTCTGGTCCCCGAAAAAACTACACGATCACCTATTCGATAGCTTCAAATTCGTTGTCCGTTAATTCAACATCCGAAGGCGTGGATTCGCTGTCTAGCATAGAGTCGTTATTATTTTCGGATAGTAGCTACAGCGCAGGCGTATTCCAAACTCCCTCCGCGCCGACGTTTACCAGGGTGTCTCCGTTGTCTGGCGGTGTAGAGGACTCTTCCTACGTCGTCACCTGGTCTTCACTGATTGCCGCTGGCGATGAGATGGACGCGCAGGGTGATCCGATTTCGTTCCGTGTCGTAGCTGTCACGAATGGCACGCTGTCTAAGGCAGGCGTAGCGGTGATACCTGGCATCACCACGTTGGCGGATGGGGAGCAATTGGTTTGGACTCCTGCTCCGAATGCCAGCGGGGCCGTGGCAGCGTTCAAGGTACGAGCGGTAGATGAAGTGTTGACTTCATCGAGTGATGTGCAGGTCAGCATCGCCGTCACCCCTGTCAACGACGCCCCCATCGCCGCCGCATCGAGTAAGGCCGCCACCGAAGACACCCCCTTCAGTGGTTCTGTCAACGCGACCGACATCGAGGGTTCGCCTCTGACCTTCGTAGCAGTGACCCAACCCGCGCACGGTACCCTCGCACTCGACTCGAACGGCACCTACATCTACACTCCCGCCGCCAACTACAACGGCGCCGACAGCTTCACCTTCAGAGCCAACGACGGAGCGTCCGACTCTACCGTCGCAATGGTGAGCATCGCGGTCAACGCGGTAAACGACGCGCCGGTAGCAACCAACGCCAGCGCCAGCCTGAACGAAGACACCATACTGAGCGCGAGCCTGCCGTTGGCCACCGATGTCGAAGGTGACACGCTGACTTATGCCCGCAGCACCACGCCCGCACACGGTACGGTCACCGTCAATGCCAACGGCAGCTATACCTACCAACCCGCGGCGGATTATTTTGGGGCTGACAGCTTCGGCTATTCGGTCTCGGATGGCCAAGGCGCGGGCAATACCTACACCGTGTCGATCACGGTTAACGGGGTCGCCGACACGCTCAACGGAACCGCCGGTCCCGACGTCCTGACCGATCCCACCGGCGGCCCGTCGGTAATCAATGGTCTGGACGGGAGCGACACGATCACGGGTGGCTCGGGCGACGATACGCTGAACGGCGGCGCTGGCCTTGACGTCGCGCTCTATGGTTCGGCACGCGCCGCCAACAGTTTCTTGCGCCTGGGCAATGGCGACGTCCAGATCAGTGGGCCTGAGGGAGTCGACACGCTGCACGAGGTCGAGCGGGCGGTGTTCGTCCCCGAGACGGTGGGGCTCCGCCCCCTGGCGCTGGGCTTCGACCTCGATGGCACCGGGGGAAAGGCGTATCGGCTGTATCAGGCGGCGTTCGACCGGGTGCCCGATGAAGGTGGGGTGGGGTTCTGGATGTACTACATCGACCGCGGGTTCAGCCTGATCGATGCGGCGGCCAACTTCATGGGGAGTGCCGAGTTCAAAGGGCTGTATGGAGATAACCCGAGCAATGAGCAGTTCATGAACCTGCTGTATGCGAATGTGATGAACCGGGCGCCGGATGACGGGTATTACTTCTGGCTCGATGCGCTTTATGGACGTGGGCAGTTTGAGGGCACGGTGTCTTCGCGGCCATTCGTTCTGCAGCGATTCTCGGAGTCAGCGGAGAACCAGGCGAACGTGATCGGGGTGATTACGGATGGGTTTCGGTATGAGGTTTTTACACCGCCCGTGTGAGGGTTTTTCGGGTGATGACGAGATGGGATCATACGGCCTGCCTGATTTTCACCCGCAGCATCGGCGAAACTCGTACCCGCTCTCTCAAGTAACTAATGGCGCAAAGAAGCGGGGGCATGTCACCCGCCGGCACGGCGGTGCTGGCGCATCGATCGCTTCAGCCGGCCGGCGAACGCCTTGTAGTGCTCGCAGAACTGGGTGTAGCGCCAGGTTCGGCCGTGCGGATGCTCGGCAGCGTACTCCTGCCACAGCAGCATCAGCGTCACGCCCTTCCTGTCGAGTTCGCGGTGCACGCGCCCCCAGTCGGGCACGACGTACGGCGACGCGTCAGCCGACCTCGGCAGCAGCCGGGCGACGAGCTGACGCTCGTCCCAGTCCTTGACCGTATCCCGTCGGCCCTGCAATATCCCGAAGACCCGCATGAATGCTCGGTTTCCGGTCCATTGAGGGGTGGCCCGATCTCCCAGAAACTGCTGTAATCGTATTCAGTTTCTCAGAGATTCTGCGGGGTTTATGTCGATGGCCACGGACG